>CAVZFW010000005.1:0-362589 GCA_963774705.1 uncultured delta proteobacterium
TGGAAGCGAAGAATCGGCAGGAAATCGATCTGTTCAAGGTGGCCGGAGTCCAGATTGCGATCGACTATTCCTGGCTAGTCATTTTCGCGCTGGTGCTCTGGAGCCTGTCGGCGGGCTACTTTCCATCGCTCCATCCGGGCTATCCGCGCGGCGAATACTGGATAGTCGGACTGGTCGGGACGTTGCTGTTCTTTCTGTCGATCGTGACGCACGAACTGTCGCATGCGATCGTCGCGAATCGCCTCGGCCAGCCAGTCGAGCGGATCTCGTTGTTCATCTTCGGCGGCATGGCCCATCTCGGACACGAACCGACGAGCGCTCGCGATGAATTGAGAATCGCGGCGGTGGGCCCGTTGACGAGTTTCGTACTCGGCGCGATCTTCCTGTCGATACCGCGAATTCTGCATCTGAGCGCGTCGTATCCGATGTGGGCGTCGGTGTTCGAATACCTCGGCTTCATCAATTTCGCGCTGGGCTTGTTCAACCTGTTGCCGGGATTTCCACTCGACGGCGGACGCATTCTAAGGGCGATTATCTGGGGACGGACCGGCGATTTTCGCGCTGCGACGGCACGCGCCTCGCAGTGGGGGCAAGGGAGTCGCATACGGGCTGATTTTCCTCGGCGCGCTCGAGATATTCTCAGGCTCGTTGATTGGCGGGTTGTGGCTGATCTTTATCGCGCTGTTCCTCAAGGGCGCAGCCTCATCGAGTTACCAGGGGCTCGTGATCGAGCAGGTGCTCGGCAGCGTTCAAGTAAGAGAACTGATGGCGCGCGACCCAATCACGATCGACGCGGTCAACTCGGTCTCGTCGGCGATCCAGGACCATTTCATGAGCCATGGCCATGGCGGCTATCCGGTGATGAGCGGGAGCACGTCGCCGGCGTGGTTTCACTCAGCCAGGTGCGCGACTGCCCGGTCGAAGAGCGCGGGAGCAAACATATCAGCGAGATCATGCGGCCGATCGATCCGATGCCATCGTAATCGCACCCGATGCGCCGGCGTCGAACGCATTGCGGCAGATGTCGGAGAGCAACAGCGCGCGGCTGCTGGTGATGGAGCAGGACAAGCTGGTGGGGCTGATCACGCGGTCGGCGATTGCGCATTTCGTGATGGTGCGGAGTCAGCTCGGTTTCGCGAAGGCGGCGTAGGGAGAAGGAGGAGTTGTCGAGGAACAAAGAACCTATATTTCTTTCTGAAACCTTGTGAAGGTTTCACACTTCCCGTTGGGCAAGTTATCGATCGACGCTCGCGATGCTCGGGGAAGGTTGAGCAGGGAATGGACTAAGCGAGAGGCGTTAGACGGAATCGAAATTCAGCGGAGTGAGAGAACTAGCGTCGCGAGCTTGGATGCCGCGACAACGGGTCGAGGGTGGAGGAAATATTCCGATAAGCGCGTTGAGCGAGAACCGTGCAAATGCATACACTTCCGTAGGGCGGGCGGATGCGACGAATAGAAGCATGGAGAAACCGTTGAGCGGCTGGATAGCGGCGATAATCCTCAGCGTGGCGATGGCCGGTTGCTCGATCGACGAGCCGTTGGTTCCGAATCAGGCCGAGGTGATGCGGCCACGGCCTGCGGTTCTCGCCGATCAGACGCAGATGAAAGCAGGGGCCGGAGGGCAGCGAGCTGCTTTACTACCAGGATGTGGACGCAGAGTCGTCGCGGTACGGGAGTATCATTATAGAGCCGGTGACGCTTGTGGTGCGGCGACATGACGCTGGATATCTCGCCGGAAGATCAATTCGTATTGAGCCAATATATGTACGAGGTGCTGAAGCAGCATCTCGGGCGCGACTTCAAGATCGTCGATCAGCCGGGGCCGGGCGTGATGCGCTTGCGGATCACTGTGATCGATTCGGGCAGCGCGCCCACCGGGATGCATACGGTGTCGGCCACGACGCCGCCGGCGACAGCTGCTCGAGGGGGTCAAGCAATTATCAAACGGCGCTTATTCGTTCACGGGCGCGGCCGAGAGTGAAGGCGAGGTGACGGATTCGGTTACCGGGGTGCAGCTGTTGGCCTGGGTGGATCGCCGGGTCGGCGGCGGTTCGCAAAACGGCCGGCGCAATGGCAATGGGTGCGATGCGAATGCGGCGATTGATTACTGGGCGGAGACGTTGAGCGCGCGCCTCGCACAATGGCATTACCAGGGCGACGTCGCGGGCTGAAGCTGGAGGCATGAGCGCAACTGGCAATGCTGCCGCCGATACACGACGAAGCGCGGCCGCCATCCACGGGCCATCAGGTGGACCTCGTTCGCGGCACCGACGGCAGCATCGTGGTGCGAGTCTCCGGCGTCTGGCATCTGCAGCACGGGATGCCGTCACGGCGAAGTCGGTCGAAGGCGGCACTGACGACGGGCGGACGTCCGCAACGCGTCTCGATCGATACCAGTGATCTTAAAGAAGTGGGACAGCAGCCTGATCAGTTTCCTGATCGGACTCGACGATCTCTGCCTTGAGCAAAAAATCACGTTCGATCGGGCGAGCGTGCCGGCCGGTCTCGACGCGCCTGATCGAGCTGGCCGAGACCGTACCTGAAAACCAGATGCGAAGGTCGGGACGCGCCCGATCGTCGTTGGCGTCGCGTTTCGGCGCCGCGATGATCGCGAGGCGACTCGGTGCGGGAAGTTCGTCGAGTTCGTCGGGATGGTTCGCATGGCGCTCGCTCAGTTTTGTGAGGGGTCGCTCGCGCTATCGGCGGTCGGACCTGCTCGAAGTAATCCAGCCATGCGGCGCCAACGCGCTCGGGATCGTTTCGTTGATCAGTTACCTGGTCGGCGTGATCCTGGCATTCATGGGCGCCGTCCAGCTCGGCAGTTTGGCGCGGCGATCTACGTCGCCGACTGGTCGGGATCGGAATGGTGCGCGAGATGGGTGCGATGATGACGGCGATCATCATGGCGGGACGCACCGGTGCGGCGTTCGCGGCGCAACTCGGCAGCATGAAGGTGACGCAGGAGATCGACGCGTTGACCACGATGGGTATTTCGCCGATGGAATTCCTCGTGCTGCCGCGTATGATCGCGCTGATCCTGATGATGCCGCTGTTGTGCCTCTACTCCGACTTCGTTGGAATTCTCGGCGGCGCGACCGTGGGCGTGGCGGTGCTCGGACTTTCGCTGCCTTCGTATCTGCACGAAACCATACGCGCGGTGACGATGGTCGCGCTGATCGGCGGGCTGGTCAAAAGCGCTGTATATGGCGTTTTGATTGCGCTGGCGGGCTGTTATCAAGGCTTCGAGTGCGGCAACAGTTCGGCGGCAGTGGGCAAGGCGACCACGGCGGCGGTGGTGAGTTGCGATCGTGATGATCGTAGTGGCCTGCGGAATGTTCGCCGTTCTGTTCAACATCCTCGGAATTTGAGCGACTTCACTGAGTTTAGCCCGTAGGACTGCATCGATGATGGCGCTATTGTGGAAGAATATGGTGATCCGAGGACGCGATTAGATTGCCAACGCGGGAGACTGGAGGCGGGGCTGCGGCTGCGGGAAATGATGCGCCGGAGGATCGCGCCGCGCATATCGAAGTGCGCGATCTCACGATGGCGTACGGCAGCTTCGTCGTGATGCACGATCTGAATTTCACGCGTGCAGCCGCGGCGACGTATTCGTGATCATGGGCGGATCCGGATGCGGCAAGAGCACCCTGCTGCGCCACATGATCGGACTGATCGAACCGGCCCGCGGCGAAATCTTTTACGATGAGATGAACTTCACGAAGGCGCCGCCCGAACAGCGCGAGACGATTCTGCGCCGCTTCGGCGTGCTCTACCAGTCGGGCGCATTGTGGAGCTCGATGACGCTGGCCGAGAATATCGGCCTGCCGCTTGGGCGAATTCACCGATCTGAGCCCGAGCGAGATCGGCGAGGTCGCAGCGCTCAAGCTCGCGCTGGTGGGCCTCAAAGGCTTCGAGGATTATTATCCGAGCCAGATCAGCGGCGGAATGCAAAAGCGCGCGGGACTGGCGCGCGCGATCGCGCTCGATCCGGACATCCTGTTTTTCGACGAGCCTTCGGCGGGCCTCGACCCGGTGAGCTCGCGCCTGCTGGACGATCTTATCCTCGCGTTGCGCGACAGCCTCGGCGCAACCGTGGTGGTGGTCAGCCATGAACTGCCAAGTATCTTCACCATCGCGAACAACAGCGTCTTTCTCGACGGGAAAACTCACACGATGATTGCCACTGGTGATCCGCACGAAATGCTCGCTCACACGAAGGAAGCGCGGGTCAAGGAATTTCTGACACGCGGAAAAGCGGGTGCAAACTCGGAGAAGGCAAATGGCTAAACGAGCAAATCCCTTTTACGTGGGGGCATTCGTGATCGGCGCGATAGCGCTCGCCGTGGCAGGGGTTGCGCTGCTTGGCTCGGGAAAACTCTTCCGGCAAACCCACGAGTTCGTCTGTTTTTTTGAGGGCAACGTCAACGGCCTGACAGTCGGTGCGGCGGTCAAGTTCAAGGGCGTCGCGATCGGCGAAGTCAAACAGATTCTACTGAGCCTCAACGCCGCCAGCGGACCGGCAACGGTGGGTAGTACCAGCGTCGTCAAAATACCGGTGCTGATTGAACTGGACGAAGGCCGCATCCTGAAGCGCGGCGCCACATACGTCAATGTCGGCAATCCCGCCGGTATGCAGCTCGCGATCAGCCGCGGACTGCGCGCCCAATTGGCGACCGAAAGCCTCCTGACCGGCCTGCTCTATATCGATCTCGATATGCATCCGGGCAGTCCAGCCCATTATGCGACCGACCAGAATTCCCATTACACCGAGATCCCGACTCTGCCGAATCCGTTCGAGCAGGCCCAGCAAGTCGCACTCAAACTGATCAACCAGCTCGACAAGGTCCAGCTCGACCAACTCGTCGTCACCGCGACACAGACCATGGCGGCGGTCCGCGACCTCGCCGATTCCTCCGACTTGAAGGCCGCGATCGTTTCGATGCGGGAGACTGGAGAGAGCTTGAACCAGACCTCGGAGACGATTCGCACGCTGTCCCTGCACCTCGACGATCAGATAGGTCCGATGGGCCGCAATGTGCGAGCGGTAGCGCGCGATGCGGATGCGACCCTGAAGGAGACCCAGGCGACGATCGCGAGACTCGACAATGCTTTGCGGCCCGACGCGCCGCTGCTCTACCAGGCCAATCACACGCTGGTCGATATTTCCGAGGCGTCGCGCGCGATTCGTCAACTGGCGGAATACATCGAGCGTAATCCCGATTCGCTGATCCGCGGCCGCTCTTACAAAGGCGCGCAGTGAAGGGCCGCAAGTGCGCAACGCTCCTTGCGACGTGGTCGATTGCCCTGGCGGCCGGATGTTCATTCCTGTCGCCGCGGCCTGACCCCACCAAGTTTTATGTACTGACCGCGATCACAAGCGCGGATTCGACGACGCCGGTGCAGTCCCTTGGCCATCTCGCGATTGGACTAGGTCCGGTGAAGCTGCCCGACTATCTCGCGCATGCCGAGGTCGTCACGCGCGTCGCATCGAATCGGGTGGAGCTGTCGGCGGCCGATCGATGGGCGGAACCGCTCGACGAGAGCTTCCGCCGGGTGCTCGCACGAGATCTGGCGACTCTGCTTGGCACCGACCAGGTAATGCCGTTTCCATGGGACCTTTCGACGGCGCTCGACTACAGAATTGAAGTAACGGTTGAACATTTCGAGCGGGACGCATCGGGTGGTACGCAATTAGCGGCGAGCTGGATCATCCGCGACGGCCGCGACGGCAGGGTATTGCTGTCGCGCCAGGCGAATTTCGCCGAGAGCGCCAGTGGCGGGATGGAAGGTGCAGCGACGGCGCTCAGTGCAGATTTGAGTGACCTCAGCCGACAGCTGGCCGACGCGGTGATCGATTTAAATCGATCGCGCCCGCCACGCGCGGCCATTGAAAAGGACTGAAGCCTGCGAACCTAAACGTCCCCGTCGGGGACGAGGTCGAGCTGTGTCAGCCACGCGGCCGCCTCGCCGTCGCTGGGCGCGCGACAGTCGCCGCGCGGCGAAAGCGATCCGCCGGAGCCGACCTTGGGCGCATTGGGAACGCGCTGCGCTTGAACTGGCTGGTCTGGAAGAAGCGGTAAAGAAACGTGCGCAGATGCGCTTTGATCTCGGCGAGGTCGTACTGATTGCGTTTTTCCACGGGGATATCGGGCCATGCGCCGCGCGTGCGATCGTGCCACGCCGACTATGCCAGGAACGCGATCTTGGCCGGCGGATAGCCGAAGCGCAACGTAAAGTAGAGGTTGAAGTCCTGCAATTCGTACGGGCCGATCATCGCCTCGGTGTCCTGCTCGGGTTCGCCGGCGTCCGCGGGCACCAGTTCGGGGCTGATCGGCGTGGCCAGGATTTCGATCAGCGTGGCGCTCGCCTGCGCACCGAACCGATCCGTGTCGGCGACCCATCGGATGAGATGCTGAATGAGCGTCTTGGGGACGCTGGCGTTGATTGCTAGTGCGACATCTGGTCGCCGACGCCGTAGGTGCACCATCCGAGCGCCAGCTCGCTCAGATCGCCGGTGCCGACGACAATCGCGTCGTTGAGGTTGGCGAGGCGGAACAGATGGCTGGTGCGCTCGCCCGCCTGCACGTTCTCGAAGGTGATGTCGTAAAGCTCGCGCCCCTCGGTGTACGGATGACCGATGTCCTTGAGCATCTGAAGCGCGCTCGGCCGGATGTCGAGTTCGTGCGCGTGCATCCGATCGCCGCCATCAGGCGGCGCGCCTGCTCGAGCGTGCGCGCCAGGTCGCAAATCCCGGCATCGTGTAGCCGAGGATGTTGGTGCGCGGATAGCCGAGCCGATCCATCGCCTGCGCGCACACCAGCAGCGCGTGGGTCGAATCGAGGCCGCCCGACACTCCAATCACGACGCGCTTGATGCCGGTCGCCCGCAGGCCGCGTCGCCAGCCCTTGCACCTGGATTTCGTAAACCTCGGAGCATCGCTCGTCGCGCCGCGCCGGGTTCGACGGCACGTAGGGGAAACGCTCGTACCGGCGCTCGGGCAGCATCCGGCCGCGCGCGCGCGGCTCGGCGGAGAATGTGACGGTGCGAAAGCCGGTCAGCGCGTCGCGATGTTGACGAACCGACTAGCCGAAGCTGGTCTGACGCATCCGCTCCTGCGAGAGGCGTTCGAGATCGATCTCGGAGCAGATGAGTTGCGGCTCGAGGCGAAGCGCTCGCGATTCGGCGAGCAGGTTGCCGTTTTCGCAAATCAGCCCCTGCCCATCCCACGCGAGGTCGGTGGTCGATTCGCCCGCACCGGCGCCGAGTAGAGATACGCCGCCATGCATCGCGCCGACTGATTTTCGACCAGCGTCGCGCCGGTAATCGGCCTTGCCGACAGTGATCTTCGAGGCCGAAAGATTCAGCAGCACGGTCGCGCCGGCGAGCGCCGCATACGACGACGGCGGAATCGGCACCCACAGGTCTTCGCAAATTTCGACGTGAAACGTGAGCGCCGGAATTTCCTCGACCGCGAAAGAGAATCGCGGCGCCGAACGGAACGTTGGCTTGCCCGCAAAGTTCGATTTCGTTGCGCAGCGCGTCGTCGCCGGGCTGGAACTGGCGCATTTCGTAGAACTCGCGGTAGTTGGGCAGATAGGTCTTCGGCACCACGCCGAGGATGCGTCCGCGATTGATGATCACCGCGCAGTTGTAGAGCAGATGGTCGACTTCGAGCGGCATGCCGATCGCCGCGACGATCGGCCAGGTCGCCGACGCCGCGAGGATTTTACCGAGAGCCTCGCGGCATCCGTCGAGCAACGCACGCTGATGAAACAGGTCGTCGCAGGTGTAGCCGAGCAGCCCGAGTTCCGGGAAGAGGACGACGATCGCCTTGCGATCGACCGCCTCGCGCATCAGCGCGAGGGTCTGATCCGCGTTGTAGGCGGGGTCGGCGACGCGCACCGTCGGGATGCCCACGGCGACGCGCACGATGTCGTGGTTGTGGAAGTTGAAGAATTCCTCTCCCGCTTTCACGTTACCGCCTATTCCGGAAACTTTGACGCACCTCGCAGACTCGCTTTGGTGGCGGCCATTCCGGACGCGGCCGCTCCGATCTCAATGTTACAACTATCCGCGTTGTCCTCACAGCCCGATGCTGCGGTCGCTCCTTTAGCAGCCTTTCTATTCGATAGCTGCTGAAGTAATCAGCAGGACGTGGCCTGTATTCAGGGCACCAAAACACCAAGATAATCCCCCGTGCAATCACCATAAATTAGTTCTGCGAACTCCAACTCACTATCATCGCCAGGATAGTCAACGGGTATAGCTTTTGCTCATGGGGAGGCTCATCTCCATTTGCTCTGGGAGGAGCACATTATATGAGTAGTCGTTTTTGCGGCCCGACCGGGCCGGGCGCCGGGTTGCGCCTTACGCTCCTAGTACTGAGTTTTTGCGAAATGGTCAGTTCACGTCCGTCCTTCGCAGCATCGCCGCCTTCAAAATTCCATTTACTCGATGCTACTATCGATGACGTACAATTCGCGATCAAAACTCATCAACTGACCTGTACTCAGCTCGTGCAGCTTTATCTCGCGCGGATCAAGGCTTACAACGGAGCGTGCGTCTCACCGGGGACTTACGCCGGACAGCTGGGCGCAGTGACGCTCATTCCTGACGCCGGGCAAGTCAACGCCTTGATGACGTTGAATCTGCGGCCGGCGAATCGTATCGCGCTAGGCTTTGACACGCATCACGCTCGCAGTCAGACCGACCTCGTCGATGACGATCCGAACATGCCTGATGCGCTCGAGACGGCCGCCGCCGAAGACGCATCATTTAACCAGACCGGTAAGATGCCGCAGCTGTTCTGCGTCCCCATGGCGATCAAGGGACGAATACGACACTTTTGATATGCGCACGACCAGTGGCGCTGACGCCCCGTACACGAACGATCGGCCACCCAAGGATTCAGTCTTCGTCCAGCGGTTGCGTCAGGCGGGCGCGATCATCCTGGCCAAAGCAAACATGGGCGAATATGCCTCCGGCGACGATCGCAGCTCGTGGGGCGGTGTTGAATGCAACGCTTACGACAGTACGCGCAGCGCCGGACATTCGAGTACCGGCTCCGGGCTAGCGGTTACTACCAACATGGTAATGTACGCGATCGGCGAAGAATCGGGCGGTTCGATCATTCACCCCGCCAACTGGAGCGAAGACGTTGGCTTGGCCCCGACTCAGGAATTGGTGCCACGCACCGGAATGATCCAGGCCTCGTTGTTCAACGATCGCGTCGGCCCCATCTGTCGCAACGTGCGCGACACGGCAAAGATCCTGGACGCCATCGCGGGCTACGATCCCAGCGACGAACTAACGGCGTTCAGTGTGGGACAGTTGCCGTCGCAAACGTACTCTACATTTACAGATCCCTCGTCGTTTAAGGGCGGACCGCCGCTTAGCGGCATACGGATCGGAGTGCTGCGCGAATGGGACGTGGCCTGGACCCCGTCCGATCAGGAGTCGGTCGATCTGTTTGAAAACGTGATCCAGGAGTTCAAGAATCTTGGCGCGACGATTATAGATCCGGGTGCGGGGAATAATCTGTTTGACGATGTGATCCCGCAGCTTTACCCGTACCTTGAGCCAGCGGCAGCAGCGACCAAAGGAATCGACACCTCGATCCCGGGGCTGCTCAATCTGTGGTTCGATATTTCGCTCTTTCCGACGGGTCCCGACGCGCCCAATATCCGTTCGCTACCTTCGAATGGATCATCAACCGGAGAACTGACTTACGTCCTCGGCCGATATTTGCGGAATCGGGGCGATTCGAACATCCAGACCATCCGCGACTTGGCGACCAAGTCAAACTTCTGGGTCGATCCAAACTTTGGCGTCTCGCAACAAGGCAGCTTGACCAGTGCCGCGTCGGTCACGGTGCTGAACACGGCAGCGAAGGAAGTCCGGCGCTTCACGCTAAAGCAAATCGTGCTTCAGGAACTCGCCAAGCACAACCTCGATGTGATCATGGCACCCACCACCACGATACCGCCGTATGTTCTTACGGGGGTGACCGAACCGAGCATCCATGGTCGGCCGAACAATGGCTATTCGACGCTCGGCGCCAATGGTATCCCGGAGCTTACCGTGCCGGCGGGCTTCACCACGGTCTCGTATGACCGCACGCGCGCTGCTCCGACCGTGCTGGTGAAAGTATCGGCCACGCTCCCATATGGGATCCTGTTGCAAGGGGCGCCCTTCAACGAACCCACGCTGTTACACGTGGCAGAAGCATTCGAGGCAGCAACCCAGGCGCGCATTCCGCCGCCTTTGTTTCCGCCGCTTCCCGGAGAGCCATAATGCAGGACTGAGAGCGAATATCTGAATGCCATGAAGCAGGGCCGGCCGCGATCGCGGCCGGCCCGGTCAAACGAAAGCATTCTATGCAGTCTTTCCCATCGGTGACGGCGAAACTTCCGGATGTTAGACTGAGTTAAATCGTGAAGGAGGTTCGACCGATGGCAGTCAAACCGATTCCTGAAGGATACCATTCGGTGACGCCGTATCTGTGCGCAAAGGGCGCGGGGCAGGCAATCGAATTTTACAAGAAGGCCTTTTCGGCCACCGAACGGATGCGCATCATGCAGCCTGACGGAAGAGTCGGCCACGCTGAACTCCAGATTGGCGACTCGATCATCATGCTGGCCGACGAATTCCCCGAGATGGGCGTGCGTGGCCCGAAGACACTCGGAGGGTCGCCGGTGAGCGTTCATCTTTATGTCGAGGACGTCGATGCCGTGTTCCAGCGAGCGATCGCCGCCGGGGCAACGGAAAAGCGCGCTGTAGCCGATCAGTTCTATGGCGATCGGATTGGTGGAATCGAGGATCCGTTCGGACATACGTGGTGGATCTCGACGCACAAAGAAGACTTGTCGCCGGAAGAGATCGAAAAGCGCGCGGCGAGCGCCAGTCATTGAGGGAGCCGCCGGTCAGCGAAGATCGGTGACCGGCGCGCGACGTCATCCAAGGGTATGGATGGCGTATTCCGGCGACGAACCGCGGGTTAGTCGGTGACGGCGCCGAGGCTGCTGGTCGAGACCTGCGCGGCGTATTTCGCAAGCACTCCCCGCGTATAGCGCGGCTTGGGCGGCGTCCATGCAGCGCGGCGACGAGTGATTTCGGCCTCCGGCACATTCAGATTCAGCACCCGCTTGTCCGCGTCGATCGTGATCGAGTCACCCTCGTGTACGAGCGCGATCAGTCCGCCGACCTGCGCCTCGGGCGCGACGTGGCCGACCACCAAGCCGTACGTGCCGCCGGAAAAACGGCCGTCCGTGATCAATCCGACGGAGTCGCCAAGCCCGGCCCCGATAATCGCCGAGGTCGGCGAGAGCATCTCGCGCATGCCAGGGCCGCCCTTGGGCCCTTCGTAACGAATCACCAGGATGTCGCCGGCCTTGATCTTGCCGGCGAGGATCGCGTCGAGGCTGTCCTCTTCGCGTTCGAACACGCGCGCCGGCCCGGTGATCTCGTGATGCTTGATGCCGGTGACCTTCGCGACACAGCCCTCGGGGGCGAGATTGCCCTTAAGGATGGCGAGGTGGCCCTGCGCATACATCGGCGACTCCCACTGGCGGATAACCGGCTGGTCCTTGCGCGGCGCGTCCGGGAGTCTCGGCGAGGTTCTGGGCGATCGTGCGGCCCGTGATCGTCATCGCATCGCCGTGAAGCAGGCCATGGATGAGCAGCATCTTCATCACCTGCGGGATGCCGCCGACGCGATGGAGATCGGTCGCGACGTACTGTCCGGACGGCTTCAGATCGCACAGCACCGGGAACCTTCTGCCGGATGACCTCGAAGTCGTCGATCTTGAGCGGCACTTCGGCGGCGTGCGCGATCGCGAGGAGATGCAGCACTGCGTTGGTCGAACCGCCGACCGCCATGACGACGGCGATCGCATTTTCGAACGCCTTGCGCGTCATGATCTGGCGCGGGAGCAATTGCGTGGTGCGATCGCGTTCACCACCGCCTCTGCGGACTTGGCCGCGCTGTCGGCCTTCTCGGCGTCCTCGGCGGCCATGGTGGAGGAAAACGGCAGGCTCATGCCCATCGCCTCGATCGCCGACGACATGGTGTTGGCGGTGTACATGCCGCCGCAGGATCCGGCGCCGGGACAGGCGCGCCGCTCGACTTCGATCAGTTCCTTTTCGTCGATCTTGTGCGCGCTGAATTGGCCCACCGCTTCGAACGCACTGACGATGGTCAGGTCGCGGCCATTGTAGATGACCCGGCTTGATGGTGCCGCCATAAACGAAGATCGAGGGAATATTCATGCGCGCGATCGCGATCATCGCGCCGGGCATGTTCTTGTCGCAGCCGCCGACGACCACGACGCCGTCCATGCTCTCGCCGTTGCACGCGGTTTCGATCGAATCAGCGATGACCTCGCGCGAGACCAGCGAATACTTCATGCCCTCGGTGCCCATCGAGATGCCGTCGCTGACGGTGATGGTGCCGAACATCTGCGGCATCGCACCCGCCTCGTTTGATGGCGGCGTCGGCGCGGTGGGCGAGAACGTTGAGGCCGGAATTGCAGGGGGTGATGGTGCTGTAGCCGTTGGCGACGCCGATGATGGCCTTTTCGAAATCGTCATCGCCAAAGCCGACCGCGCGCAACATTGCGCGGTTGGGCGAGCGCTGTACCCCTTGCGTCACAATCCTGCTTCTCAAATTCTCAGCCATCGTCGTCTCCGTAACGCCCGTGCCATTGGTGAATTACCGGGCATTTGTGATGAAGCGCGATTGCACCACAACGCGCCCGACTTTATCAAGCACGCGCTGTGGCGGCCCGAACTTGCGATTCGCTTGCGCTCGTTCGATGAGCGTGTGAAATCTGGCGAACTCGTTTTTGGAAGGAGCGTCCAATGTCCGACAAACCGAAGCACGTTCTGGACGGTTACAAGGTTCTCGATTTCACGCAGTTCCTCGCCGGGCCGACGGTCACGCGGATGATGGCCGAGATGGGCGCGGAAATTATCAAGGTCGAAATCGCGCCGATTGGCGATTTCTCACGCGGCCTGCCGTATATGCATGATGGGCGCAGCGCGTACTACATCCAGCAAAATCGGGGGAAGAAAAGCCTCTGCCTCGACGTTCGCAAACCGGGCTGCCTCGAAATTCTGAAGGACCTGGTGCGGACGGTGGACGTGATGGTCGAGAATTTCTCGCCGGGCGTGATCGGACGCCTCGGGCTCGATTACCAGACCGTTAGCGCGATCAATCCGCGAGTCGTGATGTGTTCGATTTCCGCGATGGGCCAGACCGGCCCGCTCGCCAATCGCCCGGGCTTCGACTATATCGGAGCGGCTTATGCGGGCGTGCTCGATATGATCGGCGATCCCGACAAGGCGCCGGTGTTTCCGCAACTCGGAATCGGCGATGTCAGCACGGGTATCGCGGCGCTCAGCGCGATCACTTCCGCCCTGCTTTATCGCGAGCGCACCGGAGAAGGTCAATTCGTGGAGACGTCGCTACTCGACTGCTATTTCAGTTACCACGAAGTCAACGTGCAGGTGCTGAGTGCGAGCAAGGGGGCGATGCGCCCGCGGCGCGCCGGTTCGTTCCATTATCTGGTGGCACCCGTCGGAATTTACAAGGGCAAGGATCACTACATTTTCATCGTCGGCGGCATCCAGCACATGTGGCCGGAGTTCTGCAAAGCGATGGGCAAGGCGGAATTGATCGAGGACCCGCGCTTCATCGACATTCCGGCGCGCGCGAAAAACCTGGGAATCCTCAACGACATCGTGCAGGGATGGCTCGATTCGGTAGAAGGCGACGAGGAAGTTTACCGGCGACTGGAGGAGCATCGCTTGCCGTACGCGCCCATACTGACGGTCGAAGAAGTGATCAATCATCCGCATATGCGCGAGCGCGGGACGGTGCGGACGGTCCACGATCGTTTCATGGACGATTTCGACATACCGGGCTTCCCGCTGCGGTTTTCGAAATTTCCCGGACAGTTGGAGCTGGACGCGCCGACGCTGGGCGAGCATAACGAGGAGATTCTGCGCGATTGTCTGGGCTATTCCGTCGAGCGCGTGCGGCGCCTCGAGGCCGAGGGCATCCTGCATCGCGGCCCCCGTTAATGCGGCGAGGCCGTTTGGTGCAGGTATCGCTGGCGATCCCAATACGGCATCGCGAGCGCGAGCATGGTCGCCGCGCCGCTTGAATCCAACGCCACGTCGAAGATTGTGCCGCTGCGCGTGGGCCGGAGAGTTTGCAGCGCTTCGTCCAACGACGCGCATCCGACACAGACGATGAACGCGATTACCGGCCGCCCGCGCAAGGGACCAAAGTTCAAGAACAGGAACAGAATCGCATACTCGGCAAAGTGAGCACTGCGGCGGACAAAGACTTGAAGATTGTAAATGCCGTCCGCGCCGAGCCCGGGGGCGAGCCGCGCCAACCACGGATCGAGCGTCGCGCTGGTCCGCGTGATTGAGAAAAGCGAGGTGCCGAACGTCAGTATCGCCGCGACGCTCGCCAGCGTCGTTATCCAAAGAGCGATGCGGCCTCGTCGACGGGATGGCGCCGGTGACCTTTGCAATGATTTTCCACCGATCGTATCCGCGGTGCTGCGCATTCAGGATCGCATTTAAACCCGGGATATATGTTGATTGTACATTCTGTATTATCGTCCGAAATTGAAATGACACTAAAAGAAGACCGAACAGAGTTGCCCCGAATCAAATCCGTGCTGTTACGAATACCGCGCTGGACGAAACCGGCGCTGCTGATTGCGGCTCTATTGACAATTTCGCCGACAATTCCTGCTTCCAAAGCCGCGGGCCCGAACACCACCAGTCCACCGGCCTTTCAAGGCGTCTTCACTTACCACAATGATAACGCGCGCAGCAGCCTGAATCCGTCAGAGACGACGTTGACTCCGGCCAACGTGAATATTACGACCTTTGGAAAACTCTTCAGCTATCCCGTCGATGGCTATATCTATGCCCAGCCGCTGTACGTTCCCGGCGTTTCGATTCCGCTCCTTGGCGTCCACAACGTAGTCTATGTCGCCACCGAGCACGACAGCGTTTACGCCTTCGACGCGGACGGTCTCAACACCCAACCGCTTTGGCATACGAGCTTTATCAACCCGGCGGCGGGCATCTCAACGGTGCCCTCCGCCGATGTCGATTCCACGGACATAGTGCCTGAAATCGGGATCACTGGCACACCCGTTATCGATCCATCAGGAACGCTATACGTAGTGACTAAAATCAAGGATAACGGGCGCTACTTTCAGCAGATCCATGCACTCGATATCACGACGGGGAGCGAGCGAGCCGGCTCGCCGCGAGTGATCGCATCCAAAGTCGCGGGCAGCGGGGCTGGTCACTTGCCCAGCGGCCGTATTCCGTTCAACGCGCTGCGCGAGAACCAGCGCCCGGCGCTCGCCGAGGTGGGCGGGAAGATTTACGTTGCGTTTGCATCGCACGGCGACAATGGCCCTTACCATGGCTGGGTGCTGGGCTTCGACGCCCTGACTCTCGCGCTCTCGACGATGTATATCGACACGCCGCACGGGAGCGATGGCGGAATCTGGCAGGGCGGCAATGGAGTCGCGGCCGACTCGACGAATGCGATTTACTTTGTCAGCGGAAACGGCACCTTTGACGCGAATACGCGCGGTCTCGACTATGGCGACAGCGCGATCAAGATTGCCGCTGCCGCGCTCAACCAAAGGAGGGTGATCCGCGCTACCGATTACTTCACGCCCTTTAATCAACGACATTTGAATAACAACGATCTCGATATGGGCACTGCAGGCGCAGTGTTGCTGCCCGACCAAGCTGTGGGACCAGCGCATCTGCTGGTGACGGCGGACAAGGCAGGTACGATTTATCTCATCGACCGCGACAACATGGGTCACTTTAATGCGGGCGCGGATACACAGATCGTTCAGGAGCTCCCGAATTTTCTTTTCGAGAACTTTACTCCTCCGGCATTCTTCAACAACCTCCTCTACATAAGTTCGTACAATACGCCGATGTTCGGTATTCCGATGGTCAACGGGAAGCTGGCGACGGCAGGTGCAGTGACGACCAGCTCAGCTTTCGAATTTCCGGGTGTCGTGCCGGCGATTTCCGCCAATGGCACATCGGATGGCATCGTGTGGATCCTGGATTTGCGCTTCAGTTCCAACGCGACGCTGGTCGCCTATGACGCGGCGACCTTGAGCATGCTTTACAATAGCGACAACAGCCGGGATCAAGCGGGACCGCCGGTCAAGTTCACGACCCCGACGGTCGCCAACGGCAAGGTTTATGCCGGGACCCAAACCGAACTCGACGTCTACGGGCTGCTGTGACCGTAGCGCAGTGGCTGCGCCGGCGACCCGAAACGATCATCTTTGCAGTTGATCGGCGGTGATCGGACGAACCGGATCGCCGTCGCGCGCGGTCTGCCCGACGTTGAGCGCGACCATGTCGTCGTTGGCGATACCCTCCGTGATCTGCACACTGACACCGTTGTCGTAGCCGAGCGTCACGGCGGCGAGGCGTAAGCGATCGTCACGCACCACCGGGACGAACGGTTTGCCTTCGCGAAAGATCAACGCATCGTCAGGGCACCGTCGGCACACCCGCCGGAATATTCACATCGAACTCCATCGACGCATACATGCCGGGCAAGAGCGCGTGGTCCTGATTCGGCAAATCGACCTCGACCAGCATCGTGCGCGTCGCACTGGTGAGCGCGGGCGGATGGCGCGTGACGGTGCCGGTGAATTTCCGCTGAGGAAATTCGGTCACGGTAATCGTCGCGGGATCGCCGTCGTGAACGAACGGCGCGACACTCTGCGGAATCTCGGCGTAGACCCGTAGCGGCGAGAGCGTCGCGATCGCAATCGACCGGAGTATTCGAACTCGACGGTGCGGTCTGTTGCGGAATCAGATGCCCTGGATCGACATAGCGCGCCATAACGATGCCATCGAAGGGCGCGCGGATTACCTTGTACTGTTGCATCGAGGTCAATTGGCTCGAGCGTCGCCTTGGCCTCGACCATCGCGGCGCGCGCTTCGTCCGCGGTTTGCGCCGCGATCACGCCCTCGCGCCGGAGCGTCTGGTTGCGGCTGATCGGTGAGGCGTTGAAGATCGTAGGTCGCGCGGGCGTTGCCTCACTTGATCGTCGAGTTCGGGCGACTCGAGCATCGCGATCACCTGCCCATTGCGCACGCGATCGCCCTTGTCCACCGAGATCGTCTTGAGGTAGCCGGCAATCTTCGCGTACACCGGTGTCTCGACGTAGCCGCGCAGGGTCGCCGGAATCTGCACGGTGCGGGAGGCGGCTCCGTGTCCGACGGGCGCGACCAGCACGCGCGCGCCCTGCTGCCATTTGCTGATCGAGTTCGATCCCCTGGCGATTCAGCCGCACGTTGCGCGCCAGCACGAGCCCCACCGTCAGTAGCAGCAGTACCATTACGGCGAAAATCCACCCGGCAAAGAACACCCGGCCGGGCGCCTTTGGCGTGAAATCCTTCGGATCGTTTTCCATCTTGAAATGTTCGCTCGCTCAGGCACTCGGCAGCGTCACCGCTTCGACTTCGGCGTCGCGATGATGTTTACCCTTGAAGTGACCGCTGAAGGTCGAGTACACCGCCGGCACGACGAACAGCGTCATCAGCGTCGCGACCACCAGTCCGCCGATCACCGCGCGCCCCAGCGGAGCGTTTTGCTCGCCGCCTTCGCCCAGTGCCGAGCGCCATCGGCAACATGCCCGAGGACCATCGCCAACGCCGTCATCAGTACCGGCCGCAGGCGGGTGCGCGCGGCTTCGATCGCGGCGGCCGTCGGAGTGTAGCCCTGCTCACGCAATTCGTTGGCGAAGATCACCACGAGGTTGCCATTGGCGACGCCGACGCCCACCGCCATCACCGCGCCCATCAATGATTCGACGTTGATCGTCGTGCCGGTGATCGCGAGCATCCAGAGCACGCCCGGCGAGCGCCCCCGGCACCGCCAGCATGATCACCAGCGGCTCCATCCACGACTGGAAGTTCGCGACCATCAGCAGGTACACGAGTATGATCGCGAGCACGATCCCGAGGCGCAGACTGGCGAACGACTCGTGCATCGCGTCGCTCTGCCCGCGAATCGTGATCCGCGTGCCGCGCGGCAATTCGCCGAGCGAATCGATCGCGCGCTGCACCGCCGCGGACGCGCTGCCGAGGTCGCGTCCCTCGACGTCCGCTGTCCACGTCGATTACGCGCTGCACGTTGTAATGGTTCAGCAGCGCCGGTTCGATGTCCTGCCGGACCGTCGCAACGTTCGCGAGCAACTGTTGACTGCCCGCGGCGGCGCTCCCCGCCGACGGCGTCAACGGCGTATTCCCCAACGCTTGCAACGAGTCGTACAGATGCTGCGGCACTTGTTCGAGCACGCTGTAATTCACGCCGTTCTTGAGGTCGAGCCAATAGGTCGGCTGAATCAGAGTGTTGGTCGCGAGAGCGCAATCAGCAGGTCGCTGGCGACCGCGCGCTGATCGACTCCGAGCTCCAGCGCCTTGATCCGATCGACATCTACGCGAATCGTCGGGTAGTCGAGCAACTGCGCGATCCGCACATCCGTCAGACCGGGAATTCGTTTCATCTCGCCCTGCAGCCGCAACGCAAGCTGGTAGCTGGCCTGCAGGCTCTGGCCGGAGATCTGCGCGTCGATCGGCGCCGAGAGGCCGAAGTTCAAGACCTGGCTGACGATATCGGCGGCTTGAAAATAGACCTGCACGCCGGGAAATTGCTCATGCACGAGGCGACGGATCCGCTCACGATACGCCGCCGTCGAATGACCTGCCCGGGCTTGAGCGAGATTAGAATATCGGCGTCCTGCGGACCCGACGCTATCGGTCTGATAGTAGGCCAGCACGTACGCGAACGCCGGCAGTCCGATGTTGTCGCTGATGCTGTCAAGTTCGCGTTGCGGGAATCACATGCTTGACGGCCCGCTCGAGGTCATCGACGATGCGCTCGGTCTCCTCGACTCGCGTGCCGCTGGGTGCGCGCAGATGCATCTTCAACATGCCGGCGTCGACCGTCGGGAAAGAAATCCTGGCCCACCACGGGCCCGAGGAAGAACGAAGAGCCGATCAAAATCGCGACGCAGGTGAGGCCGAAAGCACGCCGGGCGATAAAGCCACCGAGCAGCTCGCGATAGCCGTCGCGAAAACGCTCGAAGCGCCGATCGAAGCCGCTTACGAAGCGCGACCATAGTCCGTTGCCGACCGCTTCCTCGTGGGTCGCCGGCATCAGATAGCGCGCCATCGCGGGCACCAGCGTGCGCGAGAGCAGGTACGACGTGAGCATCGAGTACACCACCGCCAGCGCCAGCGGGGTGAACAGAAAACGCGCGACGCCGTAGAGCAGCACCACCGGGAAGAACACGATGCAGATCGCGAGCGTGCCGATAAACGCGGGCGTCGCAATCTCGGCCGATCCGTCGAGAATCGCGACGCAGCAGCGGCTTATGCATCGCGTGATGGCGATGGATGTTCTCGATCGCGACGGTCGCGTCATCGACCAGCATCCCGACCGCGAGCGCGAGCCCGCCGAGCGTCATGATGTTGATGGTCTGACCGGACAAGCTTCAGCCCGACGATCGCCGTGAGGATCGATAGCGGAATCGACAGGATTACGATCAGCATGCTGCGCGCCGACCCGAGAAAAATGAGGATCATCAACGCGACCAGCCCCGCCGCGATCACCGCCTCGCGCACGACGCCCCACAACGCGCCGCGCACGAACACCGACTGATCGAATGCAAGCTTGACCTTGAGGCCCTTTCGGCGCAGTTTCCAGGATCAGCGGGATGATGCTCCCTGACGCTATCGATCACGCTCAGCGTGGACGCCGCGGCGTGCTTGAAAATCGGGATGTAGGTCGCGCGATGGCCGTCGACGCGCACGACGTTGGTCTGCACCTGATGGGTGTCCGTCACGGGCGCCACGTCGCCGAGAAAGATCGGCGTGCCGTTGACCATCTTGATCGGCAGGTTGTTGAACTTCGAAACCTGGTCCGGGCTGCCGTTCAGCTCGACGCGATATTCGCGATTGCCGATCTTCAGCGAGCCCGCCGGAATAATCGTGTTGGTATTCGCCAACGCCGACGCGACGTCCTGCGCCGACAGCCCGTTCGCATACATCTGCGTCGGGTTGAGGTTGACCATGATCGAGCGGGTGCGGCCGCCAAACGGCGACGGCGCCGACAGCCCCTCGATACTGAACAGGCGCACGCGGATAAAATTGAGGCCGTAGTCGAATAACTGCTGTTCGGAGAGCGTGTCGCTGAATACGTTGAGCTGCGCCACCGGTACGTTTGCGGCGTTGTAATCGACGACGTTCGGAGCCGTCATACCCGGCGGAAAAATTCCCAGCAACGATTGCGACATCGCGCCAATCTGCGCGATTCCCGCGGCCGTAGTGGTCCCCGGATGAAAATACACGCGTACGATTCCGGCACCCGCGATCGATTCCGATTCCATGTGCTCGATATCGTTGACCGTCGTGGACATCGCGCGCTCGCTGATAATCACGACGCGACGCTCCATGTCGATCGCCGACAGACCGGGATAGCCCCACACCACGATCACCACCGGCATGTCGATGGCGGGGAAGATGTCAGCGTTCATGCGCGTAAAGGCCAGCACGCCCAGCACCAGCATCAGGAGGGCCATCACTGAGACGGACAGCGGCCGCCGCAGCGCAAAACTGACTATCCACATAGGCGGGCCTTCATAGGCGGGTCTTCCGAAAAATGGCGCGCGGTTTAATCCGCGGTATCGTCTCGTCCCCTCAATGGGTTCCGAACGCCGCGCCTAAAATAACACTTCCACCCGCATCCGCAAATTCTCCCGTGTGGCCACTCGCTTCCAGCGAGCGCCGGCTTGGTTCGCAGCAAATTTGATCAACTGCTGCGGCGCTCCGCGACACGGATTGCGCGCCTGAAAACTTAGAATCGGAGGTCGATCCTGATAAATGCGTTCAATGCAAATGATACGCAAGATGCATGGTTACTCACGCCGGTGGGATCCGGTGAGCGTTACTCGCTGGCGAATGTTCTGTACTACTGCATAGTCTCGTCGCCGCGATCCTCTTCCGCGTCAATAAGATCGCGGTGAGTGTGCTCAGAGGAGATGACTTCCTGAAGATATTCTTCGAAGCGCCGCTGCACCGTTTGAGTATCCTGATCCACGATCAGAAATTTGCCATGAGTGAGCACCAACGCGCTCTTTTTTCCCAATAATCCTGCCGGCCGGACGTATAAGACTTGGTCTGGATTAATCAAGACCTCTTGGCGACGGGACGACAAACCTCGGACGAAAAACATAGTTTTCTCTCCTGGTTTGGTTACGTTCCCCACCCCGCGCGTCCAACTTTAGCATCAGGCGCATGTCTAACTTTCATACTAGCCACACCAGTTGTCAACACAGTTTGCGATTGTGGCTTAAGACATAATTTCGCCAATTCGAGTCAAAACGAGTGTTATAATGCGATTCTGAACCTTCAGGCTTGAGCTGCATGTCAGTGCGCTTTTCCATATCGGCGTCAAATTTCCGTGTCTGCGAGCCTTTGTATGCTCCCGCAAACCAACGCGCATGCGACGTCGCTCGCTTGTGTCTGTCTGGGGCACCATGTACAAATGAGTGTTTCGGGCGGGGTCGTAGTTCAGCCCGGTTAGAACGCCGGCCTGTCACGTCGGAAGTCGTGGGTTCAAATCCCATCGGCCCCGCCAAACTATTTTCGGCTCTATAACGCGATTTGTCGCGTCTCGAGACGGTGACGGACAATTCGGGTTACGGGCTGGCAAACGGGTAACGAACTTGAAGTTGACCGAACAGACTCGAAGTGTTTCGCATGAAAACGCGCTTCGCGGACGGCATTGGGTGGTGATCGACGCCGATGGCCGCGCACTCGGACGCGTTGCCTCGCGAGCGGCCACCGCCTTGCGCGGAAAGCACCGGCCTGACTTCACGCCGAATCAGGACGCCGGTGATTTCGTTGTCATTATCAACGCCGCCAAAGTCAAACTCACCGGCAAAAAGCTGACGGACAAGGTTTATCATCGTCACACGGGGTTCCCTGGGGGTATCCGCACGACGACTGCGGGAAAACTCTTGCAGACCCGGCCCGAGCGTCTGCTCGAAATGGCCGTGCATGGAATGTTACCAAAGAACCGTCTCGGCCGGCGTCTCTTCACCAAGCTCAAGGTCTATCGCGGCGGTGAACATCCTCACTTGGCGCAGAAACCAGCGGGCATGGAAGTCTAACTGGCCGCGCCGGGCACGATTCTCTCAAGAGATAACGATGGCTGAAAAGAAAAACATGATTCGTACCACTGGGCGTCGCAAGACCGCGGTCGCCAGTGTCAGGCTCCATCCTGGTTCGGGCGCGATTACGGTGAACGACCGTTCGCTGGAAGCCTACTTTCCGCGGGACACCTCGCGGATGCGCATCCTCGAACCCTTTGAGCTCACCGAAACGGTCGGCCAGTACGACATCATCGTGAGCGTGCGGGGCGGCGGCTCATCGGCCCAGGCCGACGCGGTGCGCCACGCTATCTCGCGCGCGTTGGTGACGGTCACTGAGGCGCTGCGTCCCGCACTACGCAAGGGCGGGATGCTTACGCGTGACCCACGCGAGGTCGAGCGCAAAAAATACGGCCATCACAAGGCGCGCAAACGCCCGCAATACTCCAAGCGTTAGCCACAACACTCGGGACACTCACTAGATCGTCACGGGATGTCTTGCTGAAAGAGCCCTCCCCATCGCGGGGGGCTTTTTCTCTTCATCGAATGTTGTGCGGCGTGCCGTTTTCCATCACCGACGCCCCTCAACTCGATAGAAGTTTAGCTATGGCGATCCCATTGTGGATTCTCACGATCGCGCTGACAGCTCTTCAATTGGCGAACCCTGCCTTTTCATGATACTCCAGTTAAACCGAGTTTAAATTCTGGCTGATATTTGGGAACCTCCTGATGGCTTCGCAGAATCGGGTCAAGATAGCGGTGTTGGGAGCGTCCGGTTATTCCGGCATTGAGACTGTTCGCATTCTTGCGGGCCATCCGTTCGTCGAAGTGAGCATCCTGACTTCGGAGCACTACAACGGCCGTGAGGTTGCCGACGTTTATCGGCATCTGCTCGGCGTCGATCTGCCGCCCTTCGAAGAATTGCGCCCGGATCTCATCAAAGGCCGCGCCGAGCTGGTTATCTCATGCTTGCCCGAACGGGTCGGCGCGCCGCTGATTGCAGAGTTCGTTCGCGACGGCGTCCGCGCCATCGACGTTTCCGCCGACTTCCGTCTGAAGGATCCCGCCGCCTATCGCGCGACTTATAGCGCGGATCATCCGGCGCCCAACCTGCTGAAGGAAGCCGTATACGGCCTCAGCGAGTTTCATCGCCGTGAACTACGTGAGGCTCGGATCGTCGCCAATCCGGGGTGCTACCCGACTGGCTCGTTGCTCGGCATCCTGCCCCTAATCCGACGCGACCTCATCGATCCGTCCTCGATTGTGATCGACGCGAAGTCCGGCACGACCGGAGCGCGCCGCCAGGCCGCCGTCGAACAACTCTTTGCCGAGGTCAACGAGAATTTCCGCGCTTACAAGGTGGGCAATCATCGCCATACGCCCGAGATGGAGCAGGAAATCAGCACCGCTCTCGGGCGCGACGTCGCCATCCTTTTCGTGCCGCATCTGTTGCCCGTCACGCGCGGTATCCTGACTTCCATCTTCATGCGCCCGCGCGCCGGCACGACCGAACAGGACGTGCGCGCCGCCTTCGAGGCCAGCTTCGCCAAGTCGCGTTTCGTGCGCATCCTGAAGGACGGCGAATTGCCCGAGTTGCGCAATGTGCGCGCGACGAATTTTTGCGAACTCGCTTTCGTTCTCGATCGCCGTTCGCAGACCCTCGTCGTGCTGACCGCGATCGACAACCTGGGCAAAGGCGCCGCGGGACAGGCCGTGCAGAACATGAATTTGATGCTTGGCTTCGACGAGGCGGCGGGCCTGCTCGCCGCCGCGCCGGTTCCTTGATCGCACTGATGTTCACGGCATCTCGTCACGCGAGATCGAATAGCAGCACCTCCGACTCTTCGCGGCCGCCGATTTCGAGTGCGCCTTCATCGGCGATTCGGGCGCCGTCACCGGCCTCGAGCGCGACTCCACTGACGTTCACCGCGCCCTTCACTACCTGCAGATATCCGCGCCGGCCAGGCGTCAGCGTGACCGCGAGCGGTTTGCCGTTCTCCACGATCGCGGCATAAAGCCGCGCATCCTGATGGATCGACACCGAACCATCGCGGCCGTCGGGTGACGCGATCAGCCGCAGACGTCCGCGCTTCTCGGAATCACCGATCTCCTTCTGCTCGTACTCCGGCTGATGCCCGCGACGATCCGGAAGAATCCAGATCTGCAACAAATGCAGTTCCTCCGCTTTCGACGGATTGTATTCACTATGGGTCACGCCCGTACCGGCGCTCATCCGTTGGACGTCACCGGGCCGGATAATTGAACCGTTGCCCATGCTGTCCTTATGCTGAACGGCCCCGTCAACCACGTAGGTGATTATCTCCATGTCGCGATGCGAATGAGTCGGGAAGCCCGCGCCCGGCGCGACCCAGTCCTCGTTGATCACGCGTAGATCGGAAAAACCCTGCTCCTTCGGATCATAGTATTCGCCGAATGAAAACGTATGGCGGCTCTTGAGCCAATCGATGCTCGTTAAACCGCGTTCACTAGCCTTGCGTACGGAAATCATCTTTTGCTCCTTTGCTATAATGCTGGCCCAAATTGACTCGCCGTGGTGCCGCCGCTAACCGCGCGAACCAACCTTGAACTGTTTCGCAATAGCCGCGACGTGCCGACCTTGGAAGCGCGCGATCTTGAGTTCGTTTTCGGTCGGCAAACGGCTCCCGTCGGGCTTGGTAATGGTCGAAGCGCCGTAGGGCGTGCCGCCGGTCATCTCGTCCGTGTTCGAAAGAGCGGGCTCCGAGTACGGCGTCCCGACCACAATCATCCCGTGATGTAACAGCGTCAGATGAAAACTGGTAATCGTGGTTTCCTGACCGCCGTGTTGCGAACTCGTGCTGGTGAAGACGCTGCCGATCTTGTTAATCAGGGTGCCTTGCGCCCACATGCCGCCGGTCTGGTCGAGGAAATTGCGCATTTGCGCCGCCATATTGCCAAACCGCGTCGGCGTGCCAAAAATGATCGCGTCGGCGTCGCTTAGATGCTCGAGCGTGGCGAACGGAATGTGTGCGAATTGTGCGCGTGCCTTCTTCGCCCCGCTTTTCTCCAGAATCGCATCCGGCACCAGTTCGGATACCTGGAAAAGGCCCACCTCGACCTCGCCGACATCGCGCACACCCTCCGCGACGGCTTCGGCCATCCGCCAGACGTGTCCATACATGCTGTAAAAAATTACGTGGACCTTCGTGGTCATCGTCAACTCCTCGCTCTTTCGATGCTGATTTACTGGGCTCAGTTTCTTCGAATCCGCTTCCCATGGCTCTTCGACATCTCACCTTCGCGCGCGAAGCCGGGCTCATGCGTGCCAGAGAGGTCTCGCGCTACGCCGAGGCCGAGCTTGCGGCAGAGGCGGCCGAACTCCTGCTGCTCAGCGATCGTCAGCGTCGCCATCGCTTGCGCCACCGCCCGTGCATGATGCGGAAAGATCTCCTCGATCAGTTGCCGCCCGGCGCGCGTCAGCGTCACCGTCACCACCCTCCGGTCGTCCTGATTCCGCTGCCGACCGACGAGCCCGCGCCGTTCCAGGTTGTCGATCACCGTCGTGACGTTGCCGCCGCTACGCAGCAATTTGCGTCCAAGTTTGCCTTGCGTCAGCGGCCCCAGATGCATCAGCGCTTCCATCACTCCCAGTTGCCCGGTGGTCACGCCTCGGATCGCCAGGTTCGCCGCCAGTCGCGCGTCGAGCGTGCCCGACGCCCGGCTCAGCTTGATATACGCGTCGAGCGCGCGCACCTCATTGGCCTTGCCTCTAAAGTGTGTCGGCATTACTTTGAACTCGAATCATTTAAATTCAAAATAATAACCAAACCCGCTTCTGTCAACTTGCCGAACACGCGGGCTCGATTTGTCGATGCCTGCGTTTGCGGTCGCCGCACGGACAATTCTATAGTCAGCGAAGGGCGGCCATCGCGGGGACGGGGCCGCTCGGATAGTCTCTACGGACGGCGCGCGGCGCCGTTCAGGCAGCAATCGATGGAGGGACAAGATGCCGGCAGAAGAACTATTGATCGACGCCGACGGGCACATCCTGGAGCCACCGGACCTGTGGGAGAAAAACCTCGAGGCGAAATATCGGGATCGCGCGATACGGATCAAACGCGGAGCCGACGGCCGCGAGTATCTTGAAATCGACAATAAGGTTTCCGCCCTCACGAGCCCGACACTGCTGGCGTCGCTTGGTGGGATGAAAAAGCTCCAGGAACTGGGGCAACGGTCGAAGATGTGAACGCGAAACGGCGTGATCTGCTGAAATCGCGCGCGGGCGAGAAGCATCGCGTTTTCGACAGCCTTGAGGGCGTCGAGACCGCCGAGTCTTACGTTGGCGGCGCGGCCTATGGTGCGATGGACGCGAAGGAACGGCTCGCGTTGCTCGAAACTGAGGGCATGGCGAAAACGATTCTCTATCCGACGATCGGGCTGCTGTGGGAAGCGGAGGTGTTCGACGCGGACCTCTCCGATGCCTACTGCCGTGCGTACAATCGCTGGATTGCCGACTTCTGCCGCGATTCGGGGGGACGCCTGGTGCCGATCGCGCACATCTCTCTGGGCGATTCCGCCGCGGCCGCCCGCGAACTCGAGCGCGCCGCAAAGGACGGATGCAAGGGCGCGTTCGTCTGTCCGTTCACGATCACCCGCAAACCGCACGGCCACGTTGATCACGATCCTGTCTTTGCAACTGCGCAAGATCTCGGAATTCCGCTCGCTATTCATCCGACGCTGGAACCGCCGGCGTGGGGCGTACATCAGCGCTTCGACAGCATGGACTGGGCCGACTGGTTTTTCGATCTGTTTGCGGCACAGGGCGTTTCGCACGCTTTCGCCACGATGTTCCAGTACGGCGTCTTCGATCGCTTTCCGCGCCTGCGCACGGTAGTGCTCGAATCAGGGGCCGGCTGGATCGGCTATTGGCTCGATCGCGGCGACGCCATTTACCGGCGTACCGGACTCGGCGGCACCGTCCAGCTCAAGGAGCGGCCGTCCTATTATTTCAAGCGCCAATGTTTCATCTCGGGCGATCCCGACGAACGTTCGATCGCACCGCTCACGAAGATCATCGCGGAGGACCGCTTCTTCTGGGCCTCGGATTATCCGCATCCCGATCATCCGGGCGATTATATCGAGGAGTTGCGCGGCATGGTCGAGGGCATGTCGAGCAGTGCCCGGCGCGGTGTGTTGGGCGAGAACGTCGCGCGCGCTTACAACCTGCTCTAGATAACGAAACCCAGGGCGGGAGAGTTTATCTCCCGCCCTTCCGCCCCACTCCAATTAACCTCGTCGGAAGGCAGAGTCGTCGAAATAACGCGTGGGTCGACGAACGCGTGATGGTCGCGGACTTGAGCTGAAGCGCGATCAGGCGGTGCGCCGCATCAGTTCGAGAATATCGTAACCGGTGATCGCCTTGCTTTTCGACGACCAGTCGGCGAGCTCCGCCGCATTGACCATTCCGGCCTGCGCGCCCTTCGCAAGGTCCATCAGGCCGATCTTGATCGTCGCTTCGTCGATCATCTCACCGGTCGCCGGGTCCGCCATCGAGCCGCCGCCCTTCTCGTGGTAGAGCTTGATTACGCGGCGCGCTTCGTCCACCTGCGTTTCGGTTCGGGGTGTAGCAGGCGTTGCAAATTTCAGCCTGTTGCGGATGAATCACCCAGGTGCCGTCCATCCCGAGGTTCGCGGCGCCTTCGTTCTTTTCGCGCAGACCGCGCTGCAGTTCGGCGACGCGCTCGGGCGAATCCTCCTTGCGCCATAGCCGCAGATAGACGTTATCGACCGCATGCAGTCCAGCCGCCTTGGCCGCGACCACCACCGCCTGCTTCGAATAGTGAAAGTTCTGGTTCTGATTCTCGACGATCTCGCGGATGCCGAGGTTGGCGGCATAGTCGGCGATGCCGAAAATCAGTCCCGCCATGCGATCCGACGCGGTGGCGATTTCGTACGCCTTGATTACGGCGTGCGGCGTTTCAACCAACGACTCAATCTGGATCTTCGACTTCCATCCACCGCGCTTTTCGAGATCATCGAGCAGCTTCGAAACTTCGCGAATCTCCTCTGGCCCGCGGGTCTTCGGCAATATGATGCCATGAAAGCGGTTGGGCGCACCGAGCACGATCGCCTCCATATCGCCCTTGAAAAACGGCGAATGGATATTGTTCGGGCGAATCGTCACGACCTTCTTGCCGAAGTCGAGCGTATTGAGCGCCTCGACCATGACCTTGCGGCTTTTCTCGCCCTTGAACTCGTAAGGGCAAGCATCTTCGAAATCCGCCATCACATGGTCAACCGGCGATTTCACCGGATCGGCCGCATTCTGATGAAGCTTGAGGCTGTGACCGGGATAGGTCATCTCGGTGCGCGGAATCACGAAGCGTTTGCCGTTCTCCAACACGAACATGAAGGTGTCTCCGATAAGGGAAATGATGGATGGCCGGTCGCTCTATCTGAACGACTGCCAAAGCGAGAGGAACCGCTTCGTTTTTCTATGAGATTCACCACCGCGCGTCAACCATCGGCCGTCCCTGCACAAGCATCGAAGAGGAAAGCGAGGCTGTTGTCATGGATCGGCTGCAGCATATAATTTCCTTGGGTTTGATCCGGCGCGTTCGCGCTCACGCGAAAGCAGCTAAAGAAGGCATTTTGAATGAAGGCGATTGTTTTCGAGCGGCATGGCGGCTGCGAAGTCCTCCAATATCGGGACACGCCGCAACCCAAGGCTGGCCCCAATGATGTCGTGATTAATGTCAAAGCCTCGGCCTGCAACTTCAACGATATCTGGGCGCGCCGCGGTCTGCCGGGAATGAAGATTATCCTGCCGCATATCTCCGGCTCCGATGCCGCCGGCGTCGTTGTCGAAACCGGCAGCGAGGTCAAAAACGTCAAGGTTGGCGACGAGGTCGTCGTCCATTGCGGCATCTCGTGCCGCCAATGCTACTACTGCACGCGCGGAGAAGAGTACTTCTGCACCGACTTTCGGATTTGGGGTTTTCAGACCGGACCACTCGACGGCGCCCATGGGCAATTTTGCAAAGTTCCTGCCGTCAACACGCTGCCCAAGCCTCCGAATCTGACATTCGAAGAGGCCGCAACGATCCCACTGGTGCTGGTCACCGTATGGCGGATGCTGGTGTCGCGCGCACACATCCAGGCGGGCGATTTCGTCCTGGTGTGGGGAGCGGCCGGCGGCCTCGGCGTGATGGCGATTCAAATCGCGAAGCTCTTCAACGCGCGCGCGATTGCCGTCGCCTCGGCCGATGACAAGCTCGAATTGTGCACGAAACTCGGCGCCGAGTTCGTACTCCATCGCAAGAAGCACGACATCCTTCAGGAAGTGCGCAAAATCACCGACGGCCGGCGCGCCGACATCGTCTTCGAGCATACCGGCGCGGAGACGTGGCCGATTTCGATGCAATGCCTCAAATGGGGCGGCACTATCGTCACCTGCGGCGCGACTTCGGGCTTCGACGCGCATCTCGATATCCGGCTGCTGTGGAACAAGCAGCAGAATTACCTCGGATCGCATCTCGGCAATAAGGGCGAGCTGATCGATGCGATGCGCTTCGTCGAGAGCGGTCACGTCAAACCGGTGGTCGGCGAGGTGCTGGCGCTCGAAGGAACTCGGCAAGGCGCAGGACCTGATGGAGACGAGCACGATCGCGGGCAAGATTGCGATCGTGCCGCCAGCAGCCTGACGGGCGAGCGCTTGCGACGACGGAAAATGCAAGGGCCCGTGGCGCAAATTGCGCCACGGGCCCTTGCATTTTCCGGACGTTATGGGCGCGCCGAGCGGATCGCGATACGATCCTCGCGACGCGCCTTGTGAATCCGCCGTACAAGTGCACTAGAATCACCAATGCCGATGGCTTCCATCACCGCTTTGCGCGATAAGCTGGCCGCATCGATCGACGGCGACGTGCGCTTCGACGCTGCCAGCCGCGCCATCTATTCGACAGACGCCTCGAATTACCGGCGCGTGCCGATCGGCATCATCGCTCCTCGGCATGAGGGTGACGTAATTCGCGCACTCGAAGTGGCGCGTGAAAATGCGCTACCGGTGCTGCCGCGCGGCGGTGGCACCGCGCTCGGCGGACAGACCGCGAACACCGCGCTGGTGATCGATTTCTCCAGATACATGAACTCAATCGCTGCCATCGATCCGGGTCGTCGTGTCGCAGTGGTGCAGCCGGGAGTGGTCCAGTCGCAGCTCAATGCTGCCGCCGCGCCCCACGGATTGTTCTTCGCGCCCGATCCTTCGACCAAAGATCGCTGCACTCTGGGCGGGATGATTGGCAACAACTCTTGCGGCGCCCATTCAGCCGCCTACGGCAAGACCGTTGACAATGTCGATCAACTCGAGGTCGTGCTTTACGACGGCACGCGGCTGACGCTCGATGGTGCCCGCGGCGCCACCTCGATGAGTAGCGGGCGCGAGGCAACCCTCCATGGAACATTGCGCGCAATTGCAAACCGCTACGGCGATGCGATTCGATCGCGCTTTCCGAAAATTCCACGGCGCGTCTCCGGCTACAACCTCGACGAGTTGCTGCCGGAGAACGGCTTTAACCTGGCCCGCGCGTTGGTCGGTTCCGAGGGCACGCTCGCGACAATCCTCGGCGCGACCGTCCGTCTGGTGCCGAAGCCAAAGCATCTAGCGCTGTTGGTGCTCGGGTTCGACGACGTGTTTCTCGCCGCCGATCAAATGCCGTGGATGCTCGAGCATCGCCCGCAAGCGCTCGAAGGCTTTGATCATCACCTGCCCGATATCGCGCGCCAAAAGGGCGTCGCCGCAGTGAATCTGTTACCCGCCGGACGCGCCTTCCTGTTGGTCGAACTCGGCGGCGAGACCGCGGATGAAGTCGGCGCCGCCGCCGAAGCGCTGCGCGCACAAGCTGCACGCGTCGCGGCGTGTTCTGGCGTGGCGATGCTGATCGATCCAGCCGCTCAGCTCGCCGTATGGCAACTGCGCGAATCGGGCCTCGGCGCAGGCGCCTTCGTGCGTGGACAGCCGCGTACCTGGCCGGGTGCCGAGGACTGCGCCGTACCGCCGGCGCGGCTCGGCGATTTTCTGCGCCGTTTCGTCAAGCTCCTCGACGGTTACGATCTGGCGGCCGCCACTTACTACGGCCATTTTGGCGAAGGCTGCGTCCATTGCCGCATCAACTTCGATCTCTTCACTACTGAAGGCGTCGCGAAGTTCCGTGCCGCCATGATCGAAATCGGCGATCTCGTCGCGGAATTCGGCGGCTCGCTTTCCGGCGAGCACGGCGACGGCCTCGCACGATCCGAGCTGCTGCCAAAGATGTTCGGCACGGAATTGATCGGTGCGTTTCGCGAGTTCAAGCGCGCCTTCGATCCCGACCATCGGATGAACCCCGGCGTGATCGTCGACCCGGAACCGCTCGACGCACATCTGCGCATCGGCGCGAGCTACAGTCCGCAAAGCGTGCGCACGCGCTTCGACTTCAGTGCGGAGGGCGGGCTGGCCGGTGCGGCGCTCAAATGCGTCGGTATCGGAAAATGCCGCAAGACTGACGCGGGAACTATGTGTCCGTCGTACATGGCGACGCGCGACGAAACGCATTCGACGCGTGGACGCGCTCGCTTGCTGCATGAGGCGCTCACCGGCGACTTGCTCAAGGATGGCTTCGCCGACCGCGCGCTCCACGACGCTCTTGAACTTTGCCTGTCCTGCAAGGCATGCAAAACCGAATGCCCCGCGTCGGTCGATATGGCAGCCTACAAGGCCGAGTTCCTGGCGAACTACTACGTGACGCATCGGCGGCCGTTCTCCGCGCATTTCTTCGGACGCATTCATGAGTTCGCGCGGCTGGCGTCGATTGCTCCTGCGCTCGCGAATTCAATCGCCGGGGGTGTCGCAAGCCGGACCGTCAAGCGAGTGCTCAATGTACATTCACAGCGCGAGTTGCCGCGCTTCGCCGCGGCTCCTTTTCGAAATTGGTTCCAGCGGCATCCGCCACGAAATCCGCAGGGCCCCGAAGTGCTGCTGTTCCCCGATACCTTCAACAATTTCTTCGAACCCGAAGTCGCGATTGCCGCGACCTCGGTGCTCGAACGCGCCGGCTTTCGTGTGACGATTCCGTCGCGGGATTTGTGCTGCGGACGGCCCCTTTACGACCAGGGAATGCTCGACCGCGCGAGGATGCGGATGCTTGACGCGCTGGATACGCTCGCGCCGCTATGCTGAACGTGGAGTCAAAATTGTCGGCCTCGAACCCAGCTGCATTCTGACCTTTCGCGACGAATTGCCGGCGCTCTTCCCGCGACTCTCAAGTGCAACGACGCTCGCGGCAAATACGCTGCTCCTCGATGAATTCCTGGCATGCGAGACGCCGAACTTCACGCCACCCCAATTGCACCGCCGTGCGCTTATCCATGGCCATTGTCATCAGAAATCATTGGCCGGGATGAGCGCCGAGCTCGAACTTCTCAAGAAGGCGAATCTTGAGGTCGTGATGCCGGACGCGGGCTGCTGCGGGATGGCGGGCGCGTTCGGGTACGGCGAGAATCGCTTCGCGGTCTCGCGTGCGATCGGCGAGCGCGTGCTGATCCCGGCGATAAATCAAAGCCGGCCCGATACGATCGTTATCGCCGACGGCTTTGCCTGCCGTGCCCAGATTCGAAACTTCTGCGCTAGCCGGCGGCCGCTCCATCTGGCGCAAGCACTCGATCTCGATTCCGCGCCGACGGGTTGAAATCGACGGCGGCCATCAGGAGAATCTCCACACCATGATGCGACTTGGAATTACGATTCCTCTCGACGGCTTCCAGAATCCGCATTTTGCCGAACTGGTGCGCCACGCGGAGCGCGCCGGTTTCACCGACGGCTGGTCGTACGAGACTTTCCACGGTGACGCGTTCGTTCCGGTGGCGGCTGCGGCGGTCGCGAGCCAGAAGATGCGACTGGGCACTGCGATCGTGCCGGTGTTTACGCGCCCCGCCGCGCTGATTGCGATTTCCGCGGCGTCGGTGCAACGCCTGTCGGGCGGCCGGTTCATTCTCGGCGTCGGCATTTCGACGCCCACCATCGTCGAGCAGTGGATGGGCGTGCCCTACAAGATGCCGGTGACGCGACTGCGCGAAACTGTCGAGGCGTTGCGCCTGGCCTTCACCGGACAGAAAGTCACGATGACCGGCAAGACCGTGCACATCAACGGGTTCCGACTGTCCGGTCCGGTCGAACCGCCGCCGCCGATTTACGTCGGCGCGCAGGGCGCCCTGATGTTGCGCACGGCGGGTGAAATCGGCGATGGCGTGATCGTCAATTACATCACTCCGGAAACCTTCGGCCCGCTGCTCGATCATATTCACGCGGGCGCGCGCAGCGCAGGCAAACCGACCGACAATATCGATATCGCGTGCCGCATCCTGGTCGCGATCGATCCTGAAGAGGATGTCGTTCGCGAAAATTTGCGCCGCGAACTGACCGCTTACGTGACTGTGCCGCAATACAACAAGTTCTTCCGTGAAATCGGCTTCGACAACGAAGCGCGCGCGGCCCTCGAAGCCTGGAACGCCGGCGACCGCAAGAAGGCGCTCCAGTCGATTCCTGAAAGCATGGTCGAATCGCTCTACGTTCTGGGCTCTCCCGATCGTATCGCGAAGCGTCTGCGCGATTACGAAAAGGCCGGCATCACGACGAGCACGATTCAGTTCAATTCGTTCGCGCCCGATCCGACGGAGCGCCGTGCGCGTGTGCTCAAGGCAATCGAAACTCTGGCATCGAATTGGTGATCTTGAACGGGAACGCCCGTCGTTCTTCGAGCGGATCAAAAAAAGAAAACGCCCCACCGCAATGGCAGGGCGTTTTGGCTGAGTCCTTAGTTATTTGAGCGCGTGACTACGGCCGCTGTCCGCCGAAGAGCGGTCCCAGCAGTGAGCCCAATCCGCCCATCGAGTTTCCGTAGTAGCCGCTATTGCCGCCGGTATATCCATTGCCATAGTTCCCGTAATCGTTTCCGTAGCCATTGTTATAGCCGTTGAAAGCAAACGGGTTCGCGCCGAATCCATTGAAGCCGTAACGCTGCGCCCAGTGGCAATGATGCCCCTGGGAGTCGCACGTCCAGACCAGATTGGGGTTGCGTCGGTTTACCATCCCCGCGCCATTGCTTGGATAGTTATAACTGCGGCGCGGCTGGCTATAACCATAGTTTGGCTGGTTCCAGCCGTAACCGTCATCGTCGTCCGGCTCGTGGTTCCTATAGCTGTAACCGGATCCGTTCCGGTATGAACGCCCGTTGTAGCTGCGAAATGCGTCGCCATCGTTGTCGCGATGGTTATACCAACCGCGATGCTGGCCGTTGTCATGCCGCCATTGCTGATGACCCCGGCCACCGCCATCGCCATCATTGTCATGCGCCAGTACCCGGCTCGGCGACGCCAGCATTCCGACGCCGACCGCTGCTGAGAAAACCCACGCTATAATCGCCTTTTTTGAAATCACGGTTGGACACCTCTTGTCCCTTAGACATCCGCAGCCAGCTCTGACGTTTGAGGTACTCTGGTTTCTGACGGCGTCTGACAAACTAATGAGCATCAACCGTGCCGCGGGTGTCCGTGTCGAAAAGACGCCCGTTATGGCTAATCCGGCGTCCAACGGCGCCGCGGCCTCCGCATCGATCCACGCAAATGGGACCCTTCTTCACCGTATGCGTGATGAACAAACTGTAAGGCGGGTTAAAAGCTCAGGCACTGAAATGCGAGGAAGGCGGCCATCATGGCCGCCTTCTATCGCTTAGACTCTTCGAATTGGGCGTGAGCCCACGCGATGTCGATTATGCACGCGCTTTGCGCAGGTTGCGCGAACCAGACCGTGCGGGCGTTCCGCCACTGCGCTGCACCGCCCTCGGCTTGAAGGTCTTGGCTGCCACCACCGCGACCGGCTTGGGCGCCGGCACTGGCTTCGATGGCGCGACCACCACCGCTTCCGGCTGCGTTATGATTCCCGCTGCCGCATCGATCTCGGCGCGCGCCGCCGCCTCGGCTCGAGCCTCGGCCGCCCGCTGCATTGCCTCCAGCTTGCGTTGTTTCCAATCGCGCAGTCCGCGCCGCATGTACTCGGGGTTGATGTCGAGCATGTCGCAGACGTTGTCGAATGAAAAAACCCAGAACTTATCTTCCAGAGCGATCCATTCGTCGGCTTCACGGTACAGACGCTGGCCCTTGTTGGTGGCCGAGTCCATGCACTTCATGAAGCACTCGATCGCGTCTTCGAGCACGCTCAGAATCAGACGCTTCTCGCCTTCGAGCAGATGCTTGCGGCGCATCGCCTCGAAGTACTGGATGGGCAAGAGCGTGTCCGGCTCGAACAGCGCCGGCAATCTCTCGTCCAATGTTTCCTTTTCTTGCATCTTGCCTCCCTGATCAATCCTCATCGTCTCCACCCCCACACCTCCTTCTTCTCTATGACGTTCAGCGCTCCGAATCTATTCAGTCGTCGCTGTTTTCCTTGTAAAGCTCGTTCCACGCCATCTGGATCGCCTCGAGCTTGCCTTCCGTTGAAGCGCCGGGCTCGTCGCCGAACTCATCCAGATCGATCACCCACTGCCGTAGATCCGTGAATCTCACCTGTAACGGATTGAGCCCGGGGTGATTATCGGCCAATACCTCGGCAATCTCTTCTGCCTGATCCCACTTGAATTTCATTACGAATTAACCCTCTCGGTTGACGCCGCGAGGGGGGCCGCATCAGATATGCCGATAAGACCGCGCATTATGCACTCTCCTGCATGGTTCGTCAAGCGAGATCCTCGATCGACTTTTTTTCGAGCGCCAGCTTGATCGCGCCGTCCATAATCCGCTCGGCAAACGGCGTGGTCACTTCGTTCAACTCTTCGACTAATTTGCTGAGCAGTTCGCGATCTTCGCCGGCGCGCGCAAGCTCCACGCGCCCAACCACTTCCGCAATCCTCCTCCGCTCCTCCGCGTCCACCAACCCCCCGTAATCGCGCAACTGCTTTTCGAGTGCCGTCAGGATCTGGTCGGCATCGTTGCGCGACGAAATCAGCAGCCGTTGCTCGATATCCTGCTCGCCGAAGTCAATCGACTCTTCGAGCATCCGCTCGATATCGTCGTCCGTGAGCCCGTAACTCGGTTTGATATCGACCGAATGCTCACGACCGGTCCGCTCATCCCGCGCTGTTACATTGAGTATCCCGTTCGCGTCGATGAGGAAAGTGACTTCGATGCGCGGGACGCCGGCGGGCTGGGCGTCGAGCGGCCCAAGCTTGAAGCGCGCCAGGCTGCGGCAGTCGGGTGCCAGTTCGCGTTCGCCCTGCAGCACGTGGACATCGACGTGCGTCTGGTTGTCAACCGCGGTGGTAAAGCCCTCGGTCGTGCTGGTCGGAATGGTGGTATTGCGATGGATCAGACGTTCCATCACGCCGCCCATGGTTTCGATACCCAGCGACAGCGGGACGACGTCGAGCAGCAGCATGTCGCCCTGCGTTCCCATCAGAACACCCGCTTGCACGGCGGCGCCGAGCGCGACGACCTGATCGGGATCGAGCGTGCAGAGCGGTTCGCGGCCGAAGAATTCACCGACGCGACGGCGCACCAGCGGGATTCGCGTGGAACCGCCCACCAGCACAACGGCGTCGATTTCCTGGGTCGTCAAACCGGCGTCGGCCACCGCGCGGCGGCAACATTCAAGCGTGCGCTCGATCATCGGCGCGGCCAATTGGTCGAACTCGGCGCGCGTCAACGGCCGCGCAATCTTGCGATCGGCCAGATCGAGGTTCAATTCGACTAGGTCGGCCTCGCTGAGGCGCTTTTTGGCATCCTCGGCGACCCGCCGCGCGCTGTTCCAGACGTGGCGGTCGGAGCGAATCGAATCAGGCACGCCGGCGAGCAACGTCTCAATCAGGGCGTGGTCGATGTCGTCGCCGCCCAGATGGGTGTCACCGTTAGTCGAGAGCACCTCGAAAACGCCGCCCTTGATATTGAGGATCGAAATGTCGAAGGTGCCGCCGCCGAAATCGAATACAGCGACCCGGCCTTCGGCCTTTTGATTCAGGCCGTAAGCGAGCGACGCGGCGGTCGGCTCGTTGACCAGGCGCACGACCTCCAGTCCGGCGAGACGGCCCGCGTCCTTGGTCGCCTGGCGCTGCCCGTCGTTGAAGTAGGCCGGCACGGTTACGACGACGCGTTCGACTTTCTCGCCACCCAGCGCGGCTTCGGCGCGATTCTTCAGCGCGCGCAGAATTTCGGCAGAAATCTGTGGCGGCGTATAGGCTCGCGAACCGACCTGGAAACGCACCACCGGACCGGAAACATCGGTGAAGGTGTAACGCCGGCGATCCTCGTCGGCAAGCTCGTTGCCACCGCGCCCCATATAACGCTTCACCGATCGCACGACCGCGCCCTTTCCGCCGCCGGGAAAATCCACCGCGGCGACGCGACCGTTGCGCTCCACGGTCAGATGCGGCTCCATCGCGATCGCTTCGTTGCCGACGAAAATCTCGCCGTCGGGTGCGAGCGCGACCACCGACGGCAACAGCGCGTTGCCCGTGGCGGCGTCCGCGATTACGTGCGGATGGCCGTCTTCCATCACGGCAATCAGGCTGTTGGTAGTGCCGAGGTCTATGCCAAAAATTCGCGCCATCGTTGTTTCTAGGTGATCGCTATTGGAAACTTGCGCTGCTTAGGGCTGACATTCTGAACAGAGTCCGCGAAGTGAAGAATCCCGGATCCGGGACCCGTTCGCTCCGCTCAGGGTGACAAAACGAGTCCGGGCTGAGGTTCCTTAGGTAGCCTCTTTTGAGTGGTCCCAATCTAGAATCTCTTTTCCTGCGCCTTCAGTTCGTTCACTTTCACCTGGAAACCAATGAATTAGCCGCCCTTCGCATCGTTCCTGTTTAAGGAGACGATTGCGGGCGGGGCGGGTTTCAACTCTCAGGCCGCCTGGGCCGAATCGAGTTCCCGATCGATGTCGCGAATCAACGTTCGGAGATAGGCGATCTTTGACAAGATCGACTTGAGTTCAGCGACCAGCGCATCGCGCCCGCCCCCACCGGACTCTGACCGTGTGCCGTCACGCGCGTCCAACCGAACGCCCGATGCATCCCGCCGCGCATCTGATTGAGCATTATCCGGCAGAGCGTCCCAACGCGCGAAGTTCTGCGACAATTCATGCTGTGCCGCTTCGATCGCGCCGTGCAATTCCGCGCGCCGGTTCTCGACCTCACCGCGAAGTTTATCCGTCCCCTCCCCTCCGCCGCCTCGCGCCTCGCGCAGATCGGCCAATTGTTCCTGCACCTCGAAGACCATTTCCGCGAGATCGGCGGGAACGCTCTTATTGTTCTCGGCCAACTTGTGGCCGTTAAGTTCGAGCCAGTAGAGTCCGCGGCTGACAGGATCGCGCAGCGTGCGATAGGCGCGAGTCAACAACGCGGTGCCGCGCAGACTCGCATCGCGAAGATTGGCCGCGCCGTTGGCAAAACGATCGGGGTGAATTCGGCGGCCGAGGTCATGATAAACCTGCTCCAGCTGGGCCGAATCGATCGTGAGCTTGCGCGGGAGTCCGAGCGCCGCAAAAAAGTCGAGGGCGGCACCCATCGGTGCGCCGCACTTGGCGCACAACAGATGCGGCTCCTGCGCCATCTCGCATGAACTGCACTTAATCACTAGCGAACCTGACTGAAACCACGGCAATACTGGGTAACCCGAAGTCCGCCCCTCAGACGACGAACGACTCGCCGCATCCGCAGGTGCGCTTGGCATTGGGATTGACGAGGCGAAAACCCGCCGCCATCAGATCCTCGCCATAATCGAGTTCCGAGCCGTTCAGGTAAAGGAAGCTCTTCTTATCGACGATCAGGCGCGCGCCGTCACGCTCGAAAACCTTGTCGCGCTCTTTGGCCGAGTCGATTTCCATCCGGTACTGCAAGCCTGAACATCCGCCGCCCACGACTTTGACGCGCAGTCCGGACTCGGGCTTGTCGGCGGTCAACTGATGGATCTTTTTAACCGCGTTTTCCGAAAGTGTGACCGTAGCCACGATACGTCAGCTCTCCTGCGCCTTCTTGGGCTCTTCGGTTGCGACGGTCGGCGTCTGATGACTCTTCCAGTCGGTGATTGCCGCCTTGATTGCATCCTCGGCCAGCACCGAACAGTGAATCTTGACCGGAGGCAGATTGAGTTCCTTCACGATGACTGTGTTCTTGATCGTCATCGCTTCCTCGATATGCTTGCCCTTGACCAGTTCGGTCACGTAGCTGGAGCTGGCGATCGCGCTGCCGCAGCCGAAGGTCTTGAACTTCGCGTCCTCGATCACCCCGCTCTCGGGATTGATCTTGAGCTGCAACTTCATCACGTCACCGCATTCGGGCGCCCCGACGACCCCGGTGCCGACGTTGTCCTCGCCCTTCGCGAAGCTGCCGACGTTGCGCGGATTGGTGTAGTGTTCGATTACTTTCTCTGAGTATGCCATTTCCCTGCTCTCTCCCGCCTGGTCCCCGTTATTACTCGGTCTTCCATTGTACCGACTTGAGGTCGATACCTTCACGCGCCATCTCGTATAACGGCGACATCTCGCGCAGCCGTTTGACTTCCTTGGTCACCCGATCGGTCACGAAATCGACTTCGTCACCTGTATTGAAGCGGCCGAGGCCGAAGCGAATCGAACTGTGCGCCAGCTCCTCGTCGATGCCGAGCGCGCGAATCACATACGACGGTTCGAGTGTCGCCGAAGTGCATGCAGAGCCGGAACTCACAGCGATATCGCTGATGCCCATCAGTAGCGATTCGCCCTCGACGTAGGCGAAGCTGACATTGAGGTTCCCCGGCAGCCGCTCAGTCGGATGGCCGTTGACGTAGACTTCGTCGAGCCGCTCGAAAATTCCCGCCTGGAGCTTGTTGCGCAAATCGAGCAGCCGACGATTCTCCTCGGCCATTTCGGCGCCGGCAATCTCGCAAGCCTTGCCCAGGCCAACGATACCAGTGACGTTGAGCGTTCCCGAGCGCATCCCGCGCTCATGGCCGCCGCCATCCATCTGCGGCGTCAAGCGAACGCGCGGCCCCTTGGAACGGACGTAAGTCGCGCCGATGCCCTTGGGTCCATAGATTTTGTGAGCGCTCATCGACAGCAAATCGATACCGTCGCGCTCGACATCGACCGGAATTTTGCCGACGGCCTGCACGGCGTCGCAATGGAAAACGATGCCCTTTTCCTTGGCAATCCTGCCGATTTCGGCCACCGGGTGTATCGTGCCGATCTCGTTATTGGCGTACATCAGCGTAATCAGCACGGTCTTGTCGGTGATCGCCGCGCGCACCGCGTCCGGATCGACCATCCCGTACTTGTCCACTGGCAGATAGGTCACCACGGCCTTGCCATTGCGCTCGAGCATGCGGCAACTGTCGAGTACCGCCTTGTGCTCGGTCACGCAGGTGATGACGTGGTTGCCCTTGTCCTTGTAGAACTCGACGATGCCCTTGATCGCGAGATTGTCGGACTCGGTCGCGCCGCTGGTGAAGATAATCTCCTTTGACTTGGCGTTGATCAGCGACGCAATCTGGTTTCGCGACTTGTCCACGGCTTCTTCTGCGGCCCAGCCGAAGCTGTGATTGCGACTGGCCGCATTGCCGAAGGTCTCGGAGAAATACGGGAGCATCGCCTGCAGGACGCGCGGATCGACCGGCGTCGTGGCGTGATTGTCCATGTAAATCGGTAGCTTAACCATCTTTACCCTTGCTTTAGCCTTGCTACTCTCGACCGCTCCCCGCTTCATGAAAATTGGGTTCGTTATGTACCCGCCAAATTCATGCCCCGGGTTTGGCCGCGTCCAACAAATTAGTGGACTAACTAAGTATAGTATAGACCTTTAGGTGGCACTGTCAAATTCAGGTACCCACGATTCAAATAGCCATCACGAGCAAAATGCAGAATAGCCGACCTGTTTAGTCTAGTAAGGGTTTAAGCCAGTAATGTCAAGGGAAATAGCGGCACACGAACCGTTTGGTCAGGGTCGCGAGGGCCGGCGCCAAGGTGATGGGAAGCCGCTCGGTGGCGGTAGTTGTGAGGTCGGCGCCAAGGTCGTTTACTTCCGCGGTTTGAGCTCGATTCGCCGTTCGTGGGTCCAATCCTCGTAACCGGCCTTGTACCATGCCGCCGAGCCTAGCCAGTTCCGATGGAGCACGGTGAGGGTGACGACTTCGATGTCTTTGGAGCGGAACCAATCGTAGGCCATATCGAGCATCGGGCGCATCAAGCCATGTCCGCGCCAACATTCATCAAGATAAGCGTGGCTAATATATCCACGGACTCGCGGCAGATAGCCCTGGCGATCGCGCCGCAGATGAACCCATAGGTAACCGACGAGCCGGCCAGCGCTGTGATCGGCGACCCAGACAGCGTGATGGTCGCGATGGAGGACGGCTTTGAGCCAGTTGGGCGCATCGCGAATTTCGTCCCAATCGAAGCGGGCGCGCTGGTCGATCGACTCGTGGTAGGCGGCAATGCCTGCGACCAGGCGCGCCAATTCGGGAATGTCCTCGTCTCGCGCGGGCCTCAGTTCGACTTTCACTTCCTGGGGCATTGGAACTCCTCTCAAGGAGCGGTCACGATCTTGAAATAGACGGACTAGAAGGGGCCGCGGTTGCCGTGGTCGAAGACGATTTCGTAGAGCTTGCGTTCGCTCCGAATCGACTTCAAAGCAGCTTCGCGGGTCATTTCGAATTCGCGCTCCAGCCAGGGCCTCATCCGCAGGACGAGATCGGCGGGAGTTGACGAGCCGGCCAGATCCGGATCGACGCGGCAGCGAAAGAGCACGCGCTCGATTCCGTCCGCGCGCTCGAATGCAAGCGTCAGCACGATCGCATCGCCGACGACCGCCGCAGGAGCGGCCTCAATGATTCTATAGGGTCCGCGAGCGGTCGAGATTTCAAGGGCCAAAATTGCGACCGTGTGATTGGCTAAGGGCTATCGAGCGAGCGCCGAATGCGGCGGTTTCTCCACAGCGGTTAGATTTCCAGGCGGACGTGGGTCAAACGTCATCAGTGAGATGCGACTTTACGCCGCGCGGGAAGCGGAAGCCTTGCCGCCACCACCGCGTCCCTTCTCCCAGAAAAGCACGACCGGGCCGGAGATATAGATCGAGGAATAGGTGCCAGTAATGATGCCGACGAAGAGCGTAAAGGCGGCGGGGCGCAGGATCGGGCCGCCGAGCACCAGCAGCGCCGTCACCACCGTCAGGGCGGTGCCCGAGGTCAGCACCGTGCGCGACAGGGTTTCGTTGATCGCACGGTTCATGATGACATCGAGATTTTCGCGGCGACGCTTGGCAGCGTCCTCGCGAATCCGATCCGAAACGATAATCGTGTCGTGCACGGAATAGGCGATAATTGTCAGTAACGCGGCCAGGGTCGTGAGGTCGAATTCGAGCCGTGAGATCACGAGTGCACCGGTGACGACCAGGACGTCATGGATGAGGGCGATCACCGCGCCCGCCCCGAAGCTCCAACTGACGTTGCGGAACCGCAAGGCGATGTAGAACCCCATGAAGATCGTGGCGAAGGCGATCGCGAGGAAACCGTCGATGCGCAAGTCGCGGCCGACCTTGGCGCCGACGGTCTCGACGCGCAACACTTGCGCTTTGTTGCTCTGGCCGTAGCTCGAATTGAGCGCCGTCTCGAGCTGCTTGCCGAGGCTGCCGATGTTCTTGACCTTTTCGAAGCGGACCAGGAATTGATTCTGATCACTGGCGCCGAAGTCCTGCATGGAGATCTCGCCCAAGTCCATCGGCGCGAGCGCCTTACGAATCTCGTCGCCATTGGTCGGCTTGTCGAATTTGAGCTGGACGACACTGCCGCCGACGAAATCGACGCCGTAGTTGAGGCCAACGAAGATCAGCAGTCCGATCGCGATGAGGTTGATGGCGGTCGAGAGCGCGACGAAGAAGTAGCGCTTGCCAACGAAATCGATGTTGATGTCGGGCGGGATCAGCTGAAGTCCCATGCGTGTTTGTCTCCCCGCCGCGCTGCGTTCCACGACCCGAATGGTGCGAACGTGCCGGTTACTACGGTTTGAAACCGAATTTACCGAGTCAGCCGTTTAAATCAAAGTCGGGCCTCGTCGAGCAAATGTTGCAACCTCAGGCGGCCGCAGTGCGCGCTTTGACGCATTTGGCGCATTGGTTGTTGACGTTGTTGGGATCCTCGGTGAGGCCGTCGTCGAGCGAATGGCACACTTTCATGCATTTGGAACAGATGAAGTAGATGCCCTCGATGGTCTTGTTGATGCGCTCGCGATTGAGGATGCGGCCGCGCAGCTTCTCGATGCGGATGCCCAGGAGGTCCTGGTACTGGCGCTTGATCTTGCGCCGGCCAGCTTCGTCCTTGGGTAAATCGGCGTCTTCCTCGTGCTCATCGACGGCGTCGGCGAAGCCCGAGTAAAGATCCTTCTTCGAGGACTTGGTCTTGCGCACTCTGGCCATAGTCAAACCCGAACCGCCATCATCGCACCGGTCCGACGAAGCCGCAGGCTTTCTCGCACACCACGTAGAAGCCCTTGCGGCCGTAGCCGGCAAAGAGCGTCACCTTGCCGTCCGCACCGCAGGTCGGACAGACGCGCTTGCGCTCGATCTGACCGCCGCTTTTTTCCGCCGTCTTTGCTTTTTTCTCTGCCATGGTAAAACCGCCTGTCGCTGAAATGCCGGGTCATGCCCGGTAAGCCGCACTCCCCTCACGCTTGGCGCCACCTAATCGTTTAAGATAACCACGATTGGCCCTTGCACCTCCGCGCGCGAGTCAAAAAATTACCCGGCAACTGCTCCGCCAGATGACACGCATCGGATGAATCGCAAGCGCCGGGACTCGTCCAAGCGTAAACGCCCGCAACCATTATAGTCAATAGTTCGCGAGTGTGCACGATTGCGTGATGGGCGCTTAACCTTTAAGCGTGGTTACACCTTGGACCATCTACTCAAAGAAAACGACGCCGTACTATTTATCGATCGCAAGGGCCGCCGCTATCTGAAAGTGCTGCGGCGCGGGAAGAAACTCGAGATTCGCGGCGACCTGGCGCCGGAAACCCTCTACGGCCTGGAGGAAGGCTCGCGCGTCAAATTCAGCAACGGCGAGAAATATCTCGTACTGCGGCCAACCTATGCCGACCTGATTCCCCATCTGCCGCGCGCGGCGCAGGTGATTTATCCGAAGGACACCGGCCCTCTGCTGGTCTGGGGTGACGTTTATCCGGGGGTGACGGTGATCGAGGGCGGCGTCGGGGCGGGTGCGCTGACGATCGCATTGCTGCGGGCGGTCGGGCCGACCGGGCGCCTGATCTCATACGAACTGCGCGAGGATTTCGCGGCGGCGGCACGGCGCAACGTCGCGACGTTTTTCGGTGAAGCACCGAATTGGACGATCAAGCTCCGCGATTTGTACGAGGGCTTCGACGAGACCGGCGTCGATCGCCTCTTTATCGATCTGCCCGAACCCGGACGCGCACTGGACGTAGTCGCGCGAGCGCTGCGCCCCGGCGGCGTCTTCGTGAGCTACGTACCGACGGCGATGCAACTCAAAGAAACGGTCGAGGCGCTGCAGCGCCGTCCGGACTTCGCCGAAATCGAGAGTTTCGAAACGCTGATGCGCAACTGGCACGTCAAGGGAATGAGCGTACGGCCGGTGCATCGGATGGTCGCGCATTCGGCATTTATCATCATCGCGCGGCGTCTCAGCGATGCGGAGATCGAGCCTCCGGCGGACGCGGCAAGCGAAGCGGCAGTGGTGGAAGTGAGCGAGGACGCGCGGAGTGCGCAGAGTCGCGATGATGCAATCGATGACGAAAGCGATCCAAGCGACGGAGATTGCTCGGATGACTGATCGTGCAGGCGCGGGTTCCGGATTTGAGGCACGCCGAGCGGTGGTTCAGCCGCACTGTTCATTGTGGGCCGGGCTGCCACCCGGAACACCGAGAGATTTCAGATTACCTTGCGAATCCTCGATCCACTCGAAGCATCCAGCCGCCATTAGCAACACCAGTAGGATCCACAAGATTGCTCCAAATTGCATCTTCGTGCACAGCTAAATAACTCAATGCACGTTCATTATCAAAGCGATTAATGCAAATCATCTTCAAGCAGTAATGACCTGGAGATTAATACGCGGCGAATGCGAACAGCAACGGCTCTGCCGACTTTTCAGCTTCGATAGTTGACGAGCAGGGCACCGACAAGGCCGCCAGCCAGCACCAGCCAGGCCGAGTTCAGGCGGAAGCGAATCAACCCGATGGCGCCTAGGATTGCCAGAACCACGGTGGTCAGATCGATGATCGCCTCGCGTCCGAGATCCCAAGTGACGGCGATCATCAGGGCAAGGGATGCAGCGTTGACACCGTCGAGGAAGGCGCCCGCGATCGGCGAACGGCGTAATCGCGGCAACAGCGGTCCGCTAATCGCGACGAAGACAAACGCGGGGAGAAAGATGCCAATCGTCGCAACGATCGCGCCGGTACTCGAGCCCAGCAGATAGCCGATGAAGGTCGCGGTGCAGAAGACCGGACCCGGGGTGAACTGACCGACGGCAACCGCGTCGAGCAGCTGGCCGCGCGTCAGCCAATGGAGGCGATCGACGAAGTCGGCCTGCAGGAAAGCGATCAGCACATAGCCGCTGCCAAAGAGCACCGCGCCGATTTTGACGAAAAGCAAAAACATCGTGCCAAGGCTGAAAGGCGCGGCTGCCGCGCCCGCGAAGGCAGTCGCGCGGGCCAGCGTGGTGGTCGCCGGCAGCGCGGGAATAGCGGCGATGGCGCTCGCCACGACGCCGTCGCGCGGCTGGGCGCGATTATCGACCAGGTACATCGCGATCGTGAGCAAGCCGGTCGCGAACAGGATCGCGATTTCGTTGATGCCGAACAGCGCGGCCGCAGTCGCGCCCAGAGTAATGATAACGAGCCGAGGCGTGCGCGCGGCGCTCGGCCACAAGCGCCATAAGGCCTGCACGACGACGGCGATAATCACCGGCTTGATGGCGTAGAGCGCACCGGCCACTTGCGGCATCGAACCGAAGCGCACGTAGGCCCACGCGACTGCGATGGTGATCGCGACGGCCGGCACGACGAAGCAAATGCCGGCCACTGCGAGTCCGAGGAACCCGGCACGCCGATGACCGACATGAATCGCCATCTCGGTCGAGTTCGGCCCAGGGATCAGGTTGCAGGCGCCGAGCATGTCGAGAAACGCCTCGTGCGAGACCCATTGGCGCCGCCGCACGACTTCGTCCTCCATCATCGCGATATGTGCGGCGGGCCCCCCGAAAGCGACGGTCCCAAGACGGACAAACAGCATCGCGAGTTCGCGCAGGCGGGTGCGGCGATCAGCGGAGATCGGCGGCGCTGCGCTTTCCACTGGCGTTTCGGTCATCGCAAATCGGTAGCGTCAGTGCGCAATGGGCGGCAGCACCAGAAACTGCCCGCTCATCTCAGGCTGATGTACGAGGCACTTGAAGACGAACACACCCTCGCGATGGAACGTAAAAACCCACGAGGTTTTTTTGAGCGGCGGGAGCTTCTGGTACATCATCACGTTCAGGTCGGAACCGAGCAGAGCGAAATCGTGTTCGTCGTCGGGCTGTAGATTCCAGAATTCGATTTGGGTCGGCTCGTCGCGATGGACGGCGATAAATTCCGGGCTGAACGCATAGACTTCGCCGAACCTGGCGACCGTCGCTTTCGGGCCATGCTCTTTTACCGCGACCGCGATGGTCAAGACAGTAACACCGGCCGCCGCTTCACCGGTTGGGTTGACGGTCACAATTTTCGCTGCGTCGGGGTTGGGCATGAAGAAGCCGCCGCGCTGTTTGGCCGAGGCAGCCGCCGCCGGCTTCACCAGCGCGAGACCAATCGCAAGTGACGTCATCAGCGCAGCGATGAAGTTGTGTGCGGCGGCGGATTGCGGAGAAGTACGGCGGCGATTCACGTGACTAATGTTGCGGAGAAAACATCCGGTGCACAAACGCTTGCAAAAGGGCGTCTCGCGACTAGTGACCAAAGAGCGAGCCAAAGAATTTGCCGACGGCACCGAACGCATTGTTGGTCGCGGCGCCGGGGGTCGGCGTCGCTGTCGGCGTCGCGCTTTCGGCGCCGGTCGCCGCCTCGGTGTCCGGTGAGGCGCCCGACGCCATCGTAGTACCAGGCGAAGGCGATTCACCGCTATGCAACGGGCACAAACGCGTCGGCTCGCTACCTTCGAGAAACGGCAGCATTTGAACTCGCGGACACGCGGGCGTTGCGAGGCCGCCGCTGGCGGGATCGATCGACAACATCGTGATGCCTGGCGGCGGCGGACCGAAGCCCAAAGCGGGCTGGCGCACGGCATTGTTCATGTAATGAATCCACGCCGGCAACGCCGCAGCGGCACCGGTCAGGCCGATCGTTTCGGGCTCATCGAAACCGACCCACACGCCGGTGACCAGGCGTCGCGTGTATCCCATGAAGTAGGCGTCGCGATAGTCATCGGTCGTGCCGGTTTTGCCCGCGGCCTGAAAAGCCAGACCAAGGCGTCCAGCACTCGCGGCGGTACCGTATTGGAAAACGCCTTGCAACGCTCCAGTTATCAGATAGGCAACAGCGCGGCTCATCAGACGCTGCTGAGTCTCCTGATGCGCATAGATTAGCTGGTTGCCGGGGCCGGCGATCGCTTCGATCGCATACGGGGGCCGCGCCACGCCACCACTGGCAAAGACCTGGTAGGCACCGGTCAATTCAAGCAGCGTGACCTCGCCCGCGCCGATCGTGATCGGGAGATAGTTCGGCAGCTTTGAATGGATGCCGAGCGAGCGCGCCATGCGAATGATTCGCGCCGGACCGAGCAAGCTGCCGAGATAGGCGGTCGGCACATTGAGCGATTCGGCGAGCGCTTCGGCGATCGTGACCTGGCCCTGATAATTGCGTTCGTAATTGACCGGGGTCCATCCGTTGAAGGTCATCGGGCGATCAGGCAGCAGTGACGCCAGCGTCACTGGCTCGATTGAGCGGATTCGATTCGGGATCGAGCGCGGTCAGATAAACGATCGGTTTGAAGGCGGAACCGGGTTGGCGCTCGGCATCAACCGCGCGATTGTACTGGCTGATGCCGTAGTCACGCCCGCCGACCATCGCGACGATGCCGCCGGTGCGTGGATCGATCGAGATCAGCGTGCTTTCGAGCTTGTCTGCAGGGTCACCGCGCCGCAACCGCGAATGCGACTTTTCGAGGCGCACAAGGTTATCGACGATACTCTGGCGCGCAACTTCCTCGAGTTCCGGGATCCAGCGTGGTGAATACTTTGAGTCCCTGCAGGTTGCCGCCGGCGCCCGGAGTCTTCTTCACCTGGGCGATTACATAATCGGTGAAATAGCGTGCGCGCCGCAGCCCGGTCGATTTGATCGCGACGACCGGTTGCGCGACTGCCTCAGCATATTGAGCATCGGAAATGGCGCCGGCGCGGCGCATCAGAGTGAGCACGGTATCGCGGCGCGCGCGCGAGGCCTCCGGATGGCGTCGCGGATCATCGAGGGTGGGCGCCTGGATCATACCGATCAGGATGGCCGCCTCGGAGGACGAAACCGCGCGCAGATCCTTATTGAAGAAGTATCGTGCTGCGAGCGGCAATCCATAGATCGGCGAGCCCTCGTATTCACCCATCGGCACGTCATTGATATAGCGCTCGAGGATCTCTTTTTTGGTCAACCGCATCTCGAGCACGAGCGCGATCGCCAGTTCGCGAATCTTACGATGGAAGCTGCGCGTATGGCGCTCGATAAACGTCCGCGCGAGCTGCTGGGTCAGCGTGCTGGCGCCCTGGCGCAGGCGATGCGAATGCAGATCGACGATCGCGGCTTCGATAATGCGAACCGGATTGAAGCCAAAATGGTAATAGAAATATCGATCCTCGGTGGCGAGCAAACCCTTGACCACGTACGGTTGCACCTCGTCGAGCGTGACCTCGACACGCTCCGCAGGAGCGTCCGGCAGCAGGCGTCCGATCACCTCGGGCTCAATCTCGACACGATCGCGTTGGGCGCCGAACGAATCGGCGATAGTGCTGACGCGATCGCCGGCGAAAGCGAGCCGCACCATGGTTGCCGGAAATCCGTGGGAGCCGATTGCGAACTCGCGCACGAATAGCGTCATCGAACCGGGCTGCGTCGAATATTCCCCTGGATGGGCAACGTTGGCGACGCGCGAGTAGCTGAGATGCTCGAGGCGATCGATCAGATGAAGCGGACCAAGCTCGTCACCAGGCGTGACTTCGAGCGGCGCAGAATAAATAGCGGAAGTCAGCGCGGCGTGTCGTTCCTCGATCAGTTCCGAAATATCGACGTAAACTTGCGCTAGATAAAACCCGACGCCGAACGCTGACAGAATCAGAAATCCGATAAGCGAGCGGCGCAATCCGAGGCGGCGCAGGAATGCGATCGCGGCGCTTGCACCATTGCGGAATGGTTTCGCAGCACTAACACCGCGCTTGCCTGTGTTTGCCATCGGGCGACTTGAACCGTCCCTTCCCCACCCAATTCAGCGCGCGCCTCCCGCGCGCACTCCGGTACATGACCAATATACCGGGTCGCCCCTGCGTCCGCATGATCGATACAGATGTTGCTATTGCTTATAGCCGAACTTGCGCAACATCGAGTGCCGCGCCGCCCGATCGTCGTCGCCTTCGACGCCCCGTGGTGGGCTGCCATCGATCACGCCCATCACGCCGCGCGCGCCGTCGTGTTCGGCGACGACGATCGAAAGTGGATTGGCCGTAGCGCAAAAGATGTTGCAGACCTCGGTGACAGACTTGATCTGATTGAGGACGTTGAGCGGGAAGGCGTTGCCGAGCATCACGACGAAGACATGCCCGGCGGCGATCGCAAGCGCGGCGTTCACAGCGGCGGCCTCGAGCGCTTCGTCGGTCCCGGTATGGCGCACCAGGCAGGGCCCCGAGGCCTCACAGAACGCAACACCGAACTTTACGCCCGGCACGGCCTGCACCAGCGCCTCATAGAGGTCCTCGACGGTCTTGATGAAATGCGCCTGCCCGACGATCACGTTGACGTCGGCCGCGGGCTTTGAAAATTCGATTGCCTTCAGTTCCATTTGATGCGCCTGTCCGTAATCGCGTACCGGTCACGAATCCGGAACCGCAAGATGAGTTCGCCGAGTCAGTTCGATCGAATGATATGGGCTGACAGGCCGCACCGCAAAGGTCAACGACGCGGAAGAAGTACCGAAGGGTTTGCCTCGCAATAGCGGCGGGCGCGACGGCAATTTACTGGACGGCGCTTCTGCGCGGGCTCACGAGGGTCAAAAGATGCGCGTCGATTGGAGCCGGGCGCTTCCTGGTCGGCCGCTTTTCGTCCCCCATCGATTACGGCCGACGATGCCCAATTCGCGCCACACGGGCCACGCGCGAATGTTTCGTGCCGGTAGGCAGCTTCAGCGTCCGGCAATGGTTGACGTTGATCGTCAACCGGAACCACGCCGCCAATTCCATCCACCAGAAACATCCAACGGCAACGCACGCAGTAATAACAATAATTGTAGGGATAACGCGTGGTGCCGGTCGGCATACGCTGGATTGCGAAGAGGTGCCGGACGGGAGGTTCGCCGCGCGAATTTCGCGCGGCCAGCAAACGCCGCCACGCGCTGATCGATGGCCTCGATCGTAAGACGCTTCGAACAGGTTCAGCGTCCGGAGTGATCCCAATCGCGCGCGGCAGCAGCCATGAGAACAGTTCCCGCATAGGTGCTGGGAACAGCATCAAATGTGCCCGCAGCCGCCGATTGGAATTAGTGAATTTTCCGGATGACGATCGGCAAAGTAGTGCAAAGCTCCGCAACGCGAGCATTGCATAATGAAATCCGGAAGCCTCATTCGTGACCTACGGTCGTTCGTGCGGCGGGCCGGATAAGGTGATTTTGGGGAGACCCGTTGCGCATTCGCGCGGATGGTCGCAGGATAGTGTAGCGGTGGACGTGGAGTTGAAAGGGATAACGGGCGATCTCTTCGGTGCGCGCGCCGCGCAGCCCGCTGCCGCTCCAGCGCCGCGCGCAACCGCCGCAGCGCTCACCCCGCAAAACGTCAAACCAACCTCTGCGAGAACGCCGCGATCAACGCCCGTCGCACGCAAGCTGCCCGCCTTTTACCACCGCCTTTCGTTGCAAGCGCAGCGCCGCTACCTAGCCAGCGACGTGATCGACCGCTTCCCGCTGACGCCAAGCCCGGCTGCGTTCACAATGGTCGCGAACCTGATGCGCGCGCTCGACGGCGGAGCACCTTCGATCGTCCAGAGAGCATCACAGGCACTGCTCACCGAAGTCTGCCGCTTGCTCGGCATCCGGCCGGTTCGAATTGAAGTGCGCAGCGTGCGTCCGCACAACTCTCGCGGCGAATTGCACGGCCTCTTTTATCCGCGCGCGCCGGATCGTACCACCGCGACACCACCCCACTCGCGAGCAGCGTCGCGGCCGCCGGGAGAACCGTTAATTGTGCTCTGGATGCGCACGGCGCAGCGCCACGACGTGGTCAAACCGCGCACGTTTCTGCGTACGCTCATGCACGAGCTTGGACATTACCTGGATTACGCGTATCTGAAGCTCGCCGACTCTTATCACAGCGGCGGCTTTTATCAACGCGAGTCTTTTCTGGTGCGTACGCTGTGCCCGGCCGATTCGCGAATCGCGAAGCATAAGGAACCTTCGCGCGAGCGGTGACGTCCGGCTGTTCGCGGTGCGAACGCTTGAACACGGCGGGACAAATCGTTTTGCTTAGAGATACCGCGAGAGTCCGCGGCGAGCGAGTTCTTCCGGGACGCGGCGAACTTCCTGCGACTGCGATCGGCGGGCAATCAAAATCGCGTCACCGGTATCGATCGCAACCAGATCGCTCACGCCCATCAGCACCATCAGGCGCGCGCCGGCGCGTGCGATCACCCCATGTGCATCGAGCACGATGACGTTGCCGACCGTCGCGTTGCCATCGACGCCGTCGCGCATCGCTTCCCATAAGCCTTCCCAACTGCCGACGTCGAACCAGCTAAACTCCGCGCGTACACTCAGCACGCGCCGGCTTTTTTCCACGACGACGCGATCGAACGAATCAAATTCGAGTTTGCGGTACACGCGCGAAAAGGCGGCGACATGGAGCGTCGTAAAGCGGCTCATCGCGGTCGCCAAAGCCGGCGCATGCTCGTTCAATTCGCGGGTGAGCGTCGCGATGCGCATGACAAAAATACCGACGTTCCAGAGAAAGCGGCCCGACTTCACCATCCGGCGCGCTCGCGCCCGCGCCGGCTTTTCGATGAAACTATCGACCTTAAAGCCGTTGCGGACCGAGCCGCCGATTTTCTGATAGCCGTAACCGGTCTCCGGACGCGTCGGCGTTACGCCGATCACGACAATCTCGGCGACGGAAGAGGCCAGCGAGATCGCGCTCGCAATGGTTGAGCGAAAGCCCGCAGGCGGCGTCATGTAATGGTCCGCCGGCATCACCGCGACGACCGTTTCTCCACCGAGGCGTTCTGCGATCACCGCGGCGCCGTAGGCGATCGCGACCGCAGTGCCGCGCCCGGCCGGTTCGATGATCAGATTTCGCAGCGGCAGCAGTCCGCGCAGCGCGCGCCGAAAAGGCTCGCGCTGTTCGGCGGAGACCAGCACAAAAATCCGCTCTTTTGCGATCAATGGCTGAGCTCGCGCAATAGTCTGCTCGAGCAGCGAGGTTTCACCGTCGATTGCGAAGAGCGGCTTCGGACGCGCGGTGCGGCTTTCCGGCCAGAAGCGGGTGCCGCGGCCACCGGCGATAATCAATGCGGCGGCTGAAGCCGAGGCGGCAGACTTTCTCATCCGCAAACGCCGGCGCGACGCGATTGGCCGCTCGCGCAGAGTGCGGCGATGGAGATTGAGGCAGCGCGAGATGCCGGCAAAGACCTGCGTTGATTTCGGTGCATCAGATAATGGCGCCGAATTCCTTGAGCTTGCTTTCGAACAGCGTGCGAATCTCGCCCAAGGTCTTTTGGTCGCGCGCCTCGAAGCGCATCACGAGCGCCGGCTGCGTATTGGACGCTCTCACCAGCCCCCATCCGCCCGGGAAATTCACGCGTGCGCCGTCGATATCAATTGTATCGTAATGAGCCCGAAAGTATTCGGCCGCCATTCGCACGACCTCGAACTTTCGATCGTCCGGGCAGTCCAGCCGCAATTCCGGCGTGAAGCAGGTCTGCGGCAAATCGGCGAGCATCTCGGCCAGTCCCTTGCCCTCGCGGCCGAGGATTTCGAGCAGGCGAAACGACGCGTAAATCGCGTCGTCGAATCCATAGTAGCGGTCGTTGAAGAACATGTGACCGCTCATCTCGCCCGCGAGCGCCGCATGCTCCTGCTTGAGCTTGCTCTTGATCAGCGAGTGGCCGGTCTTCCACATGATCGGCCGGCCGCCATGCTGGGCAATGTCGTCATACATCCGCTGCGAACATTTGACGTCACCGATAATCGTGGCGCCGGGGTGTTCCTGCAGAATCGAACGTGAATACACCACCATCTGCTCGTCGCCCCAAACGATGCGTCCGTGCTCATCGACCGCGCCGATGCGGTCGGCGTCGCCATCGTATGCGATTCCAACTTGCGCGCCGCTTTTTTTCACGGCCGCCTGCAGGTCGCGCATATTCTCCTCGACGGTGGGGTCCGGATGATGATTGGGGAAGCGCCCGTCCATCTCGATGTATAACTCGACGGTCTCGAGGCCCATCTCGCGCATCAACGGCGCGGCGACCACCCCGCCGCAGCCGTTGCCGCCATCGACCGCGACCTTCATCCCGGGCTTAAGCGTGATGTGGCTTTTGATGTAGTCGCGATAGTCGGGCAGTATCGGCCGCGCGCTCAACGTCCCCGGCTTGCCGCTGGTCACGAAGGATCGCGATTCGATTATCTGGCGCGCGCGTTGAATCTCGGCACCGAAAATCGTCGTCGGTCCAACGCCAAGTTTGAAGCCGTTGTACTCGGCCGCATTATGGCTTCCGGTGATCATAGCGCCGCCGTCCATCTGCCAGTGCAACACCGAAAAATAAAGCAGCGGCGTCGGCACCGTGCCGACATCGACAACGTCAATACCGCTTGGAAGCAACCCTTCGAGGAGCAAGTCGTGCAGCGCATCGGAAGTGAGGCGGCAGTCGCGGCCGAGCGTAATCGTCTTTTTACCGGCCTGATGCAGGAGCGTCGCGTAGGCGCGTCCAAGATCAACTACAAAGTCGTTGTCGAAATCGTCCTCGACCACGCCGCGAATATCGTACTCGCGAAAGACTTGCGGATTCATTGAGGAGTAATTGTCGCTACCGAGGCACCCCGAATCAACCGGGTTTCCTACGATAGCCGGCGCACGCGCATACAAGTTATCATCGGTGACGTTAGATCGCAGTAGTTTGTTCTACAGATCGCGTTTTTTCGATGGAACAGCTCGCCAATATCGCAGCGGAGCTTAAGGTCGCACTGGTGACCGGCGCCGGTCGTGGCGTTGGCCGCGCGATCGCGGTCGCGCTCGCCCAAGCTGGCTATGCGTTATGCCTCGCGGCGCGCACCCGTGAGGAGCTGGATCTCACACGCGAACTTAGCGGACTGGCGCCGGCGCAATCACTGATTGTCCTGATTGATCTGGCGCAGGAGGACGCACCGGACTGCCTGATCGAGGCGGCTTATGATCACTTCGGCCGCCTGGACGTGCTCGTGAACAATGCCGGCTGGGCGCCTCCGCGTACGCCCTTGATCAAGCTTGGCGGCGAGGATCAGGATCGCATTCTCGCGGTCAACTTGCGGGCCCCGATAGCGCTTGTACGGCTGGCCGCAATTCGGATGGCAACACAGCCAAATGGCGGTGCGATCGTCAATTTAGCCTCGAACGCGGCGCGCCGAATGGCGCCCGGCGAGACGGTTTATGCAGCGGCCAAAGCCGGGTTGATAGCTTTTACTCACGCCGCGTTCGCCGAATTGCGCGATCGCGGGGTCAAGCTCTCGGTGATAATCCCGGGTCTGATTGATACGGCGCTGATTCCGCACAATAAACGACTCGACCGATCGCTGATGCTGCGCCCTGAAGACGTCGCCGCCGCCGTCATGACGATCGTTCAGGCACCGATGGGTGTTTGCCCGATCGAGATGGTGCTGGAACCGCAGCGCGATCCGATGCGTGGGATCAATTGACGGCACGATCATCGTTCACGCTGCGATTCGCGATCGCGCTGGTTGCCGGACTGGCTGCCGCCGCAGTGCTGTCACCATTTGCCGCGGCAGCGCTGGCGGCGATGGGCTTTCGCTTTCCCTTCCCGCGCATCTTCGACCGCACCGTGATGGTCACCCTGTTGGCCGCGATGTTGATCGCGTCGCGCTCGATGGGTTTTGGCGCGTTGATGCGGGCGGGTTTTGCGCAGCCACGCGCGAACCTGGCGCGCGTGTCGATCGGCCTGGCGATTTCCATGAGCGCAATCGCCCTGCTTTTCGGACTCGCCATCGCGAGCCGCTCGGGCGCTCCAGTCTCAATCGGGGCGTTGCTCTTGCGCGCGCTCAAGTTTGCGCTTCCCGCGCTCGTTATCGGCGTAATCGAAGAAGGTTTCTTTCGCGCGTTCCTGCTCGGCGGGATGCGCCGCGACTTCGGCCCTCGCACTGCGCTGGTTGCCAGCTCGGCGCTGTACTCGATCGTGCATCTCGTCCGCTCGCCGGCGCGCTATTATTTAACCGGATTCCATTTCGGCGCGGGCCTTCACAATCTGGCCGCCAGTGCTGCACAACTGGGCCATCCAATCGTGGCTGCGCCCACGTTAATCGGGCTGTTTTTGTTAGGGATGGTTCTCGGCGTGGCGTTCATCGTCACAGGCACGGTTTGGTTCTCGATCGGTTTGCACGCTGGGTTCGTACTGGGCGCCAAAACCTGGCCGTTAATCGCCCATGGCAATGCACCGATTTCGCGATGGATTGCGGGTTCGGGTCCAGTGCCGCTGATTGCCGCGCCGGCGGCGTGGACCGTCGCGCTCGTTCTACTTATTTTACTGCCGCGACTGCTCGGGCGCGATGTCGGGTCCGCGAGGCCGGATCAGGATCGCTTCGGCGGGTAAAGCGGCGCCATCCCACGCGGCCGGGTTCGGTAGCGCCGATGAGTCCAGAGAAATTGCTCGGGATAACGCCGCACCGTATCCTCGACCACCTTGACGAAGCGCCGGGTATTTTCCTCGATATCGGCGGCGGCATCGCCACTCCGCTGAATCGGCACTTCGTCTTGAATTTCGATACGATGACTACGCATGTCAGGCTCGCGCACGATAAACGCAGGCACCACCGGCGCTCCAGAAATCGCGACGAGACGGGCGAGGCCGCTGGTGGTTGCCGCGGGCTCGTTGAAGAACGGAACGAAGATGGCCTCGCTGCGCTTGGCGTTTTGATCGAAAGGAATTCCGACCGTCTCATTGCGCCGCAAGGCCTTCAGAACGGCGCGGGCGGCCGCATGCTTGCGGATAATCTCGACTCCCGCGCGCTCGCGGACGAACGTAATCAGCGCGTCGCCGGCGAGAAAGCGTTGCGTATGATGCACCAGGTTGATCTGAAATCCGTGCATCGCGTGGCCCGCCGCGAGCAATTCGAAATTGCCGAAATGCGCACTCAGGATTAGCAGTCCACGTCCCGGATGGCGCGCCATCACCTCGCCCCAATAGCCAAAGCGATTGTACTCGATGCGTCGTTTGAGGCGTTGGAGAAGAAGCCGCCCAGCCGGACGAGTTCAGCCCCGCCGCGCCCGAGATTGATGTACGAGGCGCGTAGAATCCGCCGGCGCTCGGTTTCGCTGCGTTCCGGGAAACGCGATTGCCAGGTTCTTCATCCCGATCGGAAGATGACGGCGGTCGAGACAGTATCCGATAAAGCCAATTGCAGATGCCGAGCGGATAGAGGATGAAGTCGGGGATTATACTGAGTGGGTGGACGATCCCCACCATCAGATAAAAGAGGACGCGATCCTTGAAGCTGAGATCCGATTTGCGAACGCCGCGGCGGGCGTTGGCCGGCGCGGGTCGCGGCAATCGTTGCCTCAACCGCACTCACATCCGGGACGACCGTCGATGCCGAATCGGCGCTTTGCAGCTTTGGTATTGCGGAGCCCGGGTCTTCGAGCGGCTGCGCCGCACGAGGGTCAGTGGAAGGTTCCATCACTCTTGGGTGATTTCGGTATCACCACAATCCCGCTGTCGGTGACGAAGAACCGCTTGCGATCGTGTTCGAGGTCGTAGCCGATAACTTCGCCTTCAGGTATACTGCACGTTTTTGTCGATGATGGCGCGCCGAATTCGCGCGTGGCGCCCGATGTTGCAGTAGTCCATCACCACCGAATCGTCGATGTCGCTGTACGAATGCACGAATACCGAACGCCCAAGAATGGAGTTGCGAATCGAACCGCCCGAAATAATGCAGCCCTCGGAGATTATCGAATGGACCGACATGTCCGCGGCGCGATTCCTCGTTGAACACGAACTTGGCTGGCGGCTGATTGTAGTAGGCGGTGCGCAGCGGCCAGTAGCGGATTGTAGAGATTGAGATGAGGCTTGGCGTCGCGCAAATCCATATTGGCTTCGTAATACGCGTCGACCGTCCCGACATCACGCCAATACGCCAGATTCTCTTCGGAATCGCCGCGAATCCGATTGGTCATGAAGTTGTAGGCATAGACCGGCACGCGATCGATCAACGCCGGAATTAGATCGCGGCCGAAGTCGTGATGGCTGTCGCGATTCTTGCGAATCCTCGATCAGGGCAGCTCGCAGCACTTGCGGATCGAACAGATAGTTACCCATCGAGGCCAGGCATTTACCCGGCGCCCCCGGCATCGCGCGCGGGTTTTGCGGCTTTTCGTCGAACCCGAATACGCGCATCCCAGAATCGACGTCGACCACACCAAACTGATCGGACTCTTCAACGCGACCGGCAGCGTCGCGACGGTCACCGCCGCCTTGCGGTCGACGTGGAACTCGATCATCTGCTGGATATCCATCCGGTAGATGTGATCGGCGCCAAACACCGCAATCAAATCGGGCTTGAAGTCGTCGATCAGATTGAGGTTTTGAAAGATCGCGTCAGCGGTGCCTTGATACCAGCTGTCACCGAGGCGCATCTGGGCCGGCACTGGAACGATAAAATGGTCGTGCAGGATACGTCCGAACTGCCATCCGTCCTTCAGATGCTCGATCAGCGACTGCGAACGAAACTGAACCAGCAGGTAAATCGAGTAAATCTGCGAATTCACCAGTTCGAAAGGACGAAAGTCGACGATCCGGTACTTGCCGCCAAAAGGCACTGCCGGCTTGGCCCGGTCGCGGGTCAGCGGATGAATCGGGTACCCTGTCCGCCCGCCATAATCAGGGCTAACGTTCTCATCTATGCTCAATTAATCCAGATTGCCGACGCCGGAGGCGAAGGCACTGCAGATGTCGCGCGGGAATTCCCGCGCACTTAAATATAGGTGAGGTGACGCGCTCAGGAAGCCCACGCTCAGCGAACAGCCGCGAGCCCTGTCGTTTCGACCGAATTCTGTCGCAGGTGCACCAAATTTGTCCGCCCGAATTTCGCAAATAGTCGCATAAGGTGCGATTTTTCCCAATTCGGTTAGGAGCTGATCCCAGTCTATTTAACATGGATTCAACAAATCTTGCGCGCGATTTCGCATATTTTTCAGCTACTTAGGATAGTCGATGGTAACGTGTCCTCTGGAAAATCGGCACGAGCTATGCTTGAAACTTTTGTCAGGTGTTCACGTCTAATCGAGAGTGGACCGGCAACTAACGACCTCATAGCTCCCCCATGGAGGAAATGGAGGATTCCGATGCAAACTTCGACGACTCAATCCGTAACGAACGCGAAAAAGGTCCAGCAGGTCCGGCGTGGTGTATCGGACGACGCTGCCAGAATCCGGGCTGTGGACATAGCTTTCGACCTGCAAATCACTCCGCAAACCGCATCGCTGCTCAGTGGCCCGATTGCCTGTCCGCGCTGCCATCGGCATGGCGGGATGCTAAAGTCGCAGGGTCGCATCGGCGATAAGTTGTTCGGGCTAAGTTGATTTACAGCTGACCGGGGTTGCGCCACGACCTGACGACGAAGATGCATATACCGACGCGACCGAATTGCGCTACTAATTCCCGGTCATCTGGACTAAGGTAGCAGCTTGCCGTTCCCGCATCCGCGGCCATCCGCGATGCACAGCGAAAACGCCGCCCGGACTTCAAGGTCTGGACGGCGTTTCCATCTCGATGATCCTTAAGTCAAGCTCGGTTCGGCCAAATTTCAGACGCCGGCCAGCAGTTGAACCGTCAAGCCCTTCCAGACTCTGGATGCTGGGACGATCGATCATGCGATTCAGCCACGCGTCGACGTTGGGCCGATTCTGTGTCGGATCGAGGCCGAGATCCTTCAGTACCACGAGTCGCGGCACGAAGCCGATATCGGCAATCGAGAATTGCTGCGCGAGGTATTCCTGACCCTGCAACTCGTGATTTAGGAAGTCCAGCACGCGCTCGATCGAGCGATGAGTTCGTTGCAGACGTGCCGGATCGCGATCGCTTCGGGCTTGCCCATCTCGCCCATCAATTGTCCGACCTGCGGCGTGAACGACGAATCGGCAAAATCTTCCCAGGTGCGAGCGCGAGCACGCAAGGCGCTCGAACCGATCGCTGGCAGCAGTGGCGGCTCGGGATATTCGTCCTCCAGGTACTCGGCGATGATCGTCGAGTCGTAAACGGTTATGTCCTCATCAATCAGAACCGGCACGCGTCCAAACGGATTGAGCCGCAGGAAATCCGGCTTGCGCTGTTCGCCCTGCGTGAAATCAATCTGGACAAGTTCGTAGGAGAGGCCCTTCTCCGCGAGTACGATGCGAACCTTTCTGGCCGAACGGGCACGGCAGGAAGTCGTAGAGCTTTATCATTAGTGCGTCAGGGCCTCATTCCCCGGCTGCGGTTACGTTGACCTTCAGGCTGGGCTTCGACTTCCGACTCGAGCCTGACGGTCACGGTAAAGTCACCGAGTTGCTTAATCGGTTCGGCCGAGCGCGATACGACGACGATCAACTTCGACACCCTTCACTCGTAAGCGCGCGCTCGATATCGATATTGGTGACGGAACCGAAAAGCTTGCCCTCTTCGCCGGCGCGGGCATTGATCGCCAGCGTCAACGCTTCAATTCGGGCCTTGAGCCCGATCGCCTTTTGCTTCAACGCCTCGCGCTTGAGCATGCGCGACACTCTTGGCATGCTCAAACTGCGTGCAGATTCTTGGGATTGGCCTCGACCGCGAGCTTGCGCGGCAGCAGATAGTTGCGAGCATAGCCGGCCCGCACTTTGACCACGTCGCCGGGCCGGCCGAGGTTGTGACTTCTTCACTCAGAATCACTTGGACATTCATAGATTCGCCTGCCTTATTGAGCCCGAGCTCACAGGTAATCGCCTAGGTTGCGCGCCTCCTGACTGGGCGGCTTAAGCCGCCGGAAGTCGATCCACAAATCGAATATCCCGACGGCGCAGACCAGCGCGGCCAGCACCGGCTGCACAATCGTAACAAAGTAAATCAGACCCTCGCGCCAGCGACGGCATCGCCAGAGACCTTGAAATAGAAGGCCATGATGGCGAGGCCCTGACAAAAATAGACCGCGGCCACGCATACAAATAGATCCAGCGCGATTGTACTGAGCGCGATCAATCGGAATGAACAGGCCGAAAGCCGGTCGTGAGCAGGACCCAAATCAGCCAGTCGGGCGTGGACCAACGCACCAGATCGTTAAACAGCATATAGCCGATTCGCTGCTGCTTGCCGCTCAAGTCGCCAGAATACGCCCAGATTGATCAGCACAGTCATCGCAGCCGAAATCGCAGCCAGTGCCGGACTCAGCCGCAGCGTCGCCTCGACGATACTGGCGCGCAGTCTCGGACGGAATAGTCGAATCCAGTCCCGACTGATCTTGTAGAACTTTTCGCCGCGCATCATTGCCGCAGATCAGGTCGTGACGCAGCGCCTCGGCCAAAGCGGCCGGCGATCCCGCAACCGCGAGGGCTACCGCCACGCCCGCGACCAGCATCGCCGCGGTCGTGGACAACACAATCCGTTCGAACGGACGCCGCCTCTCGATCAGGTACACCATCACGATGGTGGCGAGTCCCAACGTCAGGAGATACGCTCCTGCCGCCGACGGTCCCGCACCGAGCGCGATCAGTCCCATCGCGAGCGCAATCGCGGCGGTCATGCGCCACATTGCCTCGCGGATAACCGATCGCATAGCTGAGGACCGGCGTCGGCGCGAACAGCATCGCGACGCCACCGATCGCGGGCACCACGCCGCCGGCCAGGAAAGAGGGCGGCCGCGCCAAAAGACGCTCGTACCAATCCGATTACGTCCCTGCGATTCACGTCAGAATTCTACAACCCCAGGGTCGAGAACGGCAGCAGCGCAATCACGCGCGCACGCTTGATCGCGATCGCGAGCTGGCGCTGATGTTTGGCGCAATTTCCGGAAGTGCGACTCGGCACAATCTTGCCACCTTCGGTGATAAAGCTTTGGAGCGTGCGCACGTCCTTATAATCGACCGCGAGGGTCTTGTCCGCGCAGAACCGGCAGACCTTGCGCCGTCCGCCACCCGGACGACGACGCGCTGCCGCCGCCCCGTTCACCCCCCGGCCGCCGCCTTCGCCACGGTCGCCATCGGGACGCGGGCCACGACCACCACGGCCGTGCTCATGCGAATCGCCCCCACCATGTCTCTTCTTCGTCAGCCATTGTTCAATTTCCTGCAATTTCCCGATAGAATTGCTGGTTGCTTGCTCAATTAGATGTGATCGTCGTTCAACCTTCGATAACCAGCCGACTCCTCTAATTTTCGAGCATTCACCAGCGTAATTTCGTCGCCACGACCTCAACTCCGAGACTCGTCAGACCTTCGGCGATTGTAGCAGCGATCCATGCACGCGCCACTTCGATGCCGGCGCTAAGCTGCGCCGCGATCTCCGCGCCGTCTCTCCGGTCATCACCACCGGCATCAGCAGTTCGCCCGGCCTTCGCACCGCAATCGACGCTCAGCTAAGCACCGGGGTGCCAGCCGGCGTCACTCGCAAGGCGGTAGATTCACGATACGACCGCATAGCTCAATCTGGCTGCCACTGTCGGTTCGATCGCGTCCGTCATCAGCGGCTCACGGGCGCATCGGGCAACGCGGTGTCGCGGACTCGCCTCAGTTGCGACGGGTTCGGGCGCAGGTGCAGCGGTTGCTTCCTCGGCTGCTGCGGCAGCGTCGGACGCAGCGCGCTCCTTGACCGCCTGAGCCTCGGCGGCGGCTTCGGCCGCGGCCGCACGATCGGCAGCAAACGCCGCCATCCGCGCCTCGGTCGCAGCCTTGGCTTCAGCCGCACGCTTTTGACGCGCCTCGATATCGCTGCGCACGATTGCCATGTCAGCCGAATCGTCAACCAGCACCGAGAGGTATCGCAGGACGCCGTCGGAGAGCTTCAGATTGCGCTCGACTTCGTTCATGGTCGCACCGCTGCCGCCGTAGTCGAGCCGCACGTAGAAGCCGCGGCGCTCACCCTTGATTCGATAGGCGAGTTCGCGAAAGCCCCATTCTTCGGTCTCGACCAGATCGCCGCCATTGCTGCCGACGAATCCCTCGAAGCGCTTGATCGCGTCTTTTTGTGCGGGTTCGCCCAGAGTCGGGGCGAAGAATGAATATCGTTTCGTAGCGCCTCACGCGCGCATATCCTCCTTTCGGGTACCAGCCCCCATGATGGGAGCAAGGAGCAAAAGAGGAATCCTATCAGCGCCCACCTCCGGTAACAAGGCGGAAATTTGGGGAATTCTCGTCCGCAGAATCTTGATGGATATAACGTGTAGATTGGCTCGACCAAACTGAGCGGCTGTTGCGATCCTGTTGCAGATCGAGCCGGTCTTGTTATTAGAGAGAACGATCGTTCAGAATCAGACGGCAAGAAGAGGGCAAACCGATGGCGACGGTGAAACGCGGCAAAGTGATCTGCAAAGAACAAGACCAAGGCCCGCGCGAAGTCCGATCAAGGCCTCAGCCAAAGGTCGTGCCAAGGTCGCGTCGAAACTGAAGCCGAAAGCTGCGCCTAAGGCTACTTCGTGACCCAAGGCGAAGCTCGCGGCACGAGTCGCCCCTAAGCCCAAACGTGTCGCACGGCCGTCTGCGCGCCCACGGTCGGCGCCAGCTGCGATGCCAAGTCCTCGCGGCCGCGAGCGCCTGAGCCATACGGTTGCCGCGCCACGACGAGTTGCCGGTGCGAAGGCGCACCCGCGGGAGCTGCATGGGGAGTCTTCGGCGACGACGATCAGCTCGGCACGATCAATCTGCTAACCCCGGCTACGGTGGTCGAAGCCGCCGGCTCGATTCGCAGCGGACGGACCTTCGCGCTCAATCTGCCAATCGACATCCCGAATCCGCCGCTCTTCGGACGCGGCAAGCACAATCACGTTATCAAGCAGTACGCGTCCTACATCCTCGACGACTATCTCGACAACTTTTATCCGCAGGCGTCCTCGCAATGGGACGCGCTGTGCCACGTCAAGCATCCCAAGCACGGCGGCTACAACGGCATTCCGGATAGCGAAATCACCGGCTACGGCGGCACCAAGCTCGGCATCGACAATCTCGCGCGTCGCGGAATCGCGGGGCGCGGCGTGCTCGCCGACATCGGTCGCTATCATCGAACGACGCGGGCGCTACGCTCGACTTCATGACCAACGAGATGATCGCGCTCGAGGATTTGTGGGAAACCCTGCGCGAGCAAAAGACCGAAATCCGCGCCGGCGACGTCCTGCTGGTGCGCATCGGATGGACCAGCGGCGTATCTCGCGATGACGCCGGAGCAGAAAGAGGCTCTCGCCGCGCGCACCAAGTCGCCCGGAATCGAGGGCACCGCGCGCACCGCGAAATGGCTCTGGGACAGCCGCATCTCGGCAGTGGCGTCGGATTCGCCGGCGCTCGAGGCGATGCCGCCGCCGAAGACCGAAGACTTCATGGAATCCGAGCGACTTGCTGCATTTCCACATGCTGTCCTATTTCGGCATGCCAATCGGCGAGATGTGGAATCTGGAGGGCTTAGCGGACGATTGCGCAAGCGACGGTCATTACGATTTCTTCTTCACCTCGGCGCCGCTGAACATTCCGGGCGGGGTCGGATCGCCGCCAAACGCGATCGCAGTGAAGTAACCAAGAGAAGTCTAGAGAGCGCGGGCAGTAGGCTGGAGTCAGGACGCACTTAGCTTTCGGGCGAGAAGCAATCGCGGTCTGCGCCGCAGGTATCGGCGCGAACCGGCATCCCGTCGGGACCGACCGGACGCTGCGTAAGCAGACAGGTGTAACAGGCGGTCGTGCTGTCAGGATCGATCAGGCGATCGCCGCCTGGCGCGCGAAAGTAGCTGAACTTGGTTCGCAACAGCCGGCAAAAGTTGGCACTCGAGATTTGAGCCATCGTCAACACCCCCTGCTGCACGGCGCGTGAGCGACTTTACGCCGGCTCTTGACTGACACCGGCGGCGCGCAGGATCGCGCGGCGCACGAGCGCTTTCGCGATCGGTATCTTGTAGCCGTTCTCGGTCAGAGGCACAGCGCCGGAGACTGCGGCATCAGCGGCGCGCGTCGCGAGTTTGTAATTGACGCGCGACCCTACGATGATCTGCTCCGACTGCAGCGCACGCCACGGAATCGGCGCCACCGCACCCATGACGATTCGAGCGCTCCGCGCGACGCCTTCGTGATCGACAACAACGACGACCGCCACGCTGACCAATGGCCAATCGAAACTCTGCTTTTCGCGAGCTTCGAGATACGCGCTGCGGGAATCAACCGGCGGTGCGGGAACGACAATCTCGGTAATGACCTCACCCGCTTGAAGCACGTTCTCGCGCGACGGATCGATTTTCGGCAGCGTAAAGAATTGGTCGAGCTCGATCGATCGCGTGCCCATGGGACCAGCGAGATTGATGCTGGCGTTTGAAGCGATCAACCCCGGCGCGAGATTCGACGGGTGCACGATAAACGACGGACCGCCGCCGAGGATCGCGTGATAACGGTTGAGGCCGCCGACGGCGTAGCAGCGATCGCCGCCCTTCTTGAGGCAATGCACGTCGGGGTTGCGAAAGTACCAGCAGCGCGGGCGCTGCAGCAGATTTCCGCCGACGGTAGCGAGGTTGCGGATTTGCGGAGTCGCAGCTTCGTTCGCGGAATCGGCCAGCGCCGCATATTTCGCACGGACGATCGGATGCGTCGCGAGCGCGTGCAGTTTCACGAGCGCACCGATCTTCAGACCGCCATTCGGTTCGACCTCGATCGAATCGAGGCCCTTGAGACCCTTGAGGTTAATAAGGGTGCTCGGCGCGACGACATTCTGCTTGAGCAGGTCAAGCAGATCGACGCCACCAGCGAGGGCCGCGTGATCGGGCTTTGCGAGTTCGCGACTGGCGCTGGCGAGATCGGCGGGCGTGATTACAGCGAAGCGGTTCATCAGGTGGCGATCCCCACGTTACGCGAGCTGGGATCGAACCAGATACTCGGGCGCATCAAGGCCGCCACATGGCGTGCGATGGCGCTCGATGTCATCGAGCATCGCGCCGGTCTGGAATAGACCGTCCACTCAAACTCCGGCCTAAAAGCGAAGGTCAGACGAAAATGTTTCACGTGAAACATCTTCGCTGCAAATTTGCGGTGAAAGATTTCATCCCGAGCAGAAATCCATTGAGCCAGAAGCACTTGGTGCCGATCTGCGCGAGGCATTACACTTTACCGAGCGCCGCGATCACGCGGTCGGGCGTCATCGGCAAGGAACGCACGGGCGCGCCAATCGCATCGGCCACGGCGCATGCGATCGCGCCGGCAGTCGCGACGTGCACCACTTCGCCGAGGCCGAGCACGCCGGTATTAGTGACACCGTTGGCGACCTCGACGAAGAGCACGCGAATCTCGGGCACGTCGAGCGCCCCCGGCAGTTTGTAGTCGTCCATCGTCGGATTCATCATCAGGCCGATTTGCGGATCGAGCCACCGATTTTCGAACAGGGCGAAGCTCACGCCCATGATTACGCCGCCGTTGACCTGGCTGCGGGCGGTCAGCGGATCGACGATCAGGCCCGCGTCGTGGACCGCGACCACGTCGCAGACGCGCACGATACCGGTCTCGATATCGACTTCAACCTCGACGAACTGACAACCGGCCTGCTCTCCGCTGAAGCCCTCGTAATTCGGCACGTGCTCGCCGTCTGCGATGATCGAATCGCCCGCGAAGCGGCGGCACACGTCGGCGAACCTGGCCGCTTTCGCGGGTTGGTCGCGCGCCCGAATGAAGCCGTCGCGCGCTTCGAGCGCACTAGCATCGACGCCCAGCACCGGGGCCGCGATGCGCATCAGCTTGTCCTTTAAATGAGCCGCCGCCTGGCGCACCGCCGGCGTAGTCGAAGGCGCGGTCATGCTACCGCCGGAGGGCAGCGAAAAGGGATCTCGGGTATCGCCAATCTCGACGGCGATGCGATCCAGCGGCAGTCCGAGCTCCTCCGCGGCGACCATCGCGAGAATCGTGCGCGTGCCTGTGCCAAGATCCTGCGTACCAATGCGAATCGTGACGCGGCCATCGCGATATGCGATCGCTTGCGCCTGCGGACCGGACGCGCCGATGCCGTGCCATCCGGCAGCTGCGACGCCGACCCCGCGCCGCAGCGGTCCGCGTGATTTCGCAGCGCGCGCTTTCGCGTCCCAGTCGAAGGCGCGGGCGCCGAGGTCGTATTCCGTCGCTCGCACCGGACTGGAATTGTTGCGGCGGCGAAATTCCAATCGATCGATCCGGAGTTTACGCGCGAGCTCGTCGATCGCGAGTTCGAGCGCGAAACATCCCTGCGGCCAGCCGGGCGCACGCATCGCCGACGAAGGTCCCGCGTTGAGGTAAACGTCGCGTTCCTCGGTGTGGATATTGGCGCACCGGTACAGCGACTTGAACGGGCCTGAACTGCCCGCGCCACCCCCGATCCCGCCGCTGCCATGTTGAATCAATTCGATAGCGCTGAGCGTGCCGTCGCGATCCGCCCCGATTCGCACGTGCTGCCATGAACTCGGCCGATTGCCAGTCGCGAGGTGTTCGGCGGCGCGCGGCAGCATCAGCTTAACCGGCGCGTTGGCCTCGCGCGCGAGCTGCGCCGCAATCATCACTTCGGCGCCGGCGCCGAACTTCGAGCCGAAGCCGCCGCCCAGATACTGCGTGATCACCCGCACGTTGTCGGCGGGCAGATTGAAGTACACGGCAAGATCATCGCGCACGCCGAAGATACCCTGCGTCGAGCACCAAACGGTCAGCTCATCGCCGGCCCATTGCGCGACCGCGCCGTGGGTCTCGAGCGAGACGTGGGTCTGCACCGGCGTCGTGTAAATAGCTTCGTGAACGGCGGCCGCCTGCTCGAGCCCTTGCGCGACATTTCCGTAGCTCGCGACTCTCGGATCGGTCGCGTTGCCGCCGCGCGCGAAGACGCGGGGGGCATCGGGCTGGAGTGCGGCCTCCATCTCGGCGACGAAGGGCAGCGGCTCGTAGTCAACCTTGATCAGCGCGAGCGCGTCGGCGGCGATCCCGGGACTCACGGCGGCGACGGCGGCGACCTCCTGCCCCGCAAAGCGCACGGTCTCACCGCCGCGATCGATCGCCGCCCGCACTCCGGCGAGCCGGCGCGCCGCACTGAGATCGACATTGCGCACGCGGGCATGCGGATGCGGACTACGAAGGATCGCGCCGTGCAGCATCCCGGGCAGATCGACGTCGTAGGTGTATCGGGCGGCACAGGTTGCTTTCATCGGGCCGTCGGCGCGCGGCGTCTCAACTCCGACGACGGTGAATCTCTCGCCCCACTCCCACGGCCTCGGCTCGTCGTCGGGAATGACCACCGGCACCTCGCGAGTGCCACCGGAAAAGCCGAGTTTGAGCGTGACCCGCCGCGCCATCAGGCACCCTCTTCTGGCTTAATCGAACGAGCCTTCGCGGCAGCCGCAAGCGCGGCCTTGAAAACATGCGGATAGGTTCCGCAGCGACAGATATTGCCGGCGACCGCGTGCTTGACGTCGTCCAATGTCGGCGCGGGATTCGCAGCGAGCGCAGCCGTCACTGACATCACCATTCCGGGCGTGCAAAAGCCGCATTGGAGAGCATCGTGTTCGACGAACGCCCGCTGCACCGGATGCATCCGGCCGGGGGTGCCAAGGCCTTCAATCGTAATGATCTCGTGACCTCGCGCGTCGATCGCGAGCATCATGCAGGCGTTGACCGGCGCCCCGTCGAGATGCACGGTGCAGGCGCCGCACGCGCCGCGATCGCAGACCAGCTTGGTGCCGGTCAGTCCCAACGGTCCGCGCAGAGCCTCGAGCAGCGTCACACGTGGTTCGATCAATAACTGGCGCGCGGCGCCGTTGATGCGCAGTTCGATCTCCTTAGCGCCGGGGCCGCACTGTTCGAGGATGCCCGCACCAGCCGCTTCGCCGGATTCCTCGGATGGCGAAGCGGCGCCTGCGGCCGGCACACCAATCAGGCTCGCGACTGCCGCAGCGGCGCCGGCGCCCTTGATAAACGCTCGTCGCGACAGGCGCGCGGAATCCTCGCGCGGCCCAACGTCGCTGGCGTTGTGTCGAGGACCCGTCGGGACGCTCGGATCCTGGTCTCTCTTGCGCGGCATCTTAACTCAGTGGTCGGGTTCTACGGTTGCGCCTGTACGGCGCGCGTCCGCTAAAGTTCGCGCCAGTCCCGCTGGCTGTCAAGTCGCATTCGGCGAGCAGGCGCGTCCGTTTTGCTCGAGCTTCTGGAGGTTTTCGCTACATCCCTGCAAAACGGCCTACCAACGTTCAGGAGGCCGGCGAAGTGTTATTGGCGTCTCGCAAATTGGCACGAGCGACGCCGATCGCAATCAGGGCGAGCCCGGCCAGCGCGGCCAGGCCTGCGGTCTTGCAGAAATAGATCGCCGTGATCGATAGCCGGAGGAATCTACCTGCGGCTTCGTACCCTTCGCGGTCGACGATCCAGCTCGCCAGGCCTCCGCCGCGCCCGCTCCAGCCGAATCGCGCCGCGATCGCGCAAAAGTGCATGAGCGGCGCCCATGCCAACGCAGCGAGGATCAAGACGAAGTTCGCGCCGTACCCCGCACTCAGGGTCTCGGCGGCCAGGCGCCGCCCGAGACGAATCCCGATGATCAGGCCGAGCGCGGTTGCGCCGCCCTCCATCAGATGAAATTGATGCGCGTCGAGCCACGCGCCCAGCGCCGGCCTGAAGACTCTGAGTGGAGTAGTTGTGCCCTGTGCATAGCTGGCCGCCGCAACCAGCCCAATCAGAAGCGCTACGAAAGTCAAACGTTCGAGCAGCGGCGATCGCACCGGTCTGCGCGCCGCAGGCAAAACTGCAGGCGATGTCGGCGACATCGAACTCATCCGTTCACGCCGCGGGTCAGGGCTAGTGATAGATAGACGATAACCAGCACCAAGGCACCGACTGTCAAGCCGATCTTTCGAAAGCGCGCTTGCAGCAGCGGGATAGCAGGGTCGGGACCGTCCGTGGAAAGGCGCCAGATACGTGCACCGACGTTACCGTACTGATAAAGCGCGAGCCCGATGACGACGGCTACCAGCACGAGCTTCACCATCAACGCCGCCGGCATCGCGCGCAAGTAAAGCACGTTGAGGATTCCCGTGAAGACCATTACGGCGAGGGCCGTCAGCACGATTACGCCCAGGCGGCGAATCACCCGGCGCATTACGCGCAGACGCAGCGCCGGTTCGAGCTCCTGGGCCAGCACCGGTGTCAACGCAAAGGTGCTAAAAAGCGACCCGCCTAGCGCCACGATGACGGCAGTGACGTGCAGGAAGAGGACGGCAATCCGAAGCGTCAGCATCATGGATTGGGGATTTACAGGTCGCGGCGGTAGGTGACGAAGTTTCCGGTGACGCGCGCCCCAAGGCTTTCGGCGGTGCGTCGCGACGGCCAGTTGTCGTCGAGCACCAGCGTGTAGCCGGCGAAGCGCATCTGCTGCTGCGCCATCGCGAGGAACGATTGCGCCGCCATCGCCCTCGCCAGTCCGCGCGAGCGCGCGGACTCGATCACGCCGATATTCACCAAGGCGCCGCGAGTACCGCCGCCACGTTCGGGTGCGAGCCGATAACCGTTGCGGATCTTCGCCAGCTGACTACTCAGGTCCGGCACCGAAAACACCGCGCCCACGGGCTTCCCGTCGACCACGCCGATCATCGACAAATCAATGACGGGGGTTGGCTGCAGCGGCAGCAACATCGGACGGACCTCGGCGCGGGTGATCGGATTCCACCCCCAATGGCGGTCGAAGGCTGCGTTGGTAATGTCGGTCCACGCATCGATTGCGGCGAGGAAACCGTAGTCGCGCCAACTCTTGATCGTCACGCCGGCGGCATGCGCGGCGTCGATCATTTGCCGATAACGCTGCTGAATTCCGGCCGTTAGCGGCGCGGTGTAATCGACCTGTCCCTTCTCGGTCGTGAACCGCGCGTTCTTGAAATAGCGATGGTAAAAGTCGGGATTTCCGCGCAGTAGAAACGACGGCAGCGCCCCGTAACCATCGATCGCGTAGGGATAATCGAGGAACGCCGCGAATCCGCTGCGCGCCCCCTTCATGCCACGACGCAGCAGCCAGGTCAGCGCTTCCTCCAGCATCGCGGCAACCGCGTCGTCCTCATCCGCGATCGCCTCGAAATGAATCAACTGACCGAGCTTCTCGTTCCAATGCTGATTGTAGCGATGGTTCACCACCGCGCTCACCCGCGCGACGAGGCGGTCGTCGCTGAAGGCGGAGAAGGGACACAGATCCAGATGGGAGGTGATTAGCGCGCGGCCCGCCAGCAGATCGATTTCGTTGTGAACGTCGGGCGGCCACCACGCCTCGCGGTCGGCATAAACCTGGAATGGCAGGCGCGCGAACTGCTCGAAACCGTCGCGCGAATTTACCTGCTCGATCCGTATTTTGCGCAGCGCCATTTTTGAGTCGGTCCGCCGATTCACGTGGATTTGCAGAATCCTCGGCGAGCCCAGCTTAGCACCGCAATCGACGTGTGCGTAACCGCCCACGGACGACGGCTACTCGGCGGAGTTGATCAACAAGCCGTCGGAGAGCCAGCGAGCGAGCAGCCGATTGACCATCGCGGCTACATCGTCATGCGCGCCGGCGACCCCTGCGATCGCCTCGCAAATCGCAGCGAAGGTCGTGCCGCCGTTCACGCTCGCCAGGCGCAAGGCCTCGCACTCGCCGGGTTCGGCGGCGCGAAACGAGACACGCGCCGCGCGCCGCCAGACGACGATCGTGACGGGTTCACGATCCGGCGGACGCCACGTAGCGTTGTCCTCGATGGCGCGCAAAACGGAGTCGACGCGCCACGCGGATTCCATCAGCCGGGTCGCTGGATGTGATCGCATGCGCACCGCCGGCCATTCGCCGGGCGGAATCGCGCGCATCGCGTCGGCGTCGAGCGCTATGGCGTCGGCGGCATGAAACGATTCCAGCGCCATTCGCTCGAGCCGTGCGAGGTCGGCGAGATAGGGAAAGTGCTCGCTCAGCGGATAGGTGGCGAGGTAAGCGGCAAGATGCTGCCCGGCAAAATAAATCGAAGGCTCGGTCGGCGGGTGGTCAATCAGGTAGCCGGTCACGAGGTTGTGAAAGTTGTCGGCATCGGCCACCGCGAGCGTAGCCGGAAAATCCTCCTTGAGGACGTCCAGAATTCGGTAGAAATAGGCCTGCGCGTAAATTTCGACCCGTTCGACCGGCGTCATACGGTCATCGCTCGCCACCAACCGATCGAGGCCGTCCACGCGCGATATGCCAACTTGTGCAAGGCCTTCGGCAACGCCGGTCGGCGCCGCGATCAAGCTGTAGAGGATTTCCTGCAGTCGTCCGAGATCGATATCGCCGTCACTCATTTACGCCTGGCCCGCGGGACGCCGCTGAGCGCCGATGGTCGCTGCGGGACTCGTCGCCAATGCGTGAGCCTCACGCTCGCGAGCCTCCGCCGCCGTCGCTGCCAGAACGGCGAACCCAGGTATATGGTCGTCCCATTCGATCAAGGTCGAGATGGCACCCATACGGCGCACTGCGTACTCATACAGATTCCAGACCTCGGGTCGCACCGGATGGTCGTGAGTGTCGAGCAGGTAGGTGCCATGATCGGCGTGGCCGGCGAGATGAAACTGGACGACTCGTTCGGCCGGCGTGGCGTCGATATAAAGGCGCGCGTCGAAGCGATGGTTGAAGGCATTGACGAAAATATTGTTGATGTCGAGCAGGATGCCGCAATCCGCCTCGTCCGCGACGGCCGCCAGAAAGTCCCATTCCGTCAGATGCGAATGTGCATAGGTCATGTAGCTCGAAACATTTTCGATCAATATCGGGCGTTCGAGAAAATCCTGCACTTCGCGGATTCGCTTGGCGGTGTGAAGGACTGCCTGATCGGTGTGCGGCAGCGGCAGAAGGTCGTGCAGGTTGCGACCGCCGACGCCGGTCCAGCACAGATGGTCGGAAATCCAGGCCGGTTCGATCCGCCGCGCCAGGGCCTTCAGATCGCGCAGGTAACTCATGTTCAACGGGTCCGTCGTACCGATCGACAGCGAGACCCCATGCATCACCAGCGGGTAATGCGCGCGCACGGAATCGACCACTTCGAGCGGGCGTCCACCGGCGACCATAAAGTTCTCGGAAATCACCTCGAACCAGTCCATCGGCGGCAGGGACTCGGAGAATTTCCGCATAATGCGGCCGACGCAAACCGACGCCGAAACCTAAGCTGCGGAAAATCTGATCGTTTCATTGAATCGAAATCGTTGATGGCCGACCGGCATCGGCTTCGAGGGGGTGCAGCGGACGTGCGTGCCCCGGACAGTCCGGCAGCGACGCCGCGCGAGCGCCGATCAGTTGCTCTCGACGTGGCCGCCCTTGCTGGTGCAATCCTGCGTGCTCGCAGACGTGATCCAGCCCTTCCCCTTGCAGGAGTTCTGCCCTTTGCAGCTGTTCTGCGCACTCTGGCAGGCACTCTGGCCTTTGCAGCTATTCGCGCCGATGCATTTCACATTCGTCTGATCTTTTTGAGTGCTGCTGTCCTGCGCCATCACCGGCTGCGCTGCAAACATCAATCCGACCACCGTCGCGAGGACCGCTCCGCTCACTTTGATCCGGTTCATGTGCATCCCTCCGTATGAGTATCGTCCATTTGCTTGACTCTATGTACGTCCCGATTTGTTCCCCAGATTCATTCGCGCAGCGTCGCTGCACAACCATTCAAATCTGATTGCTGGTGCCCGACTCCAGGGAGCTCGATATCCAGAACAATATATGCCTCGAGAAATTGTGATATCCAACTCCCGCGAAACGCGTTGGGGCACCCAGGAAAAGGGCTCTCAGGGAACCTTTAGCACGCCGTTAGAATTTAGATTGAGGTGGGTGCTATGTTCGTCTTCTCTACATATGGCGGTCAAACGCGTCATCCCGGCAGACCAGCGACTCAAGTTCGAGCGCGCGGCCTTACCTCATCTGGACGCAGTTTACACTGCGGCACTCCGGCTAACGCGCAATCCGGACGACGCCGCAAGATCTCCTGCAGGAGACGATTCTTCGCGCTTTCGCTTTTTCCATCAGTTTACCGAGGGCACGAATTGTCGGGCGTGGTTGTTGGCGATTCTCTACAACAATTTCCGCAATGCCTAGCGGCGCGGCGCTCGCGAGCAGCCTGCCGTCAGCCAGCGAGGAATTCGATCGCGAAGTCGAGTCGCGCAGCCTGCAGGCCGATCAGACTCGAACCAATCCCGAGGATCTGATCGGCGGGCGGATCGTCGGCAGCCAAATCGAAGTGGCGTTGAGTACGCCATTCCGGCGGAATTTCGCGAGGCGTTGCTGCTGGTGGATGCGCAGGAACTGAACTACCAGGAGGTCGGCAGACGTCCTCGGGGTTCCGCTCGGAACGATCAAGTCGCGGGTGTCACGCGGGCGTGCGCTGATGCGCGAGTCTCTGAGCGCCTTACATCGCGTGCGCGTGAAAACAGGCTCTTGACACGAATGTGCTCGGACAATAAGCCACGACATATAGGCATTTGTTAGTCATTGATGCATGGACAGCCTTCTGGAAACCAAATTGGACTGCCGCGAATATATAGGCGAGTACCTGTCGGCTCACGCCGATAACGAGCTCACCGCCCGAGAGCGCAGTAGTGCGGACGAACATGTGGCGAAATGCGCCTCATGCCGTGCTCAACTCGTTGAGGAACGCTCGCTCAAGGCGTCGATCCGACGCGAAGCGGGAATCGTCCGCACGCCGTCGGATGTGCGCATGCGAATTCGCGCCGCGCTCGGCGATACCGTCGAAACGACCCATCGTCGCCAACCGGATATCGCTGCGTCGGCCCGGCGGGGAGTTACCGTCATTCGTGAGAGTTTCGCGCATCGCCGTGGAAACGCAGCAGATTCTTCCGTTGCGCGATTATCCCGCAATCGATTGTTGGCTGCGATTGGTACCGCCGTAATGCTGGTTGTTGCGATTGGCCTATTCGCCGAGCGGGGGATGATGCCTCGAGGCGCTGCCGGGTCGATTCAAGCAGTGCCTGCGTTCGACATGGCGATCGGAAAATATCTGGCGCTGGAACGCAACTTCACGCCCAATGTTCCGCCGGAGGCATATTCGAATACGGATGGCGCAGTATACGCATGGGTGCAGGATCGCGATCCAGTCGAGCGCGTGGCCACCTCTGCATCGGATACCTTCGACGATGTCGCACGCGCGTATCGCAAGATGAGCATGCCGGACGACCTCCTCGACCTTTCGCCTGCGGGATATCGTCTGACTGGGGGCCGCGCCGAAACCTTGCCTGACGGACGGCCGATTACATACACGCTCTACACCAGTGACGGCCGCGCAATACTCAGTATCGCCTATCCCGATGCCGCAATGGCGGCGCCGGTCGGCGCGATCAACTGGGTTGGGATGCGTTCGTTTTACGAGTACAAGGGCTACAGCATCTGTATGTCATTCTACCCGACCGGACATTTCGTCTCGATCCTGGTCTCGCAGATGCCCGTCAGCCAGCTGCTCAGAGACGTTGCGGCTGCAGATGCCATCGTCGCGAGCAAGTAGCTCGCGAAACTTCGAATACTGTCCGACGAACTAGCTGCGGATGCGCGACGTGTCAGCTCGCATCGCTGCTCCGTTGGCGTGCTCAGCGGCGTCGAACAGATGGAGCTGCGCGGGTGCCGGTACTCTTCGGAATATCGACCGGATAATTGCCGGTGAAGCACGCGTCGCAGTATCCTTGACGGTCCGCGCCAACGAAGGAATAAAGTCCGTCCCAACTCAGGTAGCCGAGCGAGTCGGCGGTGATATAGCGGCGAATCTCCTCAACCGTCTGATGCGACGCGAGCAGTTCCTCGCGGGTCGGCGTATCGATGCCGTAGAAGCACGAGTTGGTCGTCGGCGGGGCCGCGATCCGCATGTGGACTTCGCGCGCGCCCGCCTGCCGCAACATCGGAATGACCTTGCGCAGCGTGGTCCCGCGCACCAGCGAATCTTCCACCAGCACGATGCGCTTGCCCTTGAGCAATTCGGCCACCGGATTGAATTTTATCTTGACGCCGAAGTGGCGAATCGATTGTCGCGGTTCAATGAACGTTCGCCCGATGTAATGGCTGCGCACCAGCGCCATCTCGAATGGCAGTCCGGCTTGCTCGGCATATCCCAGCGCCGCGGCGTTGCCCGAATCGGGCACCGGAACGACGATGTCCGCCTCGGCGGGGCATTCAAGGGCCAGCGCGCGCCCCTGCTGCTTGCGCACCGAATAAACGTTGCGTCCATAGAGCAGGCTGTCCGGCCGGGAGAAATAAACGTATTCGAAAATGCAGCGGCGAGTCGGGGCGGGAGCGAACGGAAAGAGCGAGCGCACACCGTCATCGGTAATCACCAGCATCTCGCCGGGGGCGACCTCGCGCACATATTCGGCGCGGACGAGGTCGAGCGCGCAGGTCTCCGAAGCGACAATCGTGGCGTCATTCAGCTTGCCGATAACGAGTGGACGAAAGCCATGCGGATCGCGCACGGCGATCAATCCGCTCTCAGTCAGCAGCACCATTGAATAGGCGCCACGAACCTGGCTGAGCGCATCGGCGACGCGGCCGGGCAGGTCCGGCGCGTGCGATCCGGCAATCAGATGAATCACCAGTTCGCTGTCGGACGACGATTGAAAAATCGATCCACTGGCTTCCAGTCGCGCGCGCAGTTCCTCGAAATTGACGAGGTTGCCATTGTGCGCAAAGGCCAGACCGCCGCGTGCGTACTCGACCACCAGAGGCTGACAATTTTTGAGCGAAGTCGAGCCCGTGGTCGAATAGCGATTGTGACCGATCGCCGCCGTGCCCTCCAGCCGGCCGAGCACTTCGGTGTTGAAAATATCGGCGACGAGACCCATCCCGCGATGAGAGATCAGCGACTTGCCGTTGGACGAGACGATGCCGGCGGATTCCTGACCGCGATGCTGCAGCGCGTAGAGTCCGAGGTAAACGAGGTTGGCGGCCTCCGGATGGCCATAGACGCCGAACACCCCGCACTCCTCGTGGAACCCGTCGACCTTCGTTTCGGCCGCGTCGAGCTCGACTGACAACTCTTCGCTATCAGTCATTGTCGCATCAGCCTCCCAGGGATTGCGTCTTCATAGAGGTGCCGCAAAGCATCCACTTCTTCGTCTATCACCGCATCGATTTTGAGGCGCGGTGCCGCCGTAACGCGACCGATCTCGATAATCTCGAGCGAAGCAAAGACTTGATGCAGCACTTTAATATTTTCAAGCGGCGCCGAAATCACCACGCTTGACGGACCTTCGCCGAAGAGCACTTCCGCAGTGGGGCCGTCGGCGCCCAGCTTGATTTCCGCGCCCAGCGGCTCGCCCGGATTGAAACACGACTCGGCCAACGCCACCGCGAGACCACCCTCACTGACATCGTGAGCCGATCTTATCAACCGCCGATCGGCACATTCAACCAGCCCATCGATGAGCTTACGCTCGCGAGCGAGGTCGATCGGCTCGAGCTTCGGGGCCAACGTGCCAAACAGTGCGGCATACTCGCTCGCTGCGAGCGAAGGCGCGGCGCTGCGCACGAGCAGCACAGCATCCCCGATCATCTTAAAGTATTGCTTTAGGTGTCGCGCGACGTCGTCGAAGGTCCCGACCATCGCGATAGTCGGCGTCGGTGGAATAGCGCGGCCTTCGGTTTCGTTGTACAGGCTTACGTTGCCGCTGATCACCGGCGTGTCGAACGCGATCGCGGCATCGCGCAGACCCTCGATACCGCGAACGAGTTGCCACATGATTTCGGGCCGCTCGGGATTTCCGTAATTGAGGCAATTGGTGATGCCAGCAGGACGCGCACCTGCGCAGGCGACATTCCGCGCGGCCTCGCAGACTGTGGCAACCGCGCCGAGATACGGATCGAGCGCACACGCACGCGGATTCGAATCGACCTTGAGGGCGAGCCCACGGCGCGAATCCTTGATGCGCAAAACCGCCGCGTCGCTGCCCGGACCCACCACCGTATTGCCTTGCACCAGCGAATCGTACTGCCGAAAGACCATTCGCTTCGAGGCGACGTTTGGGCTCGAAATGATCGCGCGCAGGGCCTCCGCCGGAGGGGGCGAGCTCGCAGCTATGGCGCTGCCAGCTGATTCGACCGCAGACGGCGGCGCCTGCATCGGGCGGTCGTAAACCGGTGCCTCATCGCTGATCGCACCGACCGGAACATCGGCAACGATCTGTCCCTTCCAGCGCGCCCGCCAGCGTCCATCATCGGTGATTCGTCCGATAACCACCGCATGGAGATCCCACTTTTCGAAGACCGCCGCGAGTTCGGCCTCGCGTCCGCGCTCGGCCACGATTAGCATTCGCTCCTGCGACTCCGATAGCAGAATTTCATAGGGTGTAAGATTCGCTTCGCGCAACGGCACCCGGTCTAAATCGAGCTCGATACCGAGTCCGCCACGCCCCGCCATCTCACTCGACGAAGAGGTAAGGCCGGCGGCGCCCATATCTTGAATCGCAACGATTGCTTCGGTCTTGATCGCTTCGAGGCAGGCCTCGATCAGTAATTTCTCGGTGAATGGATCGCCGACCTGGACCGTCGGCCGCTTCGACTCGCTCTTGGCGTCGAACTCGGCCGAGGCCAGCAGGCTTGCCCCGTGGATTCCGTCGCGCCCCGTGGCCGAGCCGACGTAGAGCACGGGATTGCCGGCGCCGCGCGCACGCGCACTCTGCAGATCCGCACGCCGCGCAAGGCCGAGCGAGAACGCGTTGACAAGGATGTTGCCGTTGTAGCCCGCGTCGAACATCACTTCCCCGCCGACCGTCGGCACGCCCACGCAATTGCCATAGCCGCCGATTCCGCCGACCACGCCATTTAGCAGAAACCGCGTGCGCGGGTGGTCGAACGAGCCGAACTTAAGCGAGTCCATGCTCGCGATCGGGCGCGCACCCATCGTAAAAATGTCGCGTAGAATTCCGCCGACGCCGGTCGCGGCGCCTTGGTACGGTTCGACGTACGACGGATGATTGTGGCTCTCGATTTTGAAGACCGCGACCCAGCCATCGCCAACATCAATCGCGCCCGCGTTCTCGCCCGGACCGCCGACGACGTTGCGCCCCTTCATCGGGAGCATGCGCAGGTGTTTGCGCGACGATTTGTAGGAGCAATGCTCCGACCACATCACCGAGAAAACGCCCAACTCCGTAAACGTCGGCGCGCGGCTGAGGATGCGCTCGATGGTCGCGTACTCGTCCGCGGTAAGTCCGTGCGCGACCGCCTGCGCCGCGTCGATCGACGGGATCGCCGCGTAGCGCCACTGGCGCGAGGCTCATCGCGCGCCCTCGATGATCGATTGAAAAATCTTGAGCCCGCTGTCGCCGCCGACCATCTTTTCGACGGCGTGTTCCGGATGCGGCATCAGGCCAAAGACGTTGAAGCGATCGTTGGCGACGCCCGCGATCGAGTCGCATCGAGCCGTTCGGATTCGCCGCGTCGGTCTCGATGCCTGCGTCATCGACGTAGCGCAGCAGGACCTGCCCGCGCTCTTCGATCTGCGCAAGTTCCTCCGCCGGTGCGACGAAGCAGCCCTCGCCGTGCTTGATCGGCAACCGCAGAATCTCGCCGGCGCGCGTGGCGCGAGTGAACGGCGTGTGCGCATTCTCGATGCGCACGTTGATGAAATCGCAGATGAAAGAAAGCGATCGATTGCGCATCAACGCGCCGGGCAGCAGATGAGCCTCGCACAGAATCTGAAAGCCATTGCAGATGCCAATGACGAGTCCGCCTTCTGCGGCAAAACGCGTGACACTCTTCATGATCGGCGAGAAGCGCGCGATCGCGCCACAGCGCAGATAATCGCCGTAGCTGAAGCCGCCGGGAAGCACGACGCAATCGGCGCCGCCGAGCGTTTCATCCTTGTGCCACAGTATCGCGGCGTCCTGACCAAGTACGTCTGCGCAACGCATAGAGTACGTCGCCGTCGTCAAGCGAGCCGGGGAACTGTACGACGCCCCACTTCATCCCGCGTCAACCTCGACGCGATAATCCTCGATATTTGGATTGGCGAGCAATTGATCGACACATCTGCCGAGCGGCCGCTTCCGCCGCGGCTTTCGACGGTGCATCGATCTCGATCACGAGGTAGCGGCCGACGTGGACGCTGGCCACGCCGTCAAAGCCAAGACTCTTCAGCGCGCCCTCGACCGCGCGTCCCTGCGGATCGAGGATGCCCTTGCGTGGAGTGACGAAAACCTTGACCCGCAACGACTAGCTCTCCACTCGGCGCAACATCTCCTGATACGCTTCCTCGACGTCGCCGAGGTCGCGACGAAAACGATCCTTGTCGAGTTTCTTGCGCGTCTCCTTGTCCCAGAAGCGGCAGGTGTCGGGACAGATTTCGTCGCCGAGCAGAATCTCGCCATGATAGCGTCCGAATTCTAGTTTGAAATCCACCAGCAGGATGCCGCGCTCGTCGAGGAAACGTCCGAGGATCTGGTTGACGCGCAACGCCAGTGTGTCGATCGTTTTCAGTTCCTCGGCGGTCGCCCAGCCAAACGCGATCGCGTGCTCACCGAGAATCAGCGGATCGTCGAGCGCATCGTTCTTGTAGTAGTACTCGACCACCGGGCGCGGCAGTTGTTCACCCTCCTCGCGCCCGAGCCGTTTCGCCATCGAACCCGCGACGATATTGCGCACGACGGTTTCGACCGGAATTATTTGCAGCCGCTTGCACAACATCTCGCGATCGTCGAGCCGGCGCACGAAATGAGTCTTGACGCCGCTCCGTTCGAGCAGCGTGAAGAACAACTCGGACATGCGGTTGTTGATTACGCCCTTGTCCTCGATGGTGCCCTTCTTCTTGGCGTTGAAGGCGGTCGCATCGTCCTTGAAATAGGCGATGACCAGATCGGGATCCGACGGTCGAATACAGTTTCTTCGCCTTGCCCTCGTAAAACATTTCGAGTTTTTCGGGAGTCGTTTCCACGCTTTCCTCCGGCCGGTAGATCGCAGCAATGCTCGTATCTTACTTGCGCGCCGCTGATGGGAAAACTCGCATGCAACCGTCCTGTGGCGGGATTCCGTGCGAATATCCACAAACTCTGAATCTATGCACAGATTTCAGTGCTGCAACACGCCGACCTTCATTTCCCGCGCGGCGTGAAGCGCTCGACCAGTTCGCTCGCCAGTCCGAGGTAGTGTTTCGGTTCGAGCGCGAGCAGCGCCGCTTTCGCTCGATCGTCGAGCGGTAGTGTCCGCAACGAACTCCTCGATCGTTTTGCGATTCACCGCGCGCCCCCGCGTCAATTCCTTCAGGCGTTCGTACGGCCGTTCGAGCGCGTGCCGGCGCATCATCGTCTGGAGCGCCTCGGCTACTACCTCCCACGCCTTCTCGTCTTCGATCTCTGCGGCGATTCGCGCCGGATTGATCTCCAGTTTGTCGAGTCCGCGCTCGAGCGAACTCAGCGCCACGACAAAATGGCCGAACGCCGTGCCGACGCCGCGAATCGCGGTGCTATCGCTCAAATCGCGCTGCCATCGCGAGATCGGCAGCTTAGCCGCGAGATGCTGGAACATCGTAATCGCGAGTCCGAGATTGCCTTCGCAATTTTCGAAGTCGATCGGGATTCACTTTATGCGGCATCACCGAGGAACCGACTTCGCCGGCGACGGTCTTTTGCGTGAAGTAGCCGATCGAAATGTAGGCCCAAAGGTCGCGCGCGAAGCCTATCAGTATCGTCGCGATCCGTTCGGTCGTGTGGAAAATTTCGGCGAGAAAATCGTGACTCTCGATCTGCGTCGTCAACGGATTCCACGTAAGCCCGAGCCCCTCGACGAAGTTGCGCGAATGTTCCAGCCAGTCGGCTTGCGGATAGGTAAAGTGATGCGCGTTGAAATTGCCGACCGCGCCGTTGGCCTTGCCGAGATATTCCTGCTCGCGCAGTTGGCCGATCTGACGATCGAGCCGCCACGCGAAGATCGCGAACTCCTTGCCGACCGTCGTCGGCGACGCCTCCTGCCCATGGGTGCGCGCGATCATCGCGACGTCCTTATAGCGCCGGGCGATCTCGCCGATCGTCGCGGTGATCCGATCCAGCATGGGCCCTAAGGTGCCGCTCCGCGAACTCCTTTATGATCAAGCGCGTAGGCGAGGTTGTTGATGTCCTCCGAGGTGCATGCGAAGTGAATCATCTCGAGCGGAAGCGCCGAGTCCAAGTGCGCCGATTTTCTCTTTCAGGAAATATTCGAGCGCCTTGACGTCGTGATTGGTCTCGGCTTCGAGCGCTTTCACGCGGCGCGCATCCGCAATCGAAAATTTCTCGTAAAGTGTGCGCAGCTTCACCGCCGTTTGCCGCGCCGATTGCGGGCATCGCGTCGATCGCCGGATTTGTCGCGAGCGAGAGGTACCATTCGATTTCGACCCGCAGGCGATAGCGGATCAGCGCGTATTCGCTGAAGTATTGGAGAGCGCGCGCGTCCGCGAGCGATAGCGTCCGTCAACCGGGCCGATCGCCATCAGCGCTTCGTCGATTTCGGCCTGCCTGGATCCGCGATCGTTACTCATGCGCGTTGCGATGCCAGTCATCGTCCGGTATGGCCGAAGCCGCCTTCACCCCGTGTCGCTCTCATCGAGTCGATCGACTTCGACCAGCTCGGCGCGGAGGACCGGAGCGAAAACGAGTTGCGCGATGCGATCGCCGCGCCGGATGATCAACGGCTCGGCTGCCGAGGTTGATCACGATGACGCGGATTTCGCCGCGATAGTCGGCGTCGATGGTGCCGGGAGAATTAACCAGCGTCAGTCCTTCACTCAACGCGCGACCACTGCGCGGACGCACCTGGCCCTCGAATCCGGGCGGTATTTCAAGTGCGATTCCGGTCGGTATCGCGGCACGCTGCAGTGGTTTCAGACTCTCGTTCGCCGTCAACGTCGGCCATCAGATCGAGCCCCGCGGCATGATCGCTCTGATAGTGCGGAAGTGGCAGCTCGTTCGCGCGAAGACGTTGAATCTTGACCTGTGGCATTACCATTTGACGAGGGTGATAGCCTTCTGCAACGTCTCGCGTCTATGCGCAACAACGGCGGCCGCTTCTATAGTAAAGTCGAATCCGATCGCAGTGGCGCAACTGGCCACCCGTCACGCCGTCCACAATGCATTCGAATTCATCATTTGCCGCCTTCTGGCGCGATGGCTATCGCACCAGTTACACTGTGCGCACAATCCCGTTATGCAGGCCACCGAAGTTGGACCAAATCAGATGCGCATTGCGGGAGAAGCGGAGGGGTTATGATTCGCGGACGTACTGGCATTCTGATGTTTGGCGCGTATCTCACGATACTGTTGATCGGCATGAGTTGGGGTTCCGCCAACGCGCAGACCAAGCTGGTAAAGCCCAGCGGCGGCGGCACCATCGTGATTAATAAGTCGGGCAGCTATTTTCTAGCCGCTACTCTTACCTTCGGACTGTCGAACTCTTCCGCGATTCGAGTCAACACCGGCGTCAACAACGTCACCATCAACCTGAACGGTTTCTCGATCATCGGCACCGGCGGCACTAATGCCAACGGCATCAATGCTTCTACCAATTCCGGCATAACCGTTGTCAACGGGACCATTACCAAATTCTCAGGGAAGGGGATCATCCTTGGCAGCAACAGTGCGGTCGCCGGACTCCAGATACTTAGCAATACTGGAGACGCGCTGACCTGCACCACCGGCTGCCTCATCACCAGCAACGTTATCAACAGCAACGGCGGAACCGGTCTCGTCTTCTCCGGCGCCACCAGCGGCTATCAGAACAACATTATCAACGGCAACGGCGCTACCGTCACTGGCGGCACCAACATGGGTCACAACGTCTGCAACGGCACGACGACCTGTCCTTGAATGTGGCGAGAGGCGTGCGACACTAAGACAGTTTCGCACGCCTCTCGGAAGCCTAGCGATGTTCGGTCAATAATTAGCCGAGCGCCGACCAGACGTCGGAGCCGAGTTGGCGGCCCTTCAAATCGCCCAGCAACACCAACCCCATGCGGTCGGATTTGAAGCAATGGGTTGACAATTCGACCACCTGATCGTTGGTGACACCGTCGATTGCCGCGGCGATTTCCTCGAGTGGAATGTCGCGGCGAAAATAGATTTCGTTGCGCGCCAGACGGTTCATCCGGCTGTCGGACGATTCCATGCCGAGCAGCATGTTGCCCTTGAGCTGGCTTTTGGCGCGCGCCAATTCGTTGGGCTTCAGCCCTTCGCGCGAGACCTTGCCGATCTCGCCGAGCGTGACTTCGATCACCTCGTCCACCCATTCGGGATTGGTCCCGGCGTAGATGCCGAAGTAGCCGCAATCGAGAAACGACGAAATAAACGAGTAGATACTGTAAACACGTCCGCGCTTTTCGCGCACTTCCTGAAATAGCCGCGACGACATCCCGCCGCCCACCGCCGTGTTCATCACGTACGCGGCGAAGCGCAGTGGATCGACTTGGCTGATGCCCGGACCGCCAATACAGATGTGGGCCTGCTCGAGTTCCTTGGCCTGATTCAGCACCATCACGGTTTCGCGCGGCGGAGAGATCGGCTCGCCGCGGCCGTCGCCCTTGATGCCGCCGAAAAAGCGCTCGCAATCGGCGACCAGTCCGTCGTGATCGACCGCGCCGGCGGCCGCAATAAAGACGCGACCCGCGCGATAGCGGTCGGCCATAAAGGAGACCAGCAGCTCGCGATCGATCGCGTTGACCGTCTCGACCGAGCCGAAAATCGGCAACGCCAGCGGATGGCCCTTCCAGAAATGCAGGTTGAAGAGGTCGTGGATAAAATCGTCGGGCGTGTCTTCGGCCTGCGAGATTTCCTGCAACACCACCTGGCGCTCGCGATCGATTTCGGCCGGATCGAACACCGACTCGAGGAAGAGATCGGCGAGCAATTCGGTCGCCATCTTGAGGTCAGCGCCGAGCACCTTGGCGTAGTAGCAGGTGTATTCCTTGCCGGTGAAGGCATTGAGCACGCCGCCGACGGCGTCGAATTCTTCGGCGATCTGCGCGGCCGTGCGCTTCTTCGTGCCCTTGAAAAGCAGGTGCTCGATGAAGTGCGAGACGCCGTTTTGACGGTGTTCGTGCTCGTAGCGCGAACCGTTTTCGACCCAGATGCCGATCGTCGCCGAGACCATTTGCGGCATCGGCTCGGTGAGTACCCGCACGCCGTTGGACAGGACGCTCTTGCGTACCATCGGGGCGCCTATTTACCCTTCTGCTGTTCGAGGTCGGCCTGCGCCTCGCGCAGGGAGAGCCGAATCTTGCCGCTGCGATCGACGTCGAGCACCTTCACCTTGATCTCGTCGCCCTCGTGCAGCACGTCCTCGACGCGCCGTATGCGATCGTTGGAGATCTGCGAGATGTGCAGGAGGCCGTCGGTGCCCGGCATAATTTCGACGAACGCACCGAACTCGACGATTTTGCGCACGACGCCATCGTAGATGCGGCCGACTTCGGGTTCGGCGGTAATTGCCTCGATTCGACTAATCGCCAGTTCCATCGCGGCGCCATCCGCCGAGGCGATCAGCACGGTGCCGTCGTCCTCGATATCGATCTTGCAGCCGGTCTCTTCGACCAGGCCGCGAATTACCTTGCCGCCGGGTCCGATGACGTCGCGAATCTTGTCGGGTTTGATATGCAGGGTGACGATGCGCGGCGCGAAGGTGGAAACGTCGGTGCGCGGCTGATCGAGCGCCTTGGCCATCACGCTCAGGATAAAGAGCCGCGCGTCGCGCGCCTGATGCAGCGCCTGGCGCATCACGTCGCGAGTGACGCCGCCGACCTTGTTGTCCATCTGGATCGCGGTGACGCCCTCGGCGGTGCCCGCGACCTTGAAGTCCATGTCGCCGAGATGATCTTCGTCGCCGAGGATGTCGGTCAGGACGCGGACCTTGTCGCCTTCCTTGACCAAGCCCATCGCGATACCGGCGACCGGCGCCTTGATCGGCACGCCCGCGTCCATCAGGGCGAGGGTGCCGCCGCAGATGGTCGCCATCGAGGAGCTGCCGTTGGATTCGAGCACTTCGGAGACGACGCGGATGGTGTACGGGAAATCCTCTTCTGGCGGCAGCACCGCGGCCAGTGCGCGTTCGGCGAGTGCGCCGTGGCCGATTTCGCGGCGTCCCGGCCCGCGCAGGAATTTGACCTCGCCGGTCGAGAACGGCGGGAAGTTATAATGGAGCATGAACTTCTTGAAACGCTCGCCCAGCAACGCATCGACGCGCTGCTCATCCGATGATGTCCCGAGCGTGACGGTCGCAAGCACCTGGGTCTCGCCGCGCGTGAAGATCGCCGAGCCGTGAGTACGCGGCAGCGCGTGGACTTCCGCACTCAAGCGGACGGATCTCGGTGGACGAGCGATCGTCGATGCGCTTGTCTTCGTCGAGAATCACACGGCGCACCTGATCGCGAAGAACCTTTTCGCAGGCCTCTTCGAGTTCGTGCTGGCGATCGGGAAAGCGCTCGAGCAGCTCCGCTGCCACCTTGTCCTGCAGTTCATAGGTCGCGGTGTTGCGTTCTTTTTTGCCGCTGATTTTTAGCGCTCGTTCGAGATCGGCGGTCATCCGTTCGCGCACCGCGCCGAGCAGCGCCTGATCGAATTCCTTCTTGGTAAAGTCGCGCTTGGGCTTGCCCGCGAGCCGCCGCAATTCCTGCTGCAACTCGAACACCGGGCGCATCTCTTCATGGGCGGTGAACAGCGCCTCGAGGATCGCTTCCTCATCGACGACCTGCGCACCGCCCTCGAGCATCACGATCGATTCCGGCTTGGCCGCGATGACCAGCGAGATATCGCTGGATTCCATTTCGCTGATGAGCGGATTGACGATCAGCTTGCCGTCGATGCGTCCCATCCGCACGGCCGCCACCGGCCCTTCGTAGGGGATGTCGGAAACTTCGAGCGCGGCGGAGGTCGCGATCAGCGCGAGCGTATCGGAATCGTTCTCGCGATCGATCGACAGGACATTGACGACGATCTGCGTTTCCTTATCGTAGCCCTTGGGAAACAGCGGGCGCATCGCGCGGTCGATCAGGCGCGAGGTCAGGATCTCTTTTTCGGTCGGGCGTCCCTCGCGCTTGAAAAAGCCTCCGGGGATTTTGCCGGCGGCAAAGGTCTTTTCCTGGTAGTCAACGGTGAGCGGCAGGAAGTCGATTTTGTCGCGACTCTTGTACGCCGACACCACCGTCGCCAGCACCACCGTTTCGCCATATTGGGCGAGCACGGCGCCGTGCGACTGTTTGGCGAGGCGTCCGGTCTCGAGCGATAAGGTGCGGCCGGCGAGTTGGATCTCTAGCTTTCTATACATCGGGTCTCACTTCAGGGAGAGGGGGGAGGTTCCTTTTGATATGGCGGACGACCCGCGGAGCCTCGTTGTCCTGACGCGTTTGCCGGACCGATCGCTGCCCGCGCATTTGAGGGCGCGGGGCGTTGAGCTGCGTGAATCCGCGTTAACGGCGGATGCCGAGCTTTTCGATCAGTCCTTTGTACCGTTCGAAGTCCCGCGAGTGCAGGTAATCAAGCAGGCGGCGACGCTTACCGACGAGGCGCAACAGACCGCGGCGCGAATGATGGTCTTTCGCGTGCGACTTCAGATGCCCGGTCAGTTGTTCGATTCGCGCCGTGAAGATGGCGACCTGGACTTCGGACGAACCGCTGTCGTTCTGGGTGCGCGCGTTCGCGCCGATAATTTCCCGCTTGCGGGCGGCCTCGAGGGGCATCAGGTTTACTTTCTTTCCCTTTTTCCTTTATTTATCCGGCAAGGTTACCAGAGGGCCTACAGCTAGTAAAGGTGCCCCCTGAAGCCATTCCGGGGTCCGGAACCGGCGCTCAAAATTGGGTTCGTTATGTTCACCGCGTTTTGATCCGAGAAACTGACTCGATGCCAATTGCGGATGAGTTGGCTTCTGAAAGACCACTGTTGCGCATCTTTTTTCGATTTCCATTCGGTTCCGATTCAGGTTCTTAGCGCGCAGAAATTGCCAGTTTTGTGCCGCTGTCAGCAGACAGCAACCGCCGGAGCCCATCGGCTTTTCCGACGGCCGACGGTGAGTAGGAGTATACGCCTCTCAGGCGGAGTTGGATAGCGGCCGCCGCGGAAAATTCGCGGCGGCCGCGAGAAGGATCAGCCGATCGGGAGCTTGGTCAGGATGGTCAGCGTTTCGTCCTCGACGATTTCGTGAATCATCGGAGCGTATTTCGCGAACTGCGGGTCGGCGAGCAAGGCCTCGACGGCGTTCGGATTCGGCACTTCCCACATATCGACGACCGTGTTGAGGCGGCCGACAATCGCGGCATAGCTGCCCATCAGTTTCCATCCGTGCTTATTCACCAGCGGCATCAAAGTGTTGAGCAGATTGACGAAATCCTGCTGCTTGCCGGGATGCAATTTAATCGAAGCCTGCAGATAAACCATCGTAGCGTCCTCCTGTTGTTGCCCTATAGCGTCGGTAGCACCGACGCGATTTTGCTGTCAAACGGGCACACGGTCGCGGGGACGAATTTGCTGACAACGTACGAGCAAGCGTCGTGTCACGCTGAGATAAAGACGCGCGCGATGACGGCCGTCACGCGGGAGGTCGCTTCGGCGATCGCGATTAGTTGGCCGTCGAAGATGACCTTGAAGTGTTTGTTTGGGCGCGGCGGGACGCGGGCGTCCCTGGCGCCTGGCGCTGCCGTGTCATCAACGGCGCTCTGCGGTATCAGGCCGTCGAGGGCGTTCGGCGGAACGAGACCGTCAAGGGCGCGCGAGTCACCGTTGCGCAGGCGCGCTTCGATCGCCGCATCGACGGCGACTTCAGGTAGTTCGGGAACAGCATCGCGCATCGCGATCAGGCCGACGTCGTCGCCGTGGTCCGCGCCTCGCGCTTCCGATGCGGACGTCGAAGGATTGGAAAGGCTCTCAAGTGCCGCGAGCACCGTCGCCAGCGGACGCGCGTTTTCGATCGCGAAACCGCCGTTGCACGTACGCCGTAATTCCGCCAGATGCGCGGCGCTGTCGAGCGCGATGCCGATGTCACGCGCCAGCGAGCGCATGTAGGTGCCGGGAGAACAGACCAGGCTGAAGCGAATCGCGTCGGCACCCACGGCGGTCAGTACGAGTTGTGCGATCTGAACCTCGCGAGCCGCTGGCGGCGCAACCTCGTCGCCGCGCCGAGCGAGCTTGTAGAGCGGGACGCCGTCGCGCTTGATGGCCGAAAAGATCGGCGGCGTCTGCATGATTGTCCCGGAAAAGCGCGCCGCGAGCGCCTCCAGCCGCGCCTTATCGATCGGCGGAAGCGGCGCCGTGCGCACTACTTCTCCAGTGCGATCGAGCGTGTCGGTCTCGCTGCCCAGCGCGATTAGTCCTTCGTAGTGCTTGTCGCCGTCATGCAGAAACGGCGCGAGCTTGGTGCCCTCGCCCACCAGAATCGGCAACACGCCCGTCGCAAACGGATCGAGCGTGCCAAGATGCCCCACGCGGGCCGGCTTCACGCGCCATTTGACCTGACGCACGACCTCGGCCGAGGTCGGCCCGGCCGGCTTGTCGACGAGGAGGAGACCGGATAGGGGGAAGATAACGGGACTGGTCAAGGAATACAAAACCTTAATTTCTTCTGAAACCTTTTCAAGGTTTCAGACTTCCCATTGTGCTTTAACGAGCAGCCCAACAGTCTTGACCTGATTTTGCGGACTGCTCGCGTTGCTCGATGAACAGTAAGTCGAGCGAGATTCTCGCGGGACCAGACGGAGACCTTGAACCGAGGACTTTACAGTAAGAGCGACGAGAGAGGGAGACGCGCTATTGGCGGGCGCGGCTTTCGCGGAGGAGCGCCTCGATGCGCGCCGCATTCTCGAGCCCGGGGTCGAACTCGAAGTCCAGTTGCGGCGTGTAACGAAGTCCCAACGCCCGTCCAATGTTGCGGCGAATGAAACCCTCGGCGCTCTGGAAGCCTTTGATCGCGTCGGCCGCATGCGCCGAGCCCTCGAAATGGGAAAAGAAGACGCGCCCCTGCCGCAGATCATCGCTCATCCTGACGGAAGTCAGGGTCACCCCACGCAAGCGCGGGTCGCGGAGGTCGCGGAGCAAAAGCAGCGACAGCTCCCGCAAGACCATCTCGGCGACCCGTCCCGGCCGCCTGCCATCACCGGATGCCATGATAAGGATACTATCGCCATCGGGGGCCCAGATGAAGCCGCCCGGTAAGCGGGAAAACTGATTCGTCAACAGCGCAGCAGTTACAGCGAGAGTTGTTGAGGAACGGGGAACTTTTGTTTCTTTCTGAAACCTTTTGAAGGTTTCAGACTTCCCATTGTGAATGACGCTCGCGATGCTCGGGTAAACAGCTAAGTCTCCCCGGGTCGCTCAAAATGCGGACGTCAAGAAGGAGTGGGTATGCAGCGAGCGAAAAATACAAAGAAACATGAGGCACCGGTTGCCGCCCACCGGGTAGTAAAGCGATGGAGCACAGGGGAAGAGGTGTCGATAACCCTTGGGATTCCCACCGAGGTTAGCCATGAGAGGTGGGAATGCCTATTGGAAATTAAAGGTCTGGAAAAAGCGCATCGGCATCGCGTGAGAGGCGGCGATTCGATGCAGGCCTTACTGCTGGCGATCGAAGAGGCACGATGCAAACTGGACGAAGATGGGCATCGCTTTGTCTGGGTCGATCTCGCTCCGGAGTATGGGTCAGGTCTGCCACGATTCATCCCGACGGGGATGGGCCCGCGGTTCGAGCAGCGTATAGAAATTGCTCTTGAACGCGAGAGTAGGCGTGTATGGGAGGCGCGGTTTAGGGATCGAAAGGCAGATACCGATGCATTTGAAACGGAATTGGAACAGCGCGCTAAAATTCTCGCTGGCATGCAAGCCTCGTTGGAAAGACGCAAGACCGTGCTAGCCGACTGGGACAAGGATCGAAAAACCGCGAAGGCGCGTCGTCGCTCCAAATCGGCCTGACAAAGCCGCAGTTGAGCTCACGTGATTCAGTAGTTGATGATTTCGAGGTGTTCGTCGCCGAGCGGCGCCAAGGCCAGCGCGTCGATGAAGTTGACGACCTCGCGCAGCGCCGAATCGACGAAGGCGCGATCGCTGCCGACCTGGCAGATACCGAGTTCGGCGCGTTGCCACATATCGTGGTTATCGGACTCCGCGATCGAGACATTGAACTTGGAGCGCACGCGCGCCTTGATCGCGCGCAGGACCTGCCGCTTACCCTTCAGCGAATGATTCTCGGGCAAGTAGAGGGTGAGTCGCAGGATACCGACAACCATCGGAAAAACTTAGCGCGGCGCTCCACGCGGACGCTAGCCTCGCGCGGCAGCGCGGGCGCGCAAACGCAGAGCTAAATCATTTTCTGAAACCGACCTAGATCGTAACGCACCTCGCGGACTCGTTAGCTCGGCTCGCGAGCTCGCCTGGTGATTCGGTTTCAGAGTTCCCATTGGGGATTAACGCTCGCGATGCTCGGGTCGAAGCTAACTCCCGTGGAACCAAGAGCGCGGCGTACCTCAGGGAACCTTTTTCAGTCGTTCCGGATAGAATCTGCGTAGCGAAGAATTCGGGATTCTTCGCTACGTTCAGAATGACAAATCAGACTGTGCAGAGAACCGCTAGTCCATTCAGCAGCCAATGATTTCGAGGCTGCTCGTTCGCTCCGCCTCAAGCCCCGTTAGGTTTGCATGGGCTTTTCGACGCCGCCGCCGGCACCGCGCACGGACTCCGGCTTGGGGATCGCGAGCTTGCGCAGCACCGTCTCCATCTCGAAGTCCTCGATGACGTCGCCGGGCTTGACGTCGTTGAAATTCTCGAGCCCGATACCGCATTCGTAGCCGGCGAGGACTTCGCGGGCGTCATCCTTGAAGCGCCGCAGCGTACCGATCTTGCCTTCCCAGACGACGCGCCCATCGCGGACGAGGCGGGCGCGGGCACTGCGCAGCAATTTGCCTTCGGAGACCATCGCACCGGCAACGGTCGTACCCTGCACGACGAAGGTCTGGCGGACCTCGGCGCGGCCGAGCGACTTCTCGCGGAAGGTCGGGGCGAGCAGCCCTTCCATCGCCTCGCGCATATCGTTGATGACTTCGTAAATGATCGTGTAGAGGCGGATATCGACGCCCTCTTTTTCGGCGAGCTGGGCGGCCTTGGGTTCGGGACGGACGTTGAAGCCGATCACGACCGCTTTGGAAGCGGCGGCGAGCGTGATGTCGGTTTCCGAGATCGCGCCGACCGATTTGTGAATGAGCTCGACCTTGACCTCGCTGACCGAGAGGCGCGCGAGCGATTCGGCCAACGCCTCGACCGAGCCGTTGACGTCGCCCTTGATGATCACGCGCAACTCTTTGACTTCGCCCGCGGCCATCCGGGAGCTCAAGTCCTCTAGCGAGATGCGGCTGGTCTTCTGCAGCACGCCCTCGCGTTGTTTCGAGCGGCGGAACTCCGCCACTTGACGCGCCTTGGCCTCGTCGACCACGGCGGTAAACGCGGTGCCCGGCTCGGGGACGCTGGAGAGGCCGAAGATTTCGACCGGCGTGGAAGGACCGGCCTCGGTAATGCGGTTGCCCAGATGATCCTGCATCGCGCGCACGCGGCCATAGGTGATGCCGCAAACGAAGGGATCGCCCTGGCGCAGCGTGCCTTCCTGGATGAGGACGGTCGCGACGGGACCACGTCCGCGATCGAGTTCGGACTCGACCACCGTGCCGCGCGCGGTGCGATCGGGATTGGCCTTGAGCTCCATCAGGTCGGCCTGCAGCAGGATCATTTCGAGCAGGCGCTCGACGCCCTCGCCGGAGCGCGCGGAGACCGGCACGGTAATCGTATCGCCGCCGTAATCCTCCGGGATCAGGCCGTGCTCGGTAAGCTGCTGCTTGACGCGATCGAGATTCGCCTCGGGGCGATCGATTTTGTTGATTGCGACAATGATCGGCACCCCGGCGGCCTTGGCATGATTGAGCGCCTCGACCGTCTGCGGCATCACGCCTTCGTCGGCCGCGACGACCAGGATGACCATGTCGGTGACCTTGGCGCCGCGCGCACGCATCGCGGTGAAAGCCTCGTGGCCGGGAGTATCGACGAAACTGATCTTGCGCCCGTGAACTTCGACCATGTAGGCGCCGATGTGCTGGGTGATGCCGCCGAACTCGCGCTCGGTGACGTTGGTGTGGCGAATCGCGTCGAGGAGCGAGGTTTTGCCGTGATCGACATGGCCCATCACGGTGACGACGGGCGGCCGCGTGACGGCCTCGCCGACGACTTCTTCCTCGCCCTCGTCGATCGCGGACTCGACATCGAAGCCGACGTTCTCAACGCTGTAACCGAACTCGCTGGCGACCAGGGTGGCGGTATCGACGTCGAGGACCTGGTTGAGCGTGGACATCACGCCGAGATCCATCAGCTTACGGATAATCTCGCCAGCCTTGACGCCCATCTGGCGCGCCAGCTCGGCAACGTTGACGCCCTCTGCTATGCGCACGACACGCTTGGAGGCTTTGGGCGTGGTGATTTCGGTCTTGCGCTGCTCCTTGCCGGGCATCGCACGGCGCTTCTTGGGCACGCGCAACCCGCGCATCTCGCGCTCGGCGGCGACATCGGTGGGGCCTTTCTTGACGACGCGCTTTTTCTTGATCTGCGCGAGCGCCGGGCTTGGCGTTTTCCGATGGCGGTCCGAAGCCTTCGGGCGGCGCCTGCGGCGGACCTGCGGGCTGATTGAAGCGGCCCGTGGTCATCGGACGCTGCGAAGGAGGCGGTTGTCCCGGTCGCGCACCCGGAGCGGTCGTGGGACGAGCCGGGGGCGCGGCGGGCTTGCGCAAATCGATTTTGCCGAGCACCTTGGGCCCGCGCGGACCGTCGTCGAGCGATGGCGCCGAAGCGTGTTCGGAGCCGGTGAAGCTTATGGTGCGGCCGGGCAAATCGGCCTCGGCCGAGCCGGGCTCGGCTCGGCGCGGCGATGACGCGGAAGCGCCCGTCGACAAATTCCTGACTGGTGCGCTATCGCGCAGGGCGCGTCCCGGCGGCATCCCGCCGTGACGAATTGCACCAGGAGCCGGCGTCGGCGGTGGAGCCGGCGGGGCCGCGGGCGTCGATGCGGGTCGCGGGGCCGGACGCTGCTGCGATTGGGGTGTCACAGTGCGCTGAGGCGCGGTGCGCGTAACCTGCGTTGCGCCTTTGGCGAGCGTCCCTGTCGGCGGAGCCGGTGTATGTTTAGGCGTTTCCGGCATCCGCTCGACGGCCACGGTCTCGGCGCGCGGTGCTGGGGATTCGATTGGTGACGGCGGCGGCGGTGGCGCGTTTTCCCCGATGCGAGCCGTTCACTGCCGCTTCGGCCTCGGCGGCGTGATCCGCGCCGTTGAGCGCAGGTGGCTCGAGTTCGGGTAATTCCGGCTCGGGTAAGTCGACGGCGAGTTCCGGCAGCTCCGCTTCGGCTTGCAACGGCGCTTCGAACATCGGGGCGACAAACGGCTCGTCGTTTGCGTCGCTCTCGACTTCGAAATGAAATGGCTCGGCAGGTGCGGCAGTGACCGAACCGGGCGCCGGTTCGGCATGCCGCCGACGCATCACAGTGGCATTGAGGCGCTTTTCAAGCACCGTGCCCGCGCTGGTCTCGACCACGGTTTCGCGGCGCAACAAGGCCGTGCGGTGAACCTGCTCGTCGAGATCGGCTTTGACCCGATCGGTCTCTTCCTGAGAGAGCAGGCTCGAATCTGAATGAGCGTGACCGAGTCGCAGCCGGACGCAGCTCGCGAGCACGTCTTCGACCGGCACGCCCCATTCGTTGGCAAGGGTTTTAATCCGCTTTCGCGCCATCTGATCTATGCTATTCCAACTGGGCTGCGGTCGCCAGTCGCGACCGTATCTGTTGCGTTAAATCGCGACGCTCGTCGAGGCCAATCCGGCGCCTCAGCGAACGAAATTCCTTGATTCGACTTCGCTCGAAGCGCACAAGGCAATCGGCGCTACGATGGAGATAGCCGCCACGCCCGGGCCGTCGCGCGTCACCGTCAAGCAACATACGCCCGTCGACGGAGGCGATACGAAGCATCGCAGCCTGGTCGTCAGGGCGCATACAGCCGAGACAGGTGCGTTGGGGCTTATGACTTGACCTCGGCATCGTCCGTAGTTGCCTCGCGCTCGAGTTCATCGCCGGTACTTTGGGCGCCGCCATCGACCGCGCCGAGTTCTTCAACGCCGTCCGCTTCCTCGCCCGTCTCAAGCACAGCCTGAGCGGCGGCCGCCGCGGCGGCGGCCTTTTCCTCTTCCATACGATGCTTGCTCTCGACCCAGCCGCGCGCCGCCAAAATCACCTGGCGCGCGCGTTCCGGGCTGATGCCCTCGACCTCGAAGTTATCCTCGTTGGCTTCGGACAATTGCTCGGCCGAACGGAATCCCCATTGGTAGAGCAATTCGGCGTTGATGTCGCCGATGCCGGGAATCGCATTGAGTGAGGCGCGGGCGGCGCGGGCCTCTTCCTCGGCCTCGGAATCGCTGCGCACATCGAGCTTCCATCCGGAGAGCCGATGCGCGAGGCGGACGTTTTGACCGCGCTTGCCGATGGCGAGCGAAAGTTGATCGTCTGGGACGATCACTTCCATCGCATGCTCGTCCTCATCGATGACCACCTTGGAGACTTTCGCCGGCGCGAGCGCACGGCATACGAGTTCCGCCTGATCGTCGGTCCACGGTACGATGTCGATTTTCTCGCCGCGCAATTCCTGCACGACCGACTGTACCCGCGTGCCCTTCATCCCGACGCAAGCGCCGACCGGATCGACGTCGTTGTCCTTGGAATAGACGGCGACCTTGGCGCGGCCACCGGGCTCGCGAGCGCATTGGCGAATCTCGACGATGGCCTCGTAAATCTCGGGCACTTCCTGCTCGAAGAGCTTCATCAGGAAGAGGTTCGAGGTGCGCGAGAGCACGATCGAGAGGCCCTTTTCGGACAGATCGACGTCGAGAATCAGCGCGCGGATGCGATCGCCTTGCCGATAACGCTCGTGCGGAATCTGCTCCTTTTCGGGCAGGATCGCCTCGGTGCGGCCGAGATTCACGATCATGTTCTTGCGCTCGAAGCGCTGCACGATACCCGAAACGATCTCGCCCTTGCGATCCTTGAATTCGTTGAAAATCTGCTTACGCTCGGCGTCGCGGATATGCTGGATGAGGTTTTGCTTCGCGGCCTGCGCCGCGATACGGCCCATCGTCGCGGTGTCGAGCTTGATCAGAATTTCGTCGCCGACCTGAGCCTCGGGATCGTACTTGTCATGGGCCTCCTCTAGGTCCACTTCGGAGCCCGCGTTGGCGATGGTTGCGACCACGGTCTTGATCTCGAACAGTTCGATCTCGCCGATTTCAGGATTGAAGCGCGACTCGATATTGCGGTCCGGGCCGAAGGTGCGCCGCGCCGCCGAATGCATCATCTCCTCGACCGCGTTGACCACGATCGTTTTGTCGATCCCCTTTTCCTTGGATACTTGTTCGATAACCCGATTCAGATCGACCGACATAACGCCTCCCACGGGCGCAAGCTGATTCGCGCGTCTGGAATTTTGGTCTCGGCGCCGATACTGCCGCGCGCCGTATGCTCTGGATCACTCGTACTAGTCGAACTTATGCTCGTAGTTTGCTCCCTTGATTTCGTCGAAGCCAAAGGTTTCGCGGCTATGGCTGATGTCGTCGTCAAGTTCCAATCCGTTGGCGCTGACCGCTGCCAGCATCCCTTCAAAATTCTTGCGCCCGTTATGCGGGCGATGCGTCCTTACTTTCACCCGCTGACCAACGAAGGCTTCGAAGTGCGCCAGTTTCGTCAGCGGACGATTGACGCCCGGCGACGCGACCTCGAGCAAATAGCGCCCGTCGACCGGATCGTAAACGTCGAGCAGATCGCTGACGATCGGACTCAGCACCTCAAGGTCGCTCATCGCGATGCCGCCGCCCGGCTTATCCACCAGCAGGCGCAGCAGCGAGGTCCGGGTGCCTTTGCGGAAATCGATCCCGACCAGTTCGAAGCCCTGCCGCTCAACATGCGGCTCGATCAATTCGACGATCTTCTGCGCCACTGGATGCAGTTGCAACACCATCACCGGCCGTTTCCCCGACGGTTCGCCAGCAAGGGCCCAGTCCAAGCGCAAAATGTTCCGGAGTCGAGTGGGCGAACCAACAAAAAAGTGGGCAGCAGCCCACGACGGCATGGTATCATTCTCTGCGGTTCGCCTTCAAGGGGCGCTTTTCGCACGATGACGCCAATCAGATCGGCTGCCGGATCATGCCACTGAATCCAATGGACGGGCTCGCCTGGGTCGGTGCCTCGAGCGACCCCGCGGCGACCAGCCTGCTCGACCTCGGCTGTAACGTGGGCGAATTCCTCGGTGCGGCGGCGCAGCTTTTTCCGCAGCTCAAGCTGGCGGGCGTCGATATCTATCAGACTGCAATCGAGATGGCGCGGCGCAATGTCCCGCAGGCCGATCTCCATCAATGCGACGGGCCCGCCCTGCCCTTCGCCTGACGCGGCCTTCGACTACGTCAGTTGTATAGAGGTGCTTGAACACATCCCGGCGGCGGAGCGCCGCGCGACTATCGATGAAGTCTGGCGCGTGCTGAAGCCCGGCGGCAAGTTTATCCTGCGCTGCCCGCACGCCGGAATTTTTCAAGGCCTCGACGCCGCCAACCTGCGCTTTCGCTTTCCGCGCCTCTATCGATCGATCGTGCGTGGCGGCCGTCGCGACCATGGCTATGAAGCCGGCGCGGACGGCGTGGTCTGGCATCACCATTTCAGTCGCGACGAATTGATCGAGCTTATCGGTTCGCGATTCGAACTCGCGGCGACGCGTTATGGTGGATTGATTCTGCTGCCGCTGGGCGATCTTATGCGCTGGCCGTTATACCGGCTGAACATCCGTCGCAATTCGATACTGACGCTGATCGATCGGATGATCGCGTGGGATCTCGGTATCGACTACGGCCGCGCGTCGTTCACGATCCTGCTGGTCCTGCGCAAACCCGCGGACGCGGGGGAGACCAGAGGGTAATCAAGTTGATGAGGAGCCCGAAATCGACATTTTCACTGAAACCTCACTGAGGTTTCAGACTTCCCATTTGAAAGATGATTGCATTATTCGCGTAGCACGCGGCCGTGAACGGTCGCTACGTTTTGTGTGACCGTTCAGATCAGGATGCGGCACCAGGACCGCGATTGATATGGTCCAGTGCCTCAGCCAGTTCTTCGGCAACCTTACCACCAGGTTTCATTCGCCCGACTTCTTCTAAAGCGGAGAGCGCCTGGGCGCCTCCGATATCGGACAGAGCAAAGATGCATTCCGCTTTGAGACCGTCCGACGTTTCGCGCGATGTGAGTACGTCAATTAGTACCGGTACCGTCTTCTTATCGTTCCTACATGCAAGCTTTTCTGCCGCCTCACATCGAACCATATCGTCTTCTTGCGGATCGCGCATAATGGCGATGAACGTGGGAGTTACTTCGCCCCTTCGCCGATGAGAACTCGCACCCAGAGCATATAAGGCAGCCGCTCGATTATTCGCTCTGAGTGATTTGTCTAAAGCAATGTCTGCCAGCTTCTTTATCGGAATTCGGCCCGATCGCATGAGCGATTTGGCCGCTTCATACGCATCGACTACCTCTCCCTCACGGATAACGGTCAGCGCCTTTCGCACATCCATTCGCACACCGATAACCGAGAATTACGAGCACGAGGTCATCTTACAAATGGGAAGTCTGAAACCTCGTGAGGTTTCATTGAAAATATGTTTCTGCGCTCCTCACCAACTTTCTCGCTGGACAATTGCCCCGCCTTATTCGTCGTCTTCGCGGAGCTTCGCCAACACCGACAGATCTTCGAGCGTCGTGGTATCGCCGAGCGTTTCGTCGCCTGCCGCGATTTGCCGCAAGAGCCGCCGCATGATCTTGCCGCTGCGCGTCTTCGGCAGCGAATCGGTGAAGCGGAAATCGTCGGGCCGCGCGAGCGCGCCGATTTCCTTGACCACGTGCTGGCGCAATTCCTCGCGCAGCTTGGCGTCGCTATGGCGGCCGCCTTCGAGCGTCACGAACGCGACGACCGCCTGCCCCTTCATCTCGTCGGGACGGCCGACCACGGCGGCCTCGGCGACGGCGATATGCGAGACCAGCGCGCTCTCGATTTCCATCGTGCCGAGGCGATGGCCGGAGACGTTAATCACGTCATCGACGCGGCCCATGATCCAGAAGTAGCCGTCCTCGTCGCGCCGGGCGCCGTCGCCGGTGAAATACATGCCTTCGATCTGGCTGAAGTACTGCTGCTGATAGCGCTCGGGGTCGCCGAAGATGGTGCGCAACATCCCGGGCCAGGGCCGTTTGACGACCAGCAAGCCGCCTTGATTGGCGGGCACCGTGACGCCTTCGCGCGTGACGACGTCGGCCGCGATTCCCGGCAGCGGACGCGTCGCGGAGCCGGGCTTGGTGGCGATCGCTCCCGGCATCGGCGCGATCAGGATCCCGCCGGTCTCGGTCTGCCACCAGGTATCGACGATCGGACAGCGCTCGCCGCCGATGACCTTGTGGTACCACATCCAGGCTTCGGGATTGATCGGCTCGCCGACCGTGCCGAGCAGGCGCAGGCTCGAGAGGTCATGTTTCTTGACCCACGCTTCGCCCCACTTGATAAACGTGCGGATCGCAGTCGGCGCGGTATAGAGAATGTTGACGCGGTACTTCTCGATGATTTCCCAGAAGCGATCGTTCTCGGGAAAATTCGGCGCGCCTTCGTACATCACGACGGTCGCACCCGCCGCCAGCGGTCCATAGACGACGTAGCTGTGGCCGGTGACCCAACCGATATCGGCGGTACACCAGTAGATGTCTTCTTCCTTGAGGTCGAAGACCCACTTCATCGTCATCAGGACGTGGGTGAGATAGCCGCCGGTCGTATGGACGACGCCCTTGGGCTTGCCGGTCGTGCCGGAGGTATAGAGCGTGAAGAGCGGATGCTCGGAATCGACGTGGACCGGCTGCGCAATCGCGGCTCTGCTTCGGCACCAGCTCGTCCCACCAGACGTCGCGCCCATTGCGCATCTCGATCTTGTCGCCGAGGCGATTGAGCACCAGGCATTTCTGCACCGAGGGCGTGCGCTTGAGCGCCTCATCGACGTTGCTGCTTGAGCGGCGACCTTCTGCCCGCGCCGCCAGCCGCCGTCGGCCGTGATGACGACCTTGGCCTCGGCGTCGTTGATGCGATCGACCAGCGCCTCGGCCGAGAAGCCGCCGAAGATCACCGAATGGATCGCGCCGATGCGCGCGCACGCCAGCATCGCGATCACCGCCTCGGGCACCATCGGCATGTAGATCGCGACGCGGTCGCCGTCCTTCACGCCGAGGCTCTTGAGCGCGTTGGCGCAGCGCCCGACTTCATCGGCGAGCATCTGGTAGGTCAGCGCGCGCGTGTCGCCGGGCTCGCCCTCCCAGAAGAGCGCGACCTTGTTGCGCCGCGGCGCCGCTCAGATGGCGATCGAGGCAATTGTACGCGGCGTTGAGTTCGCCGCCCAGAAACCATTTGGCGAACGGCAGCTTCCATTCGAGCACTTGTCCGAACGGCTTGAACCACGCCAATTCGCGGGCACATTCGGCCCAGAAGCCCTCGGGATCCGCATCCGGCGCGCTGATACAACGCTTCGTATTCGGCGACGCCCTTGACGTGGGCGTGTCTGGACGAATTCCGCGGGCGGCTCGAACTTCCGCCGCTCCTGTAAAATCGATTCGATATCAGTGCTTTCGTGGCCAGCCATCGGATTTAGACCCTCCCGCGTGCTTCGCGCGTCTTCAAGCTCAGGTAAAGCGTTGCGGCGTCGCCGATTTCATGGCGATTCGAATGAATTCCGCGCAGCCGGTCCAGCAACTCGCTCTCGACACTCGGGGCGAATTCGGCCGCCAATTCGCCGGTGCGAGCGGCCCAGCGCAAGACGATGCGTCCTTCGGGTCCGCCGAAATCGTCGAAGAACCATGCGCAACTGGTCAACGTCGCCTGGGCCGCGCGCTCCATCTCGAGCAGCCGCAGCAATTCGTCGCGCTTGCTCTCTTCGTTCACCTTGTGCCGCACGAAGAAGCTCCTCGGCGGTGATCGGACTCGTCGTCGATAAAGAGGCGAATCGCTTCGCGCAACGCGGCGATCGGATCGTCGACCAGCGGCGGCGCGAAGCGATCGTAAACCGCATCGGCGTGATCCTTGATGAAGACCATCGCGTCGCGCAGCGGCCCGCGCCATTCCTGGCTGGTATTGCCGTCGAGGCGGCAGCCGCAATTCGATCGCCAGCGCTCGACTCCATGCGCGCAGCTCCACGCCGAGGCGCCATCGATCTCGAAACGTCCGCGCGCTCGGATGATCGGCGAGGTATTCCGCGCAATTCGTCACGACGACGCCTTCGCGCTCGGCGAGATTCGCAAAGGTGCGCGCGAGTTCGGCCGCGCCGGTCTTCTTATGATGGCCGAAGGTTTCGCCGTCGGTCGCGATCATCACGGCCGCGCCCGGCGGCTGCGCGAACGCCGCGTTGGCCAGCCGATCCGCCAGCTCGCTCCCATCGGACAGCAAATCGCTGAAGGCGATCTGTCCCGAGAGCTCACGATCGAAGCGAAAGATCGCGAGACTCAAGTCACCGCGCCGCCATTCGAATGGACCGGCCTCGCCCGGCGCGACGCCTTCATCCGGAATAAAGCGGCCCTGATGCGGCGCCAGGATCGTATATTTGATTCCGCGCGCGCGCCAGCGCCGCGAGCGACTCCTCGTCAACGGCGCATTCGGGCAGCCACATACCCTCCGGCCGCCGGCCGAAGCGATAGACGAAATCCTCGATACCCCAGCTGACCTGGATTTCCTTGTCGCGCGTCGCTGAGCAACGGCATGATCGAATGGTTGTAGGCCTGGCCATCGCATTGCCGTGGCCGCCGCGATGCCTGGCGCTGACTTCGTCGCCCAGCCGAATCGCGCGATAGGCGGACTTGCCATGGCGTTCGAGCCAGCCGAACAGCGTCGGCCCGAAATTGAAGTTGATCGACTCGTAATTGTTGATGATATGAACGACGCGCCCGTTCATCGTATGGGCGTGAGCGTTGGCGTTGTAGCATTCGCTCAGAATCCGTTCGTTCCAATTGGCAAAGGGCGCGGCGCCCGGCTCGGGCGCGATCAGGCCGGTCCACGGACTTTCCCGCGGCGGCTGATAAAAATGGCCGTGAATGATTATATGACGTGGTTGATCCATCGATAGCTCTCGCGCACTCTTCTGGCAGTCTGTCGTAGGTCAGCGCCGCTCATCATGACGTTTGCTCGGTGCATGGCGTTCGATTCGAATCCCCGTTTGCGCGCGAGATGTGGCACGCTAGTGACGCCCGGTAAGCGGTTTTGCCACGCAATGTGCCAGGCGATCGATCGACCAGTCGCCGCTATCGATTAACTCAGGCGACCGCGATCCGCTCGAGCATTTTCAAACCGGGACGCTACTAGGCGGTCGCCACCGCGAAGGTTCCCTTGACGGTGGCCTCGCCCTTCTGGTTCACCACTTCCAGCTCGCCTTCGACCAGCTTTTCGCCGTTCTTTTCACTCTTGCCGGTAACTTTGCCGCGGCAGGTGAGCGTGTCACCCGGCCATACCTGGCGCGCGAAGCGAACCTTGAAGCGCCGGACCTGGCCCGCACCGGCATAATCGGTGAGACATCGCGAGAGACATCCCGCGGTCCACATGCCCTGGGCAAACACGGTCGGGATTCCGGCCGCCTCGACGAAGGTCTGATCATAGTGCAGCGGCACGAAGTCGCCCGACGCGCCCGCATAGCGCACGAAATCGGGTCGCGCGACGTTCTCGATCGTCACCGTCGGGGTCTCATCGCCAACCTTGACCGCATCGTATTTAATTTTGCTGCTCATATTTCACCACTTGATACTCGCGTTGCGCCGGCGTGAAACCACGGTCGCGCGCAACGAGCTATGATCTCGTTCCAGCCGCTTCAGCCGCTGACGGCCTGTCCGGTCTCGACCAGCGTGCCGCGCGCGAAGGCGACCGTCTCGCCCTTCTGATTCTTGTACTCGATCTCGGTCACCATGAACGTCATCTTGCCGCCACGCCCGCCTTCTTTCTCGTAGACGTCGGCGATCCGCGAGGTTCCAGTGAGCACGTCGCCGACGAAAATCGGCTTCACGAACTCGAAATCCTGCTCGCCGTGAAGAATCCGGCGCATGTCGAATTTGGCCGTGGGCATCGAGTCCTCGCCCATCCAGAACGCGGCGGCCTGCAGGAAGGTCGGCGGCACCGGAATCCCGCCGCACTCCTTCTTGGCGAGCTCGGGGTCGAAATAGATCGGATTGGGGTCGCGAATCGCGCGGGCAAACTCGCGCACCTTGCTCCATTCGATCGGCATCGTGAACGGTTTGCCGGTCTTGCCAATGATGCTCTTGTCGATCGCCATCGAATTACCTTCCTTTGGCCTTACAGGTTGATGCCCTGCGCGACCAGTTCGCGATTATAGGTCGCATCGCCGAAAGTGAATTCCGACGACTTGGCGCGCTTGAAATACAGGTGCATGTCGTGGTCCCAGGTAAAGCCGATACCGCCGTGGACCTGGATACCGTCGGCGGAAACTCGCCGGTACGCATCCGATGCCGCGGCTTTCGCCAACGCGGCCGCCAACGGCGCCTCCGCGACCTCATTGCTAACCGCCCACGCCGCGTAATAGACCGCCGATTTGGCGCCCTTCGACATCTATCATCATGTTGGCGCACTTGTGCTGGACCGCCTGGAAGCTGCCGATCGGCCGGCCGAACTGCGCACGCACCTTGGCGTACTCGACCGTCATGTCGAGTACCTTCTGGGCACCGCCCATCATCTCGGCCGCGAGCATCACCTTGCCGCGATCGATTACGTCGGTCGAGCGTCTTCCACCCGTCGCCGAGCGCACCGACGACATCGGCCGCACCAGCCTTGACGCCTGTCGAACTTCACTTCGCTCAGCCGGCGCGTCGCATCCATCGTCTTGAGCGGCGTGACGGAGATACCCGCGCGCTTGGTTTCAAGCGACAAACAGCGTCACGCCCTTGCCACCGGTGCGCGCCGCGACCAGCAGATAATCTGCGATATGTGCGTCGTTGACGAACAGCTTGACGCCGTCGAGCGTGAAGCCGTTGCCACGTTTGCGCGCCGTCATCGCAATACCGTCGACGCCCCATAAACCCGACGGCTCCATCCAGGCGACGGTCGCAATCAGATCGCCGGTCGCGATTTTCGGCAGTAACGCCTGCTTCTGCGCCTCGCTACCGGACGCGGTTGATCGCCTCCGCGACCATCGCGGTCCAGATAAACGGCGACGGCAGCACCACCCGGCCCATCTCCTCGAGCACCAGCACCAGGTCAACGTAAGAGAGACCTGAGCCGCCGTAAGCTTCAGGAATCACCATCCCGGTCCAACCCGAGGCGCGCCGAGCGTTCGCCACAGCGCGACGTCGAAACCGCGCTCGTCGTCCATCAGGCGTCGCACCAGGGTAGAGGGGCATTCCTTTTCGAGCAGCCCGCGCGCGCTCTGACGCAACATCTCCTGCTCTTCGCTGAAGCCAAAGTCCAAAGCGGTTACCTTCTGCGATTCAATTGCGCGATTCGGGATATCACGACGCCAACTCCCGCGACAAGCAGCGCGTGGCGAGCAAACGGCAACGGTTGCAGAACCCAAATTTGAAGTTCATTGAAACCAAGGTTTCAAACTTCCCATTTGCAAGAGCATTGCGAACCCTGTCGCACCGCCGCCTCACTCGAGCAACGCCAGCGTCAATCCCAAGGGGAAATCTGAAACCTTGTGAGGGCATTGATATACTTGACACACCAATAACCTTTTGCTTGATTCTATCTCATGAGCAATCAATATCCAGCGCCGACCACTTTACTAGAGGCCGTCCGCTACTTTTCGGATCGTGATCGCTGCCTCGATTATCTGGCTGATATTCGATGGCCTGACGGCGTGACGTGCCCGCGATGCGGCAGCAAGGAATGGTATTTTCTCGCCACGCGCCGCATCTGGAAGTGCAAGACCAAACATCCGAAGCAGCAATTCAGCGCCAAAGTCGGCACGATATTCGAAGATTCGCCTATCGGGCTCGATAAATGGTTTGCGGGCATGTGGCTAATCGCCAACTGCAAGAACGGGATTAGCTCGCATGAGGTAGCGCGCGATCTGGGAATCACGCAAAAGAGCGCATGGTTCCTGCTTCAACGCATCCGGCTGGCGCTGCAAGAGGGCAGCTTCGAAAAAAAATTCGACGGCGCGGTTGAGGCTGACGAAACCTTTATCGGCGGCGCAGCAAGGAACATGCATGCGAGCCGCCGCGCCCAGAAAATCAAAGGCACTGGCGGTGCGGGAAAGGCGGTCGTTATGGGATTGCTTGACCGTCACTCCAAAAAGATTCGCTTGCGACACGTTCGCGATACGAGCGGCCCGACGCTGCAAGGCGTGGTGCGCCAGTACGTACAAGGCGGCTCGTATCTGTTCAGTGATGCGTGGCGCTCATATAATGGTCTGTCAGCAGATTACGTCCATCAGGTGATCGATCATGCCGAGCGATACGTTGACGGCAACGTCCACACGAACGGGATCGAGAATTTCTGGAGTCTGTTGAAACGGGGATTGAAGGGTACTTACGTAAACGTGATGCCCTTCCATCTCTTCCGCTATCTCGATGAGCAAGCGTTCCGGTTCAATGAGCGCAAGACGACCGATGGCGACCGCTTCGAAAAGGCGCTAGCATCCATTGTAGGACGTCGATTGACCTACAAGGAGCTAACAAGTGCCGACGAAAACGGGACACAGGAAGGGGCATGAGTTTACCGTTGCCGCCGAAGATGCCGTGCCAGCGCTTGATCGGTTTGAGCATGTGCTTCAAAAGGTATTGAGTGCCCCACAATCCCCTCAAAAACCACGACAAACCACTAAACTCCACAAACGCCGCAAGTCCGCTACTGCTCAATAGCTACATATTTGTGTCTGTGGATAACTCCGGCAGATAATGCCCTTGACGATGTGGCATTGGAATTATAACGTAACACCGTTATGCCACCTACCACAGCAGAAGAACGACGAGCGATTGTCGAAGCGGCACTCGAAGTGGATCGCACCGACGCCGCACACAAAGCGGCGTTAGAGCGATTCGACGCTCTTGTCGAAGGACGTCGTATTGCCGGAGCAACAAAGCCAGCGGAGAAGCGAAAAGGCAAAGGCAAGATTCCCGACCCTCAGAGCATCAATCAGCGAGTTCTAAAGGCGATCACCGACTCGCCTGCTCCGGTCGCGATTGAATCTCTAGCTATCGTCTTGGGCGTGGACGCGAAGAAGATTCGACACGCAATAGCGTACCACCAAAAGAAAGGCCGCATCGTTCATGCGGGGATGGGCGGACAATATACCGTAAAGGGCAGGATGGATTTGAACGGCGCGAGCGCCGAACACTAATTTGTAAAGCCTTAGAAGTGCCGAACCGCCAAAGCGTGTTCTAGACGCTGAAGCGGTTCGAGCGGGGCAAGTCAACGCTTGCCATCAGCCCCAAAGGGCCGACTATCAACCAGTGCGGTTAATCGTCTAAACCCCTCACCGAATGATGGCAAGCTCCAAAAGCGCGACACGCGAGCGGACAGTCTCGCGCAGCGCAGGAGTTTGTTATGGAACGGTTTAGCGCCCGTCACAGGAGAGTCGCGAGGGGCTTCGGCCCCCCTCATACATTCGTTGATGTTCGATAAGGCACTATGGGCCGATGTATGGAAAGCTCTGCAAAAGGCAGCAGCTTTGGCGATTTTGTTCGCAATTCATCAGGGGCTTGATCTTCTGGTGGTCGTTTCATTCCCCGACGTGCCTCGAATACAATGGGTGCTATCGGCGGCTGGTCTTTTAGCGTTCGTCGCCATCTATGCAAGACTTTTGTTTGAGATGGTGTTAATCTTTTGGCCGCTACCAAGACGACGGTATAGACTCGGTCAAGATACGAAGCATCATGATTCGGCGGATTCTGACAAATAATTGGGGACTCCTTGGCGTTCTCCTAGCATCAGCATTTATGATTATTGCATCGCCGATTGGACCTTCGGCGAATCGTTCTGTAGAGGATGTTGCCCTGGTTTTCGGATTGCCCATCGCTCTGATGGACACAGTAGTCCCTTATATTCTTGCGTGGGTAGCGGCGTTTTTTGTCGAGCCGAAATCACCTCACCAAGCGTTGCTTCCCTTTAGCACTTATTCACGCACCAGCCGCACTATCGCGATCATAATCTTCGCCGTCGCTGTGGTTTCCACGATCTCAACGTTCGCGTCTATTGCTCTTGTGCTGGCGAGTTACGCATATCCGATCCTTCATGTTGATTGGGCTATTCTCGGCGCTCGGCAACTGGCTGGATGGTTCTTTGCGATAGCAATCGGGCCTTTTATTTTGAGTATCGTGTTTGTTGCTGGCATTATCACGGCCCGATACGCCGGCGATGCGGTGACCTTAGCGAGCGAGCAATTGCCCTTTACCGTCGATCTAGCCTTGCGTCTGATTAGAAGAACGATCCTTCCTACCTAACGCATTTGGATTCGCCGACCTGTCACGTCCAGACCAGTTTAGCACGCTTGGTGAGCGAAGTATATCAATGCCCTTGTGAGGTTTCAGAGAAAATAAAGGTTTTGTGCTCCTCGACAGCTCTCCTCGCTCTCTTCTATAGCCCGAGTTGCACGATGTCCGCCGCGCGTATGTTGCCGCCGTCGATCACCATCGTCGCGCCGGTCATGAAACTCGCCGCCTCCGACGCCAGAAAGATACAGGGATACGCGACGTCCTCGACGCGTCCGAAGCGTCCGAGCGCACGCGATCGCAGCATCATGGTTTTGACCTCCTCGTTGGGCCAAATCCGCTCGGCAGCGCCATCGGTGGTGACCGGTCCCGGGGCAATACAATTGACGCGGATACCGTGGCGGCCCCATTCGGCGGCATGCGATTCGGTGAGTTTGATCACGCCGGCCTTCGACGCCCCGTACGGCAACATGGTGGGCGAGCCGTGGACTCCGGAAGTGGACGAAAGATTGATGATGCAGCCGCCGTCGTTCTGCGCCATAAACTGGCGCGCCGCCGCCTTCGAGCAGAAGAACGTGCCGTCGAGATTGATCGCGATCACCGCCCGCCAACCGTTGGGCGACAGGTTCATGCTCGGCGTCGTGATACTACCGCCATGATTGTTGATCATCACATCGAGGCGGCCGAAATGCTTCACGGCCTCGGCGATCATCTCGTCGCACTTGGCGGCGTCGCGCACATCGACGACGAACATTTCGCACTTGCCGCCGGCTTTCCGAATATCGTCGCGAACCGGCTCCAGATGACTCGCGTTGCGGCTCGCGATCAGGACCGGCGCGCCGCGCTTGGCAAACTCGTGCGCAATCGAAATGCCGATCCCGGTCCCGCCGCCGGTCACGACCGTCACCTTGCCTTCAACGCTGAATACGTTCTTCAAGTCGCGCTCTCCAAGGGAATTCGCGCGGGGCGAGGCATCCGCAACCTCGGGTGGCGGATGCCCGGCCGACGCGATTTCCCTTGATTTAGCGCAGCGCCGCCGAAATGGCCAAACCGAATCGGTTTGGCGATTCGGCGGCGCGGTCTGCCGGGGCAGATCGCGCAGCGACGACGCATCTGCGGGTGAGCCTGGGCGCCTGCCGGGCAGGCCGCCCTAATCTCATCGCTGCCAGAGCGCCACGGAAGACGGTGCGCAAAACGGACCGGGCCGCCCGCGGCGCTCAGAAACGCCAGGAGCCCTGACCGCCCGGGGACCGGCGGTCAGGGCTCCTGGCACCGAACAGCAATACGCAACCGCTAGGTCGCGCGGGCCGCGGGCTCGGCCAACGGCCGTGGATGGCCGATTCGCGCCACGTGCGAGTTCACTTGCAGATGGGTCCGCTGGGACTTGGGATAATCTTCACACTGCCGATTGATTGCGTGCTTCCACGAGATGATTCGCCGGCGCAACAGTCCGGTGTGAATCCCCAGCGCTTCGCAGACGGTGGAGAAGCTGAGCCAGCCGCAGCTATCATCGTCGGCCTGAATCCAGCGTTCCGCATCGACATATAGCCGCCGCGCAGTGGACCGGCGCGATAGTACGCCCTTTTGATAAACGTTGATCGCGTCGGTCAGCAGCGCCAGCATCAGCCGCTGTTCGCCCGAAAGATTGTGCCCACCCGAGATATCGAAATATTGGCATGGCAGGATCAGGTCCGATCCGCCTGGGTTTTCCGATGCTGGCTGACTTGAGACCGCGCAAAACCTCGAACTCATTCCCGATATAACCTCGTCCCCTATTTCTAGAGAACAAGGGCAGCGGGAATTTGGTTCCCGGGATCTCCAACACAGCATAAGTGCGCGAAATATCGGGTTTTTCAGACTGCAGGGCGGTCGACGAGAACGGTCAGGGTGGATCGAGCGCAGCGCCCTCAACTCGACGCTCCCAGCCGATTCAGCGCTTCGCGGGCCTTGCTCACCGCCGCTGGGTCGGCTTCGCCACCGGTCGCGGTCGCCGCGCTACGATAATGTTGCACGGCCTCGATGCGGTCGCCCATCGCCTCGTAAGTATTCGCGAGATTGAGTTGCGCGGCCGCGCTGATCGGACAAGCCGTCACCGCGTCCTGATAGAAGCCCAGCGCCTTGACCGTGTCGCCCGCCGCCATGCGCTCGCCGCCTTTATGCGTGGCCACCGCCATCACGTCTTTATCGCAGCCCCCCGCGGGCGGTTGCGTGGTGCTATAGGAGCGACCGGTTTGTAATGCGGCCACCTGCTGCTTGAGCGAATCGAGTTGCGTCTGCTGGTCCGCAAGTTGAAGTTTATTGGCGTCGATCGCGCCTTGCAGGCATCCGGCCAGCGTCACGATCGGGATCGCCGCAACCAGTTCAGCGCCGAATCTGGCGAGCCGACTACTCGCAATCGGGCGGGTTAGCATAACGCTAAATTAGTAGTGTTGGTGAAAGAGGAGTCAATCGCGGAGTGCCAGCCGATAGGCTGACGAATTCATTGTAGGAGCGAATCGCCGGCCTCCACCGAGTCGAGACGCAAGTCATCGTCTCGTAACAATCACATAAGGGTGGGCGGTAGCGCACCGTGCGCTCTCAAGCTAAATTCGCTCAAACCGAAAATCACGAGGTTCCCATGGAATCAAAATCTCGCATGAATTTCAGGATGACGACTTTCAGGCCAAAGCTCGCGTACCTGGTCCTGTCCATCATCTTTGCTGCGACACTCGCCTTCGCCTCGCGTGCATGGACCGCCGCGCCGACGAGTGAACAAGCGGCAGGCACCGCCCTGCAACAATTGCTCGACGGCAATGCGCGCTATGTCGGCGACAAAGCGACCCATCCGGCCGCGCGCCCATCGGACGCGGCACAACATCCGATAGCGGCGGTGCTTTCATGCTCTGACTCGCGTGTGCCGCCCGAAATTCTCTTCGACCAGGGTATCGGTGCGCTCTTCGTCATACGCGCGGCCGGCAATACGTATGATCAGCTTGCATTGGAGAGCATCCGGTACGCCGTCGGGCACCTTGGCACGCGGCTTATCGTCGTGATGGGCCACGACCAATGCGGCGCGGTCACCGCGGCGGTCAACGAGTATCCCAAACCGACGCAGAACCCGATGCTCAAAAATATTTATCCGGCGGTGAAGCAGACCAAGGGCAAGCCGGGCGATGCGATCTCGAATGCGATCAACGAAAATGCGGTTCTCGTCGCTAAAAAGCTGGCACAGGATCCGGAGCTCGCCCCGCTGGTGGCTAGCGGCGAATTGAAAATCGTTCCCGCGCGCTACAACCTCGCGACTGGCGCCGTCACCGAGCTCTCTGAAAAATGATCTACTCCGCCCACCAGCAAGAGGCTGCTCCGGAATAGTTCCGGGAGCAGCCGTCTTTCGACCTCTTTTCGTCCTTCAAAATGTGTGTGAGTCGGACATAACGATTGAGCGCGGGTGATTAGTGTGCGTCCCGCAGCGATTTGAACCCGGCGCGGAGCTCGGCCACAAAGAGTCAGGTTGCCCCACGCCGCAGACGTGGGCCCTCACTTTCCCTTGCTGCGGTGATCGTAAGAGACGGAGTAAGCGGCCGACCGCGCCAACAGAATCGGATCGTCCGAGAGACCGATACCGTCCGTTACATTGGTCGGGTCGAACACGAGACGGCGCTCATCGGCCGCGCTGGTCGGAGAGATGTCGGCTCACTTCCAGCCGTCCCAGCTCGACCAGGGGCCGGTCAGCCGGCCACAAGGCGGTAGCGTCGTTTGTCGGATCGCTCTCGCCAGCCAATTGCAGAAGGAGGCAGAACGCGACAGGACCGTTCCTCAAGCGGCTCTCCAGCTCTTCGCTCAGGAAGTTCGTGCTGCGTGTGCGCGCGTTATCAGGGGCGAGATAGGCTTCCCCGGCCTCTGGCATCCAGCGATAGCGGCCGAATCGGCTGCTGCCGTCCGCGGCAGTGAATTTAAAGGCATGCTCCGCATAATAGCTGGCCCGCCCGTAGCTGGCCGGAACCGGCTTCTGTGTCAGGCGCTCAATGAACGCGCGTGTGGCAGGATGACTTTCCAGAAAGCGGGGGACCGCGTCGGGTGCGGCCTTGCCGGTAGCCGGGTCCGGAAGCTGCGCACGTAGAAACGCGAGAAACTCCTCAGGCGTACGCGCGGGAAACCCTTCGATGTGAAGCGTCAGGATGTCGGCGTTCTTGCCCTCGGGCAACTGGAATTTCACCGCCAGCGCGCGGGCGTTGGGGATGCCATCGTGTACGTTGGGATCCCCGCTCGAATTGGAGAAACGCACTACGGTCGGGACCGCTTGCCCTTGCAGATGTGGCGCCCGGCTCATGGCGCGCGCCCCTGCGGACGCGCTAAACGTACCCGAGCACACGATTCCCTTGGCGTGTACTGGACGAAACCCCGGATGCGAACCGGCTAGCGCTCGCATCGTCTCTACGAGTTGAGTGGCAACGATTGCTGATGCGGGAGATCCTGACATGGTGAGCCTCCTTCGTAGATGCGGCGATGTGACTCAGTCGGTAGTCAAGGGCCGGCCTTGGACAGCTTCTCCCGGTGCGGAATTCGCTTTCCAGGCTCTCACGCTCGCGTCGGATAGGGGCCCCGGCGAGTGTCTTCCGGCGGCAATGAAAAGCTTGCATTCGTGCCTGCCCCGAGCGCACTAGGAATATGCTACTGAAGAACAATCGTCGATCAAGTGAGAATCGTCATGGCAAATAAATCGAATCCGCAGAACAAACCAGTCGCCGTTGTAACGGGCGTTGGGCCGGGCCTCGGAGCCGCCCTCGCCCGCCGCTTCGCCACCGACTATGCGGTCGCGATCCTCGCGCGCGGCACCGACTACCTCAAAGGATTCGCCACCGAGATGCGCTCTGGCGGCGCGGCAGTGATCGACTTGCCGTGCGACGTCGGCGATCGCGCGCAACTCGCCAAGGCCTTCAGCGCAATTCGCGCCGACCTGGGCGAGCCGGCAACCTTGCTCTACAACGCCGGCAGCGGAAGTTGGGGCACGATCACCGAGATCAGCGCCGAGCAGTATGAGAAGGACTGGCGCGTAAACGCACTCGGCGCATTTCTGGCGGCTAAGGAAGTCGCGCCGGCAATGATCGCGCGCGGACGCGGCGCGATGCTCTTCACCGGCGCTACCGCGGGCGTCAAGGCGGGCCCGAAATCCGTCTCGTTTGGCCCGGCCAAGTTCGCGATGCGCGGACTTGCTCAATCGCTGGCGCGCGACCTCGGGCCCAAGGGTATCCACGTCGCCTGGATCAACGTCGACGGCAGCATCGACATCCCGGGTGCGCGTGGACGCAAGCCGACTCTTAGTGACGGCGACTTCCTCAAGCCCGAAGCGATCGCGGAGACGTACTGGCATCTCGCGCATCAGGATCCCAGCGCATGGACGATGGAATTGGAGGTGCGTCCCTTCAAAGAAAAGTTCTGACGGCGCGCGAGGCAGATCGGATCGACGCCCACAAGGCTGAAGGATTTCCCCGCGAAATTAGGGCGATCATATTTCACGTGAAACATGTTCGCCTCTCTTTCGCTTTTGACTAGATAAATGTCCCTACCGCCAAAGCCCTCGGGACGGCGCACCGCTATTGCACGAGCACTGCGGTATGGCCGCCCACACGCGACATTCATCGGCTTGGTCTTGGTGAAGGTCTTCGCTATCAAGCAAAGGTCTCAGGCGGATGGAGCTGAGGCCCCGGTCGGCGAAGGCGAGAGCAATATTCTCTGGATAACGCTCGCTTGCTTTTTTTTCCTGCTTTAAGTAGGTTCCGGGAACAGAGCCCCCCTCCACCCCTCTAAGCGCTCTTTAATCGGTGTGCACGGCGGAGACGTTCACGCTTTGCCGCGTCACCCTCCAAAACATTCGCGAGGTTGTTATGAAGTGGTATAGCAGCAGACCATTAGTTCTGGCTTTGGGTTTGAGTTTTGCCAGCGCCGGTGCGGCGCAGGCATGCTCGCAGACCGGCTTTATCGTCGACGGCATCAACCTGACCGCCGCGGAGATCAATCCTGGCAATGTCAGCGGGGCGGTCGATGCTACCGGGTGTAACATCGGCATCTACTACGATGACGGGACCAATCCCGGCCCGATCGGCGGTACTGTAAACGGCGCGAGTATCACGGGCGATCCCGACTATTTCGGCATCGTCGCAAACGGCGGCGGTAATCATGCCGCACTGGTCGTGAACGTCAGCGACAGCACGGTCGACGGGGTTTCGGAGAGCCCACTGAATGGTGCTCAGCATGGGAACGCCATCTTCTACATTAACGCCAGCACCGATCCCACGGTCGATGAGTCGCGCACCTGCAGTAACGCGGGCAGCACCACCGGCGTGGTTTCGGGCAACACCGTCGCCGGCTATCAGAAGAATGGCATCACGGTTAAATGTCCGGGTGTCTCGGTCACAATCAGTGGCAATACCGTTACCGGCGCGGGAGAAACCGCGGCAATTGCGCAGAACGGCATCGAACTCGGAGTCGGCGCGATTGGTACCATCAGCGGCAACAATGTGCGCGACAACGAGTACACGGGTGCCAATAACGCGGACTCGGCAGGCATTCTGATCTTCGGTGGTGGTCCTTTCGGCGCGCTGGCGATTAAAGAGCACGTAAGTGGAAATGTTCTCACGAACAACGACATCGGCATCGACTCGATTAGTTGCGGCAATGATCTTTGCACTACGCCGCCGAAGGCCCCGACCAACAACGTCATCGCAAGCAATTCGTTATCGAGAGCTGATGTTGCCAACGCCTCGGGCTGTGGCGCAACGCAAGGCTATCAAGCGGGAATCCAGGATCTCGGACGCAACGATCAGATCAGCAAGAATACGATTAGCGGACTCGGTTACACATCCAATAGCGTTACTTGTGGTGGTAACGGCCCGGCGGTGTTCGCGATCGATACCACGGGCTCGAACTCCAAAGTACGCAATAACGCATCGCCGTGAGTATACGACTTGCTGGGTGAGGGACGCTCCCTCGCCCAGTGCATGCCGACACTATTCCCAGCAAAGTAAGGGCGATCATGTTTCACGTGAAACATGATCGCCGTATTTGGTTCGGACAATCTCGATGTCGTGCGTTCGTTAGTCGCCGGGGGCCTTGACGACGACGCCCTGGCGGAAGGTCTGCGAACGGCCATCGACGGTGGTGACGGTCAACGTACAAGCATAGGTGCCGGGCTTGAAGTAGGTGTGAAAGATGTAGAGTTCCGGCGGCAATGCGGAGACCGTGCCGTCGCCGAAATTCCACGAATAGGTGAGAAAGCCGATGCCTTCGGGGTCGTCCGCGAGGACGAAGAAGCCGACCTTCATCGGCGCGAGGCCGTATGGCGGTGCTGCCATCATCGAGCCGGTGACCGGTTGGCGGATATGCATTCTGTCCATCGGCGGGGCCATCGACGTGTCGCTGGGCATCGAATCGCCCTTGCGGTTCGACGAGCCCATCCCGCCGGAATCCATGCCGTTGGCGGACCCCTCATACTGGGCGCGCGCCGCAGGGGAGCCAGCGGCGATAGCAACCACGGCCAAGAGTACGGCCGCGAAAAAAACCAAAAAGGATCGGAGTCTCATCACACTAAGTAGTCAGCCACGATTGTATCAAATTCGCCGGGATCGATTCGTTCCCGTCTATTGCATCACGAAGCCGCCGTCCGGATGCAGGATCGAGCCAGTGAAGTAGCTGCCCTCTTCGCTCGCGAGAAAGAGCGCGGTATTCGCGACATCGACGGGCTTGCCGATCCGTTTGAGCGGCGCCTGGCGCATCATGCGGTCGAAGTTCTTGCCCTGCTGGAGCTCCTGGGTCATTGGAGTGTCGATCACGCCGGGTCCGATCGCGTTGCAGGTGATGTCGTAGCGGCCGAGCTCAAGCGCCATGTTTTTCATCAACATCCAGACGCCGGCCTTGCTCACCGCGTACTCGCCCGAACCCTTGATCGGGACTTTCGCGGCGCCCGAAGCGATCGCGATGATGCGGCCGCCGCGCCCTTGCGCGATCATCTGCCGCGCCGCGGCCTGACAGGTGAGGAAGCAGCCGTCGAGGTTGATTGCCATCAACTTGCGCCAATCGGCGAAGTCTATTTCGTGGAGGAACTTGTGCTTGACTTCGCCCGCTCCATAGCTTGCATGGGAAACGCCGGCGGCGGCGAGCACGATATCGAGGCTGCCGAGATCGGCGACGGTCTTCGCGAGCATCGCGGCAACCTGCACCGGGTCGCTCACGTCAACCTGGACCGCGGCAGCTTTGCGGCCGAGCTTGCGGACGGCGGCGGCGGTCTCTTCGGAGGCAGCCAGGTTGCGGTCGGCAACGGCGACGTTGGCGCCCTCTTCAGCAAAGCGAATCGCCGACGCGCGGCCGATACCGCTGGCGGCACCAGTGATCAATGCGTTTTTTCCATCGAGCCGGAGACTCATTGCGATTAACTCCTGCGATTTTCTGCGCGCGCGGTTGGCAGCGCAGCGCGAGATGATATTCCCTCTCGACGGTTCGCGACAACCGCTGACAGTCAGCGCATCGAGACAGGAACGGCCGTGAGGGCGCGAAGTTCAAATGAGGCCACCTCCGAATGGTCGATTGCAATCGAAACAAACCATGCGGCCACCAAGCCTCCGCGCGCATCCATTCGACACGCCTTCGCCGATCGTTACGCAGATCAGATTGGTATTTGCGCTTACTTCCCCGCCTTCGAGGTTGTTTTCTTTTGCTTCCGGTTCCGGCGATACTAGCGAGTCGGTCGGCGAAAATCGGGGGACTTCGATGCGCTGCTCGAAGTGCGGATTTGACAATCCAGCCGGTATGCGGTTTTGCGGGAAGTGCCGCACCGCGCTCGCCCTGACCTGCCCGAATTGCTCATTTGAAAATCCTCCAGGATTCGATTTCTGCGGCCAGTGCGCAGCCGGGCTAAACGGCGACGGTGGAATTGCGAAGGCTGCGGCGGCCGCCTCGAAGCCCGCGGCGACAGCTGCTGGTGAACTACGGGCCCGAGTACCGGCACGAATGGGGCAACAAGAGCCATTGCGTGCATATCGGATTGAAACCGCTGGGCCGCGATATCTACAACTGGTTCACCGAAGGCTTCGACACGGCGGATTTGAAGGACGCCAAGGCGCTCCTCGACGAGTTGGCTACTTAGGCGAGGCTGAATGACGGTGGGGACGCGTCGAATGAGCGGAAGGTGAAGCGGGGCGAGTGAATAGTCGAGGCGGGAACGATCGTTAAAGCCGGGAGGGAAGAGCGTGAAGTATACAAGGATTTATGCGGATGCGGCCGGCGAAACGCATCTGCAGGACGTCGGGCCGGAGATGAAGCCGGCCGATCACTCGTCAATGATGTCGGAAGTGATCGCAGCCAAAGGCATCATCTTTCGCGAGACCAATGGCGCGCAATACTTCGTCGATTGGCATAACGCGCCGCGGCGTAAATTCGTCGTCAACCTGAGCGGCGAAGTGGAAATCACGGTCAGCGACGGCGAGACGCGGCGCTTCGGACCGGGCACGATTCTGCTCGCCGAGGATGTCACCGGCAAGGGACACATCTCGCGCGGAGTGGGAAACGCCGAGCGCCTCTCGCTCTTTGTGCCACTCGCGGACGCTAAATGACCCTAGGCGCAGCAAAAACGTCAGCGGCACGTCTCCCCTGCGCGGGGAATTCAAACAGCGGATGTCGTGCGGGCCAATTTGCGGACGGCAACTTATCGAAGTCCGCGGCGAAGAAACAGACCTGCTACTTCACCTGATTTTCGTTCTTCATCCACTCCTCGATCGCCTCGAGATTAAACCGCCAGTCGGAGCCGACGCGAAAAGCCGGCAGCTTCTGGGTCTTGAGGAGGCGATAGATCGTGGTTTGATGCACCCGGAGGTACTTCGCAACTTCGCCGACCGTGAGGACGCGTGGCTCGCCTTCCATTTTCCGATATTTCTTCATTAGCGGACCCCTTGCATTTGCTGGTGATTCATAAGACCGCCTTTATGGAGGGTGCGGTGCAAGCTCATATTCTCAGACGCTCAAGGGCTACAATCGATTCATCACGGTAGCGCCGTCCCATCGCCGAGACCCTCCGCTTCACGCTGACGGCCTTACCTTGATAACACAGTATGCGAGCATCGAACAGGATACTAGGGGTGGATAAGACCGCTCAACGCCTTAACCTACCATGGCACTTTTGCGCTCAACAGAACAAATAGATCTAAGCCGATCGCGCCGGAATTTTTCCACCCGGGGTCATGCGTTTCGTATCATGAGGCCACCGTCGACTGGAATCACTGTGCCGGTGATATAGGACGCCGCCGGCAGGCAGAGGCTGAAGGTGATGTGTGCGACCTCCTCGGGAAACCCGTAGCGTTTCAGGGCGGTGCGCCGTTTGGCGAAAATCTCCTTGTGCTCCTCGGCGATCGACGCCGTCAGGCCGGTGCGAATCGGGCCGGGGCAGATGCAATTCACGGTAATGCCCTCCGGGCCGAGGTCAACGGCGAGGGCGCGGGTCAGGCCGATGACGCCGGTTTTGGCGACGGCGTAGGGGGTGTCGCCCGGAGTGGCGCCGAGACCCTCGGTGGAGGCGATATTGACGATGCGCGCGGCGTCGGATTTGCGCAGATGGGGTAGCGCGGCGCGTACCAAACGTTGTTGCGCAGTGAGCAGGCCGGCGAGCGCCTTATCCCAGACGGCATCGAAGCCGTCATCGTCGAGGCGGCGAAAGGCCATGAAGCCGGCGTTGTTGATCAGGACATCGAGCCGGCCGAAGCGGGCGGCGACTTCGGTCACGACGCGCTTGATGGCGTCGCCGTCGAGGACATCGAGAGGCCATGCTTCAACCGTCCCGCCCGCAGCCTTTATTTCGGCGGCCACCTCGCGAACGCCTGCTTCATTGATGTCGGTGACGGCGACCAGCGCCCCTTCCTGCGCGAAGAGGTGGGCGGTGGCGCGGCCCATCCCGCTCGCGGCGCCGGTGACGAGTACTGCGCGATCCTTGACCGAGCGGCTGAGCTGCTTAATCGGGTCCATCAATTTTCTCCTGCAAACAAACCGCGATAGTATGGTGAATAGTCAGTTGAGTAATGAGTAGTCACTCGGCGAAGAATTCGAGTAAAGCAGTGAGCGTTTCCGCGGGCGCCTCTTCGGGCAGGAAATGGCCGCTCGCGACGCCGCGCCCGCTCACCGTGACTGCATAATCGCGCCAGACCGCGATCGGATCGTAAATACGGCCGATCAGCCCCTTCTGACCCCACAGGACCAAAAGCGGACAGTTAATTTTTCGATCGGCGTCGGCGGTGTGGTGTTCGAGATCGATCGATGCGGCCGCGCGATAGTCCTCGCAGGTCGCATGAATGCACGCCGGATTACTGAAACATCGCAAATACTCGGCAAATGCCTCGGTCGTAAACGCATCGGCGCGCCCCCACGCACCGATGTTGCGCAGGTAGTATTCCGGATTACCGCCGATGAGCGTCTCGGGCAGGCCGCGCGGTTGAATCAGGAAGAACCAATGATAGTAAGCGGTCGCGACGAGCTTATTGAGGCGCTTGAAGACCTCGGGTGTAGGAATGATATCGAGCACGGCGGCGCGAATGACGCGATCGGGATGATCGAGACAGAGACGATGGGTGACGCGTCCGCCACGGTCGTGCCCCGCGATGCGGAAGCGCTCGAAGCCGAGGCCCGACATCACAGCGACCTGATCAGCGGCCATCGCGCGCTTCGAGTAGGTCAGATGCAGGTCGTCGCTCTCGGGCTTGCTGCTATCGCCATAGCCGCGCAGATCGGAAGCGACCACCGTGTAATGCTCGGCGAGCGCGGGCGCGATCTTATGCCACATCACATGGGTTTGCGGATATCCGTGCAGCAACAGCAGGGGCGGTCCGCTGCCCTTCATTACTACATTGATAGTCACTCCATTGACGGCGAGACTCCGGGTTTCGAATTGCTCGAACATGGCGTTACTCATATGAGGATTTCTTCCAGATGCCCCGTTGATGCATCAGAGCGATCTGCCGGTCGATGACCTCTTCACGGTACTCCTGATGCTTCATCGGTTCGCGGCTGAGGTAGAGATTCTTGGGATAGATCGGCGCGCTGTAGAGAATTTGATAAAGCTCGGTGCGCAAATCCTTTACCCAGTTATCCCATTGCGCGCTATCCCGATGGTAGCGCATCGCTTCGATGTCGATCACGCCGGCAACATAAGTCGAAACGCCGCCGTACTCCTGTCTTCCGACGATGCGGCCACGATGGTCGATGATAAACGAGCGCCCGCCGAAGGTGTCGATCGGAATATCACTCGCGGCATCGACATAGTAAGTCCCCATATTCGGCGCGATGACATACATATTATTATCGAGCGCCCGCGCACGGCTCTGAATCTCGAATAGCTCATTACCCGTCGCCGGATGTGGATATGATGCGCGATAGACCACCTCGGCCCCATTCAAGGCGAGGGCGCGCGCGTTTTCAGGATACGATCCCTCGTTGGCCATCATAATCCCGAGTCTGCCGATATCGGTGTCGACCACCGGCCAGAAGGCGTCAAGCGTCATCCCGTACTTTTCCACCCACCAATCGAAGATGTCGTGCGGGCATACCGAATGCTCGACCGGGAAAAGCGGCGAAACCTTGTAATGACGCAAGATGACTTCGCCGTTCGGATCGAGCACGAAGCCGATGTTGAAAAACCGATCCTTCCAATCCGGATGATGCGCCTTGGCCTGAGCCATGATGTAGCTGTTGTACTGGCGCGCGATGATGCCGAGCGCGTCGGTCTCGGGACCGGGAATATCGATTGCACACTCGCGGGCGAAGGCCACATGGTCGAGATCGAAGACTTCGTCGTTGAAGCCCTGGAGAGCACCCTCGGGCAGCGCGATCAGGCGCACCGGCAAGTCGAGGCTCGAGAGCCAGGCGGCGGCCTTTATCATGTGCGCGAGGTGGTCGAGGTTGACAGCAATGTCGGCGCGCCGACGAATCCCGCGCACGGTCGGAACAAGGCCGACGGCGGTGTATGGCTTAATCATAGCGGGTCCAAGTGGTGGGGGCGCTCGCTCAAAATAACGTGGACATGCGTCGCGCGTCAGCCGACTTTTGGCAAATCTTCCAATGCGTTGCGGATTGCCTCGTCGGGATACGCCACATCTTCAAGTTGTCCGCCGAGATATCGATCATAAGCGACCATGTCAAAATGACCGTGACCCGACAAGGTGAAGAATATGACCTTAGGCTCACGGGTGCGCTTGCACTCCAGCGCTTCATCAATCGCAACGCGCACCGCGTGGTTGGTTTCGGGTGCTGGAATGATGCCCTCGGAACGTGCGAATGAGATGCCTGCTTCAAAGGTAGCGCGCTGCGGAACTGCGATCGCCTCGATGAGACCCTCGTGATGCAACTGAGATACGAGTGGCGAGTCGCCATGATACCTCAGTCCGCCGGCATGAATGGATGGCGGCACGAAATTTCGCCCCAGTGTGTACATCAGCATCAAAGGAGTGAGCCCGGCGGTATCGCCCGAATCGTAGGCATAGTGTCCACGCGTCAAAGTGGGGCACGACTCCGGTTCGACTGCGAGCAGGCGGACGCGCCGTCCCGCAGCCTTATCCGCGAAGAACGGGAAGGCCGTGCCGCCGAAATTCGATCCGCCGCCGCAGCAAGCAATCACGACATCCGGGTAATCGCCGGCCTTTTGAAATTGCAGCCTGCTCTCGAGCCCGATCACCGTCTGATGTAACAGGACGTGATTCAATACGGAACCGAGCGCATAGTTAGTGTCCTTGCGGGAAGCCGCCTCCTCGACCGCCTCCGAGATAGCAATACCCAGTGAACCGGGCGAGCCGGGCGCCGCTTCGAGAATGCGCCTTCCCGACTGAGTATAAGCGCTCGGACTAGCTATCACTTCGGCACCCCAGGTCTCCATCATCGAGCGCCGAAACGGCTTCTGCTCGTAGCTGACCCGAACCATGAAGACGCGGACCTCGATGCCGAACGTCTGGCCCGCCAAGGCGAGCGCCGAACCCCACTGTCCGGCGCCGGTCTCAGTCGTTAGTCGGTGGACGCCTGCACGATGGTTGAAATAGGCCTGAGCGACGGCAGTATTGGGCTTGTGCGAACCGGCCGGGCTGACGCCTTCATATTTGTAGTAAATCCTCGCCGGCGTGCCGAGCGCCTCCTCCAAACGTTTCGCGCGGTAAAGCGGCGTGGGGCGCCATTGACGATAGATTTCGCGCACTGGTTCGGGAATCGGGATCCAGCGTTCGCGCGATACTTCCTGCTCGATGATGGCGGGCGGAAAAATCGCCGCGAGCGCATCGGGACCAATCGGTTTACCGTCCGGCCCGAGCGGCGGGGCGGGCGCGTTAGGCATGTCCGCCACGACGTTATACCAGTCGCGCGGCAGCTCGGATTCGTCCAGCGTAAACTTTATTTGCGACATTACTACTTAGTATCCGGCGAAGCCCATGTCGGTGGTCGCCTGCGCATCGGGATCGGTACATACGTTGACCAGTGCGGGCTGACCGCTCTTGATGGCGCGCTCGATGGCCGGCTTGATATCTTCCGGCTGCTCGACGAATTCACCGTAGCCGCCGAGCGCCTCGACCAACTTGTCGTAACGCTGATAGCCGAGGTCGCGGCCAACGTTGCCGCCGGTCTGGCGCGAAGTGAAGCCGCCGTTGTTGGAAAGCACGACGACGATCGGCAGCTTGTGGCGAATCGCAGTATCCATCTCCATCCCGTTCCAGCCGAACGCACCGTCGCCGCTCAGCACCACCACCGGTTTATCCGGGGCGGCGGCTTTCGCGCCAATGCCAAAGGGAATACCGACACCCATGCATCCGTGAGGACCCGCGTTGAGGCTGCTGCCGGACTCGTAAATCGGAATCGACTGGCGGGCGAAGTTGAGAATCTCGTGGCCGTCGACGACGAGGATAGTGTCGCGCGAAATGACGTCCTTGACCTCGTTGCACAGGCGCAATGGATGAATCGGGACCTTATTCGAATGCAGCAACGGCGCGCTGCGCTCGAGATTCGAGCGATGTTTCGCGGCGAGTTGCGAGACCCAGGCGGTTTCTTCGCCGGGTTGAAACGGCCTTTGGCGTCCGCGGTGAGCTGTTCGAGGACCAGCCGGGCGTCGCCGATGATGCCGACTTCGGCCGCGCGATTATGGCCGATTTCCCTGCCGTCGAGATTGACGTTGATGAATTTGGCGTCGGGCGAGAAACGCGGTGCGCGCAGAAAGGAAAGCATCGAGTTGGCGCGAGCGCCAATCACCATGACTACATCCGCTTCGCGAAACGCAGTCGAGCGCGCGGCGGGAAAGGACCGCGAATGATCTTCGGGAATGACGCCACGCCCTTGCGGCGTCGTGAAAAACGGTATTCCGGTGGCTTCGATGAAACTTGCGCAAGGCCTGCTTCGGCACGCGACCAGATTACTCCGCTGCCGGTGACTAATGAGGGGCTTGCGCGCATTAGCGAGAAGTTCGACGGCCTTGTGCACCAGTGCGGGATCGCCCGCCGGACGCGCATCGGTGCGATACTTTTCGACCCAATGGATTTTGTCTTCGTCGACTTTGCCGGCAAGGATATCGCCGGGAAGGTCGAGGTACACTGGACCGCGCTTGCCGTCGAGCGCCTCGCGGAAGGCGATACTGATATATTCGGGGATGCGATAGCCGAGATCGACGCGATAGGCCGCCTTGACGATCGGCCGCATCATCGGAATCTGATCCATCTCCTGAAAGGTATCGAGGGTGGTCCCGCGCATCGGCGAGGCTCCGCCGATCGCGATCACCGGAGCCGCATCGGCCCACGCGTTCGCGAGTCCGGTGACCAGGTTGGCAACGCCCGGACCCATCGGCGCGATGCAGATGCCGGGCTTGCCGGTGATGCGAGAGTAGGCGTGCGCCATCATCGCGGCGGCCTGTTCATGGCGAACGTAGATGCCCTTCATGCCCGAGGTCGAGGCATGCGCCGGCGGTGCCGCCGGTCGGTCCGCCCATCATGAAGAAAATCGTGTCGACGCCTTCGCGCTTGAAACAACTGCGCGATTATTTCTTCGCCTCGTAAGGTCCCCATCGGTTTGACGCCTCCGCTCGGATCTCTGGTGGCCAATTTCAGTCAACCCCTGAATATACTTTCAACGGGTGCCAGCCCCTCACTGTCATGCGACAACCGACGACACAAACGCAAACGCCCGAATGTGAAGATCGCAGCGCTATGAACCGGATCAGTGCTTCATGGTAGTCATCGAGGCATGAAGTTCGGATTATTCGGGATGAACATGCGGCCCTGCGTCACGCCCGAGGCTATCGCGACGGTCGCGCGCGCCGCTGAGCACGCGGGCTTCGAAAGCTTCTGGGGTGGCGAGCATCTGGCGCTCGCCGATCCGCAGACGCCGGCTTCGCCGATGCCGCCGCGGATCGATTTCGTCGATCTCAACGTGACGATGGCGTTCGCCGCGGCGCATACGCGTACGCTGCGCTTCGGCACCGGGATCATGATTCTGCCGCTGCGCAATCCGGTGGTGCTCGCCAAGCAACTCGCCTCGGTCGACGTGATGTCGGGTGGGCGGCTGATCTTCGGCATCGGTATCGGCAATCTTGAGTTCGAATTCAACGCGGTGGGAATGCCGTTCGATCACAAGGGGAAGCGCGCGGAGGAGGCACTCGCGGCGATGAAGGCGCTATGGACTATGGAGCGGGCGGAATTTCACGGCCGCTACTTTTCGTTTGCCGACGTGCGTGCCGAGCCGCGTCCGGTGCAACGACCGCATCCCGAGATCGTCTTCGGCGGCAAGACCTCTCACGCGTTTAGCCGCACCGCGCGACTGGGCAACGGTGGTACGGCTATGCGCTCGGATCTTGCGCGCGACGCGCGACTGTATCGAAGGACTCCGCACCGCGTGTGCCGCCGCAGGCCGGCGTTTCGAGGAAATCGAAGTGAGTATTACGCCGAAGGGCGAACTCGACCGCGATCTCGCGCGCCGCTATGCGGATCTTGGCGTCGCGCGGTTGATTTTGCCGCCGCGCGGCCGCGATGTCGAGGAGGCGCTACTGGCTATCTCGGCCGCTGAGCGCGATCTCATCGGCAAGGTATGACTATAGCTGCGCGGCGCGATTGACTAATGGCGCGAGCTCGCGAACGAGCTTGACGCCATCCGAATCGGCCGACGCGCCGGGCAGTACTACCACACGCGTGACTCCGGCGTCGCGATACTGAGCGAGCATTTCGGCCGTGGGGCCCGCGGTGTTCGCGGCCATTTGCAATACGGAGAATTGTAATTGGTCGGGGTCGCGGCCGAACTCGCGGGCCATCGCACGAATCTGGGGAATACATTCGCGGGCCTTTTCGGGCGTCAATCCACCGGGACACCAGCCGTCGGCATAACGGGCGACGCGGCGCATCGCGCGTTTCGGATCGTGCGCGCCGAGAATGATCGGCGGACCGGGCTTCTGCACTGGTTTAGGATACAGCTTGACCGGCGGAAATTTGATGATCTCGCCGTTGTAACTGGCCTCATCCTTCGACCATAGTTCGCGCAAAGCCTCGATCGATTCGCGCAAATGGAGCCATCGGCGCTTGAAATCAACGCCCATTATGGCGGCCTCTTCCGGGAACCAGCCGGCGCCGACGCCGAAGATAAAGCGGCCGCCGGAGTAGCGGTCGAGCGAGGCGACCGCCTTCGCGGTTTCGATCACATTGCGCTCCGGCAGCAAGCAGATCCCGGTGCCCAACTTTATTGTGCTGGTCGTAGCAGCGGCGGTCGCCAGCGCAACGAAGGGATTGGCTAGCGCCGCGTAAAATTCGGGCACCTTGCCGTCTTTGCCGCGCGGATACCAGGTCGAATAATTCACCGGCATGACCAGATGCTCGGCGACCCAGAACGATTCGAAACCGAGTTGCTCGGCCTCACGCGCGATCGCACCCGGATTGCCGATCTTCTCAGTCAAGAAACATCGAGACGCCGATTTTCATTGCGAGACCTCCGCGCGAACTGAGTATCCGGTCAACTGACTAATCGATGAACTGAGTATTCGCACCGCGAGCGATTCATCCAATTCAGCGCATAATCTGATTGAGCCCGGTCGGCGAGGTAAAGCGGGTTAAATCGAGATACTCACTCGGGGCCTGCTCATTAACATAAAGGTCGTGGCCCGGCGCGGGATCGATGAAGAAAGTCGCATGGGAATTTTGCACGTCCCAGAAGGCCCAGACCATCGAGCCCGACGCGGTCACCGGACCGACCCCCGGCACATCGACGGCGTGCATGAACATCCCGAAGATGCGCCACGGCTGCATCTTCGAATCGTAGAGATCCTCCCACAGCGGCGCGTACGTAGCCTTATCGACGTACATCACGCGCTTGCCGTAGCAATATCCCGCCGCCTTCGACGGAATCTTGCTGGCGCTAATCTCATAGACGTCGCGCAATTGCCATTTGCCCCACGACGGCATCGGCCATCCGAGCGGCATGTCGAAATTCTTGGGAAATTCGCCGGGCGGTAGGCGTCGAGTCCACGAGCGCGAGAATCTTCTTCTCCGCCGATCACATCGACCTTGAGCTCCGTGAGGTTCGAATTGAAGCCGAAACGATAGTCCTCCTGCGTCGAATCGGTGCCCTGATTCGGACTGCATCGCGCGGCGGTCGAGACCGGCTGGTAGCGGCGCAGCGAAGGCAGGAAAGACGTAGCTGTCCTCGGGTTTCGCGAGATCCGTGTAGGAGATCGTCAATTGGGCCGTATAGCGCTGCTGTTCCGGCTCCAGCACCATCAGCCATTCGCTGGAAAACTTCTCTTCCGCGCCTCGGATAATTGGCTGGCGTGTTCGGATCGGTGTTGAAGGCAAGCTGCCGGTTGACGATCTGCGCGGCTTCGCAGCTGGTGCTGCCGGTGCTGTCGATCGAAGCAGCCGTTGCCGTAGTATCGACGATTAGATGCGGCAGGTAGCGGTACCAGACGTTGGCCAGTACCTTCCATCCCTGATGCGGCTCGGCCGGATTCGGGAAACGGCATCCCGCCCTGATAGCCCGATAACGTCAGGGCGCCGTCCGGTAGTTCGACCAGCTTCACCTGGCTGGAATATTTCTCGGTCGCCTCCATGTAGGTTCTTCGGCAGCGGATGGATGATCGTCGGGCCGACGTCCATCTTCACGTCGGCCGGCATCTTCCAGAAGTACTTGCCCTGGAAAAGCGCGACCATGCCGTCCGGCATGAACTGCTGATACTGCTGCCAGTTCTGCATCGTGATCGTGGTGCCCGGCGGAATCGTATCGGCCGCTACTGGTTGGACCGCAGGCTGCGCGGAGTCGCGTGACGCCGCGTTCGGGGCGGCGGCCGTCGGTGGCGGTTGAGTTGCCTGACCGGTGGTCATTTGAGCCTGAGGGACTGGAGTTTGCGCGCGCGCGAGAACGCCGCCGTTCGGCAGCGTCAGTAAAATCGAGGCGAGTACCGTGACGATCCGGCTAATTCGCCGCGAGACAAATCCTTCCGTCATTTTCTCTCCGATGGCGTTGCGGCGCGATTACGAACTGACGGGGGTGGAACACACAGAACGTCGGCCGCTGGTAAAATCGTGAAGCGGTTCACAATGCGCCGCGATAGTGTCGCACTTCCCTGAAAACGGCAAACGGAAAATTCAAAATTGGCGTTATGAGTGGCGTGCCAATCCGGAACAGAACCAACGATTGTCGCGAACGCCGAGCTACGAACGCGGTGCCGGCCGCGAACCCGGCACGATCTCGTAAGCGATTCTTTCGCTTCCGCGGATGATCGTGACTGCCGAGGTTTTGCCGACCTGATCTCCGGTGAGGAGCCGCTGCAGATCGTCGCTGCCGGCGATTGGCTGGCCGTCGAAGCCGACGATCACGTCGCCACGCTTGAGACCCGCGCGATCGGCCGGGCTGTCGATTTCGATCGATGCCGCCATCACTCCACTCTCCGTTTTGAGGTCGTGAAAACGCACGACACGGCGATGAAGATCGACGTTCTGCCCCGCGATTCCCAGCCACGCGCGCTCGACGCGGCCGTCGCGGATCAGTTGAGCCGCGACGATTTTCGCCGTGTTGATCGCGATTGCGAAACAAATCCCTTGTGCCGGCAGAATCGAGGCGGTGTTCACGCCGATAACTTCGGCGCGCGAACTGACTAGCGGGCCGCCGGAGTTCCCCGGATTAAGCGCGGCGTCGGTCTGCAACACGTTGTCGATGAGCCGGCCGGATTGCGATCGCAGCGAGCGGCCGAGCGCGCTTACCACGCCCGCCGTCACCGAGTATTGGAAGCCATACGGATTGCCGATCGCGATCGCGAGCTGTCCGACGCGAATCGAATGCGAGTCGCCCAGTTGCGCCGCGACCAGGTCGTTGGCGCCGATCCGGATTACCGCGAGATCCGTATCGGGATCGTCACCGACGAGATCGGCGCGCGTGCGACGCCCATCGCTCAGCGCGACATCGATACGAGCGGCGCCACGCACGACGTGGCTGTTCGTGAGCGACGTAGCCATCGGGCGTAAAGATGAAACCTGAGCCCGTTGCATGCGAACCCGGCCGTTGCCGATCGATCGATGACCCCGTCCCGCCGCGAGAATCGCGCGGCGCCGAAGGACGATGTGTCACCTCGATATAGACCACCGAGGGACTCACGACCTCCGCGGCATGAATCACCGCCTGCGAGTACGCGTCGAGCAGGGCGCCATCCGAGACGGGCTGAGGCACGGCTGATTCATCGCGCGCGGAACCTGCGTGCGACAATGCTCGTACCTTCACTCTCATCGAATAGTCCTCCTGACTTCCATAGTAATCATCCTGTCAAGCGCCCGACGAATTCGCGTAACAATAGCCCGATTGCTACTCCTCGTCATCAGTTATCGACTCAATTTTTGACCTTAGCGCGTGCAATTGATGCCATTATCAGATTCGCCGCCTCATCCGGCCCAACCCACCTGATAATCTTTACCCATTTACCCTGCTCGAGGTCCTTGTAATGGCGGAAGAAATGCTGAATTTGCTCGCGCAGTATGACCGGCAGATCGGTATAGCAGTTGGGTCTCGGTATAGAAGGGATTCAGCGCCGCGACCGGCACCGTGATAATTTTTTCATCCCGTCCCGCCTCGTCCTCCATCAGCAACGCGCCGATCGGCCGACAGCGGACCACCGCTCCTGGAATAACCGCCGCCTGCGAGACCACCAGCGCATCGCAGGGGTCGCCGTCGTCCGAGAGAGTGTTCGGGATGAAGCCGTAGTTGCCCGGTAGAACATCGTTGTATGCAGGAAGCGGTTGACGAACAGCACGCCCGACGCCTTGTCGAGTTCGTACTTCACCGGCAATCCTCCCTGCGGTATTTCTATGAAGACGTTGATGTCGTGCGGCGGCTCCACGCCGGCGGGAATCTTGCTGATGTCCATAGGGATTGCTCCTTCAGATGAATTATTTGTTGCCGCATTCGGCGCAAACAAAACCGCTAGTCAAAGCCATTAGATTGGTATCAGCGACGATGAGCGATAGGGGGGCTTTGCTATGAAACGATCGGATAGGCGAATCCTGACGACGCATGCGGGAAGCCTGCTGCGGCCCATAGCGCTCGGCGAGATGTTGGGGCGCCATAGCCGTCATGAGGCCGTCGATGCGGCCGCAATGGATCGCGCGATCCTCGACGCCACGCGTCACGTCGTGAAGTTGCAGGCGGATTGCGGCATCGACGTCGCCAATAATGGCGAGCAGGCGCGGGAGAGTTTTTTCACCTACGTGCAGCACCGGATGAGCGGCTTCGGCGGGCAAAGCGATCGCCCCGGTTTCGCCGACATGCGCGCCTACCCGAGCTTCCTCGAAATGATCATGACGCAAATTCGCGCGCGGGTGCAGGTCGATTTACTGCACGCGCCCAAGGCGATCGGCGCGGTCCGGTACATTGACCGCGCCCCGCTCGATCGCGAATGCGACGAATTCGCGAAAGTGCTGGCCGAGCTCAAGCCCACCTTTGCCGAGACCTTCATGACCGCGCCGTCGCCGGGAATCATCGCCGCCGCGATGCTCAACGAACACTATCCGCGGCTCGAGGATTACGTGACCGCACTCGCTGACGCTCTGCGCGTCGAGTACGAGACCATTGTCGCACGCGGTTTCCTGCTGCAAATCGACGCGCCCGACCTCGCGATGGAAAGGCATGTGACCTACGCGCAACGTCCGCTCAATGAATTTCTCGGCTTCGTCGATCTGGTGATATCGGCGATCAATCGCGCAATCGAAAAAATCGCGCCCGACCGCGTGCGGCTGCACGTCTGCTGGGGCAATTACGAAGGAACGCACAATCACGACGTCGCGCTTGAAGCGATTCTGCCGCAATTGTACAAGGCTCACGTTGGCGCGCTGATGGTCTCGATGGCGAATCCGCGCCACGAGCATGAATACCGCTACTTTGAGCGCCATCGTTTGCCCGCCGACATGAATCTTATCGCCGGCGTGATCGACACCACGACCAACTACGTCGAGCATCCCGAGGTCGTCGCCGATCGCATGATGCGCGTGGCTCAAGCGATCGGCGATCCTAGCCGGGTCATGGCGGGCACCGACTGCGGGTTCGAAACGACTACCGGATTGGCGCCGGTGGCCGAGGAAGTGGTGTGGGAAAAGTTGCGCGCGATGCGCGACGGCGCCGCCATCGCAAGCAAGCATCTGCTCGGCTAGCCGGCGCACGCGGATTAGATCGGCGTTATTCGCGCTCCCATCCGATCACCGCCTGAATCGACACGCCAAAACGTTCGGCGAGCTTGCCGCCGTCCTCGCGCATTGCGCGCCATTGCGCCGTTTCGGTCGCGCGATGGAAGGCTTCGGGATTGTCAAAATGCAGCTCCGCCACGCGATGAAACGGTGCGGCCGCGCCTTCGAGGCCGGACTCAGCGCGCGTCAACACCAACTTCCGCAGATGTGGAACTTTGCGCGCCAGCGGCACGTGAACCTCGATATAATGCTTTTCGAACGCCTCGACATCGGACGGTTTGGGCGATCCCCATAGGCCGACAATCTTGTACATCTAGCTTGTCCTCTCAGTCAGCTTGCTTGAGGGCGTGAGGCGTCGCAAGCGCGACCGCTACAAAACTTACGGACACTTTTAGTGTCCACCTGTGATGAGTGGGATTCAGCGAAGATAATCGAGTGCGGGCGGAGTAGCGGCGAACTCGTTGCGCACGGTCTCATAGCCCGAGAGGTCGTCCACGGTGCGAAAGAAGCCGTGATGCACGTGGCCGTAGAGCGGCACGCCGCGCGCCGCGATCGGAGCGAATACATCGCCCATCAGGGAAAAGGGCGGTGTCACCGGCGTCATCGCGAACACCTCCGGCTCACAGACCATCACGCCGCAGTACATGTAGGGCGTCAGTGCCGCTGCGACGATCGTGTCGAGGTCGCGTGGATAATCGACGAACTTGCCGCGCGTGCGTCCGGCCAGCAGGCGCATTCGCTGGATACGGCCCTGGGCGTCGCATTCGATTTGACTGTAGGCATCCGGATCGCCGCCCGCGCGCAACACGAACGTCGCCATCCCGCCACGTTCGCGATGGAACTCGATCATGCGCGCGAGATCGAGATCGAGAATCGTGTCGCAGTTCAGCAGAACGAACCGCTCGTTGCCGAAATATTCCCGCAGCACCGCCAGTGGCCCGCCGGTTCCGGTCAGCACCGGCTCCGGCGAATAGGTAATGCGCAGGCCGAGCGACGAGCCGTCGCCGAGCGCGCGTTCGACCTCCGCGGCCAGATGATGAACGTTGATCGCGACTTCGGTAATTCCCGCACGCTTGAGCATCAGCAACGGGTAATGGATCAACGGACGGCCGCCGACTTCAAGGATGGGCTTCGGAATTGCGTCGGTAAGCGGCCGCAAACGCTCGCCGTAACCGGCCGAAAGCACGAGTCCCTTCATCGATGCCGCCGTAGTTGCGTCACGACGGCCACGTCGTTTGGTCGCGCGCTCCTCATTAGTCGATAGCTAAGACTGCCCTCGTGATCATCGTGTGCAGCGATTCGATGGCTCATGCGTCGAAGGCCGTGCGCAGGTCGGCGAAGTCGTGACGATTCGCCAGCACGCGGCGCGCCTGCTCGATCGCCCACGGAACGTACGCGGCGTATCCATGCTTGCCGTTTTGCTCCAGCCACATGAAGCGGCCAATGACCTTGAGCGCATGTTGCAGCACGCACAGGCTGTAGCTCTCGTTGAACTCGTCGAGCGTCAACGCCATCGGCGTGCCGCGCCGCAAATGTGCGGCGAAATAGTAGTCGAGCATCCGTCGCTCGATCGTCGGCGTGATGATTCGCGCTGCGTCGCGGGTGGTCAGGAGGACGGCGAGGTCCTGCGCCGCCGGCGCCATCAGCGCATCCTGAAAATCGATCACGCGCAGCCGGTGTCCTCCGTTGCTGGTCGATTGCAGGAACAGATTGTTGCCGTGGTAGTCGCGATGCGACAGCACGCGCGGATAGCGGCCCAGGCGCGCGGCGAGGTCGTCGAGCTCGGGCGCGATCGCGGTTGGATTGGCGGCTGCCGAAACTCTCGCGATACCGACGTCGATGAATTGCAATAACTCCCAGCGAAACAGCCGCTCGTCGTACGCCACGCGCGACGCGATGCATCGTTCGTCGAGTCGCCGCGTGCCTTCCAGATGAAACACGAGGAGTTCATCGGCGGCGAGCCGATAAAGATCGCCCGCACCGCGCTGCAACGCCGCGTCGAACAGCGGCAGTTCGCCCACGTCCTCGACCAGCAACATTCGCGCAGCCTTATCGACCGCGAAAACTTCCGGCACCGCCGCGCCGATCGATTCGAGAAATCGATGCACGTTGATCCACGGCGGCTCCGCAAGTGGCTCAGGAATGAGCTTCAGTGCACGCGCGTATAGAGGTAGGTCGTCGGGCCCGAGATCGATCGCGATCGCCGTGTGGGGCGTCGCGCGATTTTCATGCGCGATCGCGATGCGCCAGAACCGCCGCGCCGACGCATCGCCTTTGAGCGCGGTCGTCGCCGTCACTCGCGCACCGGCGAAGCGCGCGCTGACCGCCGCGTGCAGCCATGGTTCGAGTTCTGCTGGGTCGTGCGCGCTCACGCGCTCGATTTTAGCCGTCGTGCCCGATGACGCGCGAGTCCCCCGGCCCCTTCAGTTCGCCGCGTTTGAATCCTCGATTCCGACGAGGTCCTCGTAGAGCTTGTCGATCTCCCGACCGAGTAGTTCGTAGCGCGCGATCATCTCCTTGGCGTCCTTGCGTTCGAGGTAGAAGTTCGGGTCGTTCATCTCGCTCGCCAGCCCGGCGCGCTCGGTTTCCTTCTTCTCGATCGTCGCTTCGATTTCGCCGCGCCTGCGCGCGTTCTGCGATCGTCGCCGCTCCCCCTCGCGATCGATCGGGGCGGCCGGCTTGTGACGGCCGTTACGCGACGCGCCTCCCGCTGTCGCCGGATGCGCTGCGCCCATACTCGCCGCATTCCCATTGACCGCGACCGTCGCCGATGCCGCCACTGGAGCATCGTTCGTCGCCGTCTCCGGCGCGACCGAACTACCGACCTGTGTCAGGCGGCTCCGCGCCGCCTCGTCTTTGCGCGCGGCCATGACGCCGTGTGCAGCGCGCGCTTCCTCCTGCGCCTTTTTCGCCAGGTAGTCGTCGTAATTGCCGAGATAACGCGCCGCATGGCCGTGACCGACTTCGATTACCTGCGTCACCAGCTGATTCAGGATGTGCCGATCGTGACTCACAATCAGCACCGTCCCCGGAAAGCGCCGCAACGCTTCGAGCAGCGTCTCCTTCGCCACGATATCGAGGTTGTTGGTCGGCTCGTCGAGCAGCAGGCAGTTGTTGCGGCGCGCGATTACCTTCGCCAGCGCCAGCCGCGCCCGCTCACCGCCCGAGAGCACTCCTACCCGCTTCTGCACTTCGTCGCCCGAAAACAGCATCGCGCCGAGCAGGCTGCGGATTTCGGTCGAGGTCATTCCCTGCGCACTGCGACTCAGTTCCTCAAGCACCGTAGTCTCGTAGTCCAGCGACTCGGCGAGGTTCTGCGCGAAGTAGCCCATCACCACCTTGTCGCCGACGATGCGTTCGCCCGCGGTCAGGTCGTCCACCCCTGCGAGCATCCGGATCATCGTCGATTTACCCGCCCCGTTCGGCCCCACCAACGCGATTCGCGCGCCGCGCTCGATCTCGATACTGACGCCGCTATAGACCGTCAGTTCGCCGTAGCGTTTGATCGCATCGCGCAATTCGACCACTCGCCGCGCTCCGCGATCGCAATCGGGAAACTTGATCGTCGGCGGCTTCTCGAGGCCCACCGGCGTCTGCAGCCGTTCAACCTTTTCGAGCTGCTTGATGCGGCTCTGCACCAGCTTCGCCTTGCTCGCCTGGTAGCGAAAGCGATTGATGAAGGCCTCCATGTGCTCGATTTCTTCGCGCTGCTTTTCGTATGCGGCCAGCTCCGCGAGAAAACGGCGCTCGCGCTCGACGAGGTAGAATGAATAATTGCCGTTGTATTCGGTCAGCGCGCCACGCGCGACTTCGACCGTCTTGCGAGTCACGCGGTCGAGAAAATAATGGTCATGCGAGACCAGGATGATCCCGCCTTCATATTCTTCGAGATACTCTTCGAGCCAGTTGCGCGCCTCGATATCCAGGTGGTTGGTCGGCTCGTCGAGCATCAGGAAATCGGGCCGCTGCAAGAGCAGCTTCGCCAAAGCGATACGCATCCGGATGCCGCCCGAAAACTCCGCCACGTCGCGTTCGAGGTCTTCTTCGCGAAAGCCCAGCCCGAACAGCACCGAGGTCGCGCGGCTATCCGCGTCGTAGAAGCCATGGCGCTCGAGTTCGCTCAATACGTCGCCGAGTTCTTCCAGCGCCGCATCGTGCGCCGGTCCGCTATGGTTGCTCGCGAGGATCTCCTCCAGTTCGACCCGGCGTCGATCATGCTCGCGCATCTCGGTCAGCGCCGAGAGCGTTTCGTCGAGCACCGCACGACCGCCCATCTCCGGCGAATCCTGATGCAGGTAGCCGACGCGCGTGCGCTGCGGCCGCGAAATTCGGCCGCCATCCGCTGGCATCACCTCGGCGATAATCCGCAGCAGCGTCGATTTGCCGGCGCCGTTCAGACCCACCAGGCCGACCCGCCCGTCGTCCGGCATCGCCCAGCTCGCGCCGTCGAAAATCGTGCGTCCGCCGAAATGTTTGGTGATTTTGTCGAGCGTCAGCATCGTGTCTTGGCGTGCATTGGCATGGTAACCGCCGCCCGGCCGTTCAAACTTCTCATCCTACCGGTCGCGCGCCTCGCGCGAAAGCCATCCACCATTGCAGCAAAGGTGTTTCACCTAACCGAAACGAGAGCCTCCCGCTAAGGCGGGTTCGAGCGTGTCTCCATGGGGGGGCGTCGATTTAACTCCGCCCAATCGCTAGAATCGACGCAGGGTTAACTACGGAACCTCTGCACAAGGCGCATTCTGTCATTCTGAGCGCAGCGAAGAATCCCGGGATTCTTCACTTCGCAGACTCCGTTCAGAATGACAGCCTGACCAGCGCAGCGGTTCCCTCGAGGGTAGGGGAGGGAAGCAAATGCCCGCATTAAACGATGGCGACCGCGTGCTCATCATCGACCGTAAGCTCTTCAAGGACGACAACACGCGCTTCTTCGTCGGCGTCATCGAGGAGTACGACACGGTCGCAGTGCGCGTGCGCGGCTACCCGTTCCATCTGAGCCCTTACGAAATCTCCGGCGCCGAGCGCCATGGCGAGGAGCGCATCCGCGTCATCTCCCTTTCCGCCGGCGACCTTCTTTATCTCTTGCCGCGCGAAATGGATGCGGCCAAGGTCCATCTGCGGCGTTCGCCGAAATCCCTGATGCTGACCGATGGCGAGGCGCTCTCCGTCGATCTCAGCGAATGGCTCCTCCGCGTCTAGCAGCCAGAAGATTTATTGGCCCAGTGGCCGATGGGCGTGTAATCGCCCTGACCCGCGCCCGTCTGGATCGAACGCACGACGACTTCGCCGGCGTTGATCCCGACGCGGCCCTGAATCGGACTGTTGCCGTCGGCAAGTAATTTCACAGAAAGGTTTCGGAAGCGGCTATAGTTCCGCGTTCCTCAACAGCATCTTTCCCGATTTTCCGGGAATTGCGCGTCAGTCGTGATGGTAATCCACCTCGAAGCTCGTCCCGCGTGCCGAGGCGACCGCGTTCGGCGTATGCACTTCGAAATTCGGCGGCTTGCCGGGCGTCGAGCGCACCAATGATCGCACCATCCCGTTCAGCAGTGACATCTTCGTGCCGGCGCGAGTGCCATCGGGATTAAGCGTGTTCTCGTCGATTGTCAGATTGCTGGAGTCGGTGACCTCGATCTGGCTCCCATCGCTGAGCGCGACCGTCACGGTGCTGCCGGCGTCGGTAACGATTCGATCGCCCACGTCGATTTTTCCACCGTTTGCGGCCGGGATTTTCACCGCTCCCCGGGTAATCGTCGCGGTGCCGGTGACCGCCGAAATCGATCCCGCCACCGTCTGCGCCGCGACTGGCGAGATCGAGCACAGCGCCATCAAGGCGCTCCCCGACAAGGTCAAAAATAATGCTTTGGTTGAGATTAGTCTGCGCTGTATCAACGGTCACCTCAGAAAAGTAGCGTCCTTTACCAATACTGTGCTACATCAAATTGTGTCAAGCCTAAACCAGCCAATTAAGCCAACCTTTTGGCGTTTCACCGAAGGCCGGACCACCTTCCGAATCAACTGGCGCAAGGGCGCTACCGTCCGGCTTCCATAAGGGGTATAATCCTACTTGAAGGCTCCAGACGGGAGTAAAACGAAACGTCCAGAAGTGCGCCAGTTCGGATCTCGGGCTTCGTCCGGTAGTACGTGCCCACGCAATCAAATGCATCACCACACAATCAACTTATAGCTTACCCTCGGGGTCCCGCCCGCCGCAGCCTAAAAGCGCGGGTACATAACAAACCCAATTTATTTGTAGAAGAATCCGATCAGAGGTATGGTCGCCGTCAGGGATTTTCGACCTTATTGCGGACCGCGACGGCGACCGAAGCGCGTCAGAATCGGTCCGATAACGCCGCAAATCCCGACGGAGGCGCGGAAATATGGCTCAAACCGAACCCGTTCGCCGACGCCCGCTCGAAGGCGTCCGCGTGATTGACCTGACCCGCATCGTAGCCGGCCCCAACGCCACCCGGATGCTCGCGACGATGGGCGCCGAGGTCATCCGCACCGAATGGCACGACGATCGCGCCATCGACCTCCTGCGCGGCGTCCGCCCCTACGCTCCCGGCGGCGACCCCGAAAGTGTAAACCGCAGCGGGCTTTTCAATAACATCAACGCCGGCAAGTACGGCATCACGCTCAACATGAACCTGCCGCAAGGCCGCGACTTGTTCAAACGGCTGATCGAGAAATCGTCCGTCCTCTGCGAGAACTATAGCCCGAATCAGATGGAGCGCTGGGAGCTCGGCTACGACGTCCTCAGCAAGATCAACCCGGGCCTCATCTACGTGCAGATCACCGGAATGGGCAAGTCGGGCACTTACAACGGCTACGTGAGTGTCGGTCCGACCGCGCAGGCGCTCTCCGGACTGACGCACATGTCGGGATTGGCCGAACCAATGGCGCCCGCCGGCTGGGGCTACTCCTATCTCGATCATTCGACCGGCTACTACGGTGCCATCCTTGTGCTCGCCGCGCTGCTACAACGGCGGCGCACCGGCCGTGGATGTTATCTCGATCTCTCGCAAACCGAAGCCGGAATCATGGTCTCCGGAACCGCTACGCTCGAAGCGCAACTTACCGGCCAACCCACCAAGCGCCACGGCAATCGGATGCAGTCCGCGGACTGGGCGCCCCACGGTGCCTATCCCTGTCGCGGCATCGACGAATGGATCGCGATCGCCGTCCAGGACGATACCCAATGGGCCTCGCTGGCAGCCGAATTGAACGCGCCGGATTGGATGCGGCACCCGCGCTTTGCCAAGGCCATCGATCGCAAGGCCAACGAAGATGACCTCGACCGCCTGATGGCGGAGGCCACGAAAAATCTCGATCGTTACGACCTGATGCATCGCCTGCAGAATCGTGGAGTACCCGCCGCAGCGGTGCAAAAGGCCGACGACCGTTGCGAGCGCGATCCGCAACTCAAGGCGCGCGACTACCTGATGCCGTTGCCGCACAGCGAAATCGGCACTTGGCCGATCGAAGGCTTTCCCGCGAAATTCGACCGGATCCCGGTCGAGGTGGGCGGACTGCCGCGTCGCGGCGCGCCGATGATGGGCGAGGACAACGACCGCGTTTACCGCGAAGTACTCGGACTCTCGCCCGAGGAAATCGCGACGTTGCGGGAGGATTGGGTCATTTGAATACCGCAGCAGCGTTGAGTTCCGCGCTTGACGGAACCGTAATCCTCGAATGCGGCGATGAGCGTGGCGAGTTCGCCGGCCTGTTGCTCGCCTCACTGGGCGCCGACGTCATAAAGGTCGAAGGGCGCGACGGTTCCAATTCGCGACGCTTCGGGCCGTTCACCACGCCGGAGCGCGGGCCCGAACATAGTCTCTGTTTCAGCCGCTACAACCTCGGCAAGAAAAGCCTCAGCCTAGAAATCGATAGTCCGGCGGCGCGCGCCGCGCTCTCACGACTGGCTGAGCGCGCCGACGTAATTGTCGATTCGGGCGAGGCGGTTAACGTCGAGCGGCGATTGAGTCTTTACCGCGATCTTCAGCGGGCCAACCCACGCCTGATCGTTTGCACGATCACTCCGTTCGGTCTCGACGGTCCGTATCGCGATCTCAAAATGACCAATCTGACGCAGCTCGCGTTGGGCGGCGTGATGGCCGTGTGCGGCTACGATCCGCGCGCCGACGGCACTTACGACACGCCGCCGATCGCGCCGGAGATGTGGCAGGCGTACCACATCGCAGGTGAGTATGCCGTGATCGCGATTACTGCAGCGCTCAACTTTCGTGAACTGACCGGTGAAGGCGATCTAATCGATCTGTCGATTCATGAAGCGGTCAGCACCTGCACCGAAGTCGCGATGCCGACTTACATCTATAACGGCGCGATCGTGCACCGGCAGACGGGCCGCCACGCCGCTGAAAGCCGCACGCGGCCGTGGCTGCGACGCACCCTGGACGGCCGTTACGTCAAGGCGTTTCTGTTCTGGGGTGGACGCGATTTTCGCGTGATCACCGAGATGCTCAACGAGGCCGGCCTCGAGCACGACCTCGAATCCGACGAATATCGCGAATTGCGGAAGACTTCGCCGTCACAGGCCCAGGCGCACTTCAGCGACGTCATCGACCAGCTGGTGGCGTCAATGACGGCCGAGGAAGTTTTTCATCGCGCGCAAGCCAAGGGTTTGCTGTGGGCGAGCGTTCGTTACCCCGAAGAAAATATCGACGATCCGCACTTCCAGGCGCGCGGCACCTTCCAGCCGGTCAACCAACCCGAACTCGGCCGCGACCTCAATTACCCGGTCTCGGTCGCAACCGACGGCAAGAATCGCGCGACCGCGTTCACGCGCAGGGCCCCGCGTCTCGGTGAGCACACTCGCGAAATTCTGTCTCAGGCCGGATTGACCGACGCGGATCTACGGGAACTAGCTGCGCAAAGGGCGATCTGAATAGTCACTTCATTAGCAAGTCGAGAATATTATGAATGGCTAATCGAGAACCCTACTTGCGTCCGATCTCCGCCCGCACCAGCGCCGCACCGGCCTCGAGCGCTTTCATTTTGCCGCGCGCCGCGACGCGCGTTCGTGGCGCCAAACCGCAGTCGGTACAAGGATAAAGATTATCCGGCGCGACATATTGCAGGGCGGTTCGAATCCGCGACGCGACCTTCTCGGGTGTCTCGATCTCGTCGGTGCCGACGTCGATCACACCGACCATCAGATCCTTTCCGCGGGCGAGCGCCAGCACTGCGGGATCCACGCCGGACGCCGCGCATTCGACGGAGATTTGATCGATCGTGCTGGTCCTGAGTAACGGCAGCGAGCGGCTGTAATGACTCCAGTCGGTGTTGGAGTTCTTCCATTGCAAGACTGGTCCGATGCCGTAGCCATAACAAATGTGAACCGCGGTTCTGGAGCGCACCCCCTGAGCGGCCCGCTCGAGCGCACTGATACCCCATTCCTCGACTTCGTCGAGATAGATGTTGAAGCAGGGTTCGTCGAACTGCACGATGTCGCACCCATTTTCCGCAAGCTCACAGGCCTCCTCGTTAAGCAGTCGAGCAAGGTCCATCGCAATCGCTCGCCGGCTGCCATAATGCTCGTCGGCGAGCGTATCGGCCGTCGTCATCGGCCCGGGCAGGGTGACTTTCACCGGCCGATCCGTGTGACGCCGAAGGAACTGCAGCGCGCTCACCATCGATGGACGAGCGCGCCGCAATGGACCGACTACCCGCGCTGCATCGACCATCACGCCATAGCGCCCGCCGCGAGTCTGAATCTTGACGAGGCGGCTGTAATCGATCCCGTCGAGCCCCTCGCAAAAGCCCCAGATGTAATGTCGGCGGCGCTGTTCGCCGTCGGTCAGGATACTCAGTCCGGCGTCGTGCTGATCATCAATCGCCAGTTGCACCGCATCGTCCTGTCCCTCGCTCAACGAGTCGCCTTCGAGGCGCCATTGCGTATAGACCTGGCCGGGCTGCGCGAGCCACGCAGGTCGCGGAAGGCTGCCAACGATCATGGTCTGAAGCATCGTAGTTCGTCCTTGGTATTTTCTGAATCCGAGGGAATGAAGCGTTTTTCGATTATATGCGCGAAGCGCGCGCGGATTACCAACGCCACACATCAGCCGATTTCGCCGGGGCGGCATCCTGATGAGGACCGGTGAGTGCTTCTGATTCTTCGGCCAACCTCGCCGCTAGTCGGTCGATCCGCATCTGGCAGGAAGGCTACGCCTATGGTACCTGTTGCGCGGCGACCATTCGGTACGATGGAGGAAAAACCGTGGCATTACCGCAGAATATCAACCCATTCAATAGTGAACTTATGGACACGCTGGTGAAGGCGAAAGATGTCGACTGGATCCCCAATGCCGACGATCCAAAGCGCGCCTTCATGAAGATACTCTACACCGGATCGGAGACCGGCAGCTGGGTAGTCTTACTGAAATGGTTGAAGGGTTACGTCGCGCCGCCGCACAAGCATCTGAGCGCTTCGCATACGTTCATCTTGTCCGGCAAGTTGCAGGTGCGAACGGGAGTACTCAACGCAGGCGACTACGTTTACGAAGCCAACGGCATGGTCCACGGCGCGACCACCGCACTCGAAGACACCGAGTACCTGTTTATCTGCAACGGCCCGGTGCTTTTCTTCAATGACAACAGCTACACCGCCTATCTGAGCTGGGAGCAGCTTCGTCAGATCCAGGCTGATCACGACTCGCAGAAGAAGTCAGCGCGCAAGAAGTCGGCCGCATAAGATTGCCGGAGTACGGCTCAAGTCCGTCGCGTCGAACGTCAGGATCAAAGTAGGACTTCGGTGCTCAATGAAATAGTCGGAAGAACGAGGCGAGACCGGTGTTTGCTGCACCCCGCGACTGTTCTGGGGCTTATCGTGGCAGTCATAACGGTTAGCGTTGCGCTACCGGTCAATCCCTCCGAGAACGATCCGGTGGCCGCGCTTATCTCGCACGCCCAGGGGGCGCTGGGACACGGGCATCCCAAATCACTGTATTTGGCCGGAAGCTTCAACTCCGGTGAAATCAACGGAACCGTTGAAACGTGGATTGATCTGATCGATGGACATTTTGCGACCAGCACCAGCGCTGGTCCACTGACGGAAGCATATGGTTACGATGGGCATACTTTGTGGAGAAGCGATTCCAAAGGAATCGTTTTGCCTCAGACCGGGCCACTAGCAAAGGTAATTACCGCAAATACCATCTTCGATAACGACTACGCCCTATTCAGTCCAGGGTACGGCGGGGCAACCGTCACCTACACAGGAACGAAAACCGATGCCGGAAAGAGCTATCAAGTGCTCTCGGCGAAGCCGGTAGGCGGTTACACCGAGGAAGACTGGTTCGACCCGGCGACTGCGCTGCCCGCACGGACGATCATTGATTACGGTGCGGAGACGGTAACTACCTACTTCGCAGACTATCGCAGCGTTGGTGGCCTGATGATTCCACTCGAGAAGAGAATTACCCATCGACTCGATGTTAGAGACTTTTATGGACACAGCGAGGGCGACTTCCGCTACGATCAGACCTGTAAGTACGCAATCGCCGAAGCCGATACTGGCAATCTCGATGGTCACTTTTCGATGCCGCCATCAGCCACTGGCGACGTTTCACTGCCGGGGGGCGAGACCAGAATCCCATTCATGATGCAGAACTTCTGGATCTTCATAAAAGTACGAATCAACGGGAAAGGTCCGTTTCAGATGATGCTCGATAGCGGCGGCCGCAACATCCTAAGCCCGTCCGTCGCGTGGCAGGTCGGCGCGTCAGAAACCGGAACGGTGCCCGTCACGAGTACCTACCCGTGGGCAAAGCCTCTACGTTTCGCACGGGTCGCGTCGGTGGAGATAGGCGGCGCAACGCTCACCCAACAAGACGTCACCGTGGGGGACGTTGGGAACATTTTCACCAGAGATGGAATGATCGGGTTCGAGCTCTTCGAGCGTTTCCTCACCACGATCGATTATGCGAATCGGCAGATTATCCTGCGGCTGCCGGGTGCCGGCTCGGATGCAACAAAAACGCCCACCGCCAGCGAAGCCTCACTCCCGCTGGTGTTTGACGATACGAAACCCGAGACTGCGTGCAAGATCGCGGAGGCAGATGCGATCTGCATGGTCGATACGGGAGCGGCCCCTGGTCTGATCTTGAGTGGGCCGCTCGTCAAAAACAATCCCGGCATTAAACTGCCTTGGTATGCAGGCGCGTACAGCGCAGTGAATGGCTCTGGCGGCGCATCAGAAGTAAGGGCCGGGCCGCTCAGTTCATTCCGGATTGGGCCCTTTACACTGGCTGATGTCGACACTCTGTTCACGACCTCCGCGAACGGCGGCTTGGCGCTATATCTCTCGGCTTTAGTCGGCAATCGTGTGTGGCAGCGGTTTGACGTCACCTTCGACTATGCACATACCAAGCTGCAGCTGAAGCCCAACGCCAGCTACTCCGAGCACTAACCTCTCACTGGTGACACCAGCACAGTAGTCCGCTTTGTAGCGACGTTATTTCGACGCCGAGAACGCGGTCGGCGTCCAAATCGAATTAGTTATCGACGACAGCAGTGGGCCGTCTTCCTCGCTTTTCCGGCGCGCTTCGATCCATTCGGGATCGCGCTGGAACGCGGCGAATTTCTGATCGCGCTCGGCGAGCGATTCCCATTGCAGTATGTAGATCAGATCGTGATTCGATTCGCCAATCGCAACGGTCCAAAAACCCAATTGCCTGATGCCATGCTTCTCGAACAAGCGAACGGTAACCGTTTCGAAGCGCTTGACGATCGCGGGAAGCTTGCCGGGCAAGCAATGGTAGTTGCGGTATTCGTAAATCATCCTTTTACTCCAGACGTCACAATGTGCGCGGCTACTGAACGATTAGGTGAACTGCGCGGCAAAGGTCAAGGCTCGCACTTCGAGTAACGAACCTACGCCACCAGCCGATGCGCCTCGCAGAGCGCCCGGAAGCGACCGTCGCGACGCTCGTTGAGTTCCGCCCATCCGCCGGACTCGACTACGACGCCGTCCTCCAGAACGTAGATCAGGTCGGCCCACCGAATCGCCGAAAGCCGATGCGCGATCATCAGCACCGTCAGTTCGCCGCGCAGCGCTTCGATCGCACCGAGCACGCGCGCCTCGTTGTCGTAGTCGAGGCTGTTGGTGGCCTCGTCGAGAATCAGCAATGCGGGACGGCGCAGGAGCGCGCGAGCGAGCGCAATCCGCTGGCGTTCACCCTGCGAAAGCATCGCGCCGCGCTCGCCGACGACGGTGTCGAGGCCCTGCGGCAACGCCTGCACGAACTCGTCGGCAGCGGCGAGCCCGAGTGCCTCGAGCAAATCGTTGTCGCTCGCATCGGCTCGCGCCCATCGCAGGTTTTCGCGCACGGTCAAATGAAAGAGTGCGGTCTCGTTCGCGACATAGCCGATACGCTCGACGCCACGCGTGTGCGGTGCCCGGAGTAAGCGGCCTGCCATCAATCGTGACACGGCCCGAGTCCGGCGGAAAAAGTCCCATCACGAGGTCTGCGACAGTGCTCTTACCCGCGCCCGACGAGCCTACTATCGCGGTGATGCGGCCCGCCGGAATCGTCAGGCTGACGTCTCGGAGCGCCGGCGTCCCTCGCGATTGTACGCGAACGAGACCTCTGCCAGCCGGATCTCACGGCTGAAATACGGGTGGCCCGACCGCCACCGGCGGCGGTTCAGCCGCCGCGATACATCGCGCTTCGAGCGCGATCACATTGTGAAACGACGGGAGCGCGTTGATGAAATTGCGATAGTACGAATGGATCGACTGCATCCGCGGCATCGCCCGCATGTACATCAGCAGCAACAGCAGCAGTTCTGCGGGTGGAACTTTGACCACGCGTACCGAGACGTACAGGAGAGGCACGAGGATCAGCGCGGCGCCGATTTCGAACCATCCGCCGACCGCGACCTGTTCGCGCGCGGTCGCGATGTTAGTGGCTGCGATGCGCCGGCTGATGTCGGCAAAGATCGCGTAGTTGCGATCGCTGGCGCCATAGGCGCGTGCGGTTTTGAGGCTTTGCAGATGTTCGTCCGCTGCCACGTAGAGCAGATTCGTGACGCGCGCGAGCTCGGCGCCATGACGTTCGATGCGGCTGGTCTTACCGCGCATCGCGAACGCCAGGATCGCGCCGGCCCCCAGCACCATCAGCGTGATCGCGGGCGAGAGAACGAAGGCCACCACCAGATAGCCTGCGCCAAGCACCACGTCGCCCGCGATCATCGTCCACGAGGACACGCACTCGGCCACGCGACTGAGTTCGGCGGTTAAGGCGTGAGTGAAATCCGCGAGGCGGCTGCGCGTGATGAATAACCAGTTGGCACCGGCGATCGCGCGGTACAGCCGGCGTCGCAAATCATCCTCGAAGTCCTGCTGCACAATCCACACGGAGACGCTGCGATTGCGCTCGAGGATGGTGCGCAGCCCGATCACCAGAACGTAAATTACGAGCAGCGCGAGAAATCCAGGATGAGCGCCGACGATGGCAAACCCGCGCCATACCAGCCGCGCAAGATGACCGGCCTGTCCCTGGTTGTGCAAGATCGAGTCCTGCCGTCTCGAGCGTCGGCAGCAGCAGAGCGAGTCCCGCGCCTTCGGTCAGCGGCAGCAGCACGATCAGCGCGAGCGTCCACCAAAAGCGCCACCCTGCCGAGCGCATCAGGGCGCGCACGAACACGGTCATCCGATGGTTCATCGCGGCGTGCCGCGCAGCCGTTTCAGCGGAGGCGGGACGTCAACGAAAAGCCGGCGGCTTTGCTGCCACGCGAGACGCAGGGGCCGCGTCGCATAGTAGAGCGGATGTAGCGGCAGGGGGCAGTGCGATAAAGTTGAAGTCATCGATGTTCGGAGTTAGCGCACGATTCGCGATGAAGCGCGCGCGGCCGCGAATAGTCGGCATTGCGCGAATCGGCACCACCCATTCGGAATAGGGCCGCGCGCGCATGCCGACACTCGCAAACAGTCGGCGCTCGACTCCCGCGACCAGCGCCGCGATCGCGGAGTCGCGGCGAATCGGATCGATGAACAGCCGCGGAATCGGTGCGTCGAGAACATCGACTGCAAGCGCAATCGCGAGCAGCAACATCCGCAAACATCCCGAACGGTCGGGCGGCTTCGGCGATCTCAGGCATTTCGGCTTCGCCGAGCGCGCGCATCGCCGCATTGAAATCGCAAATCCAGCCGAGATTGATCCAACCGTGCTTGGTCGCATGCACCGCCAGAAAAAGCACGAGATCGGCCGGCCCGAGGGTCTTCACGTCGACGCCCTCGACCCGCCTGGATTCGCTGCGTTGCCAAACGTCGGCCGCTTGCGGTCCGTACGAAAAATAGGAGGGATTCAGCTCCCAATGGAGATCGATCATCGCGGCGCTGCCGGGCCGCATGAACTCGTCTTCGCACCGGCGTGCGATCGAGAGCTCGGGATGTTGTCGATCGAAGGTGAGCGGCACGATAGCCATCCTCGATCAGGAGGTCGACCACGCGCGCGGCATCGGCGGCGTGCACCAGCAGGTCGAGATCGTTGAACTGGCGCAATGCCAAATCACCCCAGGCTTGGAGCGCGAGAATCGGCCCCTTGAATGCGATTGCTTCGATGCTCGTGGCGCTGAGCAAGCCGGCCAACCGCGCGAGCTCGCGCGTGAGGTGCAGATTGCTCAGCGCATTGCCATAGAACTCCGAACGCATCGGAGCGAGCGACTCGGGCGCAATGCCGGCGGCGGACTTGAGTTGACGATAGACCAGGGGCATGCACGCCGTGCGATCCGGCCGACAAACGTCACCTGTCGCCAATCGATATGGTCGAACGCAGATACCCAACTCGTCGGCCAGGCCTTGGGCACCGTTCACGTCCGGGCGGTTCGCGACCGTCGCGACATCGCGCCGGAGACACTCCAGAATCAGCCGTTCCTCGGCACTTAATTCCGCGGCGATCATGCCGCGGCCAATGTTGCGGTCGCAACCTTCACGTTATTTCGAGCATACCCGCGCACCGGTCTCCTCCAACGCGATCATTGCGCCAGGTCCGCGATTACCGCGTCGCGCACCGCTTCCAGGCCGAGAAATCATTGGGTATGACCAACCGTGCGCAGCGGCACCGTCGCCGGCGATGCTCACGATGAAATGAAAATGGCGCGCGAGCATTCCATAGTCGGTCAGGTCAAGCGGGAAGCTCGCGCTAACCAGCATCGGAAAGGCCTCGGCCGCCGGTGATTCGATCTGATTGCGGGACTCGTCACCGCCTCGTCCGCCTCGGTCGGGCGTTCGCAAAAAGTAGATGCGAACGAGCGGCAGAGCGTCACCGCGAAAGGTCGCGCCGTCGCCGAGCAAGACGCGTCTTGCTGGTGTATTGCGCGACCGGCTGTCCGCGATTCTCATCGGACATCACCGCCTTGAACGAATCGTCCCACAAGCGAACCCCGGGATATGCGGGCGTCGCCATGATCTTCCCGCTATCTTCGCGAAGCACCATGCAATCGTCGCAAAAGGCGTGCATCCCGTTCAGGTGGAAACTCGCCGCGAGCGTCGATTTGCCGGTGCCCGCATCGCCGATGAATGCACACGCACCTCGGGGTGCAGCGACCGCGGTCGCATGCAACGACTCGATACCGAGACGGATTGAGCACCCGCGGCATCACGTGATCGATCGCGAAATGGCGCAGCGTGACGTTCCGAAGACCTCATCGGCGGCTCCGACGCAGGTGATTTCGTGACCGGTCGCATCGATGACGAAGTCCGCCAGTCTGCGGAAAGCGCAGCAGATAACCGCCGTCAATCTTCGCCGACGAAAGCCATGGCGTACCGTCGCGTATGCCGATGCATTCAGCCATTGCGCCGGTTCCTCGATCGCGCGATGCGGACCAAGAATATGCAGGTTTACGCGATCGCGGGCCGGCGTCGCGAAGGTCGTGTAGCGGCGGAAGCTCCGGAATTTCAACGTCGGAAGATTATCGCGAGGCCGTAGGCATGATAGGCAGCCGCCGAACTCGAGTTCGCCTGGCGCGCCTTCCGCTCCAGCTTTCATCGGCTTCACACTCACGCGCCGAATTCTCCGCTCCGTTCTTCCGCTCATCCGGCCCCTCAGCCCGCTGCAAGGCCCAAGCCGGTCGCGCGGATCGCGAGGATGCGGCTCGTTGACGGATCCTCTTCGAGCACGATCATCCGATACCAGAGTTCCAGCGCGAAGACCGTCCAGAGCGGCCAGATATTGCTGTCGAGATAATTCGCGCATCCGATCGCGATAGACTTCTGGAAATTTTGCGCGATCGATCCAGCCGGCGGATTCGAGCGCCATCGTATCGAAGAGATGTTCGCCTCCGATCCGATTCAGCGCCTCGATAAACAGGATCGAGAAGTCGGCCTTGTCGCGGCGCGCGAGCACCGAATCCGGCATCAACCCGCGCATCGCGTTGCGCAAAATATACTTGCGGCGCGAATCGCGCGCGCGTTGATCATCGGGAATCGCCATCAGGAATTCGTACAGCCGCCGATCGTGAAACGGATGACGTTCCTCGACTCCGTAACCGCGCGGTCGAACGATCGAAGATGTCGACGCCGTGCGCGACCCATCCGCTGTTGGAAACTCTCGTAGAGCACGAACTGCCCGAACGTCATGCCCGCCGGACGGCAGCGTTTCCGACTGCAGTCGATCCGCGAGCCCGATCCGCCGGGCGAATTCCGGGTTGATGAAATCGGGCACGATCGGCCGATTCCGCAAGACGACGCGCGAACTTGCGCAATCGCGAGCGGCACCAATGGCCACAGTCGCGTAGCGCAAAAGGAAGTCCGGCGGCGTCGCGATCGCGTGCGTTGGGCAGGCGACTCGAATCTTCGCGTACCCGCTGCCAGAGCCTTGCGCCAATGGCCGGCGCGAGACAGGTCGGCATAGACGTGAGGGCTCCCGCTCATCCATTCGTCCGATCCGGTGCCCGAAAGCAGCACCCGGATTCCCTTGGCCCGCGCCATCGGCCATACGCGATTCCACATGCCGCCGTTCGGATACTCGGTAAAGTCGCGAAATCGCCGCACCGTCTCGACGCACATCGGCAGGTCCACGGGCACTGGCTCCGGGTAATTCGCGATGAGCCCGAGCATCTCGACTGTTTCAAAGATGTACGACCGCTCATCCAGATCCGGATGGTCGAACAGCAGCGAAAAGGTCTCGAACGGCGCGTCGGCGACCTTTCCTCGACGACGCAACCAACTCGCCATGCCAACGACCGAAGTCGAATCGAGGCCTCCACTAAGATGCGCGCCAAGACCACCGATCGCGCGCATGCGGCAGCGCACCGCCTCGCCAAAGATCTCGTGGAAGTGTTCCGCGTATTCCGCATCGTCGCGATAGCGAAGCTCTTTGCGCCAATCGAGTGCGAAGTAGGGCCGCTTGCTCACGCCGTTGACGCCGACCGTCATCTGATGCGCTGCCGGCAATCGCCTGATGTCTCGAAAAAGGGTGTACTCGCGACCCTTCAGTGTCCCCGCCAGGTATTCCCCGACGACGCCCTCGTCGGGGGCGTTCGACACTGACGGATCCGCGAAGATCTGCTGTAGTTCGGTCGCCGCGATAAAAGTGCGCCCGTCGCAATAATAATGAAATGGCCGGATGCCGATGGGGTCTCGCGCGCAAAATAGTTCGCGTTTCGATCCGTTCCAGATGACCAATGCAAAGTCGCCGACTATCCGCCGCGGCGCGTCTTCACCGAAACACTCGTATGCGCGGAGTGCAATTTCGGCGTCGGTGTCGTCGCGCAACGCCACGCCCTTCGCACGAATCGCAGCGGCAAGTTCCACGCGATTGTCCACACGGCCGTCGAACACGATGTGATAGCGTCCATCCGGATCGGCCAGCGGCTGCGCTTCTCGCACTGCTTCCGGCGTGGTGTGGAACATCTGATAGCCCATCGCCAGCGGGCCTTCGACCCAACGGCCGCAGCCGTCGGGACCGCGATGCGCAATCGCGGCAAGCATTCGTTCGAAGATTTCTCGATCAGCCGGACTGCCGTCGAGATTGTAGATTACCGCAAATCCGCCCATTTGTAATGAATCGCTACACTACACAGCCGAGTCCGGCTGTCGCGATTCCGGTGCTGCCATCGGCACGTAATGCTCCAACTCGAACTCACCAATCACGACGGCGCCCGAACTCTCGAGCCACGCGTGAGCCGCGAGACCGCCGTCGGCGGCCTTGCGCACGCCGATGCGCAGGTCAGAGCGATGTCCGTATCGCCCCAACATCGATTGGGTCGCAAGCGCGCGCACCAGGCAGTTGGTGCCGCCGGGAATGAAGCGGCCGGCCGCTCGCACCGCCCATGCGATGCGCTCGATGGTCGGCGGGGCGACGGTTCGCCGAGGCGGCGGTCCGCACCACGCATGCCCCCGCGTGCCTTGACCTGCGACGCGCGCCGCTCTCGCGTTCATCGCTTTGAAGCCCACCGCGCGCAGCCCGACCCACGTCGTCGCAAGGGTGTGCGCGGCGGCCATCGCCAATGCACGATCTCGTCGATCGAGCTTTATGAGTTTAGCCGCCAGTCCCATTACTAACTTGTATCAGTCCACGCGCGTCAAGTTTGGCGAGCAGATCCAGAACGTCGCGCTGGCATCGCTCCCGATCGACATCGTATTGCGCGATCATGTTGTCGACGATTTTGGCTACCTCAATCGGATGCGCGATCATGTTCCATACGCTCAACCCGACCGGATCGAGGCCGTGATACGCACCACTCGCCAAATTCAAGATCGCGGCTTCGCCCTCGAGTTCGCAGGACACCTGGTCGGTCGCAACCGAGACAATTGAATCGATCGTGATTTTCGTGGGATTGGCCAAGTTCGCCGGCTTTGCCGGTTAAACCGCTTCATGCATTGGATGTTCGAAAAGCATATAGCGCGATCCCTCGCGCCGCAACGAGGTTTCGCGCCCCTATGCTTCGATTACCATCGTAGCGTGCGCAAACGTGTCGCGAGCAAAACGCTCGTCGTCTGCGTTTTCAATTTGCGACAGCACGCGGGGCCGGCGCCGCCGCCACTTCGTACCTGGTGATGAAGTGCGGTCGCCGCCATGCGATGTACGCCGGCAGAATCAGCACGCCCGCGATCATGTTGGTCGCCATCAGGAAAATCAGCAGCACGCTCATCTCGTTGTGAAACAGCAGCGGCGAGAATGCCCACGGCAAAATCCCCCCAATCATTACCGCGAACGTGCTGAAAACCGACGCTCCCGTACTGCGCAACGCCGTCTCGACCGCCTCGTTCACCGACGCCCCGCCGATCACTTCGTCGCGTATTCGCGCGACCGTATAGATGCCGTAGTCGACGCCCAGGCCAATGCCGAGCGAAATCACCGGGATCGTATCGATCGTCAGTCCGATGTTGAACGCGTTCATATAGATGAACGCGCCGAAGTTGGCCATCACGCACGAAATAATGAAAAGCGTTCCCGCCGTGAATGACGATGAAACTAAACGCGCAACACAGAAAGATCACCAGCAGCACGAACGTCAGGTTGATCAGGTCGAGCCGGTACAGGACGTCGTTGGCCGCGAGATAAAGGCCCGCGACCCCGCCCAGGTACGCGAAGTGGATTTTCGATAACGACGGGTCGGGTGTGACCCGCTGATCGACGAACTGCTTAATATCGTCCCGCACCTGGTTGAGCCGATTGAAGGTGTGATCCGGCAGCAGCACGCGGATGCAAGAGCTCGTCATGTGCGGAGTGTGCGCGAAGAAACGCTCCATCTCGCCCGGCGCCGTCCCGCCCAGGAACATGTACCAGAGGTTGCCGCCCAATTCGGTCCCGCCGGGAATACTCGCGTATTTCGGATAGCCGTTGTGGAACATCATGTTGAGCGGCTTGATCGCGACGGTCGTGAACGACGGCACCGCCACCGCGTCACCGCGGCTGATCAAGTGAGGCCGCAAGGTCATCGGTCATCCGCATCACTTCAGGACCGATGCTCGATTGAGGATCGGGATAATCGGCCGTCGACAATACGATCCACCCGATGTCGGTGGGAAAATATTTGCCGATTTCGGCGATGTCGAGGTTAACCTTCGAGTCCTGTCGATAGAGCGGCGTGCCTGGCGTTTGATAGCCGATTTTCGCGCGTTGTCCTGACACCACTCCGAACAGGATAAAAATCGCGCCACCCGCGAGAAACGCCGACCGCGTGAGGCCCGGCGTCACCGGCACCTTCACCAGCCAGTCGACGAACCGATGGAACACGCCGTCGCGATTTCCCTTGCCGGAGCGGCTCAGCCAACTGCGCTCGCGAATTCGCGGCCGCGGCAGGTAGCTCATGAAGATGGGCTGGAACACGAAGACCATCGTGAGGCTGCCTGCGAGCCACATCGCCCCGCCGAAACCGATCTCCTTCAGCACCGGGATGCCGCCGAACGAGATGAAGATGATGCCCGCGATGTCCGCCAGGATCGACAACAGCCCCGGCGGCAACATCACGTCAGTCGTCGTCGCGCACGCCAGCAGCTTGTCGTCAAGCCGATCGAGTTCGTCGTAATAGCGTCCCTGCCACTGAATTCCATGGCTCAGATCCCGCGCTGTCAGGATAAACGGGATGACCAGCATGACCGGGTCGAAGTTGTAGCCCATCACGCTGACGAACCCGAGTCCCCAGATCGCCGAAAACGTCCCGGTTAGAATCGGCGCCCACCAACTGCTGCGCTCGCCGATGCTCAAGTAAAGGATGATCAACATCAGCGCGACAGCGATCACGAAGATGATTTTGATCTCGCTTAGGTAGTTGTAGCCCCACCCTGAAATTACCGGCTCGCCCGAGACAAAAATCTCCGTGTTGTCGTCGGAGTACTTGTGCACGATGGTTTGAATCTCGTCGAACAGTGCCTTGTAATCGAGCGCTTGCTCGTTGAATGCCGCCGTGACCATCGCGCCCTTGTTGTCGTACGTGATGTAGCCCGCCACCGGCTCCCGATGCGTCATCACATTGCGCCGCAATTCATCGAGTTGCGCCTGCGTGGAAGGCACATTCGGATACATGAATTCGGTCGAGATCAGCGCGCCCGGCACCGCGCGTTGGAAGGCGACGCGATAGGAAGCCAGCGAGAAAACCTGGTTGTGATCGACGCCCGCCAGGATGTCAACGTCGCGCGTGATGTCCTGGATTTTCTTGAGTGTCTGGTAATTGAAAATATCGCCCGACTTGACCCGCAGCATCACGTACAGGCTTTGCGCGCCGCCGTACTGGTTCTTGAATTTCCGGTACAGCTCGGTGTTCTGATGGCCCGCCGGAAAGAAGTTCTCGAAGCTCGTCGCGATCCGCACGTTCGCCGCCCAGTAACCCATGAACGCCGTTATCGCAATCAACACCAGTCCGATCGGCGCGCGGTATTGCAGGATATACTTGCCCAGCCCCCACGGCTCGCCCGGACTCGCACTGGCCATTAATTAAACTTCTCCGGTTGGTTCCCTAGTGTAGGGCGGGCTCAAAGCGGGTCCCCCGACGCGTCGTTTGCCCTGCCCTCACCGGGACGAGATTCCGTACCATGCCTCTTTTAGGCATAGCAAGCCCGCCCCGCCTCTGGAACCGCTTTCATCTGCGCAATCGTACCGAGGGCAGCTCTGAAGCCGGACATTTTGAAAAAGGAGCCCAAGGCAGTTGGGCTGATAGTCACTGGCGACGATGCCTATCTATAGAACGGCGAAATCGATAACTTTTCGGTCTGAAAAGTCATCCTGGACAATGTTGAGTGGGGATTTCTGATGAAATGCATACGACTGCTGCAACTCCTGACCGCCCTGGGCTTGCTGGCGATGAGCCCAGCATATGCGGCCGCGCAGGGCACTCCTCCCTCGATGACCGTAACTCCACCGGCGGCGTTCGCCGTTTCCCAACCGCTCTCGGATCTTCCACCCGCGCCGCCCACCGGTTCCGTAACGAAGAAGATACATCCCCTGCATCCGCTGCCCCATCACGGAGCAGGTGTTAATGCCAATGGCGACGACGATGCGTTGCAGACTCACCCCGGGCCGCCGCTCAATCACAAGAAGGGCGCGAAATTCCCGGGCCTGGGTGCGACAGGGTTCTACCCGCCCGACCCCAACATGGCCGTCGGCCCGAACCACCTTGTTCAACTGGTCAACGTCCAAATCGGCGTTTTCGACAAAAGCGGAAACCTCTTCGCGGGATACCCGAAAGCTCTCGGCGCTCTCTGGACCGCGCTCGGTGGCGCATGCACCAGCAACTCGGGCGACCCAATCGCCCAGTACGATAAGCTCGCCGATCGTTTCGTCATCACCCAATTGGGCAGCCTGAACGCACCCTACGTCGAATGTATCGCAGTCTCGAAAACGAACGATCCCACCGGGGCCTACTACCTCTATTCCTATAACTTCGGCACCAACCTCAACGATTACGACAAGTTCGGCGTATGGCCGACCGCCACCAACGGAGCCTATCTCGCCACCTATAACCTCTTCGCTAATGGCGCTTCCTTCGTCGGCGCCGCGCTCTGCGCCTACGACCGCACCGCGATGCTCACCGGCGCGCCGGCCAATCAAATCTGCTTCACCGTCGGCAATGGTGGCTTCCTGCCCTCCGACCTCGACGGTTCGACCGCGCCGCCCAACGGCGCACCCGGCTATTTCCTGGCCTTCGACAGCTTCAGCACCGTCAAGCTCTATAAGCTCTCTCCCAACTTCGCGAACACTAGCCTCTCCACCCTTACCGGCGGCGGTGATATCAGCGTGAATTCGTTCAACGAGGCCTGTGGCGGTGGCACCTGTGTCCCGCAGCCCGGTGGAGCACCGACGCTCGATTCGTTGGGCGACCGCCTGATGTACCGCCTTGCCTACCGCAACTTCGGCGACCACGAAGCGATCGTCGTCAACCATTCGGTCGCCACCGGCTCGAGCGTCGGCGTCCGCTGGTACGAATTGCGCCAGTCCCCGCCCTCGACCGGCGGCAACTTCAGCCTGTTGCAGCAGGGCACCTTCGCACCGGATTCCAATTACCGCTGGATGGGCAGCGCCGCGATGGATTCGGCGGGCGACATTGCCCTCGGCTACAGCGCCTCGAGCGGCACCCTCTTTCCGTCGATTAGATACACCGCCCGCATCCCTGGCGATCCCGCCGGCACGATGGAAGCCGAGAACATCCTTCAGGCTGGCGGCGGCGTTCAGACCGGCGCCTCGCGATGGGGCGACTATTCCGCGTTGCGCATCGATCCGCGTGACGATTGTACCTTCTGGTACACCAACGAATATTACCCGGCCTCGAGCAGCGTTTTCTGGAGCACTGCAATCGGCTCGTTCAAGTTAAGTAATTGCGCGCAGACCCCTGACTTCAGCATCACGGAGTCCGCTTCGCCCTTGACCTTCGCCGCGGGCTCGGGCGGAACCTCTAACGGTACCGTCACCGTCACTTGGTTGAATGGACTCACCAACGCCGTCACTCTCACTCCTGGCGGAGCGTGCGGCACCAACGGCATTACTTGCACCGTCGGCACTTCGCCCCTAACCCCGGGAACCCCCAGCAGCAGCATGCAAATAATAGTCGGAACTGGCACATCCGCGGGGTCGTACCCGGTCACCGTCATCGGTACCAGCACCAGCCCGACTCTGACGCACTCGACGACGTTGACGGTGGTGGTCTCGCCGCCCGCCGCCGACTTCACGATCTCCGCATCACCCGCACCACCGTCGTCCCTCACAGTGAGGCGCAAATCGAGTGGTCAATACACGATCGCTCTCGGCGCGTTGGGCGGAGTTCCCAGCTCGGTGACGCTGAGCGTCAGCGGCGTCCCGTCACGGACCAGCGCCTCCTTCAGCGCCAATCCGGTGACCACGCCGACCAGCGGCACCGTCAATCCTATACTGACGATTAAGCCCAACCCGTCGGCGAGCACCGGGACCTTCAACTTGACGATCACCGGCACCAACGCCAATCGCTCGCACTCGGTCCCGGTGACTCTGATCATCCAATGACCGCCGCAACATGACGCTGGTGGTCCAATGACCGCGGCTAACGTGACGCTGGTCGTCCCATGACCCCGGCCGCGGTGACACTCGTCATCGATTGAACCGCCATGGTGTTCCAGCGGGGTCAACTCATCGCATTGAGTTGACCCCGCCGCCAGAACCAGGCGAGGCCAGCGCTCAGCACGATGAAAAAGACGCCGAAGCTCAGGCCGAGTTGCCAGCGGTGAAGGCCGACGAAATGCCGGGTGTGCCGAAGGGCTAGGATTCGCGGCAGACGCGCCGCGGTCTCGAAATTTGGCTCAGGACAACCCACCCCGAAGTGTACCGCCCACGCCACATGCGGCCCTTCCGTCAGGTATCGATGATAAAGCTCACGGACGCGAGCGTGAGCCTCTTCCTTATCACCGACTATATTCTCCGTACTCATCATCCAACCTGTGGCGTGGCACAGCACCGCGGCGAAAGCCTGCGAGCGGGGTGACAGGAAATCGGCCGCATGAACCGCCTCGTCCACCGCCACGAACCGGTAGTGAAATCGCAAATCGGGCTGGGTGCTGCTCGCCACGAAGCGCGAGAGTTCCGCGTCGGTGGTAAAGCAGCGCCCGGGATTGGACTGGCCAAATCCGAAGTTCAACTCGCCATCATTGACGAAGTAGTCCGGCGCCGCTTCGTAGCCCATCATCTCCATCCCGGAGGTTCGCGCCAAAACCGCGGCTCGATACCAGCCTCGCGCACGATTGACGCTCCGCCAATCGCCAGTCGCCTCATGAAGATCGTGCGCATACGCGATCACGTGCTTCCGTACCTCTGAGTCTTTGAACTGCGAGTCCTCGGGCGCATGAAAGTATCGCAAAGCTTCCTGATACCGACCCTCGCGTACGAGTCTCCGCGCCAGTAGATCTCTAAACCGGGCCGCGGGATCAGCATCGTACAGCGAAGTGTCTGGCTGAGTCTGGTCGGCGTCGGCCGGCGCGGGAGTAGGAGCAGGAGCGGGTACGCGCGCATCGACGAATTGCTTGAGTTCATCGACCGTCAGTACTCGCTCCGCGATGTAGCCAACATCGCCCCAATACGTCGATGCCACCGGGTAGAGGTATCGAAGCGCCTGCACGTATTCGCCGCGTGCGAGCGCCAAAGTGCCAGTCTCTCCGGCGAGCAGCTTGATATTGTGATCGTCTAGCGCCATGTTTTTGTCGATAGCCGGGAAGGCTCTGGACGCTTCGGCATAGAACGCAGCGGCAGCGTCCAGATCGAATTTTTGCAACGCGAGTTTGGCTTTGACCCAGGACGCCAACGGACCGGGTGCCTTATCGGCCCACTTTCTTGCCAGATCATAATCGCCGCTGGCGTAGGCGAGAGCCGCGAGTCGATCCGCTCCCGCAACCTGTTCAATGCCTGGTTGATCTCGCATCGCCCAAACCAGTGTGGGATCAGACGTCGAGGAGGCGAGTTCGTATGTCGTGAGGAGTCGTTGAACGATCGGATCGCCAATCGAGAACTTAAGCTGATTACCGTCTTGTAGCAGCTGTTGCGCAACCATCCGCAGAGAATTCACCGCACTTGACGACCCCACGGCCGCTTGCTGTGCGTACAGCTTGACCGCTGTCGCGATCTCGCGGCCGTAGTCATCTGATCGTTCCTTGGGCAGATTGTTGGGAGTGGTGAAGTAACTCTCCGCCCGCTTCAGATGCAGCCGGGCTTCCTCGCCGTAGCTCGCGACCGCCAGTCCTAACGGATCGGGCGCGCCCTTCATCGCCAGCGTCCGCGTTAACTGAAACTCTGCGGAAGCCTTGTCGTAATCACCGGCTTGGGCATAAATCCTCCCGAGCATATAGGCTGCCCAGGTCGCACGAAGTTGGTCGCTCTCCGGCAACTGCAATAGAGCTTCAAATCGCTGATTCGCCTCGGTCATTTCCTGCTGGTGAAAATCGATCGCTCCCGCCGTATATAGCCGCACGGAGATAGGCAATGCGGCGCTCTGCTGAAAGGCCAAATCGCCGGTGCCTGCCTTCCGCATGTGCTCAACCAGTGCGGCCTGTTCCGGGGAGAGCCCGACTGCTTCAGCCTTCGCCAAGGCGTTAGGGTCGTCGCCCTCGATCGCCCTCAGTTTTCCCGTCATTGGCGGCACCAGTCGCACCGCCTCGAATGCGAAGCTATTTGCAGGCGTCGCTTTGAAAGTGGCTGGACGGTCGTCGAGTAGTTGCCACGGAAATTCCGGGCCGCAAGCCAACGCGATCGATACAGTCAGGCACAGCACGGTACCCGCGAGAACGCCGAACCTACGAGTGTACAATTATCTCACCTTGGGTTGGTGCGCAGCGCATCCAGCCGATGATTCGCTGATGGTGACTTTTCAAAAGGCCCGCCTGCTGGCGTCGTAGGGTAAGGGACGCGACGGTTGCGTCGAGAGCATAGCCGTTAGCGCCGTCGCCGATCGTGCAGGAACTTGGCAGCTCGACACTATTGGGTAAATCCGTGTCGAGATTTCCCGGATTGGTAAGCACCAGTGTATTCATCCCCGGCGTATCGCTTGGACGCACGATCGCCTCTACGCGCTCCTGCAATGGTGCGCCCGTCATCACGGCGCGCCAGGTCGCTATACTCCACGCGCGTCGATCGTCGTCGGTGGGGAGCCGGAACCAGACGATCCCGACGAGATTCGGCGGAGAATCGTTCTGAAAATTGCGAACGAGCGCGGCAACTTCCTTCGGCGATGCCATTAGCTCCATCGAGGAATCACCTCCTGCCAGGTTTGGCATTTCGCTCTCAATCGACAGAATGCTCCCGTCTTCGCGCCAACTAACTTTGGAACCATACGCTGGGAGCGCAACGCGGAAGGGCTTTTTCGTATGGCGCGCCAGTTCGCCTGCCCAGGTTCGCGCCATCTGCCCATCGAATAGCCCCCTTCGCGGGTTTTGTACCGCGTGCACCTGTAGTTCGATTTCATCTACCTGTGAGAAAACCTCATCAACCTTTGGTGTCGAGAGCCAGGCCGGCAACGCGGTAATCGAAAGCGGCACCGTCCGCGCCAGCCGCGCGCGTAATATCGCGAGAAAGCGGGCATAAGTGGTAAGCCGCGCGGTCGCGCAGTCATGATCGATCTCGACGCCCGCGACGGGTACGTCAGATAAGCGCCATCGGTTGAACATCGCGGTAATCTGATCGAGCAACGCACTTTCATTCAGCTGCGCCACTTGGCCGTCGATCCGGACGACGAAAATAATCGGTCGATTGCTACGCTTAAGTGCGGCCCAATTCACGGATGGGAAAGACCAATTTCGGCGCGCATCGGCTTCAGCAACCAATAGGCGCCAGGCACGAATCTGGTCGGCCGATTGCCCCAATGCGCTCGCTAGTGCCGGCGTCCATCGGCGCTGCCAGATGTACGCGTCGTTGGGCAAATCACGATGTACCGGTTTTCCTCCGGATAGTACTGCGAGCGACGCGGACAACAGTACAAGCGGCAGCCTCACGCGAACGAATATCATTTGTCCCCGCCCCCTGGAAAATATCGTTCCCTAAAACACAACGTCTTGTCATCAGATTATCTCCGTCACGCGCTGGAGCGCTAATTCATCGAACGGCACGGCGTCGTCTTTATTTCCCCTCCTGTTCAGCTTCGTTCGGAAGCTGACGCAACGGCTGCCAACGCCCCAGGTCCAAAGGCGGCTCACAACTATCGGAACAAGTTATCCCTTCGAGTTCGCAATTTATCGCGGGGGCTATCGCGCCACGTCCAAATCTACGGCGTGGCTATCGCAAGATTCTGTTACCACCGGGGCTATCGCGCTACTTCCGAAAGGAGTATAGTCCTACTCAGAGACGCTGCCTCGCCGGACTGACTGACATTCCAGCGTTTTCACGCTCGCCCGATTCAGACCGCCGTCTCACTAGCCTCTCCACTGGCCGGTTTCCTCGGCCGTCCAGCTAGTGTCTCGCGCGCTCTCCCGTCCCCGCGCTCAACGCCAGGTCGCAACGAAACCGTGGTCAACGCGATTTGCCGAAACACCAACTCGAACTGTGTGACGCTGCGTCTTCATCGCCGCCAATCCGGCGGGACAAGCAAAAATTTGAATGTACAGAGCGAACCCAATTTTTGTCACCAAAACCAACGATCTTTGCCTCGAAAACAAAGCCAATTCCGGCCGAAAAACTGCCTCTTTACTGAATGAAAATCCGCACAATGATTACGTTCACTTGCCCGGATGACCCTCCGGGCGTATCGTTCGCCTCGTGGCTACATTCACCAAAATTCTCGCCGCTACCGACTTCTCCGACGACTCTAGTTACGCCCTCGACTATGCCGAGGAGCTCGCGCGCCGCTTCTCGGCGGAGATCGTAGTGATGCATGTCGATCAGCCGCTCGCGCCCGTGATGGTGAGCGAACTGAGTCCCGGACTCGACGTCGGTGCGATGAACCGAATCGCCGAAGAGCAACGTATCCTCGCTCTGCGCGAGCTCGATCGAACTACGGCGCGATTGCGCGACGCTGGGCTCAAGTCGCGCAGCCTGCTCAAGGTCGGTGCGCCGTTTCTCGAGATAATCGGCGCCGCCCACGGCGAGGGCGCGGACCTTATCGTGCTTGGAACCCACGGTCGCACCGGATTGGCTCACGTGCTGATGGGCAGCGTCGCCGAGCGCGTGGTCCGCAAGGCGCATTGCCCGGTACTGACGATTCGTCATCCCGACCGCACTTTCAGGCATCCGCTCGATCGGTCGGACAAGATCGATAATGCAGAAAAAGCCGACAAAATCAGATAAAAATGCGAAATAAACCGCCGTGGTCGAAGCGATGAACGACGCGGGTCACATCTGCCGCGGACCCTTCTTACTGAAGACAGATTCAAATAGTCGCAAATCGTCTAACCGCACTCGCGATCATTTGCCGATGAAACGCGGGGCGCGCTTCTCAGTGAACGCCTTGATCCCCTCTTTGAAGTCTTCGGATTGCGTCATCAGAATCGCAGTCTCGTCCTCATCGACACAGGCTGTCGTCAAATCAGTGAATAGATGCTCATAGACCATTCGTTTGGCGTGCGCGACACCCAGTGGCGAGCATTGCGTGGCGATCTCGCTCGCCAGCGCACGGGCCGCCGGCATCAGCTCCTCATGAGCGACGACCTTGGTGACCAGCCCGATGCGCCAGGCTTCCTGCGCGTCGACGAGCTTTCCGGTGACCGCAAGCTCGACCGCATTGGCGAGACCGACGATGCGCGGCAGGAGCCAGCTTGCTCCGAGTTCGAGCGCCAACCCACGACGCGGAAAGATCGTTCCCATGCGCGCGCGATCGGAGGCGATGCGAATGTCGTAATGGAGCGCGTTGGCGAAGCCCATCCCGACGCACGCGCCATTAATCGCGCCGATGATTGGCGTCTTCATCCCGATCAACCAGGCGAAGCGTCCGCGGAAATTCGGATGCAGGTGGTCGCCCGCGCGGGCCGCGGCCAAATCTTCTCCGATGCTTGAATCGGAGGCGATTTTGCTGAGCGTGCCCATGTCGAGTCCCGCGCAAAACGCGCGCCCCGCACCGGTTACGATAATCGCGCCGATCTCCGGATCCGCTTCCGCATCGTTCATCGCGACGCGCAGCTCATCTTCGAGCTGATTGCGCCATGCGTTCATGCGCTCCGGCCGGTTGAGCGTTACAGTCGCGACGCGATCCGCTTTCTCGTAAATGATGTCGGTAAAGTTCATGATGATTCCCTCGGGCGCAACGGACGCTATCAATCGAACGGGCAACCTACGCCAAATCTAACATCGCGAGCGGCCGCGCGGAAACAGAGCTTTTCTCGAAACCCCTCGGCTGTTAGTAACACCGCAATGCTTTCGAACCAGATCGACCGGTTTCTCACCCGCGCTGCACGCCCCGTCATGATCGCGCTCGCGCTAGCACTCTTGGTGGTCGTATTTCCGGGGTTGCCCGGGGCGGCGGTGGCGCAGCACGAGATGGTAGTGGCCGAGAGCGCGCCCGCGGCCAACGCCGGTCTCGAAATTCTCCGTCATGGCGGTAACGCGATCGACGCGGCGGTGGCCACTTCGCTTGCGCTTGGGGTAACCAATGCCGCCTCCTGCGGAATCGGTGGCGGCGGATTCATGCTGATCTACCTGGCCAAAACCAGGCAGCTATATGCACTCGATTATCGCGAAGTCGCGCCCAAAGCCGCTACCGCCGATATGTACATTCGCGATGGCAAGGCCAACGAAGACCTCGCGCGCACAGGCGCACTTGCGGTTGCGGTGCCAGGTGAAATCGCGGGCCTCGACGCCGCGCTGAAACGCTTCGGTACAAAGAAGTTTTCGGAGGTCGCCGCACCCGCGATCAAGCTTGCGCGCGACGGGTTTCCGCTCGGCGAGCATATGGCGAAGGAGGTCGCGATGACCGCGCCGCGGTTTTCGACGGATCCGGCCTTCAGCGCCGTGTACTTTACGACCGACGGCAAACCGCAATCCGCCGGTGCTACGATTCGCAATCGGGATCTCGCCACCCTGATCGAGCGTCTCGATGACCACCCGGTGGCGAATTTCTATCGTGGGAAAATCGCCCAGACCATTGCAGACTACGTAAAGGAACGCGGAGGTATCGTCACCGCCGACGACCTCGCTGGATATAAGCCGCTCTGGCGCGACCCCATCCATCTTGCCTATCGAAACTACGTCATTTATACGATGCCGCCGCCTTCGTCCGGGGGAATCGTACTCGAGATCCTCGGGATGCTAGCGTCGGACCGGTTGGCCGGGTTGGGTGTGAACTCGCCACCCTACCTGGCGCGTCTCATTGAGGTGATGCGCGAGGGCTTTATCGATCGCGATCAAGATGCCGACCCGGCCTTTGTCAACGTACCGATGGCGGAACTGCTCTCAGCGAAACATATCGCCGAGGCCCGGGATCGCGCGTTTCATCATGCGCCTCGGCCAGCCGTAACCGCGCCGCACGATCACGGCACTTCGAACTTTGCGATCGTGGATAAAGCCGGAAACGTCGTCGACGTGACCACTACCGTCAACACGGTGTTCGGCGCGAAGCTGATGGTGCCCTCGCTCGGCCTGATCCTCAATGACGAGATGGACGACTTCGCCGTCGCACCGGGCGTGCCCAACGCTTTCAAACTGGTCGGATCGAAAAACAATGAGGTGGCGCCGGGGAAACGTCCGCTGTCGAGCATGTCGCCGGTTATTGCGCTCGAAAACGGACGGCCGGCGTTGGTCGCGGGTGGTTCCGGCGGTCCAACGATTATCAGCGGAGTAATTCAGGTGGTGCTCAACATCCTCGACTTCAACCTCGCTCCCGGAGCCGCTCTGGCCGCACCACGCATCCATCAGCAGGCTGAGCCCGAAGTTGTGTTTGTCGAAGAGAGTATGCCGGTGAAAACCAAGACGGCGCTTACGGCTATGGGTTTCAAGCTGAAAGATGTTCCGGAACTCGGCGCGGTCAACGCAATACGAATCAAATTGGGAGCGCTGCACGGCATGTACGATCCGCGCAAGGGCGGGGGCGCAGTTGGCGACTAGATAAAGACTCACCCCGGTTTGATGACCCACTGTGCGCTGCTTGCGGCGCCAGCTAGACTTGGGCGCCGTGCCGTTCAAATTGGATAAGGCGAGCGTCGCGGATCGCACGGTTCCAGTACCATCGGAGGGTGCTTCCCCCACGCAACCGCTTAGTGTCGCCGGCTTCGGCGCGGTGATCGGTCTCGCCGCGTTTCTGTTCTTTTTCCATCTGGGCACCTACGGACTGTGGGAACCGGACGAGGCCCGCTACAGCGAAATCGCGCGAGAAATGCTCGCCTCACACAATTTCATCGTCCCCCATTTGAATTACGTCCCGTATATCGAAAAGCCACCGCTGCTCTACTGGCTGACGACCCTCTCGATGTCCGTGATGGGCGTCAACGAGTTCGCCGCTCGCTTCGTCAATGCTTTTGCGGCGCTTTTTGGGGTCGTCGCGACCATCTTCTTCACCGCGAGAACTTTCGACGCCCGTCGCGCAATTCTGGCTGGCAGCGTCCTTACCACCAGCGCGATTTACGCCCTGATGGCGCAGGTTCTCACAACCGACATGCTGCTGACCGCGACATTGACGACGGCGATGTTCGCTTTCTTTCTCCATTGGCGCGACGGCGGATACTGGTGCTGGCTATTTTACGTCGCGATGGGACTCGCGGCGCTGACTAAGGGTCCAGTCGGCGTTGCAATTCCGCTTTTTGTCGCGACGATTTTCCTCTGGCGGGATGGCGATTTGCGCGGTGCTGTATCAAAGTTTCACGCGCTTCCCGGGCTCCTCTTGACCACCGCAATCGCGGCGCCATGGTTCATCGCAATCACGATTCGCGAATCTGGCTTCTTCGACTTTTATTTTATCGGCGAACATTTCCGGCGCTTCTTCGACGCGAGCTATAGCCACGATCAGCCGATTTATTATTACATTCCGATCATTATTGGTGGGCTGGTACCGTGGACGTTCGCGTTGCCGTTTATTCCGTGGCGCGATCTCGCGCCTAATCCTGCGCGGCACTTCTGCTTTATCGCCAGCGCCACAATATTTGCCCTGTTCTCGTTCTCGAGCGCCAAGCTGGTGCCGTACATTCTTCCGGCGATTCCGCCGCTGGCGATCGTGATCGCCGACGGTCTACTGACGTCGATCGATCGGCGCTGGCGCTATGGACCCGCGACGTCTCGCGGCAATCGGTCCGCTACTCGGCATCGCCGGCGCCGTCGCGATTGTTATCGCGATTCTGGCGTCGGAGTTTCGCGCGCCGTATCCGATGATGGTGCGTCCTGCGATCGAGATTTCCGGGGCGATCCTCATCGCGGGCGGTTTCGGCTGCTTCGCCGCGTTCTGGATGCGACGCTGCGAATTGGGCCTCTCCTTGCTGGTTTTGACTGGGGCCGCGGTATTGACTGCGATCAGTTATGGACGCCTGATGGCCGAGCCGCTGCGCTCTTACGCGCGCCTCGCCCGCGAGATCGAGCGGCTCGAGCCGGACGCCCGTCTGGTATGCTATCCGCGTTACGTACAATCGCTGCCGTTCTACTGCCATCGTCGCGTGATTCTCGTGGGCGGGAAAACCGAACTCACTTTCGGCTCCGAGCACGATGCCGACGCCGCAAATTATTTCTTCATCCGGCGCGCCGATTTGCTGAAGCTTTGGAATGATCCGCGCTCGACCGTTTTTGTTGTCGATCGCTTCGCGCTCGATCCGATTAAACGATTTCTCGGCCCGTACACGATCATTGCGTCGGATCTGAAGAAGGTTGCGATTATGCCCAGCGGAACCGAGCGGTCGCCGACGACTGGCCCCAATGGCGCGGCACGAAACAGATTGACCCCGCCGATGGAAACCCCGAGTGAGTAGCGCATCGACTTCCGGACGCGCGGAAGACAATCCCATCGAGGCTTCTGCGCCGCGCAAGAATCCGTACGGCGCATTCGCGATCCGTGGAGCCCTCGGCATCGCGGTGGTCGCGCTGCTGATCCGGCACTACGATGCGCGTCCGGTCTTCCACGCGCTCGCTCGCGAGCGCCTCAGTTACTTCATTGCGGCGATCGCGCTCTATCTCGCCAGCCAGGTTATGACGTCATGGCGATGGCATTTGCTCGCGCGCATCAACGATATCGATGGCCCGTTTCGCGAGTACCGTCGCCTACTATTTCGTCGGCATGTTCACGAACCTGTTCGTGCCGGGCCTCGTCGGCGGTGACGCCGCGCGCGCGCTTTACCTTGGTCGCCGACATCAGCGGCTCGCCGAGGCGATCGCGTCGGTGGTCGCCGACCGCGGAATCGGCCTGCTCGCGGTGTTCTGGTTCGCCGCTGGATGCGCCCTGACGTTGCGCACGGTCAAACTACCGCCGAGCGTCGTGCAGGTTACCGTATTGATCGGCGCGGTTGCGCTTCGCTGGATGGTTGACTTCGCCACTCCTCGCCCGCCTCGCGACGAATCTCGGCGGCCGTTTTGGCCGACTGGTCGATCCGCTCCTGCCGTTTACCTGCACCATCCAGCGGCGCTGGTCCCAGCGATCATCCTGTCGATTACCCTGCAGGCCAGCCTCGCCGTATGCCAATATCTGCTTGCCCGCGGTCTCGGCCTGGAAACCTCGCTTGCGACCTTCATGCTCTGCGTCCCAATCGCGAACGTCTTCGCGAGCCTGCCGATCACACTCAACGGCCTGGGCGTGCGCGAAGCGGCCTATCTGGTGCTGTTCGGATACGCCGGCCTCGACGAAACCCGACACTATCGCGCTCGGCCTGCTGTGGTTCGCCAGCGATTATGATCGGCGGAGCTGACCGGCATCTACGCTTTCGTCACCACCAAGTTGCCGGTCGCCGCGGAAGAAACGGCGACGCCTTCTCCAATCGGCTCGACACCTGCGGAAGCAAAAAGCGATGCCGATGGTTGAGGAGTGCTGAGGGCCGGCGGGATTGCGATCGGCAACCAAAACCCTTGTCAACAAAAGAACATTTACGCGATTCTTGCCTTCCTAATATCGCGTGAATATAGTCTCACTAACCAATCGGACAGGCCTGGCGGAGTGACGTACGCATGGATGTGATGAAGACGCTTTTCCTGAATCCCCCCTCCTACGATGACTTCGATGGGGGCGCTGGATCGCGCTATCAGGCGACGCGCGAGGTGTGGTCGTTCTGGTACCCGACGTGGCTGGCCTATCCCGCCGGGATGATTCCGGGCGCGCGGCTGCTCGACGCGCCACCGCACAACTACACGCCGGCAATGACGGTCGAAGAAGCGAAAAAGTATGAATTTGTCGTGATCCATACTTCGACGCCGTCGCTGCGGATGGACGCGCGCACGGCGGAGGCGATCAAGGCGGCCAATCCAAACTGCATCATCGCGTTTGTCGGCGGTCATCCGACGGCGCGCGCCGAAGAGACGCTCAAAATCAGTAAGGCTATCGATATCGCGGCAAGGAAGGAATTCGACTTCTCGATGCTCGAAGTTGCGCAAGGCATGGATTGGTCGAAGATCGGCGGCATCAGCTACCAGAAAAATGGCATCATCAGCCATAATCCAGACCGTCCGATTCTTTCCAACGAGGAACTCGACAGCCTGCCGTTCGTGACCGAGGTTTATGAAAAGAACCTGGACTACCTGCGCTACAACAGCCCGTATTGCCAATACCCCTACGTCTCGATGTACACCGGTCGCGGCTGTCCGGCGCGATGCACCTTTTGTCTATGGCCGCAGGTCACCCAAGGCCATAAGTATCGCGTCCGCAGCCCCGAAAACGTTTACGAGGAAGTCGCCGCGCTGAAGGCGAAGTTCCCCAAGATGAAGGAACTGTTCTTCGACGACGATACTTTTACCGCCGATCCGATGCGGGCGCGCAAAATCGCCCAGTTGATCAAGCCGCTGGGCATTACCTGGTCGACTAACTCGCGCGCGAACGTCGATTACGAGACGCTTGAAGATCCTGAAGGACGGCGGACTGCGGCTCTTCGTCGTCGGCTACGAAAGTGGTAATGCGAAAATCCTCGAGAACATCAAGAAGGGCGTGCGCCTCGATCGCGCTCGGCGCTTCACCAAGGATTGCCACGACCTCGGCATCCTGATCCACGGCACGTTCATCCTCGGACTCCCCGGTGAGACCAAGGAGACGATCGAGGAGTCGATGCGGTTTGCACGCGAGATGGATTGCGAGACCATCCAGGTTTCGCTTGCGTCGCCCTACCCCGGCACCGAGCTTTTCGAATACGTCACGAAAAATGGCTATCTGGCGGTCGATCCGTTGCTCGACGAATCCGGCTATCAAAAGTGCACGGTGCAATATCCGGGTTTGACCAACGACGAAATCTATGGTGCCGTCGAGCGCTTCTATCGCAGTTTTTATTTTCGTCCGCGCTATATTCTCAAAGCGTTGCGCAAAATGGCGACCTCGCGCGAAGAGTGCAGGCGCCTGCTCAAGGAAGGGATGCAGTTCCTTTCCACGATGCGCAGCCGGCGGGCCCAGTCACGCGTGGCCGCCCAGCCCGCGCAGGCAGCCTAGAGGAGCACGGCGATAATAACGTTCGATGGGGCGACGCGCGCGTGCGCGCCCGAACAATCAATCGAGCCGCGGGCATCGCGGGTTGGCGTTAGGACATGAGACTGATCGCCGACCTTGCGGCGTTATGCGTTGCGATCTCAATCGGCTACTACATTGTGGCTTCGCTCGCCGCTTTGCGCTTCGCCATCCGCGTCTCATCCCCAGCGCCACCGCTGCCCGAGACGATCCCGCGCGTGGCGATCCTCAAGCCATTGAACGGCCTCACCGCAAACCTCCGCGAAAAGATCGTCAGTTACCTCGAACTCGACTATCCGCGCATCGAATACTATTTCGGCGTTTCCGATAGTCGCGATCGCGCCGCCGAAGTACCGACCTCGTTGCACGATTGTTACCCGCAAAAGCAAATTACGCTGGTGGTCGGTGCCGAACCTGGATGTCCGAATCGCAAGGTCGCCAAACTGATCGCGATGGCCGAGCGAGCGCCCGACGCTGACATTTTCGTGATGAGCGACGCGGACATCGCCGTCGATCGCGACCATCTGCGGCGCCTTGTCGGCGAGCTCGCTGCAGATGTAAAGACCGGCGTTATATCATGCATTTATCGCGCGCGTCCGAGCGGTTCGCTCGCCTCGCGACTTGAAGCGCTCGTCGGTCAACACCGACTTTACTCCGATGGTGATGCTGTCGGCGGCGGTCGAGCCGGTGCGCTATGCGCTCGGCGCTACTATCGCAATCAAGCGCGCCGCGCTCGAGCAAATCGGCGGCTTTCGCGCGATCAAGGATTTCCTCGCCGACGATTTCCACATCGGCAAACTCGCTGCCGAGCACAATTGGGGCATCGGCCTTTCCAGCTCGATCGTGACCACGGTCACTCACGAACGGACCTTCACCGACTTCTGGAACCACCAACTGCGCTGGGCACGCACCTATCGCACGACGCGTCCGCTCAGTCTCGCGACGATCACCACGCACGGCCCTTTCTGGGGGCTCGTACTGTTGCTCGCTTCGGGCGGCAGTTTTTTCGCGGTCGGATTGTTTGGCCTCATGATCGCGGCACGACTCGCGATGTCCACGTTGATGTTGCGCAACGTCTTGCGCGCTGCCGGAGCTGATGCGCGACGTCTGGCTCGTGCCGCTCAAGGACCTCTGCATGACCGGCATCTGGTTCACGAGCCTGTTCGGTAACAAGGTCGAGTGGGCTGGACGACGGCTCGAAATTCTTGCCAACGGCACTATTCGCGAGGTCGATGGCTAATCAGTCGTCGCTCGCGCTCTACCTGGGTCTCGGCGTCCTCGCGAGCGCGCTGCTGGCGGGCGGCTTGCTCATGATGAAAAGCCGCAGTGCCGACCCTCCCGCCCGCACATGGCAGCGCAATCTTCCAACGCTGTTCTGATCTGGATTCGCGACCCGGTCTGGATCGGCGGACTCGGCGTGCAGACGCTCGGCTACGCGCTGTACGTCGCCGCGCTCTCCGATGCGCCGGTTTCACTGGTCGCTGTGATGATGCAGGGCGGCATCGCCTTGTTCGTCATCTTCGCGGTATCTTTCTGCGCGAGCAGGCGACGTCCACTCGAATGGACCGGAATCGTCGGAATCGCTCGCCGCAATGGTGATGCTCGCGTTCTCGCTGAGCGCCGGCGCGGCCGGCAGCAACGGCGAATGTTCAATCGCTATCCGCCTTCACCGCGATTTCGTTGGTGCGTCGCGGTAATGCCTTTACGATTGCGCACATGCGGCGCGGCGGTATCGGCGACGGCCATAGCGTCGGGAATCGCGTTCGGCCTTGGCAGCCTTTACACCAAACCGCTCGCCGATACGTTCGCCGCGCATGCGAGCGCGGCCCCGATGCTGCGCATGTTCGTCCAGCCGTGGCTTTATCTTGATCAGCGCAGCAAATATCGCTGGCCTGATACTGCTGCAGAATTCCTTCCACGGCGCGCGCGGAATCATCGCGATGCCGCTGTCTTCTGCCGTTTCGAATCTGGTGCCGATCGTCGGCGGCATGCTCGCCTTCGGCGAAGTGCTGCCTGCCGATCTGATCACCGCATCTTTGCGTGTCGCCGCCTTCGCTCTGACCGTCGCTTCCAGCGCGCTCCTCGCAGTCGGCAGCGAATCGGTCTGATCGTCGCGCTGCCCGCTAATTGGTCACCTTCTCGGCGCGCAACGAATCGATCTCCTCTGCCGAGTATCCGACGCTGCGCAGGATTTCTTCGGTATGTTCACCGAGTCGCGGCGGCATGTGTCGCTTCACCGATCGCTCGCCATCGATGCTGATCGGTATATCGACGAACTTCATCCCGGGAATGCGAAAGTCCGCGGCGGCGGGCGGAAACATCCCCAAGCCGTTCACGTGCTCATCGGCGAAAACCTCATCGAGCTTATTGATTGGGCTGACCGGTACGCCCACCTTTTGCAGCTCTTCGATCAATTTCGCCGTTGTGAAACGTACTGTTTCGCGTTCGAGGATCTCGTGCAACTCCAGCCGATTCGGCACACGCACGCTGTTGGTGACGAAGCGCGAATCACCGGGAGTCTCTGCGCGCCCGACTACCTCGCAAAATCTTGCGAACAGTCGGTCGTTCCCAGCGGCGACCATCACCCATCCGTCGGAAGTTTTAAACGCCTCATAGGGTGCCGCCGCCGGTGACGTCGATCCCGCCGGTCCTTGCACGTCGCCGGTCGCCATGTAGTTCATCATCATCAGCGCGGTCCACGTCACTCCCGTCTCAAGCAGACTCGTGCGTACGCGGGAGCCCTTGCCGGTCTTTCCTCTTTCGATCACCGCCGCAAGCACGCCGCTGAAAAGCCATAGCCCCGAGCCCATGTCGATTATCGGCACGACCACGCGCGCCGGGGGCGATCCCGGATGGCCGTTCATGCTGATGATTCCCGAGTAAGCCTGTCCCAATGGATCGTACCCCGGAAGATTTTTTAGCGGACCGAAATCGCCGAAGCCGCTGATCGAGGCGTAGATAAGGCGCGGATTCTCCTTAGCGAGATCCTCATAGCCGAGACCGCGCGCTTCGGTGCTCCCCGGTTTCATCGAATGGACAAAGACGTCGGCAGTGCGTGACAAGCGATGTACAATCTCTCTTCCACGCGGATGATCGAGGTCGGCGCAGACGCTTTTTTTGTTGCGATTGGCAGTCAGATGCACCGTCGATTCGCCATGCCACAATGGTGCGAAACGGCGCCCATCATCTCCGCCCGCCGGGCGCTCGACCTTGATCACCGTCGCACCAAAGTCCCCTAGTAGCTGCGTGCAGTATGGCCCGGCGATATTCTGCGTCAGGTCAACGACCACCAGCCCGTCGAGTATCGCTGGCATCCAGCTCCTTCGCTTCTCCTGAATGTTAATGAACGCGCCGCGCGCCCATGACGCGCGATCGCGCAAAGTGGTTAATTGAATTTTGCCTTGGGCACCGCTAGACCGGGGATCTCTGTTCGCGTGCGGAAGATAGTCCCTTTCTTGTCCTTGTCGTCGGTATTGTCCGCCGTCACGACGTAAAGATCTTGAAGATCCTTGCCGCCGAACGTGACGCTGGTGACAAATTTCGCCGGAATCTTCATCCGGTAATCGATAGTGCCGTTCGGCTTGAAGCGCACGACCTCGCCCGACTTGACCGTCGCGACGACCACCCCGCCCTCCGCGTCGATGGCGAGTCCGTCCGGCCAACCGTCCGGCACCTTCGCAAACACCCGCCGATCGGTGACCGTTCGATCAGGTTTCACGTCGTAGGCCCACACCGCCTGCGTGGTCGAATCGGCGTGGTAGAGCAGCTTGCGATCAGGACTGAAGCCGAGGCCGTTGGTAACTTCGATTCCCTCCCACAACTTGACGACCTTACCGTCCGGATCCACGCGAAAAAGGTTGCCCGGCACCGGTTTCTGATCCGACAGCGCGTCGAATTCGAGCGATCCGACGTAGATGCTGCCATGATCGTCCGGCTGCAAATCGTTGAGGCCCTTCAGTGGCCGACCTTCCCATTCGGTAAACAGGTTGCGGCTGGTCCGCGTTGCCTCATTCCAATACATGAGGCCCCTGCCCGAGCATACGAAGCCGCCGCCTTGATTGATCGCGATACCGCCGACGCCCTTGCGCCCGGGAATCAGCGTTTCGACTTCGCCGTTCGGACTGCGCCGGTAAACGCCGCCGTTTGGCACATCGCTGAAATAGAGGCGGTTCTGATCGTCGACGCGCGGTCCTTCGAGCAGACCGTAACCGCTCGCGAGAACTTCCAATGTCGTCGCCATCGTGGATTTCCTCCAGCGCCGGGTTTACCACGATCTGCGCCGATCTTTCCAACCGAAGTGGAACCCGCGACTTCGTTTGGCCCGCAAATGAAAACCGGCGCACCGCGTGATTGCGATGAGCCGGTCGAAGTGTCTATTCAATGAGGAGTGACTAATGCGACACTATACTTCCCGTTGACTATTTCGATTGGGTGTTGGCGTCGCTCGAGCCTGCATCTCCCGATCCACCGGGCGCAACAGCGCTGGTCGACGAAGTATCCGTTGGTGCCGCCGCTGCACTCGCATCGGTGCCATGGTAATTGGCTTGCAGATCGCGCAGATATAACACCACCTGCCAGCGTTCGTTCGAGCTCATCGCGTCGTCGTATGACGGCATCCAGATACCACCATTGCGGATGTAGCCGTAGATATAACCGTCCGGCAGGTTCTTGCTCACCCCGGTCATCAGGTTGGCCGGCTTGTGCAACAGCAGGTGAACCACCGATCCGTCACCCGCGCCGCGGGTCCCGTGGCACGGAGAACAGTTCGTGAGGAATAGCTGCTCGCCGTGCTTGAGGTTTTCGGGCGTCGGCTGCAACTGATTATGCATCTTGACGGTCATCGCCTCGAGCTTCATCTGCGGCACCGCTTGCTCGTCGGCGCCTGGCAGTCCGTCGGGCTGGCCCAAATGGTTGTTGTAATGGATACCGTCGGTCGGCAGCACGCCGTCCGGCATATTGCGCGGCGGTACCTCGAGCGGCTGAATCGCGGCGCCGCGGAACATATCGATGCTCCACGGAAACGCGTAGGTGGCGGGCGCGCTTGCGATCAGCATTGCAGTCGCGGCAATCGCGCCGGCAGCTATCCGTCCGAGCGTTCCCAAGCCTCGTCGGTGCGCATTTGCGCTCGAGTTATTCTGGCTCCGATTCATTGACATCCGAATCCAAATTCCTTGAATTTCAGGCCACGCACGCCGCTCAATCCGAGCAGCAGCGCGTTCCGTCAGCCACTCTCCAAATTCGCGGACACGCAACCATACTCTTTCAATTGCGTCGCGATCAAATCCCGCGGACTCTCGCGTGCCGAAGAATCCCGGATCGACTCACTTGCTGACGACCACTACTCCGACCATCCCGTCCTTCTCGTGCGGCAGACACAAATATTTGTATGTCCCGGGCACTGTGAACGTGTAATCAAACGTGGCACCGGGTTTCATGAAGCCAGAATCAAAAGGTTTCGCACCGGGCGGCAGCGAAACGTCCGTCGGTTTCTGCGCGCTGTCCGCGTCGGTCGTGACCGAATGCAACGTCTCCGCATTGTTGACCCATTCGACCGTCTGCCCCACCTTAACCGCAATCTTGAGCGGCTTGAACATCGGCGGCTTGTCGGTCATCTTCACGACGACGGCCGGCGTCGCAAAGACGATTGCCGGTGCAACGATGCCCGTCACCACCACCACCGACATCGCCCGAATCAAAATTGCGGTCCGCACTCCAACACTGTTCCTGCGGTTCAAATTCTTGTCCATCGCTCTCTGGCCGGTCTCAAATTTAGTTTAGCAGAGTTAATTCCTTGACGCCCCGGATTTTAGCTCCACTTCTACCCAAATGCCAACGCCCGGCCGCGCGCGCGAGATCGAATGATCTCTCGAGGCTCTACGCAGCAGGCTTGCATCTTCCGGCCGCCCACTCACCGCCAAGTTCACGATGGGCCCGATCGAAACCCGCTTCGTCGCTTGGCAAAACGACGGCGGTGGCATAATGATCGCCGCGCGGGAGGAGAGAAAATCATGCGAAAGTTTATCGTTCTGAGCGGGTCAACGATCGTACTCATGGTGGCCATCTTCGTGGCGGGCCCAGCGCGAGCGACGAATCACGCTCAGGCTGAGATCAAGGCGCTGCAGGAGCGCCTCATAGCGGCAATTCGGGTCAAGGATTACGACGCGATCATGGCGTGCTACATCCCGGGCGAAAAGCTCTTCGTTTTCGACGTCGTGCCGCCACGCCAATATGTCGGCGCGCCCGCGTACAAGGACGACTGGAAGGCCGCGCTGACTCCGTTCAAGGGGCCGATTACGGTGAGGATGACCGATCTGGCGTTAGTCAGCAATGGGAGCGATCTGGCTTACGGACATAGTATCCAGGATTTCAGCGGGACGGATGCAAATGGAGGAAAGATCGCGTTCGTTTTGCGCGCCACCGACATCTATCGCAAGGTCAACGGCAAGTGGCTGATCGAGCATGAGCACTACTCGGTGCCGGTCAACCTCACCACCGCGAAAGCCGACCTGATGTCGAAGCCTTGAGCGGGATGCGAACACTCCCGTAGTTTGCGCCCGTAAAATATGAGCGGTGGGGCCTATCGTCTCCACCGCTCAACTTACCATCAGTAGTCAGTCAATAGTCAGTTGACTTGATAGTCAATTGACGAGCTCCACGATAGTCAGTTGACACGAATCACGCGGCGGCGACCTGTGGTTCGCCCGCCGTGATTTCGAGGCCTTGCGGGCCGGCGTTGATTACCACTCGCGATCCGTCGCGCACCTCACCCGCAATCAACTTGCGGCCCAGCGCCGTTTCCAGCTCCCGCTGAATCATGCGGCGCAGCGGCCGCGCTCCATAGACCGGGTCGTAACCCTTCTCGGCGAAGTAGTCGCGCGCCTTGTCGGTCAACTCGATCTCGATCTTGCGCTCGGCCAGTCGCTTGCGGAGCCGTTCGAGCTGGATATCAACGATCGCGCGCAATTGCACTTTGCTCAGCGGATGGAACACTACGATCTCGTCGATGCGGTTGAGGAACTCGGGCCGGAAGCTCTGGCGGAGCACCGCGAGGCATTCCTCTTTCATCTTCTCGTAGTTCTGCCCCTTGAACGACAGGATCAGCCCGCTCGCGATATTCGAAGTCATGATGATGACGGTGTTCTTGAAATCAACCGTGCGGCCCTGCCCGTCGGTCAACCGCCCGTCATCGAGCAATTGCAGCAGGGTGTTGAAGACGTCGGGATGCGCCTTCTCGATTTCGTCAAACAGGATCACGGAGTACGGACGGCGGCGTACTGCTTCGGTCAGCTGTCCGCCCTCGTCGTAACCGACGTAGCCCGGGGGCGCACCAATCAGACGCGACACGGTGTGCTTCTCCATGTACTCGGACATGTCGATGCGGACCATCGCGGCGTCGTCGTCGAACAAAAACGCGGCGAGCGCGCGCGCGAGTTCGGTCTTGCCGACACCGGTCGGGCCGAGAAAAATGAACGAGCCGATCGGACGGTTCGGATCCTGCAGCCCAGCGCGGGCGCGAACCACCGCATCGGCGACCGCCGTCACCGCTTCGTCCTGTCCAATGACGCGTTTGTGCAGATGCTCTTCGAGATGCGAAAGCTTTTGCACCTCGCCTTCCATCAGGCGCGACACCGGCACCCCGGTCCACCGCGCGACGATCTCGGCGATGTCCTCTTCGTCAACTTCCTCCTTGAGCAGACGCGAACCTCCGCCGTGATCGGCGCCTTTCTCCGCCTCAGCGAGTTCCTTTTCCAGGCTCGCGAGTTTGCCGTATTGCAACTCGGCGACCTTGTTGAGGTCATACTCGCGCTTGGCTTTTTCGATCTCGCGGCGGGTCTGCTCGATATCGCTTTTGAATTTCGACAGCTTTTCGAGGCCGCCCTTTTCGTTCTGCCACTGAGCCTGCACCGCGGAGCGCCGCTCCTGGGCCTCGGCCAGCTCCTTTTCGAGCTTCAGCAATCGATCCTTCGAAGCCGCGTCGGTCTCGCGCTTGAGCGCCTCGCGCTCGATTTCGAGCTGCATCACACGCCGGTTGGCCTCGTCGAGTTCTACCGGCATTGATTCTTTCTCGGTGCGCAGCTTGGCCGCCGCTTCGTCGACCAGGTCGATCGCCTTATCGGGGAGAAAGCGATCGGTGATGTAGCGTTTCGAGAGAATCGCGGCGGTCACCAGGGCGGAGTCCTTGATCCGAATACCGTGATGGACTTCGTAGCGCTCCTTGAGTCCGCGCAGAATCGAGATGGTGTCCTCGACGCTCGGCTCGTCGACCATCACCGGCTGAAAGCGCCGCTCGAGCGCCGCGTCCTTCTCGATATACTTGCGATACTCGTTGAGCGTGGTCGCACCGATACAATGCAGTTCGCCGCGCGCGAGCATCGGCTTGAGCAGGTTGGAGGCATCCATCGAACCCTCGGCCGCGCCTGCTCCGACGACGGTGTGCAACTCGTCGATGAACAGAATGATCTCGCCCTCGGCCTCCTGCACTTCCTTGAGAACGGCTTTCAGGCGCTCTTCGAATTCACCGCGGAATTTGGCGCCGGCGATCAGCGCGCCCATGTCGAGCGTGATGAGGCGGCGATTCTTGAGCCCGTCGGGGACGTCGCCACGAGACGATACGCTGGGCGAGGCCTTCGGCGATCGCGGTTTTGCCGACGCCCGGCTCGCCGACCAGCACCGGATTATTCTTGGTGCGGCGCGAAAGAATCTGCATCACGCGGCGGATTTCCTCATCGCGCCCGATGACCGGATCGACCTTGCCAGCCGCCGCCATCTGCGTGAGATCGCGGCCGTAGCGCTCGAGCGCCTGGTAGGTGGTTTCAGGATTTTGCGACGTCACGCGCTGATTGCCGCGCACCTTCTTGAGCACCGACATGACCTTGTCGAGGGTGACGCCGGCCTCGCGCAGAATCCTTGCGGTCGCGCCCGGATCGTCAAGCATCGCGATCAGCACGTGCTCGATCGAGACATACTCATCCTTGAGCTTGCCGGCTTCCTGTTCGGCGCGCGCCAGCACACGATTAAGACGTTGGGTGACGTAGGTCTGCCCGGCATCGGAGCCGCCACCACTCACCGAAGGGACTTTGCGCAGTTCGTCACTCAGCTTGGTGCGCACCGCGTCCAGGTCGGCTCCGGCGAGCTTGATAATCGAAGCGGCAAGCCCGTCGGCGTCTTCCAGTAATGCGGAAGCGAGATGCCCTACGTCGACAGCCTGATGATGTGCGCTGACGGCTGCATTCTGGGCACGACCAATCGCCTCCTGGAGTTTTTCGGTAAAGCGGTTCGGGTTAATCGCCATTATTCTCGTTCCTCAACGAAGAACGTAACCATTTCTTATCATCGGGCAACTGCTACCGGCGAGCACAGCGTTGCAGGCCTTACACCGCGCCGCATATTACCACCATTATCAGTTGGACTAAGTCGTGGACTAAGTCTATAATTGGACTATGGCCAAATCGCGGACCAGGCATGTCAACGTTCACGATGCCAAAACGAACTTCTCGAAACTGCTCAAGCTGGTGGAGCGGGGCGAAGAGATAATCATTGCCCGGGCAGGACATCCGGTTGCGCGAATCGTGCGGCTGGCGATCGAACCGTCGGATCGAGTCCCCGGCAGTGCCAAGGGGGCGATAACGATAGGTGACAATTTCGATGCCCCGGTACCGCACTTGGAGCGAGCCTTCGAGGAATGAGGGCGCTGCTCGATACCCACGCGTTTCTTTGGTGGATCAGCGATGATGCTCGCCTGTCGGAACGCTGCCGCGCGATTATCTCCGATGGCGTCAATGAGATTCTTTTCAGCGCGGTGAGTGCGTGGGAGATTGTCGTCAAGGCCGGCATCGGACGCCTCGCCGTCCCGGACAATCTCGAAAACTATATCCCCGAGCAAGTGTCACGGAATCGCTTTGAGGTGCTGCCGATTTCAATAACGCACGCCCTGCGGGTGTCGCGCCTTCCGAACCATCATAAGGATCCGTTCGATCGCATGCTGGTCGCGCAGGCCCAAGTCGAGAAAGTGACGATTCTGACTGGCGATGCGCAAATCGCGCGGTATCCGATCCGCGTGGCCTGGTGAGAACTTGCGATCAGCGATTCCCGGCTTTTCGGGTCATCAGGCACCGGCGATCATCATTTCGGCGATCTTCAAGGTCGGGGATACGACAGTCGAACGCCAGCGGAGATCGTTGCCGATCATCTCGATCGACTTGAACATCTCTTTCAGGTTGCCGGCGATCGTGACTTCCTGCACCGGATAGGTCAGTTCGCCGTTTTCGATCCAGAGACCGCCCGCGCCGCGCGAGTAGTCTCCCGTCACACCGTTCACGCCGAAGCCGATTAGCTCAGTGACGTAAAGGCCTTGTTTTACCGTCGCGATAATTTCCTGCGGCGAATGGCTGCCCGGTTCGAGATAAAGGTTGGTCGTGCTGACGGACGGCGAATCGCCGACCGATCGCGAAGCGTTACCGGTCGGTTGCATTTTCAGTTTGCGCGCGGAATAGCAATCGAGCAGATAGGTCTTGAGCACGCCGCGCTCGACCAGGCTTTTACGATTGGTGGCGAGGCCTTCGCCGTCGAACGGCTTCGAGCCCATCGCGCCGACCATCGTGCCGTCGTCATAAATCGTCACGATCGGCGAGGCGATTTGTTCGCCCAGCTTGCCCTGCAGAAACGAGGCTCCCTTGTAGAGCGACGGTCCGGATGCCGCACCGGCGAGCGAGCGCAACAGACCCGCGGCCATGTCGGGATCGAAGACGATCGGCACGCGAGTCGTTTTGATCTTGCGCGCTCCCAGGCGCCGCAGCGCGCGTTTAGCCGCGATCGCCCCGACCTCCTCCGCGTCGTCGAGCTTGATGAAATGACGATTGGCCGTGTACCAATGGCCGTTCTGCATCGCCCCGTCGTCGCTTTGCGCGATCGGCGCGACGCCCAGGCTGAAAGACGTGCCTTCGTACTCGCCGGCGAAGCCCTGGCTGTTGGCGAACATGATGTAGTAGCGACCGGAATCGAATTCCGCACCTTCGGAGTTCTTGATTCGCGGGTCGGCGGAAATCGCGGCGTGTTCGGCCTTGCGCGCGATCGCGAGCGCGGTGTCAGCATCGACAATGCCGCGATCGTTATCGGCGAGATCGAGATTGGGAAAGCTCGGCGGATGCAGGGCAGCATCGGGCAAGCCGGCGCTCGGATCGGCTGCGGTGAGGCGCGCGAGGCCGACCGTATGCGCAACGAAATCCTCGAGGCCGTCGCGCTCGAGTTCCGCCGTCGAAGCGTTGGCCGACGCCTGGCCGACGAACACGCGAATGCCAAGACGCCGCTCGCGCGAGCTCTTGAGTTTCTCGACTTCGCCCAACCGCACGCCGGCGGCGAGCGACTCCGCACTCACGCACAAAACTTCCGCTGCCGTCGCGCCATGGCGGCGCGCCACTCCGAGCGTCCATTCCGCCAACGCCGCATCAACCTGTGCCATCAGGATGTCCTTTTAAATTCGCGAGAATCTAGGCGCGAGTGCCGCCGACCGTAATACCGTCGATGCGAATCGTCGGGAGCCCAACGCCGACCGGTACCGATTGGCCGTCCTTGCCGCAAGTGCCGATACCGGAATCGAGCGCGAGGTCGTTGGCCACCATCGAGACCCGCGTCAACACGTCGGGACCGTTGCCGATGAGCGTCGCGCCTTTGACCGGACGCGTCGCCTTGCCGTCCTCGATCAAGTAGGCCTCGCTGGCGGAGAACACGAACTTGCCGTTGGTGATATCCACCTGACCGCCGCCGAAGCTGACCGCATAGAGCCCGTGCTTGACGGATTTGATGACGTCTTCGGGGGTCGATTCGCCGGGCAGCATGAAGGTGTTGGTCATGCGGGGCATCGGCACGTGTGCGAAACTCTCGCGACGTCCGTTCCCGGTCGGTTCGGATTTCATCAGGCGCGCGTTGAGGCGATCCTGCAGGTAGCCGCGCAGGATGCCCCTCTCGATCAACACGGTGCGCGAGGTCGGAGTGCCTTCGTCGTCAACGTTGAGACTGCCACGCCGATTCGGGATGGTGCCGTCGTCGATGACGGTGCAGAGCGGGCTTGCGACCGATTGCCCGATCCGGCCGGAGAAAGCCGACACGCCCTTGCGGTTGAAGTCGCCCTCGAGGCCGTGGCCGATGGCTTCATGGAGCAAAATCCCGGGCCATCCATTGCCAAGCACGACGACCATTTCGCCGGCGGGCGCATCGACGGCGTCAAGGTTGACAATCGCCTGCCGCGCGGCGTTCAGCGTGTATTCTTTCCAGCGATCGCCTTCGAGGAAATAGCGCCATTCGACGCGGCCGCCGCCACCAAAACTGCCGACCTGGCGGCCCTTGTCGTCTTCGGCTATGACGGTCACGTTGAGGCGGCAGAGCGGCTGCATGTCGGCCGCGACGCGCCCGTCGCTGTTAACGATCATGACGATCTTGCGCTCGGCTGCGAACGAGGCCATCACATTGCGGACTCGGGGATCGTAGGCGCGGGCGAGCTCGTCGATATCGCGGAGCAACTTGGCGCGCTCCTCGATCGGCACCTCGAGCGGGGTGCTTTCGAGTTCGTACAGTTGGCGCTGCGGCATCGGCCCGCCGACCTGAACGGCGGCGTGAGCCTCGGTGCGGGAGTCGGCGATCGCGCGGGCGGCCTCGGCGGCAATCCGCATACGATCGACGGTCACCTCGTCGGAGTAGGCGTAGCCGGTGCGATCTTCGGCGCACACTCGCACGCCAACGCCATGCGAGACGGACTTACTGGTGTGGTTGACCATCGACTCTTCGAGGCCGAGGCCTTCCGCACTGCGATATTCGAAATAGAGATCGGCATAGTCAGCCTTGCGTTCGAGCGCGCTGCCGAGAATGCGTTCGAGGGCGCTATCGTTCAAGCCAAAGCGGTTGAGGAAGAATTGTTCCGGCCGGACCAGATCGTTCGCCATCGGTATCACCTGTCCTTGGGAGCTATTCTAGCAGACGGTGGTGGCGATTTAAGAATCGAAAACGCCTCGCGGACTGGGTAATTCAGCGCAAAAAGCACATTAAATGGACACGTCAAAGCCAATTTTTTGTTGGTGGATCAAAGGGAATTTGGCTTTGTTATGTATTTAAAGATTTTCGCGGCCAATTCTGAATACAAACGGATCGAAATCTCGGTCAGGGCGATGATTCGGGTGCCAGCAATTCATTGAGTCACTAATCGACCGTCTGCACTGTCAGGTAGTGGGTCAGTTTGAACCTTTGAGCCAGCAACGCCTAGGTTCCTTCGCTCTGCTGATAGTAGCACAAATTAACGAAAATGAACATGCGTCGGTAAAGCATGTGCTTGCTCCGTCGGCTCGCCAAGCAAGAACGCGAAAAGGAAACGCGCTTCCATGGAAGCGCGTTTCCTTTTCGCGAACAAGATGTCAGCCGTGGGCTAGCCGGCCGCGGCTCGGCCGAGCCGCGGCCTGCGGAGGGCGCAAAAGTTAATTCCCTCTCCCGAAGGGAGAGGGAATTAAAGATACCGACGTTGGCGCCGGATTAGCTGCGGACTAGCGTGCGGTAGACCCAGGGCTGGCGGGTCTAGCCGGCGGCGGCGCGCTGACCACCGCCTTCGCGGCCAGAGTCGCGGCGCGCGGCGGCCTTCTTTTTCGGCGGTTTCTTCGCGGTCGTCTTCTCGGAGGTGCCGGTGAACTCGATGATCGAGAGCGGCGCGGCATCGCCGCGGCGCACGCCGAACTTCACGACGCGAGTGTAGCCGCCAGCGCGATCGGTGAAGCGCGGCGCGATTTCGTCGAAGAGCTTCTTGACCGCGGTGCGCGACTGGATGAAGGCGAAGGCCAGCCGGCGAGCCGCCAGATCGCCGCGCTTGCCGAGCGTGACCATCCGGTCCGCATAGCGGCGCAACTCCTTGGCCTTGGCGTCGGTGGTCTTGATCCGCTCGTGCTGGATCAGGCTGAGCACGAGGTTGCGGAACAACGCCTTGCGATGAGACGAAGTGCGATTGAGCTTGCGGCCCTGGTTAAGATGACGCATCGGTTAAAACTCCACTCCAAACACCAACTCGACGGCGACGCTACGCTGCATAGGCGCCGGACTTCACCGGCAGACGGCGCGGTATCGTGTGCAAAGAAACTCATCCGTGCCCGGTCCAGCCGACGCCCGGGGCCGCCTCCAAGAAGGGGTCCACTCGCGGCGGATCGTCCTCAACGACCACAGCGATCAACCATACTGCCCTCGCAGCAGCGGCTGCGCGCATCTGCCCAGGCCCACCGGTCAGGCGGACTCGCGGCGTTCCTGCTCCTCCCACATCCGGTCGAGTTCAGCGCGCGACGGTAGATTCTCGAGCCGCATTCCGAGCGACAGCCCCATGTCGGTCAACACTTCCTTGATTTCGTTGAGCGACTTGCGGCCGAAGTTCTTGATCTTCAGCATGTCCTGCTCGGTGCGCTGGACCAACTCGCCGATATACTTGATGTCGGCGTTTTGCAGCCCGTTGAAGGCGCGGACCGAAATTGGCAGCCCCTCGACGGGACGGTAGAGATACTCGTTGAAGACCGGCCGGACTTCCGCCGAGTCGCCTGAAATCGGCACTTCGACCTCTTCCTCGACGCCCGCAAAAATCGACATCTGGTCGCGGATCACGCGCGAGGCGTAGGTCAAGGCTTCGCGCGGCGAGATCGAGCCGTCAGTCCAGATTTCGAGCGCCAGCCGATCGTAGTCGGTGCGCTGACCGACGCGCGCGTTGGTCACGACGAAATTGACTTTTTTGATCGGCGCGAAGATCGCGTCGAGGCGGATCGTACCGATCGGTTCGTCGTCGTCTTCGGAGCGCTCGCCCGGCACGTAGCCGCGGCCGCGCTTGATCACCAGCTCCATGTCGAGGTCGGCGCCCTTGTCGAGCGACGCGAGATGGCGATCAGGCGTCAGGATATCGAGGCTTGGGCCGCCGGTGATGTCGCGCGCGGAGACGACCGCCTCGCCCTTGGCCTTGAGCGAGGCCGTGAGCTGCTCACCCTCATGAAGTTTCAGGCGCACTTCCTTCAGGTTAAGGATGATGTCGGTGACGTCCTCCTTGACGCCCGGGATGGTGGAGAACTCGTGCAGCACGCCCTTGATGCGTACGGCGGTAATCGCGTAGCCGGGCAGCGAGGAGAGCAAGACCCGGCGCAAAGCGTTACCGATAGTTATCCCGTAGCCGCGCTCGAGCGGTTCGGCGACGAAGCGCCCGTAGGTCGGGGTAGTTTCCTTTTCGTCGAATTCAACCGCCTTCGGTTTGATCAGGTCACGCCAATCATTCTGCATAGTTGTGTACTTTTACCGCGAAAAATTTGTTGTCAGGCAATTGTCGGACAGCAACCTCTCTAAGATCAACGCGCCGCGCAGACTCGTGCTCGCTCCGCCTGCGGCTCCCTAGTTAACGCGAGTAATGCTCGACGATGAGCTTCTCACTGATCGGCATCGTGAGATCCGACGCGCGCCGGCAACGACCCGCAGCGAGCCGCGGAACTGCTCGCGTTCGAGCGACATCCACGAGGGCACGCCGCGCCGCTGCGCCAGTTCGATCGCCTCGACGATTACCTTCTTCTGCCGGCTCTTCTCGTTGATGCTGACGACCTGCCCAACCTCGAGCAGGTACGAGGGAATCGTCACGACCTTGCCGTTGACTTCGAGATGGCCGTGCAGAACGAGTTGGCGCGCCTGCGCGAGCGAACTCGAAAAGCCGAGCCGATAAACCGACGTTATCGAGGCGCCGCTCGAGCAGCACGAGCAGATTTTCACCGGTGATTCCGGGCATCCGCTCGGCCATCTCGAAGTATTGCGCGAACTGCTTCTCGAGCATCCCGTAAATCCGCTTGACCTTCTGCTTTTCGCGCAGGCGAATGGCAAATTCCGAAAAGCGCGTGCGCGCCTGACCATGCGCGCCTGGCGGATAATTACGCCGCTCGATCGCGCACTTGTCGGTGTAGCATCGCTCGCCCTTCAGGAAGAGCTTCAAGCCCTCGCGCCGGCACATCCGGCAAACTGGTCCAAGATTTCTAGCCACCGTATTCCTCTGTAAAAAACGCGCCGCATCAGACCCGGCGCCGTTTGGGCGGACGGCATCCGTTGTGCGGTATCGGCGTCACGTCCTTGATCGAAATTACCGCGAGCCCGGTCGCCTGCAGCGCGCGCACCGCCGATTCGCGGCCGCCGCCCGGACCCTTGACGTGATACGATTACGCTGCGCATGCCGTAGTCGGAGCATTTGCGGGCAGCGGCTTCCGCCGCCATCTGCGCGGCGAACGGGGTGCCTTTGCGCGAGCCTTTGAAGCCGACCGAACCGGCGCTCGACCAGGCGACGACCAGGCCGAGCGGATCGGTAATCGTTACGATCGTGTTGTTGAACGTCGCGTGCACATGGGCGACGCCCTCGGGCACCGCGCGGCGGGTGCGGCGTCGCGCGGAGCTGCACCGCGCCACGCGGTAGTCGCACCGGCCGCGGTCAGGTGCGCGGGAGCCTCCTGCGGCAGCGGCCGTGCGTCGCGCGGGAGGTGCTGCTTTGGTCTCTTTTTGTTCTTCGTCAGCCATTAATCTTCTAATTCCCGCTCTCGTTCATGCTCTGAATCCGCATGCGTGACAGGATCTCTGTCTACGGATCGCTTTCGGGATCTCACTCCGTTCAGAATGCAAGCGACTTCGACAGCGCCCTACTCGACTGCCCCCTTACTTCGGCGGTGCCTGCTTCTTGCCGGCGACCAGCTTGCGCGGACCCTTGCGCGTGCGCGCATTGGTATGCGTGCGCTGTCCGCGCACCGGCAATCCGCGCCGATGGCGAATACCGCGATAGCAGCCGAGGTCGATCAGGCGCTTGATCGACTGCTGCATCTCGCGCCGCAGGTCACCCTCGACCTTGTAGTCCGGGTCGATGACCTGGCGAATTCGCACCTGATCGTCGGCGGTCAGGTCGTCGGTCTTGACGCGCCGCATCGACGTTGGCCTTGGCCAGAATTTTGTTCGCGGTCGTGCGCCCGATGCCGTAGATGTAGGTGAGCGCGATTTCAATGCGCTTGTTTCTCGGCAGCTCGATACCGGCTACTCGTGCCATCGAACGATCCTCCCGTTAACCCTGGCGCTGCTTGTGGCGCGGATTCGCACAGAGAATGCGGATCACGCCCTGGCGGCGCACAACTTTACAGTTCTTACAAATCTTTTTGACTGACGCACGAACCTTCATTGTATTTGCCTGCTCTCCCGCCTAGCGCATCCGGTAGGTAATCCGGCCGCGCGTGAGGTCGTAGGGCGACAGTTCGACGGTGACCTTATCGCCCGGGAGAATCTTGATGTAATGCATCCTCATTTTACCAGAAATATGGGCGAGGACCCGATGGCCGTTGTCGAGCGTGACGCGGAAGACCGCGTTGGGCAGGGCCTCGAGGACCGTACCGCTCACTTCAATTGCGTCACCCTTAGACATGGGCCAACTCGCTCAAAATCTCAGGTCCGGTGGCGGTAATCGCTATCGAATGCTCGAAATGCGCCGACAGCTTGCGATCCGCCGTCACCGCCGTCCAGCCGTCGTCGAGAATTTCCAGGTCCGCCGTACCCTCGTTGATCATCGGTTCGATCGCTAGCACCATCCCTTCCTGCAGGCGCGGATTCGGCATCCCGGGCCGGAAGTAATTCGGCACCTGCGGGTCCTCGTGCAACTTGCGGCCGATGCCGTGACCGGCAAAATCGGTCACGACGGCAAACCCCGCGTCCTCGGCCGTGCGCTGCACCGCGCGCGCGATATCGCTGATGCGATTGCCGACGCGCGCCTGCTCGATGCCGGCATAAAGCGACTCGCGCGTCACGCGCATCAGGCGCGTCGCGCCCTCGGAAACCCTGCCAATCGCGACGGTGCGCGCTGCGTCGCCGTAATAGCCGTGGTACACCACGCCAAAATCCAGACCCACGATATCGCCGGGCTTCAATTTGCGTCCAGCCCTGGGGATGCCGTGGACAATCTCCTCGTTAATCGACACGCACAGGCTGTGGCGATAAACCACCGCACCCGGCTGATACCCCTTGAAGGCCGGTTTGGCGCCTTTTTTCAGCGTCAATTGCTCGGCTAACTGATCGAGTTCGAGCGTCGAAACGCCCGCTTTCGCCGCCGCGACCAACTGATCGAGAACCTCGGCGACGATGCGGCTCGCCGTGCGCATCACGGCGATTTCGTCAACGCTTTTCAGCGTGATCAACGCTTTCTCCTTCGCGGCCCCGAGGCCATTGGCGCGGCCAAGCGCGGTCAAAATGCGCTTGCTCGATCTCCTCGGCCCGCCCGATGCCGTCGATCTGATTGAGCAAGCCGAGCCGCTGATAATGCTCAAGCAACGGCCGCGTCGAGGCGGCATAGACCTGCAGGCGCATGCGGACGGTATCCTCGGCGTCGTCGTCGCGCTGGTACAATTCACCGTTGCACGAGTTGCACAGGTTCATATTGCGTCGGCGGATCGAAAATCACGTGATACATCGCACCACAATTACGGCACGTCCGCCGCCCCGAAATCCGCTTGATAATCTCCTCATCGGGAACGATTATCGCGACCACGCGGTCGAGCTTGAGGTCGCGGGCGTCGAGCATTTTCGCCAGGGTCTCGGCCTGGGGGACGGTGCGCGGAAAGCCGTCGAGAATAAATCCAGCCTGGGCGTCGGGCTTGCGCAGGCGATCATCGATGAGCTTGAGGACCAACTCGTCGGGCACCAAGGCGCCCTTGTCCATGAAGCTCTTGGCCTGCTTGCCGAGGGCCGACTTGGTTCGCACGACCGCGCGAAGCAAATCACCGCTGGCAACCTGCGGGACGCCGAGATGGGTCTCGAGCATTCGCGCCTGCGTGCCCTTGCCGGCTCCCGGCGGGCCCAAAAGTACTAGTCGCACCAGCAATTCCCGTTCATTCAGGCCCGTTTACGGTTGCGCCCACCGCCGCGCGGGCCGCCCATAAAGGATTCATAGTTGCGTGACAGCAGATGGGTTTCGATCTGCGCCACGGTATCGAGCGCGACGCCAACGACGATCAGCAAAGCCGTGCCGCCGAAATAGAACGGGACGTTGAAGCGCTGAATCAGGATCGTCGGCAGTATGCATACGGCGCTGACGTAAATCGCGCCGCCGAGGGTGATTCGCGAGAGCACCCGATCAATATATTCGGCCGTGAAGCGTCCCGGCCGGATGCCCGGAATGAAACCGCCGTACTTCTTCAGGTTATCGGCGACATCGACGGGGTTGAAAGTAACCGCCGTGTAGAAGTAGCAAAAGAAGACGATCAGGGCGACGTAGGCGATATTGTACACGAGTCCGCCGGGCGTTACATAGGCCGACAGCCATTTGAGTTGCGGCACGAAGGTCGCGAGAGTGGCTGGGAAAACCAGGATCGAGGAGGCGAAAATCGGCGGAATAACGCCCGAGGTGTTCACCTTCAGGGGCAAATGCGAGGCCTGGCCGCCATAGACGCGACGGCCGACGACGCGCCGGGCGTATTGGACAGGGATCCGGCGCTGGCCGCTTTCGACGTAAACGATCAGCGCCATCACGCCGAACGCGAGGAGCAGAATCAGGCCGAGGACAAAGATGCTCATCTCGCCGTTGCGGACGAATTCCACCGTGGTGCCGATCGCGCTCGGGAGGCGGGCGATGATGCCCGACATGATGATCAGCGAGATGCCGTTGCCGACGCCGCGCTCGGTGATTTGCTCGCCGATCCACATCACGAACATGGTGCCGGCGGTGACGGTAATCACGGTCATCGCGATGAAGCCGGCGCCGGGATTATAGACCACGCTGCCGCCACCCGGGCGCCTGAATTCTTTCGAGCGAGTAGGCGATCATCGTGCCCTGAACGAGGGCGAGTCCGACGGTGCCGTAGCGCGTGTATTGGGCGATTTTGCGGCGGCCGGCCTCGCCCTCTTTGTAGAGCTCGTCGAGATAGGGCCAGCCGATTTTGAGGAGGTCGAGAATAATCGCGACGGAAATATACGGCATGATGCCGAGGGCGAAGATCGAAAAGCGCTCGAGCGCGCCGCCGGAGAACAGATTGACCCAGCCGAACAGTGTGCTCGAAGCCTGCGTCGAAGAACGAGGCGAGCGCCTGGCCGTCGATACCGGGCGTCGGAATGGCGACGCCGATGCGGTACACCACGAGCATCGCGGCCGTGAATAGCAGGCGTCGGCGCAGTTCCGGGATGCGCGAGGCGTTTGAGAACCCTTCAAGCATTCAGCGACTCAGCCTTCGATCAAATCCGCGCTGCCGCCCGCCGCCGCGATTTTCTCGCGGGCATTGCCGGAAAAGGCATGGGCGCGAATCGAGAGCTTAACCTTCAAATCACCGCTACCGAGAATCTTGATTTTACGACCCGGCACGCGCCAATCCGCGATCGACGAGCACCTGCCGGATCGATCATTTCGCCTTCGGCAAAACCGACGAGCTTACCGATGTTGACTTCGACGAAGCGGTCGCGCGCCTGTTCGTTTTTCTGCAGGCGGCGAAACCCGCGCTTCGGAATCCGTCGCGACAACGGCATCTGACCGCCCTCATAACGGACGGGCGTATTGCCACCGGAGCGCGAGCCGCGACCCTTATGTCCGCGACCCGCGGTCTTGCCGTGGCCCGAGCCGATACCGCGTCCGATGCGCTTCTTGCGATGCGTCGAGCCGGCGGCCGGCTTGATATCCTTAAGGTTCATTTGCAGTCGTCCGCCTAATCCTTAATTTCGTCAACGAGGTGCGCGACGCGCCGCAGCATCCCGAGCACTTCGGGCGTCGACCTTGAGCACGCGAGTGCTGCCGACCTTGCCGAGGCCGAGGCCCTTTGAGCGTCTCGCGCACACGAATCTTGGTCCCAATCGGGCTGCGCACCAGTTTGATGTGAATCGTATCGGCCATCTAACTTCTCCGCTCAATGCCTCAGGCCGCCGGCGGCTGTTCCACCGCGCGCAGACGCATCACGTCTTCGCGGCTGCGCAATTCCGATAGCGCTTCGAGCGTCGCCTTGACCAGGTTATGCGGATTCGACGAGCCCAGCCGTTTGGTCAGGATATTGCGGATACCCGCCAATTCGACCACTGCGCGCACGCCACCAGCTGCGATAACGCCGGTACCCTCGGCCGCCGGCCGCAGGACCACCTTGCCAGCGCCAAAATGGCCGAGCACCTGATGCGGTATCGTGCCGTCGCGCAGCGGCACGCGAATCAGGCTCTTCTTCGCGCGATCGACACCCTTGCGAATCGCCTCGGGAACTTCGTTGGCCTTGCCCAAGCCATAACCCACCAGACCATTCTGAATCGCCGGCGACCACCAGCGCGCTGAAGCTGAAGCGCCGGCCGCCCTTGACGACCTTGGCCACGCGGTTGATGTGGACCACCTTCTCTTTGATATCCATCCCTTGCGGGTCAATTCGTTGTGCCACGGCGTCCTTCCTGCCGGTTGTCAGATCCTAGAATCTGAGTCCGGCTTCGCGCGCCGCTTCGGCCAGCGCCTTAACTCGTCCATGATAGAGAAAGCCATTGCGGTCGAATACCACCTGGCTGATGCCATGCTCGCGGCAACGATCGGCGATCGCCTTGCCGACGGCCTTGGCCGCGGCGACGTTGCGCATGACTCGCGCCGGCCTCGCGCACTTCCTTGACCGCAGTCGAGGCCGACGCCAGCGTCTGCCCCGATTCGTCGGAAATCACCTGCACGTAAATATGATGCAGCGAGCGGTACACGGAGAGCCGCGGCATCTCGATCGGTGCCGCGCACTTTCTTTCTCACCCGCCCCTGGCGCAACTTGCGTTTTTCTGATCGCTCGACAGCCATCGTTACTCCAACTCGTGCATCAACCGGAACTCGATCCGGCCGCGGCCTTGCCGGCCTTACGGCGAATCGTTTCGGTCTGGTACTTGATGCCCTTGCCCTTGTATGGTTCCGGCGGGCGCAGGCCCCGAATTTCCGCGGCCACCGATCCCAGCAACTGCCGATCGGCACTTTCGAGCGTCATCAAGACCTGGCGCTCGACCTTGGCGGTGACCTCGGGCGGCAGCTGATAGACGATCGGATGCGAGTAGCCGAGCGTCAGGTTGATCAGGTTGCCCTTGACGTCGGCGCGATAACCGACGCCGTTGATCTCGAGCACCGTCTTGAAGCCCTTGCTGACGCCTTCGGCCATGTTGGCGACCAGCTTGCGCATCAGGCCGTGGACCGCGCGATCGCTTGGCGTATCACCCGGCCGCTTGACGACGATCTTCGAATCGTCGATATCGATCACGAAGCCCGGATGGACCCGCGTCTCGAGCTTGCCCTTGGGGCCCTCGAGCTTGAGCTTGTCCCGCGCCGAGCGTCGCCTTGACGCCCTTTTCGAGCGGGATCGGTAATTTTCCTATGCGCGACATGACTGCCTACCAAATCCTCAGCAGAATCTCACCGCCGATCTTGCGACGCCGCGCCTCGCGATCGGTCATCATCCCGAGCGGCGTCGAGACCACATGCAGACCCATCGCACCTTTCACTCGCGGCATGTCCTTGGCGCCGGCGTAACGGCGCAGACTCGGTTTGCTCACGCGCTGCAAGCCGCGAATAACCGGCTCGCGCGTGGGCGAGTAGCGCAGGCCGAGCATCAGCTTTTTCTTGTAGCCTTCGCCCGCGGTTTCGATACCGGCGAGGAAGCCTTCGGCCAGCAGCACCCGGCAAATGGCTTCGCGCACGCGCGAATGCGGCAGTTCGACCTGGTTGTAACGCGCATGCATCGCGTTGCGAATCCGGGTCAACAATTCCGCGATCGGATCAGTCTGCGACATATAATTCTTCCTCAATTCCTGCCCGAATCCGGACGCTACCAGCTGGCCTTGACCACGCCGGGCAGCGCGCCCTTGCAGCGCATTCTTGCGCAGGCACAAACGGCACATCTTGAAGCGCCGATAAAATGCCCGCGCGCGTCCGCATAGCGGACAGCGATTGTATCCGCGGACCTTGAATTTCGGCGTGCGGGTCGCTTTGACCCGCAGGCTGGTCTTCGCCATCTGAATCGTCCTCTAGGCCGCCTGCACGCCGCGCCATCACGATCGGCGGCGGTGCGAAACGGCATCCCCAGCGCGCGCAGCAGGGTCAGCCCCTCGAAATCGCTGGTCGCGGTGGTGGTGATTGAAATCGTCATACCCTTGACCTTCTCGACCTTGTCGAGATTGAGCTCGGGGAAAATCGTATGCTCGCGCAGGCCGAGCGAATAATTACCGCGTCCGTCGAACGACTTGTCGCTGATGCCGCGGAAATCGCGCACGCGCGGCAGTGCGACGTTCACCAGCCGATCGAAGAACTCCCACATGCGCTCGCGCCGCAGCGTGACCATCACGCCAATCGGCATTCCTTCGCGCAGCTTGAAGTTCGAAATCGCCTTGCGCGCCTTGGTGGTCACCACCTTCTGGCCGGCAATCTGCTGCAACTCGTCGGCGGCCGAATCCAGAATCTTGACGTTCTCGCGGGCTTCGCTGAGCGCCATATTGATGACGATCTTGCCGAGCGTCGGCACGCGCATCCGATTGGTGATCTTGAGATCACGCATCAGCGCAGGCACGATTTCCTGCTCGAAGCGTACGCGCAAGCGCGCGGGCAGCTTCTCTTCGGGCTCGCTCGCCGACTCTTCGGCCGCAGCCGCTGCCTGGGCCGCCGCGGCGGCCTGCTGCGCACGCGCTTTGCGGCCGCCAGGCTGCTTTTCGCCGCCGCTCTTTTCGCCGGACGCCTTGTCGCGCTTGCCCTTTTGCGTCTTTTCGCTTTTTTCGTCGTCCGCCATCAGTCATTCCCCAATGCTTCGCCACAGCGGCGGCAAACCCGCGACCTGGTGCCATCGGCAGCAGGCTTGATTCCGGTCCGAACTGGCGCGTTGCAGCGGTCGCAGAAAATCATCACGTTGGAAATCTGGATCGGCGCCTCTTTCTCGATAATTCCGCCCGGACTGCCCGCGCCGCGCGGCTTCGAGTGCCGTTTCACCATATTCAGGCGCTCGACGATCAGTTTGCCGGTCTCAGGTATCACCCGCATGACCTTGCCGGTCTTGCCGCGATCGCGCCCGGTCACCACCATCACGTTGTCGTTCTTGCGAATGGCGAACTTCGCCACATGCCGATGCGCGGACATCAGAGCACCTCGGGAGCGAGCGAAATAATCTTGAGGAAGCGCTTCGCGCGCAGCTCGCGTGCGACCGGTCCGAAGATGCGCGTGCCGACCGGCTCGCCCTGACCGTCGAGCAGCACCGCCGAGTTGTCGTCGAAGCGGATGTAACTGCCGTCGTCGCGGCTCACTTCCTTATGGGTGCGCACGATGACTGCCTTGCTCACGTCGCCTTTCTTGACCTTGCCGTTGGGAATCGCTTCCTTGACCGACACTACGATGACGTCGCCGACGGTGGCGTAGCGTCGGCGCGATCCGCCGAGCACCTTGATACACATTACTTTGCGCGCGCCCGAGTTGTCGGCCACCGTTAATACTGTTTGCGTCTGCACCATGGCCGGTCTCCTAGCGCGCCGCCTGTTGCAGGACGCGGCTGACGCGCCAGCGCTTGAGCTTGGAGAGCGGGCGCGATTCGATAATCAGCACGCGATCGCCCTCATGGCATTGGGCTTGCTCGTCATGCGCCATCAGGCGCGTGCGCTGCTTGAGGCGCTTGCCATACAGGCGATGCTCGACCAGGCGCTCGACCTGCACGACCACGGTTTTGTTCATCTTGGCCGAGACCACCATGCCCTCGCGCCGCTTCGTCCGCTGCCGCATCGCTATCCTTTCCTCGCTCCGGAACCGACCTTCGTGCTCGCCGCGTTGGCCCCGTTGGCATGCTCGCGAATCAGCGTGAGAATCCGCGCCAGCTCACGCCGCGCATTGATATAGTTCGCCCGGCTCTCGAGCTGGTTGGTGCGCAGCTTCAGGCGCAGCTTGAAAATCTCTTCGCGCGCCTCGCGTTCCTTGATGCGCAGGTCGGGCACGGCCATCTGCCGCAATTCGCTAAGCTCCAAAGGCCTCGGCCTCCCGTTCCACGACGATCGTCTTGACCGGCAGCTTATGCGCCGCCAGGCGCATCGCTTCGAGCGCAGTCGCGCGATCGACCCCTTCCATCTCGAACAGAATCCGGCCCGGACGCACCCGGCGCGACCCATCCCTCGGGCGCGCCCTTGCCCTTGCCCATGCGGGTTTCTGCCGGCTTCTTGGTGAAGGGCTTGTCGGGAAACACGCGAATCCATACGCGACCGCCGCGCTTGATATGGCGAGTCAGCGCGATGCGGGCGGCTTCGAGGGCACGCGTATCGACGCGGCAGGTCTCGATGCTTTTGAGACCGAAGTCGCCGAAGGCGAGCTCGACCGCGCGATTTTCGGCGCCGCGGACGCGGCCCTTCATCAACTTGCGATATTTTACTTTTTTCGGTTGCAGCATTTGTTTCAGTCAGTCCAGGTCAAGTCGTCAATCCCTCAAACCAGCACTCGCCCCAATTTCTCCCGTACCTGAGACCCCTCGGCCCCTTACTGCTGTTGCGCCGCGGCGCCTGCACGTTTGGCGGCCTCGGCCTGCCGGGTCAGAATCTCACCGCGGAAAATCCACACCTTGACGCCAATCTGACCGTAGGTGGTATGGGCTTCGGCAAAGCCGTAGGCAACATCGGCGCGGAGGGTCTGCAAAGGCACGCGGCCTTCGCGATACCATTCGGAACGCGCGATTTCGGTACCGCCGAGGCGTCCGGCGACGTGGACCTTGACGCCCGAGCGCACCCATGCGCATCGCACGGAGCACGGCTTCCTTCATCGCGCGGCGAAAGGCGACGCGGCGTTCGAGTTGCAGCGCGATATTTTCTGCCACCAGCTGCGGATCGAGGTCCGGACGGCGCACTTCGTGAATATTGATGAAGGCGTCCTTGCCCTTCATCATTTTCTGGATATCGGTCTTGAGCTTGTCGATCTCGACGCCCTTCTTGCCGATCACGATACCCGGGACGCGCGGTGAAAATATTGATCTTGGCCTTATTCGCCATCCGCTCGATTTCGACGCGCGAGATGCCGGCATGATAGAGCCGCTTCTTGATGAAGTCGCGCAGCTTCAGATCTTCGTGGAGCAGCGCGGCGTATAGTCGTGGCTGGCGTACCATTTCGAATCCCAACCTTCGATAATGCCGAGGCGCAAGCCGCGCGGATGTGTCTTCTGGCCCATAGATTCCTTTAGGACGCGTGCTCGTCCACGATCACCGTGAGGTGGCTGGTGCGCTTCAAAATCGGCGTCGAATGCATATGCGCACGCATCATCGAGCGCTTCCAGGTCGGCCCGGTATCGGCCATCGCGCGTTTGACGTAGAGGCGATCCTCGTCGACATTCTGCTGATCGCGCGCGTTGGCGATGGCGGCGAGGAGCACCTTCGAAACGATCTTCGCGCCTTTCTTGGGCGTGAACTCAAGAATCGAGAGGGCCTGATCGACCTTCTTGCCCGCCACCAGCTCGCAGACTAGCCGGAGCTTCTGCGGCGAAATTCTAATAAAGCGATTACGCGCCACTGCTTCCATCGCAAACCAATCCTCCGCGATCCGAACCTGCCTTTAGCCGCGGCCGCCGCCGCCCGCCGACCGTACTTCGCTCTTGCGGTCGCCCGAATGGCCATGGTAGGTGCGCGTCGGCGAAAACTCGCCCAGCTTATGCCCGACCATGTTTTCGGTGCAGTACACCGGAATAAACTTGTGGCCGTTATGCACCGCGAAGGTCAGCCCGATCATGTCGGGCGTGATCATCGAGCGGCGCGACCAGGTGCGGATAATCCGCTTGTCGCCGGCCGCCGACGCGACATCCACCTTCTTCTGCAGATGGGTATCGACGAACGGACCTTTTTTGAGCGATCTCATCTAATTCATTCAGCCCCGTAATTCATTCGGCCCGCTGATACTCTTAGCCCCGCTTACCGCGCGGACGTTTGCTCACGATAAAGCGATCCGAGACCTTCTTGCCGCGGGTTTTGTAGCCCTTGGCCGGCTGACCCCACGGCGATTGCGGATGATTACCCTTCGAACGGCCCTCGCCACCGCCATGCGGATGATCGACCGGGTTCATCGCGACACCGCGCACATGCGGCCGCTTGCCCGCCCAACGGCTGCGTCCGGCCTTGCCGATCGAAATATTCTCATGGTCGATATTGCCGACCTGGCCGACCGTCGCACGGCATTCGGCCTGCACCATCCGCTGCTCGCCCGACGGCAATTTGAGCAGAGCGAACTTGCCCTCTTTCGCCATCAGCTGGGCCTGCGTACCGGCGCCGCGGGCCATTTGCGCACCCGCGCCGGGCTTCATCTCGATCGCATGGACGAAGGTGCCGAGCGGGATATTCTTGAGCGCCAGCGCATTGCCGGGCTTGATATCGGCCTCGGTGCCGCATTCGACGTGGTCGCCGACCTTGAGCCCGACCGGTGCGAGAATGTAATTCTTGGCGCCGTCCGCATAATGCAGCAGCGCGATATTAGCCGAGCGATTCGGATCGTATTCGAGCGCCGCGACCACCGCCGGAATGCCGTCGCGCGTGCGCTTGAAATCGATCACGCGCAGACGTCGCTTATGGCCGCCGCCGCGATGGCGCATCGTCATGCGGCCGCGATTATTACGGCCGCCCGATTTCTTGACCGGCTTCAGCAGCGCCTTTTCGGGAGCCTTCTTGGTCAGCTCCGAGAAGTCGGCAATCTGCATGAAGCGCTGGCCCGGCGTGCGCGGATTAAGTTGAATTACTGCCATCTGACTGTCGCGTCCTAGACGCCCTCGAAAAATTCGATCTTTTCGCCTTGTTTCAGCGTGACGTAGGCCTTTTTCCAGTCGGGCTTGTGGCCGACCACGCGGCCGCGGCGGCGCTGCTTGCCGAGGAAATTCGAGGTCCGCACGCGCAGCACCTTGACCTTGAACATCTCTTCGACGACCAGCCGAATCTTGTCCTTGGTCGCCTCGGGCCGCACGCGAAAGATGACCTGATTAGCCTTTTCACTCGCGATCGTCCCCTTTTCCGTGATCAAGGGGGCGATAATCAACGCTTCCGCATTCATTTGCCGACGCCTCCGAGCCGCGCCTCGATCGCCTTGGCGGTTTTCGTCGTCATCAGCAATTCGTCGTAATTGAGCACGTCGTAAACGTTGAGGCCCACGACCGACAACAGCTTATGCGCGGCCAGGTTGCGCGCGGCGCGAAAGAAGTTGGCGTCGTCGTCGCCGAATACGATCAGCGCGTGCTTACACCCCAAGGCCTCGAGCGCGGACTTCGCCTGCTTGGTCTTGGCCTCGGCCAGATCGAGCGATTCGACTACGATCAGCTTGCCATTGAGCGCGCGATCCGAAATCGCCAGGGCCAATGCCTGCCGCCACGCCTTCTTGGGCATCTTGTAGGAATAGTCGCGCGGCTGCGGTCCGAAGATCGTCCCGCCATGCCGCCAAATCGGCGATCGCGTCGAGCCGGAGCGCGCACGTCCGGTGCCCTTCTGCCGCCACGGTTTCTTGCCGCCACCGGCCACCAGTCCGCGGGTCTTGGTCGAGGCGGTACCGGAGCGCCGCTTGGCCAATTGCATCCGCACCGCTTCATGCAGCAACGAGTTATGCCCGGTGCGGCCGAATACCGCGCCTGACAATTCGAACTCGCCGGTGCGCTCCCGGCCGGCGGAGAACAACGGCACCTTCACCGATTCGACTTGCGCCGCGCCGTCATCCATTGGCCTTCGCCTCCACCGCGACCCGCCGCGACTTCGCGGAATGCCGCACGATCACCAAGGTGCCGTCGGCGCCCGGGACGCAGCCCGAGACGAGGATCGCATTGTCGTCGGGCAGAATTTCGACCACCTTCAAATTCAGAGTGGTGGCTTTGACGTTGCCCATCTGACCGGCCATCCGCATGCCCTTGCGCACGCGTCCCGGATACGACCGGTTACCGATCGAGCCGCCGTGGCGGAAGTACTCATGCGTGCCGTGTGAGCCGGGGAATCCGGAAAAGTGATGGCGCTTGATGACGCCAGCATAGCCGTGTCCCTTGGAAACGCCCGACACGTCGACCTGGTCGCCAAGCGTGAAAACGTCGCCGGCAACGAGCGCCTGGCCGAGCTTCAACTCGCCGTCGCCGCGCTTGGTGAACTCGCGGGTCGCGACGCCCGGAGCGACCTCGGCCTTTTGAAAATGGCCGCGCGCCGCAGACGAGGTCCGCGAGAGCTTGCGCTTGCCGAAGGTCACCTGCACGGCTTCGTAGCCGTCGGTCGGCGCACTCTTGATCTGCGTGACGGCACATGGGCCAAGCTGGATAACGGTCACGGCCTGCACCCGCCCCGACGCATCTCCAACCTGGGTCATGCCCAGTTTTTTGCCAATCAATCCAGTTAACACGGCACTACTCGAGCTTGATTTCAACGTCGACGCCCGCGGCGAGGTCGAGCTTGCCGAGCGCGTCGATAGTCTGCTGGGTCGGTTCGAGAACGTCGAGCAAGCGCTTATGCGTGCGAATCTCGAAATGCTCGCGCGACTTCTTGTCGACGTGCGGCGACCGGTTCACGGTGAAGCGCTCGATCCGGGTCGGCAGCGGGATCGGCCCGGCCACCCTTCCGCCCGTGCGCCGTATCGTATCGACGATTTCGCGCACCGACTGATCGAGCAGCCGATGGTCGTACGCCTTGAGGCGTATCCGAATTTTATCGTTCATCCTGTCAGCCAATTCCCGGACTCTCGCTAAACGGTCCGCTCGCTCTCTTCGCTTCGGGTCTATCTCATGATCGAGGCCCCTGATGGGGCCCCGACTGCGTACATAGTCTGTTTCGTCCTACTTCAATACCTTCGACACCACGCCGGCGCCAACGGTACGGCCACCTTCGCGGATAGCGAAGCGCAAGCCCTGCTCGAGCGCGACCGGTGTGATCAGCTCGCCGACAATATTGATGTTGTCGCCCGGCATCACCATTTCGGTGCCTTCCGGCAGCGTCACGATGCCGGTGACGTCGGTCGTGCGCAGATAAAACTGCGGACGATAGTTGCTGAAAAACGGCGTATGACGCCCACCCTCTTCCTTGGTCAGGATGTACACCGAACCCTCGAACTGGGTGTGCGGAGTAATCGAGCCCGGCAGCGCCAGCACCTGTCCGCGCTCGACGTCCTCGCGCTTGAGGCCGCGCAACAGCACGCCGATGTTATCGCCGGCCTGGCCTTCGTCGAGCAACTTGCGAAACATCTCGACGCCGGTGACGACGGTCTTCATGGTTTCCTTGAAGCCGACGATCTCAACTTCTTCACTGACCTTCACCTTGCCACGCTCGACGCGGCCAGTGACGACCGTGCCGCGGCCCGAGATCGAGAACACGTCCTCGATCGGCATCAGGAAGGGCTTGTCGGTTTCGCGCGCCGGCTGCGGGACGTAGCTATCGACCGCGGCCATCAGGTCGAGGATCGGCTTGCAGTTCTCGCAATCGTCCTTGCCGCAGCCGCAGCCGAGGGCCTTCAACGCGCTACCGCGAATGACCGGAATGTCGTCGCCCGGGAAGTCGTACTTCTTCAACAGGTCGCGGACTTCGAGTTCGACCAGGTCAAGCAACTCGGGGTCATCGACCATGTCGACCTTGTTCATGAAGACCACCACCGAGGGCACGCCGACCTGGCGGGCGAGCAGAATATGCTCGCGCGTTTGCGGCATCGGACCGTCGTTGGCGCCGACCACCAGGATCGCGCCGTCCATCTGGGCGGCGCCGGTGATCATGTTCTTGATGTAGTCGGCATGCCCCGGACAATCGACGTGCGCATAGTGGCGCTTGGTGGTCTCGTACTCGACGTGCGCAATCGCGATCGTGATGCCGCGCTCGCGCTCTTCGGGCGCCTTGTCGATCTGGTCGAAGGCCGTGAACTGGGCAAGCTTCTTCGATGACAGGACCTTGGTGATCGCGGCGGTCAATGTGGTCTTGCCGTGATCGATATGTCCGATGGTGCCGACGTTCAGATGTGGCTTTGTTCGTTCAAATTTGGCCTTGCCCATGACCTTGTTTCCTCCAGCTCCTTATCGCCCAATCATGCGCGCGCGCGAGTCTCGGCCTCGCCCGAGTTGCGTGCGGTCAGTTCCTCAAAAATGTTTTGCGGCACCGGCTCGTAAACCGCAAACTGCATCGAATAGTTAGCGCGGCCTTGCGTGATCGAACGGACCTTGGTCGCGTAACCAAACATCGTGGCAAGCGGCACGCGCGCGGAGATCACCTGCGCGCCGGCGCGATTTTCCATCTCCTGGATCTTGCCGCGGCGCGAGCTCAGATCGCCGATCACCTCGCCCATGAATTCCTGCGGCGTCACCACTTCGACGTCCATCACCGGCTCCAGCAGGACCGGATTAGCCTTTTCGACTGCTTCCTTGAAAGCCATCGAGCCGGCAATCTTGAACGCCAGTTCCGACGAATCGACTTCGTGATACTTGCCGTCGAGCAGGATCGCCTTAACATCGACCATCGGATAACCGGCCAGCACGCCGGTTTCCATCGCTTCCTTGATGCCCTGCTCGACCGACGGAATGAAATTCCGCGGAATCGACCCGCCCTTGGTGCCGTCCTCGAACTCGAAACCGCTGCCCTTGGCGAGCGGCTCGATCTTCAATTCGACCACGCCGAACTGGCCGTGACCGCCGGTTTGCCGGACGAACCGGCCCTCGGCTTCCGCCGGGCGCCGAATGGTTTCGCGATACGCCACCTGCGGCTTGCCGATACTCGCGTCGACTTTGAACTCGCGCAGCATGCGGTCAACGATGATTTCCAGATGCAGCTCGCCCATGCCCGGAGATCAGCGTCTGCGAAGTCTCCTTGTTCACGCTGACGCGGAACGAAGGATCTTCCTTGGCCAGCTTCTGCAGCGCCTCGCCAAGCTTCTCCTGATCGGCCTTGGTTTTGGGCTCGATCGCGATCTGGATAACCGGATCGGGAAACTCGATCGCTTCGAGAATAATCGGATGAGCCGGGTCGCACAGAGTGTCACCAGTGGTCGTCTCGCGCAAGCCCACCGCGCAAATATCGCCGGCGAAGACCTCGGTGATCTCTTCGCGCTTGTTCGCGTGCATCTTGACCAGGCGCCCGATGCGCTCGCGCTTGCCGCGCGTCGAATTGAGCACCGAACTGGCGCTTTCGAGCTTGCCTGAATAGACCCGCAGGAACGTGAGCGTCCCGCTGTACGGATCGTTCATGATCTTGAAGGCCAGCGCGGAGAATGGCTCGTCGTCGCGCGGCCAGCGCTCGGACTTTTTGCCGTCGTCGACCTTGCCCACGACCGGCGGTAGATCGAGCGGCGACGGCAGGTACTCGACGACCGCGTCGAGCATCGGCTGCACGCCCTTGTTGCGAAACGCCGAGCCCATCACGACCGGAATCACTTCAATCTTGAGCGCCGCTGTACGGATGGCCGCCTTGAGCTGCGCGACCTCGGGCGACTTGCCCTCGAGGATAGAGCTCCATGATGCCGTCGTCGTGATCCGAAAGCGTCTCGATCAGCTGATCGCGATGGGCCTTGGCTGACTCCGCCAGATCGGCCGGAATTGGCTCTTCGCGATAATTCGCGCCGAGCCGGTCGTCGTCCCAGATAAGCGCCTTTTGCGTCGACCAGATCGATCACGCCGGTGAACTTTTCTTCGGCGCCGATCGGAATCTGCAGCAGCAGCGGCTTGGCCTTGAGCTTGTCGCGAATTTCGCCAGTGACGCGTTCGTACTCGGCACCGACGCGGTCCATCTTATTGATGAAGGCGATGCGCGGCACGCGATATTTATCGGCCTGGCGCCAGACGGTTTCCGATTGCGGCTCGACGCCGCCGACCGCGCAGAACACGGCAACCGCGCCGTCCAGCACGCGCAAGCTGCGCTCGACTTCAATCGTAAAATCGACATGGCCGGGCGTGTCGATAATATTGATGCGGTGATCGCGCCAGAAACAGGTGGTGGCGGCCGACGTAATCGTGATGCCGCGCTCCTGCTCCTGGACCATCCAGTCCATCGTCGCGGTACCCTCGTGCACCTCACCAATCTTGTAATTGATGCCGGTGTAGTAGAGCACACGCTCGGTGGTGGTGGTTTTACCGGCATCGATGTGCGCCATGATGCCGATATTGCGCACCCGTTCTATTGGTGTTTCACGAGCCATAAAGAAAAAACTTCTAGTGCTTACCAGCGGTAATGAGCGAAGGCGCGATTGGCCTCCGCCATCCGATGAGTATCTTCGCGTTTTTTGACCGCACCACCCCGATTTGCCGCCGCCTCGAGAATTTCGTTGGCGAGGCGATCGCGCATCGATTTTTCGCCGCGCGCACGGGCCGCCGTCACTAACCAGCGCATCGCGAGCGACGAGCGCCGCAGCGGACGCACTTCGACCGGCACCTGGTAGTTCGCGCCGCCGACGCGCCGCGAACGAACCTCGACCGCTGGCCGCACGTTATCTAACGCCCGCTTGAAGACCACCAAGCCGTCCTCTTTGGTCCGATCGGCCACGAGGTCGAGCGCACCGTAGAGAATCTGCTCGGCGACGGCCTTTTTGCCCCGCTCCATCACGACGTTGACGAACTTGGTCACGGTGCGGTCGTGGAACTTGGGATCGGGCGCGATGTCCCGGATACGAGCTTGTCCTTTGCGCGACATAGGATTTCTACTTCGGCTTCTTCGAGCCGTACTTCGAGCGGCTCTTGCGACGGTCCTGCACGCCGATCGAGTCGAGCGTGCCGCGGATTACGTGATAGCGCACACCCGGGAGATCCTTCACGCGGCCGCCGCGAATCAGCACCACCGAATGCTCCTGCAGGTTGTGGCCGACGCCCGGGATGTAGGTGTTGACCTCGTAGCCGTTGGAGAGCCGCACGCGCGCGACCTTGCGCAACGCGGAGTTCGGCTTCTTGGGCGTAGTGGTCTTGACCTGCGTGCAGACGCCGCGCTTTTGCGGCGACCCCTGCAACGCCGGGGCGCTCATCTTATATCTTTTCTTCACGCGCGCTGCGCGAATTAGCTGATTTATCGTCGGCACGTTAGCAAACTTCGATTTCCCGGCGCGTGGCCACTGCCACGTTTTGCGCCGAAAGCAGCGGGGCCAGCCCCACCTTCTGGCCGCATCAATAATTTGGTCTGGCGATGCGGTAGTAATCCAAACCCCCGAGAGCGCCCATTCGCTCTCGGGGGAAACAGTATCTTTTACAGGAAAGACGCCTCCGCGTCAACGCGCTGCAGGACTTACGGCCTCAACCAGCTCTTCCTTCTCCAATTCTTCGCCGATCGGAGTGCCTTCGACTTTGATTTCCTTGCGGTTGTACTGAGGCAATCCGGTACCGGCCGGAATCAGCCGGCCCATGATGACGTTTTCCTTGAGCCCGACCAGCCGATCGACCTTGCCGTTGATGGCGGCCTCGGTCAGCACTCGAGTGGTCTCCTGGAACGACGCCGCCGAGATGAAGCTCTCGGTCGAGAGCGACGCCTTGGTGATGCCGAGCAGCAACGGCTCCGCGATAGCGGGCTCGCCGCCCTTGGTCAGCACGCGCCCGTTCTCCTCGTCGAAACGCCACTTCTCGGTCTGATCGCCGACCAGGAAATCGGTGTCGCCGACCTCCTTGATCCGCACGCGCCGCAGCATCTGACGCACGATCACTTCGATATGCTTGTCGTTGATGCGCACGCCCTGCAGGCGATAGATCTCCTGGATTTCGTCGACCAGGTACTTCGCCAGCGCCTTTTCGCCGAGGATGGTCAGGATATCGTGCGGATTCGACGAGCCTTCCATCAGCGGCTCGCCGGCCTTGACGATATCGCCCTCGTGCACCGAGATGTGCTTGCCCTTGGCGATCAGGTACTCGCGCTTTTCGCCGATTTCCGGGCGTGACCTCGACCTTGCGCTTGCCCTTGGTGTCCTTGCCGAAGGACACCTGCCCGTCGATTTCCGAGATGACGGCAAATTCCTTGGGCTTGCGCGCCTCGAACAATTCCGCCACTCGCGGCAGTCCGCCGGTGATGTCCTTGGTCTTGGTGGTTTCCCGCGGAATCTTCGCGATGACCTCGCCCGCATCGACGTGCGCCCCTTCGGCGACGTTGATATACGAGCTGACCGGCAGGAAGTAGCGCGCGTACTGATCGGTCCCGGCCGGCCGCCCTTCGGTGACGGTCGCGGCAATGCGCACGGTCTTGCCGGAGTCGTCCTTGATCGAAATACGCGGACGCACGTCGAGTTCCTTGGACTCGACGATGACGTTGGAGCGGGCGCCGGTGCGTTCATCGACGCGCTCTTCCATGGTCTTGCCTTCGAGAATGTCGCCGAACTTAATCTTGCCGGCGACCTCCGTGATGATCGGCGTGGTGTAGGGATCCCATTCGGCGATGAGCTCGCCCGACTTGACCTTGGCGCCCTCGGACTTGCGCAGCTTGGCGCCGTACACCAGCGGATAACGTTCGCGTTCGCGCTCGCGCGCCGGCGCGTTCGGCGCGGCGCCTTCGGCCTGCACCGGCGCGACGATCGCGACCTCGCCATGCCGCGTCATCACGATCAGGCTGCCGTCCTTGCTCGGCACGGTCTTGACGTTATGCAGCCGGACGATGCCCTCGTTGCGCGCTTCCAGCGTGGTCTGCTCGGCGCGCCGGCTGGCGGTACCACCGATATGGAAGGTGCGCATCGTGAGCTGCGTGCCGGGCTCGCCGATCGACTGCGCGGCCATGATGCCGATCGCCTCGCCCATGTTGACCTGATGGCCGCGGCCGAGATCGCGTCCGTAACACTTGACGCACACGCCCTGGCGCGATTGGCAGGTCAGCACCGAGCGGATCTTGACGCGTTCGAGACCGGCCTCTTCGATGCGTGCGACCAGATCCTCGTCGATCATGTCGTTGGCGCCGACCAGGACCTCGTTGGTAAACGGATCGCGAATCTCTTCGAGCGCGACGCGCCCGAGCACGCGATCGCCGAGGCCCTCGATCACTTCGCCGCCTTCGACCAGCGGCGTCATCTCGATGCCGTCGAGCGTGCCGCAATCGCTTTCGGTGATGATCGAATCCTGCGCGACGTCCACCAGGCGGCGCGTCAGGTAGCCGGAATTCGCCGTCTTGAGGGCGGTATCCGCCAGGCCCTTGCGCGCGCCGTGGGTCGAGATGAAGTACTGCAGCACCGTCAGCCCTTCGCGGAAATTGGCGGTGATCGGCGTTTCGATAATCTCGCCCGACGGCTTCGCCATCAGGCCGCGCAAGCCGGCGAGCTGGCGAATCTGCTGCTCGGAACCGCGGGCGCCGGAGTCCGCCATGATGAAGATCGGATTGAACGACGCGCCGATCTCTTCCTTGGCCTTGCCGTTCTTGTCCTTGCCGTGAAAGACCTGCGTCGCCAGTCCGCCGAGCACCGCGCTGCCGATTTCGTCCTGGACCTCGGCCCAGATATCGACGACCTTGTTGTAGCGCTCGCCGTCGGTGATGACGCCGTTGTTGTACTGCTTCTGGATCTCGCTGACCTGCTTCTGCGCGCCGTCGAGCAGTTCCTTTTTCTTCGGCGGAATCGTCATGTCCTTGATCGAGATCGAAATGCCCGCGCGGGTCGCGAACTCGAAACCGACGTCCTTGAGGCGGTCGGCGAAAATAACCGTCGCCTTGTTGCCGGCCTTGCGATAGACCGAGATCGATCAGGTTGCCGAGCTCCTTCTTCTTCATCGTGCGATTGACTTCGCTGAACGGCACCGCGGCCGGCACGATTTCGTAGAGCAGCACGCGACCGACGGTGGTCTCGACGCGCTCGGTCGCGCGATTGGCGTTGTAGGCCGGGCTGCCGCCCCCCGGGGTCGACGGACGGCCGTCCTCGTCTTCGAGCGTGGCGTCGGCCGCGGTCCGAATCGGCATCCGCACCGTGATGCGCGCGTGCAGATCGACTTCGCCGTGGTCGTACGCGATACGCACTTCGCCGGGCGACGAGAGGAACTTGCCCTCGCCGCGTCGCCAGCGGCTTCTCGCGCGTCATGTAGTAGAGCCCCAGCACCATGTCCTGCGTCGGCACGATGATCGGCTTGCCGCTCGCCGGCGACAGGATGTTGTTGGTCGACATCATCAGGGCGCGCGATTCGACCTGCGCCTCGATCGAAAGCGGCACGTGCACCGCCATCTGGTCGCCGTCGAAGTCGGCGTTGTACGCGACGCAGACCAGCGGATGAAGCTGAATCGCCTTGCCTTCGATCAGCACCGGCTCGAAGGCCTGGATGCCCAATCGATGCAGCGTCGGCGCGCGGTTCAGGAGCACCGGATGTTCGCGGATAACCTCGTCGAGGATATCCCAGACATCCTTGCCCTCCTTCTCGACCATCTTCTTGGCGCTCTTGATCGTCGTGACGTAGCCCTTTTCCTCGAGCTTGCTGTAGATGAACGGCTTGAACAGCTCGAGCGCCATTTTCTTCGGCAGGCCGCACTGGTGCAGCCGCAGCTCGGGACCGACGACGATCACCGAGCGGCCCGAGTAATCGACGCGCTTGCCGAGCAGGTTCTGGCGGAAGCGGCCCGACTTGCCCTTGAGCATGTCGGAGAGCGACTTGAGCGGACGCTTGGCCGGACCCGGTAATCGCGCGGCCGCGGCGGCCGTTGTCGAACAGCGCGTCGACCGCCTCCTGCAGCATGCGCTTTTCGTTGCGCACGATGATGTCGGGGGCGTTGAGCTCGATCAGGCGCTTTAACCGGTTGTTACGATTGATTACCCGCCGGTAGAGATCGTTGAGGTCGGAGGTGGCGAAGCGACCGCCGTCGAGCGGCACCAGCGGGCGCAGGTCGGGCGGAATCACGGGCAGAATGGTGAGGATCATCCATTCGGGACGATTACCCGACTCGCGAAACGCAGTGACGACCTTGAGGCGCTTGGCGACCTTCTTGCGGCGCGCTTCACTCGCCGTCGCCTTCATCTCGACGCGCAGCGTCTCGGAGAGCTGGTCGAGTTCGAGGCTCGAGAGCAGTGAGCGAATCGCCTCGGCGCCCATCTCGGCCTTGAAGCCCTCGCCGAACTGTTCGCGCGCTTCGCGATACTTGCGCTCGGTCAGCAGCTCGCGCGCCTGCAGCGTCGTCTCGCCCGGATCGATAACGACGTAGGACTCGAAGTAGAGCACTTTCTCGAGTTCTTTGAGCGTCATATCGACCAGCGTGCCGATCCGCGACGGCAGCGAACGCAAGAACCAGATGTGCGCGACCGGCGCCGCCAGATCGATATGACCCATGCGCTCGCGGCGGACCTTCGACTGAATTACTTCGACGCCGCACTTCTCGCAGACCACGCCGCGATGGCGCATGCGCTTGTACTTGCCGCAGTTACATTCGTAGTCCTTGGTCGGACCGAAAATCTTGGCGCAAAAGAGCCCGTCGCGCTCCGGTTTGAAAGTGCGGTAGTTGATCGTCTCCGGCTTCTTGACCTCGCCGTGCGACCACGAGCGAATCATTTCGGGCGACGCGATCGAAATACGGATCGCATTGAACGCCAGTGGATTCTTGGGCTTCTCGAAAATACCGAACAGGTCTTCCATACTGCTTTGCTCCCTGGCTTATCGTCGCGGACTCCGATTCACCCGTTCGCTGCCTTAACTTCCCAACCCGGGAAGAACTTCCACCATCACTAAATCACGCGCCCGCATCGCTAAATCACACAGTCCAATTCGCACTCGCGCGTCAGGCGGCCCCGCGCTGCGGCTGTTCGAGCAACTCGACGTTGAGGCACAGCGACTGCAGCTCCTTGACCATGACGTTGAACGATTCGGGCAGGCCCGGCTCGAGCGTGTTCTCGCCCTTGACGATCGCCTCGTACATCCGCGTGCGGCCGGCGACGTCGTCGGACTTGACGGTCAGCATTTCCTGCAGCGTGTAGGCCGCGCCGTAGGCTTCGAGCGCCCACACTTCCATCTCGCCGAGGCGCTGGCCGCCGAACTGGGCCTTGCCGCCGAGCGGCTGCTGGGTGACCAGGCTGTAGGGTCCGGTCGAGCGCGCGTGAATCTTGTCCTCGACCAGATGATGCAGCTTCATTATGTACATCACGCCGACTGTCACCGGCTGCTCGAAGGCCATTCCGGTGCGTCCGTCGTAGAGCGTGCACTGTCCGCTTTCAGGCAATTCCGCCCGCTTGAGCAGCGCGAAGATCTCTTCCTCGCGCGCGCCGTCGAACACCGGCGATGCCGTATGCACTCCGTTGACCGCCTTGGCCGCGAGCTTCATCATCTCGGCTTCCGGCAGATTCTCGATAAACTCCTGGCTTTCCTTTTCCGGATAGTACTCGCGCAGGCGCCGGCGAATCTGCGTCGGCGTCGCCCCGTTGGCGAGGTCCTGGCCCAGCCGATGGCCGAGCTCGAGCGCCGCCCAGCCGAGATGCGTCTCGAGAATCTGGCCGACGTTCATCCGCGACGGCACGCCCAGCGGATTCAGCACGATATCGACCGGCGTGCCGTCTTCCGTGCGCGGCATGTCTTCTTCCGGCAGAATGCGCGAGAGCACGCCCTTTGTTGCCATGGCGTCCGGCCATCTTGTCGCCGACCTGCAGCCGGCGCTTGATCGCGACGAACACCTTGATCATTTTAATCACGCCCGGCGCCAATTCGTCGCCCGCCTTCAGCCGATCGAGCTTGGCCCCGTAATGGCTCTGCACGGCGTCGACATTGGCGTTCATCGCGACCAGCGCGTTGGCGATATCCGCCGGAGGCGGTTTCGTGTTCAACCTTAAGCTGGCCCCACAGCGGCGGCGGCAGATCGTCGAGTTCCTCCGATGAAATCGCATCGCCCTTCTGGAAGAGCACACGGCGCTCGTCGGACATCACGCGACCGGCGAGTTTCTTGCCCGCCAGCGCTCGCTTGAGTTTGCGCAGCGTCTCCTGCCGGATGATGCGAATCTCCTCGCCCTCGTCCTGCTTCAGGCGCTCGGCTTCGAGGCTCTGAATCTCCTGCGTGCGATCGTCCTTGGCCACCCCGCGCCGCGCGAACACCCGCGCGTCGATCACCGCGCCCTCGATTCCCGGCGGCACCTTGAGACTGGTGTCGCGCACCTCGCCGGCCTTTTCGCCGAAAATCGCGCGCAGCAGTTTCTCTTCGGGACTGAGCTGGGTCTCGCCCTTGGGCGTGATCTTGCCGACCAGGATATCGCCCGGCCGCACTTCCGCGCCGATGCGAATGATTCCGCTGGTATCGAGATCCTTCAGCGCGTCCTCGCCGACGTTCGGGATGTCGCGGGTGATTTCCTCGGGCCCGAGCTTGGTATCGCGGGCGATACATTCGAACTCCTCGATATGGACCGAGGTGAACAGGTCTTCCTTGACCACGCGCTCCGAAATCAGGATCGAATCCTCGAAGTTGTAACCGCCCCACGGCATGAAGGCGACGACCACGTTGCGCCCGAGCGCCAACTCGCCCATGTCGGTCGAGGGCCCGTCGGCGATCACGTCGCCCGACCTGACCCGCTCGCCCTTGACCACGATCGGCCGCTGGTTGATGCAGGTGCTCTGATTCGAGCGCTGATACTTGACCAGGTTGTAGATATCGACGCCGGCATCGCGCAGGTCCTTGTTCTGCTTGTCCGCGCGCACCACGATTCGCTCCGCATCGACGCTCTCGATAATCCCGTCGCGCAACGCGATCCGCGTCACGCCCGAGTCGCGCCCGACCGTCATCTCGAGCCCGGTGCCGACCAGTGGCGCCTCGGTCTTGAGCAGCGGCACCGCCTGGCGCTGCATGTTCGAACCCATCAGCGCGCGGTTCGCGTCGTCGTTTTCGAGGAACGGAATCAGCGACGCCGCGACCGACACCAATTGGTTCGGCGACACGTCCATGTACTGGACTTCCTCGGCCCGGATGACCGTGAACTCACCGCCGATTCGCGCCGAGACCAGCTCGTTGACGAACTTGCCATGCGCATCGATCGGCGCGTTGGCCTGCGCGATGACGACGTCCTCTTCCTCGAGCGCGGACAGATACTTGATCCGGTCGCTGACCTTATGGTCTTCGACCACCCGGTAGGGCGTTTCGATAAAGCCGTATTCGTTGACTCGCGCGTAAGTCGAGAGCGCCGCGATCAGGCCGATATTCGGACCCTTCCGGCGTTTCAATCGGACAGACGCGTCCGTAATGCGTCGGATGGACGTCGCGCACTTCGAAGCCGGCGCGCTCGCGCGTCAGACCGCCCGGTCCCAGCGCCGAGAGCCGCCGCTTGTGCGCGATCTCGCTCAGCGGATTGGTCTGATCCATGAACTGCGAAAGCTGCGAGGAGCCGAAGAACTCCTTGATCACGGCCGAAGCGGGCTTGTAGTTCACCAGCTCCTGCGGCATCAGGGTTTCGATATCCTGCAGGCTCATGCGTTCCTTGATCGCCCGCTCCATCCGCACCAGTCCGATGCGGAACTGGTTTTCGACCAGCTCGCCGACCGCGCGCACCCGCCGGTTCCCCAGATGGTCGATATCGTCAACCGTGCGATCGTCGTCGCCGTTCTTGAGCTCCATCAGGTAGCGCACGACTTCGAGAATATCCTCGCGGCGCAGCGTGCCCTGTTCGAGCGGCACCGCCAACGGATCGCGGAACAGCTTGTGATTCAGCTTGAGCCGCCCGACCTTGGACAGATCGTAGCGCTCCGGATTGAAAAACAGGTTGTTGAAAAAAGTCGTCGCCGTCTGCAGCGTCGGCGGATCGCCCGGACGCAGCCGCCGGTAGATTTCCATCACGGCGTCTTCGGGCTTTTCGAGCTTGTCCTGCGCGAGCGTCAGACGCAGCGGACCGCCGCCCGGCTGGTCCTCGGTGTAGAGCACTTCGATCTGACGCACGCCGTGCGTCTTGAGCTTCTCGACGAGCTCCTCGCTCAATTCGTCGTTGCACTGCACCAGCACTTCGCCGGTGGTCGAATCGACCACGTCATGCGCCGAGACGCGTCCGACCACGTCTTCCGGAGCGATCGGAATCTCGCTGACCTTGGCGGCCTCGAGCTGCCGTACGATAGCCTTGTTGAACTTGCGGCCCTCGCGCGCAATCACTTCGCCCGACTTGGGGTCCTTGACGTCGCGCGTAATCCGCGAGCCCAGCAGCTGGTCGGGAATAAACTTGCGCGCGAGCTGCTTGCGAATCGAGGATGATTACATCCTTCTTGTAGTAGTAATTGAGCAGGTCTTCGGTGGTCATGCCGAGCGCCCGCAGCGGCACCGTCGCCGGAAACTTGCGGCGCCGGTCGATGCGCACGTAGAGCACGTCGCGCGGGTCGAATTCGAAATCGATCCAGCTACCGCGATACGGAATCACGCGCGCCGAATAGAGCAGCTTGCCGGTCGAATGGGTGCGGCCCTTGTCGTGCTCGAAGAACACGCCGGGCGAGCGATGCAACTGCGAGACGATGACCCGCTCGGTGCCATTGACCATAAAGGTCCCGTTCGGCGTCATCAGCGGAATCTCGCCGAAATAGACCTCCTGCTCCTTGACGTTCTTGATCGAGCGCCGGCCGCTCTCGACGTCCCAGATAACCAGTTGAATCTTGACCTTCAGCGGCGCGGCGTAGGTCATGCCACGCTGATGGCATTCGTCGACGTCGTATTTCGGCTGTCCGAGTTCGTACGCGACGAACTCGAGCGACGCGGTCTCGTTGAAATCCTTGATCGGAAAGACCGACTTGAAAACTGCTTGCAGCCCTTCGTCCTTGCGCTCATCGGAAGTAACGTCCGCCTGGAGAAAGTCCTGGTACGAACGCTTCTGAATCTCGATCAGATTCGGAATCTCGATGATCTTCTTGATCTTGCCGAAGGAGCGGCGAAGGCGAAGGTTGTTCGTGACCTGCGACTGCTGGGCCATTTCTACCTCATCCGGCATTCGGCGCCGTTACGGATCGCCATGCAACGAACGGAATCAAAAGGCGCGCCGCCACTTGGGGCCGCGCGCCCAGTCCAATAACCGATTGTCTCAAGACGCACACACGCGGACGGACACGGAATTCCCCGCGATTCCCCGCCCGCTCGATTTCGCCGGTAGATGTGCGCAAATATCCGCCGGTTCCTACTTCAGTTCGACTGAGCCCCCGACCTCTTCCAGCTTCTTCTTGACGTCTTCGGCCTCGGCCTTGTTGACGCCTTCCTTGACCGCCTTGGGCGCACCATCGACGAGGTCCTTGGCCTCTTTGAGGCCGAGTCCCGTCAGCTCGCGCACGACCTTGATCACCTGGATCTTCTTGTCGCCCGCCGCCGTCAGGACGACGTCGAATTCCTCTTTCTCCGCTACCGGGGCTGCCGCCGCGCCCGCCGCCGGAGCCGCTGCCACCGCCATCGGCGCCGCCGCCGAAACGCCGAGTTCCGCTTCGAGCTCCTTAACGAGCGCGGCCGCGTCCAACAGGCTCAGGTTCTTCAGAAAGTCCTTGACCTGGTCGCGGCTGAGCTGTGCTGCTTCTGACATCTTCGTATCTCTCCTTGAACTCTTGCCTTAAAAACTGACTGTCCTTACTCGCGGCTCGCGGGCGATTGTGGGAGCGCCCCGTTACCGAATATTTTACGGTCGCCCGACTACCTTAGGTCCGCCCTATTCCTGACTAACCGACCGCGCTCTTCAGGATTCGGTGGCGCCCGGCTCGCCCGTGGTGGACGGCGTCGCCGGGGTCTCCGCGGCCGGGGCCGCTGCTGCTTCCGCCGCTGGCGCTGCTGCCGCACTCGCGGCCGGCGTCTCCGATCCGGCCGCTTCCTTGGCGGCCGGCGCATCGCCATTCGCGGCCGGCCCAGCTTCGCCAGCCTTGCGTCCCAACGCGTCGAGCAACCGCGCGACGGTCGAACCCGGTTCGTTCAACAGGCGCACCAGACTGGGTCGCCGGCGCCTGCAACAAGCCCAGCAGCTGCGCGAGGATTACTTCGCGCGGCGGCAGGCTCGCGAGCTCGTTGATTTCCGCCGGCGAGAGCGGCTTGCCGTCCAGCACGCCGCCGCGAATTTTGAACTTCTCGCCGAAATCCTTGAACGCGCTGACTGTCTTGGCCAATTCGACCGGGTCGGCATAGCTCAGGATCAGACCCGACCGGACCGCCCAGATGGCCGTCGAGCGAGCCAAACTTGGTGTCCTTGATCGCGCGGCGCAGCAGCGTATTCTTGGTCACCCGGAACTCGCCGCGCACCGCCCGAATCCGCCGGCGCATGTCGTCGGATTCACCCGCCTTCATGCCCTTATATTCCGAGATCAGAGCGATACTCGCCCGACCGAAATCCTCGGCTAACTCCGCGACCGTCGCGCCTTTTTCTTCTTTTTTCATCCGCGTCTAACTTCCAGTCCTGCGGAGTGGGCCCGCGCTCAGGCCGCCGCCGCGACCTTCGTAACCGTCGCGGGATCGACCCGCACGCCCGGCCCCATGGTGGTCGCGACCGCGACGCTCTTGACGTAGTTACCCTTGGCGCTGGCCGGCTTGGCGCGCACGATCGCGTCGATCAGCGCATGCGCGTTCTCGCTCAGCTTGGCCTCGCCGAAACTCATCTTGCCGATTCGCGCATGCACGACGCCGGCCTTGTCGACGCGGTAATCGACCTTGCCCGCCTTGACTTCCGCAACCGCCTTGGCGACGTCGAAAGTGACGGTGCCGACGCGCGGATTCGGCATCAGGCCGCGCGGTCCGAGGATCTTGCCGATCCGGCCGACCGCGCCCATGATATCGGGGGTCGCGATCACGCGATCGAAGTCGAGCCAGTTCTCTTCCTGAATACGCTTGATAATGTCGTCGCCGCCGACAAAGTCCGCGCCCGCTTCCCGCGCCTCGCGTTCCTTCTCGCCCTTGGCCAGCACCAGCACGCGGTCGACCTTGCCGGTGCCATTGGGCAGCACGACCGTCCCGCGAACGTTCTGATCGGCCTGGCGCGGATCGACGTTGAGCCTCACCGCCAACTCGACGGTCTCATCGAACTTGGCGACCTTATTGCCGACGACCAGCCCGAGCGCCTCGTCGAGCGCATAACGCTTATCGTGGTCGATACGCTTGTCTGCTTCGCGATATTTCTTGCCTGCCATCGGCTAATTTTCCCTCAAGCCCGTTCGCGCCTTCAGAACCGTCCCAATGGTCGCCCTGAACTTTACTCGCCCCGCACTCGACCCGCCGCACCCTCAATCACCCGCCCGCGAAAATCTCTAAAACCCAGCCCCCTAGTCGGTGACGTCGATTCCCATCGAGCGCGCGGTGCCTGCCACCGAGCGCATCGCGGCGTCGAGGTCGCTTGCGGTCAGGTCCTTAATCTTGGTCTGTGCGATCTCTTCGACCTGCTTTTTCGTCACCTTGCCGACCTTCACCTTATGTGGCGTGGCCGAGCCCTTTTCGATTCCCGCAGCGCGCAGCAGCAACACCGGCGCCGGCGGACTCTTGGTCACGAAGGTGAACGAGCGGTCCGCATAGACGGTAATAATCACCGGCACGACGAGGCCCTGCATGTTCTGTGTCGCGGCGTTGAAGGCCTTGCAGAATTCCATGATATTGACGCCGCGCTGGCCCAGCGCCGGCCCCACCGGAGGCGACGGATTCGCCGCGCCGGCCGGAATCTGCAATTTGATCTGCCCGGTTACTTTTTTCGCCATCTGGCTTGGTCTTTCCGCAAATCATTCACGCCGGCGCGTTCAGCTGCGTCGCATCTACAATGAGACGACCCGTCGCGGCCGGACTATTACGACTTTTCCACCTGTACAAAATCGAGTTCGACAGGCGTCGCCCGCCCGAAAATCGAGATCAGCACACGCACCTTGCCCTTCTCCGGACGCACTTCTTCAACCGTTCCATTGAAATCCTGAAACGGCCCATCGACGACCTTTACCGCCTCGCCAACCTCGAACAGCACCTTGGGCTTGGGCCGCAGCGCGCCCTCTTCCATCTGCGCCTTGATCGCTTCGACCTCGGACGCCGGCACTTCCGGCGGCGAGGTCGAATGGCCGACGAAGCCGGTCACCTTGGGCGTGTCCTTGACCACGTGCCAGGTCTCTTCGTCGAGTTCCATATTGACGAAGATGTAGCCCGGGAAGAACTTGCGATTCGAAACCTTGCGCGCGCCACCCTTGCCGAGTTCCTGGACCCGCTCGACCGGCACCACGACGTCGCCGAACTTGTCACCGATCGAGCGCGTCTCTTCGCTCAGACGCAGCGAGCGGACGCGTTCCTCGAGCGCGGCCTTGGCCTTCTGCTCGAAGCCGGAATAGGTATGCACGACATACCATTTCTTGCCCGGGCTGCTCGCGGGCTCGATCAATTCTGCGTCTGGCATCTGCGGCACTTAAATCAGAACGGGCTTCCCGGCAACGGCACTCGCAATTGGACTAGCAACGACCCTCGCAACGAAAACCTAATTAGAAACGCACTCGAAATTAGAACGCCCGAACACTGGCTTGGATCACTCGCCCCCTAGCGAATAATCTGACGGACAAAACCCTTGGCGCCCATATCGATCAGTCCCAGCCATAACGCGAGAACCATCACCAAACCCACCACCACCAAGGTCGCCTGCAGCGTTTCCTTGGGCGTTGGGAAGTGGACCTTGCCAAGTTCGGTCCACGATTCCTTAACAAAACTGGTGCCCTGATCGAGGTAACTTTTCAGATTAGCCATTTTACCTGGCGCATACAAGCGCTTCAACCTTATTTTTTATGTTATATTTTATGGCGGGCCAGGCAGGACTCGAACCTGCAACCTACGGATTTGGAGTCCGCCGCTCTGCCAATTAGAGCTACTGACCCTCCGCCCTTCCCAATCTGCGTATTCGCTTTCGCCTCGCAGCGCCGATCGCCGCCTTTCGCTGGCACCAATTTCACTATGAATCGCGTCCCGACCGCACCCCTAACGGGGCGGCCCCTAGACCTTGCTCTCCTTATGTTCCGTATGGCTTCGGCAGCTTGGACAGAACTTCTTGATCACGAACTTCTCGGTCTGCCGCTTCTTGTTCTTGCTGGTGGTGTAATTACGCCGCTTGCAACCTTCGCACGCCAACCCGATTAAATCTCTCATCTACGCTTACCTGCCGGCCAAGACGGCCGATTATATTAGTTTGCCTAATTCGACAACATGAAAGCCCACGACGGGATTCGAACCCGTGACCTCTTCCTTACCAAGGAAGTGCTCTACCGACTGAGCTACATGGGCATCGTTCCCGCCGCACCCTCGATCATCTTTTACCAACTCAGTGCCAATTCCCAACGAACCGACTGGCCGCCGAAATGGAGCGGGAGACGGGATTCGAACCCGCGACCCCGAGCTTGGAAGGCTCGCGCTCTACCAACTGAGCTACTCCCGCACTCCGCCGGCCATGTCGAAAATTGGTGGAGAGGGGAGGATTCGAACCTCCGAAGGCATAAGCCGGCAGATTTACAGTCTGCTCCCTTTGGCCACTCGGGAACCTCTCCAGGCAAACCTCCCCATCGGGCCAAGCCGATGGCGAGAATCGAACTCGCAACCTACTGATTACAAATCAGTTGCTCTACCGTTGAGCTACATCGGCGCTGAGTTTTCGTGTATTAAAACGTCTGCTTTATTCTGCCGGATAGCGCAAGTCAATAAAAGAGGCGAATAATTCGCCGCCTTGCTTTTTCGCCACGCCTTTGCTTTTCTCCTCAAAATTCCGGTGTGTGTGGTTCGTTCGCGTCGCACTGGCGCGCGTCCGCGCGCCATTTGCTCAATTTCGCATTCGCTGCCGCGCCGGCTGCGCGACGGCCGTAGAGCTTCCAGAAGCTTTGGAAGGTGCGCCTGCATGGATTTTTCCGGCCGAGTTTTTTCCCTCTCCAGTTTCTCGGTTTGGCTGATGTCGCGAACGCTGCTGGTCATCGCCGTGCTCGCGAGCCGCGCCTACGGGGCGGGTAATGAGCTACCGCCAGTAAGCATTCCGCTCGCGGGCGCGTCCGAAGCCGCGCGGACGGCGCCGTCGGCGTCGCTGCACCTCGCGGCCGAACCCATCGCCGTCGCCCAGTCCCCCGCAGCATCTGCCACCGCTTCGGGAACCGTCGCGGTATCGGCCGCAACCGCCGCCGGCGCCGCCGATGGGGCGGGCGCGATCGCGGGTCCTGCCGCCATCCCGCCGGGCACGCGCATCACGATGCAAAACTGGTCGCAATACCGCCAGTTCATGCCCGACGGAATGATCGATCTGTTCGAGGGCAAGTACTCCTGGAAAATGCCCGCTGACGTCGCGATGGAGATCGGGCCCACCGTCATCCATCCGCTGCCCAAAACCTATCTCGAAGCGACCGAAAAATATCGCGGCCAGACCCGGATCGTCGAACTCCCCGACGGCGGCCTGACGCTCGCGAACTACCACGGCGGCCTGCCCTTTCCCGACCCCGACGAACCGCACAAGGGCTGGAAGATTCTCGCCAATTTCTGGTACCGCTACTTCCCGCACATCGTCGTCAATGACAGCAACAACTTAGGCTTCATGTGCACGCTCAATTCCTTCGGCAACGTCAATTGCGTCAAAGGGATGTGGGAATATCGCCAGCAGTCCTTCAACACCGACCCTGGCGTACCCGAGACTCTCCCCGGCGGCGAGGGCAAGTACTACACGACCTGGTTCATGACCGTGGAGCCCGAGCAGGCCCGCTACTTCGCCAAGTCTGCTAATCGCGTACACCGACATGACCAGGCCGCAGACGACCTACGTCTTCAAGCCCGCGCTGCGGCGCGCCGAGCAGATTTCCGCCGCCGCCCGCTGTGCCTCCGAGGGCTCCGACACCACCCCCGACGACAGCTTCTTCGGCTTCAACGGCAATCCGCCGCTCTTCGATTCGAAGCTGGTCGCCGAGCGCCGCATCATCGACCAGATGGACGTCGGCACGTCAGGAGCCAACCTGCCCGAGGACTACGATATGCCGCTCGGATGGTCCAAGCCGTCGTGGGGCAAATGGGAGGTGCGCGACACCTATGAACTCGACATTCGCCGGATCGCGTCGCAAGCGCATGGCTACTGCTACGGCAAGCGTCTCATGTACCTGGACAAGCAGTTCTACGGCGCGCTCTGGGAGGACCTTTACGACGACAAAATGAAGCTATGGAAGATCGCGCTGCTGCAGCCGATCGTGATCGAGGTGCCGCGCCTCGGCCCGCAGAATTCGAGCGGCGCGCAATATTCACACTACTGGGATATCCAGTCGAACCACGCGACCTTCAGCGGCCCCGCGGACGGCCACGGCTACAACGTGATCATCAACGACGATGTGCCGAAGCAGTATCTCGACCTCGAGCGCTACACGACACCGGGCGGTCTCAACGAAATCATGCGGTAGTACCTCGCTGGGCGTCCACCCACCCCGCCCCGCCACCCTTCGGGCCACGGCGGGCTGCCGCGTACCGTCGCCAGCAGGTTTCTTGCCGAGCTCGGCGCTACAGCCCCAATCTCGAAAACAGGGACGGTCTGGGAGGCTGGTGGGTACTGAATTCGCCTTCCAAAATCGCCCTTGACGCTCGCGATGCTCGCTTACTGAGCCAAGTCCGCTGAGGCCATGAATATCGCTCGCAGACTGAAGGCTGCGCTGACGGTTCGCCATCAGACCCCATCAGCGCTCTTAGCCAGTGGGAAGTATGAAACCTTGTAAAGGTTTCAGTGAATCTTCTTCTCTCTTCTAATGCGTGTAATGCGCGCGCGCCGCACGCGCGGGCCCTTAGGGTTTCGTTTTCTTTGCGGGTTTCGGCTTGCCGGAACTATTGAGGGTGACCGCTTCGCGGACGAGCGCTTTGAAGGCGGACTCGTCAACTTTTACGCCTTCGGGGAGATCGATCGCACGGCGCACGTTGCCGTCGAGGCTCGCGTTGAAGAGACGCGCCGGATCCTTCAACGCAGCGCCCTTGGCGAAGGTCAGCTTGACGACCTTCTTGTAGGATTCGCCGGTGCAGATGATGCCGTTGTGCGACCACACCGGCGTGCCCATCCACTTCCACTCCTCGACGACGTCCGGGTCCGCTTCCTTGATGAGCTTGCGCATCCGGCTGAGGGTTGCGCCGCGCCAGTCTCCGAGTTCGGCTATTCTCTGCGAGATTAGCTCCGCGGCCGATTGGCCTGAGTCAGCACTCGATTTTTTCATGTTCTCATTCTGACATCTCGACCGATTAGCGAAAACGCGGCCAGGTACCTGACGATCGGGACGGTCGTGAGCGGTAGGCCGAATCGAATCCGGGCGGGACTAAACATTTCGGGTTGGGAGTGGTAGATGGAGAGAGGCGAACCGGCCGCGAGGGTATTCAGAGGATTAGCAAGCGTTGCCCGAGGCCGAAAATCGGCGCTGTCGGAGGCGTTCGAGGCGCGGCGAGTGGACCGGGTGACGCGAGCGCGTTTCGCGATTGAAAGATCAGGCATCAGCCCAAAGGAGCAAAGATGAGTTCCAAGAGCCATTTCGATAAGCCGCGACTCAACCAACTGTTCGACGACCTCAACGCAACGCTCAAGGACTTCGTCCGCGATCATCAGGTGACCTACGAGGAGTACCATCGCGCGCTGAGCTTCCTGACCGAGGTCGGCGCCAAGGGCGAGACTCCGCTGCTCTTCGACGTCTTCCTGGAATCGACCGTCGATGTGGTCAACAACAGCGAGCGCAGCGGGACCGCGACGGCGGTCGAAGGGCCGTTCTATCTGCCCGACGCGCCCGCGCTGAAGTCGCCGTGCGCACTGCCCCATCGGGCGAACGAACCCGGCGACGTGCTCATCTTCTCGGGCACGGTGCGGTCGACCGACGGGAAGGGGCTCGCGGGGGCGGTGGTGGACTTCTGGCAGGCGGACGCCGAGGGCGCCTATTCGCATTTCAACATCCCGGCCGAGAAGGCCCCCTTCAATCTGCGCGCGCAGGTAACCGCCGACGATCACGGCCGCTTCGAGATTCAGACCTGGGTGCCGTCGTCCTACGAGATTCCCAAAGGCGGACCGACCGGCGCGTTGATCAAGGCGCTCGGGCGCCATGCGTGGAGGCCGGCTCATCTCCATGCGCTGGTACGGCATCCCGGATGCGAGAACCTGATGACGCAGGTGTTCCTGCAGGGCGACCAGTGGATCGAGTCCGACGTCGTCGGCGCGGTCAAGGATTCGTTGATCGCGGGCATGACCAAACACGACGATCAGACAGAGATCAGCAAACGCGGCCTGAGACATCCGTTCTACACGCTGGAGTTCGATTTCGTGCTGCCGGGCAGCATGAAGAAGGCGGCGTGACGCGCGGGAGCAGAGGCGGAGCGAGGCAGACGGGAATATAATTCTTTCTGAAACCTTATGAAGGTTTCAGACTTCCCATTGGTAAAAGTGCGATGAGTTCCGAATGGCCGCGGCTGCGATGCAGCCGAGAAGGTAATCATGCGAATGGACAAAGTGCACGGCGTGCTTCGGGACCGGCTATCGAACTACCTACTGTAGACCGAGGGCGTGGCGTATTTCGACACGCGCCCTTTCGTAATCCGCCATGAAGTGCGCGTTGTGCAGAAACACGTTGTCAATCACCGCGCCTGAGATGCGGCCGGCTTCGAGGTCGGTCGGATAGTGAACGCCTTCGAGAACCCGATTATGCGCGTAAGCGTCGGCACGGGCGAAAATCGCCGCCGCCTTTTCGGGCAACACATTGGCTAGAATGATTGCGTCAACATAGGCGAAGGTTGCGTGGCCGCTCGGGTAGGACGAATTCGGTGAGAGACGTTCCAACGGCTTGATTCCGGCGCCAACCACGAAAGGCCGCGGCCGGTGGAAGTAGACCTTTGCCGCTCCCACCACTTTCGCCTGGTCCGAAAAAACCCGTTCGAAGAACGCAGCCGCAAAGGGCAGATTTTCTGGCTTGAAGGCGGGTCCGATGACGTCGGCAAAGCGGAAGACCGAGAGCTGCTCGTCGGCTCGTGCGGCGGCAATCATCGCGGGGGTCCAGCTTCGCTGCGCCTCCATCACCGCTTGCAAGTCGGCCTTGCCGGCAGCCGAATCGAGCGTCGGCGGAGGCGCGAGAAGGTGCGGGAGATCGACGCTGGATGCGCTAATGTAGTAGTTGTGCTCGGCGACGGCCGTGCCGATGGCGATGGACAAAAGCGCGAGGCCCAGCATCAAGGCCGGCGGCAGAATTTTACGGCCGATCGCGCGCCGCCGGTGAATTTCTGACTCGATCGATCCCGGCATCAGCCGTCGCCTTTGATGACGCGAGCGCCGTATTCCTGAAATGTGATAGTCCCGCCGAGTTCCTCCGCGAGGCCCTTTTCGCGCTCGGGCAAGGCGTCCTGCAGCGCGTCGATCCGTTTCCATTGCGGAGGCGGCGGCGCCGGACAACCGTCCTGCGGCGCATATTTGGAGGTTTGCAGGCGCTGGAATTTATGGACATAGCGCGGACAATTGATGAACGTCTCGGTAACCGCGACGCGCACCACCAGCTCCGCGCCCTGAAATTGCGGGAGCAACGGATCGTTCTGGTCGATGCTCGCGAGACCGTGCACGCGCATGCGATGCGGGGTCTCGAAATCCAGAAATAACAGGCCGACCTTGTCGTTACCGCCAATGTTACCCATCGAGAGGAACATGCCGTTACCATTGTAACTCGGGAATGCGATGGTCGTTTTATCGAGCACCTTGACGAAACCGGGCGCGCCCCCTTTGTACGAGCAGGTCGGGTAGCCGCGATGATCGATCGAAGTCAGGAAGAACATGTCGCGGCTTTCGATGAAGGCTTTCTGGTCGCCGGCGAGTTCGGGGCGGACGACGACCTCGTCAACGCGATCGGCCAGCCGCACGGTATCGAACTTACGTTGCAATGCCCGATGCTGTTCGCCGTAGATGTCACTCATGTTGGTGGCCCTCATCGCTAAAAATCATGGTTGAGCGGCGACGATATACCTGATGGGTTTGGCCGACAATAAATTGGGTTTGTTATGTACGCACCTTTTTTTAATGTTGCGGGCGTGAATATTCAGGCAGGTATTAGTTGAATCATGTTTTGACACGCTTGAGCATGCTGGTACGTCGCCGATCGCAGGCGAGATTTAGTCCGAAAGGGTCCATTTCCGTCGATTTTCAGCAGCCAAAGAAAAGCTTCCACAGCGCGGCAGGGCACATACCCTCAGTAGCAGTATACTCCTTTTCGGAGCCGAGTAACTCTCATTTTTCGTTCGGGCGAAGAGTTCCCGGAAAAGGGCGCGGTCAGGCTGAGCTCGCGTTTCCGGAGCATCGGGTTTGACGGTTCCGGTCGTTGCGCCGGCAAAGCGAGGCGTTACGATGCCGCATCGGGCGGGTCGGTGCTATAGAGAGGAGGGGCGTCGGCAGCGCGAAGACGAGGTAAGTTGAGCGCTCGCTCCTGGGTAAATCGATGCGTTGCGCGAAGTGCGGGACAGAGGGAATCTCCGGCCAGAAATTCTGCGCCGAATGCGGGAGTCCGCTGGCGAGTCGTTGCGCGAACTGCAATTCGGACAATGCGCCGGGGGCGAAGTTCTGTGTCGATTGCGGACATCCGCTCAATCAGAACACTGGCGCGCCGAACGCCGCCGGCATGCCGAGCAATTCGGTCACGGCGATCGCTCGAGACGCGGCGGCGAGTGCGGTCGAAGCGCCCGCGATCGCCGGGGAGCGGCGTCATCTGACGGTGCTGTTCTGCGATCTCGTCGGTTCGACGGCGATCGCGGCGCGGCTCGATTCCGAGGAATGGCGGGAGACGGTCAGCGAGTATCATCGGGCGGCGGTCGAGGCGATTACGCTGTTCGGCGGATACGTCGTGAAATTTCTCGGCGACGGAGTGCTGGCGTTATTCGGCTGGCCGGAGGCGCACGATAACGACGCCGAGCGGGCGGCGCGCGGAGGGCTGGCGATTATCGAGGCCCTCGCAAAGCTCAGCGCTGTAACGCAACCGGGAAATAAGCGGGCACGGCCGCAACTCGCGGCGCGAGTCGGCATCGACTCGGGGCCGGTGGTGGTGGGCAAAGGCGCCGGCGGCGCAGTCGATGTCTTCGGCAATGCGCCGAATATCGCGTCGCGAGTGGAAGCGGCGGCCGACCCCGGCACGGTGGTAATCACCGCGGCGACCCATCGGCTGATGCCGGGAATGTTCGTGGTGAAAGACCTTGGCGCGCGAGCGCTCAAAGGCGTCGAAGAGCCGCTCCAGCTCTACCGGGTAATCCAGCCGAGCGGTGCGCGTGGGCGGCTCGAAGCGACAGCAGCATTGCGGGGGCTGACGCCATTTGTCGGACGCGAGGACGAGCTGCGCCTGCTGACGAACCGGTGGGAGCGCGCGCTGAGTGGTGAAGGGCAGGTAGCGCTGATCATCGGCGAGGCAGGCATCGGCAAGTCGCGGCTGGTGCAACGCTTTCACGAACAGATCGCGGGAACGCCGCATACCTGGATCCAATGCGCGACAGCGCCCTTCTATCAGAACACGCCCTTTTATCCGGTGATCGAAGTACTGCGCCAGTTGGTGTGGGAGCGGAGCCTCGATCGGCTGGACGATTACCTGCACGAGCTGCAGGGCAAGGAAAAGCGGCGAGGCCGAACGAGCGTACACGCCGGCGACGCATCCGCGGCCAACGAGGAGTTCGCGCAACTCGAGTCGGCGTTGGCCGTGGCGGGACTCGACGCGGCGGCGTCGATCCCGCTGATTGCGCCGCTGTTGAATCTTACGCTGCCGCCCGAATTGGCGACTTCGCCATTACCGAGCGATCAACAACGCCGGCGTCTGCTGGCGACGCTGGTCGAATGGATGCTGGGGGCCTCGCGGGCACAGCCGCTGGTGGTCGTGACGGAAGACCTGCATTGGGCCGACCCGTCCACGCTGGAGCTGATCCAGACGCTGGTCGAGCAGGGCGCGCGGTCCTCGTTGCTGCTGCTGTACACAGCCAGACCGGAGTTCAAGGTGCCGTGGCCGCTGCGGGCACATCATACGCAAATAACCTTGAACCGGCTGAGTGCGCGCGATGTACGCGAGATGATCGAAGAGGTCGCGGCGCAAAAGGCGATGACGGCGGAGACGGTCGCGACGGTGGTCGAGCGCACCGGCGGGGTGCCGCTGTTCGTCGAGGAATTGACGCGGGCGGTGCTGGAACGCAGCGGCGACGGCGCGAACCGGCGAAATACCGGCGACGCTGCACGACTCGCTGATGGCGCGGCTCGATCGGCTGGGCGGTGCGGCCAAGGAGGTCGCGCAAGTCGGGGCGGTGATCGGGCGCGAGTTTTCCTACGAACTGCTGCACGCGGTGCATCCACTGGCAGAAGGGGATTTGCAATCCGCGCTGGCGAAGCTGACCGACGCGGAACTGGTTTACGCGCGCGGTATCGCGCCGGAGGCGAGCTACACGTTCAAGCATGCGCTGATCCAGGATGCGGCGTACGAGGCGCTATTGAAGACGCGGCGGCGCGAACTGCATCGCCGGGTCGCGGAAACGATTACCGAGAGATTCACGGCGATCGCCGAAGAGCATCCGGAGGTGCTCGCACGGCACTGGACCGAAGCCGGCGAAATCGATCTCGCAGTCGCAGAATGGACGAGGGCAGGCAAGACCGCCGAGGCGCGCAATGCATTCATGGAGGCGCAGGAAGGTCTTCAGCAGGCCCTGGCCCTGCTGAACCTGCTTCCCGAATCTCCGGCACGCGACGATCGCGAATTGGCACTCAGGGAATCCCTCGTCCCAATTCTTCGCCTGACGCGAGGCTGGGCCGCGCCGGAAACGGTCGAGGCCTCCGCGCGAATCGCGCCATTGGCGGAGAGGAGCGGCAACCTGCAGCGACTGGCCAGATCGATAGGGACCAGATGTTTTCACGCAAACCTGGCGGGCGACCTCTCGACCGCCGCCGCGCTGGCTGACCACGCGCTTGAGCTTGCCTTGCGCGAAGGCACGCCTTCGCTGATAGCTATCCAGCACACGATGCAACTGATTACCCGTTATCCGCGTGGCGAACTCACCCTCGCTGAGAACCATTTCACGGCACTACAGAAGTTTGTCGATGACCCTGTTTTCAGACAGCTTCCTGGCGGCATGGTTATTTCAGTCTTTGGCTGGGGGAGCTTGCACGCCTGGGTACTCGGCCGCGCCGATGTTGCCCGCGAGCGATTAGCTAAAGCGAAGGCGGCGGTGAATCCGGCCAATCTCCATGATCTCCCGTGGTCGGAATTTCATGCGGCGCGCCTCCATACGCTCATGCGAGAATACGAAACTGTGGAAGTCGAGGCTGCGCGCGCACTCGACCTTTGCGAAAAACATCGATTCCCAAATGATGCCGCAGCTTCGCGATGTACTCTGGGGCATGCGCGAGCGCAACTCGGTCGCACGGCCGACAGCGTCGCACTAATTCGTGGAGGAATAGATACATTGATCCAAGTCGGGAATCGCATTTACATTCCCAGGCATCTGACATACCTGGCAGCCGCGCAGCATTGCGCAGGCGCGATCGGCGATGCGTTCGAAACGGTCGAACAGGCACTTAACTTTAATCCCGAAGAAGCTGTAGAACGTCCAGAGACAATCCGGATTCGCGGCGAAATTCGGCTCAAGATGGAGCAGGCTAGATTAGCGGAGGCAGATTTTCGCGACTCGATTGCGATGGCACGCAGCATGAGCGCCAGGGCGTGGGAGTTGCGCACGACGATGAGCCTTGGGCGCTTGCTGCGAGATACCAATCGCCGAGATGAAGCGCGCACGATGCTCGTCGAAATCTATGGCTGGTTCACCGAGGGTTTCGACACCGCCGACCTGAAGGATGCCAAGGCCCTGCTCGAAGAACTCAGCACCTAGCGAATTACCTTCCGCTGCCGTTGGAAAAGCGCGTTCACGAGCAGGCGAAAGGCGCTGTAGGGAATGGCTCCCGGCGCCAAGTCTTTTCGGGATTCCTCGCAAACTCAAAATGACAAGCTTGGCTTGTGTGAAGGTCTCCCAAGGGAATTGCCTTGGGCCGCTATTCCAACGGCGCAGTCGCGGCCGGGCGAAAATTGTCGCTAATCAAACTCCCCTGATCCTGCTAAATTCGCATGCACCCGTGTCTGCGCCGAGGTCCTCATATGCTGGACGATCGAGCCATGCGAGGTCTGCGCGACCGCTTGTGCAACGTCACACGACTGCTGGTGACTGCGCTCGCGATGGCAATCTGCGGATGCACCACACATACGAAACCGCCCCCACCGATCAACGTTGCGCCGCGAGCGGCGCTCGCATCGGATCAGGCGGCGGGTCCCGAGCGCGGCGTGAGCGGGGTGTGGGAGGGCGTCAGCGTTTCCAATTGCGAGGGTGACCCAGCCGACCTGGGGCGCTGCCACGCGGAGCAGAAAATCACCCTGACGATGTTCCAATCGGAGAACAACGTCACCGGCTTTTACCGTTGCGCATACGGCACTCAGGTTTGCCGCCATATGCTTGAGACCGGGCTGATTCGCAATGGCAAATTCAACCATGCGCGCCTGATGATGCGGATAATGCACGACGACGGGTCGATGTGCTTCTTTACCGGGCGCCCGGCGAACAATGAATTCAGCGGCGGCTATGAATGCCTGCAAGGCGGCGGCATTATCGAGCAAGGCGTATTTCGGACACGGCGCAACTATTGATTATGTCGGGGGAGGAAAATTGGCTTTGATGATCGACTGCAAAACGGCGGGCCCGACGCCCATGGCAAATTCGGGCGGCCGCCTGCTGGCGGCAATTCTAATCGGGCTCGGGATTGCTGCTGGCCGGGTGTGCGAGCGGGGAAGGCACGGGCGAGGTCGGCTACGTCGCGCCGCCGAAGAGCGCACAGACCACGAGCGCCCCGACGCAGGTGGAACCAGGCAAAGCCGGCAGCGTCGTCGGAGTATGGAACGGACTGACGCTGGCGAATTGCTCGACTTCCCCTTCCGACCGCTGCAATGCACAACAAAAAATAACGCTGACGATGATCGAAACGGACCAGGGCCTGCGCGGTTTTTACCGCTGCGCCTACGGGACGCTGAACTGTTACAACATGAATGAGACGGGAAAAATCGTGGACGCAAAACTCAGCGGCGCGCAATTCACTGCGCGTGTGCAGATGCCCGACGGCACCTCGTGCATTTACACCGGGCGCACCGCGGGCAACGGCGTCATCGGCGGATACTCATGCTATGGCGGCGGCGCGCTGATTGAGAGCGGCAGTTGGAAGGGTCAACGCTCGTACTAGCGGACACCCGGCGGATGGACGGTAGTGCTCGCGCAATCCCGAATGGTCACTTCGAGCGCGCCCGCGGCGGACGCCGGCGCGGACCTTGCCGAGGCCCGATGCTGCGCACCGCTTCGAGTACTGCGGCGGCCGCCGCGCGAATCGCGTCAACGTCGTAGCCGCGCGCGTCGGCGCTACGCATCACCTCATCGAGGGTTCGATCGTAGTCGTGGCGATAACGGGTATTGAGCTCTTTCCATGGCACACCGGCCAAGGCGCGGATGGCGTTCCGATCAGCGTCGATCAATCCACGCGCAATCAGAATCGCGATCGAGGGATAGCCGAGGTAGCCCTGCCAGAACGACGCGTTGTCGTTCGACGAAATCTCGGCGCCGTCCGCGGAACTCTCGACCGTGTAAACCTTCTCGCCATCCGACGAAGTTACCGAAGCGCGATGGGCGTCCTCGATGCGCACCCGACCGTCGCCGATCGCACCAAGCGCTTCGTAGACCTTCGCCAGCGGCGGCATCTTCCATTGCGCTCTCGGCATAGCTGCCTTTAAGCCCGATTCACCACGGCGACGCAAGTTGTGATCACGCGAGGGCGAACCTTTCGGGCGTGTTTGCACTGCGCTAGATTCCGACTCGGCGTCCGCCGCTTATCGACTTATCCACGGACGCGAGGGGTATCGATGGCCAATCAACCGATCGGTAAACTCGACCACATCGGAATCGCGGTCAAGAGCCTCGCCGAGGCGCGCAGGTTCTTCGAGGAGGTGCTCGGAGCGCGTTTCCTTTACGAGCACGAGAATCACGAGGCGGGCTTTCGGCTTATCGAACTCGACTTGAACGGCACCACTTTCGAATTGCTCGAACCGCTCGGCGACGATTCGTTCGTGCGATCGTTTCTCGAAAAGCGCGGCGAGGGGTTGCATCACCTGACGTTCGACGTGCCGAATTCAAAGGCGAAGCTCGCCGAATTGAAGGAACGCGGCGTGCGGGTGGTTGACGAGCGCGAATTTTCGCCCGACTCCTACGAGGCCTTCCTGTCGCCGCGCAGCAGCCACGGCGTCCTGATCCAGATTGGCTCGGGCTACCCGACGCTCGCGCGCTCGGCCGAATGGTTCAAGAATAAGGACAGGCCGTAGCTTTGTTCTGAGGCGGGCACTTGACGCGCATCGCCGGCGTCCGCTTCTCGCCCTATTTGCGCATCGCGGGTTGTCAGCCCATCAAGCCCTGCGTGAAGCCGCCGTCGATCGTGATATTCGCGCCATGAATAAAAGCGGCGCGCCTGGACGCCATGAACATGAGGAGGTCCGCGACCTCTTCGACCGTGCCGACGCGGCCGAGCGGCGTCATCTTGCGAAACGCCTCGTCGGCGGCTTCCGCCGACTTTGTCAACCCGGCGCGCATCTTAAGTCAGCGCTCGGTCAGAATAGGGCCGGGGTTGATGCCGACGACGCGCACGCCCGATTTGGCACCCTCATCGGCGAGCGCCTTGGTGAAGTGATTCAGCGCAGCGTTGGCGGCACCGCCGATCATATAACTCCGCCGCGGATTCATCGCAGCCGCGCCGATCACGTTCAGGATTACGCCGCCGCCCTGCTGATCCATATGCGGCAACACCTCACGCGCCATCCGCACGTAGCCGAAGAACTTGAGCTGCCAGTCGTCGATCCAGGCCTGGTCGTCGAGCTTGAGGAATTCTCCGGGGCGCGCGCTGCCGGCGTTGTTGATGAGGATATCGACGCGTCCGAACTGCCGAATGCAGTGCGCGACGACGCGCTTGATGGCCGCCCCATCGGTGAGATCCGCGGCGAGCGCTGCGATCCGTTCGCGTGACGCCGAGCCCACGGCCGCAACCACTTCGTCGAGGGCTTCCTGGCCCCGCGCACAAACGAGCACGGCGGCGCCTTCGGCGACTAAGCCGAGTGCGGTCGCACGTCCGATACCCTTGCTGCCACCAGTGACTATCGCAACTTTGCCGCCAAGCCCGAGTTCCATCGGTCGCTCCTTCCGCGCTCTGTCGATGCGAACGCGATTGCGCTATGGCGGAATAACTACCACGATTCGCTCAGCGCCGGGATCGTTACCTAGCGCACGCGCTTCCCATCTGGCACCATTAGCCGATAAAACTACCAATGAAGGAACTGATCGCTTCGATTCTCAGCGCGGCCATCGCGCGCGCACACGCATCCGGCAAACTCACCTCGGCCTCAGCGACTGTCGCGATCGAAGCGCCGAAAGATCCCGCACATGGCGACGCAGCGAGCAACGTCGCGCTGACGATGGCGAAGGCCGAAGGCAAGCCGCCGCGCGTGATCGCCGGCATCATCAAGGAACACCTTGAGATGGTGCCAGAAATTCGAGGAAGTGAGTATCGCCGGTCCGGGGTTCATCAACTTCCGCATGGCGAGCAGCTATTGGCATCGCGAACTGCGGCGTGCGGCGGCGCTCGGCACAGCTGCGGTGCGTCCGCAAATCGGCAACGGACGCTCGGTGCAAGTGGAATTTCTTTCGGCCAATCCGACCGGGCCTTTGACGGTTGGGCACGGCCGCAACGCGGTGCTCGGCGACACGCTCGCGCGTCTCTTCGAAGCGACCGGCCATCGCGTCACACGCGAATACTACTTTAACGACGGCGGCCGTCAGATGAAGCTGCTCGGCGAATCGGTGCGCGTGCGCTATCTGCAGGAGTTGGGACGCGAGGCGACGCTGCCGGAAGACGGTTACCAGGGCGAGTACATTCGAGAGATCGCGCGCAACCTGATCGAGCAATATCGCGATGGGCTCGCGGCCGCGACGGATCTCGAAGTTTATCGCAGCACCGCGGTTGACGCTATCATGGCTGAGATTCGCAAGACGCTGCGAAGGGCTAGGCGTGCGCTTCGACAACTTCACCAACGAACGCGACCTGATGGGACCGCAAGCCGGCGAGACGGTCAGTCGAGTGGACGCCGTGCTGGAAGCATTGCGCGCGCGCGGACTGATTGCCGAATACGACGGTGCGACGTGGCTGCGCGGCGAGCCGCTCGGATTGCCGAAGGACGCCGTGCTGGTGCGATCGGGGCCCGACCGCGAGCCGACCTATCGCACGCCCGACATCGCGTACCATATCGACAAGCTAAAGCGCGGCTTCGACCTCATCGTCGACGTGTTTGGCGCCGACCACATAGCAGAGCATCAGCAGGTGATCGCCGCGGTCAAGGCGCTCGGCTACGACGTCGCTCCAATCCGCGCGATCATCTATCAGTTCGTGACCCTCACGCGCGCCGGTGAGAAGCTCAAGATGTCCACACGTAAGGCGACCTACGTCACGCTGGATGAGCTGGTCGAGGAAGTTGGCCGCGACGTGGTGCGCTTCTTTTTCCTTTTTCGCAAGCACGACAGCCATCTGGATTTCGATCTCGATCTGGCCAAGCGGCAGGCGCCGGAGAATCCGGTGTTCTACGTGCAATACGCGCATGCGCGTCTGGCGAGCGTTTTTCGCGAAGCGGAGAAGGCCGGCGTCGCGCGCGAGACAATTGCGGCGGACTTGACGCTGCTCTCGGCGGAGGAAATCGAACTCGCGAAGCGCGCCATTGGCATAGCGGAAGTTGTAGAGAGCGCAGTCGAATCGCTCGAGCCGCATCGGATTCCTTTTTACCTGCTCGAGCTCGCCGGCGAGTTCCATCGCTATTACAACAAGCCCGCCAATCATATAATCAACGTTGACGATCGAAAATTGAGCCAGGCACGGCTTTTCCTCGCGCAAGTGTTGCGCGACACGATCGCGGGCGGGCTCGAACTACTCGGGGTCAGTGCACCGGATCGGATGTGAGGGTGAGGGGGAATGCGGTTCGAAATTAAATCTGGCGGCGTGGTCGCAATCCTGTTTGGTGTGGCGGCGCTTTCGGGCGCAGTCTTCATGTTGGGGTTGTTGGCAGGCTACGACGTCGGGCGCGAAAGCCAATCAAGCGCGGCGCAAGTTGCGACGACTTATCCGCTTGCAGGACCGCCCCCAACCGACGCCTCCGCAGGAGGCTTGCCCGGCGCGGCGTCGTCAGCGCCGCCGGTGAATCGGGCCGTAACTGAGGCGACAGTAGCATCTGCACCGGCCAATCCAGTGGTACCGGTTGCGCCGATTCGTCCAGTTGCGTCCACGAAGGCTCCGGTCGCTAAACCTTCGGAGCCGATTGCACGCTCGACGCCGCCCGCATTTCGAGCCGCCACCGGATCTGGTGGCATCCGAACCCTCGCGACGCTCAAGAGGGATGGAATCAGCGCCCTCCGGATCTCCCGCCTCCGAAGACACGAGCCCAGACTCTGGCGGCGGCGCTGATGCAGCCGATACCGAGGCGCCTGCGCCGCACGCTGTCGCGACCGCCGCGGCGCGTCCGCAACCGCGTCATAAGCCGTTCAATATTCAGATAGAGGCTGCGATGGATCGCGGCGGCGCAAACGAGATGGTTCAACGGCTGCAGGGGCTTGGCTATCAGCCGCACCTGGTGCCCGCGCAACTCAACGGGCAGACCTGGTACAAGGTCGTGATCGGCCCCTATCCGACACAAGAAGCCGCGGCTGCCGCGCAAAGCGAGATGCGCGCGAAATACAATCGGCTCTACGGCGGCGGCGCTTCAGCCGCTTCGTCGCGGCCGGGCGTCAGCGATTGACATTCCCTACGCGGACTGGCTATTTAGTGTTGCGATGATGGATTTCGTAAACCGGTCGGGTTGGGCGAACTGGCGTTGGCGCCACGAGGCATTCGCCTGCGCTCCGGTTTTGTAATCCACGACAGAACCGATTTTCCAAAGGGCCGCGGGCGACTTGTCCTGCGGCCCTTTTCGTTTGGGGTTCACGCGGGATCGCCGGAGGCGAAACGTTTGTGAATGTGGGAGGCTGATTGCGATGCTCACGCCAAGTGCCAGCGACTTCGACGCATTCGCGGCGCAGGGGTTCAACCTGGTGCCGGTGTGTCGCGAAATCGCCGCCGATCTCGAAACGCCAGTCTCCGCCTTTCTCAAAGTCGCGCGCGGCGACTATTCATTCCTGCTCGAGAGCGTGCGCGGCGGTGAAAAATGGGGACGCTACACTTTCCTCGGCAGCGAACCGGCGCTGGTGGTGCGCGCGCGCGCCGACCACATGGACCTGATTCGGCCGGGACGCGCGATCGAAACGCGGACGGTTGAGAATGTGTTCGAAGCACTGCGCCATGAGGTTCAACGTTTTCGCGCACCCGAAATTCCGGGTTTGCCACGATTCTTCGGAGGTGCGGTGGGGTTTCTCGCCTATGATGTCGTGCGCTGCTTCGAGCCGCGGATCCCGGCCTCCGTCGAAGATGACCTTGGCGTTCCGGATCTCTACATGATGTTCACCGACATCGTGCTGGTATTCGACAATGTGCGTCAGTCGCTAAAAATCATTGTCAATGTTCCGATCGAAGATTTTCCGTCCACTCGCTCCGCCTACCAGAGCGCTCAAGCTAAAATCGACGACACGATCGCGCGATTGCGGGAGGCGGCGATCGCACCGTGCCTCGAATCCGCGGCGCTCGACGGTAAGGGCGAACTGAATATCACCTCCAACCAGACCCGCGAGGGTTACATGGGGATGGTGGACGCGGCGAAGGAATATATCGCGGCGGGCGATATTATCCAGGTCGTTCCGTCGCAGCGTTTCGAGGCACCGCTCAACGTTCATCCCTTCAATCTTTATCGCAGCCTGCGCACCATCAATCCGTCGCCGTATATGTTTTACGTGCGGCTCGGCGAGATGACGCTGGTCGGCGCGTCACCCGAAACGATGGTGCGCGTAGAGGGCCGCGAGATCACGCTGCGGCCCATCGCAGGAACGCGGCCGCGCGGTATCAACGAGGCCGAGGACCTTGCACTCGAACGCGAACTGCTGGCAGATCCGAAGGAGATCGCCGAGCACGTGATGCTGGTCGATCTCGGCCGCAACGACGTCGGCCGCGTCGCCACTATCGGGTCCGTAAGGGTCACCGAACTGATGACGGTCGAGCGCTATTCGCACGTGATGCATATCGTTTCAAACGTGGTCGGCGAACTTGCAGCCCGGCTACGACGCGTTCGACGCGTTTCCGCGCGACTTTTCCGCAAGGCACCGTTTCGGGCGCGCCGAAAATCCGCGCGATGGAGATTATCGACGAACTCGAGACCGGTGCGGCGCGGCGTCTATGCGGGTGCGGTCGGCTATTTCAGCTACACCGGCAACACGGATACCGCGATCGCGTTACGTACGCTGGTGGTCAAAAACGATCGCGTTTACATCCAGGCCGGTGGCGGCGTCGTCGCCGATTCGGACCCCGGCGCGGAGTTCGAGGAGTCGGTCAATAAGGCTCGCGCGATGATCCGTGCGCTCGGTGCGGCGCGGGAGTTCGAAGCTGCGGCGCGCGGAGGTCAGCCGTCGTGAAGCTCCTGATGATCGACAACTATGACTCCTTTACCTACAACCTGGTTCAGTATTTGGGAGAACTGGGCGTTGAGGTTATCGTCAAACGCAACGATGCAATCGACGTCGCCGGCGCACGCGCTCTCGCCCCCGACGCGATTGTCATTTCACCGGGCCCCGGCACGCCCGCGCAGGCCGGCGTTTCGGTTCCACTTCTGCGAGAACTGGCGGGCGAACTGCCGATGCTTGGCGTTTGCCTCGGCCATCAGTGCATGGGCGAGGCCTTCGGCGGGAAGGTCGTGCGCGCGTCGCGTCTGATGCACGGCAAGACTTCGCCGGTGATTCATGACGGCCGCACGATTTTCGGCGGCCTCAGCAATCCGTTCGAAGCGATGCGTTATCATTCGCTGCTGGTGGAGCCGCATTCGATTCCGCCCTCGATGGAAGTGAGCGCGCATACTGCCGAGGGCGAGATCATGGGACTGCGGCATCGCGAGCATCGCATCGAGGGCGTGCAGTTCCATCCGGAATCGATCGGCACGCGCGAGGGCAAGGACCTGCTGCGCAATTTTCTCGCCGGGGTCGCAGCGTGATCAACCTGCGCGAAGCTTTCGCCGAAGTCCTCAAGAGTCGATCGCTAGAGGCCAGCGAGGCCGAAAACGTGATCGGCGAAGTGCTCGACGATGTCGTGCCCGACGCGCTCGTCGCGGGGTTCCTGGTCGCGCTCAAGATGAAGGGCGAGGCCGCGGCCGAACTTACCGGCGGTGCGCGTGCGATGCGCAAGCGCGCCCGGCCGCTCAATCTCGACGACGGCAAGGTGCTCGATACCGCCGGCACCGGCGGCGACGGCGCCGGCACGTTCAATATCTCCACCGCCGCCGCGATGGTCGCGGCCGCGGCGGGCGTCCGCGTAGCCAAGCACGGCAATCGCGCAGTCAGCGGCCGGGTTGGAGCCGCCGACGTGCTGGAGCGCTTCGGGGTCAAGATTGAACTCGACGCCACCGGCCTTCGCCACTGCCTCGACTACGCAGGATGCTGTTTCGTCTTCGCGCCCGCATATCATCCTGCGCTCGCGCGGCTCGCGGTCCTGCGCCGCACGCTCGGTGTTCGCACCGTCTTCAACCTGATCGCGCCACTCTCGAATCCCGCGCGCCCGAAATACCAATTACTCGGCGTCTCTGAACCGCGCCTGCTGCGTCCGATGGCCGAAGCGCTCGCAGCGCTCGATGTCGTCCATGCGATGGTCGTGCATGGGGATGACGGCCTCGACGAAATATCGCTCGCCGGCGCGACCCGCGTAATCGAAGTCAAAGGCGGCGAACTGCGCACCTACGAGATCGCGCCCGCGGATTTTGGTCTCACGCCAGCAAGCGCCGCGAGCTTCCTAACCGCCGACGCAGCCGAAGCGACCGAGATGCTGCGCCGCACGCTGGCTGGCGATCCAGGTCCGGCGCAAGACGTGCTGGCACTCAACGCGGGCGCGGCGATTTACGTCGGTGCCGGCGTGGACACGCTAGCAGATGGCGTCGACCTCGCCCGCCGGATTCTCGCTTCCGGATGCGCTCTCGATACAATTGAACGGCTGCGCCGCGCGAGCCTTGGCGAAACGATGGCACAGGCCTGAGTACGGAGTTGGTTTCGATGGCTTCGATCCTCGATGAGATATTCGGCGCCAAACGCACCGAGGTGCGCGCGCAACGCGTTGCCGTGCCGCCGTCCGCAATCGCAGCCGCCGCGGCGCGGGCGCCCACGCCACGTGACTTCATCGCTGCGCTTCGCGCGCATCGGCCCGCGATCATCGCAGAGGTCAAACGCGCCTCGCCGAGCAAAGGCGACATTCTGCCGGGACTCGACCCGGCCGCCGTCGCGCGCGATTACCTGGCCGCCGGCGCCGCTGCAATCTCAGTTCTCACCGACCGGCATTTCAAAGGCTCGCTCGATGACCTGTGCGCGGTGCGCGCAGCGGTCGATCTGCCACTGCTGCGCAAGGACTTTATCTTCGACCCGTACCAGCTTTACGAAGCGCGCGCGGCCGGCGCCGATTGCGTCCTGTTGATTGCTGCGATGCTTCAGGAAGGTGAATTGCGGTCTCTCGCTTCGCTCGCGCGCGAATTGGGAATGGCGGCGCTGATCGAGGTTCACGACGCGTCAGAGTTGACGCTCGCGAAAAAGGTCGATGCCGAGTTGATCGGAATCAACAACCGCGATCTGCACAGCTTCAAGACCGATATCGCGACCACCGAAATGCTGCTCGCGAGTTATCGCGGCGACGCGTTTATCGTCTCAGAGAGCGGCATCGAAACTGCCGCCGACATCAACCGGCTTCATGCCGCTGGCGCCCGCAGGCTTTCTAATCGGCGAGAGCCTGCTGCGCGGCGGCGCGCCGCGCGATGCGCTCGCCACGCTTATCGGAACCTCGGTGCAAACCTCGAAGTGACCTATGGCGCATGTCCTCGTGAAAATTTGCGGAGTGACGCGGACGAGGATGCCGACTCCGCGATCGCGCTCGGCGCCGAGATGATCGGGCTTAACTTCTACCCGCCGAGCCCGCGCTGTCTTTCACTCGGTCGCGCCCGAGAGATCCGCCATGCGATCGGCGCGCGCGCGATCGTCGTGGGTGTCTTCGTCAACGCCAGCCGCGACTATATCGAGGAGCGACGGCGTGAACTCGACCTCGATATGATCCAGTTTCACGGCGACGAAGACGAAAGCGCACTGAAAGGATGGCCGGTCAAAGTGATTCGTGCGTTGCGCCTGCGCGCCGACGCTGCCCGACGCCGCTCTACCGCTGACGCGTGCGGACTACATTCTGCTGGATACGTTTCATCCGGGATTGTATGGCGGCAGCGGTCAGTCGCGTCCGCTCACGGGGCTCGAACGATTCAACCTCGACCGAGTTTTCATCTCGGGCGGCCTCACCCCAGCCAATGTGGGCTCCGCCGCGGCGCTTCATCCGTACGCGGTGGACGTCGCTAGCGGTATAGAGTCGGCGCCGGGGATCAAGGACCACGACAAGCTAAGGAGCTTCATCGCGAATGCAAAATCTCCCCGATAGTCGCGGCCATTTCGGGCAATTCGGCGGTCGCTTTGTCGCCGAAACCCTGATGCCAGCGCTGTTCGAGCTCGAAAAAGCCTACAAGCTCGCGCGACGCGATGCGAAATTCCGCGAGGACCTGGCGCGTTATTCGCGCGAATACGTCGGACGGCCGACGCCGCTGTTTCTCTGCAATAATCTGACGGCCAAACTCGGTGGCGCGAAGATTTATTTGAAACGCGAAGACCTCTGCCATACCGGCGCACATAAGGTAAACAACACCTTGGGACAGGCGCTGCTGGCCGAGCGCATGGGCAAGTCGCGCATCACCGCGGAGACCGGCGCGGGACAGCATGGTGTGGCGACCGCGACGATGGCGGCGTTATTCAAGCACGAATGCGAAGTCTTCATGGGCAGCGTCGACGTCGAGCGCCAGTCGCTGAACGTCTTTCGCATGAAACTGCTCGGTGCAAAGGTCACGAGCGTCGATGCGGGCAGCAAGAGCCTCAAGGATGCGCTGAACGAGGCGCTGCGTGATTGGATCGCGACCGTGCGCGATACTTACTATTTGATCGGCACCGCCGCCGGACCGCATCCGTATCCGATGATCGTGCGCGACTTCCAGTCGGTAATCGGCCGTGAGGCACGCCGCCAGATACTCACTCACGAAGGCCGCTTGCCCGACGCGCTGATCGCTTGCGTCAACGGCGGCTCCAACGCGATCGGCCTCTTCTATCCATTTCTCAAGGACACGGCGGTGCGCATGATCGGGGTCGAAGCGGCGGGGTTGGGAATCAGCGGCCCGATGCACGCGGCGACGATCACGGCAGGCAGCGTCGGCGTGCTGCATGGTAATCGCACCTACCTGCTGCAAGACGAAATGGGGCAGATTCGCGAAACTCACTCGATCGCAGCCGGACTCGACTATCCCGGCGTCGGGCCGGAGCATGCGTGGCTTAAAGACACCGGCCGGGCGGACTACGTCACCGTCACCGATGACGAAGCGCTCGAGGCACTAAGGACGTTGTCGCAAACCGAGGGCATCATCCCGGCGCTCGAGAGCTCGCATGCGGTTGCGCATGCGGTCAAACTCGCCGCGACGCTGCCGCGCGAACAGGTAATCGTGGTGAATCTGTCGGGCCGCGGCGACAAGGATATGGGAACGGTCGCCAAGGCATTTGGCGTGACGATCTGACTAATTCAATGACTAATCGAATCAAGCATGCTCACGGACGGATCGCCGCTAAATTTGCCGAGCTGCGCGCGCGCGACGAAGCGGCGCTGATCCCGTATATCGTGGCCGGCGATCCCGACACTGAGATCGCACCGCAGAACTGGTCCTGAAACTGGAAGCCCAGGGTGCCGATTTGATTGAGCTGGGCGTGCCGTTTTCCGATCCGATGGCCGATGGTCCTGCAAATCAACGCGCCGCCGCGCGCGGTCTCGCCGCGGGCGCAACGCTGCCGGCGATCCTCTCGATGGTTACGGAACTGCGCCAACGCACGCAGATCCCGATGATCCTGTTCGGCTATTACAACCCGATCTTCCACTACGGATGTGAGCGGCTCTGCGCCGACGCCGCTCGCTCGGGAATCGACGGATTGCTCGTGGTCGATCTGCCGCCGGAAGAAGCGCCGGAGCTCGCACGCCCGGCGCGCGCGGCCGGTCTCGACATCATTTACCTGCTGGCGCCCACGACACCGCTCGAACGCAGCCGCGTGATCGCGCGATCTGCGAGTGGCTTCCTCTATTATGTCTCGGTGGCCGGTGTGACCGGGGCACGCGCCGATCTCGCTCACGATTTACCGGCGAATATCCGCGAACTGCGGACCGTTACCCCGCTGCCGATCGGAGTGGGCTTCGGCATTTCGACCGCTGTGCAGGCCCGTGAGGTCGCCGCGTTCGCCGACGCCGTGGTGGTCGGGAGCGCGATCTCCCAGATGATCGAAACGCACGCCCATTCGGATCGACTGGTCGAAATCGTCGGCGAGTTCGCCGGCAGGTTAAAGAACGCGATGCGCAAGGCGCGCAGCGGCGGCGACGAGCGCGATCGCCTGATCGATTATACGGTATAGTCACTCATATGGCGACGGATCGCAGTACAAAGCGGACCGGCGGCTAGCGAACGCGGCCGACGACATCTGGATCAAGTGTCCCGGGTGCAGGGAGATCACGTTCCGCAAAGAGGTCGAGCGCAATCTCAACGTCTGCCCGAGGTGCGGACATCATTTTCGCGTGACCGCCGATCAACGACTGACGATTACGGTCGATCCGCGTTCGTGGCGCGAGATGTTCGCCGATCTCGCGGTCGGTGACCCGCTCGAGTTCGTCGATTCGCGCCCGTATCCGGTGCGGATGGAGGCCGCGCGGCGCGCGGCCGGTCGCAATGACGCGGTCCTTACCGGGACCGCGAGAATCGAAGGTCATGAGGTCGCGCTCGCGATTATGGACTTCGGCTTCATGGGCGGCAGCATGGGCGTGGTGGTCGGCGAGAAGATCGCGCTGCTGATGGACTATGCACTCACGCGCCGCATGCCGGTGATCGTGTTTGCGGCGTCGGGCGGCGCGCGGATGCAGGAAGGCGTGCTCTCTCTGATGCAGATGGCGAAGGTCTCGAGTGCGATTGCGCGGCTGCGCGACGCGCGCATCCCGTACCTCTCGGTTCTGGGCGATCCGACGACCGGCGGCGTCGCCGCGTCGTTCGCGAGTCTCGGCGACATTAATATTGCGGAACCGGGCGCGAGTGATCGGATTTGCCGGAAGGCGCGTGATCGAGCAAACCACTAACTGCAATTGCCCGACGACTTCCAGACTTCCGAGTTCCTGATGGCGCACGGGATGCTCGATGCGATCGTGCCGCGGCACAAGATGCGCCGCACGCTCGGCCAACTGATCGATATTCTTCGCCCACCCAAACCGCGCGCGAAAGCCAGGTCGCGCCTCACAGTGGGCAGCGCAAAGAAGCGGCGAGGCAAAGAACCGGCGAAGCCCAAAATTCATTTTTGACTCGAGACGAAAGATTTCAGCCTTGCACAGCCGTCGCTAAGATTGGGTTCGAGGCTCGCATAGCACTCGCTTTTGAATAGGGTGAGGGAGGCGACCGTGCGCGACGAGGATTTCACTTTCAATGGAGCGGATGACTGACACGCTCGACTGGCTGTACTCGCTGGAGGCGCGCGGTGAGATCTACAAACTCGACCGCATGGACAATGCGCTCGCGTTGATCGGCAACCCCCATCGCAAGCTTCGTGCAGTCCATATCGCGGGCACCAAGGGCAAGGGTTCGGTGGCCGCGATGCTTGACGCGATGCTGCGTGCGGGAGGCTATCGCGTCGGGCTTTACACCAAGCCGCACTTGGTTCATCTGACGGAGCGCACGCGAATCAACGGCACCGAGATGCCGGCGGCGCTGATGCTCGAGTACATCATACGTCTGCGCGACATATATGAACGCGCCGGTCTCGCGCTGACGTTCTTCGAATTCACGGTCGCGTTGATGTTCCTGTATTTCGCGGAGGCCGGCGTCGAGGTCGCGGTGATCGAGACCGGCCTCGGCGGGCGGCTAGACTCGACCAACGTGGTGCATCCCTTGCTGAGCGTGATCACGCCAATCGGCTTCGACCACATGGATCGCCTTGGCTACACAATCGCGGCGATCGCGGGCGAAAAAGGCGGCATCATCAAGGAAGGCGTACCGGTGGTGATTGGCGCGCGCGATATGGAAGCGCGCCTCGTGCTGACGTCGATCGCCAGCCAGCGGCACGCGGCGGCCTTTATGATCGATCGTGAGTTCAGCTATCAGGTCGCACGCGCCGGCCCATCGCCTGGACTATCACGGACTCGGGCTTGCGGTTGGAAAATGTCGAACTGGCGCTGGCCGGACCGTTTCAGCATGAGAACGCCGCGATCGCGATCGCGGCCGCAGAGGCCCTGCGCGCCGAGGGTTGGACGATGCGCGAGGACGCGATTCGGCGCGGGCTGCGCGAAACGCAGTGGCCCGGGCGGTTCGATATCGTGATGCGCGAGCCGACGGTGATCCTGGACTGCGCGCACAACGAGTTGGCGATCGAGGCCCTGCTGGAAACGATCGCGGTGGAGCTCGGCACGCAGGTAAAGCCGCGGCTGGTCTTCGGCTGTCTCGAAGACAAGCAGTGGGAGCGCATGGCGGCGATGTTAGGACCGCGAGTGAGCGATGTGACGATTACGCGGGCGGCGGCCAAGCGCCCTCTTGATCCGTTAATTCCCGAGCCGATATTCTCCAGCTACGCGCCGACACGCGTGATCCGCGACCCACAGGAGGCGATCGCCGAAGTGGTGGCATCGAGCGGACGCGATCAGGTAGTGTTGGTGACCGGTTCGGTCTATCTGGTGGGGGAGGTCTATCCGTGGTTTCTGACGCGACAAGGCCGGCGAGGGTTGTTCCCTGAGGCGGTGGCGTAAATCACTACTTGGCGGCGTGATCGCCGCCGTGTGCATACTGTCCGTGCTGACGCCCCGGGTGTCGCACGCACAGGAGACATCACTTTCCACATTCCTCAAGGCTGAACATCCGGGCGGCCCGGTCAATATGACCGGCAAGAACTTCGTTTACGACTACAAGACCGACAGTTTCATAGTGACCGGCGACGCTGTAATCACGCAGGCCAAGACCACGCTGACCGCGGACAAGGTCAACCTGATGCGGCGCGACCGCAAGATGCACGCGGTCGGCAATGTCCACCTGAAAGATCCGGTCGGCAACATTATCGCGACCGACGCGGTGGTGAATTTAAACGACGAAACCTCCGATCTGACCAACGCAACGGTCACGGATCGCGACGAGACCTATCGGCTCGAAGGGCGCAAGGTCTATAAGCTGTTAGGCCAGCGCTACAAAGTACTTGACGGGTTTTTTACCACCTGCGGATGCGAGCCAGGGACGCCCGACTGGTCGATTACTGCCGAAGATATGGATGTCCACATCGGCGAGAGCGGCCACGCGCACAATGCGCATTTCAATATCCTAGGGTATCCGGTGATTCCGATGCCCTACGCGACATTCCCGGCGGATGCCGAGTCGCCATTCGGGACTGCTAGCGCCGCGGATTGGCGAGTCGGGCCTGCGCGGCTTCCAGATGGTGCAACCCTACTACTGGGCAATCAACAAGAGTTCGGACGCGACCGTCGCGATGGATGTCGAGACTTCGAAGCGCGTGGGGCGCTCGGCGAGTATCGACTGATATCGGGAATCGACGACTTCTTTACGGTCGACGGAGCCTTCTACAACGAAGATCTGCGTAGCGCGTCCAGCCGCGTCACGGACGTCAGTCGACAACCAGATCGCCGACCCGCATATTCCGATCGATCGCTACGACATCATCGGGATGTTTCGCCAGCACATCACCGATAACCTGGTGGCGTACGGCGATGGCATGACGGTGAGCGACAGCCTGTTCCTGCGTGAGATGAACGTATGGACGCTGTCGCGCACGATCGGCACCGGCATCATGTACCCCAACAGCTTCTCCAGCATGCGGAACGCAGAGTCGCACTTCGGGCTGATCGACAGCTACGACGGCGGCTTTGCGCGCATGCAGGGGACGTGGAATCAGGATCTGATTCAGCCGCAGGAGTTCGCGCAGCAGACACTGCCGGACTTGCTCGTCAGCGGACGCAAAGACCTGCTCGGCGGACTTGCTTATACCGATTACGACGTCGATGGAACCAACTTCTGGCGCTATCACGGACAGAGCGGCCTACGGCTCGATCTCAACCCACGGCTGACGGTGCCGTGGCGACTGAGCGATTACCTTTACGGCTTCGGCCAGTTGGGCTTGCGTGAGACGGTTTACGACACCTCCGGCCACTCGATCATGGTTACGCCGGTGGGCCAGGACGGCCTGCAATACAACAATGGGCTCTCACTGGGACCGTTGGCGCCAGGCGGACTGAAAACGCGCGAGATGATTTACGGCAGGGCGGGCATCGGCACCGAAATCGAAAAGGTTTACGACTTCCAGTGGGGTCGAGATCGAAAAGATCAAAAATACGATCGAGCCATTCGCGACCTATGCGTACGTCCCGCAGGTAGATCAGAGCGACCTGCCGCTGTACGACGAAACCGACCGCATGGAAGCGCGCAGCCTCTTCACCTATGGCTTCACCTCGCGGGTCTTCGCGAAGATCGCAGAGCCGGCGCCTTCGCAGGCTCCCGAGGGCGGCGACGGCGCGGCTGAAGAAAATACCACTATCAGTCCGTTGCGCGCGCACACTACGACCAGCGCCGGGTCGATCGAGGAACTCTTCCGCTTCTCGCTGCTGCAGGCTTACGACGTCACACACGCGATCGCGCCCGGTGCCTCGCGCTTTTCGGATATAGATTTCAACGCGAGCGTCTTCCCCACACGCGTATGGTCGTTCGGGTCGCAGCTCGGCTACAGCCCGAGCGAACGGCAATTACGATATGCGAACGCCTACCTCACCTTCCAGCCGTGGTGGACCAGAAATCAGGCGAAAGTTTACAGCGGCAAGGCGGAGGAAGGCTCATTCATGCAGATGAGCTATAACTACATCGGTGCGGGGCCGTCTTTCACACCCGGAGTCAATGCAAATTACAGCCAGTTCCTGGTTGTGCGATCATACTATGAACTATTCGATCGGATGGGCGTCTACTTTGCTCCGTCGTACGATTTCGTCGCACACAAGCTACTCTCGTCGGCCTATGGCGTTCGTTTCAAGTCGCCTTGCGATTGCTGGTCGTTCGATATGGGAATAACCAAGACCTACAATCCCAGCGAGACTCAATTCCAGTTCCAGCTCACCCTCGGCGGCATCGGATCGGTCGGCGAAAGTCCCTTTGGCCGCAATCCGTTCCAGCGACGCACGACCCTGTTGCCCACGACGGCGCCCGAGCAATATCAGTAATCCCGCGCCGCTCGGCATTTCGCTGCTTCGAGCTTCGACCCACGATCCAAATCAACTCCTATAGTGCGCCAATCTTGACGGAATGCCGTGGTCAAATTCCGGCGCCGCAGCCGTTGATTATCCATCACATTCGAGTGAATGCTTGCAGCCTCTTTGAACATGGCGATATAGCCTTACAAGGAAATCGGCGTGTAGTGAGGCCGTATCCGAGGCGGATCGCAAGTAGATGGTAGATACTGGGAACGAAAAAACCGGCCCATCGGTGACGATCGATACCGAAGGACTGCGGCGCTTTCTGCACGATCGCGAGCTCGGGGAAGCCGGAGATCTGCGAGTCGAAAACATCTCATTCGGCCATTCCAACGAAGTCCATCTGGTGCACTTCGACGGGAACTCGTGGGCCCTGCGCCGTCCGCCACGCGGTCCGCTGCTGCCGACAGCGCACGATGTGATACGCGAGTTCCGCGTAATTAATGCGCTGCAAAATACTCCGGTGCCGGTGCCGCGGGTTTACGCGGCTTGCGACGATTCGAGTTACATCGGAGCGCCTTTTTTCCTGATGGAGTATCTGCGCGGGAAAGTGATTCGCTCGGGGTTGGTGCCAGCGTCCGAGCCGAGTTTCGCGGTGACGCCAACCCAGCGGCGTGCGATCAGCGAGCGCATAGTCGATTTGCTGGTCACGCTGCAGGCGGTGGACTGGCGAGCGGTTGGCCTCGAGGGATTCGGCCGTCCCGACGGTTATATCGAGCGACAGGTTCGTCGCTGGAGCGATCAACTCGAACGTACGATACCGAAGACCAGACCGCTGCCGGTAATGGCGAAAATTCAGCAGTGGTTATCGTCGCATATGCCACAAACGCAATCGGCGACGATCGTGCACGGCGACTTTAAGCTCGACAACGTGATGTGGGATCCCACGGGTAAAGAGCCGCAGCCGATCGCATTGTTCGACTGGGAGATGTCCACCCTGGGGGATCCGTTGGCGGACCTTGGCTGGATGGTCACCTACTGGAGCGATCCGGCCGACGACGAAAAACGCCGCGCGGTGGTCTCGAGCATGGACGCGGGCGGCGGGCTACTACGCCCGTCAGGAGATGATCGGGTTATACGAGCGCAAGTCGGGGCGCGCGATGCGCGACTTCCCATTCTACGAGATCTTCTCGCTTGTTCAAGCTGGCGATCATCGGCGAAGGCAGTTACGCACGCTACCTGAGCGGCCAGGCAGACGATCCGGTTTTCGCGACCTATGATTTGCGGATCCCGCAGATGGCTGAGGTCGCCTGGTCGTTGTGCGAGAAAGCTCACTAGATAAATCAACGGCCGACGAAAGAATTCGGCGGCCGTCGATTATCAAGTACAACCTCGGTCCAATAGTCACTCGCGACAGGAAGGCGCGACTGACTAATGGTCAGGCCGCGATCTGAGTAGTGCCTTTGAAGGCGTCCAGCCCGGGATCGCTCACGTAACGAATCGGCGAAAGCGTCGTATCGGCGACGGTATAGCAAGCCGAAATCGGCCAGGTCGGCACCAGCTTGTCGCCAGCCGTTCCACGCCTGCGCCATCGAACCCCACGATGTTCGGGCGGCCGCGCTCGGCCTTCAGGAACGTCCATTCGGGATCGAGTTGCACCACCACGAGCTTGCCGTCTTCCTTATTGCGGCAGAGATGCATGCTCGAAACGTACTGGATGTCGTTGCCGCCGATGAAATCGCGATCGAGCATCTCGACTTCGAGGATGGTGCGGCCGTCGGCCTTGACGCGAGCGACAACTCGGTCGTGAAACGTGCGCATCGTACACGTCTGCGACGCTCGCCGGATAGCCCCATCGACTACGCCAGTTCGCGCGCCGCCGCCGCCGTGCTGACGTAGCTCTTGAGCGTGAAGCCACGCGGCCGCACGCCGGCACGACAGCCGACGCGCACATCGGCGATCGAGAATGGGCCGACCGGGCTGTCGGGATAATGCGTGACGTTAATGATCGCATAGGCCGGGATGACGGGATGAAAAGTCACCGGCATCAGGCTCGGGAAGGTTTCGTTTTTGACCTCGAAAAGCACGTTGAGAATCTGCGCGCCCTTGAGCGTCCACGCGTCGGTCTTGTAGCCATTGATTTCGCAGACGTTGGCCGCGTAACGCTTGCACGTCCATGGTTCCCGAGGAAGGCATCAGCGGCCACCTCCCGCCGCCGCGGCCTGCGCGGAGCTGTCCTGAAAATGCGGCATCACGTGTTTGGCGAAAGTGCGCAGGCTGTTGAGGACGTCCTCCTGCGGGACGGTTTCGAGCGCGTTGAGCAGGAAGTTGATGCGATCGACGCCGACCGCCTCCCAGCGTTTGCATGCGCGCAGCACGCGCTCGGGATCGCCGATCGCGATACCCTCGGGCACACCCGCCTCGTCGCCGGGGCCGGAGGCCTCGCGACGAAGCGTCGGCAGCAATCCGAGCGACGGATAGGACTTGGTCGGATAGGCCTCGCGCGCGGCGAGCAATTGCGCGGCAAGGAAATTGAACGTGCCGAGCATCCGGCGGCCGATCTTGTTACCGCGCTCGGTATCCTCATGGCAGAAGAGGAAGTTGACGGTGCTGACCTTGTCGTTGATGAATTCGCCGACCGGCTCGCAGGTCGAGATGATTCGCCGGTAATTTTTGATCTTTTCTTCCTGCTCCTTGACCGAGCCGAACGTGAGTCCGAGCGATCCGAGGCCGCGCTCGGCTGCGTCGATCTCGGTGCCGGGACTGGTGACGGCGACCCACATCGGCGGATGGGGTTTCTGATAGGGCTTGGGGATGATCGCGCGCTCGGGCATCGACCATGAACGGCCATGGTAGCTGAAGCGTTCCTGCGTCCACATTTTCGGCAGGCAGCGAACGAATTCGTCCCAGGTTTTTTTGGTTTCGTCGGGATTGGCGCGAAAGCCGCCGAGTTCGTTCCACGTTGCCGAGCGTCCGGTGCCGACTTCAAGCCGGCCGCCCGAGATGATGTCGAGCGTGGCGGTGCGTTCAGCGATTTTGATCGGATGATTGAATTCCGGCACGCACACGACGATGCCGTGGCCAACGCGCATTTTCTTCGTGCGCATCGCGCAGGCGGTGAGGAAAATCTCGGGCGCCGAGCAGTGCGAATACTCTTCGAGGAAGTGATGCTCGACGGCCCACACGGTGTCGAAGCCCAGTTCGTCGGCGAGCGCGACCTGTTCGAGGCAATTATCGAAGACGCGCTTTTCGGCCTCGCGATCCCATGGCCGCGGCACCGAAATTTCGTAGAAGATTCCAAATTTCATCCAATGACCTCCACTGTGGCGCTTCTGTTTCGTGCTCCAGTGCGTCGACTGAAACCGCACCGACAACGCAGACCGATGGCTAGAGCTCTATTAATGCGGCACCCGCGTCGGTCGGTCGCACCCTCATCTCTTTTGCTCCTGACTGAGAATTTTCGCAAGGAAATTGACTTGGCGCGCTCTCCCTGGGCCATCGTCAAGTGGCGTTCAGGTCGGAACCTTTGTGTTCGCTGCCGAGCGCGATTACAACCGCATCACCACATAAGACGATAGAGGCAACCAGGGCCAAGGCCCCTGCATAGCCGAGATGTTGCGCGATCAGCGCCTCGACGAAAGCGGCGTTAGCCGCCAGCAGCACGCCGAGTTGGTAAGCGAGGCCCGAGAAGAGCCCGCGAACTTCCGGCGGTGAAAGCTCGACCAGATGCGCCGGAATCGCGCCCCACGCGCCTTGCACCATGAACTGCATCAGGAAGGCGCCGACGGTGAGCCACACCAGCGAATGCGGAGTAGATCCAAAACGGCACGATGAGCACGCCGCATAGCACCGCCGCAACCATCGCGCGGCGCCGGCCGAAGCGATCGGAGAAATAGCCGAAGACCAAGCCGCCGAGCAGCGCGCCGATGTTGTAGATGATCGCGATGGTCGCGACGGTGCGCGGGTCGAGGCCGCGCTCGAGCTTGAGAAAGGTCGGATACATGTCCTGGGTGCCGTGCGAGACCAGGTTCATCATCGTCATCAAGGCGACGAGATAGAGGAAGCGGCGATAGTTGCGCCGCAATCGAGCGCCAGATTGCGCCGGCGGGCGGCCGGTTCAGCGACCACGATTTCGACTCGGGCACTTTAGCGCGAATATAAAGCGTCAGCAGCGCGGGGATGCCGCCGAGAAAGAACATCGGGCGCCATCCGAAATGCGGATAAATCAGAAAGTACGCGGTCGCTGCGAGCAGGTAGCCGACCGCATAGCCTTCCTGCAAGACGCCCGAAAGCAAACCACGCCAGCGCGCGGGAACCGCTTCCATCGCGATCGATGCACCGACGCCCCACTCGCCACCCATCCCGATGCCATAGAGCGCGCGAAGAAAAAGAAACCAGCCGTAGCTGGGCGCGAGGCCGCTCAAGACTTCAACGATCGAATAGAAGATTACGTCGACCATCAGTGGTAGCCGGCGGCCGTAACGGTCGGCGAACCAGCCGAAAATCAGCGCGCCGACCGGGCGCATCGCGAGGGTGGCGGTAATCGTAAACGCGATGTCGGGGACCGAGCGATGGAAGTCCTTCGCGACGGTCGGCAGGACGAAGATCAGGATGAAGAAGTCGAAGGCATCGAGCGTCCAGCCGAGAAAGCTCGCTAGCAGTGTGTGAAACGCGTCAGCGGTCGAGAGTTCACGCGTCTCGAACGCAGTAGTGGATACGATTTCGGGGGTCATCTTCTACAACTTGATCATTGGCGAATGTAATAGTCGATCCGCGAGTGCGGCGAAACTACGCTCATTGGCGTAGCGTTATATTTGAATTTGCGTGAGCTGGAGACGCCGTAATAGAGATGGGGAAGTGCATCTTGGATCGCGCCTAAGCGATCGATTGTGGGAGACCGATTCGCGACGCGGGCGAGGAGAACGTTCATGTTCAACGGCAACAAGGTGATCGATACCGACGGCCACGTGATGGAGCCGAATGACCTCTATGACCGTTATCTCGAAACCAAATTCAAGCCCGACCTCGAAGAATTGAAGCAGGAGACCGACGGCCGTGCGTCCAAATTTTTCTTCGGCATTTTCCATCAACTCAATACCGGACGGCCCTTGGGCGTGCCCCATCCTGATAAGCCGCTGGTGCGCACGGGGCGCAATCCGCGCGGCGATAAGCCGGACATGCGTGGCGGCTGGGACCCGCACATCCGCATCAAGGACATGGATCGCGAAGGCATCGATATCGCGGTGCTGTTCGCGACGGTGGTGTCGAGTTTTTGCTCGCTCAAGACCGTCGAATTCGAAATCGCGATGATCCGCGCGTACCATCGATGGCTCGCCGACTATTGCTCGGCGTATCCCGAACGGCTCAAGGGCGTCGCGGTGGTGCCGATGCGCGATTCGGAGCGCGCGGCGGAGATGATAAGGCAGGTGGCAAGCGAGCCATGGGCGGTTGGCGTCTATCTGTCGGGCGCACATCGAGGATCGCTTGCTCGATCATCCGGCGCTTCATCCGATTTGGCAGGCCTGCCAGGACACCGATTTGCCGGCGTGCTTCCACGGCGGGACGGCGCGCCCACCCTATGGGCTCGGCACTTTCGACATGACCAATAATCTGTTCCTGCAACATTCGGCGACTAATCCGTTCGAATGCATGCGCGCGCTCGCGTCGTTGATTGGCGGTGGCGTTTTCGATCTTTTCCCGCGGCTGCGCGCTGCCATCCTCGAGGCCGGCGTGGGTTGGCTGCCGTACTGGATGGAGCGCCTCGACGAGCATTACGAATTGATGCCCGAGTACGTTCCGTTTTTGCGGCGCAAGCCGTCGGAGGTGATCCGGTCGCCGAACTTTTTCATCTCGTGCGATCCGGACGAAGAGACGTTGCCGTTCGTTGCCAATTTCGTGGGCCCCGAACACATCATCTACGCTTCCGATTACCCTCATTTCGACGGGCGCTTTCCCGATACGGTTAAACTGACGGCGCGCCCAGAGGTCTTTCCGCTCGAGATCCAGAAGATGATCCTCTGGGACAATGCGCGTCGCCTCTATACGCGGATTCCCTGAGCCAATCTCGCGCTTTCGACTCGCGCCCTGTAACCTTTCGCTGGATGTCGTCCTTGCTAACAGGCTCCAAGCCGCACCTCGCATTGGTCACCGGCGGCGCCGGCTTTATCGGATCGCATCTCACCGATGCGCTGGTCGGCGAGGGCTTGCGAGTCCGCGTGCTCGATAATTTCATCGCCGGACTGCGCGAGAACGTGAACTCCGCAGCTGAAGTAATCGTTGGCGACGTACGCGTGATCGATTCTATTCGGCCGGCCTTCGAAGGCGTCGATTGCGTCTTTCATTTGGCTGCGCTGCCGCGCGTGATGCTCTCGATCGAAAAGCCAGTCGAGACCCATCTCACGAACGTCGTCGGTACGCTCAACGCATTGATTGCCGCGCGCGACGCGGGGGTGCGCCGTTTCATCTATTCGGGCTCTTCTTCGGTGTACGGCGACCAGGCGATGTTGCCGCTGTGCGAGTCGATGGCGCCGAATCCGCTCAATCCGTACGCGCTGCAAAAACTCACCGGCGAACAATATACGCGGATGTTTCATCGGCTATTCGGGATCGAAACGCTGACGCTGCGCTACTTCAACGTATATGGTCCGCGGATGGCGACTGACGGCGCCTACGTGACCGTGATCGGCGTCTTCATCCGCGAAAAGATGGCAGGCCGTCCGTTGACGATTCATGGCGACGGTACACAGACGCGCGACTTCACGCACGTGCGCGATGCGGTGCGGGCGAATATAGCCGCGATGGACGCGGCGGTCGCCGACGGCCGCGCACTCAACGTGGGGCGCGGCGAAAGTCTCAGCGTCAACGAGATTGCCGCGATCGTCGGCGGTCCGGTCGTACAGGTTGCGCGCCGTCCGGGTGATGCTCGCGATACTCTGGCCGATTTGAGCGCCACGCGTGCGGCGCTGAACTGGGAACCCGATGGTCTCGACACCCGACGGCGTGCGCGAATTGATGCGCCTGACAGGATGTCCGTGACGCGTGTCAGCCCCCGAGTAACCATCACTAATTCCATCCCGCCGGCAGGCGAATCAGCGTGGCGCGCTGATCAAAACGCCGTCACGTTCGAGCCGGTCGATATCTCCCTGAGCATAACCGAGGTAATTGGAGAGGATGCGCTCGTTGTGCTCGCCAAGCAGCGGCGCCTCGAGATCAAGCAACTCCGGAAAGGCGGAAAACCGCAAGCGGAAAGCCCGGCACCTCGAAATCACCGAGCAGGCGGTCATGAACCTTGCGCACCGTGCGCCGCTCGCGCAGATGCGGGTGCGCCATCGCCTGTTCGAGCGACAGCACCGGCGCCGATGGGATGCGCGCGGCGCGCAGTGCTTCGACCGACGCCTCGTCACTCGGCATCCGCGCCAGCCATTCCTCGATCACCTTGATGATGTCCTTGAGATGCGCGAGGCGCGCCTCGTTGCTGACGAAGCGCGGATCGCGACCGAGTTCCGGGCGGCCCATGATTTCGCACAACTTGACCCAATGATGATCGAGCCACGCGAAAATAAAAATGTAGGTGCCCTTGCCTTTGAACATCCCGGCCGGACAAAGGGACGAATAATGCTGCCCGGTGCGCAGCGCCTTCTTCGCTCCGCCGCTCGCGCTGATCGTTTGCACGCCCCAGTCGTGGTAGTGAAAATAGGCGTCCAGCAACGAAATATCGATGTACTGCCCCTCGCCAGTGCGATCGCGATAGAAGAGCGCGCACGCAATCGCAGCGAGCGCGTGCACGCCGGTCGAGACGTCGCCCAGCGCCAGCATCGGCGGGTACGGGCGGTCCGTCGGCCTCGCCGCTCAACGAAGTCACTCCCGCATAGGCCTGCCCGACGAAATCGTAGCCAGGATCGTTCGAGAGCGGTCCGGTCTGCCCGAACGTCGAGACGGAGCACATAACAATTTTCGGGTTGATCGCTTTTACCGTCTCGTAGTCGAAGCCCATTCGCTTGATTACGCCGGGTGCGAAGTTTTCAACGATCACGTCAACCTTTGGTATCAGACCGCGCAGAATTTCCTTCGCTTCCGGCCTGCGCACGTCGAGGCACAGGCTCAGCTTGCCGCGATTCTGCTGCACGAAGTAACCGCTCCGATTGTTCTTCACGAAAGAGACGGTACGGCAGCGGTCGCCGTCGGGCGCGACTTCCACCTTGATCACCTCCGCGCCCATCTCCGCCATCAGTTTGGTCACGGTCGGACCTGCGACGAATTGAGTGAAGTCGAGCGCCTTGATGCCATCGAGTACGTGCCGGGGAGCAGCCGCCATCGGAAATCCTCCTGCCGATCAATCTTGCCCAGAATGCGAGGCGCGGGCGTCGCTGCCATTTTCAACAACTCGCGCCGATCCACTCGTGCTGTAGCAATTGCGGCGCGCGCATCGCAAGGCGAATTCCCAATCGCGGGGGCCGGCAAGGTTACCCCGGCCGCGACGCAGAGCGAAGTTGGTCCACTCCGCGAGGCTCGCGGCGACGAACCGAACTTTGCTATCGTCGGGCAAAGTGAGCGGGTTCGCGTAGAGCCTGCAAGCTCGCACAGGAGGAAAGTCGATGGCGGCACAGCCGAAGAGTGTCAGCGGTGAGGCGAAGAAAATCACACCGGCGAAATTTGCGCATGCGGTTTTGCGCACCACCCGTTTCAAGGAAATGACCGAGTGGTATCGCACCGTGCTCAACGCGAAGATTGCATACGAAAATAAGCTTCCTCGCGTTCATGACTTACGACGACGAACATCATCGGATTGCGATCGCGGCCTTCCCGGGAGTCATCGAACGCGCGTCGCACTCGGCCGGCCTCGACCATCTTGCTTACACCTACGGAAGTCTCGGCGATCTGGTCGCGACCTACGAGCGGCTCAAGGAGGCAGGGATCACGCCGGTGGTGACGATCAATCACGGCATCACGACCTCGATGTACTATCGCGATCCGGACGGCAACAAGGTCGAACTGCAAATCGACAACTACGACGACGCGCAGGCCATGAAGGATTTCATGCGCACCGCGCAGTTCGAAAAAAATCCGATCGGCGTGGACTTCGACCCCGATGAACTGGCGCGCGGCTACCATGCGGGTACACCTCAGGCCGAATTGATCAAGTACGACGCCGAGAAGGGCTTTAATCGCGCAAGCCTCGCCCGCCTCGGCGAATAGCGGCACAGAATCTGAGACGGAGGAAATGCGATGAAACTCTCGACGTTCACGCATGGCGGCACGACGCGGATTGGCGTCGTCGCCGGCGACTCGATGATCGATCTCGCAGCCGCGGCGCCGGAGTTGCCGCGCGAGATGGCGGCATTTCTGGCGGCGGGGCGGCCGGCGCTCGAGCGTGCGCACAAGGCCGCGCAGGACAGCGCGCATCGCCTCGATCTGGCGAAGATCAAGATTCGAGGCGCCGGTGCTGCATCCGCCGGAATTCCTCGCGATCGGCCTGAACTACGCCGACCATATTGAAGAATCGAAAATGAAGCGGCCGGAATTTCCGCTGTTCTTCAACAAACAATCGAGCTGTGTCACCGGCCCGCACGATCCGATTCATCTGCCGCGCGTATCTACCGCGCTCGATTACGAAGGCGAACTTGGTTTCGTGATCGGCCGCCGCTGCCGCCACGTCCCGCGCGAGCGTGCGCATGAGGTGATCGCGGGTTATCTCGTCGTCAACGACGTGAGCGTACGCGACTGGCAGTTCAAAGCGCAGACCATGACGCTGGGCAAGTCGTTCGATACCCACGGCCCAATCGGTCCGTGGATCGTGACGCCCGACGAGGTCGGAGATCCACATACGCTCGATCTCAAGACTTTGGTCAACGGCGAGGTGCGCCAGCATTCGAACACTAAACATCTGGTTTTCGACTGTTATGCGCAGGTCGAAACGCTTTCGACCGTCTGCACGCTGATGCCCGGCACGATCGTCTCGACCGGCACGCCGGCGGGTGTCGCGTTCGCGATGAAGCCGCCGCGCTTCCTCAAGTCAGGGGATATCGTGCGCATCGAGATCGAACGCGTCGGCGCGATCGAGAATCGAGTGATCGACGAGCCCGCAAACACCGACGCCATCTAATTATCCCGATGGTGTAATTTCGAACGACGCTCGCCACGCCTCACAGGTTGCGCGTGGCGAGCACTTCGAGCGCGGGCTTACGCTCCCTGCAACTGATGCGCCGCGGCGCCCTGCAAAAAGCTCAGAGTGAAATTGAGCCGGTCGTAGAGCTCGACGATGCGCTCGGTCGCCTGGTTCGAGAGTGCAACCGGGCCTCGATGGCGCGCGAGAAATTCCGCCAGCCGTACCTGATCGGCCCAGCCGAAATCCTCTTTCGCGTAGCGTGTGAACACTACGTCGTAGGGCGGATCAGCGTACACGAAGTCGTGCGCCGCGAGCGGCAACTCCGCGAAGTCCGTATTGGCAAAAGTCCAGCGCGCGAAGGTCGTGCGATACTCCGCGAAATCGCGGACGTAATTGATAGTCGTGTAGCGGCCGAACGGGACGTTGAATTCGCCGCGGCTGTTGAAGCGGCAAAGGCCATTGTACCCGGTGCGATTTAGAAAGTAGAAAAGCGCGGCCGCCTCATCGCTCTCTGCATTACCATCGGCAATCAGCCGGTTGAACCGTTCGCGATAGCGATAGTAAAGCCGCTCGTCATTGCGCATCTCGAGCTTGGTGCGGAATCCGCGTTTGAGCCGGAGATAGAAATTGCTCGCATGCGGACTGATGTCGTTGAGCAACGCACGATTCGGCCGCAGGCCCAGAGCGATCGCGAGGCCGCCGCAGAGCGGTTCGACTAGTCGCCGATCACGATACGGGTCGTATAGCTCGCGCAGTCGCGGTACCAGCCAGCGCTTGCCACCGGCCCATTTGAGCGGTGGACGAAGCGTCTCTCGTGCCTCCTCTGTACTGGCCACCCGCCCATTCGCCCTCACCATCCCCACATCTTAGTTGATCTTGTGAGACTATCCCTGTCAATCGCACCTGCGCGTTCTAACTACTTTTGCAGCACCAACGTCGGCGCCGGTGCGGCCGCCGCCTTGATACTCGCCGCGCGCGCCTGCGCCCGGCCCGCCCGCACCGGCAGTATCACCAAGCTCAGCCCATGTAGCTGCAACCAATTCTGGACCTCGAGCGCCGTATGGTTGTGCAGGAAGCGACTGACGTAACCGTCGAGTTCGTCAGTGAAGATGAGCTTGCCCGCGAAGAACACCGTGCGGGGAAATTCGTGGGCGACTTCCAGGCACAGCCGATGCAATTCGACCACTACATCGGGTCCAATGGCAGCTGCGCAGTTCCGGATGAAATCCCAGGTCTGCGGCAAAATGGCAGTACTCGACCATGTCGTCGGCAATCTGCTGTTCGAGGTGCCTCACCTCGTCCGGCCCCTTCAACAGTGCCGAATCGACTTCGCCCACGCCAACAAACACCACGTTGCGGAACTGCTCGCCGAACAGTCGTTGCACGGTCGTCAACGTCGCGAGCCCCAACCCATTGAAGCCGTTGACCAGCAGCACCGCGGTCGGAGCTTCAGGATCGCGCTCGGCCGGCGCTTTTTCCGCCGCCGCGAAGATCTCGGGCAGCACATCCGCTTCAAGTTGTTCGATCGCCTTGCGGACGCGCTCATAGTGGGCGCGCACGATCATGCACGCCGCCACCATACCGCCGGTCATCACCACCGTCACCCAGCCGCCCTCGTCGAACTTGAGCGTCACCGTCACCACCAGGATCAATCCGGTGAACATGCACCCGATGCCGTTGATCAGCAGCTTATGCTTCCATTTCGGCTCCTTCTTCCGCACCTGCCACCAATGCACCGTCATCCCGAGTTGCGACAGCGTGAAGGTGATGAACACGTTGATGGCGTACAGAACAACCAGCAGATCCGACGCTCGCGTCCGTTCCCACGAGGATGATTGCCGCCGCGAGTCCCATCGCCAGCACGCCGTCCTGCGTCACCAGCCGCGCGCTCAAATTTGCAAAGCGCCGCGGCAACCAGCGGTCGGTGGCCATCGTCGCGAGCACCCGCGGGCCATCGACGAATCCGGTTTGCGCTGCGACAAATAACAGTGCGCCTTCCGTCAGCAGCGTGAACGTCACGATTGGCAATCCCAGGTGCAAGCCGAACAACGTCCAATTCGCCGCCATCTTTTCGAACAGCACCGCGTTGAGCGTCTTGCCCGCCTGCGGCCCGACGTCGAACAGCATGTAGCTGAACAGGATTCCGCCGGCCACGAATGCGAGCGAGATAGACATGTAGATCATCGTGCGCTTGCCGGTCACCGTGCGCGGTTCGCGCAGAATCGGCAAACCGTTGCTCACCGCTTCGATTCCGGTGTAGGTCCCGCCACCGAGGCTGTAGGCCCGCAGAAACATCAACGACAGCGCGAAGAATCCCATGCTATGGATACTGCTGCCAGTCTGCAGCAGCGCGCTGTGTACTTCCCGCGGAATCACCGACGCGCGCTCGATCAATGCGTAGGTGATAAGCCAGACGTGCGTGATCACAAACGCGATAAAGATCGGCAATAGCGAGAGAACCGATTCCTTGACCCCGCGCAGATTCATCCCGATCAGGACGGCAACCACTGCTAGACATACCCAGAATTTGTAGTGGGTCCAGGAGAATGGCAGGAAGCTGAAGATCGCGTCGGCGCCGCTCGCAATTGAGATCGAAATCGTCAGCACATAGTCAATCACGAGCGCGCATCCAGAGAGCACCCCCGCCCCGCTGCCCAAGCAGCTTCGTCGCAACCAGATATCCGCCGCCGCCGGTCGGGAACTCGTCGATAGTCTGCGAGTAAGATGCCGATATGATGAATACGGTCAGTGCCATCAGCAGCGCCAGGAACACCGCCATGTACTGATGCGACCCGAGCGCGAGAAACGCTTCCTCCGGTCCGTAACACGAAGAGCTTAGCCCGTCCGATCCCAACCCCACCCAGGCGAGAAACGCGACAAGCGATAGTTGATGGAATACTTCAGGATCCTTAACGTTGCGCGCTGGACCGATCAGTATCTGGCTGAAAGTGCGGGTGCTGCGCTTCTCCGCGCCCGCTCTCCCTTCGACCGGCGCTTTATCCGCACCCGCCGGACTATCCCCTTCTGATGTCATATATCTGCTAACGCTCTCCTCAGTCGCGGGACTCCACTTCAGCTGCTACTCGCGCTCTGATCTCATACTGGGTATTCGGCGCGTCCGAGTCCGAGCCGATAGCGCGCAGCGTCGATCACGTTCTGCATCAACGCCAGCACCGTCATCGGTCCGGTACCTCCTGGGTTCGGCGTGATCCATCCCGCCACTCGCTTCACGCCCTCGAAATCGACGTCACCAGCGAATTGCCCGCGCCCAACCCGCCGGAACCCAACGTCGATCACACACGCGCCGGGCTTGATCATGTCCGCCCTGATCAGGAACTTCCCGTCCCGCGGCGCCACGCCCGCGCATGACACCACAATATCCGACTCACGGCAGATCTCCGCGAGGTCGCGCGTATGCCGATGGCACCACGTCACCGTGGCATTGCGCAGCCGGCCGCCGAGAATGATCGCCATCGGCTTGCCCGCGATGTCGCTGCGTCCGATCACCGCCGCGCGACGTCCATCCACCGGCACTTTGTAGTGGTCGAGCAGTGTTAACACTCCGCGCGGCGTGCATGGTATGAAACGCCCCCAACTCCCGCGATAGAATCCCTTCAGGCTGGCCGCCCCGACCGCGTCAACGTCCTTGTCCGGGTGCGATCGCATCGAACAGCTGGAAAGTGTCGAGGCCGTCGGATACCGGCAATTGCAGCAATATCCCTGTAATCCGCTCGTCTGCGTTGAGCCGTGCGATCGTGTCGAGCACTCGCTCGGTACTCGCCTCTGCCTCCGCAATCGCGACGACCTCACTACGAAATCCCAACTCCCCGGCGAACTTCCGCTTGTTGCGCACATATTGCGATGACGCGGCATTGTCGCCCACCATGATCGCCGCCAGGCGCCGGTATCACGCCATATTGCTCCGCCAACTCACGTGCATGAGCAATCAAATGCGGCCGCAGCAACTCGCTCACCCGCCGTCCATCCATCAATTCCGCTGGCATTTATCTAATCCGCCACGTGGCTGAGTCGGCTCGCCAATCGACTCTTTGCGCGTGACGTGCTCGCCTGCGTCGCGTTAGAGCGCGCCGAACAATCGGATAGACGGGCTGGAATCGGCGTGAGCGTAAAAATAATTTCGATGGGTGTGGGATTTAGTTCGTTAGGGTCGAGTCGCTCTGCTAAAATTAGTCGGGCTGATGAAACCGGTCAAGCGCACTCCGCTCGAATCGCTGCATCGCAAACTCGGCGCCCGCATGACGGAGTTCGGCGGTTTTGCGATGCCGCTCAGCTATCGCGGCATTATCGAAGAGCATCTTGCGGTGCGCCATGCTGCTGGAATTTTCGACTTGAGCCACATGGGTGAGTTCCATATCGAAGGCCCGGACGCGCTAGCGCTGCTCGAACGCGCGCTGACCAATTCGGCCGCACGCCTCGCCGATCGGCCAAGCCCAATACACTATAATGTGCGACGACGACGGCGGGACCATTGATGACCTTATCGTCTATCGACTCGCCGCCGAACACTACATGCTCTGCGTCAACGCCTCGAATATCGCTGTCGATTGGGCTTGGCTGACCGGTCTTAACGGTGACGGCGCCATTATGACCGATCGCAGCGATGACACCGCGCTCGTCGCGATTCAGGGACCGCGCGCGCTCGCGATTCTGGCCCGCGTCACCCAGCTCCCGCTCGCCTCGATTGGACGCTTTCGAACCGCGTCGACGGCGAAGTCGCCGGCATTTCCATCGCTTGTCGCGCGCACTGGCTATACCGGTGAGGACGGCTTCGAGGTTTTCTGCACCGCAGCCGATGGCGAGCGTCTCTTCGAGGCGGTGATGACTGCGGGCGATCCCGACGGACTGCAGCCTTGCGGACTCGGCGCGCGCGATACGCTGCGGATGGAAGCCGGTCTGCCGCTCTACGGCCATGAACTCGATCGAGCGACTTCGCCGCTCGAAGCCAACTTAAAGCCTTTCGTGAAGTTCGATCACGATTTCGTCGGTGCCGTGGCGTTGGCCGTGCAGCGGGACGGTGGACATGTCGCGGCGCCTCGCCGGCATCCGCACCGACGACGGCAAGAGTATCGCGCGCCAAGGCTACAAATTATTCCGCGATGGTGGCGAGGTCGGGGTGATCACCAGCGGCACCTACGCGCCCAGCTTCGAGCGGCCATTGGCGATGGCGTATCTCGCGACCGGCTCCGACGATAGCGGACGGTGATCGAGTCGAAGTCGCGATCCGCAATCGGATGGTCGCCGCGACCGTCGTTCCGTTACCGTTTTATCGGCGCCCCAAAGGAACTTGATCCATCAGATGAGATTTATTCCGCATACCGCAGCCGACGTGACCGCGATGCTCAAGACGATCGGCGTCACCCAGCTCGACGATCTGATTGCGCATGTCCCCGCAAATCTGCGCTCCTCCGCGGAAATCAAACTCGACGCCGGGCGCACCGAGTCCGAGGTCGCCGCCGAACTCGCGACACTGGCCGCGCTCAATCGCGGCGCTGCCGACTTCATTAGCTTTCTCGGCGGCGGCTATTATCGCCATTACGTGCCGGCCGCGGTCCGCGCGATCACTGCGCGCGCCGAATTCGCGACCAGCTATACGCCGTACCAACCCGAAGTCAGCCAGGGCACCACGCAGGCTATTTTCGAGTTCCAGACGTTGATCACGCAATTGACCGGGCTCGACGTCGCCAACGCCAGCATGTACGACGGCGCGTCTGCCACGGCCGAAGCGATCCTGATGGCGCATCGAGTGCTGCCCAAGCGTCACGTCGTTGCGCTTTCGCGCGCGCTATGGCCGGACTATCGCGCGACAGTTCGCACCTACCTGAGCGCACTCGGCACGCTCAAGCTGGTCGAGGTTCCCTTCGATTCAGCAACTGGCGCGATCGATCAGTCGGCGCTCGCAGCGGTCGCCTACGATGAATTGCTCTGCACCGTCACCGGCTATCCCAACGCCTTCGGCGTGATCGAGCCGATCGCGCAAATCGCTGACCTCACGCATCGGGCGGGGGCGTTGGCAATCACCGCAACAGCCGAGCCGTTGGCGCTCGGTATTCTCAAACCGCCAGGCGCGCTCGGCGTCGATATCGCCGTCGGCGAAGGGCAAAGCTTCGGGATGCCGTTGCAATTCGGCGGCCCGGGCCTTGGCTTTCTCGCCGGCCGGCTCGCACACGTGCGACAGATGCCGGGACGTCTGGTCGGGCAGACCGTTGACGGCGAAGGCCGTCGCGCTTTTTGCCTGACGCTTGCGACGCGCGAGCAGCACATCCGGCGCGAACGCGCGACCTCCAACATCTGCACTAATCATTCGCTTTGCGCGCTCGCGGCCACCGCCTATCTCTCGCTGATGGGCCGTCAGGGATTGCGTGAACTGGCCGCGCGCAACGTCGAACTGGCACATGACAGCGCTCGCCGCGCTCGAGGCGGCCGGCTTGCGCCGGCGCTTCGGCGGTCAATCTTTTAACGAATTTGTCATCGCAATCGATCGTCCCGAAGCTACGCTCGCCGCGGCTGAGCGGCGCGGAGTTCTCGCGGGCCTCTCGCTTGCGCGTGATTATCCCGAGCTGGACGGCGCGCTCCTCATTTCAGTCACCGAGATGAACACCCCGGCGGACCGCGCGCGCTTATGCGAAGTGCTAACGGAGGAGTCTAACCAATGAGCGCCGTAGATCGTGCGAAACCGACGCGCATTGGCCACGCACCAGCTACCTCTGCCACCGAGCCCGATAACGCGAACGTTACAGGCAACGGAGTGCCGCTGATCTTTGAGGAATCGTCGCCCGGACGTCGTGGTATCGATCAAAAAGACGCTGCCATTAGCGAAGCGCGCGCACTCGCGATCCTCGGCGGCGATCTTTGCCGTACCACAATCGAGGGATTTCCGGAGCTCAGCGAGCCGCAGGTCCTGCGCCATTTCCTGCGCCTCTCGCAATTGAATTTCGGGCAAGCACTGCAGTTCTATCCGCTCGGCTCCTGCACCATGAAGTACAACCCGGTGCTGAACGACGAAATGGCTGCGCTACCGGGCTTCGCCGGCCTCCATCCGCAAACTCCTGCGCATCTCGCCCAGGGCGCGCTCGAACTGATCGCCCGGATGGAAGCGGCGCTCGCCGAAATCTCCGGCATGGACGCGGTCTCGCTCGCGCCCGCGGCCGGCGCACAAGGCGAGCTCGCCGGCCTCCTGATGATTCGCGCATGGGAGGAAAAGCGCGGCACGTGCGGCGCAAGGTAATCATTCCCGACACCGCACACGGCACCAACCCGGCCAGTTGTACGCTCGCCGGTTTCGAGGTCCTCGTCGCGCCCTCGGGTCCCCGCGGCTATCTCGAGGCGAGCGCGATCCGCAGTCTGCTCGACGACGAAGTCGCCGCCCTGATGGTCACGAATCCGAACACGCTGGGTATCTTCGAACCGGAAATCCAGGAAATCGCCGCCGCCCTGCACGAGCGGGGCGCGATGCTTTATCTCGACGGCGCCAACATGAACGCGCTGCTCGGCGTCGCCAAGCCCGGCGACATGGGTGCCGACATCGTGCACATTAATTTGCATAAGACCTTCTCCACACCGCACGGCGGCGGCGGTCCGGGAGCAGGTCCGGTCGCCGTGAAGAAACATCTGGAGCCGTTCCTGCCGTTTCCGCGTGTTGTCAAGCACGGTGGCGATCAGTACGGCGCGTGGGAATTCGATTACGACCGACCCGATTCGATCGGACGACTGCGCTCGTTTCACGGCAATTTCGGCATGCTGGTGCGCGCTTATACCTACATCCTGGCGCTGGGCGGCGACGGGCTCGCGCAGGCGAGCCGTCACGCAATCATGAACGCCGCGTACGTGCGAACGCGTCTTGAAGAACATTTTCCGAGCGCCACCGCCGAGCCCGCAATGCACGAATGCGTGCTCACACACAATCTCGATCAGCGCACCGGCGTCACCACGCTCGATCTCGCCAAGCGCCTGCTCGACTTCGGCGTGCATCCGCCGACGATTTATTTCCCGCTGGTGGTGCCTGGCGCGCTGATGATCGAGCCGACTGAAACCGAGAGCCGTGAGACCCTCGACGATTTCATCGCCACGATGGAACGGATTTACGCTGAGGCGCTCGAAGATCCGGCGATGGTCAAAGCGGCGCCCCACGCCCTGAAGCTGCGTAGGATCGACGAAGTCACCGCTGCGCGCCGCCCGATACTCCGCTGGACCGCTCCCCGCAGTTGAAGCGCCTTGGGCTCATCTGATGACGACCGCAACGCCTCGTAGTGCTTCTCGATCGCGGCTCGCCTGACTCGGGTGCGACCGAATGAAAACCGTCACTCGATGCGTTTGCCGCTGAACTGGACGACCTGCGACTGGTTATGCGCGTTGTTCCTGGAAAGTGGTGCCGCCAGTTTGGGGTCCGGTGACCAGCGGCTCAATTCTCTGACGATCACTTCGCACTCCAGACGCATTAGGACATGACGCGGCCTTCGCTGGAATTTCCGTCGCGCGCTTCAGGTTCCCGAACGAAAATTCGTTCAGCGAATCAGGAGTACCTGGCAGTACGCATCAGCCGCAAGGCGTTCGCGTAATCCTCCGCCGTGTTCACATTCAATAGGCTGTGCAAATCGGGATCGATCGCGCGCAGCGTCGCTTCATCAATTGCCCGCACCGTTAGCCGCTCGGCCACCATCGTCAAGCGGCGTTCACTCACGGCTTGCATCGAGGTCAGTGCGGTAATCGCGGGCTCACGGCGATAGGCCGCACACAGCGGCTGGAGCATTTCCTCTACTTTCGGCATTGCCGCGTCAACTCCAGCGACCATCGCGCAGATGGCGACGGCCATTTTCGGGCGCAATAACGGCAAATCGCACGAGCAGGCGAAGACCACTTCGCCGCTCGCCCGCATGAGTCCGCGTCGCAGCGCGCCCACCGGACCCGCGAAGGCGTCGTCGTCGCGCTCGACGATCACGGCTATGTGATTCGCGAGTATGCGGTCGATTGAAAACGGTTCATCAGTGAGCGGCGCGGCGACCACGATGATCTCGTCAAACATGCTGGTCAACGTCTCGATTAGCCGCTCGAGAATCGACATGGCGCCGAACGGCAGCACCGCCTTCGGCAAGCCCATCCGCGAGCTGCGCCCGCCAGCAAGAATGATAGCGCTGGATCCACCCATCAAATAGTTTTATCCCGCTACATTTCGACTTCACATCGAATGCATTGGAGTCCTATCGCCTGAATTGGTTCGCCGACAATTCGCCCAGCGTGATCCGGATCGCCTCCTCGTGATGAAGCACGCCGAGATGCCCGGTATTGCGTAGGACGATCAGCCGCTTGTACATCCCATCCGGAAAAGCCAACCCGGACGGCGGCGGCACGATCGGATCGTCGAGGCCGAAGATCGCCACTTCGCGCGGACTGCGCTGAGTCGTCGAATAAGGCGCGCCGAGCGTCACCAGGGAACGAGTGCGGCCATTTTCCGACTGTTCAACGGCCAACCGCGCGATCGTTCCGCCCAGACTGTGGCCGATGAAATGGACTCCTGCCCCGCCGTCGACCTGCGCCGCCATCTCGGCCAGTCGTGAGGCCGAAACCTCCAGTGATTGTCGCGCCGGGTAGCTGAAGAATCCGATATTGTCGAAGCCCGCCGTCTGCAATAAGAACGACATCGCCAATAGATTGGTGCGGTCACCCCCGCGCCCATGAATCAGGATTACTGCGTCGTCTGGTTGACCGAACCGTCGTGGAACCTGCCATAAGGCCAGGCATTCCAGCGGATATGACGCCGCGAGTGCCCATGCGGACAGCAGTTCGCGTCCAATCGAGAGTGGATTCATCCTGCGATGAGATAGTAGTCGCTAGAGCGACATCGGCCAATGCTCGGCAATTAGGTCGCGGGTCGACTCGGAGCGAGCGCTATTTGAGCTTGTCGGAGATAAATAGCGGGATGGAGGACGCCCCTCGTCGCCTTTCCGTCATCAATGTCGATAAATATCGCGCGACGGGTGGCACAACCGCATTCAATCAACTATAAACGTTCCGCAATGGGCGCGTCGAGGAGATTCGCTCACTTTTTAGCCAAGCGAATCGCCCTCGGAACCGCTGGTCGATTGAGGCATCGGTTTTGAGTTGCCCCACCAACGATTGGCGAAAGTAACTCAGGAGGAGGAGTAGGACACGTGAAATGTATCGGTATCGATAAGATTTTCGGGATCGCGGTGCTCGGATCGCTGCTGGCGGTCGCCGGTTGCGGCCCCGATCACCACCATGGCGGGGGTGTTGTCAAGGCACGACCACCTTCCAAAACGTCTCCCGGGTCCGGGTTGTTCGCGGTCGATTGCAGCCGGAATCGAGCGTACATTCCGCTGGATACTCTTAATGGCAGTGAAAACGGCCAGGTTTCCGTTATCAACCTTGCAGCCAATCCCGATACTACGGACCCACGGGTTACAGTGGTGGCGTTGACCCATTCCGATATCCCGAGCGGCACTGCACTCGACAGCGATCACAGTCTGATTCTGGTGGTTAGCGGCGGGTTCGTTGATGTGATCCAGGAGAGCAACAACACCTTGGTCTCGGGTTCGCCGTTTGCGATTCCCGGTGGCAGCACGGTCGGTAGTACGGGTCAGATACTTTACAATCCGACTACCAAATTGGCGATTCTTAACGTGGAGAGTCCAGCCTCGGGGTTTGTAACTTTCGATCCGGTCACGCACGCATTCGGCACCGTGATTCCGGCAAATTACGCGGAGACCTTTTCGCTCAACTCGACGACGAATGTTGTGATGGACGCCAGCGACTCCTCGCCCTTCAATACCATCGATGCGATCGACATCATAGACGGGCGCGCATGCGTGCTGACCGATACCAATTTGATCGGTGATCAGGACGGCTCTTCGACCGATTCATCTACAAACATCACTATCATCAGCAACGAAGATGGCACAGCATCAGTGCTCAATCTCAACGGATCGGCCTTCAATCCGCCCGCCGTGTCCACGACGCCCTGTACCCTGGATGAAACCAATGCACCTAATTCCGTCCTGGTGTCCGGGCTTCCCTCCGAGACGGCAGGTTCGGCGGTAAACGGAACTACCCATCAGGCATTCCTGATCGAGGATGGCAACCCCGGCGTAACCCTGATTCAGTTGCCAAGCTCTCCGGTGGCCGGGCAAATCGTGGCAGGGGATTTGGGTACTCCTTCGATATCGAGCATTCCCAACGATCCGCTCGGGGATCTCTGGGAAACCCAGGGCGATCCCTACGCGGTTGCGATCGGCGAGTGTAACGACAAGGGTTACGCGGTTGATAGTCCAACTTTGACTTTCTGGTGCAAGTTGACCTGCCGACATTACTCAGCACTCCCGCGAATATCAGCACCGCCTTGCCGGCTGGTAAGTGCGCCGGGACGACGAGCACGACCTTCAAGTGCGACAACGGCGCGGGGACGAAGTTCTTCCCGCTGCCTGGAGTTATCTAAGATCCAACGCCATCCGCCGGTCGCGATAGCACGGCCGGCGTAATGGGCGGACACCTCGCGCGCCGTGGCCGCGCGTCCCCTCAAGGGGGACGGGTGGGCTGCGGCGCGCGCTTCTTTCCGCCGGTACTGCTCGCGACGCGCCTCGGCCGGGGCCAAATCTCCCAGTTTCGCGTTTTTGTGACGCGTTCCTGCGCGCCGCAAGACTCGATATTGTGATGGCCAAGCGTGGCCATCAAACAATCACCGCTCATCACGCAGTACCTGAACGTCAAGCAAAAGGTCCCCGACGCGATCCTGTTTTTTCGCCTCGGCGATTTCTACGAGATGTTCTTCGAGGATGCGGAAGTTGGCGCGCGCATCCTCGATATTCAACTGACCTCGCGTTCCAAGGACGGCGTCCCGCTGTGCGGTGTGCCGTATCATTCTGCAGAGCCCTACATTGCGAAGTTGTTGAAAGCTGGAATGAAGGTTGCGGTATGCGAGCAGACGTCGCCGGAGATGCCGACGTCGGGATCGAGCGCCAAAGGCGGCGCCTTTAACAGCACCGATACTTTCACGCTAACCGCGCCCAACGAGATGCGGGCATCCGCAGGCCGCGCCCTCATGCCACGACGAATCGTCCGCGTGATCACGCCCGGCACCGTCGGCGAAGAATTGGTGCTGGTCGCGGGTGAGAAAAATTTCCTGGTGGCGGTCGCGCCTGAGAACGGCGGATTCGCGCTCGCTGCGCTCGACGTCTCGACCGGCGAGTTCATCGCAACGCGCATTGGAGGATTAGCTGCGCTGCGCGAGGAGATTGCGCGCATCGCACCGCGAGAAATGGTCGTGCCGGCCGGCCTCGAAGTACTCAAAGTGATCGTCGACGACACTGCAGATTCCGATGACCGAATTGGGCACCGACAGCTTCGACGCCGACGCCGCGCGAGCCCTGCTGGTCGCGCGGTTCGGCTTGCAGGCGGCGCCTCTGCAGGATGGTGCGTTCAGCGGCGCGATCGTCGCGGCGGCTGGGGCGGCGCTGCGTTACGTCGAGGAGAACTTCGGCCGCGACCTCGCCCATCTGCGGCCCCCGCGACTTTACCGCGCCAGCCGAATTTATGCTCGTCGACGAGGTCACGCGGCGTCATTTGGAGCTGATTTCTTCCAGTGACGGCACCCGCGCGGGATCGCTGCTTTCAATCCTCGACCAGACCCTGACGCCGGTGGGTGCGCGCGCTCTGGCCAATTGGATCGTTTATCCGCTGCTCGACCTCGGCTTGATTCGCGGGCGGCATGACGCGGTCGAAGAGCTCTTCGAGGCCGATCTCGGCGGGCCGGTGTCTGAGGCCTTGAAGCGGATCGGCGATCTCGAGCGGCTCGCTGGCCGTCTCGGCAGTCTGCGGGCGAGTCCACGCGATACGCTGCGGCTGGGCCAGGCCTCGGCGGCGGTTGCGACGCTTGCGCGCGGCGCTCGGCGAGCAACGCAGCCCATTGATTCGGGAAATCGCAGGGCGCCTGCGTCCCCTGCCCGAACTCGCCGCGCAGATCGATGCGACGATCAGCGACGAGCCACCGGTCAATCCGCGCGACGGCAATACCATCCGTGGCGGCTTCAACGCTGCGGTCGACGAGATGCGCACGCTCGCGACGGACGCGCGCGGCGTGATCGCGCGGCTCGAAGCCTCGGAACGCGAACGCACGCCGCATCCCGTCGCTCAAGGTCCGCTACAACCAAGTCTTCGGCTATTACATCGAAATCACTAAGACGCATGCCGACCGCGCGCCGGACGATTATGAGCGCAAGCAGACCCTGGTCGGCGCGGAGCGCTTCACCACGCCCGCGCTCAAGGAACTCGAGCGCAAGATCCTGAGCGCCGAGTCGGGACTCAAGGAACTCGAGCTGCAACTATTCGCGCGGCTGCTGCGCGACCTTGCTGCACATACCGCGGAGATACTCGAAACCGCCGCCGCGGTGGGCGAATTCGATTCCCTGCGCGCGCTGGCGGTGATCGCCCGCGAGCGCGGCTACGTGCGCCCCGAGTTGAACTCGGGACTCGCGCTAAAGATTCGCGACGGCCGCCATCCGGTGCTTCGAATCCGGCATGAAGGCCGGCGAGTTCGTGCCCAACGATGTCGATGCCGATCCGGCCGAGCGCCAACTCTTGCTGATTACCGGCCCCAACATGGCGGGCAAATCGACTTACCTGCGGCAGGTCGCGCTAATCGCGATCATGGCGCAGATGGGCAGCTTCGTCCCCGCGACCGCGGCGAGTCTCGGCCTGACCGATCGCGTGCTGACGCGCATCGGCGCCCGCGACGATCTGCGGCGGGGCGAATCCACCTTCATGGTCGAGATGCGCGAGACATCGCGCGCCTGCTCGAAGGCCTGACCGAGCGCAGTCTCCTGTTGCTCGACGAGGTCGGACGCGGCACCAGCACCTTCGACGGGTTGGCGATTGCGTGGGCGGTCGCCGAGTATCTCCACGACGCCACTCGCGCCAAAGTGCTGTTCGCGACGCATTTCCATGAATTGACCGACCTCGCGCGTGAACGGACGCGCGTCAAGAATCTCAGCATGGCGGTGAAGGAGTGGAACGGCGAGGTTCTGTTTCTGCGGCGCGTGATCGAAGCAGCCGGCCAGCCGCAGTTACGGCATCGAAGTGGCACGGCTGGCGGGATTGCCGACGGACATCATCACGCGCGCGCGCGAAATCCTGAGCAATCTGGAGCGTGGCGAATTCGACGACAGCGGCGCGGCCCGCCTTTCCCGCCGTGCACAGGAGGGTGTTGGCGTCACGCAGATGGGCCTCTTCGCACCTGCGGAGAGTCGCGTGATCGAAGAACTGCGCACATTCGAAGTCGATCGAATGACGCCAGTCGAGGCCCTTAACACGCTCGCCCGGATGGTCGCCCGCCTCCGCGGCACCCTGATTAACCCGCGTCGGTCGGTCACTATGAGGGTCGAGTGGGTCGAAGTTTGCCGGAACGATCGCGACATGGCTGGGAGCATGCACGGTGGCCGCAGCGCGCGGCTATTGCGCTTGCGATCATCGTGGCGTTAGTGCTCGGGCGACCGGGCAGCGCGCGCGCCGCGACGATCACCGGCGCGTCGATCGTGCAACAGGGCGGCGCGGTCGAGCTTCATTTCGCGGTCCAGGGGCGCGGGCTCGGATGGCATCTAAGTATTCACGGGCAGCAGCTCTGGATCGACCTCGACCACGTACGGATGGCGATCGCGTCGCGTCCGCTGTTCGGGCAGGAGGTCGCGCCCGTCACGATGGTCAGTGCGGTGGGGGGCGGTGTCACGGGTCGAATCGCAATCGAAGTCAACGGGCGCAACGATTATGCGATCGGACGGCTGCCGCATGAATTGGTATTGCGGATTGCTTCTGCGGGTAAAGTCCCGAACCTGGCGGCGCCAATTCTGACCCGCATGGAACGGCGGCGAGTGGTCGCGCGCACGACGGAAGCGTCGCCGGCGTCCGGTCGCGGCGTGAGCGACTACGATTCGGCGAATACCGCCGTATCACCGAACGCGGGAAACCATGAGATAGAGGGAATCACGCCACACACGAATAGCCGACCGCCCTACAATTCCCAGCCGACGCAGTTAGCCTCGCGTGAGGCGGCAGACTCGCCATCTTCGCGGACGAGCTCGTCTTTGCAATCGGCGCAATCGAGGATCGAACGTCAATTGGTGGTGATCGATGCTGGGCATGGCGGTCACGATCCCGGCACCGAGGCGGCCGGCGACGTCGCGGAAAAGGACCTCGCTCTGCAGATCGCGAGACGCGTGCGCGACGCGTTGGCCGCCGATGGCGTTGATGCGCGGCTGACGCGCGACGACGATACCTTCCTGACGCTGGCTGAACGCACGCAACTGGCGAATCAAAGTCGTGCCGATCTCTTCGTCTCGATCCATCTAAATTCGAGTCCCAACCCGGACACCAGCGGTATTGAGACTTATTATCTGAACAACACCACCGACCACTCGACGATCCGGCTCGCGCGGATGGAGAATGGCGTCGCGGGAGGCTATGGCGCGCCCGGGCGACCCCAACCTAAACTACATCCTGACCGACCTGCGCCAGCAGTATAAGGCAAACGAATCTGCTTCGTTGGCGCGGATGATCGAAGCCGAGGCCGTATCCGATATCAATGCGACGATGGGATTGCGAGTGAACGAGCTGGGAGCCAAGCAGGGGCCGTTTTACGTGCTGGTGGGCGCGCTAATGCCTTCAGTACTGGTCGAGTGCGGCTTTCTGTCGAATCCGGGCGAGGCGCAGCTAGTGCGCTCCTCGCAATATCAGCAAGCGCTGGCCGACGGCATCGCGCGCGCCGTGATCCATTACTTCAACGCCGACGCTGCCGTAGGAAATCTGTGAAGCAGACGCCCGAATCCGTACCGCCGACCGCATCAGCGACGACCGCTACCGCGCTGACCAACGGCGAAGCGTCGTCGTCGATCGCCACGCCTCTGATTCGCGACCACACCGCATTGGCGGTGGAACTCGAGCGGACGAAAACGCCGGGCGTGGTCGCACGAGCGCATCTGACGGAGGTGCGCGCGGCACTATACGAGCGTCATCGCGCGGGCGCGGGCGGAATCGAGATCGTACACGCGCTGACGGCGGCGGTGGACGATCTGATGCGCGCGCTCTACCGTTACGCTGAAGAAGCAACATTCGCAGCGTTACTCGCGGCTGAATCAACGGCTGGCAATCGTCGCGCGCGGCGGTTACGGGCGACAGGAACTTGAATCCGCATTCGGATATCGATCTGCTGTTCCTGCACGATTACAAGCCGGGGCCGTATACCGAAATCGTCACCGAGATCATCCTGCACGCATTATGGGACGCGGGCCTGACGGTGGGCTATGCGGTCCGCAACTCCGCTGAATGCATCAAGATGGCGGCCGAGGATTTGAAGGAGAAGACCGCGATACTCGACGCACGCTTTTTGGGTGGCGACGAAAAGCTCCATGCGCAGTTCGACAAGGCGTTGATCAGCGACGTGCTGAATCGCAATCAGCAGAGCTTCTTCACGGCCAAGCTGGAAGAGAGCCGCCGGCGCCACAAGCAATACGGCGAATCGATTTACCTGCTCGAGCCGCAATTGAAGGAAGGTGAAGGGCGGGCTGCGCGATTTGCATACGGCGATGTGGCTGGCGAAGGTCAAATACAAGATTCATTCGGCTCGAAGAACTGGTGCAGAAGGCGGTGATCACGGAGCCCGAATTGAACGAAGTCAATGCGGCGCAGGACTTTCTATTGCGCGTGCGTAACTCGCTGCATTTTCTCAGCGGGCGCCATTTCGATCAGCTCACGTTCGAATACCAGGAACAGATTGCGCCGATGCTGGGTTTTACGGCGACGGACGGAACTCCGGCCAGCGCCAATCTGATGCGGACCTACTATCAGCAAGCGAGTACGATTCTGAGCTTCTCCGAGGGGCTGATCGCGCGGGTGACCGAAGACACCACGCCAGCGCGTTTTCTGCGTCGCCGGAACGTGCGGCCGATCCGGCCGGGTGTGGTGATTCAGGGCAGCGTGATTGGAATTGCGAGCAACGATTTCTTCAAACGCGCAGCCGCTCAACCTGATTACGATTTTCGCCGACTGCCAGACCCATGGCGTCGAGTTGTCGGGCAGCGCCTATCAATTGGTGCGCGACAATCTGGAATTGATCGACGACGCGATGCGTCACGATCCGCAAACCGGGATGGCGCTAATGGGGATTCTTGAGCGGACGGCAGCGCGTCGCGGAGACGCTGGAAGCGATGCATCGTGCCGGGCGTGCTCGGCGCACTGATCCCGGAGTTCGGCAATCTGTACGCGCGTGTGCTCGCACGACCTCTACCACATCTATACGGTCGATCGTCATTCGCTGGCGGCGGTGCGCGAATTGGAACGGTTGCGCGCGGGGGAATTCAAGACGACCAACGCACTGCTGACCGAGGTCGCGCGTGAGTACAGTTCGTTGCCGATCATCTTTCTGGCGCTGCTGCTGCACGACATCGGCAAGGGTCATGGGCATGACCATCATGAGCGCGGCGCGCAATTGACAGTCGCGGTCTGCGAGCGGATGGGGCTCGACGCCGAGGAGCAGGACCTGGTCGTGTTCCTGGTGCGCGAACATCTGAAGATGTCGCAGGTCGCGCAGAAGGGTGACGTTGACGATCCGAATACGGTCGAGGAATTCGCACGCGAGACGGGCTCGATCGATCGGCTGAAGGCTCTGTACCTGCTGACTTTCGCAGACATGCGCGCGGTCGCACCGCAAGTTTACAACAACTGGCGCGACATGCTGCTGAGCGAGCTGTACATGCGCTCGCTTGAAGACGCTCGAGCATGGCGGACGCGAGGCGACCGATCCAGCGCGGCGGCTGGCGCTGGTAAAAATGGGCGTGCGCGAGCAATTGGCCGCGGCGAAGGCGCCCGAAGCCAAGGTTAACGAGTTTCTCGATCGGATGCCGGACCGCTATTTCCTGACGGTCCCCGAAGGCGACGTCAGGCTGCATTTCGACATGATGCGTGCGATCGAGGAGCGTCCACTGGTCTGCCGGCATCGTCATTTCCCCGACCTTGAATTCAGCGAGTTCATGGTGGTGACGCGCGATCAGCCGGGGTTGTTTTCGAAGGTTGCAGGCGCGCTGACCGCCAACAATCTCAACATCCTGTCGGCGCGGATCACCACTCGCGACGATGGCGTCGCGCTGGATGTCTTTCGCGTCTCGCATCTCGGTGGCGCCGGCGCGATTGCGATGGACGAGGATCGCTGGCCGCGAGTCGAGCGGCGACCTCGAGCGAGTGCTGTCGGGCGAGCAGGATATCGCGGCGTTGGTCGGCGAAGTCGCAAAAGATCCGCTTCGGTGCGCGTAAATTCGTGCGGCGCATGGCGACCGAAGTCACGGTCGATAATCGAAGCTCTGAGGAATTCACGGTGATCGACGTGTTTACGCAGGACCGCGTCGGGCTGCTCTTCACGATCACGCATACGCTGTTCGAGCTCGGGTATGAAGATCCATCTGGCACGCATTTCGACCAACGCCGACCAGGCGCTCGACGTCTTTTACATCAGCGACCCCGAGGGCAATAAGGTCACCGAGCTCGAACGGATGCGTTCGATCAAGACGGCCTTGCTTGAGCGTCTTGAAGGGGCGGCCGGAGACTGGCGGCAGCGACTATCGGCGGGCGAACTAGACGGAACGCGCGTCAAGGCGGTTGAGGTGCGAGGTGAAGCGCAAGCTTGAGGTTGCGGGGTTGGACGTGCGCGAACTCAGATTCGATTGGGACGAGCTGATCGAACTGCATCTGTCGCGGCAGGCCGTCGAACGCGGCCTCAGCCGCAATTCGCTCGAAGCCTACGGCAGCGACCTGCGCGATTTTCAGAGCTTCTGCCGCGAGCGCGTCGTCGCTCCACATGAGCTCAACACTGCGACGATCGTCGCATACCTCGAAGACCTCGCGACTCGGGAGTTTCGTGTCACCAGCCAGCGGCGCCGACTAGCGGCGGTCCGCGGACTTATCCGGGAGATGCTGGAGCGCAAGGTGATTGATCGCGACCCGACGATCGCAGTCAAACTGCGACCACATCCGCGGCCGCTGCCGCGGACGCTTGGACGCGCGGATACCGCGGCACTGATCGAAGCGATCGACACGAGCACTCTGCGCGGCAAGCGCGATCGCGCGATGCTCGAATTGGCTTATGGATGCGGGCTGCGCGTATCGGAACTGGTCGGGCTCAAGCTCAACCAGGTCAATCTGGAGGCGCGCGTGATTGTCGTGATCGGCAAGGGCGACAAGGAGCGTATCGTGCCGATTGGCGGAGCGGCCTTGAGGGCATTGAAAGTCGTACATGATCGCGCGGCAAAAGGCGGCGTTGGAGCAATCGTCGGTCAACGCAACGTGGACGCCGTCGGGTCGAGACCGTTTCGGTGCGTCCTAACTCTGCGGTGTTCATCACGCGATTGGGGCGCGCGATGACGCGACAGGGCTTTTTCAAGGCGCTCAAGGGATGGACGGCGAACGATCCGCGGCTGTCGTGGATCAGCCCGCACACGCTGCGCCATTGCTTTGCGACGCATTTGCTCGAGGGCGGAGCGGATTTGCGCGCGGTGCAGGAGATGCTCGGTCATAGCGACATCTCGACCACGCAAATTTACACGCATCTGTCGCGCGGCCATCTGCGCAAGGTCCATCGCACCTATCATCCACGGGCGAAACGCGGGTCGCTTGGCGACGAGCCGGATGACCGACTCGCGGCATCGCGATCAATCGCCCGAAAAAGTGGAAGATTAGTTTGGACGAGACCGCAAGGATTTCCAGCGAAAGTGCTGGTGTGGGCGGTGCCGATCGTCGTCGCGATCATTCTGCATGAGGTGATGCATGGCGTGGTCGCGCGGATGCTCGGTGACGATACCGCGGCGCGCGCCGGTCGGTTGACGCTCAATCCGCTCGCGCATATCGATCCGTTCGGCACGATTATCCTGCCGGGGCTGTTGCTCTTCGCGCACGCGCCGGTGTTCGGTTACGCGAAGCCGGTGCCGGTCGATTTTCGCCGGCTGAATCCACCGCGCCTCGGGATGATCGCGGTCGCCGCAGCCGGTCCGCTGACGAATCTGACTCTCGCCGTTATCAGTGCGTTCTTACTGCGGCAGATTGATCTAGCCGACGCGACGGCCATCGATGAGTCACGGTCTTGCTTGAGTCAGATCGCGTTCGCGTCCTGCATCGTCAATATCGAATTGGCCGATCTTCAATCTGCTTTCCACTGCTGCCACTCGACGGCGGCCGCGTGCTCGCCGGACTGCTGCCGCCGAGGCTCGCGCGGCCCTTTGCGAAGAGTTGAGCGCTACGGATTTCTGATATTGTTGGTGCTGCTATACACGAATACGGTGAATGCGGTGATCAACCCGATAGTCAACGCGATCGCACGGGTGCTGCTGTGAGCGACGACGGCGTACCGGCTCAAGTTCGAAAGCGACGGCGGCATGCGCTTTCGGCTGCCGATCTACGAGGGCCCGCTCGACTTGCTGCTGCATTTGATCAAGCGCGCCGAACTCGATCCGCAAGACGTCACGACCAGTATCATCACCGAGCAGTACCTCGAACAACTTAACCTGATGGAGCAGCTCAATCTCGACATCGCGGGCGAGTACCTCGTGATGGCGGCGACGCTGCTGCTGATCAAGTCGTTCGCCCTGCTACCGCATCCGGAACTGGCGGACACCGAAGAGGCCGAGGACCTCAAGCGCGACCTGGTCGAACGGCTGCTTGAGTACCAACGTTATCGCGAAGCGGCCGTGAAGCTGGGCGAGCGGGCGCTGCTCGGACGTGACGTTTTCGCCGCGCCAGGAGAGCCGGTGCCCGCAGAGCAGGAGCCTTCGGCGCCGTTCGACGTTTCGATTTTCGACCTCGTGAGCGCAATGGCGGCAGTGCTCAAGCGCCTCGGCGACCGTACGCCTCGGCGAATCGAGTTGCGCGATATCCCGGTGGCGCATTGCATCCCACGCATCCTCGCCGCACTCGGCGAGGGCGAGCGCGTGGTGTTCACAGCGCTATTCGAAGATCTGGAGGATCGTCCGTTAGTGATCGCAACGTTCATGGCGTTGCTCGAACTGATTCGTCGCGGCGCGGTGCGCGTATGGCAGGATGAGCGGCACGGGCCGATCCTGCTCGGCCGGGGCGATCGCTTCGCGGCGCAGGAAGCGATAATCGAAGACGATTTCGCTACCATCAAAGATGCGGAAAATGGTGTGGGCGAGGACGAGAATCACGCAACGGAGGAGCGCGGGAAGTAAGCGCGCGCATCAGGCGATTGGAAGAAGAACGTCTCAAGGCGATCCTGGAGAGCCTGCTGTTCGCGGCGTCGGAGCCGGTGGCGTTGGCGCAATTGGTGACGGTGCTGGAGACGGTTGCGCGTGACGATGTCAAAACGGCGCTCGGCGAGATGGCGGTGGCATACGCCGCCAGTGCGACGCGGCATCGTGCTCGAGGAAGTTGCGGGCGGTTATCAGCTACGCACGCCAAAAGAACATGCCTCATACGTGCGCAAGCTGCTGGCGGCCAAGCCACCGCGACTAAGCCGCCCGTTACTGGAGACAGTGGCGATCGTCGCCTATCGCCAACCGATTACACGGCCCGAAATCGAACAACTCCGTGGCGTCGATTGCGGTGGCGTGCTCGATACGCTGGTGGATCGGCGGCTGATCAAGATCGCGGGGCGCAAAGAAGCACCGGGCCGTCCGATCATGTACACGACGACAACTGAATTCCTCGAACTGTTCGGGCTCAAGGACTTGGAGGGCCTGCCCGATCTCGAGGAACTGCGCTTGATTGAGACTCCGCGCGAACAACCGGTCTTTGCAAACGACGATGGAGTCGACCTAACTGATTCGCCTGCCTCGTTGAAACTAACGGATGATTCGCCTTACCCAGAGATTACCACGACGGAACCTCGCGACGAGCTGCCCGGGGCGGCGACGGAGTTAATCGCAGCTTCTGATTTCACGTCCGACGATGCGGCCGCAGCGAACCGCGCGGCAATCGACGCGGCGCATTCGGCCGAGTTGACCGACGAGTCCGCCGCTAGAGGGCCCGCACAGCCCCAATCCGACTTAAGCCGTGTCGATTCAGAAGATCAGAAATAATTGCAACTGCTCGTCTAGCCTTCGCTCTCTTCGAAGTAACCGCCTGCTTCGGCGTAATTTTCAAACCGGGTGAACTGACTGAGATATGTCAGTTTGGCGGTATCTGTCGGGCCGTTACGCTGTTTGGCCACGATGACTTCGGCGACGCCCGGTTCTTTGCTATCGCGATGGTACATCTCGTCGCGGTAGATGAACGCAATGACGTCGGCGTCCTGTTCGATGGCCCCCGATTCGCGCAGGTCGGCGAGCAGCGGACGGCGGTCCGGTCGAGTCTCGACTTGTCGATTCAACTGCGAAAGCGCAACCACCGGCACCTTCAGTTCCTTGGCGAGCGCTTTGAGTGACCGGGAGATTTCGGCGATCTCCTTTTCGCGCGATTCGCCCGAAGTGGCCGCTCGCATGAGTTGTAAGTAATCGACAATTATCAATCCAAGACGGCTGTTCGGATCGCGCGCGAGGCGCCGGCATTTTGCTTTCAGCACCAGCGCGGTGGTATCGGAACTGTCGTCAATATAGATAGGCGCTTCAGAAAGACGTCCGGCGGCTTGCGCCAACTTGGGGAAATCGCGTTCGCCGAGGAAACCAGAACGCGCTTTGGCGCTGTCGACCCGAGCCTCGGAACAGAGAAGTCGAAACGCAAGCTGCTCCTTTGACATTTCGAGCGAAAAGATCGCGACGCCGACTTTCGGATCCGCCTCGAGCGCAGCGTTGGCGGCAATGTTCAACGCGAGCGCGGTCTTGCCCATACTCGGTCGCGCCGCGATAACAATGAGATCGCCGCGCTGGAAGCCCGCGGTGATGCGATCGAGATCCATGAATCCGGTCGGGACGCCGGTAACAAGCTCTTTGCGCTCGTAGAGTTGTTCGAGCAAGGCGATCGCATGACGGCTGAGTTCGTCCATCCTGACGAACGAGGGCCGGACTCGCCGCTCGGCAATCTCAAAAACTTTGTGCTCAGCCTGATCGAGAAACTCCTCGACGTTGCTGCCAGGGACGTCGTAGCTATCGCCGGCAATCTCTCCGGCGATTGCGGCGAGGCTGCGCAGGACGGCCTTCTCTCGCACAATTTTTGCGTAATGGGCGGTATGCGAGGCGGACGGAACGAACGAAACGATCTCGGCAAGGTAGCTGGCGCCGCCAACCCGTTCGAGGAGATCTTTGCCGCCGAGAGCGTCGGTCAAAGTGACGATGTCGATCGGAATTCCACGATCCGACAGCTGCACCATCGCGGCGTATATCGTCCGGTGATGCTCACGATAGAAATCCTCGGGTTTGAGGATTTCGAGCGCATGGTTGATCGCTTCGTTGTCGAGCAGTATCCCGCCCAGCACCGCCATTTCCGCATCGGTGCTATGAGGAGGAACGCGCTTGAGGAAATCGTCTGCCGCCGCCACCTGCCAACCCCACTGTCTCCAAATCAACTCGTCGGCCTACACAGCCCCTGCGAATCCGTACGAGACAAGATCAGTATCCGCATCAGGAAACGCAGCGGCAAGCGGGTGCGCGCGATGGCCGTGTGATCTATGAACACAGTCAACAGATCAAGCGCGACGAACGCGGCGCGCGGGAGCCGAATGGACGTGCGCAAGCATCGGTGCAATCGCGACGCCGAAAAGAAAACCGCCGACATGCGCCCAGAAGGCGACTCCACCGACGGTTGGTCCTTGCGCTCCGGAGAATATCCCGGCGCCAAGTTGGGCGACGAACCAAAACAGCAGGTAGAAGTAGGCGGGGATTTCGACCATGGGCCAGAAGAAAAACAGCGGTAGGATGGTCGTGATACGTCCGCGCGGATAAATGACGAAATAGGCGCCGAGGACGCCCGCGATAGCACCACTTGCGCCGATTACCGGGACGCGCGACTCCGGGCCCATCGCCACCGTCGCAAGTCCGGCCGCGATTGCCGCCGCAAAATAAAAGTACAGATAGCGCGGTGTGCCAAGGCGTTCCTCGATCGCCGGTCCGAAGATGAACAGGTAAAGCATGTTGCCGGCGATGTGTATAAATCCGGCGTGGAGAAACGTTGAGGTAATGAAAGTGGCGAGCGTCGCCAGCGCGCGTCGCGGGGCAGACAGATGTAAATGCGCGATGTGGGAAGGCACCATCGCATAGCGTACCAACGTCACACCGGCGTGGCCGCTGAGCCTGACTTCGAGCACGAAGATCGAGACGTTCGCGAGAATAAGGATCGTATTGACTGGGGTGAGACGGTGGATTGTCTCGCTGTCGCGCAGCGGAATCATTGTTTGATCGTTACGCTCGCGTAGGCAGCGCGGAATCGATAAACGTTAGCGTTTCGATATGTTAGCCAGACTCGGTCCTTAGCGCGAGTGCGTGCACTTGAGCGGGAAGGGTTTGTATGCGAAAGAAGGTGCGTGTGCGTCTTCAAAGGTCTTCGCAATCGATGTGCTGAAGCCTGTGTGCGACGGCGATATCGATCGCTGACGAGCGTGCTGTAACTCTCGATACCCGAGCGCCCGCCGCATGCGGGTCGATTCCCACGGAGGAAATTAGAATGGAGATCGTCAAACAGGATCTGACGGTGAAGACTGGCGCCGAAAATATGCCGTGCCATCTGGCGCGACCCGCCGCCGGCGGCCCATATCCCGCGATTGTAGTTGTGATGGAAGCATTCGGCCTCAACACGAATATTAAGAACATCACTGATCGTTTCGCCGCGGAGGGCTTCATCGCCATCTCGCCCAACCTTTATTTTCGTCAGCCAGATAACGTCGTCGGCTACGACAATCTGCCTGCTGCGATTAAGCTGATGGGGAGTATTAACGACGATCAAGTTGCAGCCGACATGACGGCCGCGATCAACTACGTCAAAACGCTCCAGGAGGCCAAGCCCAAGTTCGGCACCACCGGCTTTTGCATGGGTGGACGCGTCGCCTTCCTGACGGCTGTGCGCAACGGCGATGTGAACGCGACCGCGCCCTTTTACGGCGGTGGAATGACGCGCGCCGGCAGCCCCGGCGGTAAGGCGCCGATCGACGATGCGGCCAACCTCAAGGGCCCGGTACTCGCGTTTTTCGGCGGCAAGGACGCTTTCATACCGGTGAGCGAAGTGGACAAGTTCCGCGATGAGTTGAGCAAGGCCGGCAAGTCGCCCGAGGTCGTTCTCTATGGCGACGCGGACCACGGCTTCATGTGTGAGGAGCGTCCGTCATATCATCCGGAACACGCGAAAGAGGCGTGGGCCAAGACGATTGCATTCTTCAAGCAAAATCTCGTTTAGCAGATAGATTCGCGAATACGGCGTGACGGCGTGATATAATAGCGAGGGCGAACCAACGAATCGGGGGTTCGCCCTCGCAATGTCACTCACGCGATACCCAACTTTGTGACAATGCCGCATCAATTGCGATCGTACTAGCTCAAGTGGGCCACGGCTTGCCGAAAGTATCGAGGCACACAACCTCGGCCAGCGGCTTGCGGCTGATTGGACCGTGCCTGCCTCGTGGATAACCGACCGGCATGAGCGCGTAGGATTGCACGTCGGCAGGAAGGTTCAGGATTTTCCGCACCTCGTCTTCATAGAACGCGTGGATTGTGGTCAGCACGGTGCCGAGTCCGAAGGCGCGGCAGGCCAGGATAAGATTCTGCACCGCCGGATAGATGCTCGAACCAGCGAGCCGCGCAGCCCCGGCCATCCGCGCCTTGACGTCATCAGGCAGCCCGGCTGCCCCCGCGAAGGTGGTTTGCCTGAGGCATGGGACGATCAGCACCGGGGCCTCGCCCATGTGGTCGAACAGGTAGAGCACCGATTTCCACCAACGCTCATACTTCGCGGGCTCCATGTGCGGCGGTGGTTTAGCACCTTCGTAGAGCTTCACGAGAATACTTGAAGTTTTCTGGTAGAGAGCGCCCAATTGTTTGCGCTTCTCGGCGTCCTTTACCACGATAAAAAACCACGACTGCGCGTTGCTGCCCGAGGGCGCGCGAATCGCGGCATCGAGAACCTTGGTGATTACGTCATCGGGAACCGGATCGGGCTTGATGCGCCGAATCGCCCGCGCGGTATACATCGCCTCGAACAAGCCAATTTCTGCCATCACTAACTCCTCAATTTTCGCAGAATCGGTTAGTTCAAACCGATTCAGTTTTGAGTGCTTTCTTGCCGATGAGCCGCTCCATCACGCGCTTGGCATCTTTGGGATCTTTCACCATCGGGCCGGGCTGCACGCGATGCTTCATGATTTTGTCGTCGTCATTGAATTCGCGCACGGTCGTGCAGAACTCGAGTAGAAGACCATTGGGATCGTTGAAGTAAATCGAACGACACCATTCGTGATCGACGACCGGAGTGACATCGATACCGTGGCCGATCAGTTCTTCGCGCTTGCGTTCGAGATCGTCGACGGAAGCGCAATCGAAGGCGAAATGGTAAAAGGCCGGCGGCAGATTTTGCGCACTGTTAATGTCGGTCTTGAATTCGGCGGGGATGCTGGGAACGCGCTCCGGACACATGAACGCCACCAGTGTGCCATCGCCGGTATCGAGGAATGCGTGTTTGATGCGGCCGCCGTCGGGCGGTTCGATCACATCGCACCAGGCGACCGACCAGCCCAATTTCGTGGTGTAGAACTCGATCGTCGTATCGATATCGAGCGTTGCCAATCCGACGTGATGCACACCTTTGCGTTCCATCGACAATCCTCTCTTGGATTCATTTGATCGCGATCATGTCCTAACTAGCACTCTGCGAAGTGAAACTAAATCGTCGACGAATTGGCAAGTCGGCCGTGTATTCAGCAGTTACTCAATCAGCTTTGACAATTCGGTGCTTGAGTGCGTAACGCACTAGTTCGGCGGTCGAACGAACGTCGAGCTTGTCCTTGATATTTTCGCGATGCGCCTGCGCGGTTTTCGGGCTGATGCCGAGGCTTTGCGCAATGTCCTTACTGGTGGCGCCATCGGTGAGCAGTCGCAAGCACTTCGCGCTCGCGCAGGGTGAGAGGGCTAGCGCCGCGGGCGCCGCGCGGACGCGGATTTTTGAGCCGGCTCAACAGGATCGGCGCGACCGCCGGACTCAGGTAGCGCTTGCCGCTCGCGACCGTGCGCACGCGCCGTGACCAGTTCCTCCGGCGCGTCGCTCTTGACCAGGTAGCCGGCTGCGCCTGCGTCGTTTAGCGCTTCCAGAACATCGGATTCATCGTCATGTGCGCTCAGAATCAGAACTTTGGCAGTGGGCGCAACCTGCTTCATCCGATGCGCCGCGGCGAGGCCGCCAGTGCCCGGCATTTCGAGGTCCATCACGATTACCTGCGGATGGACCTTGGCCGCGACCGCCAGATGCTTGTTCGCCGGTGGTTGCTTCGCCCACGATTTCGAACCCGTGATGTTCCAGCAGCGCCCTGAGCGAGCCGAGCAGGATGCGATGATCGTCGGCCAGCAGCACGCGGATAATTTGGCTCAGTTTTGATCACGCCGGCTCCGGAATTTCCGCGATGAGGCGTGTGGAGCCCGCCTTTGACTCCACCCGCAGCCGTCCGCCCATCAACTCAAGTCGCTCGCTGAGGCCGTCGAGTCCGATTCCGTTGCGCCCGATTCGTGTCGTGAATGCCCTTACCGTTGTCGAGTATCGAGAGCCTGACCGATGCGCATGTTTCTCAATGCCGATTTCGACGCGGCTCGCATCCGCATGGCGAACGACGTTGGCCAGCGCCTCGCGCGCGACCTGAAAACAGAGTTGCTGAATCGGCCGGGTCAATGCGTTCATTCGATCGGCGTGGAGGAGTCGCGTCTTGATTCCGCCGTCGGCGAGGCGCCGCAGCTCGTAACGCAGGCCTTCGGCGAGCGTCGAACGGCCGAGCGTCGGTGGTTTGAGTTCGCGCACGCGCAACCGCAACGAATCCTCCAGTTGCTTGAAGATACCGCGCGCCTCGTCCGGGCCGGCTTCTATCCCGATGCGCGCCGCGGCAAGCAATTGCGCCTGATGGTCGTGCAAATCGCGGGCGATGCGGGCGCGCTCCGAGTCGATGGCGCTGAACATTCTCAAGCCCGAGATTGTGCACCAGGCCGCGCTGTGCGATCGGTTTCCGTTTCGAGTAGCCAATTTGCAATCAACGGATTCAGTCGGCGCGCGACCGCCTCGACTCGATCGATGGTGGCACCGTCGATCTTTTGTGGGCGGCCAGAGCGATCGCGCCGCTCGCGAAGGGAACGCACACGATAGCCGTCGGAGTGGCGCGCAAAGATTCCATCTTCGCTATAGCGCGTCTTCCTAGTTCTCAAATCCAGGCGCACTCATCGTCGACTTGCGCCGAAACGATTCCGCCAGCGCGCTCGCGTGGGAATCTGGCGATCCGGTTATCGTAGCCGGCTGCGAGCAGTCCCGCGGAAGCCATCTTGCGCAAAACGCCATCCTCAACCAGCGCCAGTATCCACGCGTCGAACGGTCCGAGCTTCGCGAACAGCGCGCCAAGTCCCGCAAACCGATTACGGGGGCGGAGCCTTTCCGCAGCCGTCGCCGTGTGTTCGATTTGGTCGCGCACGGCCGCAGCGTTCGACTCTTCGGCTTTTGAGCCGGCGAGGCGGGTCGCGAAATCGGTCGCCCGTTCCCGCCAGAATTCGCGCGAGGATGCAGCCGAACGTGTGCGAAGTATATTCATGGTTGAACGCGCTACGAGTTCGACTGCGGCGTCAAGGTCGCATCCCAGATGCGCCTCGGGCGCAATCAGTATTGCAGTGATACTCGCCGCCGGATGCTCGCCAACTGAAATCGAAATCGCGGATGCGACAAAAGCCCACTCGTGCGATCGCATTCCGCTGGCGGCCGCGAGTTCGTCGTTACTCAATCGAAGCAGACCGCCCCCGCTAGGCCCACGGTAACCGCGATAGCGCTGATCGCGCTCGATCATCGCAAGCAACGAATCGAGGTGAGAATTTAAATGCGAACCGGACACCACGCGGACGGTCCCGGTGTCACCAGTCTCCTGCCAAGCAATTAGACAGCCGGCACCTTCGAGCAGATGTGTGCCGAGCTCGGCGACCGCGTGAATCTGTGCCGCGGTATCGTCGTGGGACCGATGCGGATGCGCGATTCCGTTGACGCTCGATGATCGAGGCAAGTCATGCACTATCACGCTCCTGGCGCGTTCGGCGCATCAGTGGCTCGTCGAATCGGCCGGCTGTCCCAAGTCGCTCACCGAGTTGTCGCATCTCCGCACCGAACGAAGTCCAGTCACCCTGCTTCAGCGCTGAAATCGCGCGACTGTAATGCGCTGCGGCGGCCTGAATTTCGGGGGGAGTTGGGCGGCAGATCACCGGTGGACTGCGACCGGTGGTTGCGGCGCCGATGCCGGACGGCGGCTGAGCCCATCCCCTTGGCGGGACGTCTTGGCGATCACTGGCGGAGGATGGTTTCACCGCCTTTGAAAAGCGCGCCGAGGGTCGAATCGATATCAGTCCCCATCACGGTGCGATCGCCGTACGACGCTAGCACGCGCTTTAGTTCTGGCAGCTGTCCGTTTTCTGCGCGGATATACAAGTGGTTCGACGTAGAGCAGCGAATCGGCAATTGGAAATACCAGCAGGTTGCCGAGAATTACTTTGGATCCCATCTGATTCCAAAGTGAGTATTGCTGCGAGATATCCGGGTTTTGATTGATCCGCGCCTGGATTTGGTAGGGACCGTAAAATAGTCGATCTTTCGAAAACGCGAATTCAAACAGATGCCCGTAGTCGGCGCCGTCGCAACGCGCGGCCAGCCACGCGATCATATTGTCTCTGCCCTGCGGCACCATCGGCAGCATCAGGATGTATTCGGCGTGAGTCTCCCCCGGCAGCCGCATGATGACGTAGTACGGCTGCATCGGAACGGTCTGATCCGCGTAGTTTTCACGCGGGAAGGTCCACAAATCCTCGCGATTGTAGAACGTCGCCGGATCCTTCATGTGGTACGTGCCGTACATCTCAGCCTGGGTCAGAAAGAAGTCTTCCGGATAACGGATGTGCGCATGCAGATCGGGAGGCATCTCGCTCAGCGGCTTGAACATACCTGGATAGATTCTTTCCCAGGTGCGAATCAGCGGATCGTCGGGTCCGCCACGTAGAAAGTAGTCCGCCCGGTAGTAAGCATTGACGACCACCTTTACGGAGTTGCGAATGTAGTTAATTCCGTCGCCATTGATTTGCGAGTACGGGTAGTGGTCGCTGAAGGTGTAGCCATCGACTATCCAATTGAGCTGACCGTCGTGCAACACTATGTACGGATCGCGGTCCTGCGTGATGAACGGGGCAATATACCGGATGCGATCATTGATATTGCGGCGCAGCAGGATGCGGCTGCCAGGAATTATATTTTCAGTCACCAGTAGGTTTATGTCGCGGTAATAGAAGCTGAAAAGCAGGCGCCGCCAGAATCCGCTGATCTGGGACGCCCTCGGCGCCTTTGTAAAAACTCGAAACGTTGTCGTTGCCGCGCGGATAGTCGAACTCCGGGGTCAGTGCGTTCACGATCGAGTAAACGTCAGGCTCCTCGCCAAAATAAATGCCCGGCTGCGTGACCTTCAGACCGGCATCGGACTGCGGCGGAATATTCTTGATCGACAGGATCGGCAAACCTTCCTGATCCTTGGTGTTCACCGGGCTCATCACGAGACCGTAGCCGTGTGTGAACTTCAGATGCCGATTGACCCAGGTCTGCGCATTGTCGGGCAGCAAATCGACGTTAAGTTCGCGCGCCGACAACATCACCTGGGTGTAGTCTGTTGTCGATCCAGTAGCGATCGATATCGACGTCCTTGAAGTCGTAATACAGGCGAATATTCTGCAATTGCTGATAGGTCGCGATCAGTGGGCGCGGATCCCACAGCCGGATGTTCTTGATCGTGGCCGCATCCTGATCGAGCGACGCCGGCGTCATTTTGCCGAGACCAGCGAACGGCCTGCGCATCGACGCTGTCGAGTTGAAAAGCGCGGCGGGTCATCGCGATGTTCCGCTCGAGGTAGGGCTGCTCGATGCGCAATTCATCGGGCTTTACGCGTAGCCGTTCGATTATCGGTTGCAGCAGATTCAGAATCGACCGCCGGACCGAAGACGATCGCGGCGGCAGTGACCGGCAGACGCAGACCGCGCTCACTTACGTTGAAGAAGCAGATCGCGGCCGCCGCCAAGTGCCAGGGCGATCAGCAGCCATAGACCTGGCTGCCACAAAACGTGATCTACATAGCGCAGACCGAAGACGATCCCGTTGCTATGAAGCAGCAATTCGTAGCGGCTGATCCAGTAATTGAACGCCCGCTCGATGAAGAAGAATCCTGCCAGCACCGACAAATGCGCAGCGCACGACGGGGAAATATCGGGCGGCGATTCGCGAAAATCAAGCGACCCGCGCGCCCAGTAAATCGCTCCGGTCAGGGCCGTCGCAAAAAACAGCACCAGCATGAAAAGGTCGCGCAGTTCTTCCAGCAACGGCAGCGTGAAGACGTAAAAGCCGACGTCGCGGCCGAGTCCAGGCTCCTTCAATCCAAACGGCACACCTTTGATTGCCTTGAGGTAAACGTCCCAACTTGCGGACTCGCCCTGCGCGGCAAACAGAGCCAGTAACGCCGCCCCTCCGATCGCCATCAGGCGCCACGGCACGCGCTCGCCAAGCGACCGAATCATCTCGGGCAGGTTGACTTCCACGACGTCTTCAGAGCGGCGCACAACGCGCAGCCGTTCGCGCTCGCGGCTCAAGTGCAGCGCGATTATCGCACTGAGTGCGATCGCGACAAATGCGATCAGCCAGACCACGCCGAAGATCGAGAGCTCGGCGAGAACGGTAGTAGAGAAAACCTCACGGTAGCCGAGCGAATCGAACCACAGGAGATCGACGACCAGTCCGTCGGCAAAACTGAGTACGACAAAAGCAACGACCAATAGCCGCCAGGAGGCCGAAGATCACGAATCGTGGGCGCATCAAGTTTGCTCGGTCAGGCTCCGCGCGCGACTTGGGCAACGTGTTCGCGAACCACGTCGGGCGGGCACATCCAGATGAAGAATTTAAGCGACAGGTAGATCACCAGTATCCAGTCCAGCTCGCCGATTATCGGGACCAAGTCGAGTTCAAGTGCCGGCGGAGTGATCAGCATCATGATGCCGAGCACCGGCGTCATCTTGGCCAGCATTGAGACGCGTCCATCGTGCATCAAGCGCCAGAACACGCGGATGAATTGCGGGAAATATGCGACCATCCCGCGCACGCGCAGCGGGTTGAGCAGCTGCATCCTGAGGAAGGAGCTAAACACTACTGAAATTGTAGCACACTGGTTGCTATCATTCGTGCAACCGTGACGCATTGCGTGACCCGGCGACGCGACGATTTTGCGGACGCCTCGGCGCGATTTGGGTTAAAATCGTGAACGAGACGGAGGTGAATTGGTGAAGAAGCGAATGACCCTGGGCACCTTCCTGGTCGCTTATCTGCGCAAGATCGGTGTCCGCCACGTCTTCGGTATTCCGGGCGACCTCGCGCTCAAGTTGTTTTTTGCGCTTGGGCCGCAAGCACGACCTCGAAATCCTGACGCTTGTCGCACGAGCCCGGAGTCGGGTTTGCCGCCGACGGCTATGCGCGCGCCACCGGCAATATCGGTGTTATCTGCGTTACCTATGGCGCCGGCGGTCATAACATGGTCAATCCGGTGGCGGGATCGTTCTCCGAGCGCGTTCCATTGCTGATTTTTTCCGGCGGTCCGGGCGAAGAGGAGCGCAAGCTCGGCACGTTGATCCACCATCAGGCGCGCGAGATCGAATCGCAGCATCGCATCTATCAGGAAGTGACCTGCGCCTCGCGCGTGCTGACCGATCCGCTCAGCGCCGCGCGCGAGCTGCATGAAGTGGTGAGCGCGTCTGGGCGGAGCAGCGTCCCGGCTATATCGAAATCCATCGCGACATGGTTGACCGCGAGATCGACGTGCCTGACGAGTTGATTGAGTGGGACGGCCGTCTGCATTTCCACGAATCCGATGCGCGCCGGGTCGAGGAGGCTGCGCGCGAAACCGCCGCGATGCTCAATCAGAGCCGCAAGCCCGTGCTGATCGCCGGCATCGAGATCCATCGCTACAAGGCCTCGCGTGAGCTGGTCGAACTGGCCGAGAAAATCGGCGCTCCGGTGCTCACCACGGTGCTCGGCAAAGGCGCTTTCCCGATGGACCATCCGCTCTATATGGGCGTTCATGTCGGGCCGATCAGCCCGCCGCCGATCGTCGCGCGGATGGACGCGGCGGATTTCGTGCTCAATCTCGGATGCCTCAAGACCGACATGAATTTCGGCAATCGTCCGCCGCATATTATCGAGGGCAAGAGCGTATGGGCGGTCGATCGCCGCGTGGACGTCAAGTATCACACCTACATCAACGTCGGCGTGCGCGATTTCGTACGCGCTTTGCTGCGCCAGGAATTGCGCAAGCATCGCGAGAACGGTCGTCTATGTCGAGCAACCTCACCGACGGCGATTTCGCGGACCCCGGCGCGTCACCGATCAAGGTCAGCCAGATATCCTCGCGCACGGTCAACGATTTTCTGGCCGCGCAATCATGAACTACATGGTCGTCGCTGAATCGGGCGATATGCTCTTTGGCGGACTCGATGTGCGCGTGCCCCATCGACGGCACCTATCTGGCCCAGGGCTTTTACGCCTCGATGGGTTTTGCGGTACCTGCCGCGCTCGGCGCCCAGATCGGCGTGGCTTGCGCCCGATCGTGCTTTGCGGCGACGGCGGTTTCCAGATGAACGGCCCCGAGATCTCGCACGCGCCACGCTTCGGCGTCAATCCTATCGTCATCCTCATCAATAACGGCGGCTGGGCCATCTTCCGCCCGGTCGCCGACCGCCGCGACCTGCTCGATATCCCGCCGTGGCCGTATGCGCAACTGGCGCGTGATTGGGGCGGCGCTGGCTTCGAAGCGAATACCGTCGTCCGAACTCCGCGAAGCCTTGAACGCCGCCCACCAGTGCAAAACCTTCGCCATCATCAACGTGGAAGTTGGACGTGATGATCTTTCGCCGGTAACGATCAAATATATTCAGGCGGCAGCCAAAGATCGGAACCGCCACCGGCTATCGAAAGTCCACGACGCTCATCGGACCGGAACCTGACGAAATCGGAGCCCGTACGTTCGAAGGGCATACAGCGAGACCTGATCGGAAGCAGGATGCGAATGATGAACGAATGGATGACCATCGAGCCAAAAACGCCGCGACTTCAAGTGGGATACGCCCGAACATTTCAATTTCGGCGCAACGGTTGACTCTTTCGCCGTCGATCCCAGCCGCGTCGCCCTCCTTTGGGAGGATCAGGACGGCAATCGCGCGCGCCTGACCTTCGCCGACGTCAGCGAGCAATCCAATCGCATCGCCAACGTCCTGACCGCGTCTGGGCCTCAAGCGCGGCGACCCGGTGATGATCGTCCTGCCGCGCATCACGCTTTGGCAGATCAGCTTATATCGGCGCGTTGAAGGCCGGCGCGATCGTCGTGCCCTGCGTCTCGATGCTGCGTGAGAAGGACCTGGTTTATCGTGCTAACCATTCGGAGGCCCGCGCGATCATCACTAGGCCGAAAGCGCCGACCTCGTCGGCGATCTCCGCAGTCAATGCCCTTCGCTCGAAGCATTACCTGATCGTCCGGGCGTCCGCGCACCGGATGGCTCTCGTTTCAAGAGGCGATGCAGCAGGCGGCGCCCGATTTTCGGCCCGTGAATACGCGCGGCGACGATCCTGCGATTTGCTATTACACCTCCGGCACGACCAAGGATCCCAAGGCCGTTCTGCACGGACATGCCTACACCTGGGCGCATCAGTTCACCGGCTCGCTATGGCTCGACCTCAAGCCCGGACGATCTCCATTGGACGACTTCGGATACCGGCTGGGCGAAGGCCGCGTACGGCGTGCTCTTCGGCCCCTGGATGAACGGCATCACGATTTTCATGTACAACGGCCGCTTCGAGCCGACGAAGCAACTCGAACTGCTGAGCCGCTATCGCATCACCACTTTCTGCGCGCCGCCGACCGAATATCGGATGCTGGTCAAGGAGGACCTCGCGAGTCATCGTGCCGGCGCTGCGTCATTGCGCGGGCGCGGGCGAGCCGCTCAATCCCGAGGTCATCGACGTCTGGCGGCAGCATTACAACCTGCAGATTCACGACGGCTACGGCCAGACCGAAACCGCTCTGGTCGCCGCGAATCTGCCCGGCATGGAGATCCGACCGGGCTCGATGGGGCGGCCGTTTCCGGGCATCGACGTCAGCGTCCTCGACGAAGATCTGCACGAAGTCGCGACCGGTGAGGTCGGTCAGATTGCGGTGCGCGTCAAGCCCGACAAGCCGCCCTCGATCATGCTCGAATACTGGAAAAATCCCGAAGAGAACGCCGCCGTCTTTCGGGGCGACTACTATCTCACCGGCGACAATGCCTATCGCGACGCCGACGGCTATCTATGGTTCGTCGGACGCGCCGACGACGTCATCAGTTCGGCCGGCTATCGTATCGGCCCGTTCGAGGTCGAGAGCGCGCTGCTCGAGCATCCCGCCGTGATGGAATCGGCGGTAGTCGCCAGTCCCGATGCGGATCGCGGCTCAATCGTGAAGGCCTTCGTGCGGTTAAAGCCGGAACGCAAGCGAGTGACGCCCTCGCGCTCGAGTTGCAGGAGCACGTCAAGCGCATCACCGCACCGTACAAATATCCGCGCGAGATCGAATTCGTTGACGATTTGCCCAAGACCGTCAGCGGCAAGATTCGTCGCGTCGAACTCCGACAGCGCGAGGAGCAGCGCAAGCCCCGTCCTTCCTGAGTGCTGTCGGCCATCCCGTTTCGAGGATGACGCCCGAAGATCGCTACTTCTTCATGCCCGCCAGCATGTTGACCTTGCCGGCGATATTCCTCGAGGTCAACTTCAGTGGTTTCCAGCACCCGCGCGACCATCCCCCAGAACCCGATCGACATGATCAGTTCGACGATTTCGCCTTGGCCCAGATGTTTTTGCAACGCCGCGAGCGTCTCCTTCTTGCCCTTCACCCCACGCGCAATCTCATCGGTAAAGCGCAGCGCGAGGCGCTCGAGTTCGTTGAAGCACTTGGCCGGCTCCCAGTTCTCCATCGCCGCGATCTGGTCATCGCTGACGCCGACCGCTTTCGCGATCGGCACGTGCTGCGTCCATTCGTAAACCGAACTGCTGACTTTGGCCGTCCGCAAAATAGCGATTTCGCGCAGCTTCGAATCGAGTTTACCCTTCGTCAGCAGCGCATTACCGAGTCGTGAGAAATTGTGGAAGACGGCCTCAGACGCATTCGCCATCATCCGCGCGACATTCATTTTCCGCGGCGTGTTGCCAAGAATCTCCCGCGTCTTCTCGGATGCTGTAGTTTCATCGACGTACGGTAGCAGTGCCATCACTCAACTCCTTTGCGCTCGGCTTGATGTGCGTCGAAATGCTGCGATCCGGATCGCGCTGCACGCGTACCAAGATGCATCCTCGATCGCCGGCAGCCGTCCGCGTTAGGTCCGAGCGTAATACCCGAAACGCCATTCACGCAAACCTCTCGCGGTGGAGGACGCCGCTGGCGTTCAGTCGTTCAGGACTTTCGGCGATGGCCGATCAATCTCGCGATCGTTGAAACGGGTTCACGCTGCGGTGTGGCAATGCGTGCGCAATTGCGGGCTGGTCGAGCACGCCTCGGATTGCCCGGGAGAGTGCGACAGAGACTGCATCCGCTGGTTCTGTGATCGCGGGCTTGTAGGCCGCCAGATCTACACCGTGCGGCGGTTCATCGATTACCGCAATGCCCTCCCCAGTGAACGGCGCTCTGCTCGGTCCGAGTATGGTGATTTTGAGCCTGACGCGTGCTTTGAGTCGGAGCGCCTCTGCGTTCGGCGTCGATTGTAAATTCTTCTCGCAGGTTATTTCATCGACCTCCGTAATCACCATAAAATCGACGCCCGGCGGCGGCTTGTCGCCCGGCGCTACTGCACCGATGGTAACGGGTTGTAGACCCGCTGCCTGAAATGCCTGGGCGACTACCTGTGCAATCTGGCGGCTTGAGTCTTCAATTTTCAGGTTGGCTATTTTTTTGCCGCTCGGATCGAAAACATGGCCAACTGCGCCATCGAGGCTGTCCCATCGTACGGCGCTGACGGCAACCTTTGCCGGAAAGAATTTTGTCGTGGCTTGGACGGCCGAATCGGGCACGTAGCGCAACGAGATCGCCTGCGACTTGGCGCATCCGGCGACGGCGATGGCGACGCCGGCCGCCGCGGTGAGCAGTAGTCCTTTGAGCACGGTCTTCAAGGTTTGCCTCTCACACCTGCGGTTCCGATGGCCTCCGTTGACGCCACCAGAAGATCCATCCTCCTCCAACTAGTAGCACAATTGCCAGTCCCACCCACAGGAATGCGCGATGGGTCTCCCTTACCACCCAGTCGAGCTCGTCACCAACCAGGTATCCGATCGTGATAATCAAGGTGCACCAGACCACCGCGCCCAACACGTTCCAGCCGAGGAAATGCCAGAACCCCATCTTTGCCGCGCCGGCCATCGGACCCGCCATGAAGCGTGCGCCGGTGACGAAGCGCGCCATGAAAACCGCCTTGCTGCCATGGATTTTGAAGAATGTCTCGAGACGTTCCTGGCCTGGGCGCATAAAGGGGAAAGTGCGTCCAAGCCAAGCGAGCAGCCGGGACCCGCTGGTCCGCCCGAAGAGGTAGCCGGTGCAATCGCCAATAACCGCGCTCGCGATAGCGACGACGTAGAGTGTTTTCAGGTCGAGGATCTCGCGACCGGCGAGAAATCCCGCCGCCAGAAGCACAGTCTCCTCTGGCAGAGGAATCCCAAGATTGCCGGCGAACACGCAAATGAAGAGACCGAGGTATCCCCAGTTCGCAAGCCATTCGGCTATCCCGGTAGGGCTCATCGCATGATGCATCGCGGCCGGCCCGCGAACGGACATCGCCGACTTGCGCGGGAACCCTTTAAGCTTGCCGTATCGGTGGAGTAAACGTAAGCCTCTTCACCCTCGCCCTTCGCCTTTTGAGCGCGGCGCACCAAATGCGCTATGGGAGATGGGGATACGGAGTTCGCGATGAGGTGCGAAATGAAGACAATCGAGGAACGGCTGCGTGTGCTCGAGGACCTCGAGGAAATCCGCCAGCTCAAGGCGCGCTATGCGGCAGCTTGCGATGACAATTACAACGCGGATGCGATCGCGGCGCTGTTCGCCGAGGATGCGATCTGGGACGGCGGAGCGCTCGGCAAGGCCGATGGCCGCGTGGCGATTCGCAAGTTCTTCAGTCGCGCCTCCGAGTTCTTTCCCTTCGCGATTCACAACGTGATGAACCCGATTATCGACGTCGATGGCGATCGCGCTGCCGGCCAATGGTATCTGCTGCAACCCGCGACGATGGCCAAGGGAAATCGAGCCGTATGGCTCGCGGCGATCTATCATGACGAATACGTCCGGCTCGAAGGCCGCTGGATGTTCAAGCGGCTTAAAGTGACTTCACACTTTCTCACGCCATACGAAGAAGGCTGGGCGAAAAAGCCGTTCGTCTGATCATCGTGCGTGCAGCGGTTCTCAACTTGGTGCGAATTCACAAAGATTTTTAAAGCGAGGTAAACTGTCATGCCGCTAGCTGGTGAAGTGACCAATCCGAACGCGCTCGAAACGCGTGACGTTTCCTTTCAGAGCGATGGTGCCGCGATTCGCGGCTATCTCGCTCGCCCGAAAGCGCCGGGGACATATCCCGCGGTGATCATCCTGCATGAGGCGTTCGGGTTGGTGGAGCATGAACGCGACGTCGCGCGCCGTTTCGCCAACGCCGGCTTCATCGCGCTCGCGCCGGATGTGTACTCGCGCGTCGGTGCGCTCAAGAATGCCTCCGACATGACCGAAGTCCGCGCCAAGATGTTCGGCATCGCCGATGCGCAACTGGTGCGGGATTTCGAGGCCGCCGCGGCTTTCGTTCGCACGCAACCCGGCGCCAGCGGCAAAGTCGGATGCGTCGGCTTCTGCGTGGGCGGACGCTGGACGCTGCTGTTCGCGTGTTCCAGTGACAAGGTGGACGCCGCGATCGATTGTTGGGGCGGCTTCATCACGCGCGCCACGCCCGATGCGGCGACCACGCCCGAACGTCCGACGCCGGTGATCGATCTGGCGTCAAGACTGCATTGCCCGCTCTATGTTGTGTGTGGGGAAGAGGATCAGAATCCCGTCGCCGGCCGATGCGGCGGAGTTGGGCCGACGTCTCGAACAGGCGGGCAAGAACTATCAGGTCGAAGTTTTCAAGAATGCGGGCCATGCGTTCTTCGCCGACTATCGACCGAGCTATCGCGGAGGCCGCGGCGTTCGACCTGTGGCCGAAGATGGTCGCGTTTTTCCGCAAGCATCTCAGCTAGAAGCGGGCAACCGCGAGCGCCATCTCAATCGGAAGGTTGCGGCGGACGTGGCTCGAGGTCGCGTAAATCGTGTTCGATACCGCGTTCGATTCGCGGCGGCACGGAATGGTTGAGGCGATCATTCAGCGGGGTCAACAGGGCGCGGCGTATCTACATTATCGAGCCGCGCGCCGTGAACTCGGCGTGCCGATGCGGCGTAAGTGGCGGCGGCGTAATCCTGTTCGATACGACGGGTGCTTATCGCAATTCGCGGCGGGTGTGAAGCTACTTCAGGGCGCGCACCGAGAAGCCGCGGTCGTTGAAGCACAACAGCGAGCGCTTGCCCTGCAGCGACGTCTCGAGCACGCATTCGCGGCCCCATAGCCGGTACACGTATGAGATCGTTTTCTCCGCGTATTCGAGTTGCAGGTCGCGCCCGTCGTGCTGATGCGTCAGGTAGAGCGTGCGATTGTGACCGAAGTCCGCATCCTCCACCTTGATCACCGGAATCGAGCCGGTGCCGACGTTCTTGATCAAGGTCTCCTTGACGGTCTTCCAGCCTTCCTCGTCCGAGACCTTGTCGATCACCAGTTCGTCGCCGCGCGCCTCGTACTGGAACATATCCAACTCGCGCATCAGATCCTCGGTCAAGTAGCGGCGCAGGAATGACGAGTCGCGCTCGACTTCGCGCGCCTCGAAGATTTTCTCGGTGCCGTTCTTGACCGGCGGGCCGTCGCGCTTGATCTCTTCGGGCGTCGGTTCGGTATGGCGCCGATAGATGTCTTCCCAGATCTTGAAGCCGAGGTGGTACGGATTGATCTGTCCGGGCGAGGGTCGCAGCACCTGGTTGTGCCGCACGATGAATTCGAGATGCAGTCCCTGTTCGAGTTCGAGCGATTCGACGATCTTCTTGTGCCAGTAGCTCGCCCAGCCCTCGTTCATGATCTTGGTTTCCATCATGGGCATGAAGTACTTGGTTTCTTCGTCCACGATGGTCAGCAGATCCTGTTCCCAATCCTGCAGGAACGGATTGTGGTCGCGGATGAACAGCAGGACATCTTCGTCCGGTTCGAGCGGGACCTTGTTGGTTTCCGGTGCGCTGATACTCCGGCCGCGCGTGCAGTCGCGAAAACGGATCCTGCGCGCGGCTGCGCCGCTTCGATCGCGCGCTCGACCTGCTCCTCACGACCGATCTTTGCGAATGGCGAGGTTGCGCCGGCATTGGAAGCGAGGGCAGTGAGCGGCATCGAGAATGCGCTCGACCTTTTCGACGCCGATCGATGGATCTTCCATGTAGCGGCGCACGCGCATCGCATGAGCCTTGAAGCGCTCGATGGTCAGTTCCGCGCGGGTCGATTTGAAGGTGAAGTTATTCTTGAAAAAATCGTTATGCCCATAGACGTGCGCGATAGTCAGAATCTGCAGCAGCAGAGCTGTTGTCGCGCATCAGATAGGCGATCGCCGGGTTCGAGTTGATCACCATTTCGTAGGGCAAGCCGCTGACCCCGTAGTCGTAGAGGGTCTTGAGCTTTTCGTAGGACTTGCCGTACGACCAGTGCGGGTAATGCGAGGGCATGCCGGAATAGGCCATGTAGCCGAGCATCCCGACGTGATCGCAAATCTCAAATTCCTGCGGAAACCAGGTGAGCCCGAACTCCGCCGCCTTGTCGCGGACTGCGGTTGTCCCATTCGACCAGTTCCTGAATTTCGTAGTTCGCCATCTTCGATCCAATCGTCCTGGCGCCGGAGCGCCAATGCGGTGTGTTTGAGGCGGTCGCGCGCTACGCCAATGCCTTTCTCCGCCTTGATCCGATCGCGTTCATTCCTTCGACCTCGCTAATGCGCAAAGCGATCGCGCTAGTTCTATCGCTGCCCTATTCCTTGACGCGATCCTTGGACAGGAAGGCCTTGAACGACGGCCAGATGTCCTCTTTGCGTTCGATCAGCACCGCCTGAAAGTTAGGCGCGTCGAGCCGCCGGAAGACGTTGAGCATCGAGGATTCGTAATAGCGCGAACCGAGCGGTTTGATTTCGCCGTAGCCGAACAGATTGCAAATCTCGCTGAGTTCCTTGGCGGCGCTTGAGTGCCGCCGGATTGTCGGAGTCGAAGTTGTCGCCGTCCGAACAATGGAACGCATAGAGGTTCCAGAGCGACGGATGATAGCGCTCCGCGATGATGTCGAGCGCCTTCTGATAGCCCGACGAGATGAAGGTGCCGCCGGCTTCGCCCTTGTGGAAGAACTCGTCCTCGGTGACCTCGTTGGCTTCGGTGTGATGCGCGACGAAGACGATTTCGACGTTGCGGTAGCGCGTCGAGATGAACTGGTAGAGCAGGAAGAAGAAGCTCCGCGCGAGGTACTTCTTCATGGTGTCCATCGAGCCCGAGGTATCCATGATGCAGATGACGGCGGCGTTCGATTCCTCGCGGACGTCGGTCTCGAGATGCTTGTAGCGCAGGTCGTCCTGATGGAACGGGAAGCGGCGCTTTTCGCTGCCGTCCTGGTTCTTCGGCGCCTCGAGGCCCTGGGTGACTCGATTGTGCTGCGTGGCGAGCACTCGCTTGACGCGCTGGCGGGCGGTGCGCCGCTTGTCGAGGCGCACGCGGATGCCGACGTGACGATAGCCCTTGCGCTTGGCAAAACGGTCGGTTCGACCTCGCGCAGGGCGCGGCGCTCGAGGTTGGGCAGTTCGAGATCCTCGAACATGATCTCGATCAATTCGTCGAGCGTGACGTCGGTCTCGTAGTAGTCGACGCCCGGCCGATCGCCGGCCTTGCCGTCGCCCTGCCCCTGACCATCCTTGCCGGTCTTGCCGACGACCTGTCCGGGTTGCGCGTTGCCGTCGCCTTCGGCCGACGCCCGGGGCATTCTCGCCGTAGATGAAACGGTATTCCTTGATCCCGCGGAGCGGGACCTTGATGATCTTGTCCTTGTTTTTGCCGATGATCGATTCTTCGGCAATGATGTCGGAGATATTTTCGCGGATCGATTCGCGGACTTTCTCGCGATGGCGCAGGCGATCGCCGGCGGAACGATCCGATCGCTCGGCATCGGAGATGCGGTATTCGCGAAAGATGGTATCACTCGTATGGCTAAGGTTCCTCGCCTCCCGCCAGGCGCCCTCGGCTATCGGAAACATGCGATTACGCATGCCGAAGTGTTCTCAAATTTTCCAATTCCGACACCCTCGATCTTGAAATCCGTAGTAAAACCGGGGAGAAATTGGCTTCGTTTTGTACCGGTGATTTCATCGTCAGGGTCTTGCCAGCCAGATCGCTAGCGACGATCATGCAGCATCAGCGAGATCCCCGTCTTTCGCTAGCTTTCGTTGTGGGTATGCTCCATTGCCGATGAAGGCCTCGGGATCAGTCCTTCCAGAGGTTGTTGGCCGCGTACTTCAACACCACGTCCACGCACGATTCGCAGTAGCCGTTTTCGAGCAGGTTCTTGACCATCGAGCTGTACTTCTCGCTCTGCTCTTCGTCGCGCGTGCGCGCCTTGGTGATGATCCGCGAGATGTCGCGCACCGACGTCATGAGCTTTTTCTCGATCGCTTCCTTGAGCGGCTCGTAACTGCGATAGCTGATCTTCTCGCCGCGCCGCGAGGTCGCCCACAGGTATGCGATGACCTCCTGCCGGAAGCCCTCGGCCGCCGACCCGATGATCGCGATCTGCTCCTCGATCGATTTCAGGAAACCCTCGTCGGGCGGCAGTTCTTCCTTGGTATTGCGGTCGCGGACCTTGGTCTTGTTGACGTAGGACTCGGCGTGGTCGAGGTAGTTCTGGAACAAGCGCTTCGGCCTGCTCCTGATAGGAATAAACGAATGCTCGCGTGATCTCCTTTTCCAGCAGATCGAGATATTCCTTGTGCAGCGTGTCCTGCAGGAATTCCAGGTACTGCTTGCGCGTATCGTCGGCGAGGTCGGCCTCTTTGGTCATCGAGATCAGCGCCTCGCGCACGTTGATCGGATTGATGCAGTTACCGGAGACGTTGTCCGAGAGCGCGTTGTCGAGCGCCTTCATGATGAAGCGCGTCGAGATGCCGTTCATGCCCTCGCGCTTCGTGTCTTCCTTCAGCTCCGCCACGTCGATCTTCTTGGTGCGTCCCTTCTCGACGACTTCCTCGCCATTGTAGAGGCGCAGCTTGGTCATCAGATCGCATTTGGAAGTCGGCTCCAGCCGCGACAGAATCGCGAACATCGAGGCGAGCTCCAGGGTGTGCGGCGCGACGTGCGCACGGAAATCCGAGTTGCGGATGATCTTCTGGTAGATCTTGACTTCTTCGGACAGGCGCAGGTTGTACGGCACCTTGACCACGACGATACGATCGAGGATCGCTTCGTTGGTGTGGTCGGCCTTGAACTTCTGCCATTCCGCTTCGTTCGAATGCGCGATGATGCAGGTATCGACGTAAACCATCCCGTGACGGCCGGGCGCCGGGATGACCTTTTCCTGCGTCGCCGTGATCATCGCATGCAGGTATTCGGTTTCGTTCTTGAAGACCTCGATAAACTCGACGATGCCGCGATTGCCGACGTTGAGCGCGCCGTTCAGTTCGAGCACGCGCGGATCGCCCTCGGAATACTGGTCGAGCTTCGAGATGTCTTCCGATCCGATCAGCACGGAAGTGTCCTGATTGTTCGGATCGACCGGCGGGACAACGCCGACGCCGATGCGATTGCGCTTGGAGAAGCTGCGCGTCTCGATCGGGAAATCTTCGTAGCGCTGGCCGAATTCCTCTTTGAGGCGATAGCGGCAGACCGGGCACAGGTCGCCCTCGACATGCACGCCGAGCATCTTCTCGAACTCGCGACGCAGATGGCGCGGAATCAGGTGCAAGGGCTCCTCGTGCATCGGGCAGCCCTCGATCGACATGGACGTCATCGACTTGTTCGAGGCCACGCTGAATCCGCTCGACCAGCGAGCTTTTGCCGGAGCCGACCGGACCCATGAGATAAAGGACCTGGCGGCTTTCCTCGCCCTTGAGCGAGGCCGAATGGAAGTAGCGCACGATTTGCGAGATGGTGCGCTCGATGCCGAAGAATTCGTCGGCGAAGAAATTGTAAACCTTGATCGGCTCGTCTTTGTACAGACGCTTGGTGCGCGGATCGTCCGTATCGTGGATGTTGCGCGTGCCCTGGGTGATGATCATGTCGTAGATGCGCGCGTGCGAGAGCTTGGTCATCAAGGGGTTGGCCTTGACGATCTCCAGATACTCGAGCAAAGTTCCGCGCCACTGCTTGGATTCGCGGACTGCACGATCGCGTTTGATTACCTGCTCAAAACTGCTCGGTTCCGCCATCAGCTAACTCCTTGGTCGGGCTTGGTTGGGCGAGCCTTTTATCGTCGAGGCAATTGCCAGGAGATCTAAGGAATGTGAATTGATTGTGCTATTTGAAGGGGAGCATCCCTAATCGGCAGTATAACTTGGTTTCGAAGCCAAGCAAGTAAACAATTTACCTAACTGGGCCTCTGTCCACAGCTTCGTGAGGCGTTCATGCTCTGTCTTTAATCGCTTATTCGCCCGCATTTCAGTCGCTTTTCTCGCACTTATTCAGACGCTGGCGACGCCCGCTTAATTCACAGTCCGTCGAGTCCCGGCGGCACTTCCAACGTAGTTCCCAGCACCAGTCGACCGCGATCATTTTCAATCTGCGCGGCAAAGACGCGTTCATCATGGGCGAACGATACCCACCATCCTTGCGCGACGGCGCGCTTCAGACTACACGGCCTTCTGCACCATCGTGCGGAGCGCGTCGAGGTCGTAGGCCTGGTTCCACGGCCCGCGCATGTGCGATCGGGTCGGCACGATATCGGCGAGATGAACGAAGCTCTCGCCACGCGATTGCACGACGGCGAGCTGATGGTCGGCGGTGTGGCCGCCAGAGACGATCGCCGAGACGCCGGGAACGATTTCGGTGTCGCCGTCGAGCGCCTCGATCGATGCGTTCACTGGTTCGAGGCAATCGGCAATATGGCGATAGGCGGCGCGCAGACGTTCGTTGCGCGAATGCCGCGCGACCTCGAGTTCGCCACGCTGGACGAAAATCCGCGCTCGCGGGAACGCCGCCGCGAAAGTTCCCAGATTCGCGCCGCGTGACGATGCCGCCGCAATGATCGAAATGCAGATGCGAGAGGATGACGTGGGTGACGTCGCCGGGCTCCATACCGAGCGCTTGCAGCCCGTCGATCAGCCAGCCGTCGCCATGGTCGAAAATCTTGCGCTCGACCGCGACTCAGCCGGTTGCCGATACCGGTATCGACGACGATCGCGTCATTGCCGCGCATAATCAGCGGGCAGGTCAGGTTGAGGCGGATGCGGTTCTGATCGTCGGCCGGATGCTCGCGCTGCCACAGTTCACGGGGCACCACGCCGAACATGCAGCCGCCGTCATTGCGCCAGATGCCGTCGCTCAAAAATGCGATGGTGAATTCGCCGAGTTGAAGTTTGCGCGGAGTATCCATGGTCAACTTCCCAGTCAGGTTCCCGCCAACCACAGGCCGAGGACGAGGGCGACGAGGCCAAACGCGGCGATAGTGCCGTAGAGCCGCACCAGATCGGCGAAGCGCGGCGACGCCGTCCGTCAAGTCGAGACGTTCGCCGGCAAAACTCTCGCGCATCGTGCGCTCCGCCGCAAAGGCCGCCGCCAGCATCACGCCCATGACGAAGAAGAGCACGACCTTGATCGCGACGATACCGACGAAGGCCGGTGGAAAGGGCGATCGGCGCATCAGGCGGCGGAGAAGAGATTGCCCGCCCCGGTCATCGGGATGATGAGCGCGGCGACGACATTGATGCGATTGATGGGCGGGACCGCGCGCACGGCGAAGTCGCGCCATTCGGCGGACTCCGCGGTCATCGCGGAGATCGCCAGCAAGAAGCTCGCGCTGGTGCCGATCCAAATCACGCCGCAGAGCACGTGGACCCAGAGGACTACCGAGCGGATCACCATCGCGCCGGGCCGCTCGTCATACTAGCGATCCGCGGAAGCTGAAGAAGTCGCTAGCGCGGCGGTAGATTTTTTGCGGGCGTTGAAACGTTCGCGTGTAGCAGGACCGGCGCCCGGTCCCGCCACCATCATCACGTCGGAGGGTCCCAGGGGACGGCCGTCGCCGCTCAGCACGTTGATTTCGCGGATCTCGCGGCCCGACTCGCGATCGACGACGCGCACCGGCGCGCGATCGCATCCCGCGACCCATTGGTCGCCCCATTGCATCAGGGCCATCAGGACGGGAAAAAACGCGCGGCCCTTGCTGGTGAGGCGGTACTCGAAGCGCCGGCCGCCGTCGGGTGCCGCACTGCGTTCGAGGATGCCGCGGGCGACCAGTTTCTTGAGCCGCGCCGAGAGGATATTGCGCGCGATGCCGAGGTTTTGCTGGAAGTCGTGGAAGCGGTGCGTGCCGAGGAAGGCTTCGCGCAGGATGAGCATCGTCCACCATTCGCCGACCAGTTCGAGCGCGCGGGCGATCGAACAGTTCATGCGAGCGAAGGTCTTGCGCCTCATGGAAGCAAGCTATTGCAAAAGGGTTGCATCGAGCAACCGAAGGACGCGCAGCCGGCCCGGGATGGAGAAGCGAGAGTTGCATCATGCAACCAATATGCGTAATGCTCGAACAATGAGGGTTGCATGATGCAACCTCGGTGAACCCGTTGGGCAGAGAGCAGCGCTTTGCGCTAACCTGTCGCGCGAATCGGCGCGAGATTAAATCGCGTCCGCTGTGAGGAGGCCCGCCGCCATGCCGGAATATACTGCGATCACCTACGAACTCACCAACAGCGTCGCGCGGATCACGCTGAATCGCCCGGAAGCTGCAAATACGCTGAACGAGGCGCTGTCGAGCGAGATGCTCGATGCGATTATCCGCGCGGAGGAAAACACCGCGGTCCGGGCGCTGGTGATCAGCGGTGGCACGGGCCGGTTCTTTTGCGCGGGCGCCGATCTGAAATCATTTTACACGGCGCCCGATGCGCTCAAGAGCCGCGTCTCGCTGTTTCATGTCGCGATCTCGCGGATCGTCCGCGCGCCTTTCCCGGTGATCGCAGCGGTCAACGGCACGGCGGCCGGCGGCGGGATGGGGCTCGCGTGCTGCTGCGACCTGATCGTCGCGGGCGAGTCGGCAAAATTTATTATGGCGTACACGCGCCGCGGGCTGACGCCCGACGGCACCACGACCTACTTTCTGCCGCGGCGAATCGGCGTCGGCCGCGCGATCGAACTGGCGTACACGAATCGCACTTTGAGCGCGCGCGAGGCGCTCGAATGGGGCATCGTGAATCGCGTGGTGCCGGACGCGGAGCTGCTCAAGGAAACCGATAAGCTCGCGGCGGAACTCGCGCGCGGCGCGACCCAGGCGCTCGCGGCAGCAAAACGGCTGATGTACTCGGGCGCGGTCGAGACGCTCGAAACGCAAATCGAAAACGAACTGCGCAGCATCTACGAGATGGCCGCGACCGACGACACCAAGGAAGCGATCAAGGCGTTCAACGAAAAGCGCGAGCCGGTATTCAAGGGACGCTGAGGGGGCGCGGAGAGCGACATGGCGAAACAATTGGAATTCCTTTTCGACTACGGCAGCCCCTTCAGCTATCTCGCGAATATCCAGTTGCCGGGCTTCGCCAAACGCAACGGGGCGACGATCGTGTATCGGCCGATGCTGCTCGGCGCGGTGCTGAAGGCGACCGGGAACTCGTCGCCGATGACGGTGCCGGCCAAGGCGCGTTACTTCGCCGACGACATGCGCCGTTGGGCGGCCCGCTACAACGTGATGCTGAAGCTGAATCCGCATCCGTTCATGGGCAATACCCTCTCGCTGATGCGCGGGGCCGTTGCGGCGCAGCGGCTTGGCGTGTTCGCCGCATATCACGACGCGATCTATCGCGCGGCCTGGGCGGAAGGACTTGATCTCGGCGAACGAGTGGTGCTGACCGGCGTGCTGCAACGCGCCGGCATCAACGCGGTTGACGTGATCGTCGCGAGCGAGCGGCAGGACGTCAAAGAGGAGTTGCGGCGCAACACCGACGAGGCGGTGGCGCGCGGGGCGTTTGGCGCGCCGACCTTTTTCGTCGGGCAGGAAATGTTCTGGGGTAACGATCGTTTCGATTTCGTCGAGGAAGCGCTCCGCAAACAGACCTAGGGAGCGGAGGAGAAGATTCGTGAAACCTTTGAAAGGTTTCACACTTCCCACAGTGAGTAAGTGAGATACCTATAAAGGTTTTTGTGAGCTGCAGGCGAGCGCGATACTGAACGGAAAAAGGGGACAAGAAAACAATTCGGAGATCGTCGCGAACCATCCGATGACAGCGCGAGCGAATCGTTGAAGGAGCAAACCAATGCCCAATGCGCAGAAACCCGTTGCGGTCGTAATCGGTGTGGGGCCCGGGCTCGGCTCGGCCGTCGCGCGCCGCTTCGCCGCGGAATACAGCGTCGCGCTGGTGGCGCGCAACGCCGATTATCTCGCGAAGGTCGCCAAGGCGATTGCCGCGGACGGTGGCAACGCCCATCCGGTGGCGGCCAACACGGCGGACGAGGCGGCGATTGCGAGCGCCTTCGAAACGATTCGACGCGACCTCGGCGACCCCGAGGTACTTATCTACAACGCGGCGATGCGCCCGTTCGGCCGCTTCATGGAGACCAAGCCGAGCACCTTCGAGAACACCTGGCGCGTCAATGCGTTCGGCGCATTTCTTTGCGCGCAGCAGGTGGTGCCCGCAATGCTCAAGGCGGGGCACGGCACAATCATCTTCACCGGCGCGACGGCGGGCACGCGCCCGTTTGCGACGTCGGCCGCATTCGGGCCGGCGAAGTTCGCGATGCGCGGGCTGGCGCAAGTGATGGCTCGCGACCTCGGCCCGCAGGGAATCCACATCGCGTATATCAATGTCGATGGCGCGATCGACATGCCGTTTATCCGTCAGCGGTTCCCCGATCTGAAGGACGAAGATATGCTCAAGCCCGCCGCGATCGCCGACGCGTATTGGTTCGTCGCACATCAGGATCGCAGCGCGTGGACGCAGGAACTCGACGTTCGCCCGTTCAAGGAAAAGTTCTAGGCGCGAGACAGGCTAGGAAGAACTTGGTGAGGAACTCGAAACTGTAATTTCTTCTGAAACCTTATGAGGTTTCAGGAGAAACCATAGTTTGCGCTCCTCAACAACGTCTTTCCTGCCGGCTCCGCGCGGCTGCTGCTCTACGCGTCGCGGCGCGTTAATCGCCGGCGGCGGTATGCGCCGCCTTCGGGTATGACGAGCCGCCATCGACGGTGAGTACGGTGCCGGTGGTATAGGTCGAGGCCGCGCTGGCGAAGTAGAGCGCGGCGCCGACGATCTCGTGCGGCTCGCCCGCGCGCTGCAAGGGGAATTGCTCGCGCGCGGCTCGAGTGAAACCCTCGGTGCGCGACCAGCTCTTGCTGATGTCGGTATGAAAGGGGCCAGCCATGATGCAGTTGACGCGCACTTTCGGCCCGTACTCCTGCGCGAACGCGACCGTCAGGATGTTGAGTCCGGCCTTGGCGGCGGAATAAGGCGCGGTATCGGGCGCCGGACGGATCGAAGAGGTGGAAGAGATATTGATGATCGCGCCGCCGTCGCCGGCCACCATCCGGGGACCGATCAGCGAGGTCAGCCTGAACGGCCCCTTGAGGTTGACGCCGATGACCTTGTCGAACAAGTCTTCGGTCGTTTCCAGCGAAGAGGGCACGACCGGCGAGAGGCCGGCGTTATTGACGAGCACGTCGACGCGGCCCCATCGGGCGTAAACCTCGTCGACCAGCCGATTACAGTCGTCCCATTTGCCGACGTGCGCCGCATGCGCCGAGCCGTCGCTGCCGAGCGCGCGAATCTCGGCGACGGTCGCCTCGCAGGAATCGAGCTTGCGGCTCGCGATCGCGAGTTTTGCGCCGGCCCCGGCGAAACCGAGCGCCATCGCATGGCCGAGGCCGCGGCTACCGCCGGTGATGACCACCACCTTGCCGCTGAAATCGTATTGCGCCGCGATCGTCGTCATTGTGCGCTCACCGCCATCTCGATGCGGTCGCCGTATTTCTTAATCGCCGCTTCGCGCAGCGCCGGAATATGCCCGCTCGGAAAGAGCCCTTCGGTGCCTTTGTAATCACGCAGCACCTGCTTCGCCAGGGTAATCTTGTGGACCTCCGTCGGCCCATCGGCGAGACCCATGACGAAGCCTTCCAGCACCTGATCGACGAACGGCATTTCGGAAGTCACGCCAAGCGATCCATGAATTTGCAGCGCGCGCGTCACGACGTCGTGGAAGACTTTGGGCATCTGCGCCTTCACCGCCGCGATATCCTTGCGCACCTTCAGATAGTCCTTGTACTTGTCGATGCGCCACGCGGTCCGCAGCACCAGCAAACGGAACTGTTCGATATCGATCCACGAATCGGCGATCTTCTCTTGCACCATCTGCTTGTCGGCGAGGCGCGACCCCTGGGTGCTGCGCGAAAGCACGCGCTCGCACATCAGATCGAAGGCGCGGCGGACCTGGCCAATGGTGCGCATCGCATGATGGATGCGGCCGCCGCCGAGCCGCGTCTGTGCGACGACGAAGCCGCCCCCGCGCTCGCCGAGCAGATGGTCCTTCGGCACCTGGACGTCCTGGTAGCGGATGTAGGCGTGGCCGCGCAGGCTTTCATCTTCGTGGCCGACGCCGACGTTGCGCACGACGTTGATACCCGGCGCGTCCATCGGCACGACGAACGTCGAAAGGCGCTTGTAGGGCGGCGCTTCCGGGTCGGTCACGGCCATCGTGATCAGGAACGACGACCATCGCGCGTTGGAGGAAAACCACTTCTCGCCGTTAATGACCCAGTTGTCGCCCTTCAACTCGGCGCGGGTCTCGAAGACTTTCGGATCGGCGCCGCCCTGCGGCTCGGTCATCGAGAAGCACGAGACGATCTCGTTGTTGAGCAGCGGCTCGAGGTACTTCTTCTTTTGATCGGGCGTGCCGTACTTGGCGAGAATTTCGCTGTTGCCGGTGTCGGGCGCCTGGCAGCCGAAGACGGTCGGCGCGAAACGCGACGGGCCGAGGATTTCATTCATCAACGCGAGCTTGACCTGACCGTAACCCTGACCGCCCAGCTCGGGCTCGAGATGACACGCCCAGAGCTTGCGCCTGCGCACCTCGGCCTGCAGCGGACGCACCAGCTTGTTGCGATTGGCGTCGCGGACGTCGTAGGGCGAGCCGAGAATATAGTCGAGCGGCTCGACCTCTTCGCGCACGAACTTTTCGATCCAGTCGAGTTGCTTTTGAAATTCGGGTTCGGTTTCAAAGTCCCAGCTCACGGCATTTCCTCCACACTAACGATTATGCGCTGACTGGCCTGCGACGGGCGGCCGCACGATCCGTGCGGCAAGCGCGATTGCATTGGCGCAGGCGGGATTGTCGCGAAACCGCATCGATTTTGCCAGCACCACCCGGTTTTATTCGCCATCCCCTGCAGCGAACACATCGCGAGGTAAAAGGTTTCGCGCTTGCAGCCATGCGGCGAATCGCCGTATAACCGCGCACGCCATCAAATGGCAAGGAGGCGCAATATGATTCCGCTGCTCCCGCCCGAAGAGGCGCTCAAACGTTTCAACGAGGCGCATATCGCCGACGCGGTGAAAGACCCGGCGCTGGCGAAATCGATGTCGCAGCTCAACGTCTTTCGCGCGCTGCTCAATAATCCCGCGATTACGCATGCACAGAGCGGACTGGCCGGCGCCCTGATGGGTAGCAAGACCCTCAACCCGCGGATCCGCGAGCTGGTGATTCTGCGCACCGGATGGCGCACGAAATCGGAGTACGAGTTCGTGCAGCACGTCGGCGTCTCGCGCCGCCTCGGCATGAATGACGAGGAAATTCTGGGCGTGCGCGATCCCGCCCAGTGCAAGGTTTATAGCGACGCCGATCGTGCGGTAATCATGATGGCGGATGATCTGCACGATAGCTCTGAAGTGTCGCCGAAAACGTGGGCGGCGCTCGAAAAATCGTTCTCGACGGCCGAACTGGTTGAACTGATCCTGGTCGCGGGCTTCTGGCACATGATGGCGGGGTTTCTCAAGACCGCGAAGCTGCCGCTCGATTCGATCGACAAGACGCTCACCGGATGGCCTGAAGGCAAGGCGCCCGCCTGACCCCGCGCCGACGACGATTCGCATTCCGCTGCGCGGTAATCCTGCACTGCGGTTCCGTCCTCGAGTAGCGCGCCGATCCGATCGGGCAAGACCGTCCTAACTTCGCCCCTACACTGGCCCTCGCGCAGTCGCTAGTATGCGCGAGGGTTTTTCTCGCTGAGATGAGCATCGGAAGTGTCAAACATGCAGTTGCTTTAATCGCTCGCCCACGATTTTCGCGGAACTTAGCCATTACCCGAGCATCGCGAGCGTGAGTAACTGAAAAAAATGAAAATATCGTGGGATAACTTCGAACGCGAAACGATCGATCATCTGCGCGGGCTGGTCCGGCTCAATACCACGAATCCGCCCGGCAACGAGCGGCTCGCCGCCGATTATATTGGCGCGGCGCTCGGCCGCGAGGCGATCAAGTGCGTCACGATCGAGCCGCAGCCGACGCGTACCAGCCTGGTCGCGCGCGTGGCCGGCCGCGATCGTTCGCGGCCCTCCCTGATGCTCTCCTCGCATACCGATGTCGTCCCGGTCGAGGCGAGCCGGTGGACGCGCGAACCGTTCGGCGCCGAGGTCGAAGAAGGCTGCGTGTGGGGCCGCGGCAGTATCGACATGAAGTCGAAATGCGCGATGGACCTTGGACTCGCACTCGCGATCAAGCGCGCCGGTGCGCTGCCCGACCGCGATTTGATACTCGCCGCGGTGGCCGATGAGGAAGCCGGATCGGAACTGGGGGCGCGTTATCTCGTCGAGCATCATCCCGATCTCATCCGGGCGGGCTATGTCCTCAACGAGACCGGCGGGTTCACGCTGCATCTGGGCGAGCGGCGCTTCTATCCGATCCAGGTCGCCGAGAAGGGTTTCGTGACGATCAAGATGACGGTCAGCGGCACGCCGGGCCATGGCTCGATGCCACGCGCGGATACCGCCATCTCGTGGATCGCGGACTTGATCGGACGCATCACGCGCACCCCGATGCCGCGGCGCATCACCCCGCTGATGCGCCGGACGTTGGGCGATCTCGGCATCGCCCCCGACAAGGCGCCGTCGTTATTTCGCCCGATGCTCGCGAATACGGTCACGCCCACGATCTTGCGCGCGGGCTACAAGGACAACGTCATCCCCGGCGAGGCCTGGGTGATTCTCGACGGACGCACGCTGCCGGGCGAGGACGAACGCAGCTTCATCGGCGAACTGCGCGAAATCATCGGACCCGAGCCGGTGCTCGAGGTCGTCAAGACCGCGCCGCCGATGGAGGCGAGCGCCGACACGCCGCTGTTCGACCTGATCAAATCGCGCACCGAGGCCGCCGACCCCGGCTCGCGGGCAATTCCGTGGATGTTGCCGGGCGCCACCGACAGCAAGTTCTACGCACAGCTCGGCGCGACCTGCTATGGCTTCGCGCCGGTGCGGCTCGAGCCGCGGATGCCCTTCGGATCGCTCTACCACGGCAACGACGAGCGCATGCCGATCGAAGGCTTTCTCTGGGGACTGCGGCTCTATGTGGATGTCGTGCTGAGTTTTCTCGGCCTGAGCACTGCGGACGTCTTCGCCTGAAGGCGCGGCGCGCTGGTCGCGTCAGTTCGCAGCGGGATCGGTATCGGTCGAGATCGCGCTTGGCAGCGAGCTAGCGCCGATTGTCGAATTCATCGGTGTCAAACTGCCCTGCGGAGTAAATGTCACCAGCAGCCGCGGCGGTTGCTCGAGCGGCACTACTGCGTAGCGGGTTACGGGAGTCGTGCTGAGCACGATTTTGGTCCCGCTCGCGTCGCTATCGATATCGCAGTCGTGAAAGATCGATTGGTCGAACACCACGTGACGCGCCAGCGTTGAATCGGGCGTTACCTGTTTCAGGAAGAGGGTCAGGGTCGACGACGAACCGCCGTTGTCCAGGTGCTGATCGAAACTGACCGGCCCGCTCAGATCCAGGATCACCGAAAGTGGCGGCTCCGACGATGATAAACGCACCGTTCTCAGCGTCGCCGGACCGGGATTCGCCTGCTTAGGCTCCGCGCCAAGGCCGCCCGCGTTTTTCGCGACCGGCTTCATCGAGTCCGGCATAATCGGCAAGCCGTCCTGACCGAAGGCGCCCGCGCCGCCACCGTTGGCCGCTGCCAGATTCTCGAGGCTTTCATGCACCGACACCTGCTGCTTCGGCGCGTCGTCGCTATAGCCGCTTTCTGCCAGGACCAGCTTCAACGGATCTTCTTCGGTGTCGATCGGCTGATGGAGTTTCTGCAGTTCGTGATCGGCGTTGGCGGCGTAAAGGGTGTGCGGAAAATGCATCTTGAGCGCGGTGAAGGCCTGCGCCGCCGAATACTTCTTCCCCTGCTTTTCGAGCGTCAGGCCCAGTTGATAGAGGCCCTCAGGCGCGATCGGCGTATCCGGGTAAAGCGCCAGCACCTCCGCCAGCCGCGACTCGGCGGCCTTGAAGTTCGCGCGACCCTCGTAGAACTCGCCGATCAGGTAGTCGTGGCGCGCTAGAATTTCGCGGCAAATTACGATCTGGTCGCGCGACAGCGAGGCAAAGTCGCTCTCGGGAAAACGCGCCGCGATCGTCTGGAACTGTTCGAGCGCGAGTTGCGTATGGGTCTGATCCTGATCGGGCCGCCCAATCTGGTCGTAGTGCGACATCGCAAGATAATACGACGCGATATCGAGATGTTTGCTGGTCGGATGCATCCGCAGGAAATCGTTGAATGCGCCGATTGCCTCGGCGTAATTGTGCGATTTGTAATAAGCGAGTCCGATATTGAGTTCGGACTCCTCGGCGAACGGACTGAAGGGATATTCGTCGATCAACTTCTGATAGTCGTCGATCGCGGGCTGATAATAGTGTTGCGAATATTCCTGGGTAGCTTTGACGTAATAATTCTCGCCCGTTGGGGCTTTGCGCGTGCTGCATCCGACCACCGTCAGCAATGCGCACGCCACCGCTACCGCAGCGCCGCGCTTAATCATGGATTTGTGGAAGGTTAGACATTGCATGACGCCAACGCAAGCGAGGTCTCCGCGAGCCTCATAATCACGCGATCCGCATGGCTTGTAACCGACACCGAACTTCCGGTGTGACGGTCGGCGAAAGCACCCGCGTAAATGGGCTTGCCCATCGCGCGAAAACGTCGTGCGAAACCGGTCTGCTCTGCTCCCGGCACCGCGGCCTCGACACGCGCGAAGCCGGAGTCGTCGAGCATCGCAAAGATGTCGTGCGCATACGCGGCGACGTCGGTGGCAACAAAGAGCATCGCGTCCGGCCGCAACTTGCGCTTGAGGCTCGCGACGAACCACGGCGTGAAGAGGCGATGCTTGATATGACGTTCCTTCGGCCAAGGATCGGGAAAATAAATGTGGAACGCATCCACGCTGCCCGCCGGCAGCATCAGGTTAACCAGCGTGCGCGCGTCCATTCGCACGACCCGTAGGTTTTCGAGTCCACTGCGGCCGGCCCGCACCGCCATCAATTGCGCGATCGTCGCCGCCAGTTCGACCGCCAGAAAATTCCGCTCCGGCATCGCCGCCGCACGCTCGAGGATAAAATCGCCGCGACCGGCGCCGAGTTCGATTTCAAGCGGCGCGGAGCGCTTGAACAATTCCCCCGGATTGATCGAGAATATCGCCCCGGAGCAGTCGACCCGCACCCGCGCCGCCGCGGTCATCTCCGCGTCGCGCCATACGCGCGATCCCTTGCGCAATCGTGACATCTACTGGCGATTAAACTGCCGTTGAAATTAGCTCGCGGTCGCGGACGTCGACGCGATTCGTTAGACACGCGTATGCGCCTCGCTCGCGCCGCGTCGATTCTACACTAACGGCAGGCGCGACCTAATCCGCCATCGTGGCGTCATAAGCCGACCGGCTTCGCATCTTTCGCACTTTCAAATCGTTCAATCGACACGCTTGAGGAAATCGTCGATGCGCGCGATTAGCGGTTTCAGGTCGGTGTGGTCCACGAGTGCATTCGCCATCCGCACCGGATCGCCGAAAAAGAAACGCTCGTAAAGCGTCTGGCGTCCGCCGAAGGCGCTGCCCGCGACGTCCCACGCGAGTCGATAGAGCGCCACGCGATCGTGCGCCGATGCCCCTGCGCTCGCGAAGTAGCGCTCGAGCTCCGGCAGCAGCGCGCTGGCGAAATCGGCCTCCGACGGCGCAGCCATCAGGCTGGACGACGAATTGAGCTGGATTATCTCGACCAGCCGTGGATAGAGCCGCGGAAACAGATTGCGCGCGGTATCCAGCGGCGCTCGCGCCGGCATATAGTCGCCCCATCGATCCGGCGCCGCATCGGCCTCGCTGGCGCGCAGGCACGCCCGCATCACCTCGGTCGTCATGATCATCTCGGCCAGGCGTTCGCGCACGTGCGGCAGGCTCATCGCGTCGCTGACTTCGGCGATTTTCGCGGCCAGCCCGAGCATGAATTCGCTCTTGACGACGTCCCGGACCACCACCTGATGCATCATGTTGACGAGCGCGTTGGTCTCGGCAAACAGACCATTGCAGCGCGCAACGTCACCGCATAGAAACACTCGCTCCCACGGCACCAGCACCTGGTCGAAGATCACGACGCAATCCATCTCCTCGAAGCGCGAGGACAGTGGAGCGTCGAAATGCGATCGCCCGGCGTCAAACGAATCGCGGCAGATGAACTTGAGACCGTTCGCGTTGCAGTTGATCGCAAAGGCCAGCGCGAACGGTTCGTCGGCCGGCTCTTCCCGCAATACGGTGGAGGGAAAGACGAGCAATTCCTCGGACAACGGCCCCAATGTCGCGAGCATTCGGCAGCCGTTGACCACGATACCTTCGGCCTTCTTGTCAACCATCCTCAGCGCAAGGTCGGCATCGGTATGGCCCGCCCATCCGGCCGCGCGGCTTGCCTTTGGATTCAGCAGCGTATGCGTCGCGCACCAATCGTGTCTTGCGCGCTTCCAGATAGTAGTTCGCGATGTTATCGCCGAAGCGCGGGTCGCTCGCGGCGAAAAAATCCTGTGCGGCGGCCATCGCCGTGATACTCGCATTGAGGTAGTCGGGCGTGCGCCCCATCATCCCGTGGCTGTACTCCGCCCACCTCCGGAACATCGCGGTGCGCTTGCGCAGTTCCTCGATACTTTTCGGCTGGATAAACGACATTCCGGCGCGATCGCCATCCTCGGTGCGGAAGGTCATCGCCTCTGGATGTTCCCCCTGCATGTCGTAGAGCGACGCGAGCGATCGCGCGCAATGCACGAACGCCGGATGGATCGTCACGTCAGCGACTGGCTGCCCGCCGATCCACACGTCGGCCTTGAGCTTGCGCATCGCGCTCAAATAATTGTTGCCCGATCGCGCACCCATCAGCGAATTTTCCTCTCCGCACCAGACCGCCACCCGGCATCTCCGCCACACTCCAGCGTCTCGTGAAGCATAGGGTCGGTAAATGTTCGATCGGCCGGGCAATCGTGAACCGAGACGACTAACCTACTCATCGCAATTCCCCCGAAAACGGACTCAAAGGACACAACGGACCGTACGTTTGATTCTATAGTTGCTCAGGTAGTCCCACCGAAACTGTAACGATGCAAACGCTCTGACACGGATGGCGTCCATCGACGGAAAGCAAAACAATCGTAATGACAACACGGCGTGCGTCGCGATGGCTTGACGTGTTTTGTCGATGTCCCTAGTGTGGGTTTTGCCGTGCCCGATCTGCCTGAAATAATTCCTGTCTTCCCGCTCCCGAATTTCGTCCTGTTTCCAGGCGTCCAGGTGCCGCTCCACATCTTCGAGCCACGCTACCGCGAGATGGTCGCCGATGTCGCTGACAGTCACGGGATCATCGGGATGATGATGCTCAAAGGCGAATGGGAACGCGACTATCACGCCTTTCCCGACCTTTTCGAAATCGGTTGCGCTGGTCAGATCAGCAACCTCTCCAAATTACAGGATGGGCGTTACAACCTGATTCTCAATGGCTCGCCGAATTTCGCTGCTGCGCGAGGTGCGCGAGCGTTCGTATCGGCAGGCGCAGGTCCAATGGTGTGCGACGCCGAACGATCAATTGGCGCTCGACGACAGTGCAATGGACGAGCTGCGCGAATTGCTGGTGACCTACCTTGGCGAACCGGCTCGCGAAGTCTGGCAATCGCTGGTCGAGCAGCGGGGTCTGCGCGAGGCCGAGTTGATCAACTTCATCTGCTTCCATCTGGACGTCCCGCCGATCGAAAAGCAGACCCTGCTGGAGGCTCGCGGCGAGCGTGCCGCATGCCTTATCGACGTTCTCACCTTCAAGCTGGAGGAACGCAAGCTCGGTCCCGGCGGATCCGCCGGTTCCTCCAGCCCGGTCCAGTAAGCCAACCGAGGCGACGGTATTTCCGCGCCCAGCGATTGGCTGAATTTCCCCGGCGCGCGCGGACATTTTCATCATTTCCCCCGCCGTATCGGGCACTGCTTGGCAAACGGGGCGCCTGGCAGAGTGATTTTGTAATTCTATGTCACGCGAAGATCGACCGACATTCTTCGCAAAATGCATAAGCCTTGAGGAATGTGCGCTACGGATCAAATTGCATAAGTAAACGATGCATTCATACGCCCGTAACCAGCAGCGATTATTATGATACGGCAACCCGCCAGATGGGCATACATGTTGCTTACCCTCAGAACAACCCGAACGCAAACGAAACCATGATCGGGGAGTCACCATCTGTGAACGAGTCATGGTTTCGAACCTGAGCAAGGGAGTTAATTCGACTATCATGGAATGGGAAAATGGCGTACTCGGATCCATCTTTGTACCCGACGTCCTGACGCCTGAGCAGTTTTACGACTCACGGCGCGACGACAGCCGCATCGCTCCGGTAAAGCGCCTGATGATGGCGGTCCTGGAAGATGCACTGCGATGTTTTCAGAACAACGCCGATGCCAAGAGTGGGCAACGAAAGCGCTTGTTTGCCGAAGCTGAGCAGTGGCTCTGCGGCGAAGAAGGCGACGGCCCCTTTTCCTTCGAAACGGTGTGCGAAACGCTCGGTATCGAGCCCGGATTCCTGCGTAATGGCCTGCGCGAATGGCGGGATCAACAGCTTGCTGGTATCTCCACACGGCGGTTGGCGCGGCGTTCACCGGTCGTACGAAGTGGGCGGATCAGCGCACCCACCCGACGCAGCAAACGGGTCTCGAAATCTGCTTGAGGCCTGCCAATTACTCGACCGCCTGCCGGTTTTTTAAGCACCTAATCAGGGCGGTACGATGATGACCCCGAGTCACGTGCCGCCCTTTGACATTACAATCAATTAGCCTGGTCGGAAGTTATACCGGGAATTGAGGCTCGAAATGGGCCTCAGCGAGGAGCCTTTCTTGTCAATTTGCGAATCGATCTGGGAAATTTCGCTGACGAATTCGCGATGTGCGTCTTGTCGCGCGAGACCGCAGCCAACGCTCAAGAAGAACGGCTTAAATCACCGGTAGAAACCGCGCGGCGGCAACGGACGTGTGGGCTCATAGGGTCGTCGCGCCACGATCTGTGCGACGCCAGAGAGCCTCTCCAACTCCGCGCATTGGCGGCCGGCGCTAGAGGCTCTCAAACCGTCTGATAAAGGGTGCGGCCGCCGTCGGTGCTCAACGATCGTCGCGCGCGCCCTTCGATACAAGCGAGTTCCAGGTGCGCTAGCGTTTCGAACGTCGCCGCCATCACGTGGAACATCGGCCGCTCCTCGCTCGCCGAAGATTTCATCGGCGACTTCGAACGCGCAATGCGGTTTGCGCTTGATGATGTCGAGCATCTCGGCTTCGCGATAGCGATGATGTTCGATTAGCTGATTGGCGCGATGGCGATGGTCGCTATAGACGCCGCCGTGAGCCGGCAAAACCAGGTTGACGTCGAATTTCTGCACCTTTAGCTGCGAGGCGATAAAATCGCCCAGCGGGTTGACCGGGCTGCTGGGATAAATCCCGACATGCGGCGTGATTTTCGGCAGCAAATGGTCGCCGACGATCAACACCTTTTCTTCGCGCAGATAAATCACGCAATGGCCGGGCGCATGACCGGGCGTCCAGATCACTTCGAGCTTGCGATCGCCAACCGGAATAATGTCGCCATCTGACAAAAATTTGTCAGGTACGGGCAATGGATTGTACTGATCGGTGCCCATCCAGACGGGCCGCATCCCTTCAATCGGATACTTATCGACGGGGAAACCGTGAGTCAGAAAAAATGCCATCGCGTCGGGATTTGCCGACGGCGGCCCCAGCGTGAGCATCCGATTGACGCGCTCCTGCTCGAGCTGGTGCAGCAGCGTGGTCGCATTGCTGTGCTTCTTGATGGTCGCCGACGTGCCGAAATGGTCAACGTGATGATGGGTGCCGATCACCACGTCGAGGTCTTTCATCTGTAGTCCGACTTCTTCGAACGCTTCGTTCAGCGTGGCGAAGCTGTCGGCGGTGTTCATCCCGGTATCGACCAGCGCCCACGCGCCGTGACAATCGATCAGATAGACGTTGACGATCGTCGGCCGCATCGGCAGCGGCAGAAAGATTTCGTAAATCCCGGGAGCAACCTCGGCTACTTTTGCTGGCATAGACTGTGGACTCTCCGGACCGGCTATTACGGTGTGATCGCGTGAGTCGTCGATCCGCCGCCTTGCGGTCCGCGCCTTGGACTCAATCGCCTACCGGCCTGATTCCGCGCCGCTGATCGTCGATCGCGGGTCCGGCGAGATTAAGTGCGCGTTAATCATGCATCCGATGCTTATTCGTGCAATTGATCCTTGACCTGGAACGATACCTTAATCGCTACGCGCCACTTGGCGACCTGGTTGTTCTCCACAATCGCCGAGACGTCTTCAATATGCGCGTAATGGATACCCTTGATCGTGACGCCTGCCCGGGCCAGAGCGATTTGGACCGCGTCCTCGATTGAGTTGGACGAAATCCCGACCAAATCAATGATTTTCTCAACCATAGCAACCGCTCCTAAGCCAAGAAAGTAGCGCCACAGCCGTTTGACGTTATCGCGCGCCCGGCGTTAGGGTTGTAGGCTGCAGTCAATTAGCGCACAGGGCGGGCTCAAACTCAAGGCAAGTCTTAATTCGGCCAGCACCGACGGCCACGTCGACCGCGCGATGGGATTGAGATGCATGCGCGGCGTCGGTGTCCTTGATGCGGCGGCAATCTGGAGTGATGCAGCTTTAGTGGAGGGTAGCATGAGTTACGATCAGGCGTCGGTGCGTCAAGTTCTCGATCGGGTTAAGGCTGAAAGACGTACGTCGCTGACTCCGGCAGAGAGCAAAATCCTTTGCGACGCCTATGGTATTCCGCTGCCGCAGAGAAGCGATCGCGGGTTCGCCGCGAGGAAGCGGCGCGACTGGCCGACCGAAATCGGCTTTCCGGTCGTGATGAAGATCGTCTCGCCCGACATCCTGCACAAGACCGACGCGGGCGGTGTGATCGTGGGCGTGAAAAGTGCCGACCGAGGCGAGCAGGCCTACGAATCGATCGTGCGCAATGCCACGGCTTACAAACCTGAGGCGAAAATCACCGGCGTTCAGATTCAGCAGATGTTCAGCCGGCGGCCAGGAAGTGATCGTCGGCGCGCTGACCGATCCGAGCTTCGGCAAGGTGGTCGCCTTCGGCCTCGGCGGAGTGCTGGTCGAGGTGCTCAAGGACGTGACGTTTCGATCTCGCGCCGGCCAGCGAAGCCGAGGCGCTCTCGATGATCGATGGTATCGCCGCCGCGGAGATTCTGCGCGGGGTTCGCGGCGCGCCGCCGGCCGATCGTGACGCGATTGCCACGATCATCGTTGCGGTTTCGAACCTGGCGGCCGATTTTCCCGAAATTCAGGAACTCGATCTGAATCCGGTCTTTGCGCGTCGCCGACGGCGCGATCGCCGCCGACGTGCGCATCATCGTCGATTTTGCGCCGCCCAAGGAGCGCTATCGTCCGACGCAGGAAGAGATCCTGCGCGCGATGAATCGCATCATGCAGCCCGACGCGGTCGCGGTGATCGGCGCGTCGCCAGAGGACGGCAAGATCGGCAACTCGGTGATGAAGAATCTCATCAACGGCGGCTACCAGGGCGCGATTTATCCGATCCATCCGAAGGTCCCGGAGGTGCTGGGCAAGCGCGCCTACAAGAGCGTCAAGGATATCCCGGGCAAAGTCGACGTCGCGGTGTTCGCGATTCCGGCGCCGCTGGTCGCAGGCGCGCTCAAGGAATGTGGCGAAAAGAAAATTCCCGGCGCGGTGCTGATACCGTCGGGCTTCGCCGAGACCGGCAACGTCGAATTGCAGGACCAGATCGTCGCCGTGGCGCGCGAGTACAACGTCCGCCTGATGGGCCCGAATATCTACGGCTTTTACTACACGCACAAAAACCTGTGCGCGACTTTCTGCACGCCCTACGACGTCAAGGGCAAGGCGGCGCTGTCGTCGCAAAGCGGCGGCGTCGGGATGGCGATTATCGGCTTCAGCCGGTCGGCCAAGATGGGCGTGTCGGCGATCGTCGGCCTCGGCAACAAATCGGATATCGACGAGGACGATTTGCTGACGTTCTTCGAGCAGGACCCGAATACGCAGGTGGTCGCGATGCACGTCGAGGACTTGAAGGACGGGCGCTCGTTTGCCGAGGTCGCGAAGCGCGTCTCGCGCAAGAAGCCGGTGATCGTGCTGAAGGCGGGGCGCACCGCGATGGGTGCGCGGGCGGCGCAATCGCATACCGCGGCGCTGGCCGGCAACGATCGCATTTACGACGACGTGCTGCGGCAGAGCGGCGTGGTCCGCGCGATGAGCCTCAACGACATGCTCGAGTTCGCGCGCTGCCTGCCGATTCTGCCCACGCCCAAGGGCGAGAATATCCTGATCATCACCGGCGCGGGCGGTTCGGGCGTGCTGCTTTCCGATGCATGCGTTGACAATGGGCTCAAGCTGATGGCGATGCCGCCGGATCTCGACGCGGCCTTTCGCAAGTTCATTCCGCCGTTCGGCGCGGCTGGGAATCCGGTCGATATCACCGGCGGCGAGCCGCCCACGACCTATCAGAACACGATCAAGCTAGGTCTCGAGGACCCGCGCATCCATGCGCTGATTCTCGGCTACTGGCACACGATCATCACGCCGCCGATGGTCTTTGCGACGCTGGCCAGCGAAGCGATCGAAGAGGCGCGCCGCCGCGGCATCGACAAGCCGGTGGTGGCGTCGCTGGTCGGCGACGTCGAGGTCGAAGAGGCCTGCGCGTACCTGTTCGACCACGGCATCCCGGCGTACGCGTACACGACCGAGAAGCCGGTGGCGGTGCTCGGCGCGAAATACAAGTGGGCGCGCGCCGCCGGCCTCCTGTAGCTGTCTAACCCAGCCGCCGCCCATCACAGCTGCATGAAGTCGGGCCGAAATAGATTGCGGCGGCCAAGGCTGTGGCCGCCGCAATCTATCGTTGATTCGCAACCTAGAACGGGCAGGTTGTGTCGATGCTGACCCGACCGGTGTAGTCAGATTTGTCGTACGTCAGAACGCTATTGACCTGATGGCCATAGGTGGTCGACCACGAACCCGTCAGGTATTCCGTAAGCGGCGGATCGATTGGGCAGTTGAGCTTGGCGGTGGTCCCGCAAAGCTGCACATCCAGATGTTCGCTCTCGCCCGGCGTCATGCCGCCGATATTCCATAAAATAACGTCATTGCGTTTGTTGTTGTTTCGGACTCCTGCGGTCCCCTTACTCGCGCTCACGATCTGGCTGGCTCCGTAACCGATTTTATTCGTCCAGCCGTTGGTTCCACCCTGGGCGGTAACCCCGGTAAGCGTATCGCAAGCGTTAACGGTGATACGGAAGGTCCAGCACTCGCTGTCGTTTGGCGGCGGCGTACCGTTGCCCACAGCCTTGATGGCGGCGATGCTGGCCTCACCGTTCGGGCAGGAACCTCCTCCGCCTCCACCGCCAGGACCGATCACCAGATCGACGCACGGCGAACCGCTGTTCTTGAAGCCGAGCGAATTCCCAACATACGAGGACTCAAAGCCGATCACCTGATTGTCCAATCCAGTGGTATCGAAAGGAACGATGACCTGGCCATTGGAATCGGGCGTTCCCGCGCCGATCGTCGTCAGCGTGGCCTTCACACAATGCCCTCCCAGCGTCGGGTTGCACTCTGAAGAGTTCGCACAGACGCTGCCATCGGGAGGGCCTCCCGCTCCAGTGCATATCCCATGTCCACACGGTACGCCGACGCCGCCGACCTCGTTTTCCTGCGCGGTCGTCGTTCCTATGGTCACAGGCGTGCCGATAGACCCGCCGCCGCATCCATTCACAGCACCCGCCTGCTTCACGGTCCCAGTCACGCCGACTGAAGTTCCCGCGCTCACCGGGTTCGAGGGACTGAAGCTGGTCCCGACGTTGGTGCAAATGGGTTGAGAAGCGTGGCCCGGGTGAGCCCCCGCGAGAACGAGCATCAGCGTCATGCTCGCGACGACGGCTAGAAGCGCGCTAGCCGGAACCTTCCTCTTTTCACTCTTCGACATCTATGCTCTCCCCTCTAGATATTGGGCTTGGTTAGCTATCTTCCGATTGGTGACGATAGCTGCCTTCGCAACGTAAATTACCGTAGTGGTCGTCTTACAGTTACGTTCCGTCTATTAGTATTCAATATTCTATATTAGTGTCAATCATCTTTATAAGAGATTTTTACCATCTATTTATCCTCTATCAAATGTATGAAACTGTTACACACGTCATCACGCGCGTAACTTTGTGATTTGACTCTCTGTGATTTGCGAGATACGAGTGCCCGTCGAATGAAGAGCCTTGCCTACGCCCATCGCCGCCCAGTCGACGATATGCTGGCGTTGCCGGCCGGATCTTGAGACGACCTAATTCTGCCCCGCTTCCATAATTCCGGGGTTCGGCTCGCGAGATACCCGTTTGATCAGGGCGGCAACACTCGGTCGTGACTTCAGCGACTGATGGACGGCAGCCACGCGTACGCCGTCGCGAGGGCCTCGCGCGCGCCGGTGGCGAGGGGCGTCCCGTGACCGACGATGACGCGGTCGAACGGACGCGCCAGCACCTCGTCGAGACTGCGCCGCGCAGCGGCCCGATCGGTGAAGGCGGTCCAACGGATCATGCGGCTCAGGGCGACGCGGTCGTAAAATCCCATCGTGCGCGTGTAGAACTTCGTCCATCGATGCTGCGGTCGGCCGACGTTGTGTACGAGGTCCGCAACCACCAACGTGCCCGCCGGTCGATAGACCAGCACGCTCTCTTCCAATCGGAAGCCGGCGATGGGGAGTTCGTCAATGACACCGGCGAACGCCGGCTCCAAACTCGTTCCGTGGACCCGATCAACGCGAAGATCGAGACGCTTTTTGGCCAACCCCGCGGGGGCGTGCACCCGCGCCGAAGTGTAGGCGGAGGCCCATTCTCCGATCCATCGATGATGGAACAGATTCGGCGCGTAAAGGTGCGCCACCGGTCCGAGCGCCTCGATTGCGGCGCGGCGCGCAGGCGTCATGGCTAACGGCGAGTGCAGCAGCAGATTTCCGTCATCCAGGCGGAGGACTGTCATCGTGGAACTGAGTCGCATGCCGAGAAAGCGCACCGGCGCGGTGTCGAGCCAGACGCCTTCGGCGAACGAAGCCAGCGGTCTATCGGCGACGGCCATGCTTGCGATCCTCAGACGGATTCGAATGGGTCTGTCAGTTGCGCAGCCATCCGGTAATGCGCTCGTGAATGCCAATCGGATCGGACGCCGCGTCACTATGGCCCGCTTCCGGAATCATGAATAGCTCGGCGTGCGAGACGCGGCGCTTGATCAATGCCGCGTTGGTGGGCGGCAGGATGATGACCTGGTCGCCGTGGACGATCATCACGGGGCAAGCGATTTCGGGCAGGCGGTCGTACGCGTTGACGGCAATTGTCGGAGAGGCCAGTGCCGCGGCTATCGAAGTAGATGCATTGGAAGCCCGCGAAAAACGGGATCATCGAGGCCCACGCGGCGCCCGGCATACCGAAACCCATAATCAGCCGCAACGGATCGTCCTGTCCGGCAATCTCGTAATTGATCGTGATACTGCTCGCGCCGATTTGAGGCATGCTCGCGACCCGGCAGATGCACTCTAAGGACTGCGAGAACTCTATCTCAACGAAGCATGAGACTCACTCCGCTGTGCCGAACAGGAATCGCTTGCGAGGTCAAAAACCGTGACGGGCGCGTCTGCGAAGCGTATCGGGAGGGCGAATCAGTGGAGCGCGGATTGGCCGCCGGGAGTATATCTCGGGGCCTGATAGCCCTCAGAACTTGGAACCGACGGCAGCACGTTGGGCGCCTGATAGTAAGCCGGGAGCGGGGGCGAACCACTGAAATCTATTGAGTTGGGATTATCGGGCACCTGAAAAGGGGCAAAAGTTCCCGGCGGGAGGCGATCCGCATTGGAGGTCTGGCCGAAGTAGCGGATTTCGGTATCCCCGCTCAACACTGGCGCGAGCGGCGTATCCGTTGCGACGTGATGCAGCGGCCGCGTCAAACCCCATTCGAGCGCATAGCCGAAGGGCGCTAGAACATAGCCCGCGATGCGCAGCAACTGCCCGTCTTCGACGTCATTATACGGCGGTGGACCGTCATCATAGGCGTAAAAATCCTGCGCGCGCGCCAACCGCGGCATCGCCATGGCGAGCAGGGTCAAGAGACAGATTGCCGCGCGCTGCATGGATAAAAGTTTGGCCGGATCGACCGTCGGATGTCAACCGCGCGCATCTCAATCTCACCGTTTTGGCAGCGCGGCCCCTTTCGCCAGGCTGGCGCTATGGAGCATGGCTGGTGCGGAGCGTTGACCTCGCTCATTGTGAATTGAATGCGCGCATACCTCGAACAAAACGCATCGCGGGCTTTGACGCCAACCGGCGGCTTTTTGCGCGGCTTCGCTTACTCGCTGAATCCCTACACCGGATGCGCCTTCGGCGACGGTGGCGGCTGTCCATACTGCTATGTGCGCGCCTTGCCGGTCGCACACGCAGGCCCGGGCGCCTGGGGTAAGTGGGTAATCGCCAAGATCAACCTGCCGCAACTGCTGGAGCGGGAACTGGCGGCGTTAGAGCGCAGCGGCAAACTGGCCGACGCGACGATCTTCATGTCGAGCGCGACCGATCCGTACCAGGGCCACGAGCGGCGCATGGGTATCACGCGGCGCGCGATCGAGGCGTTCGTCCGGCGACCACCGCGGCGCCTCGTAATTCAGACGCGCAGCCCGTTAATCGAGCGCGATATCGATGTCATCGGGCGGCTGGGAGATCGGGCGATCGCATCGATCACGCTCGAAACCGACGATGACGCGGTGCGGCGCGCAATCACGCCAACCTCGCCCGCGGTGGCACGGCGGTTAACGACGATGCGGCGGCTGCGCGCAGCGGGAATCTATACGCAAATGGCGATCGCACCGATGTTGCCGAATCATCCGCAGCCCTTCGCGGACCTCGCGGCGGAAGTGGTCGATCGGGTGATCGTGGATACTTACTTCGATGGCGACGGGGCTGGCGGCCGGCGCTCGCGAGCACTCGGCATCGGCGCGCTATACGAACGGCTGGGCTATAGAGAATGGTTCAAGCCGGGCGCGGAAGCGGGAATCTGCTGGCCGCGATGCGCACGCGCCTCGGCGCCGATCGCGTGCTCTTCAGCCGCTCCGGCTTCACCGCGGTGTGATATAGCTGCAGAGGAGACGAGGATGAAGCGCGAACCGCGAAGCCCACACGAATGCGTCAAGTCGCCGCGCGTCGTCGTTAAACTCCGCTAGAGGGCAAGCCGGTCGCCGCGGATGAGGTGGATCGCACCGACCAGGATCACGGCGCCCACCACCGCCATCGCGATAAAGCCGATACCGCCTGGCGCGGCAACTCCCAGCTCGCCGAATATCCAGTTGCCAATGACGGCGCCGATTAATCCGAGCAGGATATCCGCGAGGATCCCGTAGCCGCGACCGTGCATCAGTTTGCCGGTCAGCCATCCAGCGATCAGTCCGGCCAGCAGAACTCTAATCACCTGGTCCTCCGAGGATTGGGTTGAGGCAGCGCAGTCACAACGCCCGGGAGCCTGCGTATTTCGCGGGTTGACCGCCGGATGTGCGCTGCAATGGATTGATTCCAGGACGGATGCGCGCCCGGCACGGAACCGAACGCGCACGAGGTTCTACTTCTTTTGTTCCATCGGACCGCCGCAGCACTTGAGCGCACCGGTGCCGCCCTTTGTAACGATCACCTGCGACCCACATTTGCCGCAGATGTAAACTTTGCCGAGCTGGTTAGCCATGTCTTTAAACGCTCCTGACCTTACCGAAATTTCCAGACCGCGCACCTAGGGAAATTGCGCATTTTATAACTTAAGCACTATGGGCGCGCCGTCGTTCACATTACCCCACTGTACTTCCGTTCCGACCACGCGCCTCGCCGTCAAGCACCCTTGAACAACGGTTTGCGCTTCTCCAGAAATGCGCGGACGCCTTCCGCACGGTCGGTGGTGGTTTGTAGCAGGGCGTACAAGTCCTCTTCAAGTCTTATGCCTTGCTCAATCGTCATGTCGTAACCTTTGCGCACCGCCTCCTTGGCCATCCGCATTCCGATCGGACCGCGGCTCGCGAGCGTCGCGAGCAGTTCGCGCGCGACCCGCTCCAGATCCTGGGCATCGTCCGCCAGATAGGTGACGAGCCCCGTTCGCATCGCGTCGGCAGCGCCAAGCGGCGCACCGGTCAGAATCATACGCAGCGCTTGCGCCGGGCCGACGAGCCGTGGCAGCCGCTGTGTACCACCGAAACGCGGCAGTTTGCCCCGCAGCAATTGTGTCAACGCGAGCTGCGTATCGCCCACCGCGGCGCGTAAATCCAATGCCATCGCGAGCTCGAGGCCCTCGTCGGTCGCGTCACCATTGAGGATCGCGACGGTCGGCTTTGAGAGCAGCGCGAGCGTTTCCACCAGCAGGGCATCGACGTCGTCGTCGAAGCCCGCACAGAAGAAATTCCCGGCGCCCGTTAAGCGCGAGGGCCATGATCGCGTCGTCGTCTTCGACCGTCTCCGCCAGGTCCATCAGTTCGCGCGCCATCGAGTGGCTGATGCGATTTTGCGCGCGCGGCCGCTTCAGCGTGGCGACCAGCGCACCGCCATTGAGATCGATTTCGATCGCCCCAAGGTCCCCGCGGGACGCGTCGTTGGTGGGCGCGCCTGATTTCGCGCGGCTCGCCGCGCCCGCTGAGCGGCGGGCGTCAGGCTTGCTCCTGGTTTTGCGCATGCAGCTCCTTGCGCAGGATTTTGCCGAGCGCGTTCTTCGGCAGCGCCTCGATAAACTCGATCGTTTCCGGCCGTTTGAAACTCGCAAGGCGGGTGCGACAGAATTCCTGGATACTCGCCGCATCGGCCTTCTCGCCGGGCCGCACGACCACATACGCTTTCACCGTCTGGCCCCATTCGACGGACGGCACGCCGATTACCGCGGCTTCGTCCACCGACGGATGGCTCATCAGCACGGTCTCGATTTCCGCCGGCGCAATATTCTCACCACCCCGGATGATCATGTCGTCCTTGCGGCCCGCAAAGAAAACGTAACCGTCCTCGTCGACCCAGCCGAGGTCGCCGGTCGCGCGCCATCCATCGGGCAGCGCCGCGTCATCTTTACGGCCGGCGTAGCCCTTCATGATGCGCGGGGTCCGGATGATAATTTCGCCGACCTCGCTATGCGTCAGGAATTTACCGTCGTCGTCGCGCACTTTGATCTCGACGTCGGGCAGCGGCTTGCCGATCGAGTTGAGCCGCTTGAGCTTGAGCTCCACCTCCGCCGCCGTGCCGCTAATCCGATGGTCGTCCGGGCCCAGGATCGTCAGCGACGAGGTGGTCTCGGTCTGCCCGTACGCGTTAACGAAGCCGATGGTCTTGGGGAAGGCCTCGATGGCACGCCGGATGACCGCCAGCGGCATCGGCGCGCCGCCGTAGGCGAGATTCGTCATTCTCGAGAAATCCGTCTTCGCGAAGCTCGGATCATCGAGCACCTGCTTCATCATCGTAGGGACGACGAAGGCATGCGTGACGCTTTCCTTGCCGACCAGTTCGAGCCAGCTCTTCGGTTCGAATTGAGGCATCACGACCATTTTCCGGCCGGTCCACAGGTTCGTCATCATCGCGGTGGTGCCGGCGATATGGTAAAACGGCGCGCACACCAGGAACGTCCCGCGCTCGGTCCCGTCGGCCATCTCGATATTCGCCGTCACGTAGGCGGTGAAATCGCGAAAGCTCAGCATCACGCCCTTCGGCAGCGACGTCGTGCCGCTGGTGTACATCAGAACGGAAACGTCTTCGTCCTCGACTTCGGCTTCCTCTTCGTCCGGCTCAGCCTGCTTGACAAGGTCCGTCAGACGCGCCATCGAACCGTCGCCATCGCCAATCGCCACGCACGGCACGTTGTTGAGCTGACCGTGGATGCGCTTGACCAGCTCGACGTACCGATCGCCGACCAGCAACAGCTTGGTCTCAGCCGTATTGATCATGTATTCGAGCTCGCCTTCCTTGGCGCGGTAATTCAGCGGCAGGAAGGTCAGACCGGCCTTGGCGGCGGCGTAGTAGCAGGCGACATACAAGATGCGAGTTGGTATCGAGAATCGCGACCACGTCGCGCTGCTTGAGGCCGAGCTTTTTGAAGACGCGTCGCGATCCGTCCGACGAGTTCGTTGAGCTCGGCGTAGGTCAGGCGATTTTGACCGAAGACGAGGACTTCCTGGTCGGGCACGATTGACCCGGGAATCGAGATGAAGTTTACGGTGTTCACGAGATACTCCTCCTGCGCGGCCTTATCCGATCGGCGTCCGGGCGCAGAGCCGCCGCCGTGGCAAATCGCTCCAATCGCAGCGCCAGACGCTGTTCCAGTTCGAGCCCGTCGGCCAGCGACGCGTTCAAGCCTTCCCAGACCGCGAGTTTCGCGATCGCCGCATGCTCGCGCGGCAGGCGTCCCATTTGCGGCCGCCCGCGCGTGCGCGACGCGATCAAGCGCCTTCGAGCGGCACGACTTCGGCGACCAAACCTATAAATAAAGCCTGTTGGGCGTCAATCCATCGGCCCGTGATATTGAGGTCCAATGCCCATCCGAGCCCCAGGCGGCGCGGAGCGGTCTGCGTCCCTGCGACTCCCGGAATCATCCCGAGGCTCGTTTCCGGCAGGCAAAAGCGCGTATCGTCGGCGGCTATCGCGATATCGCACAGGAGCGCCATCTCGAGGCCTCCGCCAACCGTGAACCCATGCACCGCCGCGACCGTTGGGATCGGCAGCCCGCGCATCCGCCCCCATACGTCGCGGCGAAAACGAATCCAGCGCGCGGCGATCGGCGACGGCGCCTGACCGAACTCGTGCACGTCGCCACCGGTCGAAAAGGCCGCGCCCGCGCCTGCCAGCACCATCGCGCGGACCTCGGAATCGTGATGTACGGCGGTCAGCGCCGAGAACAACGCGTCGCGCATCGCGACATTGTACGCGTTCAGCCGGTCCGGCCGATTGAGAGTCACCCACGCGACGCCGTCGCGCTTCTCGAAGAGCACGGTGTTGTTCATAGGTTGCGCGCCGCTTTCTCGATTCAGCAGAAGCAGCGCGAGCAGTCCGAAAACTCAGGTCTTAAGACAGTTGGGCTGCTCGTCAAGCACTGAAAATGGCGTCGCGCCGCTTTCTCGATTTCATGAGACTTAGCGGCACACCCGAGCATCGCGAGCGTCAACCACTGAAAATAGCGTGAATCAGGGAGAATACAAGTTCGCCATATCGCTCTGAGCGATGGCCGGGCGCCCACGCTCATAGATCACGTGTCCGCCGACGATCGTCATATCGACGGCGAGGTTCTCAACTTCGTCGGGCGCCAACTTATGCGGGTCGGCGGCGAGCACAATCAGGTCGGCGAGGCGTCCCGGTGCGATTTCACCCGCGCTCCAGACGGCTCAGCCGGGCCGCCGATCGATTGAAGAGATCGAACGCTTCCGCGAGCGAGATTTTTTCCGCCGGCGCTAGTTCTTCGCCGTCGACCGATCTACGCGTTGCGGCCGCTGCGATCGCACTTAGCGGCCGTGAGGGTGTGACCGGCGCGTCGCTGCCGGCGGCCATCTGGATGCCCGCATCGAGCAGGCTGCGCCCACGATAAAGATAAGCCGTGAGGCCTGGGTCGGCCGCATATTTCGGCCCGCGATAATGGATAAAGCCGGGATTTGTCACCACCCACGCGCCAAGCTCCGCGAGCCGCTCCGGATAGCCGTCCGGGATCAGCCCGCCATGCTCTATTCTGCACACCACGCTCTCGAGAGTGCTCGGGCTCACATCGCGCCGCGCCGACCTGATCGCGGTCAGCGCCGCTTCAAGCTCTTCGACCTCGGTCACATGAAACGCGACGTCAACGCCTTGCGCCAGCGCCCGCGCCACGCGCCGCGCCAGCGGTGCGACTTCCCAATGCGCCACGTCCATGAACTTGACGCCGGCCAGGCGCAGCGCACCCGCCTGAGCGACCTGCCGCGAAATATTTATCGTGTCAACCTGCCCCTGCCCGATCATCACCCCGATCCGCTGTCCGATCGCACCGCTCGCGCGTAATCGCACCAGCGTCGCGACGTCGTCGGGACCGTTGCGGACGGTCGCGTCGGTGAACGCGGTCACACCTGCCGCCGCCAGTTCGCGGCTGTACACGCGCGTGCGGGACTCGAGTTCCGCCGCTGTCACGCGCGGCAGACGCAGCCCGATCCATTCGTCCATACCGACTACCAGACCGCTCAAGCGGCCGGACGGCTCACGCTCGAGCCACGCCCCGTCCGGCGGCTTGAAGCCTGGTGCTTCCAGTCCCAGCGCCGTGATCGCGCGCGAATTGAGCCATGAGGCATGCAGCGTTTGATGGCGCAAACGCAGCGGATTGCGTCCCACCGAGCCGTCAAGTTCGGCGCGCGTCGGGCCGCGGCGCTCGTGCATCAGGGATTCGTCGCAGCCGAATGCGCGGAGCCAGTTGCCCGGCGGGGTCTTGCCGGCGCCAAGGCGCAAATCGGCCAGCAGGTCGCCAATCGTGCGGCAGCGCATAACGTTCAAGCCGTTAGCGACCGCCGCCCCCTCCATGAAATGGAGATGGCAGTCGATGAAGCCGGGCGCGACCGTCCGCCCGTTCAGGCGAATCAAATGGGTTCGAGGGCCAACCAACGGTTTGAGGTCGGCGAAACTCCCATGGGCTAGAATACGACCGTCGCCCGCCGCTACTGAGTCGCTACCCAGGCAACCGGCCACCACGCCTTCGTGTAATACGAGATCGGCTTTGTCGAGGGCCATCAGCGCGATCCTCCCCTTTCCTCAACTTTCGCCCCCGGAAAAATCACTGCGCCCGCCGCGCGCTCGATGCGTGCGCGGGTTAACCTTGCCCGCGATCAGAAATCTACCGGTCTAGTCCGACGAGGGCAGCGCCTTAGCTTCCTTCAACTTCATCTCGCCCTCGCAACATTCGAAAGCGCCGGTGCCGGCCTTGTTGCAGAGCACTTCAGTCCCGCACTTTTCGCACATGTAGCGCTTGCCCAATACGTTAGCCATTTTTGCAACACCCCGATTTTAGGAATTTCCCCAGCCTTGCAAGGTCTATCCGCTCGCCGATCCTGCCGAATCTCGCGTCGGCCACTACTGAATCGATCCCGCGACAACTAATCTTAAGAATGCATGGCCCGATTATCAATCTTTGCACCTGATGGACTTTCGGTGTCACGCGAAGGGCAACTCGCACACGCGCGCGCCGCTCTCGCCTGCCGCATCGACGATCGCGACGTGCGTCCCCGCCGCCCACGCACTATGATGTAGTATCGATAGGCCGATTATTCCCAGCCGCGGCGACTCTACCAAGCTAGTCAGGCGGCCGACTTCCTTGCCCTCGAGCGTGATCGCGCTGCCTGCCGTCGGCAATCGATTTCCCTCGATCCGCAGGCCGAACAGCTTCTTCTTGAGGCCGCCACGGGCAGTTGCGCGCTCGATCGTTTCCTGCCCGAGGTAGCAACCCTTGCTGAACGAGATCGCGGCATCGAGCCGCGCCTCGAGCGCGATCGTTTTTTCCGCCGGTATCGACACCGACCCGCGCGACGCCGTGCTCGACGCGCACCATTTCTAAAGTCTTAGCGTCCATAACAGCGATCTCGCGAACGCCCGCGGATGAGCCGCGTTCGCTCAACGTCTCGATCATCGAGACGATACGCGCGCGCTCGACCAACAACGTGAACGCGGGTCCACCGAAACGCGGCAGGTTGGCGCAGCGCACTCCTTCGAATTCCCGATGACGCCACGGTGGCAAGGCCGCCGCCGCGCCGCCGGCGACAGTGGCGGCCACCTTCGCCGCGGCCGGCCCTTCGATATCGATAACGCCAAGATTCTCGAGTTCCTCGAACTCAACGTCGTCGGCGACCAGAAATCTCTCTAGATGGGCGCGGGCTTTGGGCCACAGCGCACGATCGATCTCGATAATCAGCGCGTCGGCCTCAGCATAGACGAAGAAATCGGCAATAATGTGAGCGTGCTCGGTCAGAATCAGGGCAGGGGCAACCTCGCCCGTCGCGAGACCATTGATATCGTTGCTGCACATGCCGTGCATGAACGGAACCCGGTCGTCGCCGACGATCCGCACGATCAGGCGGTCGTCGAGCGTCGCGATCCCGGCACCGCTCGCGATTGCATCGTACGCCTTCGTACCTCCACTCGCCTCGCGGCCCGCGCGGGACTCGGCCCCGCTCGCTTCGGGAACGATAACCGGATTCTCGACTTGGCTACGACTGGGCGAACTCACAATAGTCCTGATGGACGACCCGCAATTGCTGACCGTCAAACGCTAACAGATCGCAAACGGCAGTCACAACATGGTTGCCGCTCTAGAGATTGCAGCAGCAATTTTAATTGAACGGAAACGGTTGCACGCGTGATGGTCGAAGAAGATATCGTGCCGGCTCGAAAGACCTGTTAATGGCGCAATACGTCCACTCATCACGGAGTCGCCATGCATTACAGAAGCGGCCTGAAGTATACGACGATGCCGGTGATGATCATAAGCATACCAACGCCAATATTGAGCACCCGCATGCCGTCCAGACCAATGACTGTCCATGGCCACATATCCCCGAAATGCCTCCAGTTCCAACCATTGGCCCACGCTGCCAATTTTGGATGGGCTTCTAACAAAACATATAACACACCAAAAATAGCCAGAACCGGACCATTTGAAGGCGTGGTATTTCGATCAAACGTCAACTCGGTTAGTAGTACGCCAACGAGTAACCAAATAATCAGAATCAGCGCAATCGCCCTACGACGATGCGTACGCTCATGTTGCTCAGTAGCTTCAGCCATAACGCTGCCTCTGCCCTGCCTCTCGCGATGGTTCAGCCACTAACAGCCGGCACCGACCACGCCCTTCGTAACGCTTTTCCCAACGGTAAGTCTGAAAACCTCATGAGGTTTCAGTAAAAGCTACGGTTCCGGGCTCCTCAACGACTTCTACGAGATCTATGCTATGATGCAACCGGGATGTTGACCGCTAAAAATATGGCGACGGCGCGCGTATGAAATTCAGGCGATCGATTCCACCGTCGCATGCGCCCGATTTTTACAGCCGCAGCCGCCGCCATGTGTGCGATCGTGCTGCTTGGTGTCGCCCTGCTCGGCGCCGCTTACGCGGACGACGCCGCTGCCGCGGCCCATCTCAGCAACGGCGCCTTTGCGCTTATGAACGGCCTCGACGCGCGCGGCGTCAGCAAGTCGGACCCGGCGTATGGCGCGGTCGCGATTTTTGCGGGTGACGCGCAGGCGCTCAGCAGTTCAGTCGCATCCGGCAATCGCACGGCCGCCGCTGGCGCCTTTGCCACCCTGGCCTCCGATCGCGTCGCGGTAGACTCCGCAATTGCCTCGAATCCGTCGGTCCTAAACAGCACCGATTGGAACCGGATCAAATCCGAAATGGCCGCGCTGTCCAAGCAGCTTGGCACGAGCGACGTGCCACCCCCTCACGTGGCATCCGCGCCGCCCTCTTCAGCAGTTCCGGGCACGCACCCGGCCGCCTCCCCTCCCGCGACCAGCGCCTCCGCATCTACCGCTGGCCCGCCAATGTCATCCGCCCTGAGCGGATCGGCCGCGAGCGGTGGTTCGTCAATCGCCTCGGTGCCTGGAGCAATCGGCGGTTCCGGCAGCGGCGCACCGCCCCGTGTCGTGATCGAGTCGCGCGACGATGAGGGCGGTGCGATTCATCTCAAGGGCTACCTCGAGGGTCGCGGGCTCCGGCGCGGCGGGATTTTCAACGGTTCCCGTGAGGTGCGCGATTTCAAACTCGGCGCGGTCGCGGGCGAGCAGCGCCTCAACTTTGATATTGGCGTCGAGAATCCGCCGTCCGACGCTGTAATCCGCGTGTACGACGGTGACGGCCGGATGGCCGAGGCCTCGATCGTTGGCACGGATGCCCTCGCCTTTTCCACCGACCGGACGTCTTCGAGCGCAGCGCCCCTTCCTTCATCCGCCTCGGCTGACGGGGCGGCGGCAGCCGGCGTCGCGCCGGAAATTCCGCCGCTGTCAAGTTCAGCCGGTGGACCGTCGACTCACGCACCGGAGGTCGAGGGCGGAGTCGAGGTCTTCCGCAATAAGACCGACAATGACGCCGGCCCCGGTTCGGCGAATCTGGCCGAGATTCCCACCCATGGTGCACCCCGGCCGTCCCCCTCGAAACGGCATACCCTCGCCAGCCATCTGGCCAATGTTCAGATCGTCATCAGCTCCACGAATCAGATCGCAATTTCTCCTCGCACCTTCGAGCTGACCGGCCAGATTATCGGGCATGGAGTTACGCGCGCCGGCATCTATGTTGGCAACCGCCTGGTCAAGCCGATTACTGTTGAATTCGGCGAAGACGCGACCACCTTCGACGTCAAGTTCGTCTCCAATGGAGCCGAAGCGCGAATCCGCGCCTTCGGGATTGCCGACCAGTTCGTCGAAACCTCGGTGGACCTTTCGACCGCGGTGGCCTCCGCCGATCCGTCTATGGGCGGGGCCGACTCCTCGATGGGCACGGGCGGCTTGCCCGGCACGATGTACGGCAATCCAACGATCGGCAGCGATGACGGCATCCTCGTGCAAATTCAGGCAGTAGGCCCGATTACGCGCAACCTCTACGTTGTCTCCGGCGTCATTTCCGGCCGCAGTCTTTCGGGTGCAGGTCTCTATCAGAACGGAATGCTGGTGCAGAGGATTCCGCTGAATGGCGGTGGTATCGGCGGGATGCTTGGCGCTCTCATTCCGGGCACCTCGCGCAACGTCAACTTCAACGTCCGCTTCAATCCGCAAGCCGGCCCGGCCACTATTCGCGCCTTCGATTCGAGCGGCGGCTACAATGAGCAACCGATCATGGTTGCCGGCGGCGGCATGAATCCATACGGTGGCGCGAACCCCTTCGGTTTGAATCCGTATGGAACGAACCCATACGGCACCTATGGCGCAAATCCTTATGCGAACCCGTACAGCAACCCCTATGGCACTAATCCCTATGGTGGCTACGGCGGGACACGATCCAATCCATACGCTGGTGGCACCTTTGGCGCCCCGCCGATCAGCCCTCTGCTGCCGCCGACCAATCCGTTTGGGGGCCCACCTGCCTCGTCTTCCTGGTAATGCGAAGTGCCTTGCCCGAGGTTGAAGGCATAGGTTAGACTTCGTTGTTTACACCACACCGATTGAGAGTGAACGGAAGATGTTGATCCAGGCGACGCAGCTACGGCCCGGTATGATCCTCGAATACAATGGCGGCCTCTGGCGCGTGATGACCATCAACCACATCACGCCGGGCAATTGGCGCGGCATGGTGCAGACCAAGCTGCGCAATATCAAGACCGGGTCGCAAACCGAAAACCGCTTCCGCTCGGAAGATCGCGTCGAGCGCGTGATTCTCGACCAGATGGAGATGGAGTTCCTTTACCAGGAGGGCGACGATTTCCATTTCATGAACACGCAGACCTATGACCAGATCACGCTGCCGAAGGACTTAATTGCTGACGTCGCAGGCTACCTTACGCCGAACCTGAAGGTCGAGGTCGAATACCACGAAAGTACGCCGCTCAACGTCACGCTGCCCAAGACGGTCTCAATGAAAGTGGTGCAGACCGACCCTGGCATCAGAACCGCCGCAGTGACCAATACGCTGAAGCCGGCAACGCTCGAGACCGGACTGGTTATTCAGGTGCCGCACTTCGTGGTCGAGGGCGACGTCATCACAATCAACACCGAAAATAACGAGTATCTCTCGCGCAGCAAGTGACGGCCCGAGGCCGTTTCTCGAACCTGACTCGAATTAACGTGCGCGCGCAACTCGAAGCGCTGTGGCGATGCGGGTGTGGGCAGTGAGGAGCGCCAGGCCACACGACGATACGATTCGGGCTCGGCGTCCTCCACCGCGTCCGCGGCGGGCGAATCCCGAGCCGCCGAAGCCGTTCAAGTTCGGCGCGCATATCTACCTCGCACAAACGCAGCCCGGCTTCGAGCCAATCGCGGCAAACGAAATCGGGGCGCGCTTCGATCGAAATCGCATCGCCGAACTCGGCCGCCGCTTGGTGCCTGAGCGCGTCGGGATGACGATATTTTCTGCTCCGCGCATCGATCCGCTGAAGCTGGTCCGCACCGCCGAGGACTTTTTCGCGGTCGTTGCATATCGACGCTTTCCGGTGTCGCCACTCGATCCGGCCCTGAAATATGTTCCCAAGAGTACGGCGGAACACGACGCCGACGCACGCCTCGCGAGCAAGACTCTGGAACGGGTCCGCACCGCCAGTCGTGATGCGCGCTTTATCGAGGAAGCACTGGCGGCTCACGTCAGCCTCGTGCCCGGAAGTCGCGCCGGCAGGCGACTTCACTATCGAGTGATCGCGCGGATGGCCGGTGAGCATCCGTTTCGCCGGGTCGATTTGCAGCGCGCCGTTGAACGCGGAATCGGCGAGCGTGACGATCATTCGTGGCATCCTGGCGGCGACGACGCCGACGTCGAATTCTGGGCGACAATGTTTCCCGGTGAATTTATTCTCACGCTGCGCCTCAGCGATGAGCGCCTGCGTCATCGCGATTACAAAGTCGCGCACCTGCCCGGTTCGCTGCGGCCGTCGGTCGCAGCGGCGCTTGGATGGCTCTCCGAGCCGTCGCCCGACGATATCGTTCTCGATCCGATGTGCGGCGCGGGCACCGTGTTGATTGAGCGCGCGCATCTCGGGCGTTATCAACAGCTGATTGGCGGCGACAGCGATCGAGTATCGCTTGCGGCAGCGCGCGAGAACGTCGGCCCGCGCTACAAGCCGATCGAACTTAATCCGTGGGACGCGACCGCGATTCCGCTGGCGTCCGCGAGCGTGACAAAGGTGGTCACGAACTTGCCGTGGGGTATGCGCCATGGATCGCATGCGGAGAACCGCCGCCTGTATCCGCCCTTGATCGAGGAGTTCCGGCGCGTGGTCGGACCGGGAGGATTGATCGTGATGCTTACGGCAGAAACCCGTTTGATGGCTGATCTGATGTCGCGCAAGGTGTTCCGTCCGCAAACGATTCTGCGCGTCTCGATCCTCGGCGCACCCGCGGCGATTTACGTGGTCCGCGCTGCTTGAGCTTCGACCGCAAGCTTTAGCGCTCCGCCGTCGAAAGCTACGGGCGCTCGATTACAAAGGTCATACTGGTCCGAATCGTTCGGATCGTGGCGCCGTCGCGAATGGCGCGCAAGCCGGCGCGGTCGCCTTCGAGCGAACCTTCCATCAATTCGCGAATGCGCGCCGCATCGTTCGGCGATGTGTCGTTGAAGCCGATCCATTCGTCAACGGTGGTGCGAGCGTCGCGCGCAATCTTCATGACGGTGCGAAAACCATGCACCGCGAAGATGTTCTCAAACTCGGAGGCGGCAAGGGTACGGGCATGCGTTGGATCGGCGAGTCGCTCGAGTTCGTTGTGCAGCGCGGCCTTCGGTGCCTCTTCCGACGCGGTCATGTCCGCGATGACCATCCATCCGTGCGGACCCACCACCCGCGACATTTCCGCGAACACCCGCTCCGGGTTGACGATATGATGAAACGAGAAACGGCATGCCGCGCCGGTAAAAGAACCATCGGCAAACGGCATCCGTTCGAGCTCCCCAAGGGTGAATCCGACGTTAGCAAGGCTGCGTTGTATCGCCTGCGCGCGTGCCTTCACGAGCGCCGGGGCCATGATATCGATGCCGACCGCGCTACCGCAGCGTTCGGCAAAAGCGAGCGTGAGCGCACCGGTACCGCAGGCGACGTCGAGCACGCAATCGTCGCGTCCGGCACCCGCGGTAGAGACCAGGAACGCGATGAACTTGAGTTCTCCTGAACCGGGCGCACCGCGATACGATTGCGGCCTGCGGCGAAATTGCCGGTCTAGGTTAGCGAGTCGCTGAAGATCGTTCATCAGTAATCGGATGGTCACGCTATCGCGAGCGACGCGTTCAACAACGCCCTGACGCCGCGGCAACGCGATGCTAGCGCGCCAACCGCATTCGTGTCACGCAGTATGCCTGATCTGTTCGAGCAGGAATAAAGTAATCGCGACCGCCGCGCTTGCGCTGACCGCGCCAACGATTTGGAGGTAGAGCACGTAATGCGGGGAACCGAGGAGTCGCGTGACAAAAGCGTGTCGAACTTTGGCGGCCTCGCTTTTGCGGATGGCGAGGGCTTGTAGCCATTCTGGCCACATCAGGCAGACGGTGCCGATCAATCCATAGAGCGCTGCGATCACCGTCAGGAGCATGGTCTTTGCTGCCATTGAAGCGATGCTAGTGAAACTCTTGCGGACGAATCCGAGCGATTATCCAGACGCCCGCAGAGTAAGATCGCGCGCTTGCGATCGGTAGGGTTCCGGCAGCGTGAGTTGGTGTCCGTCGGTCCAATTATTTTCGAGCCGATAGAGCTCGCGCACCGGTTCGAAAAAAACATGCACGACGACATCGACATAATCGAGCACGACCCAGTGGCCGTGGTTGAAGCCCTCGATTGCGATCGGGCGCTCGTCCTCCAGTTCCATCCGTTCGCCGATACCGCGCGCGATCGCCTGCACCTGGACGTCGGAGCGCCCGGTCGCGATGATGAAATAGTCGGCAATCGAGTGGAGATGATCGACTTGCAGAACGACCAGGTCGTAGGCCTTTTTTTCAAGCGCGGCTTCAGCCGCGGCGAGCGATTTTTTGAGCGAATCCATCACTTTACCAGCAGCGCCGATTCGCGGAGATAGGGTGCGTGCCCTTTGGCATTGATTTAAGGCGAAGAATAAAGGCTATGCCGTTGGATGTAATCCGCGACATCATCGGGAACGAGATAGCGAATAGATTCGCGCGCGGCGAGAGTCTGCCGGACCAATGTGGCGGAGATCGGAAGGAACGTTGTGGCGACGAATGATAACGTATGGCCGCTTTGATGCACGTAATGATCTTCCTCACGAATGTAACCAAAATGATCGACCGCCGCAAGGGAAATTGGCGCCGGCGATTCTCCCGCCTCGGGCTGCCGGGTATGTACGGCGACGTTGCACAGGCGCACTAACTGGTCCGCCTCCTTCCACGTCGCCAGCCCCGCAAACTGGTCGGCACCCATAATCAACTGAAGGTCGGGGTGTCCCCGCATAGTTGACAGAAAGTATCGCACTGTATCGATCGTGTAGGATTGCCCCGCGCGTCGGATCTCGGTATCAGAGACCATGAAATGGCGATTGCCCTTGGTCGCCAACCGCACCATCTGCAGGCGATGCTCGGCGGGGGCCAGTCCGACGTTTGGCTTGTGCGGTGGCGCTGCGGCCGGAATAAAATACACCAGATCGAGCGCGAGCGCTTCGCGATCCTCCTCGGCCGCGCGCAGATGGCCCAGGTGAATCGGATTGAAGCTGCCGCCGAAGAGGCCTACCCGCATGAGGGCGATTCCGCGTTGAGAGCAGATTTGATTCGCGACATGTAATTCAAGTCCGGATCTGACCGCGGCCCTCGATTAGATATTTGTAGGTCGTCAACTCCTTCAATCCCATCGGACCGCGCGCGTGCAGGCGATTGGTCGAGATGCCGGTTTCGGCACCGAAACCGAATTCGAAACCGTCGGTAAAGCGGGTCGAAGCGTTGACGTAAACCGTAGCCGAATCCACTTCGCGCTCGAAGCGGGCCGCGATGGCTTCGTCCTGGGTGACGATTGCGTCGGCGAGGCCGGAGCCGTGGCGCGCGATGAATACGATCGCGTCTTCGAGCGAATCGACGACTTTGATCGCCAAAATCAAGTCGAGATACTCGGTGTCCCAATCCTCGTCCGTAGCGGCGCGAGCGTCCGCGATAATCGTACGCGTGCGTTCGTCGCCCCGCAGTTCGACCCCGACGGTGCGCATCCGAGCGGCGATTCGCGGCAGGAATTTCGGGGCGATCTCCGCGTGCACGATCATCGTCTCCATCGCGTTGCAGACTGACGGACGGCTACATTTGGCGTTGAAGCAGATATCTTCAGCCATCTGCAGATCGGCCGCGCGATCAACGTAGGTGTGACAGATGCCGTCGAAGTGCGGCAGCACCGGCACCGCAGATCCTGCAAGCGCCGCCTTCAAGGCATTGCCGCCGCGCGGGATGATCAGATCGATCGCTCCGGGCTGACGCTTCAGAATCTGAATCGCCTCGCGATCCGGATTACCTATAAAGATGACGCTGTGCGGGTCGAGGTCAGTCTTGGAAAGCGATTTTGCTATTAGCTCCGCTAATACTGTGTTGGTCGAGAGCGCCTCACGCCCCCCGCGCAGGACGACCGCGTTGCCAGCCTTGAAACCGAGCACGGCCGCATCGACGGTAACGTTGGGCCGCGATTCATAAATGATGGCGACGACGCCGATCGGCACGCGGACTTGGCGAATGTCGAGACCGTTAGGACGGCGCCAGCGCGCGATGGTCTCGCCGACCGGATCGGGCAACGTGGCCACCTCTTCGACGCTTCGCGCCATCGCTGCGATGCGATCGGGGGTGAGCGTCAACCGTTCGACGAAGGCCGGTGCATCGCCGGCCGCTTGCGCGCGTGCGACGTCCTCACGATTCGCCGTCAGAACTCTCTCCGTGGATGAGCGCAGCGTGTCGGCAAGTATTTCGAGCGCCCGATTTTTGCGATCCGCGCCGATCAGCGCGAGCCGGCGAGCGGCGATGCGGGCGTCGGCGAGACGAGCCAGGATCTCTGCTTCGAGACTCATGCGAGGTCTTCGATCAACACGAAGTTGTCGCGGTGGATGATCTCGTCGGCGACCTTGTAGCCGAGCACGCGCGGAATCTCCTGCGATCTCATGCCTTTCACTTTTAGCACATCGGCGGCGGGGTAATTGACCAACCCCCGCCCAAACTCGACGCCATCGGAATCGAGCAGGCTGACACAATCGCCGCTGGCAAACTCGCCACGCACGTCGCGAATGCCGGAGGGCAGCAGGCTGCGCCCCTTGGAGCGCAAGGCCTCGGCGGCACCGCGATCGAGCGCCAGCGAGCCGCTCGGCCGCAGCGCGAAGGCGATCCAGTGCTTGCGGCCGGGTAATCGCCGTCGCGCCGGCAGCACCAGCGTGCCGATCTCGCGCGAAGGATCGAGCGCAAGCGTCAAGGTGTCGGGTTCACGGCCGGGTGCGATGATCACGCAGATACCCGCGCGCGCAGCTTGGCGCGCTGCCTTGAGCTTCGTCGCCATCCCGCCGCTGCCGAGTGGTCCCGCGCTCTCGGCGACCAGTCCGCGCATGCCGGCTTCGGGGTCGGTGATCAGCGGAATCAAGCGCGCATCGGGTCGTGTGCGCGGATCGCCTGTTAGTACGCCGGCGACGTCGCTCAAGATGATCAGCAGGCCGGCCTGAACCATCCCGGCCACCAGCGATGAAAGGACGTCGTTGTCGCCCATGCGGATTTCTTCGACGGCGACGGTATCGTTTTCGTTGACGATGGGGATCACACCAGCCGCAAACAGCGATTCGATAGTATGCGTGGCGTTGAGCCGGCGTTTGCGTTCGGCCAGGTCCTGGTGGGTCAACAGCAGTTGCGCAACGGTGCGCCCGTGCGCGTCGAATGCCTTGGCCCACTGGCGCATCAGGTCAATCTGGCCGGTGGCCGCTGCCGCCTGCCGCTCGGCGATCGTCGAGGCGCGGCGTCCGAGACGCGCGCGCCCGGCCGCGATCGCGCCCGACGTGACCAATACGACTTCGCGCCCATCGCGAATGATCTCGTCGATTTGGCGTGCGAGATTCGCAATGACGTCGGCACGCAGACCGTTCGGGTCGGAGAGCACTGCGCTGCCGACCTTGACCACCAACCTGCGCAGCGGTGCGATGATCGCTTCCTTGTAATTCACCTGAGATCTGCGGCCGCGGTGTCGGGCTCATTCGCGAAGGGAACGCGCAGCTTTTCCGCGATCGCCGCCACCAAGGGATCAAGGCCCGCGCCGTGCTCTGCTGAGATGACGAAGACTTCGAGTCCGGTGCGCGATCTCATCAGGTTCGCGATGCGTGCGGATTCATCGGGTGCGACGAGGTCCGCCTTGTTGAGCGCGATTAGCGCCGGCCGCTCAGTCATCTCTTCGTCGAACGCCGCCACCTCGCCCTTCACGGTAGCGTAATCGTTCTGCGGATTGGCGCTTAGGTCGAGCACGTAAACCAACACGCGCGTGCGTTTGATATGGCGCAAGAATTTGATGCCGAGGCCGTGACCGAGGTGCGCGCCTTCGATGAGCCCTGGAATATCAGCGATGTTGAATGATTCCTCGTCGCTAATTTGAACGTGGCCGAGATTCGGCGTGAGCGTGGTGAAGGGGTATGGCGCGATTTTCGGACGGGCCGCGGTGAGCGCTGAGAGCAGCGTCGATTTGCCGGCATTGGGCAGGCCAACGAGGCCGGCCTCCGCCACCAATCGCAACTCCAGCTTGACCCAGCGGTGCGTACCCGCGGTACCGGGCGTCGCGATGCGCGGGGCGCGCCGCGTGGACGACACGAAATGCATGTTGCCGAGGCCGCCCTTGCCGGCCTGCGCGATAATCGCACGCTCACCGGGGATGACGAGGTCGGCGATCAAATCACCGGTGTCTTCATCGAAGACCATCGTGCCCGGCGGCACCCGCACCAGGAGATCGTCGCCCTGATGACCATACTGCTGCTTGCCGCGACCGGCTTCCCCGTCGCGCGCGACGAGACGCGGCTTGTACTTGAAGTCGAGCAGCGTTGACATGCCCTCGTTGACTTCGAAGATGACGCTGCCGCCGCGGCCACCATCGCCGCCCGCGGGTCCGCCGAAGGGCCGGTATTTTTCGCGCAGGAACGCAATCGCGCCGTCGCCGCCTTTGCCGGCTTGAACGTAGACCCTGGCTTCGTCGATAAAGCGCATAGCTGCGAGAAGTCTAGGAACACAACTCCGCGAGCGTGCGCAGCGCCTCGACCTGAGTGGTTGCAACGATCATCGTGCCGATCGGCGAGGCCTTCCACTCGGCAAGCTGATCCTTGATGCGCTCACGCGGACCGATGAGCGCAACCGCATCGACGAGTTTGTCGGGTACCGCGGCAGCCGCCTCTTCCTTGCGTCCACTGAGATACAAATCCTGCAGTTGCGTGGCGAGATCCTCGTAGCCGAAGTTGCGCACATAGCTGTTGTAGAAATTACGATTACGCGCGCCCATCCCACCGATATACAAGGCGAGGCTTGCCTTCACCGGCGCGCGGCATTTGTCGAGGTCTGTACCCATGTGCACCGGCACGTAAGGCGCGAGATCGAAGCTCGCGATATTCTTGCCGCCGCCTGCCTTCTTGAAGCCGGCCTCGAGATGCGGCTGATAAAGCTGCGCGTACCACGCCGGGCTCATCCAGACCGGAATCACGCCGTCGGCGAGCTCGGCCGCCAACTCGATACCCTTGGGGCTGATCGACGCGGTGTAGATCTTCATGTCGGGGCGGCCGTGCAGGATACTGCGCAGCGGCTTGCCCAGTCCCGACGCGCCCGGCCCGCGATACGGAATCTGATACTCCTTGCCGTCGTACTGCAGCGGCTGCTCGCGCTTGAGCACCATCCGCATGATCTCGATGTATTCGCGATAACGCTGCAGCGGTTTGCCGTAGGGCATGCCATGCCAGCCCTCGACAACCTGCGGATTCGATGGTCCCAAGCCGATGATGAAGCGTCCTTCGGAGAGCCCGTCGAGCGTCATCGCGGTCATCGCGGCCATCGCGGGCGTCCGCGCATGCATCTGCATGATGCCGGCGCCGAGCTTGATCTTCGAGGTGCGCGCTCCGACCCACGCCAGAAACGTGATCACGTCGGAGCCATAGGCCTCACCCGACCAGACGGAATCGTAGCCGAGCCGTTCGGCCTCGAGTATCAGTTCCATGGTCTGGGCCATGCGCGGGCCCGAGTATCCGGTGTTGAGTCCGAGTCTCATCGCGATTTCCTCCGTTCCCGCCAGTATAGCGGCCCCACAACAAAAGCCCCACGGTTTCCCGCAGGGCTATCTAATCGGATTCGAAAAGATGGGCTAAGCGGACGGCTGCTCTGCTGAGGTTTCCGGCGCCGGTGCCGCAGGCTTCACGACTGCATCGACGCTCACCTGCCGCTTGTCGCCGCGATAGGACTCGTACTTCACGATGCCATCGATCAGCGCGAAGATCGTGTAATCGCGGCCGAGTCCGACATTGCGTCCCGGATGAATCTTGGTGCCGAGTTGACGCACGAGGATGTTACCCGCGCGGACGCTCTGGCCGGCGTAAATCTTGATCCCGCGATGCTGTCCCGGACTGTCGCGCCCGTTGCGCGTTGAACCTTGTCCCTTCTTATGCGCCACGGTTCAGTCCCTCCATCAACCAGCATCCGCAGCCGATGCTGCGCCGCCATCGGATGCTATCGGTGTTGCACTTTCGTCGGAAGTGGCAACGGTTGCACCCCGGCTAATTCCTTGGATCCGCAGGACAGTCAGCTCCTGGCGATGGCCGCGCTTACGGCGATAGTTCTTGCGCCGCTTCTTCTTGAACACCAGCACCTTGGTGCCGCGCGGCTGCTGCACGATTTTCGCACTCACCGACGCGCCCGCAACGGTCGGCGTACCGACTGCGCTAACCTCGCCATCGCTGAATGCGAGCACCTGGTCGAGCGCCACTTCAGCGCCGACCTCGCCCTCGATGCGCTCGACGACGATCTGGTCGCCGGGGCCGACGCGATATTGCTTTCCGCCTGTCTTAACTATTGCGAACATTTCACCAATTCCGAACCCATCTAACTATCGGACGTTAGCATCAGAGTCAATCAGCTTGGCGGGCCGGGTACTGTCTGAATTTGGCCCTGAGTGTCTGAATTTGAAATGGCGAGTGGCTTATTTTGGAGTCTTAGCGTAATGCCAGTCACTGCCTTCCTTGTAACAGTCTGCACTCATATAACTCGGCCACCCCAAACGTGGCTCTCGCGCCTTTAAATCCGTCTCACACGTTTGCTTTGATGTGAATCCGCATCGCCCCCCTTTCCACGGAGGAAACCGATGGAAAAGTTGCCCTGGCTTATCCGGCGGAGGCGGTATCATCCAGCACCACAATAAAAGAAGCGCGAGCGCAGCGGCGTGGCGGGACTTCATTCTTTGACTTTGTAGAGCTTGTCCAGAGCGCAAAAAGACCCGCGTCCAAGAATTTTGTTAGTCAGCGCGCCGCCTCTGCCGAGTTCGTAAAAAGCGTCGCCTCGAGACGTTAGTCGATGCCGAGTTTTTCGCGGGCTTCGGGCGCGATCATCTGCGGATTCCACGGTGGATCCCACACCAGATCGACGTTCGCTTCGGAGATTCCCGCAATCGTCATCAGCTTGCTCTTCGCATCGAAGGCAATCGAAGCGCCCATTCCGCAGCCTTGCGCGGTCAGCGTCATCTTCACGTCGACCTTGCTGGTGCCGTCGTCTTGCGGCGTCACTTCCATCCCGTACACCAAACCGAGGTCAACGATATTCACCGGAATCTCGGGGTCGTAGCAGGTCTTGAGCTGATCCCAGACCATCGCTTCGAGATCGCCGCCCGAGGTCGTGGTCGCCGCCGCTTCGGCCGCCGTCTTGCCGATCGCATCAGCGTCCTTGCCCGCGATGCGGTAGAGGCCATTGTAGGCCGGCACCTGCAAGGTGAAAGTGCCGCCGAGCGATTGGGTGATGAAGACCTCGACGCCCTTTTCGAGCGTTATCGGAGTGCCGGCGGGAATTTGCACGGCTTCGCATTCGCGTAATAGTTCGACTCGTTCCATGATTGATGTCCTCTGCGCTGTTCCATCAATTGTAAGGCGTGCGGACCGCCTGCGCCAGCATTGCTTCGTGAGCGCGCCACGTTGCAGTGAACCGATGCCCTCTGTTAAAGCGAAGGGAAGTCGAAAATGAATTCGGCGACCGGATGGTGGTGAGTGGCGAGGCGGAGGCGGTCAGATTAACTACGACATCGAAATCGGCGAGGTACGCAGCCAATCCAGCTCGTCGCATGACGAGTCCTATGGATCGTCGGAGGACGCAGCGGCGGCACACGATACGGCCAACGCGGCGGCCTTTGCGCGGATGCCTCACGCCACGGCGCGAGAGAAACTCCACGCCTTTCTCGAAGCCCGTCCCGCGGGTGCGGACGCGGCCGAACTGGTCGGGCTGCTTTTCAAAGGCGCGGGTTCCGATCCCGAACTCGGCGCGCGGCTGATTCGCGGCTTGATTGGCGGCGATCCGAATTTCGTCTGCGATGAGCAGCGCCGGGATGTGGTCGCTGCGCCAGAGCGTCGCGCTCCATATCCCACTGCATGACGCGCGGTTCGTGGTGGTCGATCTCGAAACCACCGGCGGCCGCGCGGCGGCGGGCTCGATTATCGAAATCGGCGCGTGCCGAATGGAAGGCCAACGCATCACGGCGACCTTCGAAACGCTGGTGCGACCACGGATGGCGATTCCGCGCTTCGTCTCCGGCCTGACCTCGATTACCAACGAGATGGTGCGCGGGTCGCCACCGATCGAGCAGGCGCTGCCGGCGTTTCGCGAGTTCCTGGGCGACGCCGTGATGGTCGCACACAATGCGACGTTCGATCATTCGTTTCTCGATTTCGAGTTTCGGCGGCTGTTCGGGATCGGCGTGTGTAATCCGCTGCTCTGCACGTTGCGCCTCTCGCGCCGCCTGCTGCCCTCGCTCAAGCGCCGAAGGCTCGACGCGCTGGCGGAGCATTTCGGGCTCTCGACGGCGGGACGCCATCGCGGACTGGGCGACGCGCGGATGGCTGCGGAGTTGTTGTCAATCTTTATCGAGATGGCGGCGAAGATGGGACTCAATCGGCTCGACCGCCTGATCGACTGGAACCATCGCGGGGCGGCCGGCAAACGCGTCGAGCGTCATGTGCCGCCCGAGGTGATCGCGGCGCTGCCGCGCACGCCCGGCGTTTACCTGATGCGCAACGAACGCGGCGATCTGCTCTACATCGGCAAGGCGGCGCGACTGCGCGATCGCGTCGCGTCGTACTACAACTGCGGCGCTGCGCGCAACGCGAAGACGGCGGAGCTCATCAGCCACGTGCATGCGATCGAAACGCGGCCGGCGTCGTCGCCGCTCGATGCGGCGCTGAGCGAGGCGCGCCTCATTCGCGAACTCAAGCCGCCCTACAACCGGATGCTGAAGTCGGCGGCGCCCGCGTTCTTCGTCAAGCTCGATCTTTCCGATCCGTTTCCACGGCTGCGAATCAGCCCGAAGATGAGCGCGCGAGTTGGCGTGATGCATCTGGGGCCGTTCATCGGACGGCACAACCTCGACCACGCGACACGCGCGCTGGCGCGTCTGCTCGGCTTGCGCACCTGCGGCGGCAAACTCGCGCCCGACGAGGACTTCTCGCCGTGCGTCTATGGACAGATGGGTCATTGCGCCGCGCCCTGCAATCGCACGATCGACGAAGACGCGTACAACGAGCGCGTCGGTCGTGCGGTGGCTTTCCTGCGCGGCCGCAGCGGTCATCTGATGGGTGAGCTGGCGCGGGCGCGCGAACAGTCGGCCGCGGCGATGCGCTTCGAAGAGGCGCGTCGGTACCATCGCGAACTCGAGGCGCTCGCGGCATTTTCGGAACGAGTCAGCCGCCTCAGCCGCGTCGTGACCGAGAACAACCTCGTGATCGTTATTGCGCCGCAAGCGGTATCCAATGCAGCGAACGCGTCATCAGAAGCGGATGTGGCAAGCGCGAGCTGCGCGAAGCCGATTGCGTACGTGGTGCTGAGCGGACGTCTCGCGATGACGCGGGAGATCAATTCGATTGGCGCCGCGGAAGCGATCAGCGCATTTATCGCGGAGAACTACGATCGCTACCGGATGCGGCCGATCGCGCGCGGTGAACTCGAAGCGATGACGATCGTCGCGCGCTGGCTGCGCGAACGTCAGTCGAACGACGGCCGCCTCATTTATCTGAACGGCTCGACGCTAGATCCCAGTGCGATCATCAATGCTGCCGCGACAAATGATCCGGTTGCACTCGCCACGGCAGCGGCTGCCGACTAGATTAGCGCTACTCAATTCCCGGAGTTTCAAGCATGTACTTCGATCCGCGCGAGAAGGAATATCCGCTCAAAAACGATCCGTTGACGACACTCGTGGTGCCTCGTCCGATAGGTTGGATTTCCACCATCAACCGTAAGCGGCCTGGTGAACCTCGCGCCGTACAGCTTCTTCAATGCGGTCGCGAGCCGGCCGCCGTTCGTGATGTTCTCGAGCGCGGGCCGCAAACATTCGCAGACCAACGCCGAGGAGAGTGGCGAATTCGTGCACAGCTTAACGACCTGGGAATTGCGCGAGGAGATGACTATGACGTCGGCGGAGGTCGGCGCGGACGTCAGCGAGGTGGAGCTCGCGCACCTCGAGATGGCGCCCTCGATCGCGGTCAAGCCGCCGCGCGTGAAGCGCTCGCCGGTCGCCTTCGAATGCAAGTACGTCAAGACAGTGGAGTTGCCGGCGACCGACGGCAAGGCGAATCCGTACTCGATCGTCATCGGCCAGGTCATCGGCATCTATATCGCCGACGAAGTGATCATCGATGGCAAAGTCGATCTCACGGCGGCGCGTGCAATCGCGCGTCTGGGCGGCCTCGATCAGTACACGTCCGTCGATAACGTCTTCAAGATGAAACGGCCGGGCTGAGGTTTGCGCGCGGGAGGGCGCCATGGACGCACAGTTCAAGGTGCTCCGCGGCGCGGTTCGCGCTGCAGGATAGCGTCGTCGAGAAATCTCGGCGTCGCTATCCTGCCGGGTACTCCAGAAAGCAGCAAGCCAGCGTATTATTCCATCCGCTGGCTCGCTGCTTCTTCTGTCGCGAGGCGGCGGCGCGCAAGCGCCGCCGCCTCGCGACTTAGCGTGTCCGCGTAATCGGCTGATCGGCCAAGTCGGAGGGCTTTTGTCCCGCGGCCACGCGATGCTCCTTGTAGTCGTGCATCGCCTTGATCACCGCTTTCACCGACGAATTGAAAAGCTGGTCGCGACGCTGCGCGGTCCATTGCTGCGAGTACTCGATCGGGATCGCGGAGCCCTGGAATTTCGGCATCACGTAGCGCGCAAACATCTCGAATGACTTCAGCGTTTTCTCGCGCGAGGCCCATTCATGGGCGAGCACCAGCATCCCGCCGAAGCCGCCGCCGGACATCTCGATGACCTCGTTGATCCGCTTGATGGCGTCGTCGGGCGTGCCGACGATCGCGCCGCCGCGCGCCGCCATCCGATCGAGCGTCATCTCCTCGGTCGGCTGTCCGGGATACTCTTCGAACTGCACGCGCGCCGCGAGCGTCTCGATGAAGTATTTCTGAATCCATGTGTTACCGCCGTCGCGGACGTCGTCGAGCGCTTCCTTGCTCGATTCCGCCAGGTGAATCGGAAAAACCAACCGCCAGTTTTTGCGGTCAACCGTCTTGCCGTTTTCCGCCGCGATCTCCTCGGCCATCGCCCAGCGCTTGGGCAGGCTCGAAAGGCCTCCCGGACTGAAGGCTGCAACTGATAGAACGCCACATCCGAGCTTACCTGCCGCGACCATCCCGGAGGGCGAGATCGTATTGGCGACGAACACCGGCAGCGGGTTCTGAAACGGCTTCACCTGCAGATGCGCCTCGCGCAACGTGAAGTACGATCCGTCTATCGTGATGTTGCCGTCCTCATTCAAGAGCCGCATTACCGCTTGCAATCCCTCGACCATCCGATCGCGCTGCGTGGTGGTCTCGATGCCCAGCATGTAAGCGTCGCTCGGCAAGGCGCCGGGCCCGCAGCCGAGAATCACGCGGCCGTGCGTCAGCTGATCGAGCAGCGCGAAGCGATTGGCGATGTGAAAGGGATGATGATAGGGAACGCTGACCACGCCCGATCCGACCATGATGCGCTTGGTGCGAGTCGCCGCCACCGCCATGAAAATCTCGGGCGAAGGGATGATTTCCCAACCCGCCGAATGATGCTCGCCGATGAACGCCTCGTCATAGCCAAGCTCGTCGAGCCATTCGATCAGTTGCATATCGCGCTCGAACGCGAGCGTCGGATTTTCGCCGACCCGGTGAAACGGGGCCATGAAGATGCCGAATTTCATGCTTACTCCTTGCTAGCCATGTTCTTATCGCTGGCCTGACAATATTGACCGCAACTTATGCTGGACGGCTTCGACCGACAAGAGCATTGGAAATGCCATTTGTGGGTAAAGGCCTTTGCCAGTGGCGCCGAACCGTGGCTGAGGATAGACCTTGAGTATGGCCTTGCCCGGGTGCGCCGACAGGAAAACGACTTCGCGGCCAAGCGGGTAAAGCGATCAGAATCACGCGAATCACTTCAGCAGGCTTTACCGGGGACTCGGACCGTGAGCCGCACCAGCTAGTGACGAGAAGAAGTTCAGTTGTCCAGATATCCCGAGGTTATGCTCATGAAAAAGATACGAGTGGCCAGGGGCGGTGGGAGCTTCGAACTGATCGAGGAGCCGGTCGGTGAGCCCCCTGCCCGCCACGTCAGGGTCAAAGTTCAGGCCTGCGGCATCTGTCATAGCGACTCGATGACCAAAGAGGGCGTCTGGCCGGGGATCGTTTATCCTCGTTCCCCGGGTCACGAGATTGCAGGGATCATCGATGCGCTCGGAGAAGGGACTGATCCCTGGAAGGTCGGTGATCGCGTGGGCATCGGCTGGCATGGTGGGCACTGCGGCAAATGCGAATCTTGCCGCCGCGGCGACTTTATAACCTGCGCGAAGTTGCAAATTCCGGGTATCAGCTACGACGGTGGGTACGCGGAATTGGTGTTCGCACCAATCGAGGCGCTGGCTCATATCCCTGGCGAGCTCGCGCCTGAGGACGCCGCACCCCTCATGTGTGCTGGCGTCACGACGTTCAACGCATTGCGCAACAGCGGCGCCCGGCCTGGTGATCTTGTCGCAATACAAGGTATCGGCGGGCTCGGCCACTTAGGTGTTCAATTCGCGAGCAAGTTCGGTTTCGAGACTGTCGCGATAGGTAGGGGAGCAGACAAGAAAAGTCTCGCGTTGAAACTCGGCGCTCGAACTTATATCGATGCCGGTTCGCAGGATGTGGCCAGGGAGCTGTCCGGTTTAGGAGGCGCCCGCGTGATTCTCGCGACGGCCCCGGATGGCAAGGCGATGAGCAGCCTGATCGATGGGCTCGGCGTGGACGGCAAATTGGTCGTAGTCGGCGCCAGCGCGGAACCATTCGCAGTTTCGTCTGTACAACTGATTATGCTTCGCAAATTAATTGCCGGCTGGCCCTCGGGAACCTCGAAGGATTCAGAGGACACGCTCAAGTTCGCGGCGGCCACTGGCGTGCGCCCAATGATCGAGGCCTTCCCACTAGAGCAGGCAGCGCAAGCTTACGAACACATGATCTCCGGCAAGGTGCGCTTCAGGTCTGTTCTCAAAATCTAAGTCCAACTCGGCGAAAGCAAGGAGGGGGCGGCCGCCAAGTGCTCAGTCCGCCCCAGGAGAAAATTCGATAGGCTAAGCGGCCGCAGAGGTGGTTGCCGCCGCGAGCGCCTCGGGAAGTGTTTGGCTCAGGGGCGCAGGGGCATCGGCGCGGCTGAATACCTGCATTCGTTCGACCGATGGGAGCACGCCGTGATTTGCCTCGATGACCTGGCGCACCTCGTTTAAGAAAGCCTCCAGGCCAGTCGCGGAATGGTCTGCCGCAAATTCCATGGGTGCGCGCTGGACAACGAAATAGAGCCGCTTCAGATCCTCATACGCGGAGGGTTCGGAAGCGGCTAACGCGTCGTAGGTACGGGGCTGCTTGAACGATTGCCACTCCGTGTCCCGGAGCAAGCCGAAGCGAAGCCTGGTGGTGAATTCTTTCTCGTAGAGCGGAAGCCGCAGCTTGGTGCACGCCGAGCGAATCTGCTCTGGTGGATCGTCAATCGTCACCGCACCCGTATCGCTATGGCCAGCAGCGCCCGCTTCGCTACCGAACCGCGCGCGAAATTCCTGAAATGCGCCGCGCGTATTCGCAATGTGGTACATGATGCAAATACCGTCTTGAGCAAGAAGATTTTCCGCTACGTCCGCGATCAGACGCTCGGCGTCCAACGGGCCGTCGGCGTGATACATCAGATGGGACGCGTACACGATCCGGAAGGCGCGCCGCAGGTTCGCGCCGTCGTGCGGTCCGGAAAGTAGATCGACGAGATTCCCCGCGAACGCATTTCCAGCACGAACCGAAAAATCGACCAGCGGAATAATCTTCTTTACCTGGGCCGCAGCGAGCACGCGCAGAGCCTCTCCGCGTTGGGCGTCAGCGTATTCGGACAGATAGTCTGTCGCCCTGACCACGAAGCCAGGCGGAAATGCAACTCCGGCCAGATACTTGATCAGCGTATCGCAAGGCCCACAGCCGATATCGGCTACGGGAGCCGGATTGTCACCCGCAAGGACGAGATTCCGCTGCGCGAGATAGGTCAGGAAGGTGCGACTAAGATTCGCGGTGAGCTCTTTTTCGTCGGTGGCGGCCTTGAACGCGGGATAGATATCCTCGTAGACGTAGCGATCGAGCGCGATACGCGAAGCCATGTGTTACCTGCCTTGCTGCGGGTGTCGGAAGTCAGCGCGTCATGAGGCCGCGGTAGTGATGCCAGATCGCGCGCTGGGTGGTTTCGTCGGTTTCGTGACCCGCGACCGTGCCACCGGCTTCGTGCTCTTCACGATCGAGTCCGCGGCGCAGCAACAGCCATTCGTTGACGCGCGCCTGGAAGCCGACCTGGTTGCGCTCGTAGGCCTCGAAATCATCGGGTGCGACGCGTCCGGCCGGGCCATGGACGAGGTAGGTCTCGCTCAGGCGGCGCTGGTTGATTTCGTCGGGCGCGCCTTTGAGCATCGTCGGGTAGTAGTAGATCACGGTCTCGTCGGCGCTCACCGGTTGAATCACGCGGAACTGATTCAGGATCAGAATCAGGTTGGGGAAAATACAGAAATGCGGTCCGCCCTGCGCGATAATCCGCTCGGCGCGTCTCGGCTCCGTACCGACGCACCATCGATGCGCGATATTCTTCGTGCGCCGCCTTGCTCCATCCCGGCGGCACCACGCGGCCGCCGCTGCGCGCCTGAATCGGATTAAGATCGAGTTGCGCCGCGCCGTTGCCAAGATCGCGCGCGCGAGCGTCACTGCGCTCACCGAAAATGGCCTCCATGTCGGCCTTTCCGCGCGTCATCATGACCATCGCGGCGTGATGGAGGATGTTCGGATGGTAGCCGTCGACGGAATTCTCCAGCGCCATCTTCCAGTTGCCGCGATACGAATGTTTGAGCACGCCGGAGCGGACGACCAATTCGCCCTCGGGCGACAGATCGACGAATTGATCGAGCAGCGCCCGGCCGGTCCGAGGCGGTCTTCGAGCGAGGGGCCGTCGGCGCTGAGGCTGGCGAAAATGAGTCCGCGATATGTTCCGGAACGCGGCACCTTCGCGAGCGGAAATTCATCTTTGCGAAACGACGTGCCGTAGCCGGCGGCATAGGGCACGCCGACCAGATCGCCGCGGCTGTTGAAGGTCCAGCCGTGATAGGCGCAGCGAAACGCATGGGAGTTGCCGCGCTCGCTCTGGCAGATGGTGTTGCCGCGATGGGTGCAGCGGTTGAGCAGCAGATGCACCTCGCCGGCGTCGTCGCGCGAGACGATCACGGGTTGCAGTCCGATCTGCCGCGTTACGTAGTCGCCCGCTTGGGGCACTTCGCTCTCATGCGCGACGTAGACCCATTCGCGATACCAGATTTTCTCCAGTTCGTCGCGAAATATCGCCGGGTCGTAATAAATTCGGCCGTTGATGCGGTCGGCGAGAATAAGCTGGTTGTAGTCTGGTCGAGAGTCCGCGGCGATATCCATTTCGGCTACCTCCAACTAACGTTCACACGCCATTGCGCGAATGCCGATCAAAGCGCGACGGATCGATCAACGGCATCAGATCCTCATGCTGCGCCCACGCCAGCGCGGTTAGTTCCAGCGGATCGAGATAGATGGATTGCCCGCTGCGCGCGTCGCGAATCAGCAGGCGCGGGCCATTGCCGGTGTCGTCGCGTTCGATTTCGACCGCCGCGAATTCGCTAATCAGTCTCAAGGTTTGGCTTCTCCACACGGCGCAATCCGACCGAAGATTGAGTTTTCATATGAGGAACAGCAGATTCGGCAGCGGTTCATCGTTGTTCAGCAAGACCACTTTCTTGTACTTGATGCGAAAGCTTTCGCCGTTCGGAATAAGCCGGTGAATCGTATTGCCGGCCCACAGCGTCTGGCGATGACGATGTAGTTCGGCCAGGATGAAGTTCGATCCAACAACGAGCTCTTCGCCGCCAACGGATTCCACTTCAACGTTACCTACGATGCGGCGCAAGCGCGGCGCCTGTTCCTTGAGCCAGAGGGTCTCCTTGATGCGCTGGATGCGATTGCGCAGTTGCCCGCGCCGGTCGTAAATCACCGAAACGCTGCGCGCTGGGTCGCTGTCATCATCGTTACACGGCACCCAGTAGGTCGCATCATCGTCCCACAGCGCCAGCCATTCGTCGAGCCGATGCGCGTCCATCAGGCGTGCCTCATGATAGAGGAACCGCTCGACCGCGCGGCTATCGACCGTCATCTGGTGATTTTCCTCGCACTGCTGCGCGCAAGTCTGATGCGGGCATGAAAACTGGCAACCTATCGGTCAGTTAGCAAAAAAGCCGTGCGATTGCACGGGAAATCCTCACAGGCCACTGATGCTATGGTTGGGTGGGAGGCATCCATCCGCGAATCGCCGACGTATAGAGAGCTTGCTTGAACCGGATTTCCACTCCATACGTCTAATTAGTGGGGGCTTGCAACGCTCGAGCGCCGCTCGACTTAGGACAGCCGAGAACGCGAGACCCATATTTGGCCGCTTGCCCCGGCGAATGGCAAATAGGAAGATCGTACGGGGAATAAAGGCGGTCGGCTCGGGTCACAAAATTGATCTTCAAAGAATTGATTCAATGACGATACAAAATATCCGCCAACGCGCCGGACTAAGTGCGACGATCGTGATTGCAATCGCGATGCTCGTGGCTATCGGTTTCGGCGGCATTTCCTTCGCCCAACAGGGGCAGTTTCAACCCGGCCCCGCGCCGCAGCGGAATCAGGGACAGGGCGGCGGGGTGCTCGAATTGCCAACCCTCCCGGGCCATCAGGGTGGAAATTCCGCGACCTCGATTCCGCCACTGGCGCCGCAGCACGGGCAAGAGCTCACGCTGCCACCGCATCAGTTGAAGAGCCAGCAGGGTTATCAGCAAGTCACCGTTACGGTCACCGATCAACAGGGACGTTACGTCACCGGCCTTCAGCGCGGCGACTTCAAGCTTTCGCTCGACGGCCAGGATCGTCCTATCCAGTTCTTCCGCCAAGACCTGAACACGCCGGTCTCGATCGGTATTCTGGTCGACACTTCGGGCAGTATGCAGCCGAAGATTCCGCAGGCGCAGGCTGCGATTTCGGAGTTTATCCGCAATCTCAACGATCGCGATGACGTCTTCATGTTCGCGTTTTCGAGCCGGCCGTTCCTGCTCCAGCCCTTTACGACCAATCATTACCTAGTGCTGAGCCGCCTCGAGCTTCTGCATGCGTTCGGGCAAACCTCGCTATTCGACACCATCCTCGACGGCCTCCTGATGGTCGCTCACGGGCGCTACGACAAGCGTGCGCTGCTGGTCGTAACGGACGGCATGGATAACACCAGCCAATCGACGGTCGAACAGGTCGTTGCCCAGGCGCGCAGAATGGGTGTGCTGGTTTACTCGATCGGAATTGGCGATCCAAACGCGGCAAATCTGCCGGGCATCGCGTTGGGACCGTTCATCTTTGGCGGTGACGTCGATCAGGTGGATGCGCGCACGCTGAGTGCGCTTTCGACCGAGACCGGCGCGAAGACTTATATCGTGCGCGAAGCTGGCGACGGTGCCGCGCTGCGTTCGGCCTGCGCAAGCATCAGCCAGGAATTGCGCGAGCAATACACCGTCGGCTTCGTCGCACCCGATGCGGCGCGCGGCGGTTATCGCTCGATCCACGTTGACGTCCCGACCCATCCGGAGGTCGGCGTGCGCGTGCGCAAAGGCGTCAACGTAGGCGGCGGCACTGAATCAGCCGATGCGTCGTCGCCGGGCTGACCTGCTATCTGATGTAATAGCCCGAAACGCGCCACTGCCCGTCTCCGTCGAGCATCGGAGTAACCGTTTCGACCGCCGATTTCTTGTGCTCGAATGACGACTGGTATTGGATGACGACGTATTGGCCGTCAGGCGCGCCCGGCAGAGTGGTCAGGTATCTCGCGGATTTGACCTCGCGCGACACCACTGTTCCTAACGATGCGCGCACCGGACCAACCTTTTGCGTCCATTGATCCTCGGTCACGTGTTCTTTGAAGTAACTGCTGGCGGTGTTCCAACTCGCAGCGTAATCGCCCCCATCGATCAGTTTGAGCCACGCGGTCGCCGCTTTGGTCGCGCTCGCTTTCGCGCTGGCGTGACTGACGTCCGCAGCGTCCACATTCTTTGTCGCGAATCCACAAATTAATATAAATATCGAGGTGAAGGCGATCGCAGTCTTTGACATTGCTATTCCTTGCGCACGGACTTCCATTCCATCGAGCTACTTGGGGTCGTGACCTTTACTCCCGGATCGAGCGGTCGAAAACGGCGCGACGAACGCCTGATGCGGCTCGGGCATCAGGTTGAGAAACTTGATCTCGGCAAATTCGCCCGCGATCTGGATCGCAGACAACGCAGCGTTATCCACGCGAATCCGATGGAAGTGCTTCAATTCGACTTTGAGGAAATGACACAGCACGGTGCGCACGATGTCTCCATGCGAGACGAACATCACCCGCTTTCCGGGAAGTCGCTCCATTGTGCGCATGACAGCTTCGACGCCGCGCGCCTGTACTTCGGGAATCGTCTCGCCGCCGGGCGTCGGATGTTCGATAGGTGATTTGCGGTACGTAATGTAGTGAGCGTCATCGATCAGTTCATGGTAGGTCATGCCCTCCCAGCGCCCGTAAAGCACTTCGGCGATGGCAGGTTCTTCGATGATTTCGACGCCGCCCAGGCCCTCCGCCACGATTTCGGCCGATTGGCGCGCGCGCACCAGCGGACTGGTCACGATCAGGTCCGGTTTGATTTTCAAAGCGAACTGCGCCGTCGCCGCAACTTGAGCCCGGCCGTGATCGGTCAGCTCGATCGGATGCCGTCCCATCACGCGGCCCTGCTTGTTCCACGCGGTCTCGCCGTGCCGCATCAGGATCGCCGTGCCGTGCGGCCCTTTCGTATCCATCAGCTTTTGCGCCACATAAAAAGGCCCCAACGCCATTGTTGTCCCCGATGAATCGGCATTTTTAAGCAAAACGGCGAGCGCCCTTTTGATGCGCCCGCCGTCATTTCATTACTCGTTTTGCTCGTCTGACGCGAGTGTATTTTCAGCGCCCCGCCGCCGCCGCAACCTGGCCGTTGGCGTGATCATCCACCGTGTGCGAAGCCGGCGCCAACCCGCAGAAGGCCTCGTAGTCGATCAGCGTGGTCTGCGTCGGATGGTCGCTGCACACCGGGCAATCGGGATTGCGGCGAATCTTTAGCACGCGCACGTAGTCCGTCGAGAGTGTATCGAAGTACACCATCTTCCCGATGAGCGGCTTGCCCGCGCCGAGCAAGAGCTTGATCGCTTCGAACGCCTCCATCGAGCCGATTACGCCCGGCAATGCACCCAACACCCCCGCCTCTGCGCACGAAGGCGCCATGTCGGGCGGCGCCGGCTCCGGATAGAGGCATCGGTAGCACGGCCCGCCGGCCGCCGGGTGGAACACCGTCGCGTTACCTTCGAAGCGGAAAATGGCCCCGTCCACCAGCGGCTTTTTCGCGAACACGCAAGCGTCGTTGATGAGGTAGCGGGTCGGGAAATTATCCCCGCAATTGATCACCAGGTCGTAGTCCTTGACGATTTCCATCACGTTCTCGGAACTCAGACGGACATCGTGCCGGATGACCTTGATCGACGGGTTCAGCGCGTTGATCCGCTTCTGCGCCGATTCGGTTTTGAGCATCCCGACACTATCGGTCGTATGGATAATCTGCCGTTGCAGGTTCGAGAGATCGACCGTGTCGAAATCGACCAGCCCGATCGTGCCGACTCCAGCCGCCGCGAGATACAACGACGTCGGCGATCCGAGCGCGCCCGTGCCGAGAATCAGCACCTTGGAATCGAGCAGCTTGGCCTGGCCCTTTTCGCCAACCTCGGGAATCACGAAATGGCGCGAGTAGCGTGTAATTTCATCCTGCGTAAACGCGCGATCCGCCACCCACGGCAGCCCGCGATCCTTCCACGAATTGAAGCCGCCGGTCATGTTGTAAACGTTCTCGTAGCCGAGCTCATGGAGTGTGCGCGCCGCCAGCAAGGAGCGCGTGCCCGAGGCGCATTGGAGAATTACCGGCGTCTTATGGTCGGGGACCTTCTCCTCGACGCGCAATTCGAGGAACCCGCGCGGGATCGCGACCGCCTGCGGGATATGGCCCTGGCGCCATTCGTCGCTTTCGCGCACGTCGATCAACACCGTGCCCGGTTGCTCGATCATCTTGCGCGCCAGATCGATATCGATCTGTTTAATCGAGGCGCGTGCCTCGTCGAGAATATTCTTCGAAGTCTTGGCCATCGCTTTGCACCGTTCCGTCCGCTCCGTCGGTATTGGCCGCGGAGCCGACTCGTCCAGAAAATTGGTCCTATCGTGAAACTATAACCATTAGGCAGGGTTTACGCATCAGGCACAATCGCGGCCATTTCGGCTCCGCACGAAAGCTCATCAGCCCCCAATCATGCGGTGGGATTCGACCAGCCCCTGCACGAAGTTCAGCACGCGGCGCGCATGCCCGCGCGGGGTCACGTCGAGAAACGCACGCGCCACCCGCCCGTCGCGATCGATCACGAAGGTTGCCCGGTCTGCACGCTCGCCGTTGAGGACGCCAAACGCCCGCGCCAATTCGCCGCGATCATCGGCAAGCAGCGTGAATGGAAATCCATGCTTTTCGGCGAACGCCCGATGGGACGCCGACGAATCGGTGCTGACGCCCACGACCGCGCATTCGAGCGCGCGAAATTTCTCATGCAGGTCGCGAAATTCCTTACCCTCGAGCGTGCATCCCGGGGTGTCGTCCATCGGGTAGAAATAAACCACCACCGGTTGCCCGCGGTAATCGGCCAGCAGTCGCGTCCGCCCGAACTGGTCGTTGAGCTCGATTCCGAGGATCGCCGACGGGTCGCCGGCACGTAGTTGATCAACCGGCTGCGGCATTGGCTTCCACCTCTTCGATCGCCCGCTTGCGGGTAAACTTGATCGCCGCGTTATCGATATTGATCGAGCATAGCGATCCGCACATGCTGCACACGTTCGACCCCGCCGCCTCGCTTTCTTCCTTGTAGCGGCGCGCCTTGTCCGGATCCATCGCCATCGCGTACATGCCTTCCCAGTTGAGCGATTTGCGGTAACGCGACATCTGATCGTTCCACACCTTCGCCGCGCGTACGCCTTTGACAAGGTCGCCCGAATGCGCCGCGATCCGTGTCGCGATCACGCCCTCGCGCACGTCCTCGATATCCGGCAGCCGCAGATGTTCGGCCGGCGTCACGTAGCACAGAAAATCGGTGCCCGCCGCCGATGCGATCGCCCCGCCGATCGCGCCCGTAATATGATCGTAGCCCGGCGCCACGTCGCAGGTCAGCGGTCCGAGCACGTAGAACGGCGCCCCGCCGCACACTCGTTTCTCAAGTTTTACATTAGCTTCGATCTGGTCGAGCGGCACATGCCCTGGCCCTTCGATCATCACCTGCACGCCCAAGGTCCGCGCACGCTCAGTAAGTTCGCCGAGCACCAATAGCTCCGCCAATTGTCCGCGATCGGTGGCGTCGCCGGTGGCCCCCGGCCGCAGCCCGTCGCCGAGCGAAATCGTCACGTCATGCTCGCGCAGAATCGCGCAGACTTCATCGAAATGCTCATACAGCGGATTCTCGTTGCCAGTACGCTCGATCCATCCGGCCAGCAGCGCACCGCCGCGCGACACGATACCCTCGATCCGCTGATGCCCGCGCAGCTTGCGCACGCTCTCGCGCGTGACTCCGCAATGCAGCGTCATATAATCGACGCCCTGCCGCGCCTGCCGTTCGATCACTTCGAGAAAGCCCTCGACGCCCAGATCCATAATCGATCGTTCCGACGCGACCTGGTAAATCGGCACCGTGCCGAGAATCACCTGGCATCGGGAGAGAATCTCGCCGCGAATCTTGTCGAGGTCGGTACCCGTCGAGAGATCCATCACGGAATCGGCGCCGTAGCGCACCGCCGTGTAAAGCTTCTCGACTTCTTCTTCGATCAGCTGATGGAAATTCGACGCGCCGATATTCGCGTTGACCTTGGTCCGCAGGCGCTTGCCGATGCCAATCGCGCGGAACTCGTGATGCTGGTTGTGAGGGATCACCACCTCGCCGGTCGCGACCAGCCCGCGAATCTCCTCGACGTTCAACCCTTCGTCTTCGGCCACTTCAATCATCTGCTGAGTAATAACGCCTTTGCGTGCAGCTTCAAGTTGGGTCATGTCGCTACCTCTAATTGATATCTAACGCTGAGGCCCCGCCTGCTCGTCACAGCGGGATCGGTAAACAATTTCTGCTCGCCCGCATACCCATTTCGTGAGGCGACACCTTCTTGCCCACGCCGTCCGCGAATTTGCGCGATCGGGTGCGCGACCTCTGCGAACTCCGCGGGACCTTCTATATACACCCGAACCGGTTCGGCGTCACGCGAAGCGAGATCCTCGCGGAGCGCGCCGGCGGGAAGAGAAAAGTCATGAAACCTTTGAAAGGTTTCATACTTCCCACAGTGAAAAATCGGGGAACCCTCCGCACCAAGCGCATCCTTTTAGCGTGCGCAGTCTCGAAAACATCCAGTCAAGACGGTCGGACTGCCAGGAACCTCTGCACAAGGCCGATTGTGTCACCCTGAGCAGTCCAAAAATTCGCGTCAAGACTGCTGGGCTGCTCGAAAGCTGCTGTAGCGAATGGGTCCCGGATCCGGCTTTTCAGGGGATTCTTCACTTCGCAGACTCCGTTCAGAATGACACCCTAACTTCCCGGAGGTCCCGGGCCGAGTGGGCGAAATGCGCGCACTCTAGCGGAGCGAAGATCGCTCAAAACGACAGGCCGAATCCGCCACCGCCGAAGCCGAAGCCACCGCTGCCGCCGCCAAAGCCGATGCCGGGCGGACCGAAGCCGGGCGGCCCCATCATCATCTGTTGCTGCTGTTGTTGCTGCAACTCGACCGCGCGGCGATCGCGCTCCGCGACCTGATTTTCGAGCTTGATATTCTCGTAGCGCTGATACGACGCCTCGTCGCCGTGAAAGAGGCATTTGCAGAAATCCGGATCGGCGAGCCAATAATGTTTCGCACCCTTCTGATCGTCATAGTAACCGAGCTTGAGCGCGGGCAGCGTCTTGAGCTTGGCATCCTGCGCGGCGGTAGTCGCGGGGAGTTCGCTGAAGCCGGCCGCCTCGAGCATCGGCTCGACTTCTTGCGCCTGTTGTTGCGGCGTCTTTTGCGTGACGAAGGGATTGAGCGATCCGCCGTTAGTAGTAGCGCACGCCACGAACGCCAGCATCCACGCTGCGATCGCAAACCGCCACGGAAACGCCGTCGCGTGACCGTTGGCAGTCCGACCCCTTTGATCTGATTGCGCTCTCATTGGACGGCTGGCGCTCGCCGATTTTGGCGTGACTACCCTGCCCTGTTTTCAGGCTGCCACTTCCCTCGATTGCCCGCAACTCGCAATTTGATCCGTCCGTTCAGGTCGGGAGTTTTCCAGTTGCGACATAGCGCGGTATATCTGTTGGCAGGAAGTGTTAGGTAAACGATTGGACGCGCAATTCAACGCAGCCGTCACCCGGTGAGACGACAGAATGATTTCATGATCAGCGGTATTACCCGCGTGGCGTACAGACAACTTCCCGCAAAAACTCGGCCCATTCTTGGCTTGTGCCCAGCCGATCCTCTGGCAAGACCATGCTGCGCCCAGGCATCTTGATCGCCGCCAACGGCACGCTAATGTTCTTAATTGAATTCTGCTGGATTCAACTCGCCGTGCGCCGACGATGGGGATTCGTCGCAAAAGCAAACATCCTTGCACTTTTTGTTCACGGGGGATTGATTGGAGGGATGCTGCTTTGGACCGCCTACTTCCTTAACCATGCCATGCCCGCCGATTTGCTTTCCAATTTTGACACTCGGAAACATATTTTCGCCGCCGGGATTTGCGCTTGGTTGCTGCCTATGTGGATCGTCATCATATACTACAGATTGAAGATCTTTAGCTGAAAAACCCTTGTGGTTTCGGCACCGCCCAACAATCAGGCCGGCCCTTCGTCCGATAAATCTCAAGACGAGCGCGAAAATGACTATTTCTCTTATTCACTACCCGAGCAGCGCGAGCGTCAAGCACGATTGCGCCGCGTCTTACCAACGGGAAGTCTGAAACCTCGACTGAGGTTTCAGAAAAAACCAGAAATTTTGAGTTCTTGGTTCCACCCTCCCCCTCTGTCGTCTTCGCGCTACACTGCCGTGTAGCCGCCGTCCACGACGTACTCCGCGCCGGTCACGAACGACGCTTCGTCGGTAGCGAGGAACAGCACCACGTAACCGACCTCCTCGGGACGCGCCGCACGTTTCATCGGCGCGAGCGCCGCGATCGCGTCGAGTTCCTTGTCGTCGAAGATATCGACCATCGGCGTTTTGATTACCCCCGGATGCACCGAATTGACGCGGATCTTGTCCCCCGCATATTCGACCGCCGCAGTCTTCGTAAGGATCCGCACCGCGCCCTTGCTTGCGTGATATGCCGCTGACCCGCCCGATCCGATCAGCCCGTAAATCGACGAGATATTCACGATCGAGCCGCCGCCGCGCTTCTTCATCGCAGGCGCCGCGACCTTCATTCCGAGCCATACGCCCTTCTGATTGACGTTGATAATCGCGTCCCATTCCTCTTCGCTGGTGTCCGCGATGCCCTTGGTGTTCAGGATGCCGGCATTGTTGACGAGGATATCGAGCCCGCCAAACTCGCGTTCGCTCGCATCGACGGCCGCTCGCCAATCGGCCGCGCGGGTCACATCCAGATGCAGCGGCAGCGCCACGCGCGAGCCCGCCTGCCGGTTCACTTCATCGGCAAGGTTGCGCGCCTCGCCGTCGAGCACGTCGGCAATCACGACGCGCGCGCCTTCGTTGACGAACAGCCTGGTTTCGGCAGCGCCCTGACCGCGAGCACCGCCGGAAATCAGTGCGACTTTTCCCTTGAGACGATCCATTTACGTCAACCTCCACCGCGCGAACAGCGCGGACCGGTAAAACACATTGATGAGGAGCCCAGAACTATAGCTACTTTCTGAAACCTCATCACTAGGCGAGCTTGCGAGCCGAGCTAACGAGTCTGCGAGGTGCGTTAAGGGTAAAGGTTTCAGAATTCCCATTAGTAAGAGCGGTGAGATTCGTATGGTCGCGGCTGCGATGCAGTCGAGGAAATCTGAATCGTGCCCGCTAAGAACCGCTCCAGGAGGACGGTCATTCTGAGTAAACGCTACTGTGGCGAAGAACGCCGGATCCGGGACCCGTTCGCTTCGCTCAGGGTGACACATCGGTCTCGAAGTTGCGTCCTCGGTCTTACCAACGGGAAGTCTGAAACCTCGCTGAGGTTTCAGAAAAGGCTACAGTTTTGTGCTCCTCATCCACTCTCCCCTGATGGACTGGTTGGCGGGGCCGGCCTCGGCCCCACCAAATCGTCGAGCAACTGCCGAATGCGTTCGCCGAGCAAGGTACCGGCCAGCTGATGGCCCTCGATGTTCCAGTGGCCCAGGCCGGGGCTGCTGTTGGCGAAACCGTGCAGATAGACCTGATGGGCTTCGGCATATTCCTGCATCGGCTTGGGCAGATTGAGCACCGCAAAACCGTGCTGGTCGCCGAGCGCGCGAATCCGGTCATCGGGATAAAAGAGATTATCCGAATGGACGAACTTCATATATTTCTCGCGAAATGCCGGCTTGGGGTCATCCTGGATACCCGTCGCGATCGTCGCGACCAGGAAGAGCGCGCGGTGCGCCGTCACTTCGCCATTCATTAGAACGATTTGTTCTTCGGTGACGCTCCAGGCCTCTCGCCACGCGGCGGTCGCGGGGGGCGCATAGATGACATCGTTCAGCCCGAGCTCAACGCCGTGCGGCAACGGTTTGGCCGCCGCATGATGAGGACTTACGAAGTCGCCATGCAGCAGATGGGTCAGCGGATGGCCGCTGCCCAGCAGGTTCAGCACCTGCGAATGGCGGGTTTCGAAACGCAACATGCAATGGGTGCGGAACCACCATGAGTCCTCGAACGGTCCGCCGAGCACGAGGCGGCCTTCGCGATGGACGAAGAAGGGGCGGCACTTGTCGGACTCCATCAGCGCCGAGTTGTTGCGCACGTCATTGCCGTTGAAGAAGGCGAGCACTACGACATCGGGCGAATATTTCCACACCCAATGCCGGAGGATTTCCAGCTCCTGGGTGGTGCCGTAGCCATCGCAACCGAAGTTCATCACCTCGACGTTCGTGAACAGGCGCTGGGGAGTCCCTCACCACCGATCGCAAATGGATGTTTGCGACGCCAGATCGCGTTGCGCAACCGGCAAAAGGTATCCTCGAAGGACGACGTGCTGTGCTTCGGTGAAGGAATCGCCCAGCACCGCGACGCGCAGGGTGCCGGGCGGTTTCTGCACGGCATAGTCGGGACCGCGAAAACCTTCGTCGTTGGACTTCGATCAGCGCCTCGCCCTCATGCGTCTGCCAGCCTAAGCATGCGGTTTCATTTTCCACCCGACGTAGGGGTCGTAGGTATAGAATTCGGCGGGTGCGAGATTCAACACCCGTACCGCAATCTCCGCGAGCACGAAAGCGATCAGAATTCCACCAAGGATCAGCCCGAGCTTTTGCAGCAATGATTTCAGCATTGCGCCCTGCCGGAACGCAGCGTGTCGCGGCCCGTCCACATTCCATCGGCAGGGCGTACCTTCCACCGTCGCCCGGCGGTGCGCGGCTCCATCATCGACCAGCTCGCCATTATGGGATGAATCTCTACTAGAAGAGCGTGTAGATAAATGGTGCGACGGCGGAAAATTGCGCCAACGCGATCAGCAGGCTCAACAACACCAGCGTCCCGATCAGCGGGATCAGCCAATACTTCTTGCGCTCCCGCGCAAAGCCCCACAGGTCCTTGAGCAGATCGAACATTAAACTGGACGCTCCATATCCTTGCTTCGGCCTTCGAAATTCCCCTAGTAAGGACGTTCCATGTCCCTATCCGGCCGCTGCCGCGACGGCACCCGGTAGCTCGGACAATGCCGGATCGAGCTTGCGCGCCATCCGGTCACGCCCAAAGAGTCGCATCATCAGACCGACCGGAACGATCGTGATTGCGAACAACAGGGTCAGGATTATGCGCGTGTTGACCCATCCGAGCGCGAGCCCGAGGATCGAGTCCAGCCGCGATGAAGGTAGCTGAGCGCAGCGGGCCAGATCAAAGCAAACAGCCATAGAACTACCGGCGAGCATCCACGGCCACGCCGGACTCGCACGATGGCGAAGCAACGGCCATACGCCGAAGCACGCCGCGAACAGCGCGCCCAAGACGAGTCCGAAGATCCGCAGTTCTTTCGCGCCGGCTTGCGTCGCCTCTCCGCCCTCAGGCATCAATCGAGCTCGCCCTTCACTCAAACTTTACCCGTCACACAAACTTTCCCATCAATCGAGCTCGAACTGCTGCCGCCACGATTCGTCGTGTGGACGCTGCGGCTGATCGGTCTTCGCGAGCAGGTAGTTGCCGACCACCAGGTAGTCCATCTCGGTGCGCATGAAGCAGCGATAAGCGTCATCGGGCGTGCATACGATCGGCTCGCCGCGAACGTTGAAGGACGTGTTGACGATGACGCCGCATCCGGTCAGCGCCTCGAACCGGCGAATCAATTCGTGGTAGCGCGGATTGGTCTCGCGATGCACCGTCTGGATTCGCGCGGAATAGTCCACGTGAGTGACCGCCGGTATCGTCGATCGTGGCACGTTGAGCTTCTCGATCCCGAACAGCTGTTCCTGCTCGGCGGACATCGGCGTACGCAATTCCTCGCGCACCGGCGCCACGAATGCCATGTAGGGACTCGGCCGATCGAGCTCGAAGTAATCGCTCCGACGCGCTCGACCAGCACCGAGGGTGCAAACGGCCGGAACGATTCGCGATACTTGATCTTCAGGTTCATCACCGACTGCATCCGCGTGTCGCGGGCATCGCCGATTATCGAGCGCGCCCCTAGCGCACGCGGCCCGAACTCCATTCGCCCGTCGAACCATCCGACGACTGCGCCCTGACTCAGCGCCTCAGCGACCCGATCGAGCAGCTCGTCTTCCTCAAATCGCTCATAAGCGGCGCCCGCGCGTCGAGCGCACGGCGGATTTCGTCGTCGTCGAAGCGTGGTCCAAGGAAGGTTCCGCGCATCTGATCGGCACCCGTCGCGAGGCGTGCGCCACCGTTATACAGATGCCATCCGGCCAGCGCCGCGCCTAACGCGCCGCCCGCATCGCCAGCGGCGGGTTGCACCCAGATGTCACGGAAAATTCCCTCGCGCAGGATCTTTCCGTTGGCGACGCAATTGAGCGCGACGCCACCGGCCAGGCACAGGTACTCGACGGCGAGCTCCTTGCGCGCCGTGCGCGCAAGCCGAAGCACGACTTCCTCTGTCACCGCCTGGATCGAACTGGCGAGATCCATCTCGCGTTGGGTAAGCGGCGATTCGGGTTCGCGCGGCGGCGCGCCGAAGAGCTCATGGAACTTGCCGCTGGTCATCGTCAGGCCAGTCGCGTAGTTGAAGTAATCGCTATCGAGGCGGAAGGTGCCGTCGGCCTTGAGGTCAACAGATGGGTCATAATCAGGTCGGCATATTTCGGCTCGCCATAGGGCGCCAGGCCCATCAGCTTGTACTCGCCCGAATTGACCTTGAAGCCGGTGTAATAGGTGAACGCCGAATAGAGCAGTCCCAGCGAATGGGGAAAATCGATCTCCCATTGCGCGGTCAGCCGATTGTCCTCGCCCAGCCAGAGCGAGGTCGTCGCCCATTCGCCGACGCCATCGAGGCAGAGCACCGCGGCCCGATCGAACGGACTCGGAAAGAAGGCGGACGCCGCATGCGCCTGATGATGCTCGGTGAAGAGCAGCGGCGGCAATTCGAGGGCTTTGCATCCGCCGACGGCGGCCAATTCGCGCTTGAGCAACGACTTTAGATTAAGCTTTTCCTTGAGCCAGAGCGGCATCGAGGTCAGGAACGACTTCAAGCCCCTGGGCGCGAAGCCCATGTAAGTCTCGAGCATCCGCTCGAACTTGATCCAGGGCTTGTCGTAGAAGACGACGCAGTCGATATGCGCGAGCCGCACCCCACCCTCGCGCAGGCAATAAGTGACGGCATTAAGCGGAAAACCGGCGTCGTGCTTTTTGCGCGAAAACCGCTCTTCCTGCGCGGCCGCGACGATCCGACCGTCTTCGACCAGCGCCGCAGCACTATCGTGGTAATACGCGGAAATACCCAGAATTTTCATGGAACGTGGCAGCTTTATAGCATAAATCGGGCGCTCGCTCGCGACATGCTCTTCAAGACACCGCATTGGCGTAGTATTTCGAGCCTTCCCTTTCGACGGGTAGATTGCGCTGACGGCGCCACAGCCTTACAGTGGGAGGGTAACCGTTAGGCCGACGTTTCCGCGACGACGGTCCCTCGATGGGGGCGAACCGGGTTCGACGGAGTCACGAAGGTTTTGGTCGCACGCCGGGGTGCTGTTGGCCCGTAAAACAAACAGTACTGCGAAATTTACCCGCAGATAATAACGGTTACGCTCTGGCGGCCTAAGGGCCGCTAGCGTCTCGCCGCTGTTCGCCCATGGCAGCGGGTCGAGGCGTCATTTAGTGGGCTAGGGTGCCGTAGTCTACCGATTGGACGGTGGCCCGAAACTTCAATCGGCTGGCTGCGCGTCAGCCCGTCCGTAGGCGGTCGCGCGGCGAGCTCCAGTTTGCGGTCTAAGCGTGTAGTGGCCATTTCCGGAGGGTCTTCGGACGGGGGTTCAATTCCCCCCGCCTCCA
>CAVZFW010000006.1:0-329820 GCA_963774705.1 uncultured delta proteobacterium
GGACGTCTCAGTGCTCCCCGGGGCCTGCGAATGCCCACGTCACCGGCCAACTGGATGCCTCGTGAGTCGCCGTGATTGAGCGCGAGTGGCAACGTCCCGTGGCATGTATGTGGCGCGCTCTACTTGATCGAGCAAATTACCCAGATGTTGTGCACTGGTTTGCGCCTGGTCACGTGGACTGTCCGCTCGGCCCGGCACAGCTCCTGATGGCTCTCGCCCATCACCGGGGGACTGTGCCCAGTCAGCTCGTAAGTGCCAGGCGGCAATGACAACTGGAACCGGCCATCATTGCCGGTCGTGGTGGTGAACTGCTCACCCGCCGCGTTCCGGGCGATTACCGTCCCTGGCAGCGGTACCGGTGATCCCGGGGCGGGACCTCCTCCCGGACAAGGAGGCCCGTCACAGTCTGGTGGGGACCAGGCTGACCGCTGCAGCCAGCAAGATCGATATCGCCGGCCACCGCTACCGCGATGACACAGCAAACCCTCCTCATGTCAGCTTGGACGCGTGGCCGCCCAGCTTGGTTGCGTGGACCTCGATTCTTCCCCGTCCTCCCGACAGGTGCCCGATCTTGCCGGGGAAGCTCGCGGTCAAGGGTCTGCCCTTGCACGGCGAGGGACACGGAGGCCGCAGGCCGTAGCGCCCTAATGGCGGGCTTTTGCGGCGACAGGATGCCCGGCGCGAGGAGGACGGCCCGGCCGCTCGTGCCCAGCGCGGTCACCACGGGTGCGTAACGGCGGGTGGCCAGGCTGGTGGCAGGTGCGGGGTAACGGCGGTGCGGGCAGCGGCCCGCGCCGGTGCGCTGCGCGCTAGAGGCAGCGGGCCAAGCTGCCGCCCAGCAGCGGCGAGTGCCCACTTCCACCCCAGCCCCCGCGGCGGGCCGCCTCGCATCGTTCGCCGCTCCCGTCTCTGGCGATCCGCGCCCAAGCTAAGAGCCCTTGCCAAGGCTGGCCGGCGTGGCGCGCCCGTAGGGCGTGCCGTTGAAGACTGTGGAGAAAGTTGTCACAAATAGGATCAACGCAGGCGAACTGGGCGGATTCAACTGGTCAGCGCAATGCCTCGGCGAGTCGAGAGGATTCTCGATGAGCTGAGGAGGTTCGCGGATGCGTCCACATCTGACGGTGGAGCAGCGGCAGCTGGCGTTGCGGCTGAAGGCACGGGGCCTGTCGTTGCGGGAGATCGGGCCGCAGGTGGGCTGCTCGCATCAGGGCGTCGCGCTGATCGTGCGGCTCCGCTTCGCGGCGGCCGGTCCGTCACCATGGGTGGATGCCCGGGCCGGGGCGGCTGACGCTGGCTGACCGGGAGGAGATCACCCTGGGCCTGCATGCCGGGGAGTCGTTCACCGTGATCGCGGCCCGGCTAGGCAAGGCGGTCTCGACGGTGTCGCGGGAGGTGGCCGCCAACGGCGGCCGCGGAGCTTACCGGGCGTGGCGGGCGCATCAGCGGGCCCAGCGAGCAGGCCCGGCGGCCGAAGACGCCCAAGCTGGCCTGCCCGCGGCTGGCCGCCCAGGTCGCCACCTGGCTGGATGAGTGGTGGTCACCTCAGCAGATCTGCGCGCCGGTTGCGGATCGAGTTCCCAGGCGATCCCATGATGAGGGTGAGCCACGAAACCATCTACCAGGCGCTGTACGTGCAGGGCCGCGGTGAGCTGCGCCGGGAGCTGGCCCGCTGCCTGCGCACCGGACGGGCCAAGCGCCGCCCCCGCGGCCGCGGCGAGAACACCGGCCAGATCCGCGACATGGTGATGATCAGCGAACGCCCGGCCGAGGCCGAGGACCGGGCCGTGCCCGGCCACTGGGAAGGCGACCTGATCATCGGCAAGGACTGCAAGTCCGCGGTCGGCACCCTGGTCGAGCGGACCACCCGCTTCGTCTTGCTGCTGCACCTGCCCGACGGCCGCGACGCGCACCTCGTCGAGCAGGCGATGCGCCAGGCGATCACCGCCCTGCCCGCCGAACTGGCCCGCACCATCACCTGGGACCAGGGCAAGGAAATGGCCTACCACGCCGACTTCACCATCGCCACCGGCATCCCGGTCTACTTCTGCGACCCCCACGCGCCCTGGCAGCGCGGCTCCAACGAGAACACCAACGGACTGCTGCGCCAGTACCTGCCCAAAGGCACCGACCTGTCGGTGCACTCCGCCGACGATCTGGCCCGCATCGCAGCCAGCCTCAACAACCGGCCGCGCAAGACGCTCGGATTCATGAAACCATCCGAGAAGCTCGCCGAGCTTCTTGCGCACACCGGTTGAATCCGCCATGCTACCGAGGGGTGTTACCTAGACGGAGCGCTTACGCCCGCCCGCTCATACGTGCTCGGTCCCGATCGCTCACGGGTGGCCATAAGGTCACTGGCCTGGATTTTCGTGTGCCCAGCAGGGCGAAGATGGCCAGCCGCCGTATGCCCTGTCTGGACATCTCGGGCGGCGCCAGAGCCGTGAGGCGCCGACGTGCCAGCACCGCTGCCGCACGCGCTGGGCAGGCGACCTGCTAAGGAGAGTTCACCGAATTCAGGCAGAGCCCAGGTGTCCGCGGGCGCGGCGCGCGGTGCCGCATCGGGTGCTGACAACGCCAGGTGACAACAACGGGGGCCCTTCCCGCCCCGCGCATCCACTGCCAGCCGCACACGGTAGGAAGTTGCTGCGCAATGGCTGTGCCCCGTTAGGACCGACGAGGATCAGGCCGTCACCGCCGTGTTAGGCGTGCCGATCCAGGCGGTTGCGGGGCCGCGGGAGATCGCAAAGATCTCTGGACGCAGCTCCACCGAACCCTGCCAACGAGATGTATCGTGATGTCCGCGGGGCACAGCCGTGACGAGGCTGAGAAGGGCGGCGCGGGGCATGTTCGAGAGGTTTACCGACCGGGCGCGGCGGGTCGTGGTCCTGGCTCAGGAAGAGGCCAGGATGCTCAACCACAACTACATCGGCACCGAGCACATCCTGCTCGGCCTCATCCACGAGGGTGAGGGCGTCGCCGCAAAGGCCCTGGAGTCGCTGGGGATCACCCAGGAGACCGTGCGCCAGCAGGTCGAGGAGATCATCGGCCAGGGCCAGCAGGCGCCGTCCGGGCACATCCCGTTTACGCCGCGGGCCAAGAAGGTGGTGAAACTGGCGCTGCGGGAGGCGCTGCAGCTTGGCCACAACTACATCGGCACCGAGCACATCCTGCTGGGCTTGATCCGCGAGGGCGAGGGTGTGGCTGCGCAGGTGCTGGTGCGGCCTGGGCGCGCGACCTGAACCGGGTCCGCCAGCAGACCATCACGCTGCTGCACGGCTACCAGGGCAAGGATGAACCGGGGACGCATACGCGCTGTCCGGCGCGCTGGCAAGGCTGGCCGCGGGAAGCGCAAGCTGCTGTCTCAGCTCCTCGACCGGCTGGACTCGATCGAGTCGCGCCTGTCGGCCCTTGAGAATCGCGTGGGTACCGGACCGGTCATGCGCGACCTCGACCAGCAGATCGCGCAGGTCCGCCGCGACAAAGAGTCCGCCATCGACGCCCAGGATTTCGAGCACGCGGCAGAGCTGCGCGACAGAGAAAAGCAATTGCTCGGCGAGAAGGCCTCCCGCCAGCAGGAGTGGGCAACCACCCACCGGGACCTTCCATCCCTGACCGACGAGATCGAGCGCCTTCATGGCCTTCTCCGCCAGCACGGCATCGAACCGAACGACGGCGCGGCATAGCCAACCTCTCCGCGGCCTGCGGCGCATGATCTTTGCGCGGGTCTTCGGGCGCTCATGAGGTGTGCCACATCCGTGCCAGAAGTCGTCGGCCATGACGGACAATCACGAGCACTCACGAGACATGCACGCAACCGCTGAGCTGGCAGTGCCCAGCTCCTGAGGCATGGTAGCGACAACCTGATAAGGATGAGGTCGGTGGTTCAAGTCCACCTAGGCCCACCCAGGTCACAGCTCCGCGGTTGTCGCGGCAGCAGGCTCCAAGTACTGATTGACAGCAACAGTGACAGCAACGCCCCTGCTGAGGTCGTCCCCAGGAGCTGGCTGAGCTTGCCGATGGCGTCGCGGCGGCTGGTCCCGTCCGCTGAGGTGTAGATCTCCATCGTGACCGCGATTCTTGCGTGGCCGAGGATCTCCATCGTGTCCCGCGGCGACACACCGAGGTTTTTCAACAGCGTTGCTGTCGTATGGCGGAGGTCGTGGAGCCGGATGGACCGAAGCCTGGCACGGGTGATGATGCGATCGAAGGACCGCGCCAGGTTTCGTGGTTCCACCGGCCGACCGGTCCTGGTCGTGAAGACTAGCTCGTGCGCGGTCCATTCGTTCGGAAGGCTGCCGACGATCCGCATGTCGGCCTGCTTGCCCAGCACTTCTTTGGCGATGCCGATCAGCGAAAGCTCCCGGCGACCGGCGGCTGACTTCACTGGCCCAAGCCGGAGCCGCCCACCGGCGCGCACGAGCTGCTGGCGAATCCGAATGACGCCGTTGTCCGTGTCCACGTCCCGCCAGCGCCTCGGCACCTACTAGGAAGCTGTGTCAACGATCTTGGACAGTTTCTCGGGTTGTTGATCATGCAGCGGTTGCTGCGGCCTGGAAGTCGGTGAGGGCCTCAAAGGGGCGTGCGGTAGCCGAGGGCTGAGTGCAGCCGTTGCCGGTTGTAGAACACCTCGATGTAGTCGGCGACGGCGAACCGGGCCGGGCCCTGTCGGGGAAGGACTGCCGGTAGTACATCTCGTTCTTCAGGGCGCCGAAGAAGCTCTCGGCGGCGGCGTTGTCCCAGCACACGCCGGTGCGGCCGACGCTGGTGCGGATGCCGTTGGCCTGGCAGAACCGGGCGAACTCGGCCGAGCCGTATTGACAGCCCCTGTCGCTGTGGAAGATCGCACCGGGCTGGACGTGGCCGTGGGTGATGGCCATGGCCAGGGCGTCGGTGACCAGGCTGGTGCGCATGTGCTCGGCGAGCTGCCAGCCGGTGACCATCTTGGTGGCCAGGTCGATGACGGTGGCCAGGTACAGCCAGCCCTCACCGGTGCGCAGGTAGGTGATGTCACCCACCAGGCGCTGCCCGGGCGCGGCCGCGGTGAAGTCCCGGCCGATCAGGTCCGGGCTGGTCACCGGCTGCTCCCCGGGAATGGTGGTGCGCTTATAGGCCCGCGGCTGGCAGGCGCGCAGGCCGAGCTCGCGCATCAGGTCGGCGACCAGGCCCACGCTGCACGGGTGCCCCTCCCGGTTGAGCTGGGCCGCGACCCGCCGGCACCCGTAGGCGCCGCGGCCCGGCCCCGAACACCCGGCGCACCTGGGCGGCCAGCTCGCGCCGCCGCGCCGCGGTGGCGGTCTCCGCCTTGTTGCGCCAGGCATAGAAGCGACGAGCGGGGCACGCCCAGCAGCCGGCACATCCAGGCGATCTTGTAGTTGGCCTTCTCCACGTCGATCACCGCACACCGCGCCGCTACGGGTGCTCCGGGCGAAGAAGGCCGCTGCTTTTTTCAGGAACTCGTTCTCCATCCGCAGCCGGGCGACCTCGTCTTCGAGTTCCTTCACGCGCGCACGCTCCACCGGGGATAGGGGCTGGTCCGGCTCCGGATGCTCGCGGCGCCAGGCGCCCACCCAGTTCCCCAGGGTCCCGTCATGGATCCCCAGGTCCCGGGCCACCTCCGCGATCGGCTTGCCGGTCGAGATCACCATCTGCACAGCCTCAGCCTTGAACTGCGGGCTGAACTTGCGGCGATGCTCAGGCATGAAACAGATCCTCTCAGTCAGGCCGAGAGTCACTGTCCAAGATCTTTAATACACCTAGATGAAGAGGAGCGATGACCGGACCCCAACAGGCTCGCAGGTCACACAAGGTACAGCTAGGAGGGGGGAGTAGCGGAACGTTAGTGACCGCCAGGTATGCGACGGGCCTCTGCATCAGCCCGGGCTGCCCGCGCTCCTGAATCGATGTCATGGCCTGAGGCACGACGCCGACGCCGGTTCAGGTCATATATACCCGCTCCAACGAAAAGGGCGACGACCGGGATCAAAATATATAGCAGGATGGGCATTGGGCCCTCCTCCCCCTGGATTCACTCAGCGTACGCCCGCAACACGGGCCTGTTAAGCGTCGTTCCCGCTGGCCTCTTCCGCGCACTGGGGCACCCGTGGACCGCCGCGCAGCTGGCCCAGCGCCCGAATGCCCGGACTACCCGGGGAAGGCATAACGCTAGCTTTCACCCCCCGTGCTAGCCGATACTCAGACCGTGACCCGGGAAGCAGCTGCGGTCGCCGTCATCGTCGCCCTGCTCGCAGGCTGGTACGGCCGGATGTGGCGCGAACGGGAGGCCGACCGCCGCGTCATGCGGACCCGCGGCGCCAATGCGAGGAAAGCCGTCTGGAAGGCGCGCTGGGTCATCGTGGTCGTGGGGATCGTCGTCGCGGCCACTGTCTACGTGTTGCTGCACGGCGGCGGGTGAGGCGCGGCTGGCACGCCCGCCTCTCGCAACGTATGTCTTGTAGGTCCTGCGGTCCATCGAGTCGGCCCACGAGAGTCGGCGGTCCGCTAGCCCGGCCGCAGCGCAGCTAGCGGTCCGGCAGGGCACAGGCGATAGATACAAGTGACGCCAAGGTCGCCGTCCCATTAACGTGCCATTAGCAGGGGTCAGCGGCGGTATCTCACGGCTACTCACGGACAACTGCCTGGCCAGGTCAGCGCCGTCACAACGGGCGTATACGTCGCTTTGCAAGCAGGTGTTCGGACTGTCACGTGGTGAGACGCGCCGCGACCGGGCTGGGTGCACGAAGGCAGGCCATGATCACGGACCGATCCGTCTAGCGGTTCGTGCTGGAGGGCTCGCCGACAGCGGCGCGCACCCAGTCGTGAGAGCTACCGGGGTCGAGGGCGGCGAGAAACTCTGTAAGCGAGCCATCCCAGCTATGTATCGCATGGTTGGCCGCTGACGCCGCGACCATCTGCCGCGTCGCCGCGTCCTCGCAGCGAACCAGTGCGAGGGCCGCATGCGGACCAGCTTCGCTGAGGATCTCATGGGCCCGGTGCTCCTGCGATCCGGCGTGCCCTTCGCGCACATGAGCGGCGTGGGCCTGGCTCTTGGCGCCTTGCAGTGTGGAGAACAGGCCCATGAACCCGATCGTCCATGACAGGGAGAGACGGATCAGGGTGGACACAAGATCACTGGCCGACAGCACACGAGACTCAGTTAGCTTCAGCGACCCGTCGGGGTTGGCTCTGACCACGACAGCGGTCGTGCCGCCGCCCTTGTGGGCCTTCTTGCGGAACCCCCGCCCGAGCGAGGCCAGCATGTGCTCGGCATGGCGGTAGCTATCGAAGCTGGCGAGGACTACCGATTCTTGCCCAGACTTCGCGGCCGAGTTGGCCTCGGACGTCATGTAGGCATCCTCCACGACCCCAGTGGCCGAGATCAAGACCTGCAACGCCTGCGCACGACCACGCCTGCCTGGGGCCAGCAGCGCTCCTGGCCTGTGCGATCGCAGGTCCGCTAGCTGCGGCCACCTCCTAATGAGAGCAGGGAGTCGGCAGCGTCATGAGGACATGGCGTTCCAGCCAGTGGGCGGGGGAAGCCCGTGGCGATAGCGCGGACCTGTACAGCAAGAGTGCCGGCAGTCAGTACCGCCCGGTTTCAGCGGCGTTCCTTGCGGCGTCTGTGACGACGCATCACGCCCAACCCGAACCACACCAATGCCCCGAATACCGCCATCACGATGGTGTAGAGCCACAACGGCCAGATAAAGCTCCAGAAGAGGAAATGGACCTTGACGTCCTCCCGGTTCTGGATGACGAAGATGAGCAGTACCGCCAAGCCGGAAAGCGAGGCGATTGCCCCGGCGCCGAGGCGCTGGCGCGCTTGTTTCTCTTCAACCTGCTGACTCATCAGCACCCTCCTAACCACGCATGACACCCACAGGGCGCTTCCAGCCCCCGTCATGTGCTTGGGCGGGGACGTAGCTGCAGGTATGTTCATGATCGTACCCGCTGGCCCACTCAACGACAGGCACAAAGTCCCCGGCCGGGCGGTCGAGATGCCCTAGATCGTTGACCGGTAAATATGGGCGAGCTGCTAGCTGATCGTAGGCGGTCAGGGAGCGCTTGACGGGGCGCCGATCTGCCAGTTGAGCCAGATGGCGGCGTTGAGCGCGAGCAGCCGCTGGATGATGCGGGCCCATAGCCCGGCGGGGACGCGGCCGCCGTGGCGTTCCAGGCCGAGCTGGTTCTTCAGCGTCCAGATGATCGCCTCGGCCCGCTGGCGCAGCCAGTTCGGGAAACAGCGGGGGGCCTTTTCGTCTTTGCGGGCGGGGCGGATCAGGGTCAGTCCCAGGCCGGGGCTGGCGAAGAACGCTTCGGTGTCTTCGCCGGACAGGCCCTTACCGGTGACGATGGCGGTGCCCGGCGGCGGTTGGCCGGCTGGCGTTCCAGCATCGTGCGGGCCTGCTCACGTTCGCCGGCCAGTTTCGGGTTGGCCAGGGCGAACCCGGTCACGGTCCCGTCGCAGGTGCAGATCAGCAGCAGCTTGGCGCCCCAGTACCAGCGGGAATGGCTGGGGCAGTAGCCGTCACCGGCCCATCCGGACAGGCCAGAGCGCCTGGCGGTGATGACCGATTGCCCGCACGGGATGGGGGTGGCGTCCATCAGCCGCAGCATCTCCGCGCTGGCCGGTGTCGCATCAGCCAGCCACCGCAGTGCGGCCTCCATCAGCGGTGCCGCGCGCTTCAGCCGCTGGTTGTATTCACTTTGGGCCAGCAGCCGCGGGAACAGGTGCCCGACCCGTGCGGCCGCAGCGCGCAGCCAATGCCGCTCGTCGTCATAACGCAGCAGCACCTGCGCGACCGCCAGGCACACCAGCTCAGCGTCGGTCACCTCCGGCGGCTTCCCCGGGCCACGCCGCCCCAGACCCAAGGAGGGAATGATGCGGTCGGTCAGCTCGGCATAGAGTGCGATCAGGAGAGTGTCCAGGTCGGCGATCACGATGGCTTCCCAAGGTCAGACGTGTGCAGACACGCCGATCTTGGACACTCTTCGCCAGCCAGTCACCCATCAACGACGGCGTGTCCCGGCCACCGTGACCTGCGTCCAATTACCGGTCAACGATCTAGGGGTTGCGTTGGGCATCCCAGGCTCTCATCTGGGATCTCTCACGACCGTCTCACGAACTGGGGAGACAGCACCGGGACAAGAGCGTCCGCACCGGACACCCGGTAAACCCTGAGTTGCGGAAACGGATGGACCCGCACAGGTTGGACACGCTGCACTGATCTACGGATCAGTGGGCCGATGAGTTGCTACTGCACCGCATCCGTTGTAGTTCGCTTGCGCTTCCCTCCGGTACGGGGTCGGCTTGCCACAAGAAGTCCACAGCGCCCAAGGAGCCTGCCCCCCATGACACCTTGATCGTCGTGCCATTCGTGTGCCATTAGCCTCGGTCGCGAACGGTATGCCACGGTCACTCAGAGGCAGTCGGCTGCCCAGGTAAGACCGCGAGCCCCAGTTGATTACGGCGATCTGCAAACAGGGGCTGTCGCGCGGATGAGCGGGGAACTAGAGCACGGTGACTTCGCGGAACGGGATCGCCTTACCGGGGAGGATCAACCGGCTCACGATACGGGTGTGATCTGCTCGCGATGTGGCCGGGTGATCGAGGCTGGCCAGACTGCGCGGCTCCGCGGAGCGGGGGAGGGCGAATGGGTGCACGACATATGCCCGGCCGATGGTGAGTAACCTGCTCTACCGCCCGGCTCCCGGTGCCCCATCTACCAGTTGAGCCTAGATGACGGCACGGTAGTGCTGGCCGCCGAACACGACCTGTGGGGGCCACTGCTGGATCTGGTCACTGCCGTGCTGGCGATGGGCGACGCGGTGTATGGCAGATGAGCGACAGCCGCCTATCACGCGGCATCTGGAAGCGCGGACGTGTATAACGTCGTGGAGGGGGCCGCTTCGTGACGATGGGCCAGGTGGGCCTAACCCGCTGGACCAGGGAAGTCGCTCAGCCAGTCGCCCGTTCGATCGCCCGCAGGACCGTATAGCCGGAGGCGAGACGGTAGATGGCAGCAGCGTTCGGCTGGGGAACCCTGGCGGCGTCCTCGCTGGTGATCGGCGCCCTTGTCGCGCTCCGCTTCCGCATCAGTTTGCGCGTGATCGGGCTGATCTTGGCCTTCGGCGCAGGCGTGCTGATCAGCGCGGTCGCGTTCGACCTCGTGGAGGAGGCGGTCAGCAAGGCACACGGTCACGGGGCGACGATTGCGGGCCTTTTCGCCGGCTGCGCGGTCTTCTTCGGCGGCGACTGGCTGATCGACCATTTCGGGGGGGCTGACCGTAAGGACGCTGATGGCGGCCAGGCGAACGGCTCCGCGCTGGCCATCGTGCTCGGGACGGTGCTCGACGGGATCCCCGAGTCGATGGTGATCGGCCTGACGATCTTCCAGGGCGGGGCGGTGGGCGCCGCCTACCTGACCGCGGTCTTCATCTCCAACCTGCCCGAATCGATCTCCTCCACCTCCGGCCTGGTCACCGGCGGCTGGAAGAAGTCGCGAATCCTGTGGATGTGGATCGCGATCGCAGTGATCTCCGGGCTCGCCTCGCTGGCCGGGTACGCCCTGTTCCAGCACTCCTCACCAGGCACCGTCGCCTTCGTTCTTGCCTTCGCGGGAGGTGCGATCCTCACCATGCTCGCGGACACGATGATGCCCGAGGCCCACCAGCACGGCGGCAAACTGGTCGGGGTCGTGACGACGCTCGGATTCGCGATCGCGGCCACAATCCATCTGCTCGATTGAGTCACCGGACGCGACGGCGCTGACAGTGGCAGTCCGCCTCGTAGAGTCGGAGGCAGCCACGAGGAGGACGGGGCGAGCCTCAGGACCAGGACCAAGCATGTGCCTACTCCTACGGATCACACGGTCGTGCCCGCCACGTGCCCGATCGAGTGGTCGGCCAGGGACCGCCACGGTCACTCGCGGACAGACTGATAGGCCTGCCGACCTGGGTCACAGCACGTGGCGTCCATGGCCGATGATCCCTGATAAAGATGCGGTCTGTCGGGTCAAGGTCAGCAGAAGCAGCTCGTCGCGGATAATCGCAGGGGTGCAGGGGCAAGACCGGCGGCAGTACACCGGCCGATCTCTCACAGCTTTCTCACAGACTGAGCGGACAGGGCCGGACCCAGGCGGACAGCCCTGGACATCCGGCGGATCCTGACCTGCGGATACGGATTCTGGCGCACCGGCTGGACGGATGGCATTGATCTACGGATCAGCAGGTCCGTGCCCAGACATCGACGGCTCGGACGCGGCCCTGGATGGCGGGATGATGATCGCGACGTTAGGCACCCGGCTCACCACACCGGCGATCTTGTCTGCCGTGCGGCCGTGCAGCAGCCCGCCCGTCTGCGGCGAGAAACTGCGCCCGGGCAAGATCACACTCACCTGCGCGCCCGGCGATTCCGCCTCGTGACGGACCAAGTCGTCGGCGCACCGGATCAGCCCCCGGTCCGGGCAATCCACGAACTCCAGCGGCACGCCACGATCTGGCTGCCAGGCGGCACGAAGCCGCGCTGCCTGCTGGCCGTCGATGACGAAGTGCACAGCACGCAACGTCGTGGGCCGCAGCCGCCTCGCATACCGCAGCGCTGCGATGGCGGACGGGTCGAGATCGTCCACGAAAACGATGACCACATGGCGGCTGTAGTGCAGCGTTTGCTCCATGCCAGCCTCCGCGCGCCACATGCCCTGTCAAGGAACGTAACACGCGCTATGCCGCATCGACGGGGTGCGGGGCAGCGGTAAGATCGGCCGGCCGACACTCTGGCGCTGATCCGCTTGTCTGCATGACAGCCGAGTCCGGCGAGCACGGCGGTGATTCATGCCCGAAGGTCGCTGACAGCAGAAGTGACAGCAACGGCGCCACACAGCCAGCTCATCGGGCTCACCACCACCACCTACTCCGGCGAGGTCGAGGCCTCCGACCTCGGGCTGTCCCGGAACTGATAAGGATGAGGTCGGTGGTTCAAGTCCACCTAGGCCCAACACCAACACCCAGGCCAGCCGCCAGATCGGCAGGCCCTATCAGCACTATCAAGAAGCACGCTTGCCCTTCCGTGCCCGCTGCGTGCCCGATCGCTTCCCTCCGGAGCGGCCAGTTGACGCTTTGGCGCTGGGTCTGCACCTCCCGCCGGGCGACCGGAACGCATCGTTCTCCGGGTACTTGTCTTGACGGCCGCCCAGGACTGGGTTCATTAGGCCTGTTGGCGGCGTGGACACTGTTAAGCACATTCTGGCCCTGTTGATCAACCAGGCGTGTGAACAGCTGTTGCGCGAACCCGAACACAAGCGCCCAGGAAAGAATCTGTGCGGGCGAATCTAGCGCGCTAAGGCCAGGAATGAACCCGCCGCGACAAGCAACAGGCCGAGAAAGGCGGTGATCGCGCCCGTCGGTAGCTTCAGGAGAGCGAGCAGAACAGGTAGGTCGGGGGCTTCTGAAGATCCACGGATGTTGCGGATTCTGGTAGTAGCTACCACGGCGGCAGCAATAAGGCCGACCAGTTCGACGGTGAGGTGGTCCCACCGTTTGGCGGCCTGCGCGACAGCGAGATCCAGCTCTGGACCTGGCAGCTGGTTTGGCGGCAGACGCATTGAGTACGCGGTTGGGCAGACGACCACACTTTGCCCGTTGTCCAAACTGGGCTGAAAGCACAGTGGAACCCTTGTCGGGTATAGCCATCCGAAGACGGCCACACCAATTGCCAGCACTATCATGCCTATGATCGTTACGGCCAGGATGTTACGGAAGCTGCGCAGGCGGAGTTGATCTCGGAGTGCCGCCGAACTTGCCCCGCGGACTATGGTGACGATTTTGCCGCGCTCCTGTTCAATAATCTTCTCTGCCTCGGTAGAACTTGGCTCCTTGGTCTTGTCTACCAGCGGATGATCTGGGTCCTTCACGCCAACCCTTTGGGCGATGCGTTCAAATTCCTGTCGGCGCGGGTCAGTTGGAGGAAGGTTCCGTTGCACGTGATTGAACAAGCCAGGCGTTTGACCGAGTAGGTAACTGGGCGGTGCGAAGTTGAGGATCAGGGCCTCTGCAGCATCGAGGTTACTCATCGCACGTTGGATTTGCGACGCAGTGGGGAACCAGTAATCCCAATGGAACAAGCGAAACCATATGGACCGTTTCTTCGGCGGCCCAGACGAGGGCTTTATGCCGTCAGCCGCCTGCCTAGCCGCCTCAAGATGGAACCCGACTGCCTCCACTAGGACTTGAATGGTCTCGCTAGCGTCTTCTGGTGGGCAGCTGGTCTGGGCCGCCCAGATGCCCAGAGCTTGGAGTTCGCTGGCCCGCGTCATGCCTCGACGCCACGGTCGTGGGACGGGCCCTCCGACCGCTCAATTCCACTAACGTCAAGCCGGTTGCGGTGCGCTTCTTTGGAATCGGCCATCTTGCCCCCCTCGATGGCATTGTCATGTATAGAATCTGCCGATCGTGGCCGTTACGCAAGTTAATATCCCGACTCATCCCCCGAATACCCCACTGTCTGACATGAACAGGTCGGCTTCCCTTGGTCGCGGAGGAGGACCGGAGCGCCGCAGGCGTGCGTGCACCCTGGCGGGACCGGAGCCTCTCTGCCGCGGCGGTGCTGGTCCGTGCTGGGTCCACACGGCATCGGAAAATGCTGGTCCTCGGCGGGCACGAGCGGTCACGAGCGGCATAGGCCTGTTCCGCATCAACGGCGCCGACAACACAAGCGGCATCAACAGACCCGCCTTAAGCAGTTCTCGGGGTCAGGTCCGCGGAAGATCCCCGAGGGTGAGCTCCTGTAGGCATCTCTCACAGCTTTCTCACAAATATCGGCGGACGGCACTGGACCCAGGCGGACAGCCTGGACACCCGGCGGATCCTGACCTGCGGATACGGATTCTGGCGCACTCGCTGGACGGATGGCATTGATCTACGGATCAGATGCCCCGATGATCCTGCGGCCCCTGTCACTGATCGCAAGGCAGCCAGCTCGCCACCGGAGACCATGAGGACCCAGTGGCTCCCAGAGCAGGCACCGAGCTTGAAGTCCACCTGCACTTACCGTCTGGTTCTACAGGCGTTGCGACAGCCAGGCCTGCACTTCGCCGATGTGGTGTTCGACGGGATAGGCCAACAGCAAATCCACCGCCGCAGGCGCGTGGCGGCGTTGGTCAACCATGTAATCGCCGATCCTTAGCCGACGGTTTCTTCGGTTTGACTGTTATGCCCTGGGAGACAACTGAATCCGCAGGAAGAGCGACGATTGCACCCTAAGGGCGGATCGGCGCAGATATCACCAAAGGCCCCTGTGACCAATGACGGACGAACACAAGTAGCAAATATCCGTCATCCGTCACAGAACACACGAAAGGTACATCAATGAAGAAGATCCTCGTCACCTCCCTCGCAGTGGGCGCGTTGGGATCGGCCGCGCTCGGACTGGCCGGCACCGCTTCCGCCGCCCCGTCTGGCCCATCGTCCGTCGATGACACCATCAGCCAACTGCGGGCGCAGGGCTTCAATGTCCTCGTGAGCCGGGTCGACAGCGCCGCAGTGGACCAGTGCACGCTCAACGCGGTTCGCCCTGGCCAGACGTTCTCGCGCACCGACTCCGGTGTGCCTGGAGCCCAAGACGACCTTGTCACCACGGTGACCAACAAGACCGTCTACGTCGACGTCATCTGCTGAGACCACCGCTCGCGCGGGGTCGGACTGCTGCGCGACGTTTACGACACGCTCAATCAGGGCCTGGCGTAGGTTCGGAATCGTGCCGGTAGTGCCATTGAAGGAGATCCTGGATCGCGCGCTCGCCGAGCGGTACGGCGTCGCCGCCATCAACATCTTCAACGACCTGACGCTGGAAGCCGTGCTTGCCGCGGCGGTCGAGCAGCGCTCGCCGCTGATCGTCCAGACCTCGGTCAAGACGGTCCGGTCGATCGGACTCGACGTGCTGTACGGCATGTGGGAGACGATGACGGCCGGTATCGAGGTGCCCGTCTGCCTGCATCTCGACCACTGCCCGGAGCGTGACGTCATCACCGACTGTCTGCGCAAGGGCTGGAACTCGGTGCTGTTCGACGCCTCACGCCAGCCGGTCGAGGAGAACCTGCGGCAGGTGATCGAGGTCGTGGCGCAGGCCCGGGCGGTGGGCGCCCACGTGGAGGGCGAGATCGAGGCGATCACCGGTGTGGAGGACGGCGTCGGCTCCGACGACGTGGCCAAGCGACAGTCGCTCGAGGTGGCCGTGGACTTCATCCAGCGCTCCGGCGTCGACGTCTTCGCCCCGTCGATCGGCAACGCGCACGGCGTCTACGTCGCCGAGCCCACCCTGGACGCCCAACGGGTCAGCGATCTCGTCGAGGCGACGGGCATACCCATTGCGCTGCACGGCGGAACCGGCATGACCGACGAGCAGTTCGCCGACCTGATCGCCCGCGGTTGCGCGAAGGTGAACATCTCGACGGGCCTCAAAGTCACCTTCATGAAGACCAACCTCGAATTCCTGCGTGGCGCAGAGGCGGCCAACAAGTGGGACCCGCCCTCCCTGTTCCGCGACGTGCGCGCGGCCGTCGTTGAGATGGCCGCCGGGTACATGGACACGTTCGGCAGCGTGGGCAAGGCATGGTGAGCCGGGCGCTCGTCTTCGACTGCGACGGCGTGCTCGCGGACACCGAACGGGACGGCCATCTGGCCGCGTTCAACCAGATGTTCGCCGAGTTCGGTCTGCCGGTGCACTGGAGCGAGGAGGAGTACGGGCGGAAGCTGAAGATCGGCGGCGGCAAGGAGCGGATGCGCAGCCTGCTCACGCCAGAGTTCGTGGCGGCCGCGAACCTCCCGGCGCACACCGACGAGCAGCTCGCGCTGGTCGGCCGGTGGCACAAGCGCAAGACGGAGATCTACACCGAGATGGCCGCCGCGGGAAAGCTTCCCGGTCGGCCCGGCGATACGACGCCTGGTCGGTGAGGCGGCGGACGCGGGCTGGCGGCTTGCCGTCGCCTCGACGTCGGCCGAGCCGTCCGTGCGGGCTGTGTTGGAACATGTCGTCGGGCCAGAAGCCGCGGTCGGGTTCCTCGTGTTCGCCGGGGATGTCGTGCCCCGCAAGAAGCCTGCCCCCGACATCTACCTGCTCGCCCTGGAGCAACTCGGTCTGCCCGCCTCGGATGCGGTGGTGATCGAGGACTCCGGAAACGGGCTCGACTCGGCGCGGGCAGCGGGTATCACCTGCCTGGTCACCGTCAACGAGTACACCCGCGACGACGACTTCGGCGCCGCTGCCCTGGTGGTGTCGAGTCTGGGTGACCCCGGCGGCGAGCCGACGCAGGTGCTGGCCAACGCCAGCGGTGTTGCGGTGGGCGACTGGGTAACGATTGAGACGGTGGAGGCCCTGGTGTCCTGAGGCTGTTTGCCGTCCGACTGTCCGATCCCAACGAAGGGAAATCCTCATGGCCGCAACGCTTCCCGACGTCGAGCGCGTCGTTCGAGTGATGGCGGAGACGGTCGTGGCGAACGAGAAGTACTTCGGCGATCTCGACGCGGTCGTGGGTGACGGGGACTTCGGCTACTCGATGGCGCGCGGGTTCGAGATCGTGCTGTCCGACTGGGACGGATTCGACCGCAGCGACATCTCGACGTTCCTCAAGAAGGTCGCCGTCGTGATCACCAGCCGGATCGGCGGCACGTCCGGTCCGATCTGGGGAACCGGGTTCCTGCGGGCGGGGACGACCGCGGCGGGCGCGGCGAGCCTGGAGGCGGAGCAGGTCGTCGCGATGCTGCGCGCGGCCATCGAGGGAATCAAGGCCCGCGGCGGCGCCGAGCTCGGCGAGAAGACGCTGCTCGACGCGCTGGTGCCCGCCACCGACACCATCGAGGAACAGGCGAAGGAGGGTTCGTCGCCGGGGGACACGTTGCGGGCCGCGGCGGTCACCGCGCGGTCGGCGGCGGAGGCGACGCGGCCGATGCTGGCCAAGCGCGGACGGGCCGCGTACACGGGCGAGCGCAGCATCGGCACGCTCGACGCGGGAGCGGTGGCCGTCGCCGTTCTGCTCGAGGCGCTGGCCGACGAATGGACGTGAGACCGATCCACCACAACGATCCGGAGGCAATCGAATGAAGAAGTTCGTCAACGACCCGAAGCAGTTCGTCGCCGAGATGCTGCACGGCATCGCCGTGGCGAACCCGGACACGCTCAAGTACGTGCCGGAGTACAACCTGATCATGCGTGCGGACGCGCCGTACGAGGACAAGGTGTCGATCATCCAGGGCTCCGGTTCGGGCCATGAACCCGCGCACGTGATGGTGGTCGGCAAGGGCATGTTGGATGCCGCCTGTCCCGGCGACGTGTTCGCCGCTCCGCCAATGGATTACGTGCTCGAGACGTCGAAGCTGTTGTCCTCGCCCATGGGCGTGCTGCACATCATCAACAACTACACCGGCGACCGGATGGCGTTCGACATGGGCCGTGAGATGGCCGAGGCCGACGGCGTCACGATCAAGACGCTGGTCGTCGACGACGACGTCGCCGTCAAGGACTCCACCTACACGGTCGGCAGGCGCGGGGTGGCAGGCAACTTCTTCGTGATCAAGGCGGTCGGCGCGGCGTCGGAGAAGGGCGCCGACCTCGACGAGCTCATCCGGATCGGCGAGAAGGTGAACTCGGTGACGCGGACGATGGGCATGGCACTGACGTCGTGCACGCCGCCGGCGAAGGGATCGCCGCTCTTCGAGCTCGGCGAGGACGAGATGGAGATGGGCGTGGGTATCCATGGGGAGCCGGGCCGGCGCCGCGAAAAGCTCGCGGGCGCAAACGAAATCGTCGACGAACTGCTCGAGGCGGTCGTGACCGACCTGCCGTACAACAAGGGCGACGATGTGGCGTTGATGATCAACGGTCTCGGTGGCACGCCGATCAGCGAGCTCTATCTGCTCTACGGGCGCGCGCACGACCAGCTCGCCGGGCGCGGCATCAACGTGCGGCGCAGCTACGTCGGTGAGTACTGCACGTCGCTGGACATGGCCGGCTGCTCGGTCACGCTCGCGCGGCTCGACGACGAGATCACCTCGCTGCTCGCCGAGCCTGCCGAGATCGCCGTGCGGACGTTCTGAGGATTTTCCACCGCGCTGGTGGCGTAGACGGCGTCGCGACTATTCGACGCATCGGACGGTTGCGCATTACGGTCGACGCGATGACTGCACCACTGCAACCACAAGGCTGGTATCCGGATCCAGCGGCGCGCCCGCGCGGGCAGTGGTGCCGCAGCCGAAGGATGATTCGTTCTACACCTACGGTGGCAGTGCACCGCTGGCGAGCATTGCGCCGGGAACGGTGTTGGCAACGCGCAGCATTCGCTACCACATATTGGGCGTCCCGACGTCACTGAAGACCACTCAGCTGCTCTACAGGTCGACCAGCCAGACTGGCAATCCGACCGTCAACGTCACCTCGGTCATCCAGCCGTTCGGCCAGAGCGACAAGACAAAAGTGATCTCGTACCAGTCCGCCTACGATTCGCTCAATCGCAACGACCAGCCTTCGTATGCGATCGCGGGCGGGCTGACGTTCGGCGGCATCGTCCCGAACGTCGAGCTGGCGGTCTTCGGTCTGTTCCTCGCGCAGGGGTACACGGTGGTCGTTCCCGACACCGAGGGCCAGCGGGCCGACTTCGCCGCAGGCCCTGAGTACGGAATGAACACCCTCGACTCGATCCGCGCCGCGTTCAACTCGCCGACCGTCGGGCTACCCGGCGAAGCGAAGATTGCGCTGCTCGGATACTCCGGTGGTGCGATCGCGAGTGAGTGGGCCGCCGAGCTTGCCCCGACGTATGCGCCCGACGTCAACGCGCGCATGATCGGCGCGGCGATCGGCGGCGTGCTCGTTCACCCGGCACACAACCTGCGCTACGTCGAGGGCACCTACTTCTGGGCGGGTGTGATGCCGATGGCGCTCATCGGCATCGCGCGAGCGTTCGACGTCGACTTCACGCCGTACCTGAGCGCCGACGGCTTAAAGCTCAACCACGACATGCAGGCCACGTCGATCACGAATGTCCTTGGCCAGCCACGTTATTGGCGGCTGAAATGGGCCGACCTCGTCAAACCGGCGTACCCGACGCCCGAGAGTCTGCCACTGTTCGTCACGCTCGCCAACAAGCTCATCATGGGCACCGGCGGTACACCGACAATCCCGCTGTTCATCGGGCAGGGCGCCAACGGTGATCTCGAATGGACACCGGGGAACAAGCCCGGCATCGGCGCCGGCGACGGCGTGATGATCGCCGGCGACGTCCGCACGCTGGCGCGGACCTACTGCGAGAACGGCACAGCTGTTCACTACGAGCAGTACGACCTGCTGAGCCACACCACGAGCATCGGGATCTGGCTTTTGAACGCGATCGCCTGGATCAGGGATCGCTTCGCCGGACGGCCCGCTCCGCAGAACTGTTCGTCGATCCCGCCCGGCAATCCGCTCGACCCGATTCCGGTCCCGGCGGTATGAGCGATCGCCAGCACAGCAGGTTGAGACGGCTATTGCAGTCGATTCGCAAGGAGATACCGCAGGCGCTGGCGGAGGGCCAAGACCACGACGACGCGGAGATCGCCGCGATGCTGCGCGAGCTGGGAATCGCATTGGTCGAGTGCGAACAGCCGACGCAACTCGTCGCGGCGCGGCTGCTCACGATCGCCAACCAGTACACCAGCCAAACCGTCCGCGTTGTGGTGCTGCCGACCGCGCTGGTGGTCCAGGTCGGCACCGTCGCCTACGAGGTCGAGACAGTCGTCAAGCCGACGACACAGCTGAATCTTGCGGGCCGGATCGACGCGATCGCCGAGCTCGCCGAGGTCGGCGCCATCACGCCGGCCGACGCGGCACGGGAGGCCGCCGCCGCGCGCACGATGCCGCCGCGGTTCGGACCCGTGACCACCGTGCTCGGCTACACCATCACCACGCTCGGGTTCGGCATGGTGATCAACCCGACCTGGGCGTCGCTGTGGGGCTACGTATTTCTCGGGACTGTGGTCGGCGTAATCGTCATGTTGGGCAGGCCTTTTCCGACGCTGAACGCGGTGCTGCCGACGCTGGCCGCGGCGGTTGTCACCTCGTTGGCCATCTGGTTCGTTGCCGACGCGGCCAACGACGGGTTGCTGCGGGTGATCAGTCCGCCGCTGGTCGCGATGCTGCCGGGTTTGGCGCTGACGATCGCCTCGATCGAATTGGCCAGCGCGCAAGTCATCAGCGGCGCCAGCCGACTGATCTACGGGGTGGCTCAACTGATGCTGCTCGTCTTCGGTGTCGGGTTGGGCATGCATGTCGGGGGCCATCTCGCCCCGCAACATCCGTCGGCGCAGATGGGCGGGTGGTCGCTGTACGTCGCTGTCGTCGTGATCTCGATCGGGCTGTACATCTATCTCTCGGCACCCAAGGGATCGCTGCTGTGGCTGGTGGCGGCGATCGGCGTGGCGCTGATCGGGCAGAAGGTGGGTGGCGTGTTCCTGTCGCCCACCCACTCGGGCGCGGTCGGCGCGTTTCTGGTGGTGCCGTTCGCGATGCTCGCGTCGCGGATCAAGACGTCCCCGCCCGCGATCGTGATGATGCTCGCGGCGTTCTGGGCGTTGGTCCCGGGTGCGTTGAGCTTCGAATCGCTCGGCGAGGCCGCCGGTGAGGGCGACATCATGACTCTCGGTACGGCCTTCGCCGCGATCTTCTCGATCGCCCTCGGCACGCTGATCGGCTTCAGTGTCTACGCGACGATCAACAGCAGGCGCGGCCGCTAAAGCGCCCTGCGAGCGCTCCGGGGCATGCACCGTTCCGCCAAAGCGATATCGCATGTGATATTGCTGCGCCAGCATGTCGTTCCTGGCCAGGACGGCCTGCGGTATCTGGCATCATCCGCGATCAGATCGATCCGAATCAGAACTGGGCAACACGACTGCGCGTTCCGGCCTGCTGACAGCGGCCGCTCGCTAGGCTCCTCGATATCAAGGTCATCAAGAATCGGGGGAGCCACCATGAACAGACGCGAGACCACGGAGTCGAGGGAAGCCCGTGAGAAGGAATATGAAGAGGACGCCCGCCGACTTCGGGAATTCGCCGCCTTCGCGAAGTTCTCCGACGACGACCTGAGGCGTATCGCCCGAGCAACACATCGCACCTCGACGTCCGGGCCATGGCCGCTCATTCAGGAGCAGACGCCGTCGAACGCCTGCTACATCCTGCTCAGCGGGGAGGCAGGGGTGTATGTCGGGGGCGACCGCATTGCCGTGGTGGGGCCGGGTGAGGTGATCGGCGAATCTGCGCTTCGCCGCGGGAAACTGCGTAATGCGACTGTGACGACGACGGGCAAGGCCGAGGTGCTGCATATCGCGCGCGATGATCTCGACCGCTTGCTCAACGAGGTGCCTGCACTGCGTGAAACCATGGACGCGACTGTCGCGCGCCACGTACCGAAAGTGGCAACCGCGGATCCGAGTTGATCCCACGCGCAAGAACATCGCGCACTTGGCGTTCGACGCCGTCCGCACTCTGTCTCGGCACGGCGATATGACGGACATCGCTCACGAGCAGTGACACGCTATTCGTGTGGGTCGTGTGGCAGGGAACTGCCGCTGAACCCTAGGTTCTGTAACAAGTGGGCCAGCTTTATGTTCGATAAGCCGTCTGTGCGAAGGGCCATTGCCTTTGGCGCCGTGTTGCTTGTACTCGCTACGGCTTGCTCGCGTGGCGATGCAGCGCACACAGTCGTAACCGAGAGCACGCAGGCAACGCAGGCTCCGGTTGCGCCTGCGCCGGCGCCCGCTGCGGCACCCACGCCTACGTTGCCGCTGGATGCGGCTCCCACACCCGACTTCGCAACAGTGTCAAAGCTGATGAACGATGCGATTGCGGCACATAGGTTGCCAGGCGCTGTGGTTGTGGTCGGGCACGGTGGCAAGGTCGTGTTCGACCAGGCTTATGGCTCGCGCAAGATTGCAGAAGAGCCGGGACTAGATGGATCGCCTGCACCTGCAGAGCCGATGACCGAGGACACGATCTTCGACATGGCGTCGTTGACGAAATCGCTTGCAACGGCGACTGCCGTCATGCAGCTGTACGAACAAGGCAAGGTTCAGTTCGACGATCCCGTGCAGCAGTATCTGCCGGACTTCAACACGGCGAACGATCCACAGCGCGCGAAGGTGACCGTTCGCATGTTGCTTACGCACACTTCAGGCGAAACGGGGGACGTCGACCTCAAAGATCCGTGGGGACTGGACCGAGCCGACAAAACAGAAGGCATTCGCCGTGCGCTCACCACGCCGCTGGAATCGCGGCCCGGCGAGGTTTTCCGCTATTCCGACATCAACTTCATACTGCTCGGCGCGCTGATCGAGAACGTCACAGGCCAGGCAGAAGACGTCTACGTTCAGCACAATGTGTTTGCGCCGCTTGGCATGGAAGACACCCGTTATCTCCCCCCGGCCAAAGCGTGTGGCCCGTACACGATGAGAGGAGCGGCGATCGCCTGGGCTCCCGCGCCAGAAGGCGGCGTGCAGGGCGCGTGTCCTGCAGGTTCGTGGAGCACCGGTCTTTTGTCGCGCATCGCACCGACAGCGCGTGACGAGGAGGGCAGAGCCGATCCGAGCAAGAATCCCGATCTTGATTACCTCCTTCGGGGCACTGTGCATGACACGACGGCGCGCCGGATGGGTGGAGTGGCCGGGCATGCCGGTGTGTTCTCGACGGCGCACGATGTCAGCATCTATGCGCAGTCCCTGCTTGATCGGCTTGCGGGCCGGCCGAGCGAGTTTCCGCTGGAGCAAGCGACTCTGGAGTTGATGACGACTCCGCAGCAGCCGGGACATTCGGCTCAACAACTCGAAGCAGCGAACGATGCCTCGCGAGAAGCCGTCGCAAAGACACCGAATACAAGAGATCCGCTGCTCGCTCCGCACTACCCGGCGATCAAGGGACAGAACCTGCGCGGGTTTGGCTGGGATATCGATACGGTCAATTCCACGCCGCGGGGCATGATCTTTCCCATCGGTAGCTTTGGGCACACAGGCTTTACCGGAACCACGCTCTGGATAGACCCAGGGTCGGATACTTATGTAGTTCTGCTCTCGAATTCAATCCATCTGCGAGGCAGTCCACCGATCCAGGATCTGCGGGGTGAAGTGGCCACGGCAGCAGCCCAGGCCCTGGGTCTTTAGAGCAGTGCAACGTCGACCTCTTGCAGCAGGGAGCGAGATGAGCAGCATCAACCACGACGTCACCACGCCGGCGCCGCCCCAGCTGCACGAGGTCGACGTCGGCGTCTTCGCCTACATCCAGCCCGACGGGACCTGGTGGATCAACAACACTGGCTTTCTTGTCGGCCAGCGTGGAGTGATCAGCATCGACGCGTGTGCGACTGTTCGGCGCACCCGTGCGTACCTGGACGCGATCCGTTCGGTCACACCGCAACCGGTGCGGACGGTCGTCAACACCCATCACCACGGTGACCACACCTTCGGAAACTTCCTGTTCGCCGGTGCCACGATCGTCGGGCACGAGGCCACCCGAACCGGCGTACTCGACTGGGGAGAACCGAAGTCTGCCCCGTTCTGGACGGAGGTCGACTGGGGCGAGATCGTGCTGCAGCCACCGTTTCTCACCTACACCGACTCGGTGACCGTGTGGGTGGACGATCTACGCGCCACCGTTCGTCATGTTGGTGTGCCGGCACACACCACCAACGATTCGATCGTCTGGCTGCCGGAACGCAAGGTGCTCTACTGCGGCGACCTGCTGTTCAACGGCGGCACGCCGTTCCTTGTGCAGGGATCGGTGGCGGGCGCCATCGAGGTTCTGGAGGAGGTGGTCAAACCGCTCGGCGCGACGACGATCGTCCCGGGGCATGGGGCCGTAGCAGGGCCGGAGCTCATCGATGACGTGGTGGGTTACCTGCGCTTTGTTCAGGCCAGTGCGCGTGCCGGCCGCGACGCCGGCCTCTCACCGCTGGACACCGCGCGCGAACTGGACCTCGGGCAGTACGCGGGCCTGCTCGATCCCGAGCGCATCGTCGGCAACCTGCACCGGGCCTACGCCGAGCTCGACGGCGCCCCGCTGGGTGCGCCGATCGACGTCGTTGCGGCGCTGACCGACATGGTCACCTACAACGGCGGGCGCCCGCTGAGCTGCCTCGCTTGACGCTAGGAGGCTTTGCCGGCGGCTGCAGGCGGCTTCACGATGTCGATTGTGGCGTGGGTCACGCTCACGGTCGCCTTGCGGCTGGCCTGCGATTTCGCCGACAACAGCCTCGTTCAAATCGTCTATCGTCGATTCCGGTTGGGGCAGAGGGACTCTCAGCAGAGGAAGCAGCGCGGGGTTGTTGGTGTCACACCGCCGCCGACACAGGAATCCGGGCAATGCCTCGGTGTTTCGGGTAGAGGATCCAGGAGAATCGAGTACCCGACTACTCTCGTGCGCGGCTGCTCTCCTGATGAAGATAGCCCCATGTCCCGAGTGTTCTTGACCCATAGTGCGGCGCAGGCGGTTCACGCGCTGAGGAGTGGAACACCTCGCGCCCAGGGAGGTTGGGTCAAAGGATCGTGCCTGGTCCGCGAGGGCGTGCCAACCGACCGCCGTCATGCCGCGTTGACGCAACGTACGACCCACAGACTGCGGGGCACCGAAGATGAGCGATAACGTTCGGCAGCTCGCCTCACGCGCATTTCCACGGCGACTGGTCGCGACGGACATTTTGCGACCAAGCATGTTGCGCCGCAGCGTGTCTCGCCTCGATTCCCATGAGACCATTTGCGGCCCCTCAGCGACGACCGCGTCAGGTTTCCCCAATCCATACTGCGTGATCGACGCGCTTCTTGGTCCGCTGAGACTGCCGTTGCCGCTCCCGTCGTTCACGCTGCCCGAAGTCGCTCCCGTTGGCCGACTTCCGCACGGCCGCGTGGTAGAGCTTTCCAATCGTGGCAGCACCTATGTTGTGGACTCCGGCCCGACCGCGGGCGGTCCGACGTTTGTATTGCTCCACTCGCTGGCGTGCACCGGGCTGTTGACGTGGTATCCGTCATTGGAGATGATGCGTCGCTTCGGGCGTGTGGTGGTGTTCGACCAGCGCTGGCACGGCTCGGGTATCGCCTCGCCACGTTTCCTGCTGGAGGACTGCGCCGACGACGTCGCCGCGTTGGCCGACGAGCTCGGCATAGGAACGTTCATTCCGGTGGGTTTTTCGATGGGATCACTGGTGGCGCAGCAGGTGTGGCGGCGCCACCGAGACAGGGTCGATGCATTGGTGCTCTGCGCCGCGGCGGCGACATTCGGCCGTGCCACCCATGAGCGGCTCGCGACCGGTGTCTTCGCCGCGCTGCTGGAGGCTTTCGGCCCGAAGCCCGGGCGGCCCGACCCGGCGCGGCTGTCCGTCGTCGACGACATCGTGATGAATGACCGGCTTTGGGCGTTTGGGCAATTCCGGGCGACCAGCTATGGGGCGATGATGCGGGCGCTGGCCGAAATCTCCCGGTTTGATTCCACGCGCTGGATCGCTGACATCGATGTACCGACCTCGGTGCTAATACCGCTGCGTGACCGGGTCATCCCGCCGCGGCACCAGCGTTGGGTAGCCGAACAGATTGCCGACGCGCATACCGTGACCGTCGATGCGGGACATGCCGGCTGCACGATGCAGTCGGAGGCGTTCGTGCCCGGCCTGCGATCCGCTGTGGAGTCGGTGGTCAGGCGAATCACGCACTCGCGCAATGTAACTGCTGGAGTGCCCGCGTAGCCGTAGCACATGTCAGGTGGGGGTTTCGGGCACGAAGCGATAGCCGTCGTGGGCGGACAGGACGCGCCCGGCAGAGGTGCCGTGGAAATGGGTGCCGAGCACAAGGGCATTCGTCGTCGCCGCATCCGCGAGGAGCCTGCGTCGACTCGCGTGATGCGGACGTCGCCGACATTCCAGGTCATCTTCCCGAAGCTACCCCCGACCAGCGCTATGTTTTAAGGGTGAATGCGACCGCCCGCGCAGATCTGGTGTGCGAAGGCGGTGGTGTTCGAGGTATCGGACTGGTCGGTGCGGTGCGCGCGCTTGCCGCTGCGGGATATGAATTCCCGCGGGTCGCGGGATCGAGCGCTGGCGCCGTGGTCGCCTCCATGGTGGCGGCGCTTCAGGCGGCCGGGGAACCGCTGTCGCGCCTCGACGAGCTGGCGCAGAGCATCGACTACTCGAAGTTCGCCGACCCGACCCTGCTCGCTCGCATACCAATCGTCGGCCCGGCGTTGTCACTCGTCACCAGGGATGGGCTGTATCAGGGCGACTACCTGGAGAATCTGCTGACTGGGCTGCTGGGTGACCTTGGGGTGCGGACGTTCGGTGATCTGCGCACCGGCGAGCAGCCGCAGCAATATGCATGGTCGCTGGTTGTCACCGCCAGTGACCTGTCGCGGCGCCGGTTGGTCCGCATCCCGTGGGATCTACCGAACTACGGTATGGATCCCGATGCGTTTTCGGTGCCGCGGGCGGTGCGCGCATCCTCGGCTGTCCCGTTCGTATTCCAACCGGTCCAGGTCAGCGGTGCGACGTGGGTGGACGGGGGTCTGCTGTCCAATTTTCCGGTGCAGTTGTTCGACAGCACCGACGGCCCGCCGCGGTGGCCGACATTTGGCATTCGGCTTTCGGCACCGCCCGGTATGCCGCCGACTCACCAGATCCGGGGTCCGTTGTCGTTGGCATTCGGCGCGCTGGAAACGCTGATCAGCGATCAGGACGCCGCCTATATCGACGACTCGTGTACGGTTCGGCGCACCATCTTCGTTCCAGCCGAGTCGGTCGGCACGCTGGATTTCGACATCACCGCCCAGGAGCGCGACGCGCTGTACAACCGCGGGCTGCATGCCGCACAACAGTTCTTGGAGTCCTGGGACTACCCCGAATACCTGCGGGTGTGCGGTGGCGCCCCACCCACAACTGAGGTGTGACGATTTCCTCGCCGCTGTCGTGGCCAGGGTAGGCGGCTGAACGGCGACACCCCACTTGAGACGTGCACGAAATAGCCCGTTCCGTCGAACGGGGGAACTACTCTGTAAGCATGTCGGAGGGGCAGCCGACGGGGGTAACGGTCATCAAGCTGGCATGGTGCTGTCTGTTGGCCGGGATAGTGGCGGCGGGCCTGATGTTCCCATTCGCGGGAGGCATCGGGTTTTTGTCCAACCGCGCCTCCGATGTCGTCGCCAACGGCTCGGCGCAGCTTCTCTCGGGTGACGTCCCGCAGGTGACGACGATGGTCGACGCAGCCGGGAATCCGATCGCCTGGTTGTATTCGCAGCGCCGGTTCGAGGTCCCCACCAATCACATCGCCAACACGATGAAGCTGGCGATCGTGTCGATCGAGGACAAGCGGTTCGCCGAGCACAACGGTGTGGACTTGCAGGGCTCGCTGACCGGTCTGTCCGGCTACCTCTCCGGCGCCCCCACCACTCGCGGCGGCTCGACGATCGAGCAGCAGTACGTCAAGAACTATCAATTGCTGGTGACAGCGCAGAGCGACGCCGAGCGGCGGGCCGCTGTCGAAATCACCCCGGCGCGCAAAATGCGCGAGATCCGGATGGCGCTGACGCTCGACAAGACGTTCACCAAGGCCGAGATCCTAACCCGCTACCTGAACTTGTTATCGTTCGGCAACAACGCCTTCGGCGTCCAGGACGCCGCCCAGACCTACTTCGGTATCGACGCGTCGCAGCTCAACTGGCAGCAGGCCGCCCTGTTGGCCGGGTTGGTGCAGTCAGAGAGCTCGCTGAACCCGTACACCAACCCCGAGGGCGCGCTGCAACGCCGAAACGTGGTGCTGGACACCATGATCGAGAACCTGCCGCAGCACGCCGACGAGCTCCGGGCCGCCATCGCGACACCGCTCGGCATCCTGCCGCAGCCCAACGAGTTGCCGGGTGGCTGCATCGCAGCCGGCGATCGCGCGTTCTTCTGTGACTATGTGCTGGACTTCCTCGCGCGGGCGGGCATCAACAAGGAGCAAGTTGCACGCGGCGGTTATCTGATCCGCACGACGCTGGACCCGAAGGTGCAGGCTTCGGTCAAGCAGGCGGTCGACAAGGTCGCCAGCCCGACCCTGGACGGGATCGCCAGCGTGATGAGCGTGATCATGCCCGGTAAGGACGCGCATCGGGTGATGGCGATGGCCAGCAACCGCACGTATGGGTTCAACAGCGACGCCAACGAGACGGTGCAGCCGCAGCCGTTCTCGCTCGTCGGCGACGGGGCGGGCTCCATCTTCAAAATCTTCACCACCGCTGCGGCGCTGGACATGGGCATGGGTATCGACGCTCAACTGGTTGTCCCAGGCTCGTTCCAAGCCAAGGGCCTGGGCAGCAGCGATACGCCCGGCTGTCCCAAGGAAACCTGGTGTGTGAAGAACGCGGGCAATTACCGCGGCTCAATGAACGTGACCGAGGCGCTGGCCACCTCACCAAACACGGCGTTCGCCAAGTTGATTCAACAAGTGGGGGTGCCCCGCGCGGTCGACATGGCAGTTCGGCTGGGGATGCGCTCCTACGCGACTCCGGCGACGGCGCGGGCCTATGACCCGCAAAGCAACGAAAGCCTGGCCGACTTCATCAAGCGACAAAACATCGGCTCGTTCACTCTGGGCCCGTTCCAGCTCAACGCGCTCGAGCTGTCCAATGTGGCGGCGACGCTGGCCTCAGGTGGGACGTGGTGTCCGCCGAACCCGATCGACAAGATCTTCGACCGCCACGGCCACGAGGTGTCGTACACAATCCAGCCATGCGACCAGGCGGTGCCGGAGGGACTGGCGAACACCTTCGCGAACGCGCTGAGCAAGGACGATCAGAGCGGCGGCACCGCATCGGGCTCGGCCGGCTCGGTGGGGTGGACCCTGCCCATGTCCGGCAAGACCGGCACCACTGAGGCGCATCGGTCGTCGGGCTTCGTGGGCTTCACGAACCGCTACGCCGCGGCGAGCTACATCTTCGCCGACTCCAGTACGCCGTCCGGCATCTGCTCCTTCCCACTGCGTGCGTGCGGCAGCGGTGACCTATACGGCGGCAACGAGCCTGCGCGTACGTGGTTTGAGGCGATGAAGCCGATTGCCACCGATTTCGGCGACGTGCATCTGCCGCCGACCGATCCGCTTTACGTCGAGGGCGCGCCGGGCGGCCGGGTGCCCAATGTGTCCGGCCTGGACGTGGATGCGGCACGTCAGCGCCTCAGGGAGGCCGGTTTCCAGGTCGCCGACCAGCCGACATCGGTGAACAGCTCAGCCTCTTATGGCACCGTGGTGGGGACCTCGCCGAGCGGTCAAACCTTCCCAGGATCGATCATCACGATCAACACCAGCAACGGGATTGCGCCGGCTCCGCCGCCACCTCCGGTCGAGCGCCCGCCGGACATCCCGGGCCTTCCCCCGGAGGTGGGTACGACGGTCGTGGAGATTCCGGGGCTACCGCCGATCACCGTGCCCGTTCTCGGACCGCCACCGCCGGAGGAACCGCCGCCACCGCCACCCGGCTAGGCGACGGCTGAGAGGCTACGACGACATCCTCGCCCGACCTCAGTCATGTTGGTCGCCGTCGGCGGCCGCTTGCGGCGCCCTTGAGGAGCCGGCCTTGGCTGCCCGCTGTGAGGCGGTCTTCTTCGCTGGCTTGGCTTGGGAGCGGACTGCTTTTGTTGGCTTCGCTTCCGCGGCGGGTGCCTGGTTGGGAACAGTCTTCAGCAGAAGCTCGTCGCCCTCGACCGCGGCACCGATACCGCAGGCAGCTGCGTACTGTTCGGGGGTGAGCCCATCAGCGGAATCCATGCAGCACTTGCCGAATGGCGGACACCCCTCCGGCAGGCCGCCGCCGTAACCCTCGCCATTCGTGTACTGGTGGGCAACCTTGCCGGGGTAGTCGGGGTTTGAGCCGTAGCTGGCGAGAACGATGCGAAGTCCATCCGGCTTGTAGGGCCAGAGACTGTTCAGGTCGCCCCTGTTGCCGTAGGCGATGACTCGTCGCCGATCGCCCAGCCAGTCCGCGATCGCCCGGTAGGCCGTGTTCAACCCGTCGGATTGGTCGCCGATGATTTGTCCCTGCCAGCTCTCCACATCGATCATCACGGCCATACGCGGATGGGGCTGTCCGACGAGGTCCTTGAGCGTGTCAACGGTCTGTTGCCAGTTCTGCCGCCAGACAAAGTAGACGATGAAAAAGGCCAGCGCATTCTCGTCGCAGCGTCTCTTGCACCAGGCGTAGTTCGACGCCCAGTTCCTGTCCCGATACGTGCCATCGTTGGATCGGATGGCGATCACTCGATAGGGGTAGGAATCATCTACTGGGCGTTGCCATTCCGACACGTCGGCATACAGGGTGTCGGTTACCGGGACCGGCGCGACCGCGAGCATGGTTCCTGGATCCAGCGCGCCCGCCAGCCACGGCATGGGATCAATTTGAGAGCCCGCCCGCCAGATTGTGGGGTGCACTTCGAAGTGGAGGTGCGGGCCGGAGGATTGGCCGTTGCTTCCCACATAGGCAATGTGCTGACCGGCGGCCACGGTGTCGCGTGGCTTCAGCCCGGTGGCAAAGGCGTCCCACATGTGGCCGTAGACGGTGGTCCCGCCTCCTGCCGGCGCGGGGTGGTCGATCACGATCCACTGGCCGAAACCTCGTGCAGCTCCGATGTATTGGACGGATCCGGCTTGCGCTGCGTAGATGGGCGTGCCGTCGTTGGCCGCGAAATCTTGCCCCCAGTGCATCTGACGGTCGCGCGGACCAAACGGTGACGACAGGTGATACGTTCCCGCCTTCAGCGGCATATACCTACTCACCGGCATGACTCTCTACTGGATGCCTTGAACGTGATGTTTAGGCACCCAACCAGCATAAGCTCTTTGGCTTCGCGGCCTATTCACTTCGCGGGCACGTTGCCAGACAATGTGCGGGTGGTCATGAGCCATACAAGGAGGGCACATGCCGAACCCTGATGCAGCGACTGTGCGCCGTCAAATACTGCGGCGACTGCGGTCCGGCGAGAAGGTCGCCGCGATCGCCGCCGAGACCGGGGTCAGCCGTTCGACGTTGTATCGGTGGAAACGTGAAGGTGCGCGCGCGGCAACAAAGGCCCCTGTGCCGGCGCGACGGCGGCCCACGACGACATTGGCAGCGGTGTCGGTGCCGAAGGTTGCTCCGGTCGACGGCAAAGTGGCCGACATGACCGGCCCCGGCATCACCGACCGATGGGGTGTGACATGCGCGGACCTCGGCGCGTCGGTTCTGGCGCCCAACGGCAAACTGGTGTCGGTGTTCGGGGACACCTTCTCCGGCAACAGGGAAGGGGAGGGCGATTGGCGTTCACCTGTCGTCCTGATCGGTACCGGGGACGCCGCTCATCAGATCCGCTACGAGTATGCCGGCGGTGCGGACCCGAATTATGCGCGGCAGTTGTGGGATTACGTCCACGACGACGCGAGCACAGGCTGGACCCACGGCGGCATCAGCACGGTGATCCCCTCCGACTTGGTGCGGTTGGGTCAATCTTTATACCTGCACGCGATCGTCAACCGCGGATTCGGAAATGTGATCTGGACTGAGATCTGGTCCTCCGCCGATAACGGCGTCTCGTGGCAGCACATGGGTGAAAAAGCCAAATTCCCCGGCGCATTGCACAACGGCTACGCGCAGTGCTGGTCGTGGGACTACGACCCCGACGACGGTTGGGTGTACATCGTCTCAACGGGGTTCCAGCGAGACAAAGGCATGATCCTGAGGCGTGTTCGCCCCGAGGACATCGGCGACATGTGGAAGTACTCAGGCTGGGGATGGGCCAATAACCGGTGGTCGTGGGGGAACGAACCCACGCCGATCACACCTGGCGGGGAAACGTGGGGCGAGCTGTGTTTGCGTCGGCTGAAGCAGGGCAAGTGGATCCTCGGCGGGTTCCTGTCTTCCCGATACGCGTTGGGATACCGCACAATCAACTCGCCCGTCGCCGACCTTTACGAGGCGCCGGTTCAGATGCCGGTGGTCGGTACGTCGTGGGACCGCGAAGACCATGCAAACAATCGGGTGGCCCAGCTGTACGGCGGATATGTGCTGCGGGGTTCCCAACTCGATGTGGCCGGCGGTGTCGGTCTCGTCGTTTCCCAGTGGGACACTGCGACGGGCTGGCCGTACCGCGCGATGCAGTTCAGGGCGACCGTGAATGACACGACCACGACAGGATTGAGTTCGCGCGACGCGGCCAATCTCTGATCCCGGGTGGCGGCATCGCGTGTTCGCGGCAGACGGAGATCATCGACTCGATTCAGTTAGTCGAGCGCAACGTCCGGGCCAGGCTGGGCGGCAGGTCCAGACGCGTGGCGCAGCCGGGCGATGATGCCGTCGAGGTCGAGGACGAACATGTCGGGCCGGAAGACGTGGCCGCCGGGCACCTCATGCGCTTCATACGGGATGCCGGCCTCGCTGAGGCGTTCGCGGAACTCTCGCTGGCCGGCGAGCACCTGGGTCTCGTTGACGCTGTCGAACCAGTTGAGCGGGTCCGGACTGGTGCCGGCGACCAGGAAGATCCGCTTGTTCCGGTAGCTGTCGATGCGCTCGATCGGGTTGTCGGCGCTGACCCTGGCCTGGTCCCAGAACGGCGCGCCATAGACCGTGCCGCCGGCCAGGTCCAGGACCGCCGAGGTGATGTTCGCCCAGTGCACGACCAGGCCGAAATCGCGGCGCAGACTCGCCGGACCGGAGTGGGCGCTCACCGAGGCGAAGTGACCGTAGTACTTGGCTGCGTACTTCAGCGCACCGAAGCCACCCATCGAAAACCCGCCGACGGCACGGCCGTCGTACTCGGCGAACGTTCGGAAATTCGCCTCGATCCAGGGCAGCAGCTGGGCGATGTGGAATGTCTCCCAGTTCCGCGGGCCGACGAACGAGGTGACCGGGTTGGAGTACCAGCCCGCGTGCCCGCCGTCGGGCATCACGACGATGATCGGCTTTCCGGCGGTCAGGTCGCGGATGCCCAGAAAGTCGAACTGGCGGAAATCGTCGGCGCCGCCGTGGAACATGTAGAGGACGGGATAGGTGCGTCCGCTGGTGTTGTAGTCGTCGGGAAGCAGGACGTTGACGCCGGGGTTCCAGCCGATCGCGCTGGTCTGGAATCGGTAGTACTTCAAGCGGGGGTCGTTCTCGTTGCGATCCACGATCGTCAGCCCGAACCCGTCGCTGCGCCCGACGAAGATGACCAGTGTTTGTCCGACGTTGATGACGTTGGGATCGGCGATGCCGTTGACGGTGGCGATCAGCGGATACAACGAGGCGTCACCGTAGAATCGCGATGCCAACGCCGACAGTGTGTCGCCCGCGACAACCGTGTATCTGCTGATGTCCGGGATGATCAGCCGTTGCCCCGCATTGATGGCGTTGTTGGGATCGGTGATCCCGCTGGCGCCGGCGATCAGCCAATCCAGTTCCGCGTCGCCGTAGAAGCGCAACGCCAACGCCGACAGCGTGTCCCCCGCGACAACGGTGTATCTCGTGAAGTCGGGGAAGATCAGCCGTTGGCCCACATTGATGACGTCGGGATCGGCGATCCCGCTGGCGGTGGCGATCAGCCGATACAGTTCCGCGTCACCATAAAAGCGCAACGCCAATGCCGACAGCGTTTCCCCCGCGACAACGGTATGTGTTCTGACCATTCGTTTCACTCCTTCAGTTGCAACGGGCTCTGGTACTGCAGCGCCGGCTCGATTATTGAGCTCCTACTCGTCGCGTCACGTCCCTGTCGACGGCGGTGGCGATGTCATGGACGAGCCTGGAGTGCCAGTGCTTGTGCGCCTCCAGGTCCGCGGCCAGCGCATGACAGTCTGGGCACTCCTGAGGGGCGAAGGTCTCGTGCTGGGTCTGTTCCACGGTGTGCACCTCCTCGAAGGAAAGGGGTCTGCCTCTCCACCGTGGCACGAACCAGACCCGCTCGTCCACCGTCCGGCGTCCAACGACGTGGCAACGCAGGTATGTGCTCGATCTGGTCGATGCGCAGCATTCTCGTGATCACTTGTCGAGCTTGCCGTCGTCAACGATCTTCTTCCAGTCGTCGCCTCGGCGAAAAGTCGACCGGGAAAGGCATCACGAACTCGACTACTCGCGTGATGCGGACGTTGCTTTAAGGGTGAATGCGGCCGCCCGGGCAGATCTGGTGGGCGAAGGCGATGGTGTTCGACGTATCGGACTGGTCAGTCCGGGCGCGTCGCTGCTGCCGGATATCCAGAACCTGCGGGCCCTTTCGGCTGAGCGTATGACCAGAGACCGGTGACGAATTTGGGCACGTCGCCTGGATATCTGTGCGGATTGCCCGGCTCCGAGCGACTGTGAGTCGCTGAGAGCCGGTACCCCTTGCCGCGCAAAGGAATTGAGCAGACCCTGTCGATGACGGCCGGACAGTGTGACGATCCTCGCCGGGTCCGTATGGTGGCCCGCCTCTCGCCAATTACGGAGTTGCGTACTCCACCAGCGCAGTCACCTGGGGGCGAAAACCCGTAGGCGGGTGCACTTCCACAGATGCTGCTTGGTCGTCCGCGTGCAGAAAGTGAAACCATTTGCGCCCAACTTCAACCGTTACGTTGATGGTGTCGACTGTCCCGCTGCCCCGCAAGACTCTCACGGTCGCAGGGATTGTCGCGGGTGCGCCGGCCTCTCCAAAGGTGTCATATGCGAGGGACAGCACGACGGTAGTGAACTTGACGCCGCCGGATTGCTCCGGAGGTGGTAGGGGCACCACTCGCCTCAGAGCCCCCGCCGGGCCACCACCGGCTTGCTGGTCGATAAAAAGGGCATACGCGCCTGAGCTCATGACGATCTCCTGATTGATGTTGCGGACCGCCAACGTTGTTGCGGCGACCGCGCGAATTGTGAACACGCAAATCATGCGTGGAGCATCCCGACATAGCATGAGTAGACGACTACTCGACTAATGCTGGCGTGATTGGTCGAACGGTGCGTCCGCAAGAGTTCTTGCAACGCCCGCCGGCATTGCTTCGTAACCGTTCAAACCGCTGCGGTGTTCGCACGAGGACGGCTCGGCACAAGACTGATCAAGCCGACCGCCGCGACGAAGAGCAGCGCGCACCAGATGGGGAAGCGCCCGTCCGGGGCGAAGCCCTCGACCGCGATACGCGACAGAACGAACGTCGCGGTTGCGACGCCGGCGGCGAGCAGTAGTGGCGCGCTCCACGCAGGCAGGGGAGCGGCGATCGCGGGCAGTGCTCGACTGAACACCGTTCGCCCCAACCACAACAGTGTCATCTCCACCGTTGCCACCACGGCCAGGATGAGCAACCACACGAACCGGAAGAGCCACCAATCTGCGGTTCCCGCTGCAGGCTGCGGGAGAAGCCCAGTGGGGTAGCCGATCAGTGCGACGACCACAACAGGGACCATTTGCCACAGATACAGCGCCATCACGTATCTGTTCGCCGCAGCCAGTGGACGCTGCCACCGCGATCGCCGCAGTCGGCGTGTCACCGCGGGAGCCGCTGCGACCAACAACGCGGTTTGTACCGCTGCGAATGCGAGCAACGCGGCGTTCGGAGGAAAGTTGTTCTGGTCGGCCGCACCCGGCGATCCAACCATCGTGACCGGGTAGCACCGCAGCACGAGCAGTACAGCAAGCGCGGCGGCGGCCGTAGCGGCGAGCAGCACCGGCCTGCGGCCACCCAGCGCCCCGCCGCGCCAACAGATCCCGAGCTGATAGATCGCACCCCAGCACAGAACATAATTCGCCGAGCCGATCACCGGCAGATGCCCGATACGCGCGGCGATGTCGACGACGACAGCAGCAGCCACCAAGCTCGCGGGCACCATCAACCCCCAGCGACGATGTGCGGCCACCGCAACGGGAGTCAGCGACACGACGACGAGGTAGACGGGCACGAACCATAGATGCATGGCGACCGCCCACCCGCCGAACGACAGCGCCGAGCGCTCGACACCAACCCGGTCGAGCACCGCCACGGTCGCCAATATCACCGCGATGTACGCCGTGGTCGGTCCGAGTATCGCGGCCAGCCGGCTGCGCACCCAGTCGGTCCAGTGACGGCCGCCGGCGTCACGCCACAGTGTCCACGATGCTGCGCTGGCGTATCCGCCGACCAGGAAGAACACTGGCACAACTTGGAACACCAGGGTCAGCCACCGCGTCCATGGCATGAGGGCCAATGGGTAGTCGTTGCCGAATTGACCGTCATGGAAGGTGACCGCCGAAACGAGCCAATGGCCGATCACCACAACGACCACGGCCAGCACCCGGTAGACGTCGGCCGACGGCTCGCGCGCCGATGGTGTGTCGGCGTTGTGCTCTGCCGGGCTACCCCGAAGAGCTCGATCACCGGCCATTACCAGCCCTCTCGTCAATGCTGGCTACCTGCAGCCGAGAGTAGCCTCTGGCCGAAGGGACGCGAGCCAGCCGCCGTGATGGCGGTTGGAAGAGTGTCGCCTGGGCGAAGCAGGTCTGTGATGAAGGAAATCGTCGGCAGGAAGAACCGGTTGCCGCCGCCGACTCGATCAGAGTGATGAGCAGCATCGCCTATGGGGCAGGTGCGCAGTCCAACGCCGAGCTCCTCGCCGACGAACCGGGCCTACTGATGACCACTGCACCGTCCCCTGCGTGAGATGACATCGTTCGTCAATGGTCGTTGAGGGCGAAAATTGGTGAGCTCCAAGGCATCTCCAATCTCGCCGGCCGTCAACCCGTCGGCGCGACAGATGGCGCGAAGAACTGACCCCATTCGCGCCGTGCAGCCGATTGCGCGGCGCTGAATGTTTGAGCGGATTCTGTGCCGCCACCGGCGAGATGGACAAGTGCCCACGCCATGGGGAACGCCGGGAACCCGTGGCGTTGCGCGGCCCCGAACAACTCCTGAAACGCTGCGTCGGAAGAGCACCGGCGAAAGCCGATCAATATGCCGAGGGCGGTATCGAAGATGCGGCGGCCCTCCATGTCGAGAGGGAGGTGGGCGGGAGCCCAGTCAGCTGTCATGCCTTACTTACTTCCTGTCGCGCCAGTATCGATGCCCGTGACCGACACGGCCCGAACCATAGCCATGATTTGTGCGCGTCTCAGTGGTGGCCAGACCCCCACACACTTCGAGATGCATATGTGATGACCTTGGTACTAAGCCGTGCCGCTGGACCTACCAGGTGGCGGAGCGCGGGTGGCGATACCGTCGCCGGTGTGGAGTTCGAGCCCAACGGCGAGAAGCGCGACGCCAGTCTGGACGTGCTCGTTCGCGGCGTCGCCAGCGCTCCGCTCACCTTTGCGTGGCTGCTCGTTCTGTTCGTCACTACTCGGATTCAGCGATCGGCCGGGCGTCGGGGGTCGCGGCGCATCCAGCGCAGACATTCGACCAACCTGCGCCGTCTGCGCAGCGAACCGTCGCATGTTTTGGCGAAGAGCCTGTTCTGGACCGACGACCGCAGGTGGTGGCCGTACGTGCCGGTGTTCGTCGGGATCGTTGCCCCGGCTGAACAGCGGTTACGTTGGTGGCGTTGGCTTCTCGTAGGTATCGCGGCGCATGTCATCGGGACCTACGTGGGCCAGGGTTATCTGAGGCATTCCATCAAGCGGGCGCGAGCGCCCAGGCGATTGGCGAATGCCCGTGATGTCGGGGTGAGTTACTTCGTCCTCGGGGTGGCCGGCACGTTGTCGGGGTACGTCGAGCGGCGTTGGCGTGCTCGATGCCAGGTGGCGGCGGTGGCCGCGTTGACCGGCAATGCGGCTCTGAGACCGACGTTCACGGAAGTGGGGCACCTGACGGCGTTCGTCGTCGGACTGGCAGCCGTGCCGCTGGCGCCGGGTCGCGAGGGCATGCCCTACCCAGGTCCGATCCGCGCGGCGCCGGAGGAACGTCACTTCCGTCATCCAGCCATCCCGCGCCGCAGAACTGTTCGTCGATACCGCCTGGCGACTCGCTGGACCCGATTCCGCTTCCGTAGCCCGTTGAGGAAGATGAGCCCATGGCATTCGCTCGAGGCATCACGGGACTGCTGGTGATCGACCCGTATAACGACTTCATCTCCGAGGGCGGCAAGGTGTGGGACCGCTTGAGGGGTGTGGCCCAAACCAACGGCTGCATTGGCCATATGAAGCAGGTGCTCGACGCTGCACGGGAGGCGGACATCCGCGTGTTCTATGCGCTGCACCGCCGGTACCGTCCCGGCGACTACGAGACCTGGAAGTACGTCGCACCCATTCAGAAGGCCGCGTGGGAGCGCAAGACGTTTGAGTATGGCACGTGGGGCGGCGAGCTCCGTGACGAGTTCCTGCCGCGCGCAGGCGACATCGTGGCCGACGAGCATTGGTGCTCAAGCGGTTTCGCGAACACAGATCTGGACTTGCAGCTGAAGAAACACGGGATCCACGAGCTGATCGTCGTCGGCCTCATCGCGCACACCTGTGTCGAGGCAACCGTCCGCTACGCCGCCGAGCTCGGCTACCAGGTCTCCGTGGTCAAGGACGCGACGTCGAGCTACTCCGAGGATCACATGCACGCCGCGCTGGAAGTGAACCTCCCGAACTACGCGGCCGTCGTAACCGCGGACGAAATCGTCGACGCGATTCTCACCGGCCAGTGACCAGCCATGTCGGGGGCCATCTCGCCCCGCAACAGCCGTCGGCGCAGATGGGCGGGTGGTCGCTGTACGTGGCTGTCGTTGTGATCTCGATCGGGCCTTCGTGACGATCAACACCAGGCCCGGCCGCTAGCCCGTTCGGTAGTCGACCTGTCAGTGCTTGATGCCGTTGATCATGCTCGACCGGCTTCGTCGCTCGACGTCAGCGGTGGGCTGCTGTGACGTAGGTGATCTATGGGGCCCTTGTGGCGGCGTCATTCCCGCGGAGCGGGACCCCGAGTTGTCGTGTCGGACGCCGGTTCGCGGCGCTGGATCCGGAGCGCGGTGGTGGCCGCGGAGATTTCCTCCGTCGGTGGAGCCGCGAGCACCGTCGTCGAATCCTCGTTGAGCCGAACAATTCTCGGCATTGCCGAGGATTGCGGATGCCGCACGATTGTCGGTGCCGCCGAGGTCGTCGGCTCAGGTGGCGTTGGTTTCGGCGGCTCGGAAGGGGTTGCGACCCGGGCGTCGCGGCGGCGCACCAGATAGCCGGCGAGCGGACCGGTGAACAGCATGGCAACCAGGACAGCGAGGCTCAGCGCACAGATGACCACGTCGAACGTGCTGGTGATCTGCTGGGCCAGGTTGTTGCCGTAGATCGCATTGGGCGACGCTTCCGCGTACCGCGGGGCGAGCGCGACGCCAATGGCCAGGTTCGCGACCGTGAAGACGAACAGCACCCCGCTGAAGGCTGCGATGACGGTCGGCGAAGCGGCACCCTTGCCGAGTTGGCGTTGCAGCCACCACGCAATCAAGCCGGCGATCAGGTTGAACGCCGTCATCGCAACGCTGTCGAACGCCGCGCGAGGCAGATCCAGCGATAGAGCGATCAGGTAGTCGACGACGCGCAGTGCGGCCGCGGCGAACGCCCAGAACGCGATGAGCGTCATACATTTCTGCGCAGCCGAGCGGTACGCGCCCAGCGTCGGCGGTTTGATCAGGAAGACGGCGTAGAGCGTCGTCGGGGCGACGATCGCGGCAGCGGCGGCCCAGAACAGATAACCCTCGTAGCCGACGGCGGCCGTCGAGGTGTTCTGGGCGATGCCGTGGAAGGCGTCGATGTCGCGGCCGATGGGCAGGATCCACACCAGCGTGCCGGCCAGCGCGGCCGAGGCGCCCAGTGCGGTGGTGGCCAGTCGCGCTGCGGCGGACTTCTCGATGAGCCACCGCGACGCGATGACCAACGCGATCATCGCCTCCGCGCCGTAGAGCAGCGTGGTGATGATGACGGCGACATCGTGACCGCCCACGTCGACGTTCGTGACGAACAGGTAGCGCAGCCGCCAATAGAGGTTGAAGGCAACCGAGAGAGTCGCGAGCGCAATCGACACCGCGCCCAGCAGCCGAGCGACCGCGTACCAGCGCCGAAAGCCGTTGTCCTCGATGGTGATACTGGTGATCGGCGGCTGCGCGGCGAGCATCGCGCCCCCGATACCCACGATCAGGCCGGGTCCGACACCCGGCGGCACCAGCCCGGTTCCGCCGTTTCGAACCGTCTGCACCAGGTGGTACCCGACGAAGCCAATGGCGACGAGCACGTAGGAGACGCTGAGCAGCAACCGGATCCGGCTGGTGCGGCGGACATCGGGCTGCGGGGCGGTAAGCCGGAACGGGCCGACGTGTGGCGCGAGCGCGGCGGCGAGCGCGAGCAGCGTCACGACGGCGACGAGGCCGAAGAGCAGGCCGTCGCCGCCGGGGACGCCGAGGCCGAAGTCAAGGTTCCACGGCAGGAGCAGCGCGAGGACGAGGAGACCGACCGCGACGCCGTCGCGCACCGTGTTGGTACGGGCGGGCACGTAGCCGACGCGGGGCGACCGGGCGACGGCGGGCGCAGCCGTGGTGGCCACCGCGACAGTGGCGGGTGCGTCGTAACGCTGGTCGCTCACGTGACGATGTCCTCTCTGAGTGGCCGCGAGGGGTGCCACTCAGGGTGCTCACTTTTGCTTCCGTACACAAGCACGGCATGTGGGCTGCCGAGGCTGTGAAAGGGTGAATTGGTGGACGTAGTCGTCGGGGTGGCGGTCACCGGACGGGTCGCGCGCCTGGCGATGGTCGGAGCGGGCGGTCAGGTATTTGACCAATACGCGCTGGACCTGCCCGATGACGCGACGACCGACCTGGCCGACACCATCGTCGGCACCTACCGTGCGGTCGCCGACTCGGGCAACCGGGTGGCCGCGACGCGACTGTGCCTGCCCGACGCTTCGCAGGCCGAGACCCTGCGGCAGACCGTGTTGAGCGCGGGAGTGCAGAACGTCGAAGTGGTGGCGGAGGCCGAGGCGGCCGCGGCGCTGGCCCGCAGTGTCGGCGCGGACGCCGCGTTGCTGCTGGCCGACGACGACACCGTGTCGCTGACAGTGGTCGGCGAGGACGACGAGTCGACGTCGGTGCTGGCGTCGGTGCCGATCGGCGCGGCCGGCGCGGCCGTCGCGTGTGCGGCGGTGCTGCAGCAGGTGCCCGGCGGCGAGGCCCACCGGATCATGCTGGTCGAGTCAGCGCTCTGGATCTTGATTCGATTGCGGCCGAGCTGCGTTCGACGGCGCCGGTTGAGGTGCCGCCGGATGCGGGCTATGCGATCGCGCGGGGTGCGGCGCAGACGGCCAACGGTTCAGAATTCCCGGCGGGCGCGGCGACGATGATGGCCCCGGCGGCCGCTGACGCGACGATGATGGCGCCGGCGTCGGACGCGACGCAGATGGCACCGGTCGCGGGGTGACGCGACGCAGATGGCACCGACGGCGGGTGACGCGACGGTCGGGCCGCTGTTGGCGTACTCGCAGGAGGAGCCGGGCGATTACGAGCTGCCCTTCGACTCGCTCGAGGAGTTCGTCCCTGAGCTGGAGGACGAAGAGGCGTACACCGCGATGATCGCGCCGCCACCGCCGAAGAAGCTGTTGATGGGCAGCGCGCTGGCCTTTGTGGTGATGGCGTTCGCGACGCTGGCAGTGACGGTCGCGATCAACATCCGGCCGGTGGCCGATGTCTCAGCGCAGCCGGTGCCGCCGGTTCAGTCGGACACGGTGCCGGGGCGGTACCTGCCGCCGGTGCCGCACGAGCCGGATCCGGTGGCGCTGCCGATCGCGGTGGTGTCGCCGGCGCCGGCGGCACCGGCGCGCCGAGCGTCCGCGGACCAACCGGGGGCCGATGACCAGCATCGCGCCGGCGGCTCCGGCTCCGGAGGCGCCGCCGCCGGGCCCGGCCCCAGCGCCGGAGGTCCCGGTGGTCCCGATTCCACCGATCGTCATTTTTCCGCCGTTGAACCCGTTCCCCCCGCCGACGTTCCCGACGACGCCGACGACCGTTACGACGACGCCGACGACGACCACCACTACGACAACGACCACGACAACGACGCCGACGACTACGACACCGACGACCACGACGCCGACGACCACGACGGCGACGACCACGTCGAGTTCGGAGCCGTCGACGATTCCGTCGTTGCCGCCGTCGATCGCGACGGTGACACCGGAGACTCAGCCGCCGGCGACGCAGGCACCCGCGTACACGCCTGCGCCCGCGTACACACCGCCGCCGGAGCCTGCCTCCACCCCGCCAGCCGTACCGGCCTATACGCCGCCCGCAGTAGCGCCGGCGCCAGCACCCGCTAGTGTTGCGCCAGCTCCTGCTCCCGTAATCGAGAAGCCTGCGCCAGCCCCGGTGGTTCAGGCGCCCGTGACGACGATGCCCCTGTCGCCCTAGTCAGACCCCGGCCGGCACCCGTTCCGCCGTTGCGCGCATCTCGTGGCGCAGCGAGGTGAATTCCGAGATCGTCCTGGTCGCGACAGAGGCCACCGGCCGGGCGTTGCGGCCCGTGGCGTCGGTCTTGGACACCATTACCACGCTGTCGATGTAGGGCTGGATCGCGGTGGCGTTCTGCACCGTCGCCACGATCACCAGCTCGAAACCCAACTTGCGGAACGCCTGCAGCGCCTGCTTGGCGAAATCGCGAGTTGCTTGACTGTCACCGCGTCCACATCCAGCACCAGGCATGACCAGTCCGGCGGGCTCCGTATCAACCCGTTCCGCGCAGCGGCAGATGACAAACGGTCACAGCCCGAGTGCCGAATATGGGTGTACCCCAGTTGGACAGTCGTCGTTCGGGGCCGCTGGCTACATTGCTTAGCGGCATGTTGCCGACAAGAGCCGATCGCAGTTGAATAGCCGGACCAACAGCTAGGCGTCACACTTACCTCGCGGATGAATGACCTATTTCAAACGATCGAGCGAAATCGGAGCATAGGAATGACACGACGACAGAGCAGCGTCGGGTGAGGATACCGGCATCTCTCCGGAAGACAAGCCGTGTGCGTCCACCCGTTAAGCAGGGCGATATCCAACAAATATTCGAGCGGTGGTGGAAGGAAAGCGGCAAGAAGGTAGCCGCTGTGATCGGATCCGATCTTGCATTGCACTGTCAATCCGAATTGCTAGGTATTTTATTGAAATTAATCGAAAGTTCAGGATCGCTAGAACTTGACTCAATAGATCAGGAGATTTTGGCGGATGTCCGGACGGGTAGCATGCCGGTATTCGTTGGTCTATCTCCACGAGAAACGCTGAATGTCTGGATCAACCTGGTGCCGGGTGGGGCACTAATCAGTGTGACTTGGAATTTTCTTCGCCTCGTTGAAAGATACTGCCACCTTGTTGCAGCAGCGCACGACGCGCTAGAGGTTCACGCGAATGCGAATCATCAAGCCATGGTTGATAAAATTCGCGAAATTGGAGACGTCTTTATTTCGGAGCTGGATGCAATACTTGATGGCAGTGAACTATCCAGCTTTCCGATAATGTCCGAACGCAACGTCGAGTTTGCGAAGAGTCTAACCGGACTTGTGCTAGAGTATGCCTTAGCCCACGAACTCGGACACCTACTCTCTGGACATCTTGGCATCGGCGACTACACGCGTCATCCTGGTCGGGAATCGCCATTTTTGCGGAATGCAAAGCACTTATTCTCACAAAGCGAGGAGATTGACGCGGACTATGTTGGAATGCTGTTGGTTTCCCATTCGGTCAGTCGAATTGACAACCACAATGTTGAAATAGAGATTGACGACCAGACTGTGGAAAGATTTTTTGGCGCGGTTCTCTTGTTCGAACTGATGGACATTATCGCCGTGCGAAAGATCGAACGCAGCCACCCCAAATTACGACGGCGCCAGGTTTTTGAGCGAGCGCGGTCTACACATCCCCATCCAGGCTGGCGACGGGATCGAGCCATAGAAGCCGGACTGGCCGGCTGGGGCAAAACGTTCGACAAAGGCGCGACTGTGCGTGGTGAAGTTGAGCCGCTGCTACGGCCATGCGATGAGTTGGCGTGGAGACTGTGGGCAATGCGAGGGCGTGCCGGCGCAAGTATGTACCGCAATGGCGAGGCAGAACAAGCCCTCTTCGAATTAGTTGATGAGCCGTCGAGAGCGTGGGTCACGGAGATGTACCTCACCACTTCCAAAGATCTTATAGTCGTTCTAAACTACGGTGCACTCGGAGAGCAAATGCTCTCCTCGTTCACTGCGGCAGCAGCAGCAGTCGCCGCGGCTGCAGCGATTTACCTAACCTGTGTGTATGCTCAATGTTGGGTAGCTAGCCATCGAGAACAATTCGCGCTGGCGCATCTATTTGCAATCTTTGAGGCAATTTATCTGGGCGAAATTGCGAACCCGGATGCGACCAGGATCGCTGGACTGATCCGTGCCGCGGTACCAGAGATTGACGGCCTAACTGAGCTCCTAGGCCCCGTCGGGGCATTTTCTAGACCTTGAATAGTTTGGTAGTCAGCTGGCCGCAGCGCTCAGCACATATGCGATGATTCCGCCAATAATCGCAATTAACGACAGCGCGCATATGAGCGCCCCGGCAGCGGCGAGGCGGCGCCAACGCTGGAATGACTGCCAGTCAGTATCGGCCACTCATTCTTAATCACACTGAGTAACCACTTAAGGAACGGCTGCAGCAGCTCTCCTCCGTCCAGATTCCTGTTGCGTCGCTTGTCTCGCGCTTCAAGCGTCCGCCCGGCAATAATTAAGGCGAGCCCTATGACGAATGCAGTGGCGCCAAAAACAAGAAGCTGCAAGGTTTCCTCCCCTCCTTGATGGTCTAGAGCAAGATACCCTCCAGACCAAGAGCAGCGTCATTGAAGCGCCGAAGTCAGTCGCTACGCGTCTGATTGCGAGTGGAATCTATGTCGCCTGGTCTACGCACCGGGAAATGATGAAATGATGGACGCGACCGTGGCGAGATAGGTCCCGAAATCGACGTCCACCGATCCGAGATGACGTCATACCCCAGCCGGTACCTGCTCTGCCGTCTTGCGCATCTACTGGCGCAGCGAGGTGAACTCCGAGATCGTCCTGGTCGCGACTGAGGCCACCGGCCGGGCGTTGCGGCCCGTGGCCTCGGTCTTGGACACCATCACCACGCTGTCGATGTAGGGCTGGATCGCGGTGGCATTCTGCACCGTCGCCACGATCACCAGCTCGAAACCCAACTTGCGGAACGCCTGCAGCGCCTGTTGCGCGAACTGCGGGTCGGATTTCGAGAACGCCTCGTCGAGCATCAGCTGTGCGAAAACCGGTGTGTTGTGTTGTCCGCACTTTCGGGGCTGGCCAGGTTGAAGCTCAGCGTACCGGCGAGGCAGAAGGCCATCAGCTTCTCCTGCTCGCCGCCAGAGTTGTCGCCGGCAATGAGTGCGCCGCCAGCGCTGAACGGGATGGAGTGGTAGCTGTCGAACACGCCCCGGTTGATGACCTGCAGCCGGGACAGATGGAACTGTTCAGTCAACGTCGGCTTCTTCCTCGGCTGGTGCTCCGCCGTTGAGGAGCTGTTCGAACTGCCGCTGGAGTTCGGTGATGACCGGCGCGGTCATGATGGCGGTGACCACTGGACTGATGGTGTAGCTGTCCTCGTCGTCGCGGGTCTTGCGCAGGATCTCCAGGCCGTTGAGGCGGGCGATGGCGCCGTCGATGCGCGCGGCGAAGGTGACGGCGTCGCGGTCGGTGTCGTTGAGCACGCCGAAGAACAGGCCGTGCATCTCCTCGCGACTAATGAGCACGGTCTGTCCGCCGGAGGCGCGCATCATCTGGGCGAGATGCAGGGCAAGGATCGAGTCGTAGGTGCCGAGCGGTTCGCGGCGCAGAAGCTTGATGCCTCTTGCTGATTCGTAGCGAGCCTGTTCGACGAACGCGACGTCGGTGGTATCGACGATGCGCAGCAGCAGGTCGAGTTCGGAGAGCCGGACGGACAGTTCCTTGCGATATTCGAGCACCCAGGCGTAGATGTCGGCGTCGGCCTCGGCGCTGATGTAGCGGCGAGTGAGCAGATGCTGCAGGGCCCAGCAGGCGCGGTCGGGCAGCTCGGAGACGTCTCCGTCGAAGCGCGGCCTGCGCTGGACGGGCGGGCGGGCTTGTTGATCGACTTGCGGCAGGGAGGAGAAGTCGATGTCAGCGTCGGTGGTCACGATGCGGCTCCAGCGAGGGCGGTGATGGGTTCGGTGAATGTCAAACGGGGGACGGCGATTTCGCGGTCGCGGCCGTCGAGTGAGCGGAAGCGGACGGTCGTCGACTCGATGGCTTCGGGATTGGGCTGCTTGAGGGCCCAGGACCACAGCACGATGATGTGGCCGAGGTAGGCGGTGTCGAGCATGTCGACGGCGTCCGGTAGCGACACGGGGCCGCTGGTGATGGCGGAGTTGAGCAAGTCTGACATGGCGGGCGCGTCGACCTGGGTGGTGAGGGCGGCGACCGAATGCTATTCCTGGAGGGTCCTGGACCGGTTGCGCCTGATATGAAGTTTCATCAGATGATCTTGGCGTCGTGGAGGGCCGTCAGGTCGGAGGCGGAGAGGCCGGCGAGGTCGCCGTACACGCGCGAGTTATCGTGGCCGACGGGGACGGTGCCGCGCCAGATTTTGCCCGGCGTTTTGGAGAATTTCGGCACGATGCCGATACCCTTGACGCGGCCGACCTGGTCGTCGTCCCATTCGACGTGAACTTCGCGCGCTTTGTAATGCGGATCGGTGGCGATGTCCTTGCTGGTCATGATCGCGGCACAGGGCACCATCGCTTCGTTGAGGATGCGCACGACGTCGGCAGTGGAGCGCTCGGAAATCCATCCGCGGAGAATGGCGTCGAACTCGATGCCCTCGATCGATTCGAGATTGGTGCGCGCGCTTTGCCATTTGGGGTCGTGCGGGTCGAGGCCGATCGCGACCAGCAGGCGGTTGTAAACTTCGGTGAGGGCGCCGACCACGACCCAGCCGTTGGCGGTCTCGAAGCTGTCGAGCGGCTGAAAGCCCTGCGCCTTGTTGCCGGAGCGTTCGCGAACGACTTCCTTCTGGAAATATTCGACCATCGTGCCGCCGAGCGTGCGATGAATCGCCTCGTATTGCGCGAGGTCGATCGATTGGCCGATGCCGTGGGCGCGCGCGTAAACGAGGGCGGCGAGCGACGACCACATGGTGTACATCGCGGTCATGTAGTCGCCGGTCCACGGGGCGGCGCGGGTCGGAGGATTTTCGGGATAGCCGGTCTGGTACATGGTGCCGCTGAAGGCCTGGCCGACGATGTCGTAGGAGGTGCGGCGGATGTAGGCGGGGTCGCCGTACTGGCCGTAGCCGGAGACGTGGGTGATGACGAGTTTCGGATTGTGCTTGCGCACCGAATCGTCGTCGAGGCCCCAGCGCGGATAGGTGCCGGGCTTGGAGCTTTCCATCCAGATGTCGCAATGCGGGATCAGTTTGAGGAACAAATCGCGGCCGCGCGGCTGCGCCATATCGAGCGAGACGCACAAGACGTTGCGGCGTTCCTGGATCCAGTTGGTGGCGACGGGCGCGCCGCCGTCGCGCGCGGGGAGCGTGATGCCGAGCGTACGCCATCCGGCGTCGCCGCCGCCGGGGCGTTCGACCTGGATGACCTCGGCGCCCATCTCGGCCGCGAGTTGCCCGGCGAAGGGCTGGGCGATCAAGGTCCCGGTCGAGATGATGCGAACGCCCTGGAGCGGTCCGAACGATTCGGGCATCAGCGATATAGCAGGCATGCGAACTCCTTACGCGGCGCGTGATGGGATGCGCGCGATGATGATGCAATTATTTTCGCGCGGGCGGCAACCATCAAGGTTGGTGGTGATCCCATGCAACAGTCGGCAATTCATTCTTACCGCGAGGGTGATGGCGATTTAAGCGGGCCGCCGGCGCGGGCCGAGGCCTGGTGATTGAAGAGCAGCCAGACTTCAAACTTTCGCTCGCGATTTGGGTCGGCGGACTTGAGGGGTGCGACCAGGATCAACATCGCATGGTCGGGCCCTTCGTTCGCGGGGATGAGCAGCGGTGATTTGGCGGCGGGCGCATCGGGTTTGATCGCCGCGGCAAGGTTGAAGCTCACCGTGCTGTCTTGACCGGCCGCAGTGAGCACGGAATCCGAGAGCGATGCAGATATCCCGCCAAGCCAGATCCTGGAATACGGTGGCGAGTCTGGATCGCCCGCATCGAGAAGCCCCTGCCGGCTCATCCACAACGGACCGATCAGTTTGTCGTAGCGGCTATGGTCGGAGTTCAGCGCGATCGAGTTCCCGGACTCGATACCGATAGCGGGTTTAGATGCCGCCGCTTGGGTGCGGGATACTTCCTCCGCACCATTCAGTCCCAGGGCCGCTGACAACTGGCGATCGCTAAGGTGACCGCGAAAAGGATCGCCCTCGAGACCGGCGAAAATCGGGGCGATGCGATCGAGCGCGTCGAGGCTGTTGAGGGTCGCGAGAATCGAGCGCAGATGATCGTTCGATGCGGCGATTCGAGCGAACGTCTCGAGTCGCGGCGGATCGAGTTTCAAGCGATCATTGGCGATGAGATTCTGATTCCTCAAGAAACGGTGGAGCTGATCGAGTTGGCTGCGCACCGAAACCGCAGCCGCGCCCCACGGTCCGAACGAAGTTAGTAGCAGTCCCACCGCCAGGCTGGCCGGAATCGCACGCAGGTCAATGCGACCGCGCACGACGCCGAAATAGACGACCATCGCGGCGAGCCATATAGCGAACATGCAAAGACCGTATCGAGCGGGCGTCACGCCGTATTCGGCGATTCTTTGCGAGACCGCCAGCGCGAGCATGAAGGTGGGTATGACCATCAGCCAGAACCACGCGCCCATGAACCAACGGACAGGCGCATAGCCGACATCGCGCCACGGATAGGCGACCATATAGGTGACGGTCCCAATGATGCCGAAGGTCAACACCAGCCAGCCGATTTCACCCTTCGGCAGATGTGCGGTGACAGCTATTTTGACCGCATAGCTGTGGAGCATCAGGGCGTAGATCAGGGCGATGGGTACGAGCGCGAAGTTGAGGACATAGAAGACCGCCTTTTCGATCAGGCCGGGATTCGCGGCAACGGCGAACGGTTGGTCAACGTCGGCCGGGATCATTGCCAGGGCGAAGAGCGGCCCGATCACCGTCGCTCCGGTCACCCAGATGTGCCCGTAAATCGTGCTCGGGATCGGGACATCAAAGAGATAGCGAAAGCTGGCGAGCAGAAGAGAGAGGCCGTTGCACACAATGAGGAGCGCAACGATGCCCATCGCGACGGCGCTACTGAATTGAAGGTTGAAGAACCAGAACGACTCGACCGAAGCGGCACGCCGCAAGTGCGCAGCGACCATTAGAGCAAAGGCCAGACCCAGCAAAACGACCAGTTCCTGCGGAAGCACGCCGTCATGCGAAACCTGAAGCCAGACGAGAAGGGTCGCCACCAGGATTGAAGTCAAAACGCTCGCGACCGGGCCGAGCGGTCGGGCGTTGGACCAAAGCGCCGCGATCAACCCGGCCAGAAAAGCCGTGACTGACGCAAAGATGATCTCAATCTCGAGTCGATCCGCGATGGTCACGACGCCGGCGATTTGGAGATTGAAAAAAAGGGCCGCGGCAACGGATACGGCCACTGGAATCGGAAATCTGATTAGCGAACGAAGCTGTTCGGGCAGCCGAGAAATGAGTTTCACGCGTGCTCCTTTGATGGCCGTGGGGACTTCGCTTCGCGAACATAATGCCGATCGGATCACATAATGCCAGAATGGCAGCGGTGCAGAGGTTTTCTAAGCGGAAGTGGGCATTTTATGTGGGGGCGCGGAGCGCTATTATATTTCGCACCCGGCTGCGATTATCGAGGTGTACCTGCGGAGCATGTTCGAAGGAATTTCCCGGATGACCAGCGGCACGATCGATCGGCGCGAATTGACTTTCAAGGCGCTGGCGGGCCTCGTCGGCGGAGCGATTGGATGGGTGCCGGTCGAGATCGCAAACCATGGCCGTTCGCTGACCGAGGCGGCCTCGACCGGGCAGGAAATCGGCGAATTCATCTCGATGGCGCTGATGGCGGGCGTGATCGGCGGACTGATTCTGGCCGCCGATGAGCAGACCCTGCAAATCACGCCGCAAACCCAGCGCCGGTTTCTGCGCGGCTTTATCTTGTGCTTCATCCTGTCGATTCCCGCGAACTACTATTCGAACATCGCCTTCGGCGCGATTCTCCATGCGGGCGGCTGGAACGTCAGCCATCCCGGATCGATGTTTTATCTAATCCTCGCACGACTGATCGGCTGGACTCTGATGGGCATGATGCTGGGCGTGGGCGTGGGACTCTCGACGCTCTCGCTGCGCAACGTGCTGAAGGGGGCGACGGGCGGATGGGTCGGAGGTTTCGTCGGCGGCCTGTTGTTCGATTTGATAGGTTCAATCAGTCAATCGGGGCTGCCCTCGCGGTTCATCACGCTAAGCGCAATCGGCCTTTCGATCGGCCTCTTCATCGGACTGGTGCAGGAACTGACGAAGGCGGCGTGGCTGGCGGTCGATGCGGGACGGTTGCGCGGGCGCCAGTATCGGATCGAGGGGGCGACCGCGACGATCGGACGCGCGGAAGAGAATCCGATTGGACTGTTCGGCGATTCCGGCGTCCAGCCGCGGCATGCGGTGATTACGAAGCAGGGCGCAAACTTTACGATTCGCAATCTCGCGGTGCAGGAAGGCACGTTCGTTAACGGCAATCGAATCGAGACGGTGGAGCTGCGCGACGGCGATCGCATCAAGATCAGCAATTACGAGATGAGCTTTCATTCGCGGGCAGGCGCGCAGGCCGCGAACGTCGGCGCAGTGCGAGCGCCCTCCCCCGCCGCCTCTCCGTCTTATGCTTCGGCGAGTGTCGGCGGGTCAGGAGCGGCGGCGTCAACAACACAATCGGCGGCGAGCGGACCGGCCTACCTGACGGGACACAACGGCGATCGCTTTGCGTTGCGGCCCGGCGCGACGGCGCGCATCGGTCGCGCGCTCGACAACGATATCGTGGTGGCCGACGCGTCGGTCTCGCGCCATCATGCGGCGATCGAAGCGATCAACGGCAATTACAAGCTGCGCGATCTCGGGAGCCAGAACGGAACCTTCATCGGCGGCGCGCGCATCACCGAGGCGGCACTCGGCGATGGCGATGCGGTGAAGATCGGCGACGCGGAATTTACCTTCCATGGCTGAACCGGCGATCGAGAGAGCGCGCTACTGTTCGCAGTGCGGCCAGCCGGTGACGGTGGCCGACGCCGCATTTTGCAAGGAATGTGGAGCGGCGCTGGCAGGCACGGTGTGGCTCAGCCGTGAAATCACGTGGCGGCCGTCGGTCGCGTTCGTACTGAGCGTCGTGCCGGGCCTCGGCCATCTCTACAAACGACAAACGGTGCGCGGCACCTTCTGGTTCATCTTCGTGATTTACATGTACAGCGCGGCGCCGCTCGTGGGCTGGCTGATTCATCTGATCTGCGCCGGCAATGCCGCACTTTCCGGGGCGATTAAGGAAGACGCGCTGAGCCGCACGACGCGCAACATGCCGCGGCGATTTACGGCGACGACGCGCCCGCGCGCGTAGGAGGAAACGCCGACTTCCAGATGATCGCGCCCGGAACCATAGTCGGCGGACGCTATCGTGTCGTGCGCGCGCTCGGCGGCGGCGGCATGAAGCTGGTCTATCTCGCTGAGGATTTGCGGCTCGCCGGGCGATCGTGCGCGTTGGCGGAGATGGTTGATAGCATCACGAGTCCCGACCTGCAGCAGCAGGCGGTTGCAGCCTTCCAGCGCGAAGCCGATATGCTCGCGCGACTCGCCAACGAGCATATTCCGCGGATTTTCGATCGCTTCAGCGAGGCCAATCGCCATTACCTGGTGATGGAGTTTATCGACGGCGATACGCTCGAAGATGAATTACGATCGAACGGCGGCAAACTGCCGCCCGCGCGGGTGATCGAGATTGCGCGACAGATTCTGACGACGCTCGAATATCTGCACAATCTCGACCCGCCGGTAATCTATCGCGACCTCAAACCCTCAAACGTGATGGTGACGCGCGACGGCATGGCGAAGCTGATCGACTTCGGCATCGCGCGGCATTTCGCGCCGTTGAGCAACGCGACGATGATCGGGACGCAGGGCTACGCCCCGCCCGAGCAGTATCGTGGGCGGGTCGAGACGCGATCGGATCTTTATGCGCTAGGCGCGACGATGCATCATGCGCTGTCCGGGCGCGACCCCGCAGCCGAGCCGCCGTTCAGCTTTCCACCGCTGCGCAAGCTGTGTCCCGACCTCGATTCGTCGCTGGCGGCGCTGGTCGATCAGGCGTTGGCGTATGACGTCGTGAATCGGATGCATGATGCGACGGAATTCAAGCGGCGGCTGATCGAAATCGAATCAGGAGGGACCGCGACACCGGCCGTTTCGACGGCGAATAGTCGAACAGGTGCGCGTCCGCAGCTACCGCTTCCGCTAGGCCAGCCGCCTCAATCAGCGGTCGGGGTTCAGGGATCGGCGCAAGCGGGCTCGAGCGCGCAGTCATCGGGCGGGCCGGCGTCGGCGGGCGGGCGAGCAGCGTCGAGTGCGGCACCTCCGGCGACGCCCGCACGACCCACTCCGCAGGCCGCGTCGGCACCAACGGTCCTGAGCGTCGCAACCGAGATCAAGTGTTCGAGTTGTGGGCGAATGATTCCGATCGATTCGCGCTTTTGCTCGTATTGCGCCGCCGATCTTCAGCACACGTCGAACTCGTTTGAAATGGGTTCGAGCGCCGACGCCGAGACGGCAATACTCAATCGCGGTCACGCGCAATCATCGCGCCGCGGCGGTCACGATCACATGCGAGAGGAAATCGGGGGCAGACGATCGCGGCGCCGCTTGCGTCACCCGTTTCTAATCGTCGTCGCAATCTTCGCAATTTCGTTCATCATCAGAACAATCCTTTTGAACTCGGCGGTGCCGGCGTCGCCGCCGCCCTACGACAGCGGGTCGAGCGTGGCGCCGCTCAACGATGACCTGCGCGATGCGCGGCTGTCCACGCTGCGGCAGGCGCTCGACGACGCCGGCTACGAGAATGTGCAATTCCGTATGAACGGCGACGTGCTGGAACTGACAGGCACTATTCCGACCGAACCCGATCGTGATGTCGTCGAGATTCTGGCGTCGCGGGCCACCGGAGGAATTCCGCTGCGGGACAACATGCGCGTAGACGACGTCTTCGCGGATCCGTGATCGAAGCGGGGCTTTTCAAAGCAGGCGGCGGCGTGTGAAACTCGATCGATATGCTGGTCGATCTGCACGTGCATACCAATCTCTCGGCGGACTCGAACGTCGCGGCAGAAAAATACCTCGAAGCGATCGCGAAGCATCCGACGGGGCTGGGAGCGATCTGTTTCACCGAGCATCGGTCGTTCCCTGACGATGCCGACATCGATTCCAAGTATCGGGAATTGGCCGAGCGCTTTGGCGTGCACATCTTCAAGGGCGTCGAGGCCGACACCAACCTCGGACATCTGCTGATTTTCGGCGTGACACGTGAGTTTCGGCGACGCTTCGATCTCGATTCGCGGATGCTGCGCGCCGAACTGGTGATGGAAGTGGTGCATGGCGAGGGCGGCATCGCGATCCCGGCGCATCCGTTTCGCGATTCGGGATACGGCGCACGACTCGACCAACTGCTCGCCAAAGTCGGTCCAGCGCTGAGTGCGATCGAGGCGATCAATGGACAGAATTCGCACGAGCAGAATGCGGAAGCGATGGCGATGGCGGAGAAGCTCGGACTGACGCCGCTGGCCGGCAGCGATGCGCATTTCTGCACAGCGAACTGGTTTTTGACCTGCGCGACGGAAATTGATCGCGAAGTTTCCACGGTTGAAGAATTGTGTGTGGAGTTACGCGCCGGACGAGCGCGGCCATTTCTCTTTCCGCGGGATCGATCGGAGGAAACATGAAATTCGGTACCTTCATCACGAGTGTGAATCCGGATCGAATCGCGACGCACATGCGCGCGGCTGAGGACCTCGGTTTCGAGTCGGCATGGGTAGGCGAACATCTGATCATGCCAACGGTCTCGAAGTCGAAGTATCCCTACTCGCCGGACGGACGTTTCCCCGCGCCGCTCGACGTGCCGTTTCACGATCCGATGCTGGCATTGACGTATGCGGCGGCGCTTACCAGCAAGATTCGTCTCGCCACGGGAATCTTCGTGGTGCCGCTGCGCAACGCGATCACGACCGCCAAGTCCGTCGCCTCGCTCGACGTGCTCAGCCGCGGCCGGGTGATCTTCGGCGTCGGCGTCGGTTGGTGGGCCGAGGAATTCGCGAAGGTCGGCGCGCCCTTTGACGATCGCGCGTTGCGCACGCGCGAGTACCTCGAACTGATGAAGGAACTGTGGACCAGCGACGAGCCGGTCTATCGTGGCAAAACAATCGCAGTCGAAGGCGTGCGGTTTTATCCGAAGCCGGTACAGAAGCCGCATCCGCCGATCGTCGTTGGCGGCACCAGCGAAATCGCTTTCAAGCGCACAGTGCGTTACGGCGACGGCTGGTATGGAGTCGCAAAGACGCTCGATGAGGCACGCGGGCAGATCGCACGATTACGCGAACTCGAACGCGCAGCGAATCGTGCGCAGCCAGTTGAAATTACGTTGAGCCTGCGGACGGGCCATCCGACGACGCTCGACGAAGTGAAGCAACTCGCCGAAATTGGCGTCGATCGCGCGTTGGTGGGCATGCCGATGCGCGCGTTCAGCGAGGACGAGTTGAAGCGCTTCAAAGATGAAGTGATGACGCGAATTTAGCCGCCCGGCAAACGCATTCAATTGTCAGACGGTGGATTGTCGAGATCCTGGATGAAGCGGCGAAGATCAGGCGGGTGTCCTGCCGCCACGATCAGGTCGCCCGGCTTCAGGGCGCGATCCGGCCCGAGCGGCGAGAAGCCGGACTCAGGATCGCCGCCGTCCTGGATCGCGAGGACGCTGACTGCATAGCGGGCCCGCGGATCGAGCTGGCGGATGGTCTTGCCGTTCGCGCCGTCGGGGATTCGCACGCGCGCCACGCGATAGCCGGTCGCCCAGAAAATTCCCCGATCGCCGGTGCTCGTGCGCCGAGAGCGAGACTGTCACTCGATTGAATGCCTGCGAAACATCGCGGCGCGAAATCAAGCCGAGGAACCGTCCCCCATGCGCGTGCTCGACCACCGGGATTTCGTCGAGCGCCTCGTATTCCATCATCTGCGCGGCCTGATCGAGATTCGATTCGGGGGTGACCACCGGCGGATTGCGCCGGCTCAGATCGTACGCATTGACCAGCGGCCCCAGTTCGGCACCGCCCGCGAGCACGCCAAGCAAATCGCGCGTGACGACGAGTCCAGCGAGCTCGCCCTCGCTGCTGACTACCGGCAGCGTGGCCTGCGAGGTATCGCCGGCCTTGCGCAGCACGTCGGCAAGAGCGGCGTTCTCGCTCAAGGTGTCGACGTCCCGATGCATCGCGGAGGCGACCGGAAGTTGCGACAACACCAGTCGCTCCTTGCCAATCGCGAGCGTCTTGCCCTCGCGTGCGAGCGAGTACGTATCGATCGATTCGCTTTCGATTGAGCGCGCGACGACCAACGCCACGATAGTGGCGATCATCGCCGGCAGCGCGACGTTGTAATTGAGTTGCGTCATTTCGAATAAGAGAAAGAGCGCGGTCAGTGGGGCATGGGTAACCGCACCGAGAAACGCACCGAGTCCCACCAGCGCATACGATCCGCGCGGTCCGGCGATGCCGGGCGCGATCATCGCGACCAAACCGCGAAAGGCGCCCCCGCTCATCGCTCCGATAAAGAACACGGGTCCGAAAACTCCGCCTGGAGCACCCGAGTCAAGCGAGATCACGCTGGCGACGAATTTCGCCGCGGCGAGCGCCAACAGCATCGCGAGACCGAGCTTGCCGTTAAGTGCGAGATCGATCACCGGATAGCCATCGGAAAGGTTCTTCGGCAAGACGATCTGCGATCATCCCGACGACCGCCAGACCAAGCACGAGCTTGGCCCATTGCGGCAATTGAATCCGGCGAAGGTAGTGCCCGGCACTATGAAAGAACCTGATGTACCCCGCGCCGAGCAAGCCAAGCGTCGCACCCATCAAACCGTACGTGACCATCTCCCAGTAATTGATGAAGACGAAGGTCGCCGGATGAAAGACCGCGCTGGCCTGGCCCATCATCGTGCGCGACGTCACTACGGCGGTGAAGGTCGCGATGACGACCAATACCACGTTGGTGACATCGGTCTGTCCCATCAGCACGATTTCCTGGGCAAACATGAGCCCGCCCATCGGCGCGTTGAAGGTGGTCGCGATGCCTGCTCCGGCGCCCGCCGCAATCAGCACTTTCGCGCGATCCACGGAGAGCCGGCGCATCTGCGCGACCGCCGATCCGATAGCGCCGCCGATCTGTGCAATTGGACCCTCGCGGCCAACCGATGCACCTGCGCCCAACGATAAGGCTGCGCCCAGCGCCTTCACGACGATCCAGCGGCGCTTGATGCGTCCCTGTCCGAGGTTCACCATTTCGAGAAAATTCGGAAAGCCGTAGCCGAGGACGTCGCCCGGGAAAAAATAATTGAGGAGCAGGATAGCAGCGGCGCCGCTCATCAGAATGATCGGAATCAGCAGAACGGTCGCAGAACCGTCGCGGATGCCGAGCGCGTTCCATTCGAGCGTGCGAAAGACCCACGAAAAAAACTCGATTAAACTGCGAAAGCCCAGGTTGCCAAGCGCCGCGAGTACCCCGATCGCGACAGCGAGCAGAATCTGCTCGAGGTATTCGAGCTGATCGGTGCGCAGCGACAACGCCTGCGCGTCAACCAGAGGTTTTGGCGGCGCAACGACCGACGCGCCCGAGACCTTGGCCGGAGGTTTCAAACTCGCAAAAAACGATTTACCACGCTCAGAAACTGGGCGACCTGATCGTGATGGACCCAATGGCCGGCGTTCTTGATCGTCACCAACTCCGCCGATCGGAACGCGTCCAGACGCCCATCACGCTCCCAGTCGCCCGCCCACGACGAATCGCCGCGCACCAGCAGCGTGGGACAGCGGATGCGCGACCATATCTCCATCGCGTCTTTGAGATTGAAGAGGTACGGCGACGTTGCGCGCGTGTAGTTATCGTATTTCCAGGAGAACGTGCCGTTCTCGTTGCGCCGCACGCCGTAAATCGTCAGATGATGCGCCATCTCCTCGCTCAGATGCGGATTGGCCTCACGCATCCGCATCATCGCCTGTTCGATCGTGGTGTACTCACGCGGCCTGCGCTGGGCGAGCGCACGCATATCGGTCACCCAGCTTTCCATACGTTCGTAGGCCGGCGTCTCGCGCAACATCGCCCCCGGCGGTCCAAGCCCCTCGATCGCGATTATCGCCTTCACCGCTTCAGGAAATACCCCCGCGCGTTGCAAAACCACACCCGCGCCGAGCGAATGGCCCATCAGCGTCACCGGTGCGGTAGGTTGGAGCGCGGTCATCAATTGCCCGAGATCGAGCACGTGATCGGTTATCGAGTAAGCGCCGCCGATGGCCCAGTCGGAATCGCCGTGCCCGCGCAAATCCGGCGCAACGATATGAAATCGATCGCGCAACGCGAGCGCGACAAAGTCCCAGTTGCGCGCATGGTCTCGGCCGCCGTGCACCAGGATCGCGAGCGGCTTGTCGTGATTTCCCCAATCGACGTAATGCAGTTTCAGCCGCTGCGAATAAAAGAAATGCGAAGTCGGCCCGATAATATCCGGCATGGGACTCTCCCGTGATCGGCGATGCTTACTCTAAAAAATCTAGCTCACACCAGCCACCCGTAATAGAGCCAACGGTCGGGTCGCAGATCAGGGCAATACGGAATGAACTTCGTCGAGCGCGCTGCGCAGATTGTTCACGATGTACTCGATTTCGGCATCGCCAATTACGAACGGCGGCGTCACCATCACCGTGTCACCGCCGGCTGTCCCGGCCATGCCACTGGCAGGATAGACGAAAAGCCCATGCCTCATCGCGGCGGCGAGAACCTTGGTTGTCACCCGCGAGTCCGGCTCGTAGGGCTTTCGCGTCGCACGATCTCGCACCAACTCGATGCCCCAGAACATCCCGACACCGCGAATCTCGCCGACCATCGGATGGCCCGACAGGGTCTTCCTTGATTTGCGCACCAAGCCGTGCGCCGAGTTCCGCGGAGCGTTCGACCAGATGCTCGCGTTCCATAATTTCGAGCACCTTGTCGGCGATCGCGCAGGCCAGCGGATGCGCGCTGTAAGTGTAGAACATGAAGTCGGCGCCAAGTTGTTCGCATTCGGCGATCAGTTTCTCATCGACCGCGATCATCCCCATCGGAATGTAGCCGCCAGTCAGGCCTTTGGCGGCGATCAGCACGTCAGGCTTGAGATCCCAGTGCTCGACGGCGAAGCGCTTGCCGGTGCGGCCGAAGCCGGTCATGACCTCGTCGATTATCAACAGGACGTTGTGGCGGCGGCAGATGTCCGCGATAATTGGCCAATATTCCTTGACCGGCGGTACCACGCCGCCCGTCGCCCCCATCATCGGCTCGGCGATAAACGCGGCGATCGAATCGGCGCCCTGACGGCAGATTTCGTCTTCAAGCGCGGTCGCGCATTCGATTCCGCAGCCCGGATAAGTTTTGCCCCACGGGCAGCGATAGCAATACGACGGCGGAATGTGCGGCCAATCGAAAAGCACGTGCTCGTAATCGGCGCGGCGCGAAACATTCCCACCGACCGAAAGCGCGCCGAGCGTGTTGCCATGATACGAAAGTTGGCGCGAGATGATTTTCTTTTTCTGCGGGCGGCCTTTGATCTTGTGGTACATCAGCGCGAATTTGATCGACGCTTCGACCGCCTCGGAGCCGCCACTCGCGAAGAAAAAATGATTGAGACCGGGCGGCGTCCATCGCGCGAGCCGCTGGCACAGCCGTTCGCGGTCCGGCGTGTTCCACACCGGCAGCACGTAATTCACCCGGCCGACGACTTCGCCCGCGAGGCGCGCGATTTCCTCGCGACCCTGGCCGACGTTGACGACCACCGCGCCCGCTCCGGCGTCCAGGATGCGGCGACCGTCACGGGTGTAGAGCCACGGACCTTCAGCGCGCTCGATCACGAGCGGCTCGTAGGGGCTCTTCATGAACATCGATTCCTGTTCCGCCATCGTCACCCCCGCCTCATTTTGAGCACGGCGATCGGCCTCGCCCTAACGAATCGCGCCGCTTTCACGCCAGCGCTCGATATCGGTCGTCGAGTAGCCAAGCTCGCCGAGCACTTCATCAGTATGCTCTCCAAGCTTAGCTGCGAGCGATCGAATCGAACCTGGGGTATCGGACAGCTTAACCGAAATACCGACCTGCTTGACCTTCTCGCCGGTGGGCGTCTCGACTTCGACGATCATGTTGCGCGCGCGAATCTGCGGATCATGCTCGAGTTCGTCGAGCGTCAGCATCTTGCCGACGCAGATGTCCGACTTACTCAGATAATCGAACCATTCGTCGCGCGTGCGCGTCTTGAAAATCGCGCTGAAGTGCTCGAGCATCTCGGTCCACTTCGAATGATTGTTCTGGTCGGCGATGTACTGCTCGCAGCCGAGCGCGCGGCACAGATTCGCGTAGAACCAAGGCTCGACCGATCCGATCGTGATGATCTTGCCGTCCTTGGTCTCGTACAAATTGTAGTACGGCGCCGCTCCGTCGGTCGACGTGTAGCCGCGCTTGGGAATTTTTCCGTTGGTGAAATAGGTCGAAAGCGCTTGCGCGATCAGCAGCATCGTACCGTCGAGCATCGCGATATCGACGTACTGGCCGCGCCCCGTCTGATGGCGGGCGAGGAGCGCCGCAAGCACCCCGATCGCCGCATGCATCCCGCCGCCCGCATAGTCCGCGAGCAGATTCAGCGGAATCGAGGGCGGCTGATCCTTGCGCCCGATCATCGAGAGCGCGCCGGCGGTCGCAATGTAGTTGAGGTCGTGGCCGACGTAATTCTTGAACGGACCGGTCTGGCCGAAGCCGGTCACCGCGCAATAAACCAGCTTGGGATTTGTGGCCGACAAGGTTTCGTAGTCGATTCCCAGGCGCTTCGCCACGCCTGGGCGGAACTCCTCGACCACCACGTCGGCCTGCCGCGCCAGGCGCAGGTAAATTTCCTTGCCCGCTTCACTCTTGAGATTCAGGCCGATCGACTTCTTGTTGCGCGCGAGTGCGTTGGTCGGCACCGAGCCGAAGCCCACGACGCGTTTGACCTTGCCGGTCGCTCCGGCCTGCTCGGCGCGCCGTCCTGTGGGGGCACCCGGCTCTTCGACCTTGATGATGTCAGCGCCCAGATCGCCGAGGATCATCGTGCAATGCGGTCCCGGCGCGAGCTTGGTCAAATCGATAATCTTGATTCCAGTCAGCGGCGCGATAGCGGCCATCTTCGATACACCTCGGTTGCCAATGAAGCTGCGATGGAGCGCGCGCCGGCATCTTACCGGCGGCGTCGATGTAGAATCTTTAGTATTGTTGGCCGTTCGCGCGCAAACTGCTCTCCAATGAGGCATGTCACGAGACCTGAGACCGTGGTCGCGCGAACATGCGGTCGCAGGTGTCGGCAAATGCTGGCAATTGGTCTTTTCCGCCCGAGCGAGCTATATATTGCGCCACGCCACATGAAAATCGCCAAAAGCTGCGCCGTTATCACGCTGCTGTTCGCCTTGCTTGCAGTCCGGCCGACCGTCGGCCGGCCGTCGGATCGAGCGCGTCGATACCAGCGCAAGCGACAATCTTCGTCGTGGATTACAACCACGTCACGGCGTACCCCGCGACCGGTCGCGGCAACATTCCGCCGATCGCCCTGAACACCGATATGACCGCACCGAGCGGATTGGCCGGGGACGCAAGCGGCCGATTGTACGTTACCAATTCGGGCACCAATACAGTCACGGTCTATGCCGCGAACTCCAACGGTAATGTGCCACCAATTGCCGTAATCGGCGGGTCCAACACCGGGCTTGAAAATCCCGAAGCGATCGCCGTGGATGCGAGCGGCAAGATCTATGTAGTGAGCGCTTCGAAATATCCCAGGGGCATCATCACCGTCTATCCGCCGCTTGGGACGAGCACGGGAATTCTCAACGAGGCGCCGATAGCCGTCATCGCGGGCGCTAAGACCCTGCTCAAGAGCCCCAACGGCATCGCGCTGGACGCTAAGGGAAACCTCTACGTTGCCAATGGTTTGGGCGGCCCGGTCGTGCGTCATCAACCTTCCGACCGCGGCCGGATTACGGTTTATGCTGCCGGGAGCAATGGGAACGTAGCCCCGATCACAACCATCAGCGGCGCCTTGACTGGACTCGCCTTCCCGACCGCAATCGCACTCGACGCAAACGGTGACATCTATGTGGCCAACGCCGAAACGGCCAATACAAAGCGTTATCTCGCCAGCATCACAGTCTATGCCGCTGGCACTACCGGCAACACGCCGTCTGTCGCGACCATCACCGGCAGCAATACCGGGCTCATCTATTCATCGAACATTGCGCTCGATTCGAGCGGGAACCTGTACGCCTCTGGTGTCACAAGCGATGGCGCATACAGCGTCAACGTTTACGCACCGGGTAGCGACGGAGACGTCCCGCCTGCTGCGAGCATTACTGGCGTGGTGACGGATCTCAATGAACCCATCGGTTTGGTGCTGGACTCTACCGGAAACCTTTACGTATTGAACGATCGCGGCGGTTCCACAGGCAGCATCACCGTCTATGCGACCGGCAGCAGTGGCAATATCCCACCGATCGCCACGGTCACCAGCTATCTCAGCGAGCTCGATTTGCCTTCCGCGCTTGCATTGGATCCTGGTGGAAACATTTACGTAGCGGACGAATTTAAAGGCCCTGGCACGGGCGCTGTCGCGATTTACCCAGCTGGGAGCTTCGCGATTGGTCCGCCTGCCGCCTCAATTTCGGGCAACGATACGGGAATCCACTACCCCTTTGGAATTGCGTTAAATGCCAGCGGCAACATTGCGGTCCTGAACAGCAATTACCTTGTAACTGAATATCCAGCCAACAGCACCGGCGACGCGACGCCGAGCGCCTTGCTCGCAGTAAACTACGACGGCGCTCCGACTAGCATCGCGCTAGACGACACAGGCAAGGTCTACGTCGCGATTCTTGCGAAAGTCAATTGCGATCACCGCTCATGCTACCGAGTCGACTCTGCTCAGGTTGCGATCTATTCCGCCGGTAGCGACGGCAATGCCAAGCCCAGCGCGATTATTCGCGGTCATAATACCGGTCTCGCATCGCCTGCGGCGATCGCTATTGGTTACCGCGGCAACATCTATGTAGCGAACCAAGGTCCAATGAAATGCGGGTCATCCTGCTTTCCAGCTGGGCCTGGAAGCATTACGGTTTACGCGCCGAACAGCAAAGGCGACGTCCAGCCGATTAGGACAATTAGCGGTGCGCTCACCAAACTTATGGTCCCCCACGGAATCGCGGTGGATTCGAACGGCAACATTTATGTTTTAAATGGCGGACCCACGGCTCGTTTCGATATTCGTTACGGTCCCGTGCCAGTCGCCAACTTCTCTAGCGACGCCGCCATAGCGGGCACTAACGGTAGCCGCGGTCCTATCCTGATCTTTGCCGCGGGTAGCGACGGCGATGCCGCACCCATCGCTGCTATCGGCGGTCCGTTGACCACGCTTACTTCTTTCCCGGCAGGAATCGCAGTCGGTCCGGCTGGCCCATAGCTCATTGGCATAAGCGATCACTTAGCGCGCGGCGGCGCAACACGCGGTGGTTTTGTGCCCTCGGAATGTAGCGTTATACGGTGGCGGCGCGCACCCGCGACAACAGCGCGCTCAGCGCCTTCAGTCCATCGACCATGCGCGCGCCGTACCAATGAAGGTTGCGGCCGTCGATGAGCACCACGCGCCGGCTAAGCGGCGCCGGCAGCAAAGGCTTCAGTTCCTCGACATCCTTGGCATCGAATTCGTACGGCTCGCTGGGCAGCAGAACGTAATCCGGCCGCAGTTCGAGCGCTTCCTCGAGCGTCACGCGCGGATAGCGTTCCCCGGCGGTCGCATAAATATTGTTGAAGCCGAGCATCCGCAACACGTCGTGCGCATAAGTATCACCATTGAACGCGATCCACGGATTCTTCCACACTGGACAGAAAACGCGGAAGCGCAGCTTCGCCCATGCGCCCAATCCCGTCTCGATCTCGCTGACCGACTTCACGATTTCACGCGCCATCGCGCCCGCCGCCGCCGGACGGGCAACGACGTTGCCCAGCTTCAGAATCCCTTCGACCGCCATCGCCACGGTGCGCGGATAAGTCGTGAAAACCTGGACTCCTGCCGCGCGCAGTTGCTCGATATCTTCGCGCCGATTTTCCTCAGCGTTCGCAATCACGAGGTCGGGCTTGAGCTCGATAATCGCCTTGACATCGGGATTCTTGGTGCCGCCGATTTTCGGCACGGCGGCGACGGCCGCCACCGGTTCTACACAGAATTTCGTGATGCCGATGATCACGTCGGACAAGCCGAAGGTGAAGAGCGTCTCAGTCCAGCTCGGCACCAGCGACACGATTCGCCGTGGCTCGGCCGCGAGGTCGAGCTTGAATCCGAGATCGTCAACGGTTTGCATCCACGACATACCAAATAGGCCGATGAAATGGCTGCGGCGGACGACGCTCATGGCGCCATCCGCCGCAGGCCACTCAACAATTTAATCCGCGAGCGCGATCGTTCAGGCCGCCGCGATCAAATCCGCGCGGCCGACCGGCTCGGCCTTGCCGCTGACCTTGACCGACCCCGGCGTGCGCGAGAACGGATCCTCGAGACCCAGTTCCTTGCCGATATCCTTCAGCGCCGGCACCACTTCCTTGCCGAGCAGTTCGACGCAGCGACGCCGATCCTTCAGCGGCGAAGGGCCGTCGAGCCAGAACGAGAAGATTCCGGGCCGCAGCACCTCGAGCACATGGCGCAGCTTCGGCACGATCGTCTTCGGCGTGCCGGTGATCATCTGCGATTCTTTCAGCCATTGCGGATAAGTCCCGTAGAGCTGTTTCTTGAGCGCCTGCAGATCCGCTTCGTCGGTCGGATCGTGATCCATGATGCCGGTGATTTGTCCCGGCAGATTCGGATTCGCCGCCTGCGCTGCGAGGCGCTGGGTCGCGGCCTTCGAGTTGTATCCCGGCGGGAACATCCATTCGGGGCGGGCGAAATGCGCAAAGCCGCCACCGAACAGGAAAGTTCTTGCCCAGCTCTTCGGCCTTCTCCTCGGTATCGGCGCAGAACACCGGCTGCAGGTAGCCGAAATTCTCCGGCCCCGCCTGATAGCCGAGGTCGGCGGCGCGCTTGGCGTACATATTGTACATCTCGAGCGTCGGGCCGAGCAGCGTGGCGAGCGCGACGTACGGATAGCGATGCTCCGCGCACCACTTCACCGTCTCCGGGCTGATCAGCCCGGGAATCCAGATCGGAGGATGCGGCTTCTGCAGCGGCAGCACCCACGGATTCACGAACCGATAATGGAAGTGCTTGCCTTCCCAGCGGAACGGACCCGGCTTGGTCCACGCCGCGAGAATCAGGTCGTGAGCCTCGTCGAAGTATTCGCGGTTGTACGCCGGGTTCGCGTTGTTGGCGAGCTGCTCGCTACCCGCGCCACGCACCCAGCCGGGCACCAGCCGCCCGTTCGAGATCATGTCGATCATCGCGAGTTCTTCGGCCATCCGCAGCGGATTCGCGACCGTCGGAATCGGATTGCCGAGCAGTACGATCTTCGCACGCTTGGTCGCACGTGCGAGCACCGCGGCCTCGACGTCCATCACCGCGCCCATGCAGAACGGCGTCCCGTGATGTTCGTTGAGCATCAGGCCGTCGAAGCCGAGCTCGTCGCACATAATCTTCTCGTCGATATATTCGTTGAGCAAACGGGCGCCGGTGGGCGCATCAAAGAACTTGTTCGGCACGCCAAAGAAGCTGCGCCGCTTGAAGACTTCGTCCTCGGGGACAGCGTGATACGCGCGCTCGGTAAAAAACATTATGTGCATGAATTGACCTCCGCAGAGCCTTCAAATTTCTTATTCAATCTCGAATCGCGTCAATCGGCGGACACCGTATCGATCTTCCGCTGCCGTATCCCGTCAATCCGATCCATAGCAAACGTTTCGCGAAATGGCGACAAGTTGGACGCACTCGATCTGTTCGAGCGCCCTACCCCAGAAAGCTCTCGACTTCCTTGATAAACTCCGCCGATTTCTCGATCTCCGGCATATGCCCGCACTTGTCGAACGTCACCAGCTTCGATCCCGCAATCTGCTTATGGTAAAGCTCGCCGACGCTCAGCGGCACCACCTGATCCTGCTTGCCCCACAGCAGCAGCGTCGGCAGCCCCGTCACGTTATGCAGCAGATGTTCCATGCTTTGCGTGAACATGTACGGCTGCCATGCGATCCGCGCGGTCTCCGCCCGCGCCTCTTCCCACTCCTCGTATTGCTTGGGCGTCTGCTCGCCGCCGAACAGCGACGGGAACTCGGGCGTATTCTGATGATCCATCACGTTCGAATTGAGGTAGCCGCGCGCCGTTACCGTGAACATGTCCATGATCTCGCCGCTCGGAGGACGCAGTCCCGCGGCGCCGACCAGGATCATCTTGCTGAACTGCCCGCTATTGGCCGACGCCATTTCCGCCGCCAGCCAGCCGCCCAGCGAAAATCCGATCACATCTGTGGCCGTCAGCTTTTGCTCGCGGATGAAGCGCGAATAGAAACTGCCGAGGTCGCGGATATTCATGATCCAGCTCGCCGCCGGCGTCTTGCCGTAACCCGGATGCAGCGGAATATAAAGTGTGCGCTTGGCCGCCAGCGCGGTATGCCATTTGAGCAGGCCTGAAAAGCCCAACTCGCCATGAAACACCAGCAACGGTTTGCCCGTGCCCGTCTTCAATACCTGCAGTTCCGTATCGCCGACGCGAAACTTCTCTTCGGTGAAACCCTTTTCTGCCATTAATGAATTCTCCGCACTCTGAGTTGTTCAACTTATAGCGTCGGCGGCCCGATCTGCGGTCTTCGCGTCGGTCCCTCAAGCAATTCTTCATGACGCCGCCGCCACTATAACCCGAAGGCGAATTGAAAGGAAAACCATCCGGCGCCTACCCCCTCAAAGTCTCGCCCTACCCATCTGCTTCGCATCCGGCCCTCGCTGGTTGCACCTCGCATGTGGCGTTATAATAGCGATGCCAGCCTGTCGATCGAACGCGAGGAACGCCAAGAGGAGTACGATGTCGCTGGACCTGACCGAGGCGCGCGAAAAAATGGTCGCCGATCAACTCGAGCAGCGCGGGATCACCGACGCCGGCGTCCTCGAAGCGATGCGCGCCGTCGCTCGCGATCGCTTCGTTCCCGCCGAACTCACCGAACACGCCTACGACGACGCCCCGTTGCCCATCGGCTCGGACCAGACCATCTCGCAACCGTACATGGTCGCCCTGATGAGCGAGGTCGCGATGCTGCGCGGCGCCGAGCGCGTACTCGAAGTCGGCACCGGCTCCGGCTATCAATGCGCGATCCTCTCGCATCTCGCCGGCCAGGTATATTCCATCGAATTCCACCAGAGCCTGCATGACCGTGCGCACGCTATCCTGACCGCGATGGGCCTGACCAACGTCCATCTTCGAAGCGGCGACGGCTCCGATGGATGGCCCGACGCGGCCCCCTTCAACGCTATTATCGTCACCGCCGCAATGCCGGGGGTTGCGCGCCCATTGCTCGATCAACTTGGCCCGGGTGGGCGGCTCATCGCCCCCATCGGCGAGGACGAATTGCAGACGCTCGTGCGCATCAGCCGCCAGGACGGTTCCTGGCGCGAGGAATATTTCGGCGAATGCCGGTTCGTGCGAATGACCGGCAAATACGGGTTTCCGGTCTGAGTCCGGCTTTCCGGGTTAGACGCGCACCGTGCGCCAAATTGGGTGGGGAGTGGAGTGGGAATTTGTGGACCAATCTAGTCGCTTGCGCGAGTTTCTAGAGCCACGGGTCCGATTCGTTCTCGTTGTCCTGATCGCGATCGCCTGTGCGGGCTGTGCGACTCAGCGGCCGTCGGTCGCCAACACTTCTAATTATCGATCGCTTTTTTCGCGCCGCAACTCGCATTCCTCGACCCACCTCGTCGCCCCCGGCGAAACCGTTTATCGCCTCGCGATACGCTACGGGGTTAGCCCCGAGAACCTCATGGCCGCCAACAGCCTGAGCGATCCGCGCGACCTTCGTGTGGGCCAGATGTTGATCATTCCCAACGGCGAAATCGACGACTCCCCCGCTCCGGCGACCGCCTCTGCCTTTGGCTTGCCCGACCCATGGTCCGTGCCGCGCGCCGATCGGCAGTTCCAATGGCCGGTCGTCGCGGGCGTCGTTTCCTCGCCCTTCGGGATGCGTCACGGCGCGATGCACGACGGCGTCGATATCTCCGCGCCGATCGGCACCCCGGTTTATGCCGCCGACGACGGCAGCGCCATCTTTGTCGGCCAGATCCATGGCTACGGCAATGCGATCATCGTCCAGCACAGCGGCGGCTACGTGACGATTTACGGCCACAACCATCGCAACCTGGTGAGCGAGGGCGCCCGCGTCGCGCGCGGCCAGCAAATCGCCGAAATCGGTACCAGCGGTCGCACCAGCGGCCCCAACCTCCACTTCGAAGTGCGCTACAACAATCAGGCGCAAAACCCCCTCGCCTACCTGCCTGAACCCACCGGCTCGACCGGGATCACCTTTGCCCGCAACGGCGGCTCCTAGTATCCTCAAGCGCCGAGGCGCGTTCTCGGATCTGATACGTTCGCTGGCAATGCCATCTTGCCTCGTAATGGGCGCGCGCCTATCTAATCGCTGGAGTACTCAGTCTCGAATTAAATGACTACTGAAGAAATCAAGGCTCTCATCCGCGACATTCCCGATTTTCCCCAGCCGGGGATCCTCTTTCGCGATATCACGCCGCTCATCGGCGACCCTAGTGGGCTCGCCGCCGTGGTCGATCAGATCGCCGAACCATGGCTCGGTAAAGTCGACCTGGTGCTCGGGATCGAAAGCCGTGGGTTCATCATCGGCGCACCGGTCGCCTATCGCCTCGGGGTCGGCCTCGCGATCGCCCGCAAACCCGGCAAACTCCCCTTCCGCACCATCAATGAAAGTTACGACCTCGAATACGGCAGCGCCGCGCTGCAGATTCATGAGGACGGCATGATGGGCAAGCGACGCATCCTCATCGTTGACGATTTGCTCGCCACCGGCGGCACCGCGATGGCGGCGATGCGCATTGTGCAGAAGCTCGGCAGCGAGGTCGTCGGCTGCGCCTTCGTCATCGAATTGAAATTTCTCGGCGGCCGCCCGCGCCTCGCGCCGATCGAATGCACCACCCTCATCGATTATGAATAGCCATTCCGCGACAATCGCTATTTCGAATTATGCCGGGTCGAATGGTTGTGCGAGCTTCCACTTTCGCTAGAACCAAATAACAAAAATGGCGCCCCTCGGAGAAAGAATAATAGTCACATTCTGCGCCACAATGGTCTTTGGTGCAGTCAGTTTTGTATGCTTGCCCCGAGCGGAAGCAGTGCAGCGGTGGATTGTGGCAGCAAACAGCAAAACGGGAATGTTCCCTTTTCGACGCTATGTATCGTCACCTGAGTACGTTAGCCAGCTTCGTTTTGTGGGCCTCGGTGCTGCCGTGGGCTTTTTGGTCCTGGTGTTCGTCTTTCTTAGCCTCTTGGCGAAGCTCTGAAAGTGAGTGCCGCTCGTGCCAACGTGTATGAATAGTCACCTCGTCAATTCTGCGGGGCGTAAGGTTTCGCGCTGACGTCGCGCCATCAAGCGTGCCGCCGCGCGATCCAGCGTCGCTCTGAGCAGTAAAATGCGATCGCACGATCATCACACCCCCCATTCCGGCGCCTCGACCGATCGCCGCGGCCTGCTGATCGTCCTTTCCATCACCGTGTTCTTCTTCGCCGCCGAATTAATTGGCGGCTACTATGCGAACAGCCTCGCCCTAATGACCGACGCAGTTCACGTCCTCACTGACATCGCCGCGCTCTCCCTGAGCCTGCTGACCTTGTGGATTTCCGCACGCCCCGCCAGCAGCGCCAAGACCTTCGGTTATTTACGCGCCGAAATTCTCGGCGCGCTTTTCAACGGCTTGCTGCTCTGGGCGCTGGTGATTTTCGTCTGGTTCGAAGCAGCCGAACGCTTGCACGACCCGCCGGCCGTTAACAGCCCCACGATGATGGCGGTCGCGACGCTCGGCATCATCGTCAACAGTTTCTCCGCCTGGATGACCAGGAGTGCCGGCTCCGGACAAGTGGGCCGCGCCGGGATGGCCGTGCGTGCGGTCTTCGTCCACGTCGTCTCCGATCTCGTCGGCTCGATTGGCGTGCTGGTTGCCGGCGCGCTCACTCTGTTCACCGGATGGCGCCAGGCCGACCCCATCGTCAGCATCGTCATCGGATGCCTCGTCGTATACGGCTCATGGGAACTGGTGCGCGACGGCGTCGACATCCTGATGGAGTCCGTCCCATCGCACATCAACCTCGACGAGTTGCGCGACGACCTGCTCGCCGTCCGCGGCACCGAGGAGGTCCACGACCTCCACGTCTGGTGCCTCACCAGCCGCCAACTCGCGCTCTCCGCCCACGCGGTGGTCGCCAACGCCGCCGATCAGGACCGCGTGCTCGGCGACATGGCCGCGCTGCTCGAGCACAAATTCAACATCCGCCACATGACCGTGCAGCTCGAACGCGACAATCGCAAAACCAGCGAACCCGAGCACTTCTAGCGCCCGACCCGTTCAAGGCAGGCTCGGCAAATCTGGACACCAGGCATCGAACCGACTTAAGCAGCCATTGGCCCCCGGGCGCGCCCTTTGTCTCCCAAGGAACCCTTGGTTCTTTTCGACTATCGGACTTGTCTCCCGAGGAACCATTCGCCCTTGTTCGACGATCGTCATCGAGCCCACCATCAGGCGCCTAACGCCTATGGTCGCGCGCATTTATCACGGCACCGCAAGGCGTGGACTTTACCGACAGGGCGAGCGCGCGGCCCTGTTTGATACTCACCCAGGGCCCATTCGCCGCGCCGTTGCTCCGGCGTCTGTGCCCGCGATAGTCGCGCCAGTCTCCAGGCCCCTCAGCGGTCCGCCTCAAAGCATTTTCGTGTGAACGGACCAAACCCTTCGCCTCACATTGTGCTACCATCCAGCTGGACAGCCTGAATGTGGTGGTTTCCTTTGAATCGTCAGCCGCTTTTCAAGGCCCTTGCCGCTGTGCCTGACGAGCTTCAGTACGATGAATCGATCAACCGCGCTCGCCCGCTTCTTCGACAACGCGAGATCTGAAACCTAGATGAGGTTTCACTGTCTGAATCAGCCGAACGTTCTACGCTCCTCAACCGTGGTGACGGCCGCCCACAGACCACGATCGAGACCACTATGATGACTCCCGCTTCCTCAATCCTGCGTCATTCCATCCGCCAACGGGGCTTCATTGCCATGACCGTCGTCGCGGCACTGGTTCTCGCATTTCAATTCCGCCAGGCTTTCGCGCTCGCCGCTCCGATCGGTCGCGAGGCGCAACTCGTCGTCGATCGCCTTCTCGCCCCGCCGTCAATCAGCACTCAGCCGGGCTTTACCGCAAAGCTTCTGGTGCCGCCCGGCGAACTCTACGATCCGCTCTTCATGGTCCCGCGCGGGAACACCGTCCTGATGAACGACGATGGCAAGGAAGAGGGCCCGCACGGCAGCCGCATCCTCTCGTTCAACCTTGATGGCAAATTCTCCGTCCTCGTGGGTGCCGATAAAATGCTGCCGGTCACCGGACTCGACGTTGCCCCGGCGGACTTCGGTGACTTCGGCGGGCAGATATTCACCATCGCTCAGCCAGCGGTGCAGATGCCCGGGGCGATGGCCAATCACGTTATTCAGCGGATCGATCCCAAGACCCATGCGGTCAGCATCTTTTGCACACTACCGGCATTCGGCAAGGTCGAAGGCGGCATCGCAGGCCTCGGCGTCGCCGCCCGTTTCGGCCCCGCCGGGAGTCCTTATCATGGGGTCTTTTACGCGATCGCCGCCCTCAACGACGTCATCTACCAGGCCCTGCCCGACGGCACCTGCAAGCCGTTCGCCGACTTCTCGCAACTCGGCTCGCCCGCCGGCCTCACCTTCACCAACGACCACTCGACGATGCTCGTGACGGTGTCGCCGGGCGAAGTCACATCCGGCGCGAGCGAGGGCAAAGGGATGGTCGTCAGCGTAGATCCTAGTGGACATATCAAAGCCAATCCGATCGCGACCGGTCTCACGCGTCCCTTTGGTCTCGACGTGGCCCCGGCGGGCTTCGGCGCCTACCAGGATCAGATCTTCGTAACCGACGCCGGCGATATCGAGATACCCGTGCCTGGCACTCAGGCGCTCAAGCACGATGGCAAAATCTTCCGGATTACCCCCTCCGGCGATCTCAAACTGGTCGCCTCGGGCTTTATCAATCCCGCCGGCGCTCGCTTCATCGGTAAGCATCTGTGGATCACCGATATCAACGGCGACTTCATCGCCGGCAAACGCGAACTCCCCGACGGCTTCCTCGTTCAAATCGACGCGAAGTGATTCTCGCAGAACGCTTTTCTGACGAGGGTGAAAAGCTTCACCGCAAATTTCCGGCGAAAATGTTTCACGTGAAACATCTTCGCCTCTTCTTCGCAAAATCACGGATATGAGCTTGCGCGCCTACGTGAGCCCGGCCAGATGTTCGACGATATCGGTCGACGCTGTGCGCCAATCATCGCCCGTCGAAGCGCGCTCGAGTATCTGGATCGAGCCCAACTCGATCTGCGGTTCGACGCCCGCGAGCCGCTTGCAGATTATGCGGTTCACACCCCGATGAGCCACCACCAACGCGACATCACCCGCAGAGTACTGAAAATCGCCAGTCGCGGCGATCGGAGAATCGACCGTAGCGGGCGGCGCGGGGGCTGTGCTGGCGGCCCGCTGCAAGTGCGACGTTGATTGCGGATGCGACACGGGTTGCGGTTGCGACGTTTGGCCGAACACCGACACCAACCGTTCGATTCCAAGCGTTACGCGGTCGGTGAAGTCGCGGCGGTTTTCACCGCCCGGATACGAGAACGATGGATCGAGCCTGTCGCGATTCCAACGTTCGAATTCGGCTGGATAGCGGGTTGCGATTTCCGCCGCAGTCAAACCTTCGAAGCGGCCAAAATCGACTTCAACGAATTCTTCAATTTGAGTGATCGAACAATCCGGGCCAGCGATAATCGCCGCGCCTTCCAGCGCACGGCGGAGCGGACTTGCAATGACGGGCGCAAGACGCACCTCACCAAAATGGCTGCGCAACCAACGCCGCGCCGCATGCATCTGCTGACGCCCGAGTTCCGACAACTCAAGATCGCTCCGGCCAAAATAGCGGATGCTCGAATTCCCGACGGTCTCGCCGTGGCGAACGACTACCAGCGTTCGCATCGCTCAAGCGCTGTCATCGCCTGTGCGAATACTGACCGCCTCATCGTGTCGCACCAGCGTGAAGGTGTGCATGGACTCGGGCTCTGTCGGCGCTGGCATGCGCTTCAATCTTTGGCGGCATCGGCGCGTGTACCGACGTTCTCAAGATCGTCATCGAGAGGGTTCATCACGAGCCCGGTGAGCAGCTTGGGGAAAAAGTAAGTGGACTTTTCCGGCATCGTCGCGCCGGCCTCGCAAACCCGCTCGACATCGTGGATGGTGGGCGCTGCCATGATGAATGCGCCATCCGCTGCGCCTGAGGCCACGGACGCGACGGCGGCGTGCGCGTCGATCGTATAGTCGATATTGCCACCCCGGCGAACTTCCTCGGGCTTGATGCCGAAGATTCGATCGAGCACGAGGGTGTGCAATATAGAGACGTCGAGCTCGCGCACCGCAGATGGCACGTTGGGCATCGCGGCGGCAATCGCGCCTCGATCGCGCAGCCGCAGAACGCGCAGCGGGACGCGGCCATTAAGGACGACGCCGATCGTTCCGCGGCCGTCCTCGGAGATGGCGGTGCGCATCGCATCGACCGATGCGACCTCGCGCAGCTCGAAGAGTTCGGCCGCGCGCGTATCGAATGATTCGAGCGCCGTCGCCGGCAGGCGATGGACCAATCGATGCGTCGGGAGGATCACCAGTCCGGGATCGTTGAACGCGACCAGCGTCATCATCGCGTAGTCGTACGGGCGGGTGCCTGACGAATCTCCATCTTGCGCGCGGCGCCGCCGGCGATATTCGAGTGCCGTTTCGTAGCGGTGGTGCCCATCGGCGATCAGCACGCGCATCTCAGCCAGCGTGCACTGCACGATCGCAATCTCCCCGGGATCGTCGATCACGCGAACCTGGTTGACGATTCCAAGATCGTCAGTGACTTCGATCAACGGTGAGCGCGCGACAACTTTCGCGAGCAGCGCCTCCAGCGCTCTATCTCCCGATGGGTACAGGCCAAAGATCGGGCTGACATTCACGCGTGTCGCGGTCAGGAGCCGCAAGCGATCTTCCTTGGCTTTCGGAAACGTTCGCTCGTGCGGCAGGATGCGGCCGTCCTTGAATTCCTCCAGGCGGATGCGCGCAATCATGCCGGTGCGCACTAGCCGCCGCCCATCGATCTGAAAAGTTTGCGTGTAGAAGTAAATGGCGGGTCGCGAAGCGCGCTCGACTACGCTCGGTGTCGATCCATTGAGCGAGTGTTGAAGCGGCAGATGCGTAAGGATCGGCGTCGCGATTCAACTCCAGGCGCACGACGTTGTAAGGACTGCGCCCGTAGAGCTCGGCCTGCCGCGTCTGATCGATCAGATCGTATGGCGGCGCGACTACTTGCTCGAGTGGACCACTACGCGTGCGATTGAAAGTAAGCGCTCGAAACGGCGCGATTCGCGTTGAATCGTCAGTCATTTAACTTGATGTTGGCGTCCGGCAACTGAAAGTATCCCTTCAATTCTCTCCACTCCGATCGCGCCTGCGCGCAGCAATCGCCAGCCGTCGCGATCGCACTGGACGACCGTGCTGGGCGCGCTACCGGTCAATGTTCCACCTTCAACAAATACTTTAACTTTCTCACCGAGCGCCAGGCGCGCCATTGCGACCGTTCGCGCCGGCGCCGCGCCGGATCGATTTGCGCTGGTCGCCGTGATCGGCCGTCCGAGCGCTTGCGCGAGAGCCCGCGCGATTGGGTGCGACGACACTCGCACGCCGACACCGCCGTCAGGACTGATCAATGCGTCTGGAATTCCGCGCCGTGCCGGTAGTACGAGTGTCAGCGGCCCCGGCCAGAACGCATCCGCGAGGCGCCGCGCGATCTCCGGAACCTCGCGCGCAATAACGAAAGCCGCGGCGGCGTCATGCGCGATCAGCGCAATCGTTTTCGCCGAGTCGCGGCCCTTGATTGCGAAGATTCGTTCGAGCGCCGCGGGTGCAAATGCATCGGCCGCGATGCCGTAGAAAGTCTCGGTCGGATAGACTACGACTTCGCCCTCACGCAACGCCGCGACGCCGATTGCGATGGCGGCGTCTGGCGGGGCATCGGGGAGATTTCGTTTTTCGAGCATTCGCGTGCGATTCTAACCTTAATGTCGAAATTCAAATAAGCCGCGGACCGAAGCGCGCTGTAATCGATCAGGCGGACCTGCTGCTGAGTGCACGCGCTCCAACGTCGCGCCGGAAGTGCATTCCATCGAAATGTATCATGGCGGCGGCTTCGTAAGCGGCCGCGACCGCGCGATCGAGTCCGTCGGCGAGGGCGGTGACGGCGAGCACGCGGCCGCCGTCGGTCACGAGGGCGCCGTCCCGCAATGCGGTGCCACAGTGAAACACTTTCACACGAGTCTTTTCCATCGCCCAGCGGACCTTCGCTTCGGACGGTTCGGTGCCGTCAATGCGTTCGAGTCCGGTGATCGAGATACCCTTTTCATATTCGCCCGGGTAACCACCCGAGGCCAGCACGACCGAAGCCGCCGCACGCGACGAGAGCTTGATCGCGACATCGCGCGATCGTCCTTGTGCGATTGCGAGGAGAGTCTCCGCAAGGTCACCGTCGAAGCGCATCATCAGCGGTTCGCATTCGGGATCGCCGAAACGCACGTTGTACTCGAGCACGCTGAGCCGATCGCCGTCGACCATCAGGCCAACGAACATCACGCCGCTGAAGGGAACGCCGCGGGCCGCCATCGCATCGAGCGTCGGCCGCACAACCTCGCGCAACACCCGTTGCTCGAATTCGGCGCCGAAGCGCGGCACCGGAGAATATGCCCCCATCCCACCGGTGTTCGGACCGCGATCGTGGTCGAACACCGCCTTATGATCTTGAGCACAGCCGAGCGCGATCGCGTCCGTGCCATTGCACAGCGCAAAAAACGACACTTCTTCGCCGCTGAGGACTTCCTCGATCACGACACGAGCGCCAGCGGGACCGAAGCGCCGTGCCTCCATCGCGTCGCCAATTGCGGCGAGCGCCACGTCAACGTCAGCGCAAACGGTCACGCCCTTGCCCAACGCAAGCCCGTCGGCCTTCACGACGCAGGGATGCCGTAAAGATTTGACGTAGCGGCGCGCGGCATCGGCGTCGTCGAAGATCTCGAAGTCGGCGGTCGGCACAGCCGCCTCTCGCATCACGAGTTTCGCGAAGGCCTTGCTAGCTTCAAGCTGCGCGGCGGCGCGCGACGGACCAAAGATGGTCAACCCCGCGCGATTGAACTCATCGACGATGCCATTGGCAAGGGGATCCTCCGGACCGACGATGGTCAAATCAATTTTTTCCTGAGTGGCGAAACGCGCGATGCCCGCAAAGTCGGACGGCGCGAGATCGACCGGCTTGGCAAGCTGGTTGATACCGGGACTGCCGCCCGTGCAGTAGAGGCCCCACACAGTGGGACTCTGATTGAGGCGCCAGCACAGCGAATGTTCGCGGCCGCCCTTGCCGACGACAAGAACTTTCATCGCAGGGAATTATATCGAGGTGGCGAGTCCGGTGCGCGATACCTAGTGGCGGAAGTGACGGACGCCAGTGAAGACCATCGCGAGGCCGAACTTGTCCGCGGCCGCGATCACCTCCTCATCGCGCACGGCGCCGCCCGGTTGGGCGATGGCGGTCGCGCCCGCTTCGGCCGCGAGCGTCGGTCCGTCGGGGAACGGGAACAAGGCCTCGGACACCAGCACCGAACCCTTGAGCGAGACGCCGAGGCGCATGGCCTTTTCGCGCGCCGCAAAGACCGGATCAATGCGCGAGGTTGCGCCGCCGCCAACTGCCAGCGTGCGATCTCCGGTGACGAAGGCGATCGCGTTCGATTTTACGTGCTTGCATACCCGGATACCGAAGCCGAGCGCATGCATCTCAGCCTCAGTGGGTGTGCGTCGGGTGACGATTTTTCCGGCGCGCGGATCTTCGATACTCAGGTCCGGCGTTTGCACCAATAAGCCACCGACGACCTTCTTGATGTCGAGTTCGTCGGTCTTGATCGCCTCCGGATGAAAGCGCATCACGCGGCGATTCTTTTTCTTGCGCAGGAATTCGATGACGTCGGCCGGATAGTCCGGTGCGATCAGAACCTCAGTGAAAAGCTCATCGACGGCGCGCGCAAATTCGATATCCCACGGCTGATTGCTGATGATAATCCCGCCGAAGGGCGAATCCGGATCGGTCGCGAACGCCTTGTCCCACGCGGACTTGAGCGTCGGCCCGACGCCGACTCCGCAGGGCGTGTTGTGTTTCAGGATGGCGACGACCGCGTCCTGGTAGTTGCTGAATTCGACCATCAGGTTGATCGCCGAGCTGATGTCGAAGACGTTGTTGAACGAAAGCTCCTTGCCATGCAACTGTTCCGCGATGCGCGGGAAGTCGCCGTAAAGCGCGCCGGTCTGATGCGGATTTTCGCCGTAGCGGAGCATCTGTGCGCGCGGCATCGAGAGGCTGAAGGTATCGCCGAGAGGACCAGCTTCGCCACCGGCGTAGCTGCCGAGATAATTCGAGATCGCGCAATCGTACGCGGTGACGCGCGCAAAAGCCTTGCGCGCCAGCTTCCAGCGCGTTTCAGCCGAGATGAAGCCGTCGCTCTCGTCGAGTTCACGAATAATCCCCGCATAATCCGCCGGATCGACCACGACGACAACGTCGGCATGATTTTTCGCGGCCGCGCGCACGAGCGTCGGGCCACCGATGTCGATATTTTCGATCGCGTCGTCGAGCGTGACGCCAGGACGCGCCACGGTTTGCTCGAACGGGTAGAAATTCACGACAACCATATCGATCGGCTCGAAGCCGTGGCGTCCCATCTCGCGCTGATGGGTCAAATCGTCGCGTTTGGCGAGAATGCCGCCATGGATTTTCGGATGCAGCGTCTTTACCCGGCCGCCGAGAATTTCGGGAAAATCGGTGAAGTCCTCGATTGAATTAATCGCGACACCGGCCTGCTTCAAGGCCGCATGAGTACCGCCCGTCGAAAGCATCTCGACCTCATGGCACTCAAGCGCACGAGCCAGCTCGGTCAATCCGTTCTTATCCGACACGCCGAGCAGAGCCCGGCCAATCTTCACACTTCCAGTTGTCATGGTAATTTTCAGCTCCGGTAAATGCGTGGCACCCGGCGGCCGACGGTACACAACATCTCATAAGAAATGGTTTGTGCGAGCCGCGCGACATCATTCACATTGATCATCGCCTCGCCAGTGCCGCCCCACAAGATGGCCTCATCGCCGATCTCGACGCCAGGGACGTCGGTGAGATCGACCATTGTCAGATCCATACATACCGCACCGACGATGGGTGCGCGCCGACCGCGCACCAGGACCTCGCCGCCGTGCTGCAAGCCACGTCGATAACCGTCGGCGTAACCGACCGCGAGGACGCCAATCACGCTTTCGCGTGGAGCAACGAAGGTGTGTCCGTAACTGACGCCGCTGCCGGCCGCGACGCGCTTGACCTGGAGCACGCGCGTCTTCAGGGTCATGACGGGGCGCAGCTCCACATGCTCGCGCACCGCCTGCACCGGAGGCAAACCGTACAGCGCGAGGCCCGGGCGCATCAGGGTAAAGTGAGCGTCAGCCCGCAACACCATCGCGGCGGAATTGGCAACATGGCGCACCGGCAAGTCGAAGCCCGAGGCGCGGAAGGTCGCGAGGGCGTCGCGAAAAACGGCGAGTTGGCGATCAGTGATCGGACTCGACGGATCGCCCGCGTTGGCGAGCAGCGTGCTTGCGCCTTCGACCGTCAGCGACGCTGCGCGATGCAAACGCTCCGCCGCCGTGGAGAAATCAGTCGGCAGAATTCCAAGGCGCGTCGCGCCGGTGTCGAACTCGAGATGGACGCGGAAGCCGAGCCGCCCCGTAGCGGTAACGGCGCGTTCGAGCGGCTCGATCAGAGACAAGTCGAAAATTGGTGGGGTGAGATCGAGCGCGACGATATCAGGAAGCTGATCGGCGAAATAACCGGCGAGCAAGTAGATACGATCGCTCACACCGGCCGTACGAAGTTCACGCGCTTCCTCGACCGTGGCGACGCCGAAATGCGCGCAACCCTGCGTGCGCAACGCACGCGCGATTTCGATCGCGCCGTGACCATAGGCATCGGCCTTCACCACCGCCATGATCGACGCGCCGCCGGTGTGAACGCTCAGCGCGCTGTAGTTGGCGCGCAGCGCGTTGAGGTCGATTTCCGCAAAAGTAGGACGCCCGCTCGCTGTCGTCATAATGGCGCCATTGCTTCGAATGGGTAGCGCCGCCGGATGCGAAAAAGCACGACGATGCTCCGCGCAAATCATCCGCCGCGCGCCCTTCGCACGCAAACAGCTTGCGGAGTATCGCGATGCTAGAATCAACAGGCTTCACAGTGCCGAGCCGATTAGGGTTACGACGGTCGACCTGATACCGTCAGACGATGAAGACCCGATACATTGCCGTACTAGCCATGATGGGCTGGTATCTAATTTTGCCGCCGGTCACCAGAACCTGGTGGGTTGGTCCCGAACGCTACGATAGTGGCGCACAGATGAGCCGATGGACGATTGAGCAGTCGTTCGACCGGGCCGGCGCGTGCGAGTCCGCGCGGGTTGCAGCAGAGCGGCAATCGCCGGACGCGGCCAACCGCATGGATAAAGCAGTTTGCGTCGCCACCGATGATTCACGCCTGAAAGCATTTTAGGGTGAGCGGCTTTGCAGCCGCGGCGCGAAGTTTTTGACAGACTCAAACCCGCGGTGGTATAGCTCGAAATGGCTGGGGGTGTGCGCAAGCACTGAGAACTCGCGAGAGAACCCCTCGAACCTGATCCGGGTAATGCCGGCGTAGGGAAGCCAGCTTGAATGCGGGACGTTCGGGTTCCGCAGCGCGGCCGCTTCCCCGCCAATCGGAAGCGGCCTTTCAATGTCCAGCGAGATTCAGATCACACTCAATGGCGAACCGTACGCCGTCACGGGCGACGCACGCCTGATTGCGTTAATCGAAGGGTTGAAGCTCAAGCGTGGACGGGTAGCGGTGGAAATCAATCGTGCGATCGTGCCCAAGGCCGATTGGGACCGTACGATGATCGCGCCCGGCGACGTCGTCGAAATCGTCAATTTTGTGGGCGGCGGATGAGCGCCTGCCACACGTCCGTAGCGCAATGCCGTGAACGATCCACACAAGAATCGATCGCTGAAGATTGTGGCAGGATAACGAAATGAAAGACGACTCGTTTGAACTGGCAGGCAGGCGTTACAAGTCGCGACTGATCGTCGGCACGGGCAAGTACCGCGATTTTGCGGAAACGCGCGCGGCAATCGAAGAGAGCGGCGCCGAAATCGTTACGGTCGCGGTGCGGCGGGTCAATATCACGGACGCCGGCAAGGAAAACCTGCTCGACTATATCGATCCGAAAAAATACCAGATTCTGCCCAACACGGCGGGCTGTTATACCGTCGAAGAAGCGGTGCGCACCTGCCGGCTGGCGCGCGAGGCGGGCGTCGGCGACCTGGTCAAGTTGGAAGTAATAGGAGATCAGGCGACGCTTTTCCCGGACGTTCCGGCGACGCTCGAAGCGGCGAAAATCCTGGTCAAGGACGGCTTCAAGGTGCTGCCCTACATCACCGACGATCCTGTCGCGTGCCTGCGGCTGGCGGAGCTCGGATGTGCGGCAGTGATGCCATTGGCGGCGCCAATCGGGTCGGGCATGGGCATCCGCAATCCGTTCAACCTACGCATCATCATGGAGCAGGCGAAGGTCCCGGTGATTGTCGATGCGGGCGTCGGCACCGCATCCGACGCGGCAGAAGCGATGGAGCTCGGATGCGACGGGCTGCTGATCAACTCGGCCATCGCCAGCGCGCGCGATCCGGTTGCGATGGCCCGTGCGATGCGGCTCGCGGTGGAGGCGGGACGCACGGCATACCTGGCGGGACGTATCGAGATGAAGCTCTATGCGACCGCGTCGAGTCCTCTGAACGGATTGATTCGGTGAGGCATCGAAATCGAATCGCCCTTCAAGATTTACCTCATCAGTGATCGCAAGCTCGCGGCGCAGTATGGCGGCGTTATCGCGATGGCAGAGGCAGCGCTCGCGGTGGCTCCCCCGGATACTGTAGCAGTGCAACTGCGCGAAAAGGATCTCGAGGCCCGCGAACTCGTCGAGCTGGCGCGGGAACTACGCCGAATATGCGACCGCCATCATGCGCGACTGCTCGTCAACGATCGACTCGATGTCGCGATCGCATCGCGTGCCGACGGCGTTCACTTGCCCGCGAATTCATTTGCCGTTGCAGATGCGCGCGCATTTATCGGCTACGATCGTCTCATCGGAGTATCGACGCACCAGCCCGAAGAGGTTATTGCCGCCTCACGTGCGGGCGCGGATTTCGTCCTGTACGGACCGGTCTTCAATCCGCTGTCGAAGGGCAATTACACCGCAGCACGCGGTCGCGACGGGTTGATTGCGGCATGCGGCGCAGCATCGATACCAGTGTTTGCGCTGGGCGGCATCACCGCTGATCGGATTCGCGAGCTCCGCACGCAAATCGCAATCGCCAACGCGCAGAAGATGACCCTCGGTCCGGCGGGAGCAGCCGTGATCGGCGCGATCTTTGGCTCAGCCGATCCCGCCGCTGCGATGCGGGATCTGATCAACGCCCTCGCGCCGTGATGGTGCGGCCATCTCCTACCTCTCTATACGGAGCGCGCTATAGACGTTTCAGCACTGCGAACCAGCGCCCATCGCAGTCCGCCATCGGGCGCGTGATCGAAAGATCGGGATAGCAGGCGATCAACGTAAAACATCCTGACGCCCGCGCAACCATCTCCATCAGCGGCGGCGTGGTGTAACGCACCGGAATCAGATCGCGCGTGACGACCTTGCGGTCCGGGAAATGAATCGTACATTCGAGTTCGTAGATTGAATGCATCGCGTCATCCCACGAAATGGGACGATGGAACTCGCGCACGTCGACGCGGATCGGACCGATCTTTACTTTGCGCTCGCGCCATAAGCGGCGCCGCTTGACCAGATCGACCCCATCGTGGCGATCGACGTCGATACAATATACGCCGCCGCGTTTGAGCAGGGCCGCAACTGATTTCAAATGGGACATCAGGACCGCGTTGGCCCGGATCGCCGGAAAGGTCTCGCACATGAAAATGGCGGCGTCGAAGGGGCGCTCCGGAATGGTGAAGCGATCGATCTTACGGCGATAGAAACGCATCGGATGAGGAACAGACTCGGCCCATCCCGCCGCAATCATCGCCGGCGACTCATCGACACCGACCGCATCCATGCCGTGGCGCGCGAAAATCTGTCCGTGCGGCGAATTCCCGCTTGCAATATCCAGCAGGCGCCGGACTGGACGCGGATAGTGCCGCCGCCAGACCTCGCGGAGGAACATGGCCTCCTGATCGATCTCGCCCGGGCGCTCCATGTGCACGCGCCGGAAGATGTCGGGAAATTCGTAAATGCTCGGCTCCATGCGAGGAAGCTTAGCGGCGAGTACGAGCGCGTATCAAAGGGCGAATCACCACTATGGGCAGCGGGCACGAACGGTGCGCTTGAAGAAAGCCGCGCAACCGCGTGATAATTGCGCCGCCGCTCGAGGCATGCATTTCAGCCGGGAGTTCGAACAGATGAGCAAACCACTTGAAGGAATCAAGGTCATCGAGATCGCACAGGAAATTCAGGGGCCGTTCGCCGGGCTATTCCTGTCCGATCTAGGCGCGGAGATTACCAAAGTCGAGAATCGCGAGACTGGCGATTTGAGCCGTTGGCTGTTGGCCGGGATGCTCGGCGGACCGGAATTGAAGAACGCGAACGTTTCGCATTACTTCACCGCGATGAATCGCGGCAAGCGCAGCATTACGGTTGACCTCAAGAAAAAAGCGGGCGTCGAAGTCGTCAAGCGGTTGGTCGCGACCCACGACGTGCTGCTGACCAATTATCGTCCAGGCGTGCTGGACCGCCTCGGGCTCGGCTATGAGGATGTGCGCAAGCTCAATCCGAAAATCGTGTACGCGCAAGCCAGTTCGTGGGGCCCGCGGGGTCCGTGGGTCTCGCGACCGAGCCGCGATACCCTCGCGCAAGCGGCCAGCGGCCTGATGTCGAAAACCGGGATGCCATCGGATCCGCCGCTCGCGGCGGGAGCGGCGATTGCCGATCAGACCGGAGCGTTGACGCTGGCCGGCGGTGTGATGGCGGCGCTGTTCGCACGTGAGCGCACGGGGAAGAGCCAGAAAGTGGACGCGTCGATTTACGGCACGATGATCGCCGCACAGGGCTTCGAGCTCAACTATGCTTCAATGACCGGCGAGGAGCCGGCGCGCGCCGGCCGAGGACATCCGTTCCTACACGGCGTATGGGGTGCGTTTCGCACCAAAGACAGCTTCATCTGTATAGCAGGCGTCGATGACAAACGCTGGGCCGATTTCTGCCGCATCATGGGCATCCAGAAGATTCAGGACGATCCCGAGTTCGAAAACGCGACGCGCAATTTCCACGGCGAAAAAATTGAAAAGGTTCTCGACGGCATCTTCCCTAACAAGACCACCGCCGAATGGCTCGCCGAGCTGACCGAAGCCGACATTCTGGTGACGGAGGTCGCGACCCATCAAAAGGTGCTTGCGAGCGAACAGGCGCGGGCCAATGGCTATCTGCTCGATCTCGATCATCCGGAGGCGGGCAGGATCACCGTGACCGGATGTCCGGTCTCGCTCAATGGAGAGATCGCGACCGAAGCAACCCCGGCACCGGAACACGGTCAGCATACAGAGCAGATTTTGCTAGAACTCGGCTATTCGTGGGAGGAGATTGGCGCCTTGCGCGAGGCTGAAGCCGTATGACCGCACGGCCCCGCCGAGGTCACTGGTCCGAAGTGATGGTCGGCGCTTCTTAGGTGGTTGCCCGCATGGTTGATGGGGCCCCGGGCGTTCGTTGATTCGACTAAAGACCAGACGCGGCAGATCTGCCCGCGGAAGTCGGACACCGTCGATCAAGAAAGGAATTGCCAGGTGCGGCAGCGCATTCCGGTCAACCGCGTGCGGCTGCTATAGTGCGAGGCGCAAGCAGTCTCTCGCCCCGGTAGTGAAAAGGACATCACGGAGGTCTCCGGAACCTCAAGTCCGGGTTCGATTCCCGGCCGGGGCACCAGCCGATCGTAAATGCCTGTGAATTCATAGTTCGGACTGATTCGGCTGAAATGGCTGCGGCGCCTAAATGCGGTCTATGGCAGGGACTATCAAGGAAATTCGCTAACCGCTCAGAAGGCGTCCTTCAAGAGCTCGACGCGGCCGATCCGCCCCGCCCCCACCATCGCGACAATATCGAAACGGACTGGCCGCTCTTCCGCATGATTTCGCCGCAGGTAGAGTGCCGCCGCGCGGCGGATTCGCTGCGCCTTACGCGCGTCGACGGCCTCTGCCGGCACGCCGAAGATAGTGCTGCTTCGCGCCTTGACCTCAATGAAAACGTAGGTCTCGTGATCGATTGCAATCAGGTCGATTTCGGCGCCAGCGGCACAGAAGTTACGCTCGAGAACGCGATACCCGCGTCGCCGCAGGTGCCGCGCCGCGATCTCCTCGCCGCGTTTTCCCAATGGGACACGCCGACGGTGTGGCAGTTCTTCGTACCAACGATCGACGCAGTCGCCCAGGCTCACCCAGCTGCGGCGTATTCGCTTCGCGATCGCACTGCCGATGGTCACGCTCGCGTGCATCGTTTTGATGGTAGCGCAATACTCCCATTCTCGGTGAGTTCACCGAGCCAAGCGGACGAGTCTTCGGCGAATAATCCAGCATTCCAGAACGGTGGCGGATCACGGACTCCTCCGCTGATAGGTAGGGCAGCCGCAGGCGCGGTAAAAGCGGATCAGACCGCTTCCGTCGATAAATCGTCTGCGATTTCCACCCAGGTCGGCGCGTGATCGCTGGCCTTATCCCAGCCGCGAACTTCGCGGTCGACGCCCGCACTGACGAGGCGCGCTGCCACCGCCGGGCTCAACAGCAAATGGTCGATGCGCAGCCCGGCGTCGCGCGCAAAGTTATTTCGGAAGTAGTCCCAAAAGGTGTAGATGTGTTCGCCCGGGTGCATTTTGCGCAATGCATCGGTCCAGCCTTGAGCCATGAGACGAGCGAAGGCCTCCCGCGTCTCGGGCCGGAAGAGCGCGTCCTTAACCCAGCGCTCCGGCTTATAAACATCGATTTCGGTCGGGATAACGTTGTAATCGCCTGCGAGAACTACTGGTGCGCCCTTCGCAAATAGTTCCTCAGCATGCTTCGTCAGACGTTCCAGCCACCGCAACTTGTAATCGAATTTCGGCCCGGGTGCCGGATTGCCGTTGGGAAGATACAGGCAGCCGACCATCACGTCATCGACCAGCGCCTCGATATAGCGACTATGAAGGTCGTCGGGATCGCCGGGGAGGCCGCGCCGGCTCTCGAGCGGTTCGCGGCCGCGCGCGAGAATCGCGACGCCGTTCCAACTCTTTTGCCCGTGCCAGACCACTCCGTAGCCGGCCGCTCGGATTTCAGTTTCCGGAAATTTCTCTTGCGGCGCCTTCAACTCCTGCAAGCAAGCGACATCCGGCTTGAATTCGGTGAGCCAGCGCAGCAGAGACGGCAGGCGACTGCTGATGCCATTGACGTTAAAACTTGCGATCCTCAAATAGGCTTCCTCCCCGAGCAATTGTCACGGAGATACTCTCCTTCCCTCTCACACCGGTCTTCGTGTGTTGGCAATATGTCCATGGATTGTACTAGTTAAGAAGGCAGGCTGGGGACACAGCGACTGGTTTGAGGCCCAATAAATCGGGCGGACGGGGATGCGTCAACCAAACGCATATTAATCAAAAGGAGCGATGGCGCTAATGAGTGAGATCTCAACGGAAACCCAATCGAGCGGAATACCGACTCCGGAACAGCTGGGCTTCGACCCGCACGAGCTGCGGAAAAAGTACGCGGCAGAGCGCGAGAAGCGCCTGCGCGAGGACGGCAACAACCAATACCGCGAGATCACGGGCGCGCTCGAGCGGTACAACGCCGATCCGTACGTCGATCCGGGCTTCACTCGTCCCGCTCTGCATGAACAACTCGACGCGGTGATTGTGGGCGGCGGCTTTGGTGGTCTGCTGGCGGCAGCACGGCTGCAAAAGGTCGGCATCACCAATATTCGGATCATCGAGAAGGCCGGCGATTTCGGTGGAACCTGGTATTGGAACCGCTATCCCGGGGCGCAGTGCGATATCGAGTCCTACGTCTATCTGCCGTTGCTCGAAGAGACCGGCTATATCCCGAAGGAAAAGTACTCCTTCGCGCCAGAAATCTTCGAGCATGCCAAGCGGATCGGGAAGCACTTCAACCTCTATGACAAGGCCTGCTTTCAGACCCAGGTCAGAGAGGCGCGCTGGGATGATAAGGACGCCCGCTGGACCATCACGACCGATCGTGGCGATGTCTTCACGGCGCGCTACGTAATTATGTCGAGCGGCCCCCTGAACCGTCCCAAGCTCCCGGCGATTCCTGGAATCGAGAAGTTCAAGGGCCACACCTTCCACACCAGCCGCTGGGACTACAACTACACCGGTGGCGACACCACCGGCGGCCTGACCAAGCTCAGCGATAAGCGCGTCGGCATCATCGGCACCGGGGCGACCGCGATTCAAAGCGTGTCGCATCTCGGCCAATGGGCCAAGCAGCTCTATGTCTTCCAGCGCACGCCGTCCTCAGTTGACGAACGCGGTAATAAGCCGACCGATCCGGAATGGGTGAAGACACTCGCTCCTGGGTGGCAGGCTTATCGGAATCACAACTTCTGCGCGATTTTGTCTGGCATCCCGATCGAGGAAGATCTGGTCGGCGACAAGTGGACGAGCCTTTTCAAAAATCTCTCCAGGTTGCTGTCCGGCAAGGGCAATGCGGACCTCTCGACCGAACAGATGGCGCTGATGTCCGAAATCGCCGACTACCAGAAGATGAATGAGATCCGCGATCGCGTGAACTCGATCGTGGGCGACAAAGACACCGCCGAGGCGCTCAAGCCATGGTACGGTCAATGGTGTAAGCGCCCGACCTTCAACGACGAATACCTACCCACCTTCAACCGGCCCAACGTCAAGCTGGTGGATACCAAGGGCCAGGGCGTCGATCGGGTGACCGAGCACGGCGTGGTCGTGGATGGCGTCGAATACAAAGTGGACTGCCTGATCTTTGCGACGGGCTTCGAGGTCGGTACCGCCTACACCCGACGCGCCGAGTTCGAGGTATATGGCCGCAACGGCCTGCCGCTCTCCGATTATTGGGCGAAGGGCATGAAGACGCATCACGGTTTTCTGAGCCACGGCTTTCCGAACCTCTTCCACATGGGGCTCACTCAAACCGGTCTCGCGCCGAACTTCACCTACATGCTGGAGGGACAGGCCACCCACATTGCCCACGTTATCAATGAAGTGAAGGGTCGCGAAGGTCGGTCCGTGGAACCTACCACAGAGGCCGAGGCTGAATGGGTGAAGATCGTCTCGGCGCCCAGCTTCATCACCGACTACCAGAACACCTGCACGCCGGGTTACTACAACGGCGAAGGGCAAAATGCTCATCAGGGTTTCCTCGACACGCAGTATCCCGAGGGCGCGGTGCGCTTCTATGAGATGCTCGCGCGATGGCGCGAAAAGGGCGAAATGGAAGGTCTCATCGTAGAATAAAGCGTACACTCCGAGCGCAGTAAAATCGCAACGGTCGCCGGGCGGTGAGCCCACTCGGCGACCGTTGTCGTTCTTGGGATCAGCGTGCTCCTGCCTTCGCCATGCTCGCGCGACCTCTCAAGATCGCGGCGATTCAACAGTTTTATGGAGGGCGCGCTTTAGCGCGGGTCGTTCGGAATTTTGCGATCGGTGAATCCGATTACCATCCCGAAGGCGTCGTCGCGATTGATGGTCAAGGTGTTCGCACCATCGAATTCGATTCTCTGCTGGTGCGCGCGCAGGTGTTCCGCCGCCCGATTCAGATCTTTGGTCTTGAACGTAACCGAGAAGATCCCTTCTCCGGCACGCTCGAGATCCTGACCTTCGGCGCTCGACGCCGAAAGCGGCTGCGCAGCTTCGATCACGGTATCCTCGCCGACGGCGAAATACATACTCCGGCGCTGGGGCGAGTCCTCCTGATGGATCAGTGTCCCGCCCAAGGCTTTCTCATACACGTCGCGGGCGTCATCGAGCTTTCTGAACAATACGGTGATGTGGGAAGCGCGCTCGATCCCGAGCGGATGTCGATCGCGCGGGAACTCGATCGACCAGCCGGGCTGAAGCCGCGGGTCGATAAAGAATTTCGGCGCGACGGCGAACTCGAAGGCCGCGTGAGTATCCTGCGGATGGGTCCATACCGCGTCGCCGGCGGTCGCCTCCTTGACCGGATTTCCGACCATGTCGAACATGCGGATCCGACGCTGGTCGAGAGCGAGAGAAGCCTGCCGCAGATCATCGACGTACCAGGCAATGGAATGAAAGTGCTGTCCGTACCGACCGTAGAATTTGCCGAGCGCGGATTTCTCCCAACCCGGCTTTTGCACGGGCTGAGCCGGCTCCATCACGAAGTCGCCGATCAGAACGAGCGACGCCTTGCGCATGGCGGCCTTCATATAGTTGCGGACGAAGCGGCGGACGGAGAAGATCCGATCGTACCATTCGTCAGCGGCATTGAGATCGCTTACGACGTGAAGAAGATGGAATTCCTTGCCGATTTTGAGCATGATTTGGACCCTTGAAAATCGGATTTACCGCTCAGACGCTAGATAATTTGGCTTCGTTTTGTATCCGCGTTTTCATCGGCCGATCGCGTGACCCGGGGAAAGTCCCGGGGCGGCAGATGGCGCGCCATAAGTCCACTCAATCTCGCGCAACTTGGATTGCTTCACAAGTTCCGGCCAGACACTGGTCGGATCCGAGCTGAAAACAGTCGCGGAGCGGGCCTTGGTAATAATCCAGGCGCCGCTGAGAATCTCGGCGTGGAGTTGGTCAACCGTCCATTGCGCACGGCCGAGAAAGAGGCGGGTGTCCTTGTCGGATCCCGGACGCTTCAATACTTCGGTGACCGCACCGGCATCATCGCTGATATAGACGTCGTCAAAGACGTGAGTAGTAGCGGCCGGCGCCTGCGCCGCGCGCATCAGGATAGAAGGCGAGGTGAGACTCACAGGACCGCCAAAGTAAACCAGTTGGTCCTGGTTCCGGACGGCGGCAGAGTGATGAAACAATTGCCCCAAGGTCATCTTGCTCGGCTTGTTGATCACGATTCCCGCGACCAGCGGCAATTGTGAAGGTGGCAGTATCAGTATAACGGTATGCTGGAAAACCGGATCGGGAATGTCGGGATTGGCGACAAGCAGGAACGGGGTCCGCGGGGTATCCGGCGGATCCTGTGCGAATATCGGGGCGTTATTGAATGCGACTGTGCAGACGATTAAGGCGGTCGCGAGTGCAAGCAGCGTGGTTCGAGCAGCAGGTCTGCAAATGTGCGCGGTGAGCCCAAACGCGGTCGCTGATTTGATTTTGTTAGGTATCAACTCGGCAAACCTGAGGTAGTCAGATCTTCAGATTACCCGGGGCATGCCGATCGAGCGCAGGCGTCACGAGTCGCTCCCCGTTTGATAATAGCACAAAAGCCGAACGTTAGGGGCCGATGGTCCTGAGATCCGAAAACGGCCCTCCCTGGGCCGCTGGAGAGGTCGTTAAACCAAACCAGCCTGGAACCTTGCATAGAAAGGTCGTCGGGCGTATGAATCGGCGCGGAATCGGAGACTCAAGAAACTTTCGGATAAAACGAGTTGGTATCGTAACCTGAAAGAAGGAGATTCCAACTCAGGAGGGGAATTGTGTTGGGCGATTTGTATTCGTATGTTCAGTGGATCGGGTCGCTGCGATTCGTACGATTGTTATCCAGACCAACTTTCTTCAGCACACTGACATTCTCGGCCGCATTGATGGCGGCGACCGCTACTCAAGCCGGGACGCCAGGCGCCCTCGATCCGACGTTCGGTACCGGCGGCAAAGTATTCACCGATATCGGAACCGGAAGTGAGGACCTTGATTTCGCGGCAGGAATCGCACCGGGCGGCAAACCGGTAGTGATCGCACGGACTGATGCCAACGGCAGCTTCGACTTTGCGATCGTGCGCTATACCAAGAGCGGAATGCTGGATTCGACTTTTGGCACTGGTGGCAAGGCGATCACAGACTTCGGCACGGGCAGCAGCGATTTGGTGTTCGGCGGAGTTGTACTGTCAAACGGCAAGGTCGTCGCGGTTGGCGGGTCCAACGCAAACGGCGGCAGCGACGATTTTGCGATTGCACGCTACAACAAAGACGGCACCCTCGATACGACGTTCGGAACCGGCGGCAAGGTGCTCACCGATTTTGGCGGCCACGGGGACGAGGCGGTCGCAGCAAGGCCAGCGGCTGGCGGGAAGCTGATCGTGGTCGGAGCCTCCGGCGGTGATTTCGCAGTCGCCAGATACAACAAGGACGGCACTCTCGACGCGACATTTGGAACCGGCGGCAGGGTAGTCACTGATTTAGGAGGAACCCAGGACACCGCGGAGGCTGTGGCTATCCAACGAGACGGCAAGATTGTTGTGGCCGGAAACTCAAATGCGCACAGCAGCCTGCGGGACTTTGCCGTGGTGCGCTACGACAAGAAGGGCAACCTCGACCCAGGGTTTGGAACCGGCGGAATGGTGTTCACCGACTTCGGCGGCATCGATACCGTGGAACACGGTTCGCTGATTCTGGCTCCTCGCGGCAAGATCGTGGTCGGAGGCGATACCGATGCGACTGATCCTAACCAAGACTTCGCCCTCGCGCGGTATAACAAAGACGGCAGTCTCGACAGCACCTTCGGTAGTGGCGGAAAGGTAATTACGGATCTCGGCGGCGAAGAGGATCTGTCGCAGATCGTTGCGCAGCCCGGCAACAAGATCATCGCGGTAGGATCCTCCGACAAAAACAATCCCAGCTTCGAATCCGTAATCGCGCGTTACAATGCCTCCGGCGAACTCGACTCAACCTTCGGAACCGGAGGAACTGTCTTCACTGGCTTTGGAAGCGGAGGAAGCTTCGCCGATGCGGTTGCGGTGGGGGGCGGCAAGGCGGTAGTCGCAGGAGCCACGAACGCCGTCGATCCGAATTTTGACGTGAGCGTCGCACGATACCTGCTGAAATAATAGGAGGAAGCTCATGACCGAGAGAAAACAGCGAGTGCCCTTTCGTGATTTTTCAACGCTCAGTGCCGAGGATCGCGAGTTGGGCGAGCGCGCCCAGGTCAACGGCAAGGTCGTCAATATCTTCAGGGTGCTGATGCAGCATCCGAAACTTGCTCGCGCCTGGTCGAAATTCGCCAATTACATTTTGTCCGACCAGCAGACACTGGCGCCGCGCGAGCGCGAGATCCTGATTCTGCGAATCGGCTGGTTGAACCAGGCGCCGTACGAATTCGAGCAGCACGTGCGAATCGGCAAGTCGGTGGGACTCACCGACGACGAGATCGATCGGATTCGCAAGGGACCGAAGGCCGGTTGGAATCGCGCGGATGCCGCGCTGGTGCAGGCGGCCGACGATCTGTTCGAGAATTCCGTGGTCTCCGACGAAACCTGGAAAACGCTTTCCGAGCGGTACAATACCGAGCAAATGATGGATGCTGTTTTCACCGTCGGCCAGTACAACCTGGTGTCGTGGGCGCTGAACAGCATGGGCGTGCCGCTCGACGATTACCTGCCGGGCTCGAAGAAGTAACGTTTAAGATGCATAGCGGCAACGCGGACGGCGTCATGACACCGTCCGCGTTCAACATTCCTACTCGCCTGATTTCTACTCGCCGGAAGAGCGCACGAAATTCGGCTTGCGCTTTTCAACGAAGGCCTTGACGGCCTCTTTGTGGTCCTCGGTCTTGAACGTCATCATTTCATAGGCGAGCGAGGCATCGAGGATCAGGTTGGCCTGGTGCTTGAGCCATTTGTTGACCGACAGCTTGCTCCATCGAATCGCCCAGGTGGGGCCGTCGGCGAGTTCCTGTGCAAGTTCGCGCGCTCGCGGCATCACCTGTTCGGGCGGCACCGCGTAATTGACCATGCCGATGCGCCCGGCCTCGGCGCCGTTCATGAAATTCCCGCGCATCAGGAATTCCTTTGCGCGATGCGGTCCGATCAGCACGGGCCAGATGACCGCGCCGCCATCGCCGGCAACTACGCCAACCTTGACGTGGGTATCGGCGAAGCGGGCCTTTTCGGAAACCACGGTAATGTCGCACAGCAGCGCGAGCGTCGCGCCCAATCCGATCGCATCGCCGTTGATCGCGCCAATGATCGGCTGCTCGACGTCGAGCATATTCTCGACGATGCGCCGACCGTTGGCGGCCGTGATCGGACCGCGGTTAAAGCGATCGCCACCGGGGCCGCCGCCGACCAGTTGCCCGGCCGCCATGCCTTTAACGTCGCCGCCAGCGCAAAAAGCGCGTCCCGCGCCGGTGAAAATGATCGCATTGACGTCTTGATCGGCGGCGAGGTCGAGCCAGATTTGCTCGATTTCGTGGTGCATGCGGCTATTGACCGCGTTGAGGACGTCGGGGCGATTGATCGTGAGCGTCGCCACCCGGTCAACCGTTTCGACCTTCAGGTATTCGTAATCGCTGTAATTCATGGTGAATCTCCTCCTGCTCTTTCGCTGACCTATACAACGAGGTGCGGCGGCAACGCCATCGCCACGGGAAAGACCTCGTCGAGGCGCGTCGCGATGGACTAACGCGGGCCGGGGCGAATGCGCTATGGTGACGCGCGGATCGGTTGATCCCAAATAATCAGAACTAGCCGAACGTGGAGATTCTCGGATGAAGCTGGCAAACAAAGTTGCGCTGATTACCGGCGCCGGATCGGGCATGGGGCGGGTCGCCTCGTTATTGTTCGCAAAAGAAGGCGCAAAGATTGCCGCGATCGATATCGACGAAAATGCCGCGCGTGAAACGGTCCGGCTGATCGAAGCGCAGGGCGGCAAAGGGGTTGCGGTCAAGGCGGATGTGTCGAAGAGCGCCGACGCGCAGGCGATGGTGGCGGCAACGATCGAAAAGCTCGGCGCGTTGAATATCGTATACAACAACGCGGGAATCGAGGGGAAAGCGCAACGGATCGTGGACCTGGCGGATGAGGACTTCGACCGGGTGATCGCGATCAATTTGCGCGGGGTGTGGCTCGGCATGAAATACGCCCTACCCCACATGGTCAAAAATGGCGGCGGCGCGATCGTCAATACGGCATCGATCGCGGGATTGGTGGGCCTGCGCAATTCGTCGGCGTATTGCGCGGCGAAAGCCGGAGTAATCGCGATCACGAAAGTCGCGGCGCTCGAATACGGCCGCTACAACATCCGCGTTAACGCGATTTGTCCGGGCGCGATCGATACGCCGATGGTCTCGCGAATACAGGGCGGCGGCACGATGTCGGAGCGCACGATCAGCCGCATCTCGACGCTCGGGCGCATCGGCAAGCCCGAGGAAATTGCGAAGATGGCGCTGTTTCTGGCGAGCGACGACGCGTCCTTCGCGACTGGCGCACCTTTTATCGTGGATGGCGGCTGGACGATCGGCTAAGTACGCGCGCGGTGCGAAGGGTGCAATGACTATTCGAATGATCAGACAGCAGTGTGAGGAGTTTGGCAGATGACGTCGGCAATCGCGCGGCTCAACGGCAAGGTCGCGCTCGTCACGGGCGGAGCGCAGGGAATCGGACGCGCAATCGCGATGCGGCTGGCGGCAGAGGGCGCGAAGGTCGCGATCGGCGACATCAATGAGGACGTCGCGAAGCGGACCGCCGTCGAGATCAACGCGGCAGGCAACGACGCGCGCGCGGTGAAGCTCGACGTGACGAGTCTCGAGAGCGCGCTGGCGGCGGTCGAGAGCGTCGAGCGCGAAGTCGGTGCGGTTGACATCCTGGTCAACAACGCGGGTTGGGACAAGCTCGAGCCTTTCGTCGAGAGCACGCCCGAGACGTGGGACCGGGTGATCGCGATAAATTTCCGCGGCGTGATCCATTGTTGCAAGGCGGTCGTCCCGAAGATGCAGGCGCGCGGGCATGGCAAGATCGTTTCGATTGCTTCGGATGCGGGGCGCGTCGGGTCGATGGGCGAAGCGGTCTATTCGGGATGCAAAGGCGCGATAATTGCGTTTTCGAAAACGCTCGCGCGGGAGCTTGCCCGCAACAATATCAACGTCAACGTGGTGTGCCCCGGACCGACGGAAACCGCACTGCTGCAAGGCGTAATGGAGCAGCAACCGAAGGTGCTCGAGGCGATGAAGCGGGGAATTCCGATGCGCCGGTTGGGCAAACCCGAAGACCTCGCAGGGGCGGTCGCATTTTTTGCTTCGTCCGATGCCGACTATGCGACCGGCCAGGTGGTCAGTATCAGCGGCGGGCTCACGATGGTGGGATGATCGGAAGATCGGCGGAAATTTGACCTGCGATTAAAGTTGAAGATGAAAGGCCACCGGTTCGTGCGGCCTTGAAAGCGGAGATTTTCAAATGGCAAAAGGTGCAAGCGAACTCGACCTCGAGAAATGCAAGCAAGTCGCGCAGACCGTGATTGGCGACGTAGCGTCGGTGGTGCATGGCGCGCTGTGCTTCATCGGCGATCGGGTCGGACTCTTCAAAGCGATGGCCGGGGCGGGACCGCTGACGGTCGATCAGCTCGCGGCGAAGAGCGGCCTCAGTGCGCGATACGTACGCGAATGGCTGGGGGCGATGGCCGCGGCACATTACGTCGAATACGCCGCCGGCACCGATACGTATCTGCTGACGCCGGAATATGCGGCGGCGCTCGCGGATGAAGACTCGCCATTTTTCATTGGCAGCTACTTTCAGATGGCGCAGGCCGCGGTGAGCGTAGCGCCGAAGGTCGCGGAAGCGTTTCGCAATGGTAAAGGTGTGACGCAAGCGGAGTATCCACAATCTTTCTTCGAGGCCGCCGAGCGTAACTCGCGCACCCGTTACGAACATAAACTGCTGCGCAAATGGATTCCCGCGATGCCGCAGGTGGTGTCGGCGCTGAACGGCGGCGGTCTCGCCGCGGATGTCGGTTGCGGAGGCGGCCGCGCCGCGATCATGATTTCGCAAGCTTTCCCGAACGCGCGCGTGGTCGGTTTCGATATCCATGCCGAGTCGATCGATCGCGCGCGGCGCAATGCCGAAGCCGCGGGCGTGAGTGACCGCGCAACGTTTGAAGTCGCCAACGGCAGCGGATTACCCGCACGTGGCTTCGACTTCGTTTCGACATTCGATGTGGTACACGACTCGGTCGATCCGGTCGGCCTGATGAGCGGCATTCGTCGCGCGCTGAAGCCCGAGGGCACGTACCTGGTGCAAGAGATCAACATATCGAACCAGGTCGGCGAAAATATCAAACCGATGGGTAAAATGGTCTATTCGGTGAGCACGCTCTACTGCATGACGACTTCGCTTGCGCACGGCGGGGCGGGAATCGGGGCGGCGATGGGCGAGCCGAAGGCGCGGGAATTGGCGACCACGGCGGGCTTCTCACGTTTCACGCGACTGCCGATCAAGGACGATTTCGCAGTGCTCTACGAGCTGCGTCCATAGTGAACGACGATCGAAGTTCGGCCGTTATCGGCTAATTCCGCAGGCAGGTATTTGGTTTGATTGCGTCGAGCATTTCGCGGCGGCACAGTAGTGGCTGAAAACGGAGTTCATCGATGAGCATCAGTAAGCCACAAACAACTCGATCGGCAGAAATTCGCGAGCGGGTCGGCCATCCGATAATCGACTCGGATGGCCACGTCGTCGAGTTCGAACCCGCGCTGCTCGACTACATTCGCGAAGCCGGCGGCAGCGCGATACTCGAGCGTTACAAGACTGCGCCCGACACCGCTTTTTACTTCCGCTGGAATCACGCTTCGATCGAGGAGCGCAAGCGAATTCCGTCTGCCGCGTCCGGTGTGGTGGCCGTACCCAGCGAAAAACACTTACGATCGCGCAACCGCGGCGATGCCGAAGCTGCTTTACAGCCGGCTCGATGAAATGGGCCTCGACTTCACGGTGCTCAATCCGAGCCAGGGGCTATTTGCCTCGCATATCGGTGACGATGAATTGCGGCGGATAACGTGTCGCGCGTTCAATAATTACCACGCGGATATTTTTCGCGAATATGCAGACCGCATCACGCCGGCCGCCTGCGTGCCGATGCATACGCCCGCCGAAGCGATCGAGGAACTCGAACACGTCGCAAAACTCGGCCTCAAGGTCGTGATGATGGCGGGATTCGTGCGACGGCCGATTCGCAGGCCTCGCGAAACAGGCGCCCGAGTTCGCTCGCCAGATGACCTGGATGGACAACCTTTGCCTCGATAGCGAGTACGATTACGATCCGGTCTGGGCAAAATGCGTCGAGCTGGGAATCGCGCCGACCTTCCATTCGTTCGGGGTCAACTGGGGAATGCGGACGTCGATTTCGAGCTTCATTTATAATCAGATCGGACACTTCGCCGCCGCCGCCGATGGTATCTGCAAGGCGCTTTTTCTGGGCGGCGTCACCCGGCGCTTTCCCGACGCTCAAGTTCGCCTTCAAAGAGGGTGGCGTCGGTTGGGCGGTGAATCTTTACTGCGCACTATACGAGCGCTGGCACAAGCGCAGCCTGCGGATGATGGATCAGGTTAATCCGGCCAATCTCGACACTGAACTGTATCGCAAGCTTTGTCGCGAGTACGGCGGCAAGTTCACTGCGGGCCGGCTCGACGGCAATCTTGTACTCGTCGGAACTCGAAGGCAGCGGCGGCCTCGATCCGGCGGAATGGGACGAATGGCGTCATTGCGGAATCGAAACTCGCGAGGACATTTACGATCGCTTCGTGCCGAATTTCTTTTTCGGCTGCGAGGGCGACGATCGCATGACCTCGCTGGCGTTCGACTCGAAGCGCAATCCGCTCGGTGCGCGGCTCAATGCGGTTTACGGGTCCGACATGGGCCATTACGATCTCACCGATCTGCGCAACGCCGCGGTGGAGGCCTATGAGAGGCGTCGAAGACGGTCTGATGAGTGAGGAGGACTTTCGCGACTTCGTTTACATCAATCCGATCAAGCTGCACGCCGGGATGAATCCGAACTTCTTCAAGGGGACGATTCTCGAGCATCAGGCAGAGCAGGTACTGGCCGATTTGCGCGTCAACGAAAATGGCCGCGAGCGCCCAGTCGCGCCAGCACATAGTTGATTGCGTTTGCCGTTTTCCGTGTCATCCTATGCGCTACGTGGCGACGTCGATGTGCAATTTACGCACGGCGAACGTTCTGGAGGAGAAGTGTGCGAATTGTAACCAAGAGTCTGATCTCGAGTTTGGGCGGATTCGCACTAGCGCTTGTGCTCAGCGCCTGTTGTTGCACCTGGGTACTCGCTCAGGATTCCGACGTTTACCATCCGGCCAGCGAGGAAAATCCGGTCAGCGGGAAGGAGGATTTCATGAATCATTGCGCGCCGTGTCACGGCGACAACGGCAAGGGCAATGGCCCGGAGCTCAAGGTATTGCCGGACATACATCCGACCGACCTGACCAATATCAGCCTCAAAAATGGCGGCGTGTTCCCGACGCAAAAAGTGATGGACATGGTCGATGGCCGCAAGGTGATTCCGTCGCACAAGCGTTTCGACATGCCTTTCTGGGGCGTGAACTTTCAGCAGGAAGGCAAGGAATTCACGCCCGAAAGCGAAGCCAAGGCCAAGGCGCGCATCGACGCACTGGTCGATTACGTCAAGTCGATTCAGAAAGAGTAGTAAGCGACGGTAGCCGGCGCCCGCATCGCATCGGTCCGGGCTTGCATCAACCGATCCGCGTTATGACGCCTTCGCGAAATCATTCAGGGCCGATGCAGGTCCTGGACAATCTCCTTCAGCACGCCGCGATCGCGATCGTTGTGCAGCGGTATTTCGAAATGACAACCGGCTGACTGCCCGCGAAGCGTTTCTTCATAACGCTCGCGATGTCCGCATAAGTCCCCACCGCGGCGAACGCGTGCACCATCTCGTCGGTGACGACCTTCGCCATCTCGTCCCACTTCTGCTGCACCGACAGGCGATGCAATTCCTCGGCTTGCGGCGCCCATCCGTCGAGTTCGAAGCTGGAGCGATACGATCGCGTCGAGCCGTAGAAGGCGATTGTCGATTTCATTTTTTCGACGGCGCGTGCGAGCGAATCCTTATCGGGAGCGACGCATAGAAATCCACCGCCGCCGATTTCGAAGTTCTTCCATTCCGCTTGTGGCCGGCCCGATTTTTCGAAACCCTTTTGCAAATTTGGAAATGCGATTTCATCCAGGTAGCGACGCGTGACGATTCCATGCAGGCGAACGCCATCGCAGACTTCGCCCGCAACTTGCAGCATCCGTTCCTGCACCGCCGCGATCAGCACCGGAATATGCGGTTTCGCGATTGGCGGCGGCGCGAAGTTCGGCGTCATCAGAGACAGGTTGTAATGCTCGCTCTTGAAGTTGAGCGGCTCGCCGCTTTGCCACGAATGCCAGCACGCGCGCATCGCGCCGACGTAATCCTTCATCCGCTGCGCCGGCTTCGACCACGGCATCCCGAAGCGCCGCGTGACGTGGCCTTTGACCTGCGAGCCGAGTCCAAGTACCAGCCGCCCGCCACTCATCGTTTGCAGGTCCCACGCGATATACGCCGTCGCCACGGGACTTTTCGTGAACGCGAGCGCGATACCGGTGCTCAACTCGATCGGCGACGGCTCCTGCGCCGCAACTGCGAGCGCCAGAAACGGATCGTGCTGCGTTTCGACCGCGACCGCGGTGTCGTAGCCGAGGTCGGTCGCCTCGCGCACCTGATCGCGCAGCGTGTCCCATCGCGGCTGCGGACGCTGACCGCCCTTATCCATTTCCGGGAGTGTACGCAACGCCCCAGTTGAGCACCTTTTCGACTTTTGTCGTCGCCATGCTGCGTTATCCTGTCTCGCTATTCGTGCTGTCAAGCTCGCCCATTACCGTAGACCCGATAAATCGGCGGGATTGCAAACCCAGGATTCCCCTGCGATTATTTTCACGTGTGAAACTAACCAGGCTCACCACGATTCTGATCGTAGTCGCACTCGCGATTGGTGCCGCCGCCGCTATCGGTCCGATGATCGCCCCCGGCTGCACGCTGACGCAAACGGCACCGATGTCGTTACCGTCTCGACCGACGATCTCGCTCGCGGCTCGGCCAATTCTATTGCTATCGCAATCCACGTGGGACAACTGATTCGCTTCGTTCTTGCGCGCGGCGACGACGGCGTCGATCCGCTCGGTCTTCGACGCGTGCCGGCAATGCTATCGCTTTCATAAGGGTTTCACCGTCGATGACGGTTTCCTGATTTGCAGATTGTGCGGAAACCGTTACAAGCTCGACGAAATGCGGGTGGGGTTGGCTTCGTGCCAGCCAGTCCACCTCGAGAACGTCGAACACCGCGCCAAGGTTCAGGTCAAGGTCGCGGCGCTCGAACAGGGCAGCAAGCTATTTTGACTGCGTCGGAAAAACGCTCCGCTGATTGCGCAGATACTGGTGATTGCGATGATCTGCTCGGCGGCATCCCGATGGCGGCGAGTCCGGTGATCGTCCAGCCGCAGTCCGCACCGGCCTTCACGCTCGATATCTGCACCCCGCTTCCATCGTTCGCTCCGGCGCGGCTTCATGCTCGTTGGCCACCGCTGAACTCGTCTTCGTTTCGAGTCACGCTCGAAGATCGCGGTACTCGCGATTGAATCGTTCAGTCGCCAGTTGGTCGTGCCGTTCGACGCACCCGATCCGCCTCCGCCGAAGTCTCTCGTCTGAGCGATCTCTCCGTCGTCTTAGGTCGTCGGCGTCGATTGCTCGCCCGATTCGCGCGCGGAGCGCGATCGCCCCGAATCGCGATTTCGTGACCTGGTTAGACGGAATCGCAGGAGAGACAGCTTATGATGAGATGGCTTTACGGCCTCGACGATGATTGTTCGGCGGTCTTCGTATTCGCAACGACGGCTTGCGCCCACGGCGTGGTCGGCGATTATGTATTCCTGGAACCGCTCATTACCCAGGATCCGACTCCGGCTAACGAGCTGGATATTTTTGGACCGTCCTGGGTCAGGAGCAGTGACGCTAATACCTATGCGATTTCATCATCGATCGAAAAGGTGCTGTGGATCGACGACCAGCACATGCCCAGATTCAGCGTCGGAGGCGGCACCAACTGGAGTCATACGTCGCCCTACCACGGTCCGAGCCTCGACGGGTGGGACAATCTTGAGATGTTCGCGAAGTACTCCCCGTACTACTCATTGGAACATGAGTTCCTGATCTCATTCGGCGTGCAGATTCAACTACCGACAGGGAACCAGGCGGTGGAAGAGCAGAATCATACGAGCCTGGGGCCGACTCTTTCTCTGGGAAAAAGGGATGGGCGATCTGCCCAACTGGCGCGGGATCAAATATCTGCGGCCCTTGGGCATTCAGAGCGATTTTGGTTATTTGCCCGCATTGGGCGGCCACACCAGTCACCATATGTTCGCCGACACGACGATTGAGTATTCGCTGCCGTACCTGAGCAATAACGTCAGGGACATCGGCTTGAAGTGGCCTTTTCGAAATCTCTTTCTCTTCAATGAAATTAACTACGATCAACTGATTACGGGACCATCCGGACAGACTTTTCCGAACCTGTTGGCAACCCCCGGGATCGCGTACGTGGGTTATCACTTCGAACTCAGCATCGGTACCCAGTTCGCTTTGAATCAAGCCGCGGTGTCGGGAAACCATGCCGCGGTACTCGGACTACTCGATATCTTTTACGATTCGATCTTTCCCCAGATCGGAAACTGGACAATCAATCACGGGTTCGGTAGATGAACGCCAGAAAATTGTTAAGCGTCACGGTTCCAATCGTAATCACGTTGGTCAGTACGGCCAGCACGGCCTCTGCGCATTCTTTCCCTGAGCACGAGGACCCGTCCGCAGGAGCGACGGTAGCGGCGACTCCCGTCCAGGTCACGATCAAGTACGACGCTCCGATCGAGAAACTGTTCGACTCGCTGCAAGTGCTTGACGCCGCCGGTCAGGATAAAGCGGCGGGAATGCCGCAGATCAGTGCCGATGGACATGAGCTTTCCGTCTCGGTCACACCGTTGAGTCCGGGCGAATACACAGTCAAATGGCGCGTCGTCTGTATCGATACGCACCATACAGAGGGCTCCTATAGCTTCACGGTGCAGGCCAACACTAAATGAACATGTCCGCGATGGACATGAGCCCGGAGTGGCCCGCGGCCCTCCTGGCGTGGCCGGTGATTCTTGCGCAGACGCTGATCTTTGGCAGTGCGATGTTCAGCGTGATGCTCAATTTACCGTTCGGTAGCTACGCGCGAAGCGGTAACGCATCTGCGCGGGCACTTGCGAATTGGTGGCGGCTGTTGACGCTCGTGGTCGCGTTAGTCGCGCCGCTCATGTTCGTCGATGAAGTGGCGGGGATGGCTGGCGTGAACATGCGTAATGCGCTGCCGCTGGTGGGCGAAGTACTCGCGCAAACTCATGCGGGACATATATGGATGTGGCGGCTGCCAACGGCGTTGGCTCTGGCGCTGGCAGCGTGGTTACCGCTGCGCGAGTCGGCGCGACCGCTTATCCTCGTAATTCTGAGTGCGGGGTTTTGTCTCGCGGGCAGCTTCAACAGCCATGCGATAGACTTCGGTACGACCGCGGTCGCCATGCGGTTCGTGCACACGCTGGCGGCCGCAGCATGGGCCGGCTCATTATTCGGCTATTGGGTGGGCTCGCGCTCGGCCGACCCGCAAAGCTCCCTCGACGCGGCCCATATGCTCTCGCGGCTTGCAGGATGGTCAGTCTCGATTCTGATCCTGAGTGGGATTTATATTGCTTTCGAGGGACTCGGGCATAGCTTGAGCCATCTGTTCTATTCGTCATACGGACGAGTCCTATCGGTCAAAGTCGAAGCATTTGCGCTAGTTCTGCTAATCGGCGCGTACAACAGATTCTACGTTATTCCCATCCTTGATTTGCCGTCCGCGCGGCGGGTGTTGAAAAGAAACGTCGCCGCCGAATCTCTCATTATCGTCGGGGTAATCGGTCTGGCGACACTACTCGCCGCGACACCCCCTGCCCGCATGTCGATGACGGCGTCGTCGAGCGCACCTGGCACGTCGTTGCCATCTAAAATTTCGTTGTCGAAGAAATGATCCGACGTGCCCGCTCGGGCAGTTGCCAGAACCGCAACGCGACTACATCTGGCATCCGTGACGGGGGAGAGACGTGGCTCATGACAACAAGCAGCCCGGCGCCGGGAAGCGCTGGCAAAATTCGATTACCGCGGCGTTCACGCGCCCAATCGCGGCCTCGTCGTCTGCGTGCGCGATCACTTCGTCGATCCAGGCGCCGATTTGCTTCATCTCGGCTTCGCCCATCCCGCGCGAGGTCACTGCGGGCGTGCCAATTCGGATGCCGCTCGGGCTGAACGGCTTGCGCGGATCGTAGGGCACGGTGTTGGAGTTGCAGATGATTCCAGCGCGGTCGAGGGCCTGCGCCGCTTTGTTGCCGATGATCTTTTTGTTGGTGAGATCGATCAGGATCAGATGGTTGTCGGTGCCGCCCGAGACCAGATTGAATCCGCGCGCCGTTAGCTCGGCCGCGAGTGCCTTGGCGTTGCGCACGATCTGATGTCCATACTCCTTGAATGCGGGAGTCGCAGCTTCCTTGAGCGCCACCGCAATTGCGGCGGTCGTGTGGTTATGCGGGCCGCCCTGCAAGCCAGGGAAAACCGCCTTGTCGATTTTCGCCGCCAGTTCCTTGCGGCACATGATCATCGCACCGCGTGGGCCGCGCAGGGTCTTATGCGTCGTGGTCATAACGACGTCGGCATATGGCATCGGATCAGGGTGCGCGCCGGCAACGATCAAGCCCTGAGATGTGCGAGATATCCGCGAGCAGGTAGGCGCCCGACTTCCTTTGCGATCTCGGCGAAGATCTTGAAGTCGAACTGGCGGGGATAAGCGGTCGCGCCGGTCACGATGATTTTGGGGCGCTCCTTGCGCGCGAGATCGCGAATTGCGTCGTAGTCAATCCGCTGGGTCTCGCGATCGACCACGTAATGCACCGGCCGCCAGAACGAACCGGTTATGCTGACGTTCCACCCATGCGTCAGGTGGCCGCCATGCGGCAGCGAGAGACCCATGAGAGTGTCGCCCTGCTGGAGCAGCGCAAAGTAAATCGCGAGATTCGCCGGCGAGCCCGAATATGGTTGCACGTTAACGTGCTCTGCGCCGAACAGCGCTTTGGCGCGCTCGATCGCGAGCGTCTCGATCTCGTCGATGTACCGCTGCCCCTGGTAATAACGCTTGTGTGCGTACCCTTCCGAATATTTGTTGGTGAGTACCGAGCCGGTCGCTTCGAGCACCGCCTGCGAGACGTAGTTCTCTGACGGTATCAAGCGGATCGATTCAATCTGGTAGCGTTCCTCTTCTTTGATCAGCCCGTAAATTTCCGGGTCGGTCCGCTTCAATTCGTTCACTCGATTCCTCCGGCAGTACTCATCTGCAAAAGCCTATCGGCGTGCGCTTCGTGAAGCAAAGCGACACTATTGCAGGTCCGCCGGCGTGACCTTCTTGAGCCAACCTCGATAGTCAGCAGTGTAACCGATCTCATTCTGGCGCTTGCGCACGCGCGCCATGATCTCGGCGACTTTCGCAGCCGGAAACGAGTTCGCGCGAGTTGATACTGGCGGCCATCCTCAAGCCTTCCATGTGAGCTTCCTCGCGCATGGCATCGGTGAACGGCACACCGTTTCCATCGCTGGAGAGACCCAGGTAGCGTTCCGCAACGTGGATGCCGATTTCGGTGCCGCTGACGAGCGAGTCCTTGATATTACCCTTGCCGGTGAGTACGTTGCCGGCCGCGTAGATTCCGGTGTTTCCCTCCATCAACAGGCCCACGTTCGCATCGACGTATTGATAGACTTCGCCGCGCTGCGGAATGCCGGGAATCGGTTCCGGGATGCTGCCGATGGAGCTAATCGTCATCGGCGCGCGCACCGGCTGCCCGGAATCGGGAATGGTGCGGACCTTGCCATCGGCGGCCTCGGTGCGGCTCATCATCACACCAGCCATGCGATCGCCCTCGACGATCAGCCCGGTCGGTACGCTCAATTCCTGGAACTCAAAGAGAAATTTGCGCTGGGCCTTGTCGAGAATCTTCGCGCGCGCCTGGCGCATCGCTTCGGCCCGTTTGGGTGTGGCGTCGGGTGCGATATCCGAAAGCGGCATATCGAGAACGCGGCGCCGATAGTAGAGCCGGCACGGCGCGACGTCGAGATCGGCCCACGCCAGATTGTGATTCTTAAGGACAGGATCGATTCCCTCGCGCTCGAGTTTCAGCATGTCCTCTTCGATTCCGCGCTGCTGCAACGCCTTCAGCGTCATCTCGATTTGCAGAACCTTCACAACGTCGATCGACGCAAGCCCACCGCCGACGACCGTGGTGCCAGGGCTCAATTCGTAGCGCGGTCCGTTGTAAGTCGCCTCGGGATAATGATTGAACCAATAGATCAGCGGATTCTGATAGACCAGTCCCCGGTCAATGAAATGATCGGCGCCCTCAACGGGAAAGGGGCGGTCGCGCCACGCGCCATTGGTCAGCACCACGGCGCTCAATCCCCAGGCCTCGCGCAACTCGGCAAAATCGATATCGCGGCCCATCCGCGTCAGCGGTACGTAGTGGATTTTTGGATGGTCAAGGCGCTTGTTGATCTCTTCGTATTCGTCGCGGCGCTGCTTCACGTGCCATCGCGGCAGGCCGTCTTCGATCTTGCCGTACGGTCGCGGATTCTGCTCAAACACGACGACGATCGCGCCGCGCTCGGCCAGTATTCGCGCGATTTCAGAGCCCGAAGTCGCGGCTCCGATGATGGCTACGACGTGGGCAGCCCCGAACGATCCACTATCACTCATATACCGATTACACTCCGCAAACGTTTTCGCTCATGTTTTGTATCACAAGGCGAACGTCAGTTTTCAATCTCTTCGTGCGCTGATTTGCAGGAGTTCGGCTTGCGCGTGGGATTCTCGCATGTTTTCCTGTTCGTCAGATGAGGTTGTCGCCGAAGTCCGCCCTGTCCTGGGCGTTTGCAGTGATCGTCTGCGTTTTGTCCGCGCTGGCTGGATGTTTCGTCGGTCGCCAGCATCAGACCGAGCATTGGACGGCTGCGGATACCGCGCTCGGTGAGGAACATGAAGTCCCATACCCTCAGCAGACCGCCCTCGGTCTGACAGAAGATGCGTTGCGCGGGGATGGCATCCTGTTCGAGCGTCAACCTGACGACTCGATCATCACGCTGTGGCGCGACGCCGATATCAATACTCCCACCGGGTGGCTAATCCTAACCACGCCACCACGCTATCGCTATGAGATCCAGGCAGTGCCGGAAGGGAGCCAAAAGAGCAAAATAATTGTCAACGTGCGAACGGAAAACATCCCCGACGACCTGCTCAATGGCTACAAGGCGAGCAATCGATTCGCGCTGTTCAAGGAGATCGATGAGCTGGCGTCGAAGAGTCCGCCGGCTTCGAGCGCGCCTACCTCGGGGGGAGTCAACTTCACGCTGTTGCCGAAAGAGGATTTGAAGGCGCTGGCCAAGCGCGCCACCGGCAATGCGAACAATTGGCAGGAAATCGCCAAGGACAACGGCCTCACGTCCGCGGCAGACGTGACGCCGTTTCAAAACGTATGGGTGCGCAATAGTCTCTTGAAACAGAGCGCACCGTGATTGCCAGGTTATTCGCCGGCCGAAATCGCTCCCGACTCGTCGTATTCCGGATAAAGGCCTGAGGGACTGACCGCCGCGACAACGGCCAGAAATTGCTCGAACGTCATGTGGATGTTGAGGAATCCGCCTTGGCAAAACACCCATCCGTAGTAGTCAAGGATTTCGTCGGGAATCACCAGCGGGAGGCGCGGTTGTGTGGCGACCGTTGGGAATCGACGCGGTTCCTCGACTCTAGGTAATTCGACCACGAAGGGAACGCGAACCTCTTGCTCTCGCGTCTCGTCATCCCGCAGCGGAACCACTTTACGTCTGGAGCTTAGCGCCATGAGCAAACCGGCCTCCTCAGTCGCATGCGATGCACCCACTCTATATTATATGCGTTTCGAGTTCCGGCCAAGAGCAATAACGCTAACACCGTACAGTTTTAACCGCCTATTAGCTGGTTGATTCTCTATTTAGAACTCTTTAGATGCATTTACCGCGATTGCGATTAATGTTCGCTGCTGGCCCACGAAAGGATTCACATGGCTGCCTCCTCTGAATTCCAGGCGATTGTTTTGGGTGCGGTTCAAGGACTCGCAGAGTTTCTCCCTATATCCAGCTCGGCCCATTTGGTTCTCGTGCCATGGCTGCTCCGATGGAACGATCCCGGGCTGGTTTTCGATGTCGCCTTGCATCTCGGCACGTTGGTCGCCTTACTGCTCTATTATTGGCGCGATTGGTTCTCGATGGGCGCCTCAATCTTCAATGGCGATCGCGACCGGCGGCATCTACTAATCATGCTGATCGTCGCGTCGATTCCAGGCGCGCTTATCGGGGTGCTGTTCGAAAAGCAGGCCGAATCAACCTTCCGATCACCGCTGGTGATCGCGATCGCCCTCGCGCTTCTCGGTGTCGCGTTGTGGTTTTCCGATCGCGCGGCTCCACAGAGTCGTAAGATTGGCGAAGTCAGCTTCCGCGACGCGCTCTTGATCGGCTTCAGTCAAGCCTTCGCGATCATCCCTGGGGTTTCGCGCTCCGGCTCGACGATCACCGCTGCACGTCTGCTGCGGCTCGAACGCGCGGACGCCGCCAATTTTTCCTTTTTGATGGCGACGCCAATAATCGCGGGAGCCGGCCTGTTCGAAGGACGGCATTTGATGCACGAAGGGATCACTGGCGATGTCGTCGCAGGCTTCGTCACCGCGGCAATCTTCGGCCTGATCGCGATCGTCGGCCTGATTCGATTTGTGCGCACACGGACCTACGAGCCGTTCGCCTGGTATCGCATAGTTCTCGCCGGCCTTGTGATCGTCGTCTATTTCATGCGCCGATGAGTAATCAATGCGTAGACCAGATCCGGGCCTGAAGGCGCTTGCTCGTAAAGAGGGTGGAGGCCCTCGTACAGGCCTCCGTCACGCCCGTTGGTCCCCAGTTACGGAGTTTTGACGGGAGTCCGATGGCCGCTGTCATCGTAAGAGTAAACTTCGCCGGCCGCCTCGTCCCGGGTTTTCTTGTGCGTGCCATCGCAATAGGGCTTGTTCTTCGAAAGCCCGCATCCGCAGATCCAGACGGGCAATTCAGTCCCTTCCGGAACTTCGTAAGGACCGTTCTGCTTCATGTTTGACCAATCGAGCCATATATTATTTCCTCGCTTCCGTTAGGGGCGCATTTTAGTCGCAATTCCACGCCCGGGTTGCCGCGATCAAAGACCACCCGCAAGGGATAGTCAAACCAAACGCTCACTCGTCGCAAACCTCAGCATCCGTCGAATGTCGAGGCGGAAACCGCTAGGTCAACGGAGGGTGCACCGCTTCGGCGGCCTCCACATCGCCGGTCTTGCGTCCCGCGTCCGCACCCAATACCAGGAACAGAACTCCGGCAACGGCGACCAGCATGCCGACCAGCTCACGACCGCTCGGATGTTCGCCGAGGAAAACGATCGCGAACATGAACGAGAGCAACGGCACACCCGGAATCGTCAAGGCGGTCGTCCACGCGAGCGAGAGCCGGTTGATCGCGCCGTACCAGGTCAAGGAACCGAAGACATAAACGAATGCGCCCGTCACGAAAATAACTGCGAGGGTTCGCGGGTCGGCGAGGCCCGCGACGGCATTGGGGTCGCTTACCAGAAGTATCGCCACCAATGCCACAGCGGCGTAAATGTTGCGCGCGCCGGTTACGCAGAGTTCCGAAAGCGGCGGCATCACACCGAGGGAAATCACATGCGAGGTCTGCCAGAACAGCGGCGTGACTAAAAGCAAACCCGCTGCCCACAGCGGCGTAAACTCGTGGCTTACAGCGAAAACCGATCCAATTCCGATCAGGATCACCGTCGTGGCGACGAGCTGGCAGCGCGACGGACGGTCGCCGAGGCAAATCGTCGAAAGCAAAAGCGAGTACAGCGGCTCGCTCTGCAGGAGGATAACGCCGGCGACCGCATCGATTTGGCGCAGGCCGAAGATCAGCGCAAGGCTGGTCGCGACTGACCCTGCCATCGAAAGCGCAATCAACCGCGGCGTCCAGCGGCGCGATAACAGCGAGCCGATCTCACCACGCCACCACATCACCACTGCGAGAATCGAAGCCGCGACCGTCATCGAACCGGCGCAGAAGAGGACCGGATCGATTCGCTGTGCGCCATAGCGGGTAATCACCGGCTGCACGGCCGCGATAATCGTCGCTGCGATCGCGCTTACAATTCCGACGCGAAACTCGCGTCGTTTTTCAGGATTCGCAGCAGATCCGCCGAGCCTTACATTTTCTTTTCTCTTTGGAGCCCCTCCCTGAATGAAGCGAGGTTTCACAGGACTTCGCCGTCCGTCCGAGTATCGCGAGGGTCAATCACTGAAGTAGGCGATGCATCTTTGCGGCCGCGCCGGTATCTTAATCGCCGGCATACGCGATTGAAATGAATACGAAATCTTTGCCCGAAACTTCGCTTACCGCAGCCTTGCCCGATGATCCGGCGAACACTGCGACCGCGCTTGCTCCGCCCGCCGCGGTTTCAAGTTCCCTGTTCGACGCGCGCGAGGCCGCCGTCGCTCGTCGCCTCGAATTCCTTTCCTCACCGCCCGTGGCGATTCCGATAATCCTCGCATTGGGTGCGTTGCTCTTCATCGTGAACCTCGGCGGGGCGCCCCTCTACACCAAGGGCGAACCGCGCGAGGCCGTTACCGTCTTCGACATCGTTCACGGCGGCGGCGTGACTCTGCCATTACGCGCCGGTGTCGAAATTCCGTCCAAACCGTTGCTGATGCATTGGCTGGCCGCACTCGCCTCCCTAGCTGCTGGCAGCGTGAACGAATGGACCGTGCGCTTGCCGTCAGCCGTTCTCGCCATCGCCGGGATGCTTGCGACTTACCTTTACGCGCGACGCCTCTTCGAGGCGCGCGGTGCCCTGATCTCCGCGATTATGCTCGGCACCGCGTTTCAATATCTGCAAGCCGGAACCGGCTCACGCGTTGACATGACCCTGACCTTCTTTGTGACGATTGCGTTCTTCGAGTTTCTCGCGATTGCCGAAGGACTAAGTAATCGCACAACCCTACTCTACTTCGCGATCGCGCTGGCCGTACTGACTAAAGGGCCGATCGGTGCGGCGTTGCCCGCAATGGTCGCAATCGTTTGGGTCGCGTTGGCATGGCGCTGGAGTGTACTTCGGCGCCTGCATTTGTCGCGCGGCATAGTCATCGTCGGTCTTATTGGCGGCGGCTGGTATATCGCGGCAATAGTCACTGGCGGTGCCGCGTTCGTTCATAAACAGATACTCGGTGAGAACATCTACCGCCTTATCGGACATGCGGGGGTCAACCACGGTCACGCTCATCCGTTCTACTATATAGAGGGTGCATTGCTCGCAGGTCTCCTGCCATGGACGCCGATCGCGGTTATCGCGGCGCTGCAGGCGCTGCGGCATCCGCGGCGCCTCGATGCGCGCCTCGGCTACCTGTGTGCGTGGTTCTTCGTCATCCTGATCTTTTACAATCTCCCGCAAAGCAAACGCGGCGTCTATTTGCTCTCGCTCTTTCCTGCCATTACCACGATCATTGCGCTCTATTTGAGCGACGCAATTTCGCATCGCGACGAAATCGCACGGCCGCTGCAATGGCTCGCGAGCACCTTCGGCGCAATGTTTGTCGCGACCGGCGCGGGTGCGATTACCGCACTCGCCCTGCTCTACTGGTATCCGCTGTCGATTCGATGGGCTCTGGCGCAATGCGGTATTCTGCTCGATCAATTACCCGCGGCCCTGAGTGCAAGCGCCTACCATCGCGAATTGTTCTCTGTGGTTCTTCCACTTTCTGCAGTCGCTATTGGTATTTACCTCCTGCGCGCGCGGCCGCGCGTGGAAAACATCGTCTTTGCGATCACCGGAGGTTTCGTCGTGATCGTTCTTGCGGTGAATCTGGTGGTGGAACCCGCCGTCGCGAACACGCTGACCCTCAAGGGCTTCGCGGCTGCCACGATGAAAATCGCCAATGGCCAAGCGATCGGATATTGGGGCAGCCTCGATTACGACTTCGCCTTTTACAGCGGTCGCAACATCCAGTTCGTCACCAAGCCCGATTCGGATTTCGAGTACGTGGTTTCGTCCGAGGACGATTACAAGCTGATGTGGCGGGCGATGCGCGCGGACTACGAAACGGTATTGCGCAGCTGCCCGACCGATTTCAATGGCACCGGCCAGATGATTCTGCTCCGGCGAGTCAGTTCAGTGCCTCCACCTACGTCGTCGCCATCGGCTATCCCGCCGAAATCCGCCGTACCCGCGACGCCCGTATCGCCGTCCGCCGCTACAAAATCGGAGAAATGAGACTGTACCGGGATTACGTTCAGGACAATCGCGTCTTGCGGATCTCCGCGACGGTCGCCGCGAGTCGTGGCATTACTTCGCCGGTCGGGCCGCGCAGGCTTACATCGCAAATCCGCGTGACCTCGGATTCGTAGAGGTTCGACTCGATCAACACGCCGCCGCGCTGCTTCACTTCAATTGCGAAGCCCGCCGCAGGATAGACCGTCGCCGAGGTCCCCGCAACGATTACCAGATCGGCGCGCGCCGCATGTTCGACGCACTTTTGCAGAACGTCGGGAGGAATCGGTTCGCCGAAGGCGACGGTGTCGCCCTTGAGCAACCCATCGCATTTCGGACACTGAGGCGGAAGCACTTCGAAGCGAATGTCCTCGCCGCGGAATCGCGCGCCGCATTCGATGCAGCGGATCAATTTCCAGTTCCCATGAATCTCCGCAAGCCCCGCGTGGCCAGCTTGCCGATGGAGGTCGTCAACGTTCTGAGTGATCAGAAACCGGAGCACGCCCATCGCCTCCAATTCGGCCAGCGCGGTATGACCGGGATTCGGCTTGGCCACCTTCAGCGGGCCCCATAGCTCGTCGTTCTGTCGGCGAATTCGATCCTCCCAGGCCTTCTTCGGGTCCGCCAGAAAGATCTGGTAACCGTTCATCGGCGGCTCGCCGTATTTAGTCCACAACCCCCCCGGTCCGCGAAACGGAGGAATGCCGCTCTCAACCGACATGCCGGCGCCGGTCAGGGCGATGGGATAATCCGCATCAAGAATCGCGCGTGCGGCGGCGAGGATTTCAGCGTCTGTGGCATTTGGCGCGGCTGCAGCCATCGCTAACTTCTCCCCCGAGTTTGGCTGTTCGGAGGGTATCACAGACCCGCGCATTCAATAAGCGGAACTCCGATTCGCGCGGATTTCGAGCTTCATTTCACATCGATTCGTCTGTGGTGTTGTAGCCATAAGTGAAGCTTGAGACAGAGCCGCCGAGCTGCATATCAAACGGATGTACGATCATCTCCGCTCCTCTTGCATGACGGCTCAAACAAACGACTCGGGGCATCAAAAAAAATGAAACTACTATCAGGTAAAGTCGCGATCATTACAGGCGCAAGTGCGGGGATTGGCTATGCGACGGCCAAACTCTTCGCTCGCGAGGGCGCAAAAGTTGTGGTCGGCGCCCGTCGTCACCGCGAATTGAATGCACTGGTCGCCGAGATCGAAGAGGCTGGCGATACTGCAGTCGCCCTTGCCGGTGATGTGCGGGAAGAGGTTTTCGCCAAAGCGCTGGTCGAATTGGCCACAAGCAAATTTGGCGGCGTCGACATCGCCTTCAACAATGCAGGCACCCTGGGTAAATTGGGTCTCTCGGTGCCGGACCTTTCGCTCGCCGATTGGACAGATACTCTGGCAACGAGCCTTAGCAGTGCGTTCCTCGGAGCCAAGTATCAAATACCCGCGATGCTGAAGCGTGGCCAAGGCTCGCTGATTTTCACTTCGTCATTCGTCGGCTACACCGTCGGCTTTCCGCAAACTGCGGCATACGCGGCCAGCAAAGCCGGAATGATCGGCTTAACTCAGGCGCTCGCCGCCGAATACGGTCCACAAAATATTCGTGTCAATGCGCTCTTGCCTGGAGGCACCGATACGCCGATGGGCCGGACCTTCGCGAACACGCCGGAGGCAATCGCCTTCGTCGCCAACCTCCACGCGCTCAAGCGAATCGCACAACCACAGGAGATCGCAAATTCTGCGCTCTACCTCGCTTCCGATTTGTCGAGCTTCACGACCGGCACGGCGCTGCTTGCCGATGGCGGCGTTTCAATCAACCGCACTTGAACACGGATTCAGCGCAGGACCAGGAGATTATGATGAAAGTTTTCTACAGTACCGTATTCGAAGAGACTGCCGATCGGGTGTGGGCTACCATTCGCGACTTCAATAGCTATCCGGTCTGGGTGGCCAGCGTTACTGAAAGCCATATCGAAGACGGCAAGATGGGCGACACCGTCGGCGCGATTCGCAACTTCGCCGAATACGGCAGTCGCATCCGCCAGCGCTTGATTGCACTCTCCGATCTCGATCGTTCCTACGTCTATGAGTCCTGTGGAACGCTCGGCTGGATAACCTGGTATCAGGGAACTGCGCGCGTAGTTCCGATAGTTGATAGAAATCGCGCATTCCTCGAATGGTCAATAATCTTCGATTGTCCCGCTGAAGAGGAGGCGAACTGCGTGAAGAATCTTGAGGAGGCGATGCCGCGATGGTTCGAGTCGCTGCGCGCCGTTCTAGCCAGGACTGTACCTCTGAAACAATCAGCGATCGGGTAGTCGCCTGATTAATTTCAGAGGTTTATTTTGAAAGACGGAATCCGACGCAAAAATTGTTTTCTATTCGGTCCAGCCGAGCTGCTTGTAGATGCTTAATTCGCCATAATTTTTGGCCGCACCGTAGCCGAATTGCGCGTTCATGCCGACTCGCCATGGACGATAGAAAAATCCAAGATCAGGGCCGCCCTGGCCATCGATCGACTGCGATTGAGTTCCCGGCGGCCCGATAATGCAATGCTGATTGAATCTACCCAGATTTTTGCAGATCAACGCGCCCGCCGTGGGCACGGAACCGCCCGCATATATCGCTCCGCCGGCGCCGCCAAGCCATAGCCAGTTCGTCGTCGACTTGAGTATCCATTCGAAGTCGATCTCACTGCTCGTCACGCCGTTCTCAAATGTGTGTATAGAGCTGAACGAGAAATTCAATGGATGACGACTGTGCGCCATTATCCAGCTACTGAAGTCGCCTTCGATCAAAGAGGAATCCGAATCGCCGGCCTCCTTGCCTCCCGACAAATAAAATTCGGTGCCCGGATAGAACGCAAAATCGAGTCCTCCCTGGAAACGCCCAAAATAGTATTGAGCCTGATTCGGTTTGCTCGCAACGAAGGGATTGGCCTGGTTGTGCTCGACGAAAAGTTGATACGCGGTGGCGCGTCCGAAGATCCCAATGTATGGCGAGATGCTTTGCTCCAACTGAAAGCCTTCCTGGCTTGTACCGTAATGTTCGCTTACGAAACCGCCGGCAAACAAAGTCGCTTGCAGATTCGCCGGCGATTCGAGCGTCCAGAAATTCGGATAGAGATCCGCCAACTGAGCATGGGCGGCGTGACCAGCCAAAATGATCACGAGCACTGTGGCGGCGCCAGCGATCCCACGCATCAGACGCGTATCCCGTACGATTCGCGTCACCAAATGATTCCTTACAATTCGTTTCATGGCTCAGCGCGGCCCCGTTCCGCCGTCCGGAGGCGGTTTCGGAATCACCGGTGGCTGCTCCAGCGAACCTGCCGGTGGCGCGCCCATCGAGCCGGGTGATACGCCGCGGAAGCCTCCGATACCGCCGTTTCCAGTGACGCCAAGCGGCCCGGACTCAAGCGGCGGCGCGTCGCAGGCAACCGTAGTCTCATAACCCTCAGTAACCGATTGATGCTGTGCGCCGGCGTTCGTCGCGCTACTCACTTCGACCGTCCCTTCGTAAACCTCGACATCAGTGAAGCGCTTGCATGAAGGAAATCCGGGTCGTCCGGTGCCCTCCTGATACCTGGTGTTCCACTTGGTGCCACGCACCGCCACCACCGCGTTCGGTGTATGTACTTCGAAGTTGGGCACTCCACCTACCGACGAGCTCACTGCGGTCCGTAAGGCTCCGAGCGTCAGAGTCAATCGCGTACCAAGACGCGCGCCACCGGCACCCACATTCACCTGATCGAGCGCCATCGTGCTTGCTTCGGCCAATTCAAAGCTACTGTTATCGCTTAACGTTCCTTCGAGATGACCGTCCGTGCCGGTCGTCAGACGATCGCCCTGGTCGAGTTGTACACCGACGCGCGGAGTCAACGAATTCGCCCCGCGCTGTATCGCTGCACTACCGGCAACCGCTGTCACGACGCCAATCGGCGTCTGTGCCGAAGCGTCGCCAGCTACTATCGCAAAAACTGCGAAACCTAAGATGCCAGATGCGAGAAATCTCGAAAGGAAGAGGGCCTTACGTTCACGCTTGATGTTCACCAGCTTCAGATCCCCACCACCACCCACATTCTTTTCTCACAGCGTGCTCGTCCCGCCGCCGCCTCTTATTGCCAGATGAAATAGGTAGTTGCTCAATTATTTACGTTTTGCCTTTCGCGATGTCAATTCGTCGACGAACCGCTAATGAGAATAAATTCAGATTAGTGCGAATGAGTAATGAACAAATTGTTTTACCGTACTAATCGTAACGTGCGGTCGGTCAGAACCAACAACGGTATATACGCATATGACTCGGCGGGGGAGACTAAGAAAGGTAAAGACGAAATTAGGTTGGTATAATCGAATAATGGCGACTAGCTATTGTCTATTTGTTTTGAATTGTTTCTGTCCGGAACACTCACGATTCGCTGGTCCCAATGCTCAACGCGAAGTCGCCAATAAGTCGCGCCAATGCCGCTGGACATTCCAGCGGCACGTGATGGTGCGCCCCTGGTATCACGGCGAGGCGCACGTGCTGATTCGACAATACCGCGCTGGCGCTTGCCTCCGCGGTCATGATGCGGCTCTTCTCGGCCCGAATCAGCAGCGTCGGAATTTCGATACGTGAAATTGCAAATGGGACATCGAGGCCGTCGCTGCCGAAGAAACTCTCGCGATCGAACTTCAACGTGTAACGGCCGTCACCCATCCGTTCGAAACTGCGCTCAGCGATTCTAGCGAGCACACCGGGATCGATATTGCCCTCGTCCGGCATCAGGCGAAAGCGTGCAATTGCCGTTGCAAGATCAGGATAGGTTACGACCGGCAGCGCCTTGAGCCGCAACATGAAGCGATTGCGCCGCGGCGTCGAGGTTACCGCGACGTCGATCGCGATCGCCGCGCGCGCGAGTGCGCCGTATCGCACCGCGAAAGACAGCGTCGCGATTCCACCCATGCTATGTCCGGCGACGATTGGACGCGTCAGACCCGCTGCGCGAATGAAGCGCTCGAGGTCACTCGCATATCCCTCGGGAGAATAAGCTGGCGGCCGCACCCATTCGCTGTCGCCGTGACCCCGCTGATCAAGCGCGACAATGCGGAACGCATTGCCGTCAATTTCGTCAGCGAGCGGCTGCCACCACCATGCGTTAGCGGAAGTTCCGTGCAGAAGGACGAGCGTTACGCGCCCGCGGGGATTCCATTCAAGGTAGTGAAGCCGCGGCGAGCCCTCGACGAACCGGCTGCGTGGCGGGTTCATCCGATCTCGTCGAGAAATTCCCGCAGCACCGCGGCGAGGCCCGCCGGATTATCGAGCAACACATGATGATGTGATTGCGGAACGACTGCGAGACGCCCGTGCGGCATCGCCTCGACCATTCGCTCCGCTAGTCCTGGTTTGAGGACGCTCTTCTCCGCCTTGAGAAATAGCGCCGGACATTGCAGGCGCGCGAGACCATCCCACGCTTTCATCGGCTCGCGGATCATCGTGCGGCGATCACTTTTGTATTCCCATTTGGCGTCACTGGCCTGCCGAAAGGAATGTTCCGCAACATGATGGAGAACTTCGCGGGTTGCGATGGTGTCGCCCGGGATCGTGCGAAAACCAGCAATTGCCTCTGCGCGCGATTCGAAGCGGCGCGATGGCTTTTCGGCTAGTTCACGCAACATTGCTACCGCGCGATCAGGGTACGTGGGCGGACTGTCGATCGCGACCATTCCTCGGAGGGTTTCGCTATGGAGTCCCGCGTAGCACATCACATTGTGCCCGCCCATCGAATGGCCGATCAGAATTGGCGCGCCGGCACCCCAAGCCGCGATAACGGCGCCGATGTCAGCGACGTAATGTCGGGTGCCGTAACCCCATTCGGACATCCATTCGCTGTCGCCGTGGCCGCGCTGATCGAGGGCGAGGACGTGATGCGAATGGATCAATGCGGGCGCGACAAAATCCCACCAGCGCGCGTGGGCGGCTCCGCCGTGAATTAGCAACGCCGGAGGCCGTCCGGCACCGCCAAAGTCCACGGCGTTAAGCACGTTACCGTCGGCACCCTCGAAGGTGAGCGTCTTCATAATTGACTGCCATTCCAGACTGTTCGGCCGCGCGGCACAAGCGCACTTGCAGGATCATGCTTTGCAATTGAAAACATTCGTGCAACCATCTTACAGGTATTTCGACTTCTTTTTATGCCGAAGTGGCTGTCACACAGATCGATCGTTCCTGCCCTCGCCGGGATCGTCGCGATCGTCGCGATTGCTCGCGGGACCGCGCGCGGCGCGAATGCCAGCGTCACCGAATCTGCAGGTGCGCCTTCCGCGCCGGCTGCGGCAACTGCCCCCTCATCACGAACCGCACCGCTTAGTCCCCCCGCCGAAGTGAACTATGGTGGCGCTTCGAATGAGGCTAAGGCGCGCGCGCTGGTCATGGCAGCGATTAATATGAAGGACAGCGATCGCGCGGTAAAACTGCTATGGCAGGCCACCGAAATCGATCCGACGCTGCCCGAGGCCTATATCTACCTCGGCCTTTTCTACAACTCCCGGTCGAATTTTGGGAAGGTGGTAGAGGTTTACCAGAAGCTCGTCAAGTTCGAGCCGAAGGAGGTCAGCGCGTACCTGAACATCGGCGAGGCCTATATGTCCTTCGTTCCGCCACGTATGGACGAAGCCCTGCCCTATTACCGCAGGGCGTTGGAATTGGATCCCGCGTCGCCATTCGCCGCACTCCGGTTGGGTCAGATTTACGCCCAGCAGGGGAACCGCGAACAAGCAGTAAGATTCCTGAGGTTGGCAAGCGGCGCGCGAGCTAAAAATCCCGACGTCGCTGCGCAGGCGGACAAGTTCCTCCGTGAAATGGGCTCTTGAGCGGCGCCGCTGTGAGTTAGGGCGTCGCAGTTCCAATAGCCGAAGGAAATGCTTCAGGCGCATTGTCTCCCCGCCCCTGTTCCGCTTGGCGCGCTTCGTCGCGAAATTTTGACGGGATGAATTCGCGGTCGAATTTCTTCTGCTGCTCCGGATTCAGTATGGCACGAACTTTCAGATAGGTGCCGACCATCAAACGACGACGCTGACGCTGCATACTACGCCGCAATTGCATCACCTCGGCGCGCGTATCCTCCATCACTTCGACAATCTCCTCGCGTTGAGAGGGACTGAGGCTCAACGATCGGTTCATCCGCTCAACCAGGTTGCCATCTGGGACGTGCAGCAGCTTGTAACGATAGGCGAGCGTGCTGCCGGCAAAGCCGATCGCGACACCCGCGATCAACGCCACCACCAGCAGGAATGCAGTGGACTTATCTTTCAAGGCTGTTGTCCGAATCAGGCAGTTCCGATGAATCGAGCGATTGCGAGTCGAACTGAGCGGACCCCGGCGCGACTCCGGCCGCTGCGCTCTCTGCGGGATCAAAAGAATACGCCGGATCCACCTCGGAACTTTCGCCCACCACGCTTTCCACGAAATTCGGAGTCGGTGACTGAGCAGACGACCACGCCGTGATGCCAGCAGCAACGAGCAGCGCCGCCGCGAGAGCCGCGGTTCGCCAGGTCTGCCGCGGCTTGCCGCGAGAAACGGTGGGAGGTCGCGCACGCACCAGATCCAGCGCGGTCCGTGGCACCGACTCGATAACTTCTGCGCCAGTCGCCGAATGGATTACCGGTGCGCTCAACGCAAACGTCCGAAATGCGCGATCGCATTGTGGACAATCTCGCAGGTGCTCAACCAGGCCGGTTCGCGCCGGCTCCGACATCGCGCGCCGCCAATAACGCGGAAACTCCTTTCTTGCTTCGAGGCAATTCATCGTTCTATGCGGCGCGGCACCCGCGCGAGGATTCGTTCCGCCTGCCGGCGCATCGACTGTCGCGCGCGGAAAGCCCTGATCTTAACCTTGGCTTCGCTCCAACCCATCGTTTCAGCGATTTCGCTGACGCTCAATTCCTCGCTCTCCTTCAAAATCGTCACCATACGATCGTCAGGCCGCAGCGAATCGAGCAATCGATGAGCCAGGTCGTGCGCCTCCTGCCTTTGTTCAGCCGCGTCGATTATCTCTTCCGGCGTCGCTTCGCTAACGAGTTGCACCCAAGTCCGCTCCGCAGTGCTGAAATCCGCGACGAGTTCTTCGGGCCGTCGCTGGCGGCGGCGCAATTCGTCATAGCAGACGTTGGCGACAATCGCGCGCAACCAGCCGATAAACGGGAACTCGGCGCGGTACGAGGAAAGACCAGTAAACGCGCGGAAAAAGCTCTCTTGTGAAAGATCGCGCACCATCTCGCGATCGGTAAAGAAGCGCTGACACAGGCGCTCGACGCGGTCGCGATAGCGCGCCGCCAGTTCGGCGAAATCCGCCGTTTCTCCCGCCAACACCGCGGCGATCAACTGGTCGTCGGGTCTGGCGGTCAAGCTTCGTTTAAACCGCTTTGTCGCGAGCGCACCGATCATACCTGACTCTTAGTACGCTGAACCCGGTTTGCGGTTACACTTGAGACAGCCCGCCGACCCTACGACACAGGAGGCGGCGGCAGGCCGGCTTGTGCAAGATCCGCCGGCGTATCGAGGTCGAGCACCACGCCTGGATCCTCGACATCAACATAATGGACGCGCTGCGGGTCAGCATTGACCACGACCCGCGCACCCTGGTCTTCGGGCGCCGCCATTAACTCGGCGAAAACGGAATGGTCGAAAATCACCGGATGGCCGCGGCGACCGCGAAAACGAGCAATAACTATCGGTTGCTGGGTCTCGCTGTATTCACCGACGACGGCGCGAAAGGTGGCCACAGTAACCAATGGGTGATCAGCCAGGTGGAGGATTACCGCGTCGGTGCCGCCGCCGACGGCCTCGGCGAGGCCGACCTTGAGCGACGACAATTGGCCGCTCCCATAATTGGGGTTTTCGGCGACGCTGATTCGGGGATCGCGTACAATCGCGGGACGGATGCGATCCGCGTGAGCTCCAAGCACGATGACAACGCGGCTGACAGTCGCCAAAACGATCGTCGTCGTGCGCGAGATGAAGCTTTCGTTGCCTATTCGAAGCAGTGGTTTGGGGTAGCCCATCCGGCGCGACTCGCCGGCTGCAAGTAGAATCGCGGCGATTCGCGGAGCACCCAAAATCGAACCCGCAGACGGCCGGTCACGCCTTGCGACGCAGGCGGCCGAGCTTCGCGCCGAGCGTGAAATCGTCGCGAACGCCGGTGCGCCGCTCGCGAATTATTTCCGCTATGATCGAGATCGCGATCTCCTCCGGCGTCTCCGCGCCAATATCGAGTCCGAGCGGCGCGTGAATCTCGTCAATCAAAGCCCGATCGATACCGTCTTCGGCGAAGCGCGCAAGCATAGCGCGCGAGCGGCGGCGTGACCCTATCAACCCGATAAAACATCCAGCCTGCTTCAACGCCGCGCGCACCACTTCCTCGTCGAAGGCATGTCCACGGGTAACCGAGATGAGATAGCAATGTCGGTCGAGACGGAGAGAATCGATCGCCGCGGTAAACGGCTTTGCCAGGATAGCGTCGGCACGCGGAAAGCGCTCGCGGTTAGCGAACGAAACGCGATCGTCGATCACAGTAACGTGAAATCCGAGCATCGCGCCCAACTCGCACAGGGGCTGCGCTATGTGCCCGGCGCCGACGATTATGAGACGTTGGGCGCCTATTATCGGATCGACGAAAACGCGCTGCAAGCCGTTCGCTTCGATATGAGTCACAGGGTTGAGGGTTCCCTCAACATCAACTTCGAGCAATGCGGCGACCGCCTGGGCAGTTTGTTCTGTGATTTGACGCAGTGCTCCACCTTCGAGTCCGTCAAGCTGCGCGCCGACCTCCGTGCCGCTGAGATTTACGACTGTCTTGGCACCTGCCGGAGCCTCTGACCGGATGCCCGGATCGATCACTGTTAGCAACGCCGCTGGGCGGTTATGTTCGACTGAATCGGCGAGCGTGCGGGCCAGTGGCAGATCAACCGGCGCCCACAAATCGATAAACACATCCATGATTCCGCCGCACGTGCCAATTTCCTGCTGGTCGAAATCTCCCGTCAGATCCACCTCTGCCAGCCGCGCCCCCACGCCTTCCTCGAGCAGGATGCGCGCCTTGCGAAAAACCTCGGCCTCTCCGCATCCGCCACCGATTGTGCCGACCTGGCCATCCTCGCGGATGATCATCTTCGCGCCGACCTCCCGCGGGGTTGAGCCGCGAACGTTGATCACGGTGGCAAGCGCAAAGGGCTGATTCCGTTCGAGCGTGCGAACGGCTTCCGACCAGATCTGGTCAACTGCGGCCATCTACTGAAACTCCCGAGACTTTACCGTCGCGACGGAATCGATTCCGTCGGGAACCAGGTCAGCACCGCCAGCAGTATGAGCGAGACGGCACTGTTGACCCATATTTTATTCTGACCTGAAGTGCACGAACGTTCCAGTGGATACGATTTCGAACTGTAATCAAGAATACAGAAATAAAACTAATACGTCGCAGTGGGCTGCACGGGGGCTTTGGCCACGCATGGTTCGGAGCCGTCCGCCATAGTTGGTCCACCAGTACGTTAAGCAGGCACCCAAATTGACTGGAAGGTGAATAGGCCGCTTCCACACAGGCGGGCAAGTTCACAACCTGGACCTGTGTATCGCTCCTACAATGCGTCGCGCCAATTGCCGATCGACTCAAATCGGCGGCAGGCGAGATACGGGAACGTCGGAAACCGTAGAAGGAGCTCGACGCCGGCCTCCATCGCCGGCCAATCCATAGCGTGTCAGCATCCGATAGAGCGTCGAGCGCGAGATTCCGAGCAAATTAGCCGCACGACGGCGATTGCCCTCGGTCTCTTCGAGCGAGCGCATGAGGGTGCGCTTGATAACCTCATCGAGCAGCAGCGGGGCCGTCGCTTTGGTATTTCCTTCATTCATCGACGAAATGGCTACCGGCGGCGCGACGTCGTACTCATTCGATCGGGGAATCGGAGTAATGTCCTGAACCGCCCGGGCTAAGGTCGACAGCTCTGGGCTTAAGCTTTGGGTCAAGTGTTCGGGAAATATCTGCAAATCGACGCGGTCGCCATCGGTGAGCATGACGGCGGATTGTATGGCGTGGGCGAATTCGCGGACGTTGCCGGGCCAGTCGTAGGCCTGCAGGGCGGCGATCGCGTGGCGCGACAGGTAGCGGATCTGCTTGCCGAAGAGCCGGTTGTAATGCTCGGTGAAATGCACCGCCAGCGACTCGATCGCGTCGCGCCGCTCGCGCAGCGGCGGCACCAGGATCGCCGTCGCGTTGAGCCGGTAGTACAGGTCGTCGCGGAATTCGCCGGCCTTGACCATCGCCCGCAGGTCGCGATTGGTCGCCGCGATCAGCCGGATATCAACCTTGTAGCTGTGCGCCGAACCGACCGGCTGCACCTCGTGGGTCTCGACCGCGCGCAACAGCTTGGGCTGCAGGCGCAGCGGCAACTCGCCGATCTCGTCGAGAAACAGCGTGCCGCCGTTGGCCGAGCGAAAGTAGCCGAGCGAGTCCTCGCGCGCGTCGGTAAAGGCGCCGCGAATGTGGCCGAAGAGCTGCGACTCGGCCAGCGACTCGACCAGGTTCGAGCAGTTGAAGGTCACGAACGGCCCCTTCGGCACCGGCCCCAGCGTGTGCAGCGCCCGCGCCACCAGCTCCTTGCCCGTCCCCGATTCCCCGTGAATCAAGACTGAAGCCTTGTACGGTCCCAGCCGCTGAATCGTCTTCAGCACCCGCCGCATGTTCACCGACTTCACCACCATCCCGCCAATCACGTCACATTCGAGAGCCAGCAACTCGACATCGAGCCATTCACCGCCGGCCTCGGCCACCTCCTCCCCGGCCGGAAGAATCGGCCCATCCAAAAGCGTTCGGTCAGAATCCAAAGGTTCTATCTCCGTGATGCATCCGTACGATGTGTCCCAAGACACCCACGTTCAACCAGCAATCGACGGGCCATCCGTGATGTTCGTCAAAACGAAATTAGTCCTTGAAAACATTGCCTGGGCCCAGCCAAGTCTCCGACACTTTAGTGACGGACTGACCACGAATTGACGGCTGGGAGTATCAAAAGCGGGAATCTGTCATCGATTGGCGAAAGGAAAAGGCGGAGCCGACCATCGTCGTGCGTCGATCGATCTTCGAGAAGGGTCAGTAAATAAATACGGCGGCCACGAGCCTTTGAGCCGCGGGCCGCCGCAATTCGTCGCAGGTGTCGCAGGTTGAGTTGTCTTAAACGCCTAGTACGTCAGCTAGAACTTGCGCGGGATGATCGCGCGGATTCACCTTCTCGTAGATTCGGGCAAGCTTGCCGTCTTCGTCGATCAGGAAACTCACACGACTCGCGTAGCGCGCCTTACTATCAGCGCAGGCACCGAAAGCCATCCCCACGCGCCGGTTGGTATCGCAAAGCAAGGGAAATGGAAAGTTGTTTTTCTCGGCAAATTCGGCATTTCGTTCAACATCGTTGAAGCTGATGCCGAGGATCTGAATATTGTTCTGATCGAAGTCGCCAATCTGGTCGCGGAACCCGCGACCCTCGACCGTTCAGCCAGGCGTGTCGGCCTCGGGATAAAACCAGAGTATGACTTTGCGCCCACGCAGTCTCACAAGTGCGATCTGTTTACCCTCGTGACTCGTGAGCGTGAAGTCGGGCGCCGGTTCGCCAATCTGCAGCATTACTCCGCATCCTCCCCGGCCGCAGCCGTAGAAGGATTATACCCTGCGGACGCCGACTGAAACCAGTTTTGAATCGCGTTCTAGAAATTCCAGAATTCAATTCAGCATTGCGCGCAACTGGTCAATCATTTGGAGGCACGAGGCTTCGCCAGGCTCAATCGCGAGCGCGCCTTCGAACTCCTCGATCGCCCGCAACACCATACCCTTGGTGGCGTACAGCCGGCCTAGATTCATAAAGGGATAGTGACGTGGCTCGTAGCGTGGGGCGGCCTTGGCCTTTTCGAACCATTCGACTGCGTCGTCCAATTCCCCCTTTGAGACGAGGTACGATCCGATGTCGTTGTAGGGGTTGCCGAAACTTGGATCGAGGGCGATCGCCTTGCGACATTCCGCAATCGCGTCATCGATGCGCCCCAGGAAGCGAAGGGCCCATCCACGAAAGGTGTACGCCTCGGCGGTCGGAAAGACTTCCAGGGATTCGCTGTAGAGAACGATCGCATTCTGGAAGTCGCCCTGCATGTGGTATGCGACACCCTGGTTCCAAAGCTCGATCGCACGCTGTCTGAGCTCGGTTTCGTCCATATATTGACGGATATTGCCCTCCGCCTTCGCGGTCAAGGGCTGTGCCCACGCAGCGCTAGCCTTGCCCACTGAGGGTGCGCACCGCCTGAATCATCGCCGGTGCGAGCAGTACGATCAGCATCGCGGGCAAAATAAACAGCACCAACGGAAACAGTATCTTGACGGTACTCTTTTGTGCTGCCTCCTCTGCGCGAAAGCGGCGCTTGGAGCGCAGCGAATCCGAACTCGACCGCAAGGCCGGCCCGACTTGCGATCCGAGCTGTTCGCTTTGAATCAAGGTCGCGGCCAGCGGCCTGATATCGCTCACAGCGGTGCGCTCGGCCAGATTCCGCAGGGCCTGGCCCAGCGAGCCGCCCGCTCCAACTTCAACTGAGACCAGCGCTAACTCAGTGCCGATCGCCTGTCCCTGTCGCTCGGTCTCGTCGCCAACGATCTTGATTGCCTCGAATAGACCCAGGCCTGCTTCGACACAGACCACTAACAGGTCAAGCACGTCCGAGAGCTGTCTTGCAATGTCCTTTTGACGCCGATTCGCCCGTTTGCGCAGGTAGTAGACTGGGGCGAAATAACCTAGGACAGTTGATCCGCCGATTACCATTATAGCTCGGCCGAGCGAGAGGCCGAGCACCGTTGCGAAGACCAGCGCAACGATCCCGAAAACGACAGCTGCGAGGACTCGAATCAGTTGAAACGTGCGCAGCGTACCCGATCGGATGAAACCGGCTCGCACTAATGTCTGTGTGGTCCGATCGGAGGCCGGCGACACTTTCGGCTTGGGCATCCTTTGCAAAGCCCATTGGAAAAGCGTGCGCCCCAGCCCTTCGGGCTCATTGTCCCGATCAAATATCCCGGACCCCTCACCAAGCTGAAGTTTGAGCGTCATTTCCGCGAACCGTTCCTGAAAGACCCGATGGCTGCCGTAGAGCGCAATGTAAACACTCAATCCGACCACCCCCAGCAAGCAGAAAATCGCAGTACTGATAAGTATGGAGCTCATATTAAAAATCCACCTTGAGAATCTGCCGGATGGTAAGAAAGGCCATCAGATCGAGGCCGATTGCGAGCTTAAGGGCCATGATTCCGGTGGGATCATAAAACAGCACATGGGCGTAACCCGGCTGCACCAGGCTGAAGATTGAGAGCACGATCGCTGGTAGTAATCCGACGACCATTCCACTCATCCGCGATTGCGCCGTCATCGTGCGAATCTGCTGTTGCAGGCGCTGCCGAGTACGCACGATTTCGGATAAGCGTCCGATGATTTGGGCAAGACTGCTGCCGACTTCGCTTTGGACCTTGATTGCTACTACCAGCAGCCGCAAATCTTCTTCCGGCATGCGTTTGAGCATTTCCTCGAGCGCACGCGTGAGCGGCATTCCCAGCCTGCTCTGCTCTAAAACGGTGCGAAATTCGCCACCTAACGGGTCGGAAAATTCCTGCACCAACACCTGAATACCGCGCACCAGCGAATGGCCTGCCTCGAGCGACGATTTGATCAGGTCGAGCGCCGACGGCAACTGGAGGGTAAATTCGCGCATGCGCCGTTGACGCCGAAAGCGAATATACAACAACGGCACTACCGCTAATCCCGATCCGATCACGAGCGCGATGATCATGTCGTGCAGGAAGAATTTGGCCACCGTGAAGCCCATCCCGAACATCAGGACGATAATCAGCAGCATTTCGGAGACGCGCATGTAGAGCCCGGCCTGCCACATGCTTTCCTCGAGACGGTTCAGCAGATGGATACGATAGACGAATTCCAGAATCTCTTCGCGCCGATTGGTTGCGAGCCGCCGGCTATGTCGGCCGCCGGTGCGGGTCAAACCCTGCATCGATCTGATCAGTATCGAGACGCGTCGCTTCCTCTATCAACTCGTTCGCCCGGCTGGTGTCGGTGCGGCGACCCGCGGTGAACAAGACGATTGCGATCGCGAGTACCAGAGCGAACGTTCCTGTTGCAATTAATAGATCCATCAATCACGACGAGCGCTTGATACTCCGCGTATCAGGCGCGCCCCCCTTTTCCCGCATTGATAGCGGGCGTTTCTAGTCTTTTTCCGCGACGGAATTTTCACGCACGATCGGCGCTACCCCCGCTAAAATCGACGTGTTTCTTTGGCCAACCGATCAACGCGCGTTCGCGCGCATGGCGGCCCGCGGCGTTACGTCCAGTTTGAAGCCCGCCACTTCTATCTGATGCGCGTATGAGGACCTGATGTTGGTCGAATGATGGCTACCGACGATCATCCCGTCCATTCCGATTTCTGTGCGGGTAAATTCGTATAAATCTTGCATCATGATGGTTTCGCCTTCCATACCGCTGATCTCGGAAATCTTCATGAGCTTGCGGGTACCGTCGGAGAGTCGGCTGACGTGAACAATTATATTGACGGCGGAGGCGATCTGCTGACGCATGGCACGCTGTGGAATTGAGAAGCCGCCGAGCAGCATCATCATCTCGAGGCGCCCGATGGATTCGCGCGGGCTGTTGGCATGGATGGTTGCGATCGAGCCATCATGGCCGGTCGACATGGCCTGCAGCATGTCGTACACCTCGGTACTGCGCACCTCGCCAACGATAATGCGATCGGGGCGCATTCGAAGACAGTTTTTGACCAGGTCGCGCTGGGTGATCTCGCCCTTGCGCTCCAGATTCGCCGGCCGCGTCTCGAGACGGACGACGTGAGGTTGCTGCAACGAAAGCTCGGCTGAGTCCTCGATCGTCACGATGCGTTCATCCTCCGGAATGAACCCGGAGAGACAATTGAGCATCGTGGTCTTGCCGGAACCGGTCCCGCCGCACACTATAATATTCAGCCGCGCACGCACTACCGCGTGTAGAAAATCCACGATTTCCCGTGAGAGCGAGCCCTTCTCGACCAGTGCTTCGATATCGTAGCGCTTCTTGCCGAAGCGCCGGATGGAGAGCGACGGGCCGTCCAGTGCCAACGGTGGAATAATCGCATTGATACGCGAACCGTCGCGCAAACGCGCATCGACCATCGGCGACGCTTCGTCGACGCGGCGTCCGACCTGGGAAACGATCCGATCGATGATCAACATCAGATGCTGATCGTCTTGAAAAGTTACGTCCGTATGATGCAGCTTGCCGAACTTTTCCACGTAGACCTGCGAATGACCATTAACCAGGATATCGGTGATATCGTCATCGTGGAGTAAAGGTTCGAGCGGACCGAGTCCGAGTAACTCATTCTTGATTTCGCTGATCAGGCGAGCGCGATCGATATCGGTGAGCAGCCGGCCTTCGTCGTTGAGCGTATCGTTGATCGCGCTGGTAACCTTGCCCGAAACCATCGCGGGTTCGAGCGCGTCGAGCTTGGAGACGTCGAGGGTTTCGAGCAGCCGATTGTGGACGCGAATCTTAAGGCGGCGGGAGCCCTCGGCGATATCATCGCGTTTGCGTGCAGCGGTGCCCCCAATCAGCGACCCGGCCGGCGCCTCCGGCGTGGTTCCCGCAGCACTATTTTGTGTAAGCCGGTCTACAAGTTTCATCGTGGTTCCTCATCTTGATCTGTTTCGAAAAATTCAGCGACCGACGGAAGACCTCACAGATATCGGAATCAGCCTCGTATCACTCGCGAGCGCCAAACGCTCCGAACAGCCGGGCGACCAGGCCCGGGCCTTCTGCGGTTGCCGGCTGACGCCGCGCGTTGATTCTGCGCGCGAGTGCCTCCGTTGCGCGCGCCAGCGCCGAATGAGGTCCGGCCTGCCACAGGTCCTGCGCGCGCAACTGCATTTTCTCGAGCATCCGATCGTCGCGCGGCAACTTGGCAAAGAAATCGACGCCCATCGATTTCGCCAGCGCGGCTTCCGTGAGTACGTTGTACGGATCGAATTTGTTGAGCACGAAACGGGGCTGCTCGAGACGCAGCCCCAGCCGTGAGAAAAGTTCGTTGAACCGCCGGCCGCCGTGCGCCGAAACCAGCGAATGATCAACGACGTAGAGCAACTCGTCGCAGCGTTCCCACGCCGCCACCGCGTTTTCGTCAACGTGTTTGCCACAATCGACCACCACGAAGTCGAACAACTGCCGCATCAGGTCGAGGGTTACGCCAACCGTAATGTCGGTTACGCGTTCCGCGTCCTGCAGCCGCTTGGGCGCCCCCAGCAGATAGATTCCCGAGGGATGCTTGGTCAGCGCCGCCTCGAGCTTGCTGGAATCGAGTCTTGTCGCGTATTCCACCAACGACGCGATGGTCTGTTCGGGATCGAGATGTAGGGCAACATTAAGACCGCCATTCTGCAGATCTAGGTCAACCACTGCCGCGCGCTTGCCGAAGGCATAGCACATGGCCAAGGCCAAGTTCCCGGCAAGCGTAGTGACGCCGACTCCGCCGACCAGACTGGCGACCGCAAAGATTGTCCCGCCCACGACTCGTTCCGCCCGCCGCCGCCCTTCGCTCAGTTTAATCAGCGCCCGAGTTATATCGAGGCCATCTAACGGCAGAAATAACAGCTCATCGGCGCCGGCGTGCAGCACCCGTCGCATCAGCACCGATGAGCGCTCGGGGAGGAGGCCGAAAATAACCGGGCGGGGCGCCTGCGTCATGCGCGACTGAAGATAACCCAACGGCCCGGCTCCGTTGCCATCGAAAATTATCATCGCGATATCGGCAACCGCGACCTCTTCCATCGCAGCCTGCGGCGACAGCTCCGTCACCTGAAGTGTCGGCTCCTTCACCGTCAGCAAAACCGCCTTGACTTCGGCGCGCAGGTCGGTATCCTCACCGATTAGATGCACCCGTAAGGGGTGGTCGCGCCCTGCCGACTTAGCTCCAAATACCGCCATTATGTCTCGCAGACCTCCCTCACTCACCGGCGACCTAGGGGACCGCCGCATCCACTACGCGGTGCGCACGCCCGCGTTGAACGTGATTTCGACGCCCCACTCGTATAACTGATACGCGTCACGGATGGCGGCAAAGCCCTGTGCCTCTGCCGCCATCTCATTCACTTTCATCAGCAAGGCGCGCACGCGGATTCGCTGTCTTAACTGCTGGTTAGAGCGGAATTTACCTTGTTGACCATGACGGTGATGTCCTGGCCCATCACCTCGTAGGTGATAAACACCACGACTGCGATAGCCGCCAGTATCAATGCATACTCAGTCATCGTCTGCCCGAGTAGCAGGTTTCGGAACCGCAGGTTCCGTACCTTCACATACATTCTGTTAACCGTATTCATATTCTAGACCTCCTCTTTCAGTTAAGGGCGACTCCAACCTGTCCGTGATCGGTTACCGCTCTCGTTTTGCGATCTCACCTTCCGCATAAAAACCTTCCTCCGAAGTGAAATGGCACGCTTTTGCAACTCGCCCGATCAACTAATGAGCACCACGGCATAAGCGCCATAAATCGGTGCACCGGGGCTGGGAGTACTACTGGTAACCTGCTTAAGGAAATAGGTGGAAATAGTTTCATGGCTATCCATGCCAACCAGCCACAACTCGGCGAAACCGACCACCGGAACCAGAGAGCTGCCGCTGATATTCGCGTAATTCACTATCGGAACCGTCACAACCCGCGGATCATCGAGGGTATGACTGGATAGAGTTCCCGACGGAAACGAATCGGCGCCAGCGGAAAGTCGTGCATTGAAGGCGGCTCGCGTCGGACCAACCATCGAGCCTGGCTCGGTCGCGACCATTTCCCCGACTGCGAAATTGCCGCTGGCTCCGTTCTGAATGTTGTTAGCGAAATTAGACGCTCCAGTGCCGTTTAGCGCCAGTGGTCCCCAGTTCCCGGGACCATATTGGCCAGTCATCAAATTGATTGACTGTCCGTATGCGTAACTCGTTCGTGAATCAATGCCTATCGGCGCCATACCCGTAACTACGCCGGCACCTACCAGGCCGGCCGTGGCTCGCGCAGTAACCAGTCCCGATGAAATGCCAATCACCTTGGCAAAATAATAGGGAACCGTGCGTACCAGCTGGACGGTAATAGACATCTGATCCGAAGCGACAGTTGTGGATTTGATTTCGTTCGCCGCAATACCGTTTTGAGCGGCGAAAGAATTCGCGACCGCCACCGCGCTCGCGGAGTCACCTGGCAGATAGCTAGCACCAGCAAGCACCGCGGAGTCGGCCGCCTTCTGCAGCAAGCCCCAGTTGTAGTACAGCAAGCCGACGTCCGTGCCGAGTGCGACCGTTCCAATCAGTGTCGCAACTACCAAAGCCATGATTACGACGATTTGGGCTGTGTATTTGCGCGTCATATGTTTATACGGCCTATCAATTGCCGCGGGCATAAGGACTTCGTACGCTTGAGGCTCGATCAATTTGGTTGCGTCTGATCAAAGTACGAAGCACGTGCTATGCCACTCGCAGATCGTGAAGAACGCTTGCGATTTGTAAATGCCAACCGCTTCAATGTGTCGGATTCAATAACGAGGTGTACAGTTATGGAACGTCACGAGTGAATTCGGATGATGAAGTGGAAGCGAGGGCAATGACATATCAACCAGCGATTTATCAGCTACCTTGCAACCTTTTCGCTATGTACTTTTCTTGGGAGACACGCCGGGGCGAGTTGAAAACACCCGCAACCGGATCGCTTCGCCGCTCCGTGCGCTCGCACACGCAACCACGGTTGTTATAGGGAACTCGCTAGAAGCGGTTTGTCATAACGTTTGGATTGCCGGCCGCGTTACTCGAATACGAGTCGATTAGGCCGGCCGACTGACCAAGGCCGTCCGCCGCGACGGTGTTGTAATCGCTCATGTAGTCGGGCGCGACCAGTTCGTCCTGGCCAACCAAGGAAGCGAAATTGGCCGGTGAAATGTTTATGTTGCTCCACGACGCACCCCCGTTCTTCGAGGATGCGCAGTAGCGATCAATCAGGAAGTTATTCAGATCGCGACGGCGATCGTAAAAGCAGATGCCAATCTTGCCGGTATTGTCGGTCCCGATCGAAGGCTGGAATTGGTCGGAGAGTGGCGCGGAGCCACCTTCGGTATTGGTGTTGACGCGCATTGGCGGCGACCAGCTGGCGCCGGTTTTTGATTGTGAAAACAACACGTCTGAGAAACCGTACGTCTTTATCGTGGTGATTGCATCCGGGACGGTGAAGCTGGCGCTGCTCCAGGAGAGATAGATGACGCCGCCGTTGGTCTTACCCGCTCCTATCGCAAGACTGGGAAATTCGTTCGAACGCACGAAACCCTGCAGGTCGGCGCCATTGCCGATGACTTTAACCGGCGCCACGATGATCGGAGCTGTAAAGGTCGCACCATGATTGGTCGATTTAGCTGTTCTGATTTCGCGCGCCGTCAGACTGCCGCCATTTTCGCCCATCGCTTCCCACGCCACATAGACTTCTCCGCCAGGTCCGACTTCCACCACTGGCCCGCCGAGGGACACGCTCGGACTGGAGCTAGTGGCGCATTGCTCCTCGATGATCGTGGGCTGAACGCTCCAGGCCGCGCCGCCGTCGGTCGAGGAGATTAACTCGATCGCGTAACGCGGAATCGCTTGGGCGAACTGATCGAACCCACACGTGTTGCCTGAGAAATCGAGGTCGAGATACACGATGTAGAGATCGGCGGGGTCATTGCGATCGATCGTGAGCCAGTCATGATCGACGAAGTGTGAGAATGCCGGCTTGGCGATCGCTATCGAGGGAGCGCTAAACGTCTTACCACCATCTACCGATTTGGCGATCGCCACGCCGCTGCGACTCTGAGCGTTGTCGCTCCAAATCGAGGCATAGTAGAAGTTGCTCGAGTCAGCACAAGCCAGCGACGGCTCGCCCAACAAGGCCTGATTTGCATCATTCGTTGCGGGTGGCGAACCCGCGTACGAAAACGCGCCACCATGATTAATTGAATTCGAGTAACCCAGGACACTGATGCCACCGGTGCCGAAAATTGTTTTTATCTCGCTCCCGGTATCATTAAAGCCAACCACCACACTCGCACCGCACCATGCGGTCGAGGTCTCGCTTTGCGTGAATCCGGAGTAGCGGCTTGCGCCCAGTGTCACCTTCGAGATCGGTTTGCCGCCGGCCAGGAAAGCACTCGAGGATTCGCTGGCAACCGCGTCCGGTGCCACCTGCGGGTCACTGGTCGACTGCTGCTGGAGCAGCGGTCGGATCGCCGACCATCGATCAGCAACCGAAACAAGGTTGCGCGCGCTACCATAGAGCGCCTCACGCCGAAAATGCGGATTCTGCTCGAGCTGCGCGACGTGTGCGGCAACCGCATCGAGTGGTGCCAGCCGTTCGTCTGCTAGTTGAGCTTCTCCAGTGCCAGCGAACATCAACGCCGCCCCAACCAGGCCCAATGCGATCGTTAACTTTTTTGTTCTTCCGGCAGTCAATCCACACCCCGCGCCGATAGTCTGATTGCGAAGTCAGACTCGCGTACACGGATATTCCAAGAACGGTGCCATCGCCGTGTAGGCTCGTTGTGGTTCTCTCCCCGGCCGGATTCCGCCGATAGATGATATAGACTGGGCACTCGCCAGAGTACCTCGGGTGACAGCGGGATATGTTCGAATGGATTGATCGATGGCGGTGCCAAAATACGGGCGCCCAATCGGTGACGCTAAAACGATTATGGGTGATCGCGACGGTTCAGGTAGTCAGGGGACGATTTCTCTTAGGAAGTACCGTATCTCGCCCACGCTGATAGGCGTATGCGGCGTGGTAGCCAGCATCGATAATACTTGGACACTGACCGAGGACCGTTATGGTGCTAGAGCACGTCGCGAGACAGAGTCAGCAGCTCGCGAGGGCCCACACGCGCCGGTCGGCAGCAAACGCCCCTCTACACCTACATTTCGTAGGTGTCACAGATTTCGTCGGGCGCGGACGCGCTGGGCGCGAGGGCCCCGCGTCACATTTCGGACAGCGGTGAGTATTCCTGCTGCTTGCGATCGATCGAACGGCGCGGTGTACCGAAATCGTAATCACCGGTCCGCAACCGCTGCAACGATGTGAATAGTCGCTTCATCAGACCCGCCGGGGTGCGCCCGAGTCGCCGCTTCATGTCCATCTCGGGCTCGTAAACGACGACGCTAAAGTTTGGCTCCATTTTCCCACCCGCCCCTTTTCAGCTTGAGAATCTTTATCTCCTTCTCGCCCTCCTCCATCTCACAACCACCCGAGGGCAGTTCAGCACAGAGCGTGCCATTGCTCGACAGTTGAGCTAATCCGGTCAATTCTTGGTAATGATTTGCCATATTCGCGGTTGCGCGATGGAGTGTCGCAGGCGTGCGACAGCCCGCGGGAAGACGCCGTCGCTGGTGTTCGCCAGCTTGAAACAGAGCAACGTGGGTGCCGGATGCAGTGAGGCCGCTCTACACCGTCACGGCACCCGAACCGGGGATTTGGCCGCCGCGGCTACTTCTTGCTCGCGAACGGACGATCGCGCTCGCTCAACGCTTCCTTCAGGCCGCGTTCGCGGCTGGCCTTCATCCAGTTTTTTACCGCATCGGTTTGATGGGCGATACAGTCGAGGTCCGCCGCCGATTGTTCGAGCGCCCGAATACCCTGGATGTCGAGCCATCGGTTGACCGCCGCCTTATGAAGCGCGAGCAGTTCGATCGGCACCAATGCGACGCGACGCGCATAGTTGAGCGTTTCGGCTTCGAGCTGGGCCTTCGGATAGACGCGATTCACGAGTTGCGATTCGAGCGCCTCCTGCGCACTCATCAGGTCGCCGGTAAAGAAGAATTCCTTGGCCTTGCGCGGGCCGATCAGCACCGGCCACATCGAGAGGGTCGGCAGGATACCGAGCGAACGGCCGGCCGGATGGCCGAATTGGGCATCGTCGCTGGCGAAGACCAAATCGCAATGGCCGGCGAGTTCGGTCGCCCCGGCGAGGCAATAGCCGTGTACCTGCGCGATGGTCGGCTTGCCAATCGCCCACAACCGCTGCCATCGGTCGATAATCTTGTGCAGGTTGATACGATCGCTGCTGACGGTAAAGCCGGACCCGGGTTGCTGGGTACCTTGCAGATCATAGCCGGCGCAAAACGCGCGACCCGCGCCGCGAATGATCAGGACGCTCGCCTCACGATCGGCCTCGAATTCGTTCAGCACGTTATCGAATTCGCCGAGCAGCTTGGGCGAGAGCGCATTGAGCTTCTCGGGCCGATTCAGGGTCAGGCGGAAGATTTTTTCCTCGACCCGTTCATAAACGATGGTCTCGTAAGTCGCCATTGGGTTGCTCCGCTATCCGGTCGTCCAGAGTTTCCCGACAAATATCACAATGGGAGCGCATTGGAATCGTTCGGGGCGAGGATATTTCTCTGGCAGACGAGAATTTCAGCGGTGCGCCGATCGACCTCACGATTCACGCCGCGGCGATCGAGACCGAAACGCTGATCATGGATTGACGAGCAGCCCAATATCTGGGGCTGGAGATCCGGATTGCCCTTTGCCAAATCTCCGTCAGGCCGAAGGAACAAGCGATGTCGTGGCTGCAAGCCGTCACCTTGCGAAGTCCGCTCGTGACTCTCACACCGCTCGATCCTTGTCATCGAGAGGCGCTTATGGAAGCGGTTGGAGACGGCGAGCTATTTAAGCTGTGGTACACGGCGGTTCCTTCACCCGAGTCGATGCAGCTGCACATCGAGAGACGGCTCAGTCAGCAAGCTGCCGGAGCTATGTTGCCTTTCGCAATCATCGATAACTCGACCGCCAAAGCGGTGGGCATCACTAATTATTTGAATGTCGACGTCGTCAATGGCCCGTGGAAATCGGTGGTACGTGGTATCGCCGAAGCGCGCAGCGTACTGGCTTCAATACGCAAGCCAAACTCTTACACTCGAGCACGCGTTTGTGGCCTTGAATTGTATTGCGGTCGAGTTCCGAACGCATTTCTTCAATCATCAGAGCCGGCGAGCGATCGAGCGTTTGGGTGCGAAGCTCGACGGAATCCTACGCTGCCATGAGCTAGCTACAAATGGGACTCTCCGCGACACTTGCGTATATAGCATCATCGCCAGTGAGTGGCCTTCGGTAAAGACGCACCGGACCTGGAACCTGACAAAGCCGAGATAGGTCGCAGTTAAAGGAGAGGATCCCAAAAAAACGCGAGGCCCATTACTGAGACCTCGCGTCGTACAAATCGAATGTTTGAGAGGAGTGTCTAGTCTGATCGATTCAGACCGACACCTACACTAAGCTGAAAGGTCGACCAACCTGAAACCCAAGCCTCTCTTAGGCGGCTTCGATCTGCCAGAGATTGCGCGCCGCCGTCACCGAACGCTCGATGAACTTGCGCGCCAGGCTGTGCTGGGTCTCGAACAACGACGCCAGCGGGAGTCTCTTTCGCCCAGCTGGTAGCCTTTTCCTGCAACTCAAGCGCTTGGGTCGCGACGCGCTCGGTGGTATCGATGTACCAGGCCGCCGCCTTCTTCGCGCCTTCGAGGCTCATGAACGACTCACCCATCTTGCTGAAAGTTTCGTACATTCCTTCGCGGGTCTCTTTGTCCGTCATCTGAACTCCTCCATCCCCTTTGTAGGGTGATTTTTTTTGCGGGCCTTTTCCCCGCGCTTCTTGCTTGCGTCTAATCTAGCCACTAATCGCCTTCCTGTCCGATTGAAATTGTCACGATCGCGACACTAATCGGCGTTTTTTGCCATTTGTTGATGAATCCTTTTTGGGTCTACTAGTCGCCTTTGTCTAGCGATCGCGATCGGCTAGCCATCCGCCAACTTCGGGCCACAGCTTCTTGATCGCACCTGCGCTGACCACCGCACCTAGATGCCCGACCGGGAAGGTCAGGTTGCGCTTGTCGGCGCTACCCACCTTTTCCGGCAGACGCAAGACTCGAACTCGGATGCACGACGTCATCGAGATCGGCTACCACGTTGAGCAGCGGGCAGATGATGTTCTGCAGATCGACCGGACGTCCGGCTGATCTTCATCTCGCCCTTCGCGAGCAGATTGCGCTTGAAGATATCGCCTGTCATCTCGCGGAAGATTTGTCCCGCCAGCGCCACGTCACTCGACATCCAACGCTCGAACAGATCGAACATGTCGGCATAGCCGTCGCGCTCCGCGTTGCGATAAAGGCCGACGTACTTGTCGAAGCGCGTGATGGATCGGCGACATCGCGGTGAAGCTCATGTTCACCATCCAGGCGGGGCAGTTGCCGTAAATCTTGGTGATGAGATCGACTGCGCTGTCGTCAATCTGATCCATCAGATTGTAGATGGGGAGCTCGCGCACGCTCATGTCGAAGGGAATCGTAAGCGTGACCAGGTTCTTGACGTTCTCGGGATGAAGTGCGGTGTAGAGCAGGCTCAGCAGCGCGCCGAAGCAGTAGCCGAGCACGTGTAACCTGTTCGACGTTCTCCTCGATCTGGACAGCGCGGACGGCGTTGGCGAGGTCGCTGATTGACGTAGGCGTCGAAGCCGCGCCAGGCATCTTCCTTGGTCGGCGGAATCCAGTCGGTCAGGTAAACGTCGAAGCCCTGCTTGAGCAGGCTCTCGACGACGCTCTTGCCCGGCTGCAAGTCCATCACGAAGGGACGCTTGATCAGCGCATAAACGAGTACGATCGGCGTCGCGTGAATACGATTGGGCGCATGGTAATGGCGCAGGCTGACTTTGCCGCCCTCGTAGATCACATCGTAGGGCGTGACCGGCGGAGGATCCGCAGAAACCTGGGAACCGAACCCGCGGCCGATCGCGCCAAGCGTGCGCACCGCGCCGTCGAGCCAATAGCCGGCCACTTCGTTAAAGAGCGACACTCTTTTTGCTCCTTCTCGCCTCGCGCTTTGGCGCGGGCTTGTAGCCGTTCCAGACAATCTCGGCGGAGGCGATACCCGGTTCAGCGCCCCGCGCGGCAGCGTACGCCGCATCGTCACTTTCATCGAGGTCCGCTTCCTGCGCCTCGGTCACCACCGCGCGAAGCTCCTCTCGCAACGCCTTCACGTCAGCGCGCAGTGCCTGCATGTCGAGCGCCGTGGGCAATCCGATCGCCGGCCACAGATTGCCGAAAATCGCCGACGCGACCGCATCTACGACGCGCGTCACTTGCAGCCCCGCCTGAATTCCGCGACCCGCGAGGCCGGCCAAAGGTCGGGTTCGCATACATCCGGTTGGAAGCGTCGTTGGCCAGCCGGACCCACGAGTCGTAGGCCTTCCAGCCGGCGTCGCTCACCGCATTTTCATCTTTGTCGCCGAACGCACGCTTGGCCGCAGCCATCGGCAGTTCGACCCACGCAGCCTCAAACAATTTCCCCAAATCCTCTGCCACTTCCGACTGTTTGATGCTCATCTTGAGAAACCCCACCCTGAAAACTCGCTGTTAAGAGTGATCCCGCTCGAACTCAGTCATCGAGTGTTACGTGATTAAAGTTTACGTGATATCACGACCCTAACAACTGTTGATGAACCCACAGTTGTCGCGACTGCGACAAAACCGACCGTTTCCCAGTGGCAGTTCGCGCCAATCGGTCGCCTTGGCGACATAGCGGTCCGCCTGTGCTACGAAATATCGTGGTCCCGAAAGCTCAAGCCGACTGGAAAACCCTGGGGCGGCTCAAGACGTTGTCATGGCTTAGCCAGGACCAATTGCAGGGACTTGCGCAAAGCCTGACTCTCGAAAGGATAAAGCGTCGCGACACCATTTTCTTCGAAGGCGAGAGCTCGAATCGGATTTACGTGCTGCTGTCGGGCGTCGCCAAGCTCTCGTTTCAGAACCGCGAGGAGCGCGTGCTGGTCGGCCTGGTGGGACCGGGCGAGATCTTCGGCGTTTCTTCGCTTTTGCCGCACGCGACGCGGCCCTTCCGCTGCGACGCCTTCAGCGATTGCGTTGTCGGCATCGCGCGGCCGGAGACCTTCGTCGGACTCGTGCTGGGCGTGCCGCTCGAGCGTTTCAGCCGGACGCTCGAAGTGACGGTCGGACGCTGGTGGATCACGTTGCAGCGCTACACCAATTTCGTCGGGCTCAGCGTCCGCGAGCGATTGGCCGGCGCGTTGACTGGAACTCGCGATGAAGTTCGGCGCGGAGGATTCGCGCGGCATCCTGCTGACGCTGAAAGTCACCCATGCGGACCTCGCGGAACTGGTCGGCGCATCGCGCCAGCGCACCACCGAGCAACTCAACGATTTCGAGAACGAACGCGTCATCCTGCGCGACGGGCGGCGGCTGATTATCGTGCCGGACCGATTGCGCGAGTTGGTGGAAGCGATCGCAAATCTAATAGGCTCGTGCGCGTAAGCGCCGTTCGCGATTACGCCGCCGATCGATCGCTGATGAACGTGCTGCTACCGGCGCCGATATTCGCCAAGGAGTAAGCATTTGTCAGCGCACAGCCGCTACTTTCAACGCCAACGGGCTCAAACTCCACTATCTCGATTTCGGCAATCCGTCGAAACCGCCCCTGATCTGTCATCCACGGCTTGAGCGGCAATGCGCACAATTTCGACGGCCTCGCGCCGCATCTGATGAACGATTACCACGTGATGTCGATCGACGTCCGCGGTCGCGGCGACAGCGAATGGGGACCGCCCGGCGAGTACGTCCCGCCAATCTACGTCAGCGATCTTTCCGCCATGATCGAGACGCTCGATCTCGATCGCGTCACGCTGATCGGCACCTCGATGGGCGGAATCATTGCGATGATTTTTGCCGGCGGCTATCCGCACCGCGTTGAGCGACTGGTGCTTAACGATGTCGGGCCGGAAGTAAATCCAGTCGGCCTCAAGCGCATCACCGATTACTTCACCGAGGCACCCCACGAGTTCAGGCGACCTCGACGAAGTCGCCGCTTACTATCGCGCCAACTACCCGTTTCTGGCGACGACGCCCGAACCCGAGCTGCGCGAGTTTGTGCGCTGGGCTGTAAAGCCTTCTGCTGGCGGCCGTCTTACCTGGAAAATCGATCCCGCAGTGCGCAATATCCCGCGCACCGGAACCGCCGCGCGTCCGATGGACATGTGGGTGCCCTACGCGCGAATCACCGCGCGCACGCTGGTGATTCGCGGCGCCGAGAGCGATATCCTCGCGCGCGAGACCGCCGAGCGGATGTGCCGCGTTCTCCCCGAATCGAAGCTCGTCGAGATCCCCGGCGTCGGCCACGCCCCGACGCTCTCGGAGCCGTCATCCGTCACCGCCATCCGCGCCTTCCTCGCGCGCTGATGAATTTGAGCCGAGGGCAGTTCTTCACTCTGCGTAGGTGAGTTTTCGCTCTCCCAACATGGGAAGCTTGAAACCTTATGAGGTTTCAAAAAGAGTTATAGCTCCGGTTTTCTTGAACAGCTTCTTTCCCGCCAGTTACGCCGCGAATTCGACCAGTACTTTCGCGCGCGCGCCAGGCGTGCGCAATGCCGTGAACATCTCGGGCACTTGATCGATCCCAATGATATCCGTAACCATCGGCTGCGGCTTGATCCGCCCGCTGGCGAGCGCTGCGATTGTATCGTCGAAATCCGCGCGGTCGTAGCCCAGCACGAAGTGCACGCCTACTTCCTTCATGATGCATTTGATCGGCACGATCTGATCGTCTCCATGCACACTCCGACCACCACAACTTGTCCGCGCGGCGAGATCATCTCGATGGCGCTCGCCAACGTTCCCTTCACGCCGATACATTCGAAAATCAGCTCGGGACCGTGACCTGACAATTCGCGCACTTTCACGACCGGGTCGGCTTCTTTCGGATTAATCACCGCGTCCGCACCGAGTTTGCGCGCGAGTTCAGCCCGCCCCGCCGCGATTTCCGAGACCACGACGGTCGCACCCTTGCCCTTCGCCCACGTTAGCACGGCGAGCCCGATCGGCCCGCGCCTACTTCATGAACCTCGCCGCAAAATTCGTGGCCCATGATCGTATCCGGCTTCATCCCCAAGCCGTATTGCACCGCGTGCAGATCCGATCCGCAAATCCCGCAGGCGTGGACCTTGAGCACGACTTCGCCTGTCGAGGCTCGCGGTTTTGGCGCGTCCATCACCGCCATTTCGTTGGGCCGCTTGTAAACCGCAACCTTCATTGCATCACCCCCCCGTGCTGTTTTACGCAACGCTGTCTCAGGTCCGATCGATTACGCCACGACGCTCCATCCATCTAATCGTGCACCGTGCTCGTCTGAATCACTTCGACCTTGTAGCCGTTCGGATCCTCGACAAACGCGATATGCGGACCGCCGAACTTCATCGGCCCTGGCTCCCGCACGACCTTGACGCCCTTGTCCTTCAACGCTGCGCACGTCGCATAGAGGTCGTCCACCCCGATCGCCAGATGGCCGAACGCGGTGCCCTGCTCATAGCTCTTGGTGCCCCAGTTATGCGTCAACTCGATTACCGTGTGTTCGTCCTCGCCTTCGTAGCCGACAAACGCCAGCGTGAATTCGCCGTTCGGATAGTCGTGCTTGCGCAGCAGCTTCATGCCGAGCGCATCGACGTAAAACTTGAGCGACTCGCTCAGATCGTTGACCCTAATCATCGTATGCAACAAACGGTTCATGGCTCTCTCCTTGGGGTGCTGAATTTGCCGATGCGCGCGTTGCTCGCCGCGCGCATCCTCCGATAAATCTCTTCGCGCTGAATTTCCGAAATCGCTCGCCGCAAGTCAATGACGCACGCTGGTGCGCCGCACCGCACCTTGGAATCAAACAATCCGATAATGTCCCACCGAGCGCACTGGATCGTATGAAGTAAGCCTAACCGCAATTGCCACCGGTGCTGCGGACCTTGGCCTTCGCCGTGCTACCCGCGCTCGTATCGGACACCGGAAGCGCGGTGTCGCTGCCAGGCGCTTTGCCCCCTCCGCTCGCCATCACGGTCACTTTCCCGTCTAGTTAAATGCAGGTCGCCGATGCCGTCGAGCCCGCGTCCCATGCGTTCGCGGAGGCCTTGCAAAGGTTCGATGCGAAAGCCGTGGCGGCGCCACCCTTATGCGAAAAATGCTCTCGCAGTGCGTAGATCGCAACTTGCATTTGCCGTGCTGCCCGGATCCGACGCCTACGATTTCGCATCACATAGAGAACTCGATGATGCCTGTGCGGAACCGCCTTTGGACGATGCTGCATGCGAAAACCCGCCACCCATGTCGGTCGCCGTCGAGTTCCCCCCGATCGATTTCGCAATCGCTATGCCCTGCAGCGCCGCATGCGCATTTGAAATACTTGATTTGCTCGCAGTTCCCGTGGCTTTCGTTTTCTCGCGCCCCATATTGGGTAAGTTTTAACTGCAAACGCGTCCGCTGCCGCCTCGATCAAATCGATTCCCAGCACAAACCAGAGGTTTTGCGATCCTCGACAAATCTCCGGTAATCTGCTGAGAGCGTTGCACGGGAGGGCCTTGATGGATTTCAAATACAGCGATGAGGCCGAGGCCTTTCGCGGCGAATTTCGCACCTGGCTCGAGGCCAACCATACCACCCCGACGCAGCCGCCGACGCGGACGACGACATCGGCAGCGAAATCGTCCGCACCGACGAGAACGACTGGAAATTCTCCCTCGACTGGCATCGCAAGATGAACTCCGGCGGATGGGTCGGCATCAACTGGCCCAAGGCGTACGGCGGCCGCGGCGCGACCCTCGAACAGATGGTCGTGTACAACGAGGAGATGGTGCGCGCGCACGTGCCCCCGGCATCGTCAACGGCCTCGGCATCATGCTCGTCGGCCCCACCCTCATCCATTGGGGCACCGAGGAGCAAAAGCAGCGCTTCGTGCCCGAAGATCCTCTCCGCCGAGGAAATCTGGTGCCAGGGCTATTCCGAGCCCGGCGCCGGCTCCGACGTCGCGTCGCTCAACACCCGCGCCGTCGAGGAGGGCGACTACTTCATCGTCAACGGCCAGAAGGTCTGGACCTCCGGCGCCGACCGCGCCGATTGGTGCATCCTGCTGGTCCGCACCGATCCCGAAGCGCCCAAGCACAAGGGCATCAGCTACCTGCTGGTTGACATGCACAGCCCCGGCGTCACCGTCCGTCCGCTCGTCCAGATGACCGGCGAAAAGGGCTTCAACGAAGTCTTCTTCGAGGACGTCAAGGTGCCGAAGAAAAACCTCGTCGGCGAGAAGAATCAAGGCTGGCAGGTCGCCGTCACCACCCTGATGTTCGAGCGCAGTTCGATCGCCGCGATGCGCGATATGATGACCTCCGTGAAGAAGCTCGCGGCGCTGGCGAAAAAAATCGCTCGCAACGGCGGTACCGCATGGGACGACACCGGCGTCCGCCAGCAAATTGCCGGCTTCGCCTGCGACGCAGCTGCCTTGCGCTACAGCAACCTGCGTCAGCTGACCCGCCGACTCAAAGGGCTTGCCGCCCGGCCCCGAGGGCTCGGTCGGCAAGCTCGCTGCGAGCGACCTCAACTTGCGGATGGCGAAATTCGCGCTCGAACTACTCGGCCCCTATAGCCAGTTCGAGCATGGCGCACCGTTCGCCCTCGATCGGGGCAGTTGGAACTATCGGATGTTCGCGTCGCGCGCCTTCACGATCGCTGGCGGCACCAGCGAGATCCAGCACAACATCATCGGCGAACGCGTCCTCGGCCTGCCCAAGGGCTAGGCTGAACTTACGCGCTGCGCCGGAGACGTGATTTCTGCCCTCCGCAGGTCGAAGGTCTCACTCTTTTCGGCCTCACCAAGAGCTGATGCCCTCGGCAAAGCCCCTCAAATGAAGGCTCCCGCCTTCACTGATAGTGCTGATGCTGCGCAGGCCAAAGGCGCATGTGCGCACGTGGCCTATGCAACGTGCCCGTTGGCCTGCATCCCTAAAATGCCCGCGAAATGAAGTAGCCTCGGTCACGCAAAGGAGACGGACGAGCCGATTCAGCGAGGAACAAATCATCGGGATTCTGCGTGAGAATGAAGGGGGCGAAGGTGCCGAAGCGTTGCTGGCGGCACGGGAGGCGAAGTACGGCTGGCTCGAAATCTCAGAGGCCTGGCCGCTGAAGTCGCTGGAGGATGGGAGTCAGCGGATCGGGCAAAGGCTACTATTCGGTCGCTACCGTGACGCTCCACGAGCTAACGATGCCCTCATGCGCTTGCCGACATCGCTGCGCCCACGATAATCATTATCCTTCGAATCAATCGCGAAATCGGTCGACGATAAGGAGCTCAAAAGGTGAACCAGTGGAATATCGGTGACGTGAAGATCTCGCGAATCGTCGAATCGGAAGGCCCTTGGGATGGCACCTTCATTGCTGCCCAATGCGACGCGACGAATATGCAGCAAGGAGCGCGACTGGCTCTATCCGACGTTTTCCGATGAAAAGGGAAAACTGGTTATGAGTATCCACTCGCTCGTCATCGAATCGCAGGGCAAGCGCATTATCGTCGATACGTGTATCGGCAACGACAAGGTGCGATCGAATCCAGTGTGGAACAAGTTGCAACTGCCGTTCTTGCAGGACCTGCAAAAGATTGGCTATCCGCGCGAGTCGATCGACCAGGTGATATGCACTCACCTGCATATCGATCACGTCGGCTGGAATACCATGCTCAGGACGACAAGTGGGTAGCCACTTTCCCCAACGCGAAATACCTCATCGGCGGCACCGAATGGGATTTCTTCTCGCGCTCGGAAGATCCATTTTTCAAGGATCCGATCGATGATTCCGTTCGCCCGGTGATGGCCGAAGGGATGACCGAGCATGGTCGATGACCAGCATCGGGTGACTGATGAGGTATGGCTCGAATCGACTCCCGGCCATACGCCGGGCCATTTCTCCGTACGAATCTCATCGAAGGGCCAGGATGCGGTTATTACCGGCGACCTGATGCATCACCCGGTTCAGTGCCGATATCCCGAATGGGACGATAACTTCGACAATGATGGGCCAATGGCGAAGAAGACGCGTCGCGCCTTCTGCGAACGCTATGCCGACGGGAAGACGCTGGTATTCGGAACTCACTTCGCGACGCCATCGCCCGGCAAGATCATCACGCAGGACGATTCATTTCGCTTCGTGATCGCTTGAGGCCCACATATTATTCGCTGCCGGATCGCCGGCCGCGAGAATCGAATACATCTGACGCCAATTATCTAGGCGATTGGGACTTCTTCTGTGATGAATGAGATGCAGCTCGATATGTCGACGAATTTCAGCTCGTCGGGACGAATGATCTCAAGGTACCGAGGCTCTTCGAATGCCTGCTCGATCTCTTCCGGGCTGTCGAACCACAACTCCGCGACGCCGTCGTACGGCCCCTCCACACCCAAAGGAGGCGCGCCTCCCACTAGATGGCACTGAACGTATTTGCGCACGTGCCGCATAAACTCCGGGACGCTCTTGACCAACGGGCCGTGCCGATTGCGCCAATAGGTGCTGAATTCCTCACGCGACATTCCGGACTTGCGCCGCGCGCAGATGATGTACTTTACCATTTTGCTATCTCCCCAGAGTCGATTCACGCCCGCCGGTCTCATAGCCGGCTGGCCGGCTCTATCCAATCGCGCGCGAAAGTCTCGAGCATCCGTTGCAGATCAGCTGTGTTCCGCGGAGGATTTGCCAGCACCGGCGACAGGTATAGTTCATCGACGCCGACGTCGCGATAGCGCTCGAGTACGTCCGGAGTCGCGCTTGCAGGAGGTGACATCGATATCTCGAAGCTCTCCGAGGGACGCCCCGACGCTTTCATCAACTCACGCAGCCGCTCGATCTTTTGCGCGGTCTCTTCAGGTGTGAGGTTAAATCCGCACCAGCCGTCGCCATATTCTGCGGCGCGCTTGAGCGCCGGATCCGTCTGCCCGCCCACGAGGATGGGCAGCTTGCCGCCACGCACCGGTTTGGGAAAGCTGCGCGCATTCTCGAAATTGACGAATTCACCTCTGTAGCTGCTGTTTTCTTCGCTCCATAGATTGCGCATTGCTTCGACGTACTCTCGCGTGCGCTGCGTGCGCCGCGCCCATGGCACTCCGATCGCTTTGAATTCCTCTTCCAGCCAGCCGATTCCAATCCCCAGGGCAAAGCGTCCGTTACTCAGATAGTCGAGTGACGCGGCGACTTTTGCCAGTACCAGGGGGTTACGCTCGGGTACGATGCAGATACCCGTGGCCAATCGGATGCGGTTCGTATGCGCCGCGGCGTAGGTCAATGCGATGAATGGATCGAGCAACGGCGTGGTCGTCGGTACCGGAATTTTGCCGTCTCCCGAATACGGATAGCGGGAGGAGAAGCTTTCCAATAGCACCACGTGCTCGGGTGCCCATACGGTCGAAAAGCCGAGCCGCTCGGCATTCGTCGCGATCGCCGCGATCATCTCGGGCCGCGCCGTATCCGCAATCCCCACTGCGAAAAAGCCGATCTTCATGATGCTGCCCTCCTGGTGATGTGGATGGTCGCGACTCATCCAGACAATAAACTACAGGTCGCGCTCGTCGTGAAAAATCCGCGGTAATTTGTCAGCTCGTCGAAAGGCGGAAATCGAATGTTCGATTTCATCGAGTACGTCTGGCAGCTTATCCAACCCGCTCGCAATGGTCACTGCGAACGTCGGTACTCGCCGAGCGAGATCGATATAGCGGCGCATCATAAGACGTTTTCGGTCGGGGTCGTCCATAGTGAAGCAGTAGGCGTGAGGCAGCAACGCTGTCACCGAATCAATTCGCGACAAGCGATTCACTTCCGCCGCCCGCAGTGCGCCATTCTCGCGTCGCAATACACAGAGCGCCGCCAATGGCGTCGACTTCAGTTCGATCGGCCGAGGTTTCAGCCAACGATGCGCCCTGTCGACATTCCGAATTGCAGATGCTGCAATTGAATCGAGGCGCAGGCGAAACGGTATCGCCATCGCATGCGCTCCGATCTCGCCATCGTTTATTTGGAATGTCACTGCGTCATCTGCCCACAGCGCATATCCGCGGCGCGACAGGGCACCGACAGTGGTGGACTTTCCGGTTTCGGATACTGCGCAAAACGCCACCACGCCGACTGGGGTGCCAATGGCGCTCGCGTGCAGAACCTCATAGCCGAAGAACTGAAGCGCTAACGGTAGCGCAGCGCGGTAGTAGCAATCGTAAATCAAATCCCGACCGGTGCCCGCAGCGGCGATCGCATCGACGCTCCAAGCTTCGCGCTTGAAGCGAAATGTGGCGACACCCGGAACCTCCATCCAGGCGACGTCCCCACATGCGATTCCGCGCGCGCAAACGACCCCAGAGTTATCGCGCCAGAGTTCCGCACTCGCGTCGAACACGGGCAACTCGCCTAAATGGTCGCTCGCATCGACCATCGAGAATGTAACGCGCCCGGGAGGATTCACCTCAACCGTGTATCAACCGCTTTTCTGTTTCTTACCCTCGCCAGGATCGCCTCCAGGCGAGCTGAATTTGCCGCCGCCGCCCTTGATCAGGTCGGTGGCCTTCCCCAATGACGTCACTTTCATTGGCGCCCAAGACTTTTTCTTCACCGTTCCGGTATTCAATTCACTCTTCGCAACCATTCACTCCCTCCAGCCACCCATGCGCAATATCAGAGCCTATTCACTAGCCATGCTTCCATATTCATCAGATCGAACAGTTTACACGCTTTTGTATGTGTTCCAAGCTCGGAACCGAGAAATCTGAAGAAAGCAGTGTCAAACCGCTTTGCATCGATTAAACCTAACTTTTCGAATGCCCTGGGCCCTCCCCTTTCTCTCCAGAGCGCCGGCGCCTCTCTTTTGAGAATTGAGAACAACAGCCCCTTTATCTCCACTTTTTTCTGAGACTCGAAGCCGAGCGCGGGAAATCTGTGTGAGACTACTTTGCGTACCAACCCCTTCATGCGTCCGCCCGCGGCGAGTATCGACGGTGGCGTTCGCCAAAGGAAATCGACCAGCTCGGAATCCCAATATGGATGGAAATACCGGACCCCCAGTCGACGGCCGTTCTCGAAGGTCTCCTCCAGCTCCCACGACACGACCGGATGGTCCAACGACAGGCGCGCCTCCGCAAAATAGCTTCCGTAAGGACCCGGATCGCGAGTTCGCGAAGTTTCGTTATTTTCAATCCGATCGCCCAGTTCGCGCCGCAACGAGCTATCAAGCGTAAGCCACGATGGCATCGAATTCATCAATCGCCGACGCCGAACCGCCGCCAGGGACGCAGGACTCCTTCGTTTCAGTCCGCTGATCGCCGCCTCGCGAATCAGCGCACGTAACCCATAACGCCAAATCCAAATCTTGGCTTGCTTCAGCGCCGAACCTTGAAACGATCTTCGGGTCATCGACCACAAATCGTAAAAACCTGCGAAGTCAAAGCCACGAATCATGTCGGCTGCAAGCAGCGGAGAAACACCTAACCATTCGTCCCCGCCGGTCCCGGTAAGGATCACGCGACAGCCGCGCTGCTTGCCGATTTCCACCAAATCGCTGTAGCGCGCCAACCACATATTGAGCAGCGGAAACGTCATCTTGGAACTCAGGTCGAGCGTTGGCCGCAGGAATCCCTCTATTCCGCGATCATCCTGAAAGCCCAGAAACTCCTGTGGCAGCTGGAGTTCTTGAGCGACCGCCCGTTGGCGCTCTTCTTCGTCCGCTTCTGAATTGCGAAATGCCATCGACAGCGCCCACGGCCGAGCAAATTCTCCGCCCTTCGCTAGATCAGCGGCGATCGCCGCGACGCTTACCGAATCCAATCCGCCACTAAGGAAAATCCCGGCGGGCCCACATTTCAAAAATCGTTCGGTCGCCCCGACCAGCAGCGCCTCGAAACCCTCGGCCGCACCCTCGTCGATCCAATCGGAGTCGTCCTCGACCGCTTGCGGATTCCAATATCGATAGATGGTTTCGTCGCTGCCGCTCAGACGCAATGCGCTGCCGGGCGGTACGCGATTTACACCGGCGAAAAAGGTTTCGCGCAGGCTCGGCCATGTATCGACGATGTAATCCACCAGCGCGGCGCGATTCACCTGCCGCGAAACGCCCGGATGATCGAGCAACGCATTGACCGAACTCGAGATTAGATATTCCTGACCCGCTCGAGCGTAAAAACATGGATGTGCGCCCGTCCGATCGCGCGCGGCGGTCAGGGTGTCGCGATCGCCGTCCCATAGAACGAGCGTATAGATCCCGCGCAATTGGCCAAGCAGCTCTTGACCAAAGTGCTCGTATCCACGCAGGAGTAATGCGCCGTAATCGCCTTCATGTTCGATCATCCCGAGACGCGTCGCCAGCTCGCCAGCATTGTACAACATGCCCTCGAACACGAGCGCTCGATTCCCTGCTGCTGCGTAGCTCGGCCGCGTCTCGGTCGCACAATGCAGGAACAGCGCGCGGCCCGAATTTGTCGCGGCCAGTGGAATACTCTCAAATCCTGGAATTGTTGATGCGCGATTAGACGATAAGGACGCCACCCAGTGCGGATAGCGGAACTCAGGATTGTCCGACAATGGAGCAGCGCTGCTCGCAGCCAATTCTGCTACGGCTCCGGCGTAACCAGCAGTTGTTCGCCAATCAGAAGCGCTAGTGTCTCGTCAATTTCGGCCGCCAGCCTGTCCGGCGATACACTGAACTCATTCTCCAGTTCGATACGAATCGACGGCAAGTCTTTTCCACCGGCGAGCAATTCCCATAACCGCGCGCCCGTATGATTCAACGAATAGATGTGATCGGTCTTCAATTGCATCACGATCACTTCGTCGTCGAGCCGCTGCCACAGTACGTCTGCGTTGATCCGTAGAGCTTGCGCGGAGGGCGTTTTGGCAGGAGGCGTATTCAACGGTAATTCGATTTGCGATCGCGATAGTATCGATCAGCCAGCTAGATTATTAGAGTGCAGCGCGGTGCGCCACTGAGGACCTAACTTTTTTGCACACGATAGAACATCGTGAAGATCGCACCATTACTGGCGCTCTTTCACATGAGGCCATGTTGCTGGCCGAGTGCGGAGCCGTGTGTGCTATCGCGCGGAACCCCGATTCGGTCGGCGCTCTTGCCACTAACAAAATTGACTGGAAGCTCTTTCAGCGAATGGCCACCGGTCACGGCATGAGCGCGATGGTTTTCCGGGCAATGGCCGCCCACCCTGCGCTCGTGCCCAGCGACGTCCTCGACGGCTTGCGCTCGCGCCATCTGATCATTTCGGCGCGAAGCCTCTATCTCGCCAACGAATTGATACGCGTATACGAGTTACTCGCGAAGTCCGGCGTAGCCGCAATCGCCTTCAAAGGTCCCACCCTTGCCACTCTCGCCTATCGCGACGCGGGTCTCCGTGAATTCAGCGACCTCGATATGCTCGTGCCATTTTCTGAATTCGCCACCGCGCGCGAAATACTGATCGCCAACGGCTATCGCCCGCGATGTGCCAACATCCGCGCGCTTACCAGTTCCGTCTTCCAATCTTACGAGGATACATTCGTGGCGGGCGACGCCGTGGCCTTGCTCGACCTCCACTGGTGCGTGCTTCCCCGCTACTTCGATTTCACGGATCCCGGTTTATTGCGGACACGCGCACAGCGCATCGAAGTGAACGGGCGTCCTCTGTCCACGCTCGCCACCGAAGACCTCTTTCTCTTTCTCTGCGTGCATGGCGCGAAACACGGATGGCCGCTGCTGAGTTGGATTTGCGATGTCGCCGGCCTCATGCATCGAAGCATCGGAATCGATTGGCCCGCGCTTCTGTCCCGCGCGGAAGCGTCCCAAAGCCGCCGCGCTTTATTCCTCGGGCTTCACCTCGCGCACGAATTGATCGGCGTCGCGATTCCATCCGATTTCGTTGACATCATGCACACAGACCCGACGATAAATCGCCTGGCTCGCCGCGTCGTTCGCGCGATGTTCCTCAACTCCGGCGAGCGTGCGGGACTATCGCAGGAACTGATTATACCGCTGCTCTCAATCGAGACCACGGCGCGGCGAACTCGCTATCTTGCCGATCGCGTTATCTCGCCGACGCTGGAAGATTGGGAGGCGATGCCGCTGCCGGCATCGCTGTTCCCGCTCTATTTTCTTACCCGACCGTTCCGGCTGGCCTTCGCCAAAGCAAAGAGGCCATTCCACCGGTAAATCGACCCGCGAGATCTTCAAGCCGTGAAGATCTCCTCGAAGAACGAGGTCAAGGCCTTCCATGACCGCTCGTCCGCATTCTTGTTATACGCGAGGGCTGGGTTGCCGATTTTGCCCGCGTCGGGATTCGTGAAGCTGTGCACCGTACCGCCATAACTGATGACCTGCCAATCAGCTTTGGCCTTCGTCATCTCTTCCGCGAAACCGTTGACCTGCGCTGGCGGTACGAACGGATCGTCCGCTCCGGTGCACACCAGGATTTTCGCCTTGACCTGTCCTTCGGCCCCCGCACGCTGTGTCTGCAGACCGCCATGGAACGACACGATGCCCCTGAGCGGAGCGCCGTCGCGCGCTAGTTCCAGCGAGAAGGTGCCGCCCATGCAATAGCCGATCGCCGCCAGCCGGTTCGGATCGACCTGTGGCAGCGACGCCAGCTTGTCCAACGCCACTCGCGCGCGCGCCCGCGTCTTCGCAGGGTCAGCGAAAATTTCGGTTGCACGGGCGACCGCATCCTGAAGATTGCTCAATTCAAGGCCGTTGCCGTACGGATCGCCGCCCAACGCCACGTAGCCCATTTCGGCCAGCATCTCTGCGCGCCGCTTGGCTTGCGCACCCAAACCGAACGCCTCGGGCATCACCAGGATGCCCGGTCGCTTGCCGGATTTCTGATCATCGAACGCGAGAAATCCGCGCAGATTCACGTCGCCATCACGGTATTCGAGGGTTTCCGTTTTCATGTCCATCGACTCCTGCCGCTGCTGAGATTGCGTCCTTCTTTAGCCCCATGGCGCGCATGATGGCAAGGACCGTTTAAATTTTCGGCGATCGATGGAATCAAACTTTCTTGCGTACACGGCCACCCGGACGTGCGCGCTTTCGTTGGTTCGGCGTATCGGAGCCGCCGGCGGGTTTGGGCGCTTTTTCGCCGCGAGGTTGTCGCGCATCGGCGCTGCGCTTAGCCCGCGATTCCGCCCAGGATCTTCCGGTACGGCGAAACTCCAATCTGAAGCGGGGTCCCGACGCTCTCCAGATTCAACGCCGCACGAAATCGGCTGCCCAAAAAACGAATGTAATGTGCCGGAATGTCATGCTCGATATTCGTGAAAAACGCCAGCCGCGGTGGGGCGCTGGCGATTTGCGTCACGTACATCAGCTTTAGCCGGCGTCGCCCTACTAGCGGCGGATCCAGCGCCGCAACTGTTTCCGCCAGTGTGCGATTTAGCGAAGCGGTCTGAAAATTTGCATGCCAAGCGGTCCCCGCCCGGGTCGCCGTCGGCAAAATATGATCGACTCCGTCACCAGTGATCGCCGACGTGAATACCATCGGAGCGAAATCCAGAAACGGATACCGGCGATAACTGTCGCGCACAAAATTTGGCACGTGCTTCTCGAGCTTCGCCGCCGCGTCCCATTTGTTGCATACGATCACCATCGCGCGATCGTTGCTCTCGACCAGTCGCGCCAGCCGCACGTCCTGATCCGTGATGCCCTCGGTTGCGTCGATCACCAGCACCAGCACTTCGGCGCGGCGAATCACTTCGATCGCACGGCCCACCGAATGGTGCTCGAGGTCGCCCTCGACCTTGGTCGGCCGCCGAATCCCCGCCGTGTCGATCAACAGCATGTCGCGCCCACCCGCGCTCAAACGCACGTCAACCGGGTCACGCGTTGTCCCCGGACGATCATCGACAATCGCGCGATCGAAACCCGCGAGGCGATTCAGCAGCGACGACTTGCCGACGTTCGGTCGGCCGATCAGGGCCACGCGCAAATCCGGCAGCGCCTCCGGCTTCGCCTCGTGCGCAGGCAAGTGCTCCACAATCGCATCGAGCAATTCGCCCACGCCCAACCCATGTGCGGCCGACACAAAGGTGACGCTCGGCACGCCCAGCGAATATGCGTCGGCGGCGGCCGCTTCATGATTCGGCCGATCGATTTTATTGACTGCGACGATCGTCGGACGCCCGGATTCGCGAATCAACGTCGAGCGCCTCACGATCGCCGCTCGCGAGTCCCACCCGGCCGTCCATCACGAAGACCACGACATCCGCCTCGGCCACCGCGCGCAACGCTTCTTCAACGGCGCGCTCCGTCGTATGCTCATGCGCGGCGAGTTCGAGTCCGCCGCTATCGATCACGACGAAGTCGCGACCTTCGTGCGCGGCCCGCGCCATGTTCAAATCGCGTGTCGTCCCGGCAATCGGACTGACGATCGCTCGCCCGCGCCGTACGATTCGATTGAACAGCGTCGATTTACCGACATTGGCGCGCCCCACCAGCACCACCACCGGCAAACCGTTTGCGGCGGTTGTGATCTGGCTGGCCGCGGCGCGCGCGTCGGCTCTGCTGATGCGCGCCATCTAGAAGCCCATCTCCTTGAGCCTGCGCGGGTCGCTCGTCCAGCCGCGTTCGACCCTTACGCGCATCTCGAGAAAGACTTTTCGCCCCAGGATCTCCTCCAACTCGATCCGCGCCGCAGTGCCAATTTCCTTTAACTGCTGTCCGCCCGCGCCGATAATCATGCCCTTGTGCGATTCGCGTTCGACGATTATCTGCGACGAGATTTTCACCAGGTTGCGGTCCGGCTCTTCGATGAATTGCTCGACCTGCACCGCCGTCGAAAACGGTATCTCCTGGCGCATCGTCAGAAAAATCTTTTCGCGCACGATTTCTTCCGCAATCATGCGCTCGGTCTGGTCGGTGTATTCGTCGCCCGGCATCAGCGCCGGACTTTCGGGCAACATCGCCTTGATCACCCGCACCAACTCCTCGACGTTCTCGCCCCTCAGCGCGCTCACCGGCACAATTTCGGCGGACGGCAGCGCCTCGTGCAGCTCCTGCACCAGCGGCATCATCCTTTCGCGCGACGACAGATCGATCTTGTTCAGCGCGATCACCACTGGCCGTCCAAGCAGCGCCAATTCGCTCAGCATCGCACGATCGGCGCGCGCCGAATCTGGCGTTGCCCGAAATTACTGCGACGATCACTTCGCCTTCGGCCATGCAACGCCGCGCGGTTTCGACCATGTGGCGATTCAGCGGACGCTGCGCTTCGTGCAGGCCGGGCGTGTCAATCAAGATCATCTGGGCGTCTGAATCGTTGCGGATTCCGAGGATACGCCGGCGCGTGGTCTGCGGCCGCGGCGTCACGATCGCAACCTTCTGCCCGACCAGGCAATTTAGCAGAGTTGATTTGCCGACGTTGGTCTGTCCAGCGATCGTCACGAAACCCGCGCGATGGGGATTATTGCTCACTGCGTTCCTGTTCGATCTCGCTCAGCGCCGCGCGTGCCGCCGCTTGTTCACTCTGTTTCTTACTGGCGCCCTCGCCAATGCCCAGGTCACGCCCCGCTATCCGGATGCGCGTGGTGAAGCGCTTCGCATGGTCGGGACCGCGCGTCGACACCAATTCGTAAACTGGCTGCGATCGAAAACGGCGATACGCGATCTCCTGCAGTTCCGTTTTGTAATCGCGCTCGGCGGACGGACCGCCGATATCATCGGCGAATAACCGCTCGACCACTCGCTGCGCAGGCACCAATCCGCCATCGGTGTAAATCGCGCCAATCACCGCCTCGAATGCCGCCGCCAAAATCGAGGTCTTGTCGCGCCCGCCGCTCTTCTCCTCGCCCTTGCCCAGGCGCATCTGGCGTCCCAGTCCGATTTCAATCGCCTTCACTGCGAGCGTGCGGCCATTGACGATCGACGCACGCTCCTTCGACAGCGCGCCTTCCTTCGCCTCCGGAAATCGCCGCATCAGGAGGTCCGCGATCGCCAGGTCGAGCACCGCATCGCCAAGAAATTCAAGCCGTTCGTAATGCGGCTCGCCCGCCGCCACCGCGCTCGGATGGGTCAGCGCGATTTCCAGCAAAACTCTCCGCTGGAATGAATATTCCAGTATTCCTTCGAGCTCCGCGTTGTCATTGTCAGGCCGGAGAGCCGGCTGCGGCGCGGGGCGATTCGAAAGTCCGAGTAATCTGACCAACCACTGCGGCGCCCTGAACAAGCGATGCTTCCACCTCGACTTCGGAATTTATCAGGTCGTCCGGACCCTCGATCATCACGCGCACATAGTTGCGGCTATAACCGGTTAGACGCCCCGCTGATCGTTCTTCGAGCAATACTCTGAGTTTCGTGCCGAGCAGGCTCCGCGCAAACTCCACCCTCTTGCGTTCGCCGAGTTCGCGCATCACCGCGGCCCGTTGCTTGATTTCACCGGCCGCCACTTTGCCGCCAAACTTTGCGGCGGTCGTTCCGGCCCGCACCGAGTACGGAAACACATGAAAATAGGCCAGCGGCAGATCCTCGACGAACCGCAAAGCAATCCTCAAACTGCTGCGCGCTTTCGCCCGGAAAGCCGACAATGAGATCGGTGCCGATTGCGGCGTCGGGCATTGCCTCGAGGATCCGTTCCACGCGCTCCCGGTAATGGGTGGTCGTGTAGCGCCGGCGCATCCACGCGAGTACGTCGTCTTCGCCCGCTTGCAGCGGCAGATGGAAGTGCGGACAAAATTTGTCGCTTTGCGCGACGATCGAGATCACCCGATCGCTCAACTCATCCGGATCGAGCGAGCTGATCCGCACGCGCCCGATCGCCGATCGTTCCGCGATCATTTCCAGCATCGTTTCCAGCGCGATCGGCGGATCGAGATCCTTGCCGTAGCCACCCAGATGCACGCCGGTCAGAATCACTTCCTTGTAACCGCGCTCGTGCATGCCGTCGACCGCCTCAATCACGCGTCGCGGATCGACGCTGCGCGACAGTCCGCGCGAGAATGGCACGATGCAAAAAGTACAGAACTGATCGCAACCTTCCTGCAGTTTCAAAAAGGCGCGCGTATGGCCTTCCAGCGCAACCGGCGCCAATTCGATCGACGCGCGCTCCTTGCGGAGATTCGAGACCATTACGCGCTCGGTCGCGACGCCCTTAACAGCCCGTTCGAGATCGCCCAGCCGTCCCAACCCCACGATCGCGTCAACTTCATTCGTCCCCGCGAGCTTCTCGGGACTCGCCTGCGCCAGACATCCCGTCATGATCACCCGCGCTTGCGGATTCAAGCGCCGCGCACGGCGTGCCAGCCGCAAACTCTCAGCGTCGGCGCGATCGGTCACCGTGCAGGTGTTGACGATATAAACGTCGGCCGGCTGATCGAACTCGCCGCGTTCCATACCGAGCGCTCCCAGCCGCGACTCGATAATCGCAGAGTCGTACTGGTTGACCTTGCAGCCCAGGGTGGCAATCGCGAAACGCATCGGCATCTACCCCTCGACCGCGCGTTCGATAAAGCCGCCGCCGAGCACTTCGTCCCCGCGATAAAACACACACGCCTGCCCTGGCGTCACCGCCGGGCCACCATGCTCGAAACGCACCTCTGCCTGCTCTCCGGAAAGCATCCGCAGCCGCGCGGGCAACGCCGGATGGCGATAGCGAATCTTCACTTCGAGCGCGATTTCGCCGCCTTCAATCCACGCCGGCTCGAACCGCGCCGGATCGACCATTCGTACCTGTTCCGCGATTAGTCCCGCCGAATTCAATTGATCGCGCGTGCCGACCACCACCTCGCCGGTCGCCGCCCGGATTTCGCGCACGTACATCGGAGTGCCAGACGCGATGCCCAAGCCGCGCCGCTGTCCAACGGTAAAATTATGCACGCCGTTGTGCTCCGCGATTGCGCGCCCATCGCTTGTCACGATACTTCCGCGGCGAATCTCCGCCGACAGCACCGCACGCTCGACGAACCTCGCGTAGTCGCCGTCCTGCACAAAGCAGATTTCCTGACTCTCCGGCTTATCGGCATTTCTGAGGCCCAGCGCCCGCGCCCGCTCGCGCACCTCGCTCTTCTCCATCGAACCGAGCGGAAACAGAGTGCGTGCAAGCTCGCGCTGGCCAAGCGTAAAGAGAAAGTAGGACTGATCTTTGGTAGCGTCGGCGGCGCGCCTGAGATGGAACGTGCCGTGCGCGTCGCATTCGATTGCGCGTAATGGCCAGTCGCCACGAAGTCGGCTTCGAGTGCGCGGGCGCGGCTCCACAACCGATCGAACTTGATCTCGCGATTGCACATCACGCACGGATTTGGCGTGCGGCCGTTCAAGTACTCGGAAACGAAATTTCCAATCACACGAGTCGCAAAGTCGGCGCGCAAATCGATCACGTAAAAAGGGAAGTCCATGCGCTCGGCCACGCGGCGTGCGTCCTCGAAGTCTTCGTACGAACAGCAGGTGCCGCGCCGGCGCGCGGGCGAAGTATGCCGCTTCCGGCGTCAAGCGCATCGCGATGCCAACGACATCGTAGCCTTGCTCGCGCAGCAACGCCGCGGCGACGGAACTGTCCACGCCGCCCGACATCGCGACCAATACTCGCGGGCTCATCGCGGAGCCTCCGCATCAGAAGGCCGGCTCAGCATCGGCGACTCGCCGCCATACTCGAGCGATGATCTCCGCCGCGTGCGCAATTTCCTTCGCGCTCGTGCTCCAACCCAGACTGATGCGCAGTGAGCTCCGCGCCTCGGCAGCGCTGCGCCCCATCGCGGTCAGTACGTGCGACGGCTCGACGGCACCAGCCGCGCATGCCGAACCCATCGAGACTTCGACACCCTCGAGATCGAGCGCGATCAACATGCTCTCGCCGAGCACTCCCGGAAAGGTGAGATTGAGGGTATTCGCCACGCGTCCATGTCGCGGCCCGTTCAACCGCATTCCGGGAATTGTCCGGCGCAAGTGATCGAGCAAAGTGTCTGCGAGTACTTCAATTCGAGCGTGTTCATCTTCGAGCGCCCTCGACACCACTTCGGCGGCGACGCCGAATCCGATCGCACCAATCAGATTGGGCGTGCCCGCCCGAAGACTACCTTCCTGCGAACCGCCAAGCATTGTCGGCGCGATATTAGCGCCTGGGCGCACGTAGAGTGCACCGATGCCCGCCGGACCGCCGATCTTGTGCGCGCTGATCGTCATCAAATCGCAGCCGAGCTCTTCGACGTTCACCGGAATACGTCCGACCGCCTGCGCCGCATCCAGTGGAACAACGCACCCGCCCGCGACGCCGCACGCGCGATCGCGCCGACCTCCTGAATCGTTCCGACCTCCGCATTCACCAGGCCAAGAGTCACGAGCCCGACATCATCGCGGATCGCTGCAGACAGCACCTCTGGATCGACACGACCGTCGCGGTCCGGTGAAACGTGAGTCACTTCGAAACCATGGCCTTCGAGTTCGGTCAACGGCGCCATCACTGACGAATGCTCGATTGCGGACGTTACGATTCGCTTGCGCTTAGCATCTGCGGCTCGCATCGCACCGAAAAGTGAGAGATTGTTCGATTCCGTTCCGCCGCTGGTGAAAACGATCGCGCGCGGAGATGCGCCGAGCAGCGCGGCCACTTGCTCACGCGCCTGTTCGAGCGCACGGCGCGCGCGCTGGCCCGCGCGATGAATCGACGCCGGATTGCCGTGTACGGTAACGCCGAGGTGGGCGATCGCGTCATGCACCGCTGGCCGCATCGGCGACCCCGCATTATGATCGAGATAGATTCGCATTTGTGTTCTTAATGATTCTACCTGAAGAACGATAACTTATCTTACCCCTCGCAAAAGGCAAAAGACGGGGATTTGCGATGAACTTACCGATTTTCCAGATTGATGCGTTCACCAGCCGGCGCTTTCGCGGTAATCCCGCGGCCGTAGTGGTGATGGTTGAATGGCTGCCGGACGAGGTGATGGCCGCAATCGCGGCGGAAAATAATCTCGCCGAGACCGCCTTCGTAATCCCTGACAGAGAGATCGCGCCGCTACGCTGGTTTACCCCCACGATCGAGGTCGATCTGTGCGGCCACGCGACGCTGGCCACCGCTCACGTGATATTCGATTCATTTCGCCCCGACGCGACGGCCATTCGCTTTGCGACCCGCAGCGGCGAACTCGGCGTGAGCCGCCGCGACGAACTGCTGTGCATGAACTTTCCGGCACGACCGCCCAAACCAATCGTCCTTGATGATCTGCTGGTGACGGCGCTCGGTGCACGACGGCGCGAGGTCTTGATGGCGCGCGATATTCTCGCCGTCTTCGACTCGGAAGATGAGATCAAGCAGTTGCGACCCGACTTCGATCGTATCACGGCACTCGATGCGTTCGCGGTAATCGCGACCGCACGTGGCGATCACGTCGATTTCGTTTCACGGTTCTTCGCGCCCGCCGCCGGCGTGCCAGAAGATCCCGTAACCGGCTCGGCGCATTGCACGCTGACGCCATACTGGGCCGAAAAACTCGACAAGAATAAGTTGACCGCGCATCAAGTATCGCCGCGCGGCGGAGAGCTTTGGTGCGAGATGTTGGGCGATCGGGTCACGATTGCGGGCGCTACGGTCGAGTACCTGCGCGGCGAGATCACGATCTGAGCCTCCGTGAAACGCGCGCGGGCCCACCCGCTCGCGAGCCTCCCTTCCCCCGAGGCCGCTATTCGCACGCCGTGCTGAATCCCACGCTGAAGCACGGCGCACCTGGACACTGCGCGTCGCTGTACTCCGGTATTTCGTCTCCCTGCACGGTCGTCGCGAGCCTGCGATATTTCGACAGTTCGGTGCATTCCTGCACGGAACCGCCGGTTCTCGTGTAGAAGAAAAAGTACCAGCCGTAGTAACCGGGGTTGCCATGCAGTGGCGCTTCGAAGCACGCACTGCTCGGAAGCTGTTCGTCGCTCCCGACTGGCACCGGATATGGCCATCCCTTTGGATAGGCGAATCCGTTGCCGATATTTTCACAGTTTTCGGGCGGATACGGACCGGTGAAATGGCATTCGAATGGATGGGCGTAAAGCGCGCTACCGAGCATATCGCCGCACGCCAATTGGGTATACGGGCCGACCTTAATCGCGGGTCCACCGCGAGGCGGCTTCACCGAGAAATACCATCCCGTCGGCACCGGGCTGAGCACGGCAGCCGGTGAGGTGGCGCGCGCACAACTGGCAAGAGCAACCGCGACCGTCAGTATGAACGCGCCGACCTCTAGACGCATCTCGTGTGAGGCCGCAACTGGAGAACCAGCACCATTAACTCTCTTTGACAGCGCCGTTGGTTAAAGTTGAGGGTGCGGGGATTTTATCCTCGAGACAATCCTGACGCTCCTCCATCTCTTCGAGGCGGATACTGAGCTGATTGATCTTGTCGACGAGATTGCTCATCGCACGCGCGACCGGATCGGGCAGCCGCGCGTGATCGAGGTCCGCGAAATCGCCGCGCGCACGTTCGCCCTCGACGATCTTGCCGGGGATGCCAACGATCGTCGAATACGGCGGCGCCGACGAAACCACCACGGCGCCCGCGCCGATACGGCTGCCGCGCCCGATCGTCACCGGACCAATCACGGCGGCGCCCGCACTGATCATCACATGGTCCTCGATCGTCGGATGGCGCTTTTCCTTCTTGAAGCTGGTGCCGCCGAGCGTGACTCCCTGGTAAAGCAGCACGTCGTCGCCAATTTCGGCAGTCTCGCCAATCACGACGCCCATGCCATGGTCGATGAACAAACGCCGTCCGATCTTCGCCCCCGGATGGATTTCGATGCCCGTGATCCAGCGCGAGAATTCGCTGAGAAGCCGCCCCAGCAGCTTCAGGTCGTGCTGCCACAGCCAATGGGCGGCGCGGTGGAGCCAGATGGCATGGATACCAGGATATGCAAGAACGACTTCGAGCGTCGTGCGCGCCGCCGGATCGTGCTGAAAGACCGTGCTGATATCTTCGCGAATCGTCGTCAATGCGGGCATGGCTGCCACCTCCTGATGAACGCGCGCAACGCGTCAAGGCTTCGCGGCGACACCGTTGGCGATCGTCTCGAGGCGTGCGCTTCTTCGTCGTGCGACGCGCGCCGTTGGTCAGAGCTGGCGGGCGGATTCTCGGCTTAACGTTATCTTTGTGGAGCTTGAATTCCACCGAGTCCACCAGCGCTTGCCAACTCGCCTCGACCACGTTGCTCGATAGGCCAACAGTACCCCAACGCCGATGCCCGTCCGTCGATTCAATCAACACTCGCACACGCGCGCCGGTCCCGACACCGTTGTCGAGCACACGCACTTTGTAATCTGCGAGTTGCATCCCAGCGAGGTTCGGATAGTACGGCACCAACGCCTCACGCAACGCCGAATCGAGCGCATTCACCGGACCGTTGCCGATCGCCGAATTCCGCGTGCGCCGCCCGTCCGGCCCCTCGATCACGATTACCGCCTCGCTGAAGGGGGCCTGCTCCTCATGCCACTTGTCGTCGAACACGCGGAAGCTGACGAAATTGAAATGGTCCTTGACGCGGCCGAGCGTCCGCAGCATCAGCAATTCGAATGACGCGTCGGCGCCGTCGAAGGTATAGCCGAGCGCTTCGAGCCGCTTGAGCTCGTCGAGCAGCGCCTCGATTTGTTCTTTGGTCAGTTCGGATTCGATGCCGAATTCGCGCGTCTTGTAGAGGATGTTGGCGCGGCCCGAGAGTTCCGAGAGCAGCACGCGACGATCGTTGCCGAGCAGCGCCGGATCGACGTGTTCGTAGGTATGGACATTGCGCTGGATACCCAGACGTGCAGGCCCGCCTTATGCGCAAAGGCGCTGCCGCCCACGTACGCCTGCCGTCGGTTCGGCGTAATGTTGGCGAGCTCGTACACCAGCATCGCGGTTTCCTGCAGCGTCTTGAGCTTGGCCTGCGGCACGCAATTGTAGCCGAGCTTGAGCTGCAGATTCCCGATGATTGAGACCAGGTTAGCGTTGCCGCAGCGCTCGCCGAGTCCGTTGATCGTGCCCTGCACCTGCACGGCGCCGCATCGGATAGCCGCGAGCGTATTCGCAACCGCGACTTCGGAATCGTTATGACAATGGATGCCCGACCGGCGCACGCAACGCAGCCATCGCGGCCCTGGTCGCGTCCTCGATCTCCCACGGCATGCGGCCGCCGTTCGTGTCGCAAAGGCAGATCAGATCGACGCCGGCGTCATCGACGGCCTTGATGCAGTCGATCGCAAATTCGGGATTATTCAGGTAGCCGTCGAAGAAATGCTCGGCGTCGAAAATCACCTCGTCAAAGTGCTTCTTCAGGTATGCAATCGTGTCGTTGAGAATCTCGAGATTCGCCGCCAACGAAATCCGCAATGCCTCGCGCACATGCAGATCCCAGGTCTTGCCGACGACCGTTGCGACCGGCGTATCGGCGTGCGATCATCAACTGCAGATTGCGATCGGCGGATGCGCGGATATTTGCGCGCCGCGTGGAACCGAACGCGGCGATCTTCGCGTGCCGCAACTTGAGCCGCTTGATCTCCTGGAAAAACGCCGCATCGCGCGCGTTCGAGCCCGGCCATCCGCCTTCGATGTAGTCGATTCCGAGGTCGTCGAGCCGCTCGGCGATCTGCAGCTTGTCCGCGGTGGTGAGCGAAACGTCCTCCGATTGGCATCCGTCGCGCAGCGTGGTGTCGTAGATCTGGATTTTTTTGGCAACCGCCATGGGCTAAACCGTCTCCGCCTTTGCGGCGTTCATTCCGTTCTCCAAGAATGCGTCGTGCAGTGCGCGCATCGCAAGCTCGCCGTACTTCGAATTAACCACGACCGAGACTTTGATCTCGGAGGTCGCGATCATCTCGATGTTGACGCCCTCGGCCGCGAGCACCTTGAACATGGTTGCGGCAACGCCGGCATGCGTGCGCATGCCGACGCCGATAATCGAGACTTTCGCAACCTGCTCTTCATGACGCACGCCCGCCGCGCTGATTTCACCAGCCACCGAGCGCACCAGTTCCAGCGCCCGGCGCAAGTCGGTACGCGGGACGGTAAAGGTTAAATCGGTGCGCCCGTCTGCGCTCGCGTTCTGAATAATCATATCGACGATAATGCCAGCGTCGGCGATCGGCCCGAAAATGCGCGCGGCCAGACCGGGACGGTCCTCGACGCCAGTCAGCGTAATCTTGCTCTGATTCTGATCGAGCGTAACGCCCGAAACGAGTACGTTCTCCATCGATCGTTCCTCCTGGCCGACCCAGGTACCGGTGGCATCATCGCTGAAACTCGAGAGCACCAGCAGCGGCACGTTGAAGCGCCGCGCGAGTTCGACCGAGCGCAGTTGCAGAACCTTCGCACCCAGTCCTGCCATCTCGAGCATTTCATCATAAGAGATTCGATCGAGCCGTCGCGCCCGCGGGCAGATCCGCGGATCGGCAGTGTAAACGCCGTCAACGTCCGTATAGATTTCGCAGGCGTCGGCCTTCATCACCGCGGCGAGCGCCACCGCGGTAAGATCGGAAGCCCCGCGTCCAAGCGTGGTGATATCGCCATACTGATCGACGCCCTGGTAGCCGGCCACGACCACGATATTGCCTGCGTCGAGCGCAGTTCTTATGCGCTCGCACTCGACCGACTTGATCTTCGCTCGCCCCATGGCAGGAGTCGGTTGTTAACTTAAGTTGATAACCAAGCAACGAGACGGTCGGATGGCCAAGCGCCTGAAGACGAATGGCCAGCAGTGCGGCGGAAACTTGCTCGCCGGTCGCGACAAGGACGTCGGTCTCGCGCGCGCTGGGAGTCTCGCAGAGCTGGTCGGCCAGCTTGAACAGCCGGTTGGTCTCACCGGCCATCGCCGAGACCACAACGATCAGATCATCGCCCTTGGCGCGAAAGCGGGTGACTCGTTCCGCGACCGCCTTGATCCGCTCGATTGAGCCGACCGAGGTTCCACCATACTTCTGAACTATGAGCGCCACGGGCTTGCTGAATATAACTCCCGAACGAGGGGTAATCGGGAATTATGCAGGAAAAGGAGGCGATAAACGAGTCCCTTCAGCGCGTCAGCGCGTAGGCGAGACTAATGAACGAGCGAGACGCCGACCGCCATTACGTACGCAAAGAACCCGAAGGCCGCGAAAAAGAACAATGCGCTCATTCCGGAATGTTCAGACCGCGTACCGATATAGACTCCCAATCCCGCGAACACTAAGGCGAGCAGGAGGCGGGTAGTGAGCGGCGTGCCGGCCCACATTCCTTCGGCGCCCTGAATTACCTGGAGGAATGCGTTATAGATGTCTTCGATGAATTTTGGCAATGGCTCCTCCTTCGCTTCCTTATGTTAACACTAAGCAAGCACAAAAGAACCTAAATTGGCAAATAGCCTTCTACTATTAGTACGCCATTCGAGGGAGGATGGAAACCTATACAGGCTGATTCCAGCCGCGAAATTCGGCGAAAAGGACGCGAATCGGCTGATTCCGAAGGTCCCCGAATTACTTGAAGCGCCGCTTTAACTTCTCGATAGCGGCCACATGATGCTCGCCGTTCGCCGTGAACTCGATCCGCCGATTCCCCGCGTCCGCAAACGTGATTGCGACCGTAACGCATTCAAGCTCGCTGGCCTCGCGCAAACGATCGAACCATTCAACCGCCGCCACCCCGTCGGAAAATAGATATTCGCGCAGGCCGAGGTCGTCGAGCGCAACACGATCGAGGCGGTAAAGGTCGATATGAAACAGCGGCAGGCGTCCGCGATGCTCCTGTATCATTGTAAAGGTCGGACTCAAAATCTGGTCTTCCAACAGGTCGAGGCCGCGGGCCAGACCCTTGACGAAGCAGGTCTTGCCGACCCCGAGGTCGCCCGATAAGCCGATCAATTCGCCGCCTGTCAGGACCAAGGCCAGCCGCCTTCCCCACATCCGCGTCTCGCGCGACGAATGGCTCTCGACCATGAATGATGAAGTCTTAGTCGCCGCAACTTTCTGTGACGGAACGTCCATCGCTCAGGCCTCATTCTGTAAGCCGATTGACCCAGGGCACTACCGGTTCGCCGACAGCGATGCGAACGCCGCCGGGATTTCCGCCGCGACCTCGCCCGCCAGGTAGCCCACCGGCCCGATCCGTTCTGCCAGCCGATCGGCCGCCAAGCCATGCACGTACACCCCGAGGGCGAGCGCGTCGCTGGCCGCCAGACCTTGGCCGAGCAACGCACCGACGATGCCGGAGAGCACATCCCCCATGCCTGCCGTAGCCATCCCCGCGTTGCCGCTCGAATTCACGAACAGGGCGCCCTCCGGCGTCGCAATCACCGACCGTGAGCCCTTCAGCAGCACGGCGGCTCCGCTCAGGTCCGCCAGTCGCCGCGCTGCGCCGATTCGATCGGCGTTGACCGCGGCATTGGAGATCCCGAGCAGCCGGCCCATCTCCCCCGGATGCGGGGTCAGCACGACCGGCCCCTGTGCCGTCTTCAGCATCGCGGGACCGACTTCCGCAGCCACATTGAGGGCATCCGCGTCGAGCAGCAGCGGCCGCCCGGCTTGAGCTCCCTCCCCTACCAGCCATGCGACGAGTTTATGGGTATCTGCGCTGACTCCTATTCCCGGTCCGGCGATCAGCGCGCTCTTGCCGTCAGCTAGCGCCTTCAATTCCTCGATCGCCCCGGGAGCTGCAAAGTGCCCCTCGCGGGCGGGCATCGGTTCGGTTATCAATTCGGGCTGGCCGGCGGCGACAATCGCCGCAATCGATTCCGGAATCGCCGCGGTGACGAGTCCAGCGCCGGTTCGCAGCGCCCCGCGCGCAGCCAATATCGCCGCCCCCGACTTGCCGCGCCTGCCCGCGATCACCAGCGGATGGCCGTATGTGCCTTTGTGAGTGTTGGCGGCTCGCGGCTTGAGGAACGCTGCGGCTTCCACTGCTTCGATCAAGCGTCCGCGCGGCGTCAGCTCGCCGATTGTCTGCGGCGCGAAGCCGATCTCCGCAAGCTCGAGGTCGCCGGTAAGTCCCGCTCCCGGGTACGACACATGACCGAATTTCGCGTAGCCGAACGTCACCGTCAGCGTCGCCGCGATTGCCGCGCCCAGCACCGCTCCCGAATCGGCGTTGACTCCCGATGCGATATCTATCGCCACGACCGGCACGCCAGCTCCGTCTGGTCCCGCGCCAGCTCCGATACGAATTCCCGCCGCATCGCGTGTCGCGGAAAGGCGGTTGACCGTTTCAATCGCCCTGCGCGCGAGCCCCCGCACCTCCGCGTTGAGGCCGGTGCCGAAGATCGCATCGATGACGGCGCTCGGCTTCTTCGCCGCGATCGCCTCACCAATTTCGCCTTCCACCGTCACCTCCACCACGCTCCCGCCCGCCGCAACGTAATCGCGATATGCCCGCGCCGCGTCATCCTTCAGAGCCCCCGCATGCGCGAGCAGAATCGTCCGGACGCGCACGCCCGCTTGGATCAATTTGCGCGCCGCGACGAAACCGTCACCGCCATTGTTGCCTTTTCCGGCAACCACGAGCACCTGACCGCCGACTGCGTTCGGCCATCGGCGCAGCATCAGGTCGGCGACCGCCTCGCCCGCACGGCGCATCAACGCGTACGACTCGATGCCATATTTCTCCTGGCTCAAGCGGTCGAGTTCGCGGCTTTCGGCGGCATCCAGCAGAATCATCGTGCGTAACCTGTCAGCGCGATCCTATCAAACCACCGATCTCCCCGCACCGACCGGCCGAGCAATGAGCAGACCAAAATTAGTGAACGGAGAATGAAGTCCACCGACAGGAAATTTAGATCACCCACATCTAGTTTTACCCTAGCATCGCGAGCGCCAACCGATGACATTACCCCAAACGGGAAGTCTGAAACCTTATAAGGGCACTAATATACTTGGTGGACCTTGTGAGGTAGAATACCGTGGACGTGACAGGTCGGCAATCGTTTCGTAGTAATTGGTCGGCGCCTCAATTAGATTGTTTTGGATCAAATGGGGCGAGAGGTGGCATGAGCCAATACGACGTCGTTACGCTTGAAAACAGGTATCAAACTTGGCGAGAGGGGCGAGCCGCCGCATTGATCGCTAGGAAGATCGATCCGTTCGAGTATTTTTGCGTCGATCAATTTCTCAAGTTCAAGCAACTAACTGACGATGATCTTGAAATTGGCATGGTTGGCAACCCCGGCGACGGCGGGGTTGATGCCTTTTTCTTTCTTGCGAATGAGAAGCTGGTTCAGGAAGAAGAAACACCCCTCGATGCAGAAAAGGACACCTCTCCTGACGCTGAGGATATTACGAGCATCAACGTCTCTATTTTTCAGATTAAGGAAGCGAGCGGTTTTAGTCCTGTTGCGCTCGAAAAACTGCGACTTTTTACTGAGCGACTTCTCGACTTCAAAGCCCCCGCCGCCAGTTACAAGGGTCAATATCATGACGAACTGATCCAATTAATTCATGTATTCAAAACTCGGTTTATGAGGCTGGCTGAGAAGTCGCCCCCAATCAAGTTCGATTACTACTACATAACGAAACTAGACAACGCCACGAAATCTCTTAACGATGCAGCTATCAAAGATGCCGAAGATCGCATCCGAAAAACCCTGAAGGAATCGTTGTCATTAGCATTAGTCGATTTTCGCTACATCGACGCTTCCGAACTACTAAATCAAGTCCGAAAGCATCTGCCAGATAAACGGCTACTAGAATTTACAAATTTGTGGGCAAATCCCGAAGGATACGTCGGCTTGGCGTTATTGTCGAAGTATTACGTGTTTCTCAAGGGATCGTCCGACGATCAGATTGAGGCGCGACTATTTGAATCAAACGTGCGGGGATTTCAAAACAGCACAGATGTTGGTCTGCCCCCCGAAAAGCGGCACGAAAATGAGTTAGAGTCCGTCACCGAGAGGAGACGGACGCATGCGGGCGAGTCGATTCAGCGAAGAGCAGATCATCGGGATATTGCGCGAGCATGAAGCAGGAGCGAAGACGCCGGAGCTATGCCGGCGGCACGGGATCTCGGACGCGACCTTCTACAAGTGGAAAGCCAAGTATGGCGGGCTGGAGGTTTCGGAGGCGCGGCGGCTGAAGTCCTTGGAAGATGAGAACCGCCGGCTTAAGAAGCTGTTGGCCGAGGCGATGCTGGATAACGCGGCGCTCAAGGAAATCCTCGGAAAAAACGGCTGACGCCTGCGGCGCGACGCTTAACGGTTGGCCGGCTGATAGAAGGTCACGGACTGAGCCAACGGCGCGCCTGCAGGCTGGTGGGCATCGGCCATTCGACGCTGCGCTATCAGCGGCGCCGTGCCAACGATGATGTCGTACGCAAACGGCTGCGGGAGTTGGCGGCGCAACGCCGGCGCTTCGGCTATCGGCGCCTGGGCTGGCTGATGGCGCGCGAGGGGCATGCGATGAATCACAAGAAGCTCTACCGGCTCTACCGCGACGAGCGGCTGATGGTACGGCGGCGCGGCGGGCGCAAGCGGGCCTTGGGTTCACGCACGCCGATGATGGTTCCGGCCGGGATCAATCAACGCTGGTCACTCGACTTCGTTTCCGACACGCTGGCCGACGGCCGCCGCTTCCGGGTGCTGTGCGTACTGGACGACTTCAGCCGCGAGTGTCTGGCGGCCGTGGTGGATACTTCCCTTGGCGGTATGCGCGTGGTGCGGGAGTTGGAGTTGGTGGTGAGTCAACGCGGCTGGCCCCACACCATCGTAAGCGATAACGGTACCGAACTGACCAGCAACGCGGTACTGCGCTGGGCCGCCGAGCGGGTGTCCTGGCACTACATCCAACCCGGCAAGCCGGTGCAGAACGCCTTCATCGAAAGCTTCAACAGCAAGCTTCGTGACGAGTGTCTAAACGAACATTTTTTCTTCGGCCTCGCCGAAGCCCGACACCTGATCGAAGCCTGGCGCCAGGATTACAACCACCTCCGGCCACACAGCAGTCTGGGTGCTTTGGCCCCAGCCGAATACGCCAACCAGCAAGGGGACGGTCCGCCTGAGCAAGCTCAGGCCTCCGCGGACCGCCCCTTGCTCCACCGCCCCTACTGGGGCAAAACATCAACCCCGGACTCTACTCATAGATGCGCCTAAGTTGGGGTACCTTATAAGGTTTCAGACAGCTAGAGTTCCGGGTTCCTTAACCACTCCCTCCTCGAGCGTGGACTCGCACGCCCACTCTGCTACCTTCGAGTCCGCGTCGGACACGTCGTAACAGGAAAATGATTCGGCTTAGCGTCAACGTCAACAAGATCGCGCTCCTCAGAAATTCGCGCGGTGGATCGCTGCCGAATGTAGTCCAGGCGGCGCGCACCTGTATCGCTGCTGGATGCCACGGGATCACCGTTCATCCGCGCCCCGACGCCCGCCACATCACCACCCAGGACGTGCTGGACTTGGCGGCAATGCTGACCGTTGAATTCAACATCGAAGGCTATCCGAGTCCGGCGTTTCTCGACCTGGTCGATCGCGTGAGGCCGACGCAGGCGACGCTGGTGCCCGATCCGCCCGATGTCCTGACTTCCAACGCCGGATGGAACCTCGATCGCGACGCCGAGTGGTTGCGCGACGTTCTCGCGCGGCTGCGCGCGGCTCGCATCAGGAGCAGTCTCTTTCTCGCGCCCGAACCGCAGCAAATCGAACGCGCCCGGGAATTGGGCGCCGATCGAATCGAATTGTACACCGGCCCTTATGCCCACTCCTTCGGCACTCCCGATGGCGCAGCAATTCTTCGGGCGCATCGCGAGGCCGCGCGTCTCGCGCGCAAAATCGGACTCGGCGTGAATGCCGGCCACGACCTCGACCTGAAAAATATTCCGCCCTACGTGAAAGCGGTGAAGGGCTTGCAGGAGACCTCGATCGGCCACGCGCTCGTCAATGACGCGCTCTACCTGGGTCTCACGCGCGCGGTGAAATCATATCTTAAAGCGTTGGGGTCGAAACCTTCGATGGCAGGCAGGCAGCGACGCGTACGTCGGGATTAGGGGTACCGTCATGTCGTCGTCTACGTTCTCGCCACTGCTGCCTCGTTGATTCGGTGACGAACGCTATCGAAACAATGAGTCGCGATACACGCCCCGTCTATTCAATGTGGGAAAGTGCGAAACCTTTCAAAGATTTCACGGCTCTTCTCCCTTCCAGTCCTCTTGACTATTGCGGTGCGCCGACCTGCTTGCGAATCGCGCCGCCGATTTCGCGCGCAATCGAGACTATGGTTGCCTCGTCCTCGCCCTCGACCATCACTCGCGCGAGCATCTCGGTACCCGAGTAGCGCACGAGCAGACGGCCGGTGCCGTTCGAGTTTGCGTTCGGCGCCCGCGATCAGGCGCGTCGACTTCGGGCATCGTCGCGAGCGGCATCCGCTCGCGCACCCGGACGTTCTCGAGTACTTGCGGCATACGGCGCATCGCGCGCAGTTCGCTCAGCGGCCGACCGGTTTCGGCCATGATCGCGAGCACCATCAGCGCAGTGATCAGGCCGTCGCCGGTGGTCGAATGATCCATGAAGATAACGTGACCGGATTGCTCGCCGCCCAGGTTGTAGGAATTCGCGCGCATCTCGCGCACGACCGCGGGATCGCCGACTTCGGTGCGCACCAGCTTCACGCCGGCCCGCGTGAGCGCGCGTTCGAGTCCGAAGTTACTCATCACGGTGGCCACGACCGTGTTCCGGTTGAGCCGGCCCTCGGCGGACATCCGAATGCCGAGCAACGCCATCACATCGTCGCCGTCGAACAATTCGCCGCGCTCGTCGATGATCATGGCGCGGTCGCCGTCGCCGTCGAGCGCGATACCCACGTGAGCGCCAGTGCGGATCACAGTTTCGCGCAGCTTCTCCGGATGGACCGCGCCGCATCCATCGTTGATGTTGACGCCGTCGGGCTCGACCGCAATCGGAATCACTTCCGCGCCGAGTTCTTCGAGCACCTCGGGGCCGACCTTGTACGCCGCGCCATTCGCGCAGTCGATTGCGATCCGGAGGTTCTCGAACGAAAGCGCGCGCGGGATGCACGACTTCAAAAACACCGAGTAGCGGCCGATCGCGTCGTCGATGCGCGCGGCCTTGCCGATGTCTGCTCCGCTTGCGCGAAAGTCAGTGAGGGCGGCGCCGTCGAACACCAGATCCTCGATACGCCGCTCGGTTTCATCGTCAAGCTTGAATCCCTCACGGGAGAAAAACTTGATGCCGTTGTCCTGAAACGGATTGTGCGACGCCGAAATAACCACGCCCGCATCGGCGCGCATGCTGCGCGTAAGGAACGCGATGCCCGGTGTTGGCAACGGCCCGACCAGCCAAACGTCAACGCCCATCGAACAGATGCCGGAAGCCATCGCGGTCTCGAGCATGTAACCGGAGAGACGAGTGTCCTTGCCGATCAGGATACGGCGATGCCTGCGCCGAGGGTCCTTGTAAACGTGAGCGAGCGCACGCCCCAGGCGCATCGCAGTTTCCGAAGTAATCGGTTCAGCGTTGGCCACGCCGCGTACGCCGTCCGTGCCGAAAAGTTTGAGCGCAGGCTTAATCAATGGTCTCTCGTCTATTTCCCGATGTACATTCTGACTTTAACTTTTTCGGGCGACTGGCGCACCAAGGCAACACCGTCGGGCAAATTGAGCTGGACCGGCACGCTGTACATACCCGGGCCAAAGCCGGCCGCTTCGATATAGGCGCTCGTTTTCAAATCCAGTTTCGCCAACGCCAGCGAGGGACCCCGCACCACCATGTTCACGCGGCGCGGATCCATTCGATAGTGCAGATCGGTATCGCGAACTGCGATCGGCACGCTGCGAAATTCCCGATCGACGATCGCCTCCGCCACCGTGATCCGCGCCGTCACCTCGTCAGGTTCGAGGCGTACTGAATTCGACGGCGCCATCAGATCGACACTGCGCGAAAGATCGCCCGTGAGACCGGCGGTTGACAATGGCTCGGTCTCAACCTGATCAACATGCGCCAGTGCGCGACTCGGCCCGCGAACCGTAATGCGTGCAGGAACAGGCTCGCTCCCTGAGACCCGATAGCCGTCGGCGGGTTCTCCTGTCACAACCAAACGGACGGGAACTTCGCGGCTGATGTTCTTATCGATATCGAGAACGATCTGCGACGGCACGATGCTGGTGACTTCGGTATGACGCGGCACCGGAAAGGCATCGGGGCTTATTTTGAAGGACGCTTGCCCGATGCCGACACCCGTGAGATCGAGGCGCAGCGTCAGATGCCCCGGATCGATTATCGAGAGCAACGTGCGCGGTCCGGTAACCTGGATATTGACGGAGTCAGGATGAGGGTTGGTCAAGATAAAACCGAGCGGCAGATCGCGGTAGATGATCGGCACGCGAAAGGTTTCGGGCGCGGCGCGCTGACCGGCATTCACAAAAATCCAGAGACCGATGGCGAGCGCAATCGAAATCAGCCGCAAGCCGATATTGCGTTCGAGGAAGTGAGCGATGTTGGTGACAACGGTGGCTTGCGGCCGAGGCGACGGTACAGTTCCGCGGTCGTCGAGCGATCGAAGCGGTTCTATTTTGACCGGCGTTGCCATCGTTCGGCGCCCGCGCTATGCGGGCAACTCCTGCAACGCGTCGAGCAACTGCGAGGAATCGATCCCACGCCTCAACTCGCCGTGATGCGCGATCGAAATGAAGCCGTTCTGTTCAGACACCACGATGACCACTGAATCGTTGTCTTCGGTCAATCCGATGGCCGCGCGATGTCGCGTGCCGAGTGCGAGGCTGACGTTCGGATTCGCCGAAAGTGGCAGCAGGCACGCGGCGGCCAGAACTCTATCACCCTTGATGATAATCGCACCGTCGTGCAATGGCGACCCCGGCATAAAGATGGTTTCGATCAACTCGGGCGAAACGAGGGAGTCGATGACGCGGCCGGTCGCGACGAAATCCTGCAAGCCGATATCCTGCTCGAGAACGACCAGTGCGCCAATCCGTCGTGCGGATAACCACGCGCTGGCCGTTGCGATCACCTGCGCGACACCCGTATCGTTGGTGCGCCCGGCAAAAAGCGATCGCGCACCGACGCCGGTGAGCGCCCGTCTAATATCAGCCTGGAAAATCACCACCAGGATGACCATCAACGATCCGAGGAAGTTGTTCAGCAGCCAATTCAGGGTGAACAGACCGAGCATCTGCGAACCGACGAACGCGGCGGCGACGATCCCCAGTCCCACCACCATCTGCATCGTGCGCGTGCCGCGGATGAGAACTGCAATCCGGTAGATCACGTACGCGACGAAGAAAATGTCGACGACATCTTGCCAGCGAGGCTGCGGTATGACGGAGAAAAAACCGTGCATCTTAGCTGCGTCAGTTGCGCTTGTATTCCGCGAAGGCCGCCGCCATCTTCATCACCGCGACCGCCGGCCCCGGATCGTGCACCCGGATTATCGAAGCACCAGCCACTATGGCGAGCGCATTCACTGCGGCCGTGCCGAAAGCCACAGCGCTTTCACTGTCGCCCGCAATCCTGCGCACAAAACGCTTGCGCGAGGCGCCTACCAACACCGGATAGCCTAGCGCGCAAAGCTTCGCTAGACCACCGATCAATTCAAGGTTGTGGAAGGGGTTTTTGGCGAAGCTGAGCCCCGGGTCAACAATGATACGCGAGCGGCCGACGCCCGCAGCGATTGCCATCGCAGCCTGGCGTTTGAGGAAGGTGCAGACATCAGCGACCACGTCGTGATAGCGGGCGAGCCGATCCATCGTGGCAGGGACACCCCGCATGTGCATGACGATCAACGCTGCGCCGGCCTGAGCAACGGCATGCGGCATCGCGGGATCGAAGACGAGACCGCTGACGTCATTAACGATTGCAGCTCCTTCATCTAGAGCCGCACTGGCGACCACGGCCTTGCGGGTATCGATTGAGATGGGAATTTTCAGAGTCCCGCAGAGCCCTTCGATGACCGGTAGGACGCGATCCAGTTCGACCTCGGCCGCAACGGGTTGCGCGTTCCAGCGGGTGGATTCGCCGCCGATATCGATAATTGCGGCGCCCGCCGCTTCCATTGCGAGAGCGTGTTCTATCGCACGATCGGGATCGAGAAAGCGACCGCCATCGGAGAAGGAATCCGGGGTGACATTGAGGATGCCCATCACGGCCGGGAAGCGAATTATGCGGCCGTCTTTGAGGCGGAGCGAGTGGGGACGTGGGAGCTTGGACTTCTGTGGGGACATCAACCGAAGAGCATGCGCAACGAGGGTCGCTCGGGTTCGGGTGTTCCGGTTCGGGTGCCTTGATTCAAACTTGCTCGGGTTCAAAGGTGCTCGAGTTCAAAAATGCCTGGGGTTTCAAACGAGCCTAGATTCAAACGAGATTGGGTTAAAATTCACTGAAAAAGGACGAAAACGGACCTGTCCAAAAGTCGGACAGGCCCGAAAACGTTGAGTTAAATTGGGTTTGTTATGTTCAGGCGAGTGAGGGCTTCGGCGATATCAGTCCGGGCCCGGGCGCTTCCTCCTCGGTGGCCTTGGGCTTCTCTTTCGGCACCGTCGTGCCGCCGCCCGGGGTCCCACCGTGGCTGATGGCCGGGGTGTAGGCTGGCAACGGACGGCCCTCGTGAAACGCGGTCACCATCGCGGCGACTTCAGCGCCGTCAACGATTTCCTGCTCAAGCAAGCGCTCGGCCAAGGCATGAAGCAAGGTCATATGGTCGGTCAGAATGACTTTGGCGGTGGAGTAGGAAAGGTCGATCAGACGCCGCACCTCGCGATCGATTTCGACCGCGGTATGCTCGGAATAGTCCTTGTTGTGAGCGAGATCGCGGCCCAGAAAGACCTGTTCTTCGCGGCGGCCAAAGGTCATCGGGCCGAGTTCATCGCTCATGCCCCATTCGCAGACCATCTTGCGCGCGAGTTCGGTCGCCTTTTCGATATCGTTACCGGCACCCGTCCATTTCTCGCCAAAGACCATCTCTTCGGCCACGCGGCCACCGAATAGCACCGCGAGCGAAGTCATCAGGTATTGCCGCGAATGGGTGTAACGATCGTCGAGCGGCAACTGCTGGGTGACGCCGAGCGCCATGCCACGTGGGATGATGGTGACCTTGTGCAGCGGGTCACCGCCCTTTTGCACCGCGGCGACCAGCGCATGTCCGGACTCGTGATAGGCGACTTTGCGCCGCTCATCGGTGGACATGACCATCGAGCGCCGCTCGGCCCCCATCAGGACCTTGTCTTTCGCCAACTCGAAGTCGGTCATCTCGACTTTTTCTTTATTGCGGCGCGCGGCGAGGAGGGCGGCCTCGTTCACAAGGTTTTCAATATCGGCGCCGGCAAAGCCAGAGGTCGAACGCGCCAGCTTGAAGACATCGACGTCGTCGGAGAGCGGAACCTTGCGCGTATGCACGCGCAGGATACCCTCGCGACCGCGAACGTCGGGGCGCGGCACCACTACGCGGCGATCGAAACGGCCGGGGCGCAGTAACGCCGGATCGAGTACGTCGGGCCGGTTGGTCGCGGCGACCAGGATGACGCCCTCGTTAGCCTCGAAACCGTCCATCTCGACCAGCAGTTGATTGAGCGTTTGCTCGCGTTCGTCGTGACCACCACCGAGACCGGCTCCACGATGACGTCCAACCGCGTCGATCTCGTCAATAAAAATGATGCATGGGGCGTGCTTTTTGCCTTGGACGAAGAGGTCGCGGACCCGCGAGGCGCCGACGCCGACGAACATCTCGACGAAATCCGAACCTGAAATCGAGAAGAAGGGCACGCCTGCTTCGCCCGCGATCGCACGCGCCAGCAGGGTCTTGCCAGTGCCGGGAGGTCCGACCAGCAGCACGCCCTTGGGAATGCGTCCGCCGAGGCGCGTGAAGCGCTTCGGATCTTTCAGAAATTGAATGATTTCTTCGAGTTCGTCCTTGGCTTCGTCGATTCCTGCGACGTCGGCAAAGGTGACCTTGTGGGTGTTCTCGGTCAGCAGCTTGGCGCGGCTCTTACCGAAGGACATGGCCTTGCCGCCACCGATCTGCATCTGGCGCATGAAGAAAATCCAGACGCCGACCAAGAGCAGCATCGGGAACCATTGGACGAGCAGAACCATCCACCAGGGGTCGCCCTCGGCGGGACGCGCGGCTATCTTGACGCCCTTGTCGCGCAGGGTCTTGACGAGGTCCTGGTCCTGAGGGGCGTAGGTTTTGAAATGCTCGCCGTTGGTGGCGTCGCCCTGGATGACATTTCCCTGGATTGTGACCTGGGAAACCTGACCCTTTTCGACGTTATTGAGGAAATCGGAGAAGATGATCTCCGGCGAACGCTGCTGCGTGCGGCTGAAAAAATTGAACAGCAGCAGGAACATCAGCGCTACCACGAGCCATAAGGCGATATTGCGTGAAACCTGATTCATAGTCTTAATTGATCGTAGCACGCCGGTTAAATTCCAATCAACGACGTGTCTTTAGTATTGACCTCCTGATTAGCCTTCAATTGCAATAGATTTTCGGTCGTTGCGGTGAGCAGCGCGTAACGGCTGCGGACGATTCCGGGAATCCACAGGATCCGTTCGCAGGACGCTACAATCGGCCACGTCGCGCGCCGTTCGCGCGGGACCTTCCGATCAGTAAACACGTCGTGCACTTTGCGAGTTCCGGCCATCCCGAGGGGCTGGACGCGATCGCCGCGCCGAAAGTTGCGGACGAGGAGGTGGCCGTCGATCTCGGCGGCGTCGAAGAGCGCTTCCATCTGATTAGAGATGGGCATCGACGGTTCGCGGGGAAAGCCCGCGTCGCCGGGTCGCAACCTCCGGGCAATAAAGGTGAACCCCGACGCGGGGACTTCGGTCGCACCGGGGCAGGCCAATTCGACTCGGAAGGGCGAAGGTTGGGTGGCGACGTGCCGTTCGAGCACCGCGGCACCGTATTCGCATCGCAGACGCCATCCGCCCATCAATTCCGCGATCGAGCCGGGCGCGGCGACTTCGCACAGCCGACTCATCCGTTGGATATCCTGGCGATAGATCCGCCGCAGACTGCCGAGCTGTTCGCGAAGCCACCCGCGCAACATCGCTTTGGCCAGCGCTGGATGGAGTCCGGTAAAGCCGGCCAAGTTGAGCCGTGAGGGCAAATCCTGACGGCGACGGACCTCACGGCGGGCCTCGTTTTCGAGGTAGTCGTCGAGCGAGCGCATCTCGTCGGCCAGTCCGACCAGGCGTTGACTCAGGCCCGGCGCGTATTCGCGCTCGAGCATCGGGAGCAATTCACGGCGGATCCGATTGCGCAAAATAGCGGGCGCCAGGTTGCTGCTATCGGTGATGTAGGCCGCGCCGATCGCGTCAAGATACGCGAGGATTTGGCTGCGACGCAGCGCGAGCATCGGGCGCACGATCCGGCCGGGACCCGCAGAACTCATCGCGGAGAGACCGGCGGCCCCGCTGCCGCGCAGCAGACGCATCATCACCGTCTCGGCCTGGTCGTCGGCATGATGGGCCATCGCGATGCGCCGTGCGCCAATCCGGTCCGCGGCGCGATTGAGAAACTCGTGGCGCAAGTCGCGGGCGCGTTCCTCGAGGTTCGAGGAACCGTGCAGGCGATCGGTGCGCTCGACAATCAACTTGATCTTGAAGTGTTCACAGAGTTCGCGGACGAAGCGCTCGTCGCGATTCGATTCCTCACCACGCAATTGATGATTGAGATGGGCCGCGGTCAGCAGGTAGCCGCGTCGATTTTCGTCGGGCGAAAGGCTGTGGTCGAGCCGAGCGAGCGCATGGAGCAGCGCGACGGAATCGGCGCCGCCCGAGAGCGCGACCAGAATTCGCTCGCCGCGTGCGACTCCAATGCTCGCCAGTGCGGCAGAAATCGCTCGCTCGACGATATGGATGATTCGGCTCATCGAGGCTTCATTATAGCGAAACGCCGACGCTCTGCTGTCGCCGAAAAGACTGACCGGTTAACGGGTGATTTGCTCGAGCAGGTTCAGAATCACGCCGATGCCAGGGAGGTTGACGTCGAGTTCCTCCTCCAAGGTCCGAATCACGCGGGCGCGGCGCAGCGCGTCACGATCGTAGAGCGGTTCCGGATTGCCGTCGCCATCGCCGACGCTGACGGGAATGATGAGCTCCTCGCGCTCCCAGACCTCCAGGCGCCGCTCACTGATACCGCTTAGGAAACACAGTGCGCGGCGGCTGACCAGTGTGACTTTGCGACTCGCAGCCGAGCTTCGCGTATGAGTGGTGCGCCGCGCCATTTCACTCTTTCATCAACTCGTCACGCGGATCGGGAACCGCGCGGGCCCGCCGATGGTCGGCAAGCTTTTGCAGCAGGTCGCGCTCTTCCGTGGTGAGATCGGTGGGCGCCAGAACCTTGAGCTCGTACATCAGGTCGCCCGCCGCGGCCTTGCCGCGTCCGGGGATTCCGCGCCCCTTCAAGCGCATCACGCGGCCGGTCTGACTGCCGGCGGGAATCTTGAGCGCGACGCGCCCGTCGAGCGTCGGCGCGGTGACCTCGGCGCCCAGCGCGGCCTCGTAATCCCATACGGGGAGCTGGCAGCGCACGTCGCGGCCGGCCACACTGAAGACACTACCGGGCTTGAAATGGATCGTCAGAAACAAGTCGCCGTTGAGCTCGGGACGCGAGCCGTGCCCGCCCTGCCCCTTCAACCGAATACGAGTGCCCTCGGTCACGCCAGCCGGGATGGTAACGTCCAACTGGCGCCGCGCCGGAATGACTCCGCTGCCACCACATTTCGGGCAGGGGTCGGCGGAGCGAATGATGCGTGCGTTGCCGCGCTTCTCTTCGCGGGCGATCACGCCGGAGCCGTGACAATTGTCGCATTCGTCGGTCGCGGTCAGGTTAAGCCGGCGCTGACTGCCGCGAACGGCATCCTGCGGATTGATTTCAACCTCGGCCTGTAAATCCGGTGCGCGGCCGTTGCCGCGAATGCCGAAGCCGTCGTCGAGGTCGTCGCCGAATCCATAGGAGGATGAGCCGCGCCCGCGGCCGCCGCCCCGTCCGGCAAAGAAGCGCTCGAAGAAATCGCTAAAACCGCCGCCCCCTCCCCCGCCTGGCGCGCCACCGCCCGCAAACGGACCGCCCGCACCGGAATAACGCCGGTAAACCTCATCCTCGGGCGTACCGCGCTCCCAATCGGCACCGAGCTCGTCGTATTTCTTGCGCTTCTCGGCGTCACCGATGACCTGGTAGGCCTCGTTGGCCTCCTTGAACTTGCGCTCGGCTTCCTTGCTGTTGGGATTGACGTCGGGATGGTACTTGCGGGCGAGCTTGCGATAAGCGGTTTTGATTTCCGCTTCAGTGGCGCCACGCTCGACGCCGAGCACCTTATAATAATCCCTAAACTCCATTTTTTTCAGTGTTGGACGCGCGCGTTGCTCGAGGTCGAAATCAGCAAAAGACCTTCATGTCCAACCGTCGTAATCCTTTGGACGTTCGCGTTGCTCGATAACGGAATCCTCGAACAACCCTCACGCCCCAATAAGATGCGCATGATCACGCGCCACCGCAACGCCCAAAGGGGAAAGAATCGTGAAACCTTTGAAAGGTTTCACACTTCCCACAGTGAATAGACCTGGCAGGGTGTGACCGATGGTCAAGTTGAGTCGTTGCGCAATTGCCTCTATTGAGCTGAACGCGATGCAGGCGGTGCACGTGATTTCAGCTCGTCGCTAACGTCCCTGAGCCGCGCCTCGATCGCATGGAGTTCGACCTCGAGGCGGGACTGACGGCGCCAGATGAAAATGACGTAGAGAAAAATCACCGCGAAAATGATCGTATAGGCGGCGAACAGGTATCCGAAATTGTCCATCAAACGTCTCCCGCGGCCGCGTGCGCGAGGTTCAGGTCGCGCGCCAGGATCATGATCCGGGTACGCATCCGCAGCGTCGCAAAGCGCAGAATCAGAAGCCAGACGAAGAGCGCGGTAAAGCCGGCCAACGCAACGAGCAGGGTCGCGACCATTCGCGGGTCCTCGAGCCCGTGAACGCCCTGGCGCGTAATGAGCACGGCCGGATGAATCGTGCGCCACAGGCGGACCGAGACGATGACGACCGGGACGTCGGCGGCAGCGACGATGCCGACCACGGCGGCAAAGCGCGCGACCTGCGGCGTCTCGTCGGCCATCGCGCGGAGCATCAGGTAGCCCCCGTACAAGAGCCACAGAATCAACGTCGTGGTCAGGCGTGAGTCCCAAGTCCACCAAGTGCCCCAGATCGGTTTGGCCCAAATCGAGCCGGTGACGAGGACCAGCGTACAGAAGACCATCCCGATTTCGGCGGCGGCATAGCCGAGCTCGTCCCAAATATCCTGCCCGAGCCACAGGTAGAAGATGCAGCAAATCGCGACCAGGCCGAACGCCGCGAAGGCGACCCACGCGCATGGCACATGAAAATAGAAGATGCGCTGGACGATGCCCTGGTCGGCCTCGGTCGGCACGAACATGAAGACCATGTAGATCGCGGCGAGCATCAGGAGCGCGGTCAGGGCACCGAGCGCGAAGTTCAAACGTTGGTTCATCGCGGATATTCGTAACCTAATGCGCGAGCGATGTCATCGACGGGGCAGAGGTGCATCAGTCCTCGCCGATCACGTGTTCAAACAAGAGGAAACCAGTGGTGAGAAAGATAACGTCGAAGGCGATGAGAATCCTGAGCCATTGGGCGCTCGAATCGAAGGACGCGCCGGTCAGCATCGCGCTGCTGGCCTTGACGCCCGCAATTAGCGCAGGGACGAACATCGGAACGGCGAGCAGCGGAAGGAGCAGGTCGCCCGCACGAATGCGTCCGGAGATCGCCGCGAGCAAGGTCGATAAGGCGGAGAAGCCGAGCGCACCCAGGGCGATAATCGGCAAAAGGCGCAACAGTCGTGAATCGAAATCGAGATTGAAAAACAGCACCATCAGGACGATCGCGGCGGCCTCGGCAATGGCCATAAAGATGAAGGCGGCGGCCAACTTGGCGAGATAGAGCGCACCGCGATCGAGCGGGCTCAGAATCAGCGCGCGGAGACATCCGTTGTCGCGCTCGGCGAGCAAAGCACGGGTCGATCCGATCATGCCAGCGAAGATCATCGCGACCCATAGCGCGCCCGCCGCGGTCGCCGCGTCGCGGACCGGATCGAGCGCGAAGACCATCACCACGAGGATCAACAGCGAGAGCGCGATCAGTGCGATGGTGCTTTCACCGCTGCGCAATTCGAGGCGCAGATCCTTGCGCAGGATAGCGACGAATCCGCGCATCGCACTACCCCGCCGATTGAGCGCGGAGCGGAGCACCAAGCGCGTCGCCGTTCAGCCGGAGCAAGCGCCCGCGAACGATTTCATAGAGATCGAATTGAAGGCCGTCGATCGCGATGGGCTGATGCGCCGTCAGCAGAATCGTACAGCGGCGCACGATGGCCTCGCGCAGCAGGTCGGCAACGAGCGCGACGCCGTCGGCATCGAGGGCGGCGAACGGCTCATCCATCAGGATGACGTCGGGACGCGTGAACATCGCGCGGGCGAGCGTCAGCCGTTGCTCCATTCCACGGGAGAAAGTCCGCACACGAGCGTCAGCCGCGGAGGTTAGGACGACCCGCTCGAGCCATCGGGTAATTTCCGCATGCGCGTCGGCGAGGCGATAAAGCCGGGCGTAAAATTCGAGGTTCTCGCGAGCAGTGAGATTCGGATAGAGAAAACTCTGGTGCGTGACCAGCGCAAGGCGGCGGCGTGCGGCGGAATCGAGCGTGCGGCTCGGCGCGCCGAAGAGCCTCGCTTCACCGGCGGTCGGCGCGGAGAGGCCGGCGAGCAGACGCACGAGCGTCGATTTGCCGGCGCCGTTGCGCCCGAAGACCATCACGGCGGTCGCGGCGGGAACGGCAAGATTGACGCCACGCAGGATGGGAATCGCACCGAAGGTGACGTTCAAGGCGCGCGCCTCGATGAGCGGCGCGTTCATCATTCGGCGCGCGACGCCGTGCGCGCGGCCGCCGGGCTCAAATTTGCGCCGCATTCGGCGCAAAAATTGTGGCCGGTGCCGACGCGCACACCGCATTGCGGGCAGAAGTTCATGAGCGGCGGATGCGAGGCGCGGACTGCGCCGGGAATCCGCCGCGTGGAGGACGCGCGTTGGGCTGACGGCGGCGGCGCCGCCGCCAGCCCCACGGGCGCGGGCGCGGTGCTCGGTGCGGGGTCCGTGCGCGGCGGACGTGCGGCGCGGTGCGCGCGCTCGATCGCGGTCATCGCGGAGAGCGCGCGATCTTCAAGCGCCCGCTTCAAGTCGCGATAATCGAGCTCGTCGAGCTTGCCCATCTCGTGATCGAATTCCAGTTCGCGCAGGCCTTGCACGGCCAGCCCGCGTTCGTGTTCGAGTCGTTCGAGATCCAGTTGCAGGCTGGTCGAGCGGCGCCGGCGCGGAAAGCCGCCGCTGAGCGGCGCCGCGACGAACAGCGCGACCGCCGCGACGATCAGGACCGCCGCCAGGTAGTTGGCCACGATTCAGATCCGATCGCGCAGCTCGCGTTCGAGCTGTCGCCGCAACTCGGGATCGAAGGTGCCGTTGTCGGCTTCGCCAGCCGAGAACGGAGCCTCGGGCGGCGCGGGCGCATGCGATTTCGAGCGCCAGCGACCGACCGTAAACGCGACCAGCGCGCCGCCCGCAGCGATCACCGCAAACGGCATAATCCACGCGATAATATTGAAGCCTTGCGTGGTCGGTGCGGAAAGAATCTTTTCGCCGTACTTGCCGCGAAAGTACGCGATCACCTGCGGACCACTCATACCGCGTCCGAGCATCCCGTCGATCTGATCGCGCACCGGCACCGAAAATTCGCAGTTCGGATGGTTGCAGTTGGCCACCGTCAGTCCGCATCCGCATTGGCAGGTCAGACCTTCGGAGATTTCCTGCCGGCTGACGGTCGGTGCGGCGACGACGACGATCGGAATCGCGATTGCGCAAGCACCTGCGACTATCATCAGGGCGGCGAGGCGCGTGCTCAACTTTTGTCGCAGCCTCACGCTTCAATCGCCTCCAGGCACGATTTCGGCGTCGTCGAACGGCGTAGGAGCGCGCACCGCGGCGGCGATCACCGCGCGCTCGCGGACGTTCGGCCACATCACGATCACGGTGCCGAGCGCCATGATCAGGCCGCCCGCCCAAAGCCAGAACACCAGCGGCGTCAGGAAAACCTGGAAGGTCGCCAACCCGCTTTGGTCGTCGATGCCGGCGAGCACGACATACAAGTCGGAGGCCGGCGTCGAGCGAATTGCCACGGCGGTGGCCGGTTGCTGCAGACGCTTGTAGAACAGCTTGGCCGGTTCCATCATTGCGATCGGCTTGCCACTTTTACTGACTTCGACCCGCGCGCGGATGCTTTCGAGATGCGGCGTCTCGCTGGTCTCGATGCCGAGATATTGCAGATTGTAGGGGCCGACCTGGAAGCTATCGCCTGATTTGACGCTCTGCTTGACCTCGGTCTTGAAGAACGCCGATGCGACGATGCCGATAAAAGCCAGCACCACGCCTATGTGTATGACGTAACCGCCATAACGCCGATTGTTCTTACCAATCAGATTGACGATCGCCAGCGGCACCGACTCCGAAACCATGTGACGGCGCGCGCTGACCCCGCGGCGAAATTCGACGACGATCGTGCCGAGGACGAAGGCGGCGAGCGAAAGGGCGGTCAGGACGTACCATTCGCGCAACCCCGCGACGAACGCGCAGACGCCGGTGGTGACCCCGAAGATAGCCGGCGACGTGAAAGTCTTCGCGAGGCTGTCGAACGACGATCGCCGCCATGCGATCAGCGGTCCGACCCCCATCAGAAAAATCAGCGCGAGAGCGAGCGGTGCGTTGACTTTGTCGAAGAAAGGCGGTCCCACAGTGATCTTCACGCCGCGAACCGCCTCGGACAGAACGGGAAAAAGCGTGCCCCAAAATACCGCGAAGGCGATTCCAACGAGCACCAGATTGTTAAAGAGGAAGGCGGCCTCGCGCGACAGGTACGATTCGAATTCGGCTTGCGTGCGTAATTGTCGGACGCGCGACAGCAGCAATCCGGTATAGAGCACCACGATCGTAAGCAGGAAGGTCAGGAAATACGGCCCGAGCCCCGACTGCGTGAATGAATGCACCGACGAGATGACACCGCTGCGCGTGATGAAGGTACCGAAAAGGGTCAGTCCGAAGGCCATCCCGATGAGCACCAGGTTCCACACCTTCAGCATGTCTTTGCGTTCCTGGATCATCACCGAATGCAGGTACGCGGTCATCACGAGCCACGGCATGAAGGCGGCGTTTTCGACCGGATCCCACGCCCAGTAGCCGCCCCATCCGAGAACCTCGTAGGCCCAGCGCGCGCCGAACATATTGCCGAGCGTGAGGAAGAACCACGAGAAGATCGCCCACCGGCGCGTACTGCGAATCCAGCTGTCGTCGAGCCGCCCGGCAATCAGTGCGCCGACGCCGAAGGCGAACGGAACGCTCGCGCTGACGTAACCGGTGTAGAGCGACGGCGGATGTATCGCCATCCAGTAGTTTTGCAACAGCGGATTGAGGTCCTGCCCGTCGTTGGGCACCACGGCCAGCAGTTCGAAAGGCCGTGTGACGAAATTGAGCATGCCGAGAAAGAAGATCGCGAGGCCAGCCAGCACCGCCAGCGCGTAGGGCGTAATTTCGCTATTACGGCGGCGGTTTTGAAACGCGACGATCGACGTGAAGATCGTCAGCAGCCAGGTCCAGAAGAGTAGCGAGCCTTGCTGGCCACCCCATAAAGCGGTGATCTTGTAAACCGTGGGCAGTGAAAAGCTGGTGTAGGAAGCAACGTATTCGAGTGAGAAGTCGCTATGCAGCAGGCTGGTCCAGAGCGCCCCGACCGCCACGGTGACCATCGCGCACATCGCCCACAGCGCGTGGCGCGCACTCGCCGTGAGCGCCGGGATGGAGGCCCGGGCGCCGACGACGTTCGCGAGTATCGAGTAGGCGGCCAGCACGAGGGCGAGGGCCAGCGCCAGTTGACCGATCAGCGCCATGGTATATCCTACCGCGTCTGCGCGGGCTGCTTGGGAACGTATTTCGAGGGACAACTGGTTAGAACCTGGCGCGCCTCGATAGAGCCGTCGGCAGCCAGCGAACCTTCGACGATGACGTCGCGGTTGGCGGCAAACATATCGGGCTTCGGCTGACCGCGACAAATGACGTGGAAGACCGCGGGGCCGGTCAGGGTTGCGGCCACCGTTTTCACTCCCGGCTGGTCGCCGGGGGGCGGCTCCGCAAGGCCAAACGAAAGCGTCAAGGTAATCGGATTCCAGGCGATCGAGCCCGGCGCGACGCGGCCAGCGACCCGCAACATCTGGCCCGCGAGTTCGCCCTGGCGCAACTTGACTTCGTTCACGGTGAGATAGTACTCGGCGGTGTTCCTGACCGCCGTGACGATCAGGTAGCCAATCGCGGCGACGATCAGGCCCGCACCGATCGCAAAGCGCAGTTTCTTAGGCATAATCCTCGTCTCAGGCGTTCGCCGCAGTCGCAAGAACCGCGGCGAACGCTTCATTCTTGCCAGCCCCAAGGCGAATCGGCAAGCGAGGCTGGCCTCGTCCCATCTTCAATCATTATCTAAATGATTTTGAATGATCGCTCGAACGATAGCCGGAACATCCTTTTCCGACGGCGGATTGCTGACGTTGGCTTGAACGATCTTGCGCATTCGCCGGCCAGAACCTCCGACTTGCGCGAGTACCAGCGGGATGCGGCTATCGGTCTCGTCGGCGCTGCCGTGCCACGTATAGTGAGGTTCCGCGGCAAAATAGTAGCGGCCCGCGATCGGCTCGGGACCGCTTTTCGAGAGCATCACGATATCGCCGGCATGGTTGCCATAAGGACCCGTGGCGAGCCAGTCCATTCGCTCCTCGAGATCGAATAGATCGGGTCTGGGATGGGCCTGGAGGTAATCGTGGATCGAAACCAGCCGGTGCCCGTCGAAAATTTGAAACGGTAGCGGATTGCCGCCTGCCGGTACGGGCGCGCGCGCGAAGATCAGGTCGATGGTGCCCTTGAGTCGGGGAATCGGACGTCCGGTGCGATTCACCTTATAGAACGCGCGCACGACCGGCATGACGTCCTTCTCGAAGCGGGGTGGCTTCTTCCAATCGCAGCGTGATCCATGGGCCCGGCAGGTCGAGCGGTCAGCAAGGTACACGTAGGCCATGAAGCCCTGGTAGGCGAGCACCGCCTGGTAATCCTGCTCATTGTCGGCCAGGGTCAACTTGGGCTTGCGCACGCGAAAGCCGGCATCGCGAACGAGGGTGAAGGGGGTATTGTCGCCGTCCGCACCGAGCGCGTGACTATCGTCATTGAGGGTGGGCGTTTGCCCGTGGTCCGCCACGAACATCACGTAGGTGTCATCGAGGGCGCCCAGTTTGCGATATTCGTCGAGCACCTGTCCGACCGCCTTGTCGGTCACATCTGCGAGATACCCGAGTTGCGACGGCAGCGGATCCGGCGACAGGTGGGTAAACGAATCGATGCCGGGGAAGTAGACGATCTGCAAATTGGGGATGCCGTGCGCCTCGAGTGCCGCGTTGAGCTTGGTTACCGAATCCAGATCGATCGTCCCGCTGATCGACTTCTCGGCGCTGTCGCCGTTGAGCTTGCCGGCGAGCGCCGAGGCCATCAGGCCGGTGAACGAAGAGGGTTCGACGGTCGTATAGAGCGTGGCGCCGCGATAAATCCACAGCAGCGAGACGTTCGAGTCGACGCCGAGCTGCTGATAGAGCGTGGGGACACGAAGCTCGTTGCCGACTAGGCCGTCGGTGATGGCCTTCTGTAAGTCACCGGTATCGCTAACCGAGATGGGAACCGGCGCAAAAAATCTGAGGTTCTCGCGCTCGAACCATTCGTCGCCGGTGACGCCGTTGCGGCCGGCGGGCTGGCCGGTGAAAATCGCCGACCAGTCGGCCACGGTGCTCGACGGCAACATCGAGAGCGCGTCAGGATCCGCATAGCCATGCTCGAACAGACCTTTGCCTTCTTCTTCCTCGCCGAGTAATCGAGCGATATTGGGCGCCTTGCCAGACCGCACGAGAGCCATGAACTGATCGCGCGGGGTGCCATCGAGCGCGAAGACGATCAGTCGTAGATGCGGTATTTTCGGCGATGGCGCAGCCTTAAGCGGCACTTCGCCGCCATTGGCAAAGGTCTTGGAGATAAGGGCGCATGAAGATTGCAGCACAATCGCGAGCACCAGCCCCACCACTGCCACTGTCCACGTCCAAATTTTAACGGTCCCAACTCTACCGAACAGCTTTATTCGCCATGCCGCGTTTACCACCGGCGGCCAGCCCGGCGTTGCACAAATGAAGCATCACAAGGATCCGTTCCAAAATCGCAACCAAAAAAACCGCTCACCTATTATTCTCCCTCGTCAGAAACAGGCGTGCGTGGCCCAAATGCCACACCACGTTTGCTCGCCTGGATAAACGCGATCATTTCGTCAACCTCGGAGACATTCTGCCGGAGCATTTCGTAACGCTCCAAGGCCTGTTTCAAGTTCTGTCGCGTCCCGAACACGGCCTTGAACGCATCGCGCAATTCTCGTATCGCTTTCGCATCAATGCCGGCGCGACGCAGGCCCACAATGTTGATCCCGCGCAACGTATGCGTAAGGTCCATGATGCAAAATGGCGGCACGTCGCGACTGGTGCGGCTCAGTCCACGCATCATCGCGAGCCGTCCGATGCGCACATACTGATGAACTACACAATTGCCCGAGACCAACGCGCGATCACCCACTTCGACCCATCCGGCCAGCAATGCTCCCCCCGCGATGATCGTGGCATTGCCGACACGGCAATCATGGGCGACGTGAGAATTCTGCATAAAGAAGTTATCGTCGCCGACCGTCGTGATGTCGCCGTGCTCACTGCCACGGTGGATGGTGACGCCTTCGCGCAGCACATTGCGGTCGCCAATACGGACTCGGCGAGGGCCACCCTGGTAGCCGACATCCTGCGGTTCATCGCCGACGACGACGTTCGGATGAAGTACGTTTGCACTGCCGATTTCGGTATTTCCGAGCACTGTGACGTGGGCGATCAGCCGCGAACCGGCGCCAATCCGGATGGATCCGTCGAGGAGGCAAAATGGACCGATCTCGACCCCATCCGCGAGTTCGACATCGCCGCCGATGACCGCGCTCGGATGAACGCGCGCAGCGGAGTCGGTCGTGGTCATCGAACTCCCTCGCCGACGCGAATTGTAATCAATGAAGAATCTTCTTTTTGTCTTTGAGGTCGTCGGGGTGTTCGCGATCTTCAACGATTGCGCCGGGCACACGGTAGTCCTCACCTGCCCAGGTGCCCAGGTCGACCATTCGGCAACGCTCTGAGCAGAATGGCCGATAGCGGTTGGCCGGCGTCGGGTCGGCCGGTTTTTTGCAGATCGGACAACGCATCGTTTCCGCCAAAACTGCGTTGAAATCTGTCAGATAGCGACCATGCATGCAATGGCGCGTTCAATAGACCTCCGCACCGCAGTGGTCATTTCCACCGCTCGGGACAAAACTGGCGAGGCGACGGTCGTAGGTCATCAATTCGTTGTAACAGAACTGCCTTTGGTCCGGGCCCTGATAATCGAACATGATGCGAACAACCATCTTCGAGCGTCCATCGCGAACCGGGTTGAACAGGCTGATCGGAACAAAGCGAAACAGCAGGTGTGGGACCGTGGGCGGTATGATGCCAATGTTTTCGATAGCAGTGCCGCCGATCACCTTCGGCAACAATTGGCCGTCGATAAAGACGCTTACGCGGCCGACACTGGCGGTAGCCGAAACCTGTCCGAAATTGCGACAGTCGATCAAGAGGCGGGCGAACTCGGTATCGACCGAGTCAATCGCCACACGCGCCGCACCGATATAGGGACGCTCCGCGATGGTGAAGAGCAGATTGGTGACGCGAGCGGTACGCCAAGTCGCATAGGCGCTGAAGATAGTCGCAATGACCATCATCGCGGTCATGAAATCGTTGAAGCGAAGGACGTCGGAAAGGCGTTGGACGACCTTGCGCTCAGCGCGAGAAAATCCCGGTGCAGTGGCGAAATCCGGGTCCAACTTCACGTCGTCATTAGCGGAACCGGTATTGATCGACGCAGCTTGACCCTGGTCGGCTTCGACTTCGGCCATTTTACCGTCCTCCCAACCCCCGCCGCCGCTTGGCCATGAACTAGAGCGGCCAGTCCGGATTATCTAAGAGACCTTCAAGACCGCAGCACCCTTGAGTTGATCGTGTTTGAGCATCGTCAGGGCATTATTTGCGTCGCTGAGATTCATTTCTAGTGTATGCGTCCGAAGCGGGATTTCCCCGGCGATTTTCAGAAACTCTTCACCGTCGGCGCGTGTGTTTGCCGTGACACTGCGCAATTCCTTTTCGTTGAACAAGTGGCGGTCGTAATCGAGCGCGGGGATCGGCGATAAGTAGATTCCAGCGACAGCGAGAATGCCGCCGCGGTCGAGTGCCGCGAGCGCCGGCAACACGAGGTCGCCGGCCGGCGCGAACAGAATCGCCGCATCGAGCGGAGCCGGCGCACGCTCGTCAGCACCGCCAATCCATGCAGCACCCAGTTGGTGCGCGAGTTCCTGGTGGACGCCACCCCGGCTCATCACGAAGACCCTGCAGCCCCAGTGCTTCAGCACCTGGATCGCGAGATGCGCGGAGCCGCCAAAGCCGTAAAGCCCGACCGTCGCACCCGGACGAACCTCCGCGCGTTTGATCGCACGGTAACCGATGATGCCGGCGCATAGCAGCGGCGCAATTTCAGCGTCCGGAACATTGAGAGGCAGCGCATACGCGAAATCCTCGCGTACGGTCGCAAACTCCGCGTACCCGCCGTCATGGTCCCAACCGGTAAAGCGCGCGTTGGGGCAAAGATTCTCGCGTCCACGCATGCACCATCCGCAAGCGCCGCAGGTTTCGCGCAGCCATGCGATTCCGACTCGCGCACCGGTGGCGAAACGTTTGCATCCGGCGCCCAACCGTTCGACGACGCCGACCACCTCGTGGCCAGGCACGATGCGCTGACGCTTCGGTGCGAGATCGCCTTCACTGACGTGCAGATCGGTGCGGCATACGCCGCACGCCGTCACGCGCACGAGGATTTCCCAGGGACCCGGCGCGGGCCGGTCGATCTCGGCCAAGGTGAGCGGATTACTCTCGATTGCCGCCGGCTTATGCAACACCATCGCACGCATGATGGAGCATCCTAGCGCGGCGTGCGTTGCGATTGGGAGTGTGGGCAGCCCGGCAAATTTTTCGTATTGACGGCGACTCCCTTTGCGCGGAGTCTGCGCCCAGAAACTCTATTCGCGGGAGAAAAAATGAAAAACCTAAAGGCCGTATTCCTATTTGCGATCATGATGCTGACGACGGCGGCGACGCAGGCGCTGGCGCAGCGGAGCTTCGATATCTGCGTCAATCCGGCAACCGACGTCGCGACCCAGGACGACTCCACGAAGCCCGGCGCGTTCCTGACAGTTGCGGCGAATATCTATGCCAGTGGGACGATTCCGCAAGGTGGAGTGGCGTCGTGCTCGAGTATCACCGCCCCGGTAATCGGGACCTTCTATGCCAACGCCGCGCTCGAATTGGGCTTGCCTGCCGCAACCGACGTCGAGGCTTTCGTGACCTGGCACTTCGATTTTACGCCCAAGGGGACTTTCGTCACGGTCGGACCGATCCCGTTCCCGCCGGTCGCGGGCGGCCCTGCGACTTATCCGCAGACCCTGGCGGGCGCAAGCGGCTCATTTCCAAATCGGGGCGTCGCCACCGGCAAGGCCTTGAACGGCGATGGCTTCCAATTCCGCATCACGTTGCCCACTGGCCAGAACGAACAACGCCATTAACGCTTTCACGGCCAGCATCGTCCGTATTAGGGTATTGCGGGTGATGCCGACCCATCATCAGTGCGTTCGGAATCTGACAGTTACCTGCGTTCCGATCGCGGAGGGTTAACAGTCAGGCGCTTGTCAGGAGATCATCCGGGAGATCCAACTATGAGAACAGGAACCAGATTCGCGGCATTTATATTGCCGATTGCGATCCTCGCCACCGTAACTGCGCCGGCCATAGCAAAGCCCGCGAAGGCTAAACACGGCTATGTTCAGACCAACCTGGTCTCCAACGGCGCAGTGTCGGCCTCGTTCACGGATCCAAACCTGATAAATCCTTGGGGAATTTCGTTTATTCCGGGGCTCAGTCCGTTCTGGGTTTCGGACAACAATGCCGGTGTGTCGACGCTCTACGATGGCACAGGCTCACCGTTTCAAACACCAGCGACTCCGTTCATAGTTGATATTCCGCTACCCACAGATCCGACCAAAGGGGGCAACGGCGGCGCACCGACCGGCCAAGTCGCGAACCTTACCATACTTACCGCGACGCCGGAATTCCTGATCCCGAATCTCGCGATGCCAGCGACGCCTCCGGATTTCGGTCCCGCGCTTTTCATCTTTGCGACTGAGGACGGGACGATCGAGGCCTGGAACCAAACAGTGCCGGAGCCCGACGGGACTCCGGTTCCGAACCTTGGATTCCCCGACGACGCGGTGATCGTGGTCGATAACTCGGCGGGCGGCGGACCTACCGGCGCCGTGTACAAGGGTCTCGCGCTGGCGACGAGGACGGTCACGTCCACGCCCGACGTGCCCTTTCTTTACGCAACGAATTTTCGTAGTGGAAATATCGACGTCTTCGACGGCAGTTTCAATCCAGTATCACTGCCTGGCATCTTTACCGATCCGAAAGTCCAGCATGGATACGCACCGTTCGGCATTCAAACCATCAACAACCAGCTCTGGGTTACTTACGCGCTCCAGGACGCAGCGAAACATGATCCTGTGAACAAGCCGGCGCATGGTTTCGTGAGTGTCTTTGACGCCGACGGCAATCTGGTCAGCCACTTTGCCCAGCACGGGCATCTCAGTTCGCCATGGGGGGTCGCGCTGGCGCCATCGAGCTTCGGTAAGTTCGCCAATGACATCCTGGTCGGGAATTTCGGCGATGGCCGGATCAATGCGTACAATCCGACGAATCACCACTGGCTCGGGAGGCTTGCCAATGGCAAGGGCAAGCCGATCGTCAATCCCGGACTATGGACGGTGACGTTCAGCGGCGCGGCGGGTGCAACCGCAATAAACACCGATCCGGATACGCTATACATCACGGCGGGTTTGCTGGGTCCGACGCACGAGGACGCGGGCCTGTTCGCGAAGATCCTGCCAAATCCGTAAACGTCGAATCGAATGCCGGCGGAGAGCGCGCCAATGACCATTGGTGGCGCGCCTCTCCGTTCCTTTTTGGCGCCCAAGCGAGGCATCGGGAATCCTCGCAGTGGATCGCGAGCGGCGGCATCCGCATCTCATCACTCTTGAATCGCTGGGGAATCCCAGTCAGTTTCAATATGCAACCTTTTGCGAGGCCCTTCGGATGCCGGGTTGCCTATGCGGAATTGATGGCCTATAAGGTGCGTTGGATCACGATGCCACAAGCGGATTTCATCACGTCGCAACCCGATTCGATCGGCGAAATCCTCGACCGCGCGAAGGCCGGTAAACGGCTGAGCGAGGCTGACGCGATCGCCTTGATCGAGTGTTCCGACTTAGACCTGCCGCGCGTGATGGCAACCGCGGCCGCGCTGCGGGATGAGGCCAAGGGTCGCGACGTCACATACTCGCGCAAGGTTTTCCTGCCGGTCACGAATCTGTGCCGGGATCGTTGCACCTACTGCACCTTCCGCAAGGATCCGGGTGATCCTGGCGCGTGGACGATGACGCTCGGCGAGATCGCCGAATGGTCGCGCCGCGGACGCGAGCTCGGCTGTATCGAGGCGCTGATGTGCCTCGGCGACAAGCCCGAGATCGCCTTCAAGGAATATCGCGCAATGCTGGCGTCGCTGGGTGCGCCCAGCACGATCGAATACGTCGCTCGTGCGTGCGAAACGGCGCTCGCCGAGGGACTGCTGCCGCATACGAATGCCGGCATCATGTCGCGCGATGAGATGGCGATGTTGCGGCCGCTCAACGCCAGCATGGGACTGATGCTGGAAAGCATTTCACCCCGTTTGCGCCGGAGCGGCGGGGTCCATCAATGGGCGCCGGATAAGGATCCCGCGGTACGTCTGCGCATGATCGACGAAGCCGGCGAACTGCGCATTCCATTCACGACCGGCATCCTCATCGGTATCGGCGACACGCCCACGGAGCGCGCGCAAAGCCTGATTGCGATTCGGTCGAGTCACGAACGCTACGGGCATATCCAGGAAGTGATCATCCAGAACTTCCGCGCCAAGCCCGGTATCGGGATGGAAGACGCGCCGGAGCCGGGAGCGCTCGAGATGGCGCGGGCGATCGCGACCGCGCGCCTGGTGCTTGGTCGCGCCATGAACGTGCAGGCTCCGCCGAATCTGTCGCCGCATGAAATCGAACTTTTCCTCAACGCAGGTATCAATGACTGGGGCGGCATCTCGCCGCTCAGCCGCGACTACGTCAATCCCGAGGCGCCGTGGCCGCACCTCGAGCAGTTAGCGCAACGATGTGCGCGGGCCGGCTTTCATCTAATTCAGCGGCTCGCGATTTACCCCGAATACATCAACGACGAGTGGGTCGATCCGGCGATCAGGCCGGCCATCGATCGACTCAATGATCGAGTCGGAGCGGAGGTCTGATCGTGAATCTCGATCAAATTCGCGGATTTGTGGACGATATCGAAGCGACGCCGCTGAACGTGCTGATGGCCCACGCGTCGGCCGACATGCGCGCGATGTTGCTCAAGAGTCTCAACGGCGGCGAACTGACGACCGACGAGGGTCTCGCGATTTATACCGCGACCGGCGACGACTTGCGCGCCGTGATCAAGGCGGCCGATCTGGCGCGCGCCGAAGATGTCGGCGAGGAAGTCACCTACGTCGTCAATCGCAATATCAACTTCACCAATATCTGTTTCGTCGGCTGCCAGTTTTGCGGCTTCAAGCGCCAGAAATGGGAATCCGACGCTTACGACCATTCCGACGACAAGATCCTCGCGAAGGTCGCCGATGCGGTGGCGCGTGGCGCGACGGAAGTCTGCATGCAGGGCGGCATCAATCCCGACATGCCCGCCTTCAAGTATCGCGATTTGCTGGTCGCGATTAAGTCGCACTTCCCCGACATCCACATCCACGCGTTTTCGCCGATGGAAATCATGTACGGCGCGCGCCGCACGCGGATGGAATATCCGGAGTACATCGCAATGCTTCGCGACGCCGGTCTCGGCTCGATCCCGGGCACCGCGGCCGAAATCCTCGACGACAGCATCCGCGAAATCCTGAGCCACAAGAAGGTTGACGTGGCAGCATGGGTCGATATCGTCACCAGCGCACATGCGCTCGGCGTGCGTACGACCTCGACGATCATGTACGGGCATCTCGAAAGCCCCCGCCATGTCGTCAATCATCTCGACCTGCTGCGCACGATTCAGAAGCGCACGCACGGCTTCACCGAGTTCGTGCCGCTGCGTTTCATCCACGAGAACACCGTCCTGTTTCGACGCGGCCTCGTGAAGCCGCAGGAAAGCGGCATCCTGGACCTGCAGATGTACGCGTTTTCACGGCTCTTCCTGCGCGGCTTCATCGACAATATCCAGACCTCGTGGGTCAAGCTCGGCGTCGATCTCGCAGCGGTGACGTTGAAGGCGGGATGCAACGACTTCTCTGGAACGTTAATGGAGGAAAGCATCACAGCGCAGGCGGGCGGCACTGCAGGCGAGTTCGTCGCGGTCGATTTGATAGAAGAAAAGGCGCGCGAAGCCGGGCGCGTCGCGGTCGAACGCAGCACCCTGTACAAGAAGCTCTACGGCAGAAAGGCTCCCAATGGCGCGCGACCGATTGTCCCCTCCGCTCAAACCCTCGATAACCACGCTGGCGGGGGGAGTGGGTGCGGCTAAGTTCCTCCGCGGCCTAGTCCGGCGCGTCGATCCGCGCCAAGTGACCGTCGTCGTCAACACCGGCGACGACGAGCATTTCTATGGGCTACACGTCTCGCCCGACGTAGACACGGTGATCTACACGCTGGCCGGCGTAATCAATCGCGAGCATGGATGGGGCCTCGAAGGTGAAAGCTTCAATGCACTCGACGCACTCGGCCGGCTCTACGGCAAACCCTGGTTCAATCTCGGCGACCGTGATTTTGCGACGCATCTTTATCGCACGGAACGCCTGCACGCTGGTGCACGCCTGAGCGAAGTCACGACGGAACTCGCCCAGCGCTTCGGCGTGAAGTCGCGCATCCTGCCGATGAGCGACGACCGCGTGCATACCTTCGTCAAGCTCAAGGGCCGCCCCGCGATCCCGTTTCAGGAGTACTTCGTGCGCGGTCGCGCGCGGGGCACGGTCGAAGCGATCGAGTTGCGCGGCGCGGAAAAGGCGAAACCCACGGTAGAGGTGCTCGATGCGATTAAAAACGCGTCCGCGGTGGTGATCGCGCCGTCGAATCCGTTCGTTTCAATCGGTCCGATCGTGGCGCTGGCCGGCCTGCGCCACGCACTCAAGACGGTGCGCAAGCGGGTCGCAGCCATCAGTCCGATCGTCGGCGGCAAGACCATCAAGGGGCCGGCCGACAAGATGATGCGCGGTCTCGGCCACGAAGTCTCGCCGCTCGGCATCGCGCGGCTCTATCGCGACATTGCCGGCCTGATGGTCATCGACGTCATCGACCATCGCTACCTCGAACCGATTCGCGCGCTCGGCATGAACGCGATTGCGACGGACACCGTGATGACCAGCCCCGAACATGCGGCGCGGCTGGCAGACGTGGTTACACGCGCGCTTGAGGTGTAGGCTTTAGCTGGCATGGCCTCAATTACGCTGACCGCAATCGAAGGCATCCCGATGATCATGCCGGGCGACAACCTCGCCGAACTGATCGCGCATGCGATCGCACGGATGGATCTGCAACTGCGCGACGGCGACATCCTGTCGATTTGCCAGAAGATCGTTTCCAAGGCCGAGAATCGTCTGGTCAATTTGAATGACATCGAACCGTCGCCGCTGGCGCGGAAATTCGCCGAGCGCTGGGAAAAGGATCCGCGCGCAGTGGAGCTGGTCTTGCGTCAGACGAGCCGCATCGTGCGAATGGATAATGCCGTCTTGATCGTCGAAACCGGTCCCGGATGGGTTTGCGCCAACGCCGGCATCGACGAGTCGAACAGCCTCGAGGACGATCGGGCGATATTGCTGCCGGAGGATCCGGACGCGTCCGCAATGCAGATCCGCAAACAACTCAAACGACTCACGGGCGCGGAGGTCACCGTAATCATCACCGATACTTTCGGCCGCCCATGGCGCGACGGACTTACCGAGGTCTGCCTTGGGATCGCCGGCATGGATGCGATGCTCGATCTGCGCGGGACCACCGACCTCGGCGGACGCGAACTTCATCACACCGTGATCGCGATTGCCGACGAACTCGCGTGTGCCGCCGGCCTGCTGATGCCCAAGGCGGGTGCGACTCCCGCGGTGCTCATTCGCGGCTACCGTTATAAGCCCGCTGAGGGCAGCGCCAAGGCGCTCATCCGACCGGCGGCGTCTGATCTTTTTCGCTAGGCTCACGGTGTGAAGAATCCTCAGACAGCGGGCGTAGCATCTTCCGCTCGCGAAGACGCCCGCGATGCCGCCTTCCCTGTCAGGCGCGATCTTGAAGCCGCGGAGGCCAAACTTTCGCAGCTGCTCGATTCTAACGAAGCGATCATCGGCGAAATCTGCCACTACCTCGTCGATGCGGGCGGTAAACGTCTACGTCCGCTTTTTATCCTGCTGGTCTATCGCGCGTGCGGTGGTGCCGACAAGAAAGTCGAAGATGCGATCGATGCGGCGGTCGCGCTCGAATTGATTCATTCGGCGACACTGCTCCATGACGACATCATCGATGGCGGCCTGCTACGGCGCGGCAGGCCATCGGCCTTCGCCCGGTATGGATTTGCACCGTCGCTGGTGGCCGGCGATTTTCTCTTCTGCCGCGCCTTCGAGTTGTGCGGCCGTTTCGACGAACGCCTCGTGCATACAGCAGCGCGCGCATGCATCCAGCTCACCGAGGGTGAAGTGATGGAAGAGCGGATGCGCAATAACGGCGCCGCGACCATCGACGATTATCTCGCAGTCATCTCGCGCAAGACGGCCTCGTTGTTTGCCGCGGGCGGTAAGGTTGCAGCAGACCTCGCCGGCGCCGATGCCAAAACGATCGCAACGATGGAAACGCTCGGACTCGCCGTGGGACGGGCCTTTCAGATGGTGGATGACTTGCTCGATGTGGTAGGGCCGGAAGAGAAAATCGGTAAGCCGGTCGGTTCCGATCTGCGGGCCGGAACAATCTCTCTACCGGTAGTTCTCGGCGTGCAACACAATACGGAATTCGCGCACAACTTTCGCGCCGGGACGCGACTCGACGGCGCCGACTTCGATCACGCCCTGCGCCTGATGCGCGATCCGTCGCTGATTGCGCGCGGCCGTGCGATGGCGGCCGATCAGGTCAGTTACGCCCGCACCCTGCTCGCCCAATTGAAACCCTCGGTTTATCGCGAGAGCCTCTCGGTACTCATCGACGAGCAAATCGACCGCGAAGATTAACCCCCAGCACTCCTCCACTGCTCTGCTCTTTCGATCGCCACGTCTGATCGACTAGGCTAAGCACCGTCGGGGAGGTCGCCATGGAAAACTCATCGGACTATCGCGTCACCAGCATCGATCAGCTCCGCACTATCATGGGCGAGCCCGGCAAGCTCACCCCGTTGAAACTGCTGACAGCGCTCGACGATACCGCCATCGACTTCATCCAGCGCTCGCCGTTCCTGGTGCTCTCGACCGCCGATGCTGAGGGTAATCAGGATGCCTCGCCCAAGGGTGACGGTCCGGGCTTCGTCGCGATCGAGGATCGCAACACGCTGCTGATTCCCGATCGCAAGGGCAACAAATTGCTCTTTGGGTTGCAGAACATCCTGGCGAATCCGCGCGTCGGGCTCTTGTTCATCGCGCCGCCGACCAGTGAAACTTTGCGGATAAACGGCACCGCCGAGCTGATCGTCGATCCTCAAATCCTCGAGCGGCTATCGGCGCGCGGGCAGCCCGCTCAACTGGCTATTCGCGTAACGGTGCGCGAGTGTTTCTTTCACTGCGCCAAGGCCTTTATTCGATCGCAATTGTGGAATCATGAGCAGTGGCCCGATCCGATGAAGATATCGTTTGGCAAGTACCTCGCGGCCAAGATGAACGCGAGTGCGGACGTCGCCCAGCAGATCGACAGCTTCGTCGAGCAGGATTACAAGACCAATCTCTGACTGGCTCCGGCATTGAACTAGCGCCGTTGCTCATTCCGATTCGCTGGAGATGCCGGCCTGAAGGTTGGCTTGACGGCCGGAGACAAACCGCCTATTGAGCGTGCACGCCGCTTTCTCATCACGAAATCATGCGGCGAAAGGCAGTGCGTCGGTGCCTCCGACCAGAGGGTCACCAACCGCGACCGCAACCTTGAGGTGCAAATATGAAAGGGCTCGCATTCCTGGCTATCGGCAAAGTTGGCGTGATTGATAAACCGATTCCCGAACCCGGCCCCAACGACGCCGTCATCCGCACCACCGCCTCGTTGATTTGCACCTCTGACGTCCACAATGTACGCGGCGTAATCCAGTTCACCGAGGGCCGGTTTCTCGGTCACGAAAGCGTTGGCGTGGTGCATAAAATCGGCGCCAATGTGACCCGCTGCAAGCCCGGCGAGCGCGTCGCCGTATGCGCCATCACGCCCTGCGGCCGCTGCGATTTCTGCCAGCGCGGCTTTACTTCGCAATGCAATGGGATGCTCGGCGGCTACCAGTTCGGTCCCGTCCGCGATGGCAACCTCGCCGAGTACTTTCTGGTCAACGATGCGGACTTCAACGTCGTTCCGATTCCGGCCAAGCTCAGCGACGAGCAGGCGCTCTATACCACCGACATGCTCTCGACCGGTCTTGCGGGCGCCGAGAATGCCGCTATTCCGGTCGGCGGCACGGTCGCGGTCTTTGCCCAGGGACCGGTCGGCCTCAGCGCCACCATCCTGTCGCGGATAGTGGGCGCCGGCTTCGTGATCGCGGTTGAATCGAAGCCCGATCGGCAAAAGCTTGCGCAACGCTTTGGGGCCGATCTGATCGTCGATCCGACTAAAGGCAACACGGTCGAACAGATCATGAATGCGACCGGCGGCGTCGGCGTCGATAGCGCGATTGAGGCGATCGGGCTGCCCGAGACCTTCGAGAACTGTATCAAGGCGACCAAGGCCGGCGGCGTGATCTCGAACGTCGGCTTTCATGGCGAGGCCGGCAACCTGCTTTCAATTCCGCTGGCCGAGTTCGGCCTCGGGATGGGCGACAAAACCATTCGCACTGCCCTATGCCCAGGCGGACGCGAGCGGCTGTCCCGCCTGCTCCGTCTGCTCGAAAACGGTCGTATCGATCCTACCCCGATGACGACCCATCGGTTTGCGTTCTCCCAGGTCGAGCGCGCCTTTCATATGATGGAGACAAAGGAAGACAACATCATCAAGCCGCTGATCACTTATTGACACGCTGTTGCGGTGGGACTTCGCAAAATCACTGGCTGGCTACTCATTTACGGGGCGGCTGCGGCAGGCGATGCGGCTGCAATAGGTGATGCGGCTGCGATAGGCGATGCGCCAGAGATTGGCGATGCGCCAGAGATTGGCGACGCGGCCGGTGATGCGGATTCCTCGGGGGTTGCAGGACCTGCGGATGGCGTTGGCAAGTCGGCTGCGGCAGCCTGTTTCGGATTTGGCGGAGCGGCGACGGCTTCGATCGATTCCACCGTCTGATCGGACGCGTAAGTGACGACGTAGGTCGTGAGTTTGTGCTTGGTCAACATCTCGGCTGGCGTCGCGACGACTTCCCACATGCCGATCGTAAATATATCGGCCACGGTATTGAAGGTGGTCACCGCGGTTTTGGTGCCGGCGTAGCGTCCGTTCGGATCGGCCTGAAAGACGTCAATGTCCTTGCCGTCGTGCTTATAGCTCTCGATGGGCTTGCCAAACGCGGCGGTCACGTCGTAGCGCGGAGTGCCCTTCTGGACCTTTGTCACATCAGTGTAATCGGGGCGCTTGTTCTCGAAGTAAAGCGAGCATCCACTTATGAATGTGAGGATGACAAAGGCGATCGTGCTGAGACGTCTCGACTTCGCCGTCTCGCTGGCGATAACCGAAGCTCGACGATAGGTGGACCGCTTCATCTTTATATTAATCGTGGTGCAGCAACTCTGGAAAAAGCAATAGTATGAATCTACGAGCTTTGGAATAGTACGGCTGACATAGATTAACTTTTTACAGCCCTACCTTTCATAATGTGAGATTGACGAAAGCGAAGAAAAGACGGAAGGCCGAGGCAGCGACATTACCGAGTCCCCAAAAAGCGATGCGACGTTTGCGGCGACGGAGTGAAAGACGGCGGTTTAGCCAGGGTACGATAACGTTGCGGAGGACGGTCAATCGGCGGTTTACCGCCAGGCGGCAAGCGCTCTTCAGATTGAGTCCGAGATGACGATTTTGACGCCGATTTTGACACGCGAAAAACGGGAAAGCCCAAGGGTCGGCTGGAAAAAATTGGGTTTGTTATGTTCACGGCGAAGCGAATCCTGCGCCCTGGCCGCCATCGCCTCACGAAACTGTAGAGGCGCTGGCCGCAGCGTGGCTCCTTTGTCGCGTCAATGGCCCATTGTGGTTCGATGGCGTATGCGATCTGCTGGGCATCGAGGAAACCTCTGCACAAGACGGTTTGCGTCACCCTGCGCCGTTCAAAAATTCGGATGAAGACTGTTGGGCTGATCGAAAGCTGCGGTCGCGAACGGGTCCCGGTGCCAGCTAGCCACCCCGGACGATGCGCTTGCGATAGTTCGCGCGGTCGACATCCCATCGGTGGGTTTTGCGGGATTCCGGGCAAGCTCAACGTGACAATCTTGGCTTCGCTAGTGACCAATGGTGTGAAGCTTCAGCGTGGGCATATGCCGAGGTTCCCTCGGGGGAAAGGCGGCCACGCCGACCTGGTTTCGCGGCGACGACGGCAAGTGGTCGCAGCGGCGGCGCGGAAGAAGCTTCGCGCCGCTGAGTGGATATTAGCATACAAATTGGCGAATGTCTGTGGGCGTCGAGTCCAGCCCCGAGAAACTGCGAGCGATCGTGAATTACGTCGCGTGACGTAGAGTGCACTTTCAGAGCCATCACCTTTCGCTCTCTTACCATCGAGAAGGAGTAGAGCCGGAATCGAAGATAGTCGAGGAGATGGGGCAATTGCTGTTCCAATGAAGCGTTTAGCCAACTGGCGGATAATGCTCAATTGGACGAGCAGTTTCGCGCACAGTTTGGCCAATAACCTGCGATAAAGGAGGCTTTTTAAGGCGGAGTTGATATGGGATCAGACGTTCGCCGGGACGGATAACGCTGTGTGAGCGACGCGGCAACCCGAGAGATACGGGGTTCCAATGGGCCTGAGCTTTCGACGCTAAGACTGGAACCGGCCATTAAGAAGCGCGCACCGAGTCCAACGCCTCATAAAAATCTTTGCACTGTTTAGGCCAGCTGATTGGCTCAAGCGCCTTGTGCGCATTGCGCACTAGTTCCGCACCGACCTCGGGTCGGCGATACTGTTCTTCAAGCGCACGCGCCAAATCGGCGGCATCGCCCGACCTGAAATAGCGCACGCCATCTGAGCCGAAATAGAATTCAACGGCTTCCAGACGAGCCGAAATGACAGGTACGCTCAACGATACGTATTCCAGTAGTTTCAGCGGAAGCATATTGCGAGTGGCGTCGTTCAAGCGGTAAGGCACGAGGCCGACGTCGGCGTCAGCGGCGTACTGCACAACCTCTTGAACCGGAAGAAAGCCATGAAACGCGACATAGTTATGCAGCGATAAACGCTTAACGAGTGTCTGAGCCTCCTCCAGATAGTCCCCCGTCCCCAGAATGCGGAGCCGCAATCCCGGAATACTATGGCGTGCGATGGCGATTGCTCTGATTGCGATGTCAATACCCAGACGACGTATCAACGAGCCGTGATACATCACGATAAACTCGCCGTCGTCCTTACTGCGTTTCTTTTCCACTGGGCGAAACACTGTTGGATCAGGCGAGTTCATCACCACGCGAATCTTTGACGGGTTTATACCCGCTGACTCCAAACGGCGTCGATGCAGCTCATGAACCGCCAATACAAGATCGGCAGCACGGGCGCTTAGTCGCTCCTCCAAGTGAAGCAACTTGCCGCCGACATCCCACCTGCGGACGCCAAAACGATCACGATATAATTCCGGCATCATGTCGGTGATGTCCAAAACGACTTTGCTGCCGAACAGTTTGGCTCCGAGGCATCCGAACACCGTGGCGTCTGGCATGCTCATAGCCATAACAAGATCATAGCGCCTGCCAAGAGAACGGCGCGTTGCAGTCATAAAGGCACGGCACAGGAAAAGCGCATAACGAATGAAATACTGCGATCTGCTTTTACCGCGATACCGCGGTACGCGAACTCGGATAACGTTAACCGGCCCGCTGTATCGGTCGCCCTCTATTTCCAGACAGACCACATCCACACTGTCCCCACGACGGACAAGCGCTTCCGCATTACGGCGCAATCTCGCATCGTGGCTGAAGCCCCGATAAGCCAGAATCAAAATCCGAGACATAAATCCATCACGCTGAGTTCCGGTGGAGCGGGCCGGAGTCCCTCGCCGGATGCCCTCCTTCCTAGCGCCAGACCGTTGATGCGCCAAAGAGGCGTCGCAACTGCTGGCGACGGACAAACCTTACCAACTCGGGATCTGCGGCCTTCGGCTTGCGGGTTACCCAGCAGCGCAGATACGCGAACATCATCAAAGCGCCGTCACTCATTCCCGGCGAAGCGAATGTGTGCCTCAGCGCCCGCGCCGCCATAAAGAGTGGTGAATAGCCCGCGTTGTAGGCGGCTTGCCCCACGTTAAGCAGGCCTCGTCCGCGACCGTTCGCGGATTGCATGGGGCGATGATGAAATACCGGGATGTACTCAAAGTTGCGTGTGCGAAACCCGAGCATCAACGCCCTGGTTACATCTATAGTGTCCCAGCCGAGACAGCTCTCGATTCCTCCAATGGCCTCCAAGCAGCTCCGCGAATACACGCGGCAATTGCCGGTTGCTTGAAAGGACGGCTCGCGGCGTGGGTGCCAACCACGCGGCCCGGGCTCATACAGCATGCCGCTGGCGATACCCAACTGACTGTCGCGTGCGAACTCCTCGAATAGAGTTTCGACGTGATCGGCATTTACAGAGACATCTGCATCCACCCGGAAAATATATTCGGAATCAGCCCAGCCGTGGATGTTGAGTTGTTCCATTACGACTGACTCACCACCTGGTGCACGCTGCTCGTGAACGGGAAGATGAATCGGTTTGATCCAGGGATAATCACGCGCGGCGCGGTCGATGATTTCGCCAGTACCGTCAGTGGATCCATCGTCAATAATTAGCCACCGCGAAGGACGGCACGTCTGAGCGATAACGCTTTTCAGCAGATTATTTATAAGCTGCCGTTCATTATGAGCGGGTGTGACTGCCAGATATATCGGCTTCATGATTATGGGCAGGCTGAACGAGACAGACCTTGAGCGTCTAGGTTTTGGCAAAATCGACATGATACGGGTGCATCTGATTAAGGGCGATTCACCGGCGGTGTTTTTGTAGTCACCCGGAAGGCGAGAGCAAATCTGATGCCTGTTATCGCCATTATGTTGAAAACCGGAAACCGCTTCGTTTTAAGAAAGGGCCTCGCATGGCCCCTCATGGTCCGCTTGAGCGGAAAGCGATGGTCGTGGCAATTGTTACAGTCGGATGGCAATTGTTACTACCTGCGTCGTCGCGGAACTCATAACCGCTATTGCAATCGCGAAGTTAGTAGGGACGTGACGGGGGGCTGTCATCTTTCACTCGTCGAACGGCCAATTGGTGGTCGCGGGTCGCCATGGCAGCAGGCGGGGCTACCTGGATTCGTACGGCCGGCGGGGGAGAACCTTGATTAGAGCGTTTTCAGGAATGCCACCAGGTCCGCCTTCTCCTGATCGGTGAAGCCAATCGTGAAGCGCTGGTCGTAGAAATTCACGACGTCCTCGAAAGTCGCCGCGCCGCCGTTATGGAAATACGGCGCACGCCCGGCCAGGCCGCGCAGAATCGGACCTTTCACCTTGCCGACATCGGCGCATTTGCCGCTGATCAACGCTTTGCCCAGATCGGTCACCATAAACGTCTGGCCGCTCAGCGGACCGGTGGTCTCGGTACATTTCACGGTGAACACCGGCAAGCCGGAGACGTCGAGGACTGGCGGCGTCGCATCCGCGATGCCGATATTGATGGGAAGCTTCTTCGAATGGTTGCCGACGTTGGGCGAATCATGGCAAGTGCCGCAAGTCCCAACTAACGCGTTCGCGCCCAGCGGATCGCTGGGGAAAAGATTGAGGCCGTTTACGCCGCTAATCGTGATCGGTTTGCTGTTGAACAATATTTCGCCGCGCAGAACCGCGGCGCGGGCCGCGCTGCGACCATCCGGGGGAACGTTCGCCCACGCATCGTAGTTGGTGAAAATCACCGGCGTGAAACCGGGTGAGAGCACGTCGTTAATGCCGATGAAGAAATTCTGATCGCCCAGCAGCTCGGGGCCGCCACTCGCATTGCGCGCATGGAGATTGCCGGCGTCGTTGTCGAACTCCTGCGCGTCGTAGAGGGCGGTCTCGAAGTCAACGATTTGTGAAATCTGAACACTGGAGGGAGGATTGAGCGCCTGAGCGTGGCCGAGCGTCGCGTCGATGGACTGGCTTTGCAACGAAGCCTCGCGCCCATCCCACATGATCGAGAGCGGCGCGCAACTGGCTTGATTCGGCGGACATTCGGTGAGGAAGCGCAGATTGGCCGACGGCAGCGGCCGGCGATAGACGGAGATGATCGGCGGATTGGCAGACAGATCGGTGCATCCGTAGGGATCGCTGACGGCGGTGATGGTGTAATCCCGCGAGGCGGGCAGAGGCAGAAAGATTCGGATCAGGCCGTGGGAGAGTAACAGGCTGTAGGCCACGCGCCGGGCGGCAACGGTGCTGACGTCGGCGCTCGGACAGGTCGCACCATCGACGGGACGGAAAATGGGATCGGTGCCGTCGGTGGCCTCGAAGCGTTGCTGAATCGAGGCAGCGCTGACGCTCCACGCGCTGCGGGGCTCATGGCAGGTGGCGCAGGCGCGGCCGTTGGTGCCGAGACTCTGAAAGAAGGGATTGGCGGCGGTGTGGGTGGGGCCGGCGCTGTTGTAGGTCTCGATGGTGCCGGTGGGGTCGGGATTCGGCAGGAGCTCAGCGATAATCGATGGAAAGATCCCGGTCGAAGCGCTCGCTGGACCGGTGTCCTGAACCTGAAGGGCCAGCCGATGGACGACGATGGCCCAGGGAGGAATCTGCGGAGGATTGGATTGTGCTCCCGCGCTCGCCATCAAGGCCCCGAAGAACAAGGTCACGCAAAAGCTCACCACACATCCAATTCGCATCCGCCACTCTCCACGAATTCACTTTAACCAGCTCTTAGCTAATGCAATGAATCAATAAATGCAATAAGCGACACCATACTCGTCACTTTTACCGGTAAGGTCAGGGGGAAGAGGGTTAGTAGCGCTTGAGGTGCGGGTCGCTATTCTGGACGCATCGGGAGGCGCGGAGACGCGCATTAGCTCGATGCTGATGTGCCGCCAGGATGCACGATGGAACCACCCACTAGCTATGCCGAGGAAGGGGGCACAAAATTTCCCTCCCATCGCTCAATCCACTTAGCGTTTGACGGAAGCGAAGAAAAAGCGAAGAATGGGCGCTATGGCAGCGGCGTTACCATTCCCCAAGAGCGATGTGACGTTGGCGGAGGCGGGATGGGAGGCGGCGGTTGGCAACGGGCGGACGCATCAGGGTAAAACCATCCTCTCGGAAGTTAAAGTAATACCCCAAGTTAAAGCGGAGCCTGAAACCAAAGCTAAAGTAACACTTGATATAAGTGGAGTCTTTCGCGGACGCGAACTGACGCGCAAGGAGCGTCGCGTAACGTGCGGGATTGCGCCGATCGACGAGCTGATCGGCGGCGGTATCGTGCGTGGACGGGTAAGCGAAATTATCGGGAATCCCGGGGCGGGCCGGACCTCGCTGGCGGCGGCCTTCGCGGCGTCGATTACGGGTCGCGATGAAGTTGCCGCATGGATCGACGCGGCGGGCAGCTTCGATCCGGAGAGTATGGCGGCGGCCGGCGTCGATCTCGCACGGCTGCTGTGGGTGGCGATGCCCGCCGGGTATCGCGAGCGCGAAACTGAATTTTCGTACGCGGCGCCATACGGTTCTGGTGATTTCTCTCATCGCCACTCCCGCGACCTCTTCCCCCGTCCTGCTGCCAGCGATTTCTCTCAAGGCCTTTCGCGCGAGATCGCCCCCTACTCCGCTCGCGGCCTCGACCCTGAACTCACGCCGAACAAGGAGCAGTATGTTGCCGAAGATGTGAGTGCGTGTGGCGGGCGCGCCAAGCGTGCGGCCAGTGCGATCGTACTGAAAGCGGCCGAATGGATTCTCGCGGCGGGCGGCTTCGGGCTGGTGGTGATCGATTGCGGCGGGCTACGCGATGGCAAGGGACGAGTCGGCAGCCTTCACGCAGAGCGCGGCGTTGCGCCTGGCGCGCGGTGCGGAACGCAGCGGGACGGCGGTGGTGGTAATCGGAACGCATCAGATGTGCGGGACGTTCGCCGTGTTGAGCCTGATGCTGAGCCGGCGGCGCGCCTGTTTCAGCCGGGCGGGAGCAGGAGCGCCGGCGCTGTTCGACGGCCTCACGGTCGAGGCGCGCGTGATGCGAAACAAGCTTGGCGGGTCGGGCGACGCGGCTACCTGGAGGGCGCTGGCGGACCCGTCATGTGCGGTGACACCCGCATCCGCGGCGACACCTGAAGCCGCATTGGCGATATGCGATTCGCGCGCTTCACGAGAGCGGGCGAATCATGCGAGCCGGCGCGTCGTGGCGCTTTGAGCGGAGGTATCGGCAATGACCTCCGACGACATTCACGAGGCGGCATCGCGTCATGAACATGAGGGGCAGGCGGCGCGAATCGCATGCATCATGGTGGCGGATTTCGCGCTGGCGGCAGTTATGCGGGCGAATCCCGAACTGCGCGAACGGCCATTCGCGTTGGCGCGAAACCTCGCACGACGCGAAACGGGACGCGCCGCCTATAGCGCGCATAGCGAGCTGAGCCAGGTCTCGGCGCCCGCACGCGCGTTGGGGGTGCGCGCCGGGATGACGGTCGCGCAGGCGCGGGCGTTGATTCCCGAGCTCGCCGTGATCAATGCGTCGCCCGCCACCGAACGCGCGGCCGCTGATGCGTTGATCGACGTCGCCGAATCGATTTCGCCGGTGGTCGAAGAAGCCGCGCCGGGTTGCGTGTGGGTGGACCTGACGGGCTCGGAGCGCTTCTATCGGCATGCGCACGGCGCCGGAAAAACCGCTCGCAGCACGCGCAATCCAGATGACATTGGCGACGGCGACGAGGCGTGCGTCACGGTCGAGGAGGAGATCGCGGCGGAGTTGGCGCGGCGCGCAAGCCGGGTCGGGCTCGAAGCGGCGGTCGGTATCGCGGCCGACAAGGAGATCGCGCGGCTGGCGGCGCGCTGCGGCGGTGTGCGCGTAATCGGCGCCGGTCGCGAACGCGAATTCCTCGACTGGATGCCGCTCGATCTGCTCGAGCTCGGGGTCAACGCGCGCGGCGACGATCTGGAGCTCATGCTGAAGCGCCTCGGCATCCGGCGGCTAGGCGACCTCGCGCGGCTCGACGCGCGTGCGGTCGGCAGCCGGCTGGGAAGCCATGGCGCGGAATTGATGCGGCTCGCGCGCGGCGAAGGCTCGGCCCGCGTCGCCATGCGGCCGCGGGCGGAGGTCTTCGGCGAAGCGCTCGAGCTGGAATACGGCATCGAGACGATCGAGCCGCTGGCGTTCGTGATGCGCGCGATGATCGCGCGGATCGACGGAGCGGCTGCGGGCTGCGCGGGCTGGTGGCCGGCGATATCACGTTGTCGCTGGGCCTGGCGGATCGTCGGCGCGACGAACGGCGTATCGCCGTCGCTGCGCCGACGATCGAGGTGCGCGCGCTGCTCACGCTGGTCACGCTAAATCTGGAGGCGGCACCGCCGCCCGCCGCAGTCGAGACGATCCGGCTGACGATTGCGCCGCGCGCGTCGCGGGCGGCGCAATCCGACATGTTTCTGCCGCCGGCGCCAGCGCCGGATCGGCTCGGGGCCGCAATCGCACGGCTTGCCGCGCTATGCGGCCCCGAGCGGGTCGGGCGGATCGCGGCGGCGGAGTCGTATCGGCCGGAGGCGATACGGCTCGGCCGGTTCGAGCCGCCGGCGCACATGGCGGAGCAGTCCGCGGCGATGCGCCACGATGTGCGCCGGCAATCAACGGCGTCGCGCGCATGGTCATGCGCACGATGCGGCCGGCCGAGGAAGTCGAAGTGATGTGCATGCGCGAGACGCCCGAGTTTGTGCGCGGCGCAAACGTATGCGCGCGCGTGGTCTCGGTGGCGGGACCGTGGCGACGGCAAGGCGAATGGTGGGCGGACGCCAATGGAGACGCGATCGCCGTCGCGACGTCGCGACGCCGATCGCGCGACAGCCGCGCTCGCACCGGCCGTCTATGCGCGCGATTATTACGACCTCGCGCTCGCCGACGGCGGCGTCTATCGCGTGTATTGCGATCTCTATTCGGCAAAATGGTTCGTCGACGGGATGTACGATTAATGAGCAGTCGATCCGAATATGTCGAGTTAAGGGCGCGCAGCGCGTTCAGCTTTCTTGAAGGCGCGAGTGCGCCGGAAGAGCTGGCCGAAGGCGCGGCCGCGCTCGGCTACGACGCGATCGCGCTCGGCGATCGCGACGGGCTTTACGGCGCTCCGCGTTTTTACCAGGCCGCGACGGGCGCCGGGATAAAGGCGATCGTGGGTGCGGAACTGGTGCTCGATGACGTCAGCTTCGGGCAAGCGGACGCGTCAGCCACGCCGGCGCGGCTCTACGTGCTGGTGCCGGATCGCGAACACTATCGAAATCTGTGCCGCATGATCACCGCTTCCAAGCTGCGTCCGCTGAGCGTGAGTGCCCGCGGGGTGCCGAAATACCCCGCCAAGGGCGAGAGCCGGATCACGCTGGACGATCTGGAACGCTTCGGCGCCGGGATGATCTGTCTCGCTGGCGGCGCCACCAGTCCGCTCGCGCGCAAGTTGATACGCGGCGACGATCCGCGCGCGCTAGGCGATCGGCTGGGCGGAATTTTTGGCGCGGGAAATCTCTATATCGACGTGCAGCGTCATCTGGATCCAGACGAGGAACGGCTCAATCGCAAGCTGATAGCGTTGGCCGAGGCCAATGGCTTGCCGATCGTGGCGACCAATGACGTCTGCTTCCTGCGCAGCGCCGCAGGAAGTGCGCGCAACGTCGCCGCGCCGATGGAGCTTCATCGCTGCGTTCCTGCGGATTCGATGGGACTCGACGGCCGCCGCAGCGCGCCGCGAATGGCGCGGCCCGGCCCGGCCTGGAATGCCGGTGATAATCTGGAGCGCGCGCTGCTCGACGTGATGACTTGCATCCGGCTGGGCACGACGCTCGAAGAGGCGGGGCGCGCGCTGTGGGTTAATCATGAGCGCCATCTGAAATCACCCGCGGCAATGGCCGCGATGTTCCGCGATCTGCCGCGCGCGATTATCGCGACCCGCACGATCGCCGATCGCTGCGAGTTCACGCTGCACGACCTCGGCTATCGCTTCCCCGACTATCCGCTGCCGCCGGGCGAGACGCCCGACAGTTATCTTCGTGCGTTGACCGAGGCGGGGGCGCGTGAACGCTGGAAGACGCTCGACGCGCGCACGCGCCATCAACTCGATCATGAGTTGGGAATAATCGCGAAGCTCAAGCTCGCCGGTTATTTCCTGATCGTCTGGGACATCGTGCAGTTCTGTCGCGAGCATCGGATCATGGCGCAGGGCCGCGGCTCCGCGGCAAATTCGGCGGTCTGTTACGCGCTCGGAATCACCGCGGTCGATGCGGTGCGGATGGAACTGCTGTTCGAACGATTCCTTTCCGAAGAGCGCGGCGAATGGCCGGACATCGATATCGATTTGCCGAGCGGCGATCAGCGTGAGCAGGTGATCCAGTACGTCTATCAGCGCTACGGCGAACGCGGCGCCGCGATGACCGCCAACGTGATCACGTATCGGGTGCGCAGCGCGGTGCGCGAAATCGGCAAGGTGCTGGGCTTTCCGCCCGAGCAGATCGATCGCCTGGCGCGGCTCAACTACGCTTATGAGTTCCGCGACCAGCACGACGAATTCGCCGCGCTGCTGCGCAAGGGGGGAGTCGATCCCGACGCGCCGCGGGTGCGGATGCTGGCCGAACTGGTGCGTCGGCTCGAGGGCCTGCCGCGCCATCTCGGACAACATAGCGGCGGCATGGTGATCGGGGCGGGACCGCTCGACGAGATCGTGCCGCTGGAACCGGCCACGATGCCGGGCCGCATCGTCGTGCAATGGGACAAGGAGGATTGCGCGGACCTCGGGATTATCAAAATCGACTTGCTCGGACTCGGGATGCTGGCGGCGCTCGAAGAGGCGATTCCGCTGGTGCGCGCGCATGACGGCGTCGAGGTAGATCTTGCGCATTTGCCGCCCGATGATCCCGCGGTCTATGCGATGCTGCGGGCGGCCGACACGGTGGGCGTATTTCAGGTCGAGAGCCGCGCACAGATGGCGACGCTGCCGCGGATGAAGCCGCGCACCTTTTACGACCTGGTGGTGGAAGTCGCGATCATCCGGCCCGGTCCGATCGTCGGCAATATGGTCAATCCTTACCTGGATCGGCGCAATGGACGGGCAGCCGGTGCTTTATGATCATCCGGCGCTGGAGCCGATTTTGCGCCGGACACTCGGCGTGCCGCTGTTCCAGGAGCAACTACTGCGGATGGCGATGACGGTGGGCGGATTCAGCGGCGGCGAAGCCGAGGAATTACGCCGGGCGATGGGCTTCAAGCGTTCGATCAAGCGGATGGAGAATATCGAAGGGCGGCTGCGCGAAGGGATGCAGCGCAATGGCATCAGCGGCGCGGTGGCGGATTCCATCGTGCGGTCGATTACATCATTTGCGCTCTATGGATTTCCGGAATCGCATGCGGCAAGCTTCGCGTTGATCGCTTATGCATCGGCCTATCTGAAATGCCATCATGCGGCGGCTTTTTTCGCCGCGATGCTCAACTGCTATCCGCTCGGTTTTTATCATCCAGCGACTTTGGTGAAGGACGCCGAGCGCCATCAAGTGAGCATCAGGCCAATCGATGTCGCACAATCGGATTGGCGGTGCACAATCGAGCGCGGGACGATTCGATTGGGACTCAAGTATGTCGCGGGCTTGCGCGAAGAGACCGGTCTGCGGGCCGAGCGCGAACGTCTGACGCGGCCGTTCACCTCGATCGCCGACTTCACCGCGCGCGTCGCACCCAACAAACGCGAACTCGATGCGATCGCATACGCGGGTGCGTTTGCTGCCTTCGGCCTAACGCGGCGCGAGGCGCTCTGGCAGGCGGTCGCGGTCGAACGCGATCCGACGAGCCTGCTCGCCGGCACCGCGCCCTCGGCCGACCAACCTGTGCTTGAAAGCGCGGCGCCACCCGACACCTCGGAGAGTACTCGCGCAACGACCCTATCCGCGACGGCACTTGCTCCGACAACGACGCCCACCTCCGGGCTTCCGCCGATGCGACCGATCGAAGAGACGCTCGCCGACTATGCCACCACCGGCGTGACGACGGGGCCCCATTTGATGGCGCATCTGCGTGAGCGATTGCGATCGCACGGAATACTCAGTGCGGCGGAACTGGCTAATGCGAAAAATGGCGAGTGGGTAAAGGCGGCGGGTTCGGTAATCGTACGGCAGCGGCCGGGCACGGCGAAGGGTTTCCTCTTTATCACGCTTGAAGATGAAACCGGAATTTCCAACGTAATAGTCACTCCAGATTTGTTTCAGGCCAATCGCACAGTGCTCCATCGCGCGTCATTGCTGATGGTCGAAGGGCCGTTGCAGAAGCAACAGGGCGTCATCCACGTACGCGGCCGCCGCTTTCGGGAATTGCGCTTGCGCGGCGTGGTCCCGCCGTCGCACGATTTCCACTAGGACTCACCGCTTGCCGCTAACATGCGGGAACCTTACCATCGTGTCTTGCTCACGAACGAAGCTGATGAGCCGATCGCTGGAGGATCGCCATGGACCTCGAGGCCCTGAGCAAAAAAGCCGAAGCCTTTCGTCGGATGCACGATCGCAGCCGCATCCTCGTACTGCCCAATGCGTGGGATGCAATGAGTGCACGGATCTTCGAGACGGCGGGATTCAGAGCGATCGCGACCACGAGCGCAGGCGTTTCGTATGCGGTTGGATATCCGGACGGCGAATTGATTCCGCGTGACGAAATGATCGCGGCAATCGCGCGCATCGCGCGCTGCGTTGACGTGCCGGTCACCGCCGACATGGAATCGGGCTTCGGGCAAACTCCCGACGACGTCGCGGAAACCGTCAGACTGGTGATCGGGGCCGGCGCCGTGGGCGTCAATCTCGAAGATACAGTTCATGGCGCCGGACGCGCGCTTCACGAGATGCTGGTAGCAACCGAGCGCATCCGCATGGCGCGTGAAGCCGCACAAGGGGCCGGAGTTCCCATTGTGATCAATGCCCGGACTGATGTTTACCTGCTCGGAATCGGCGAAAAAGCGGCGCGCTTCGATAATGCGGTGAGCCGCCTGAATGCCTACCGCGCGGCCGGCGCCGACTGCCTCTATGCCATGGGATACTTCGACGCGGAAACGATCGGCCGGCTGGTCAAGACGGTCAACGGGCCGCTCAACGTGATGGGCGTTCCGGGGATGCCGTCGGTCGCGGAACTCGAACGCCTCGGCGTCGCGCGAGTGAGTACCGCGTCGGGGCCGACGCGCGTTGCGATGACGGCGACGCGTAAGTCCGCGGATGAATTAATGCGAACGGGAACCTTCGACGTTTTTGGCGGCGATACCGTGAGCCATCAGGATGCGAACGCCCTGATGGTACGTAAGGCTTAATTCGCGCCGCCCGCGACGCGAATATTTGCGGCACCGCCCTCGGCTAGTTTCGGCGCACCTTGCGGAACGGGCCGGTGTCGAAGCGCGGTTCCTTAGGCAGGTCAAGCACGCGCTCGGCAATGATGTTGCGCTGAATTTCGTCGGTGCCTCCGGCGATGGAAACGGCCGGCACCGATACCAGAATTTCGGCGATGATTCCATTTCGGGGACTGTCGCCGCCGGTCAACATCGCTTCCGCGCCGGTGATTAAGGTGTGCACACGAGCGGCGGCCCGCGCGACATTGCTGGCGGCCAGTTTGCCGAGCGAGCCTTCCGGACCCTGCGGGCGGCCCTGTTGCTGGGCGGCGCGCGCGCGGCGCGCGGTCCATTCGGCCGACTTCGCCATGATCATCAGCTTCGCGATTTCCTGGCGCACGTTAGGATCGGTGTTTGCACCGGTCTCCTTAGCGCGCTCGATGATGAGATCGACGCGACCGGCGCGTTGCGGATACCATTTATACGGCTGATTTGCGGTTTCGAGTTCGGCCCGTTCCTCGAGGTAAATACGTCCGGTGCGCGAGCCGCGCTTGGACGGCGCATTCAACCCATCGGCACCACGGCGTTCGTGCGCAAGTGTGGTAACTGCCACCTTCCAGCCCTCGCCCACCTTACCGACCAGATTCTCGACCGGAACTTTCGCATCGGTGAAGAACACCTGATTAAACGACGCATGGCCGTTCATCTGTCGGAGCGGCTGCACGTCGACACCCGGCTGCTTGATGTCGATCACAAAGAACGACATTCCCTCATGCTTCGGCGCGTCCCAATCGGTGCGCGCGAGCAACAGGCCGTGGTCCGCGTGATGAGCGCTGGTGGTCCATACCTTCTGCCCGTTGATGACCCAGTAGTCGCCGTTCAAATCCGCACGGGTGGTAGCGCCGGCAAGGTCAGAGCCGCTGCCGGGCTCGCTGAACAACTGGCACCAGTTGTCTTCCCCGGTAAGAATGCGCCGCAGGAATTTCTTTTTTTGCGGGTCGGTACCGTGCTCGAGCAGCGTAGCCGCCGCCAATAGTCGCACTCCGGATTTCGCTGCGCCAACTGCGCCAACTTCGGCAAATTCCTCCTCGACGATGCGCGTGAGACCTACCGGCAGACCGCGCCCATACCAGGCTTCCGGCCAGTGCGGCATGGCCCAACCGGAATCGGCGAGCTTGCTTCGCCATTCCACCAATGACATCTCCGGATCCCAGTTGGCAGCAAGCCAGCTTCGGACCTCGGCGCGGACTTCGGCTTCACTGATCTTGTTCATCGCATTGCTCATCACTCAAACTTCCCAACGCTGCATCAACAGTTCTCGATGGTAGCTCGGTTGACCGAGAAAGACCTCGGAGCTCTTGGCGCGCTTGAACCAGAGATGCGTATCGTTATCCCAGGTGAAGCCGATGCCGCCGTGGAACTGAATACACTCGACGGCCGCGCGTAGATAAGTTTCCGACGCGGTGGCCTTGGCCAAACAAGCCAGCGCGGGCCATTCGGGATCGTCGGTCGCGGCGGCCTGCGCCGCGTAGTAGGCAGCCGACTTGGCTAGCTCGACCTCCAGTAACAGGTCGGCGAGCCGATGCTTGATGGCTTGAAATGAACCTATCGTGCGCCCGAACTGAACGCGCACCTTTGCATAGTCAACGGCCGAGTCGAGCAACTTCTGGGCGCCACCGACCATCTCGTTGGCAAGTGCGATGGCAGCCTGATCCAAGGTGCGAGTTAGCGCTCTTGCGCCATCACTTAGGTCGCCGAGCAGCTGTGCCGGCGCACCGTGAAATTCAATGCGCGCCAACTTGCGGGTGGGATCCATCGATTCGAGCAGGTATCGTTCAACACCGCTCGTCTTCGCATCTAGTGTGAATAGTGCCAGGCCCTCGCTGCCGATGGTGCCAGGGAGGCGCGCGGCCACGACCAACAAGTCCGCCAGATGGCCGTCCACGACGTAGCTTTTGGTGCCATCGAGGCGATAGCCATTGGCCGCGGAAGTAGCAACCAGCTTGATCGAGTGGGGAGCCCACTGGCCATTGAGTTCGGTAATCGCAAGGGTGCCGCGCCGGACGCCGCTTGCAAGCTCGGGTAACAAGCTTGCCTTCTGCGCCTCGGTGCCAGCATTCAATATAGCGTTGGCAGCAAGCACCGCCGTGGAGAAATATGGTGCGCAAAGTAACGCGCGGCCGAGCTCCTCGGTAACGATGCAAAGCTCGACCATGCCAAATCCGGCGCCGCCGTATTGCTCGGGTACGTGAATACCGGGTAGCGCGAGTTCGTCGCTCAACTGCCGCCATACGGCGGGATCGTAGCCCTCGGCCGTGGCCATCAGGCGCCGAACCTCGGTGGTCGGCGATTTATCGTCCAGGAATCGCCGGATCGCCGAGCGGAACTGTTCCTGTTCGTCGATAAACGCGAACTGGATGCGGCGCGCCGATGCCAGCTTCGATTGTTCTGTTCTACTCATCTCTTCTCATCGTTTTGCAGAATGCGTCCGTCTATTCAGGAGCGCAGGACCTGTCCGGGCAGCGCTCCGGTATGCGCGCCGCCCTGATAGAGGACCTGGCCGTTAACAATGGTGTACTCGATCCCTTTGGACCGCACGACGAAGCGACGGCCGCCGCCGGGCAGATCGTCCACCGATTCTCGAGCGTCGCAGGAAATCTTGTCGTAGTCGAAAATCACGACGTCGGCGGCGTAGCCGGGCATCAGCCGCCCGCGATCCTTCAGCCCGAAGAAGTCCGCCGGCTCGGAGGTGGTGCGTTTGATGGCCTGCTCGAGCGACAGCATTTGCCGCTCGCGCACCCATTTGCCGATCAGGTCGCTGGTATATCCCGCCGTGCAGAAGTCGGCGACATGGGCGCCACCGTCGGATTCACCCAGCAGGACGCGCGAGTCGGTGAGCAGTTCGGTCGGAACCTCGGTCATCGCGCTGCAATAGCGCGTCTCGAGATTGTCCTCCAGCGGCAGGTCGAAAAATGTATCGAGCGGATCGCGACCGCGCGCGCGCGCGACCTCCTCGACGGTCTGCCCTTCGAGCGCTCGGATTGCAGGATTCTGCGCAAAATTGACCGTCACGCGATTCCATATGTTGGTGAACAGACCGGGGCGTCGCGTCGCCTCTTCGCGGAATTGTGCGCGAAACGCGGGATCACCATAGAGCGCCCTCTGTTCCTCAAGCGTCGCGTTGAAGGCCGGCTTCCATGAAGGGTAAAGCGCCAACGCCAGTGATGGCTGGCGAAAACTGAATTCGCCGATCAATTCCATGGTGGCAAGTTGCGGATGAGCGCCGCGTTTGATGACGCCGTCGGCGACCCGCAGCATTTCCCGATAGGCATCGGGCGCGTGAACGAATTTGCGCAGTACCAGCCAGGTTATCTGCCGCCCGCTCGCCGTCAGCAGCATGTCGAGCAGATCGCATTCCTCGGAGTGATCGCATCGACGCGGCGGTTGATGATGATTTCGATCGTGCCCTTGCCCAAATCACTTAAGCGTGCTGGCGTAGGCCTTGAGTTCGGCTCGATCCGCCAGGCGGCACGCCAACGGCCGGCTCTTATAGCCGATATGCTGCGGGGCATTGGTCGTGCTGAAGCCCAGCGCTCCCGCCGCGACGGCCTCTTTGATCAACCCCCTGATGCGCGCGGTTTCATCAGGCGTGGCGGCCCGCTCCATCGATTCCTCGCCCATCACGTAATGTCGAAATGGAGTCAGCGGTGCCAGAAAACCGAGATTGATCCCCGAGCCGCGTCGCTCGGCGGCGTCCATGAATTGGGGAAATGATTCCCAGTCCCAGGTTAGACCTTTGTTTAGCACTTCGAACGGAATCGCTTCGACGTTGACCAGATCCCACGTAGCGATTTCCCTGAATTCAGGCTTGCAGGGCGCAAGGCCCACGCCGCAATTGCCCATCACGACTGAGGTCACCCCGTGCCACGAGGAGGCGGTGACCAACGGATCCCAGCAGATCTGACCATCGTAATGAGTGTGCGGATCGATAAAGCCGGGACCGACAACGAGGTCGGAGGCGTCGATGGTTTTCGCCGCACCATCTTTTACCTTGCCGATCTCCATGATTTTTCCCTGGCTTATCGCCAGGTCGGCGCGGTAACCGGCGCGACCGGTCCCGTCAACGATCATCCCGTTTTTAATCACAAGGTCGTACGACATGAGCAGTGCCTCCGAATCATTGACTAGTCGCCGCGGACCAGATGCATCGATTCAGTCTGCCATATACACCAAACTCCCTCTGGCGACCAAAGCATCGAAGCATCGCTCGTACGATAGGCATGATGCGCACTGATTTTCAGACCGGGGTTTGCGCAAGACTTGTCGTTGATGCGATGGTGGATCGGCGCAAATCAATTACCTTTGTCGAGCAAAAGCAGTTTCGCGCGGAGAAGCGGCATGACTGAACAAAACGGCGATCGCGATCACGCAGAAGCACAGCGCTTTGCCGCTGCGATCGAAATCGCGAACATTCCGGTGCTTCTGATGATGTTGGTGCAGTTGACCGGGGATCTTCACTGGTTGGATGACAAGTACCGCACGCGGCGCGCCCGTGGAATGAATGACAACGACACTGGCGGGCATCCCGATGCGATTGTGGCTGAGATCCGCGCGGCATCGCTCGAGGCGATCATGGCGTGGCGAGCCGGGCGTCCAGTGGCGATTCCCGAACCCTCGCATGAACTGCGGCTCAAGATGTTGAGCATAGCCATGGGCGAGGAGATCCTCGACGAATACGATTCGATCATCGCGGAAGAGCTGTCTTCGCTGCGGGATGACGCCGCGGAGAAGTTGCCCGTCCCCGAGGGCTTCGGTGTCATCATAATTGGGGCTGGGGTCTCCGGGCTTTGCGCCGCGGTCAATCTCCAGCGCGCCGGCATCCCCTTCACCATCCTCGAAAAGACCACGCGAGTTGGCGGTATCTGGCGCGATAACCGCTATCCAGGCGCCGGCGTCGATACGCCCAACCACCTGTACTCATTCGCCAATGCTCCCTATGACTGGTCGATGTACTATGCGTTGCGCGACGAACTCCACACCTACCTCGAGTATGTCGCCGACAAGTTTGCTTTGCGCTCGCACATCCGCTTCGAGAATCAGGTCGACTCTTCGACGTATAATGATGCGACCCAGCGATGGTCGGTGGTCGTCCGCAATGCCGACGGTTCGCAGGAGACGCTCGAAGCAAATGTTGTCATCAGCGCGGTCGGTATCTTCAACCCAACCAAGATGCCCAACATCAAAGGGCTCGACCGTTTCCAGGGACCTTGCTTTCACACGGCGGAGTGGCCGGCGGATCTCGATCTAAAGGGCAAGCGCGTAGCGATGATCGGTAACGGCGCCAGCGGTATGCAGGTCGGTCCCGAGATTCAAAACACGGTGGCGTCGCTGACGATCTTCCAGCGCTCACCACATTGGGTGGCGCCCAATGATCAGTTCCGCAAGCCGATTCCCGAACCATTGCGCTTCCTGTTGCGAGAGGTGCCGCTCTATCGGGTGTGGTACCGCCTGCGCCTTGGCTGGACGTTCGGCGACCGCTTCCACACCGCCCTACAGAGGGATCCCGACTGGCCGCATCCCGAGCGGTCGATGAACAAGATCAACGATTCGCATCGCGCTTTCTTCACGCAATACATCGCTTCGGAGCTCGGCGCCCGCAAAGAGCTGATGGACAAAGTCGTTCCGACTTACCCGCCTTTTGGCAAGCGCATGCTGATGGACAATGGCTGGTATCGCATGTTGCGTAACGAACGCGTCAAGTTGGTCTCCGATCCGATCGTCGAAATCCGTCCTGATCGCATCGTCACAAAGGATGGAAATGAATACGAAGCCGACGTTCTGATAGTAGCCACTGGCTTCGACGTGCTGCGCTTCCTCACCGCCTTCGAAGTGCATGGGCGTTCGGGTCGCAGCTTGCGCGAAGTATGGAACGATGATGACGCGCGCGCCTACCTCGGTCTTGCGATGCCGGACTTCCCGAACTTCTTTTGCCTCTACGGCCCCAACCTGCAACCGGGCCACGGCGGGAGTCTTATCTTCGTCGTCGAAATGCAGATGCGCTATATCATGGACTTGCTCAGGCAGATGTTGAAGCAGGGACTCGGTGCAGTCGAATGTCGGCAAGACGTGCACGACGCGTACAACGAAGGCGTCGATGCGGCGCACGCGAACATGGTCTGGACGCATCCGGGCATGGAGACGTATTACCGCAACGCGCGCGGACGAGTCGTCGTGAATGGTCCCTATCGCAACGCGACCTTCTATGAGATGACCCGCGTCGCCGACCTCGATGACTTCATCGTCGAGCCGCGTCATTCATAGATACCAGGTCGCTCCGGGAGGCACACATGGGTCCACTTGACGGCGTTCGGATTCTCGACCTTAGCATGGTTGTGAGTGGTCCGTTCAGTACGATGATGCTCGGCGATCTCGGCGCTGACGTGATCAAGATCGAGCCGCCCGAGGGCGATGTCGTTAGGAATATACCCGGGCCGGCGCGGGGCGGAGTGCCCGTCGGGATCATCAATTGGAATCGTAACAAGCGTGCGATGGTGCTCGACCTCAAGCGGCCGGGTGCTAGCGAAGTCTTCTTGCGGATGGCGGAGCAGGCCGATGCTGTCGTGCAGAACGTTCGCCCCGGCGTGGTCGATCGGCTGGGTGTCGGCTATCAGGCTGTAGCCGCACGCAATCCCAAGATCGTCTATTGCTCGATCGCCGGGTATGGCTTCGCCGGTCCCTATGCCGGCAAGCCCGCCTATGATCCGATCATCCAGGGATGGGCTGGCGTGATGACCGCGCAGACCACTCAGGGCAAGCCGCGGGCGGTAAAGAATATCCTCGCTGACAAGGTGACCTCGATGACCGCCGCGCTTTCTATCGTCGCGGCATTATATGAGGCGCGCAACGGCCGCGGACAGCATATCGAACTCGCTATGATTGACGCCGCCGCCTATTACCTGATGGGCGACATGATGACCCGGCATACCTTCCTGCCGGATAAGCGCGGTGTCAGTGCAGTCGCCAGTTCGGCCGAACCGTTTCGCACCGCCGACGGCTACATGACTATCGCGCCGCTTACCGACAAGCATTGGACCGCGCTGCTCAAAGCGGTTGGTCATCCGGAATGGTTCGAAGGCAGCGAACCGCGCACCGAACGCGTCAAGCATGCGGCGCGCAAGCTGATCGAGTTGTTTCCCACACAACCTTCGGCCTATTGGCTCGAACGAATCGAGGCGGCTGACGTGCCGTGTGGTCCGGTCAACGACTTCGACACGATCTGGACCGATCCGCAGTTCGTTGCGAACCAGACCTTCTTTGAATACGAACACCCGCAGGCGGGCCGGGTGCGTGCGGTCCGGGCGCCGGCCCGCTTCTCGCGCACGCAACCCGAACTCAAGCATCACGCACCGGGTCTCGGTCAGCAAACCGATCAGGTACTTGGCGAGTTCGGTTTCGAGGCGGCAGAGATAACGGCTTTGCGCGAACGCAAAGTCATCAACTGATTCGGCGACGCAATTTGACTGACTGTACGACACTAATTCAGCGGCACCACTCTCGTTGCTCAGTCGTTGAATCCGTCATTAGCGTGTCAGGCAGGCCTTCTGTCTTAGGATGAGAAACGAGGGTACTTCGACGTTCGTACTGCAGTTCCAAGCAAGCTTCTTGTTCCAGAATTGACCACGAGGCACGCGTGGCGACCGCCGATCTTTCGAAGTACGTAGAAAAGCGGGATTTCACCAAAACCGCGGAACCCGGCGGCGAAACCACGGTCGCGCCTTCTGAACGTCTTCGTTTCGTGATTCAGAAACATGCGGCCCGGCGCCTCCATTATGATTTGCGGCTCGAACTCGACGGTGCGTTCAAATCGTGGGCTGTCACGCGAGGTCCCTCGATCGATCCAAAGGACCGCCGCCTCGCCGTCGAAGTGGAGGATCATCCCCTCGCCTATGGCGATTTCGAAGGTACGATTCCACGGGGAGAATATGGCGGCGGATCGGTTCAGCTGTGGGACCGGGGCTACTGGACGCCTGAAGGCGGCGCATCGCCGCAGGCTGCTCTCCAGTCAGGCGATCTGAAATTTCAATTGGAAGGGCAGCGACTTCACGGTAGCTGGGTACTGGTACGGATCAAGAATGATCGAACGGGCGGCAAGCGCACCAATTGGTTGTTGATCAAACATCGCGATAGCTGGTCGCATGAAGGCGACGCGGACGCACTGCTGGCAGAGGATCGGTCGGTTGCCTCCGGTCGGGCGATGGCTGAGATTGCGACGGGCAAAGGGCGCGGACCCAAGCCCTTCATGCACGCCACGCGAAAAAGCGCGAAGGCCAATGCCGTGTGGAATTCCAACCGCGGCGAGAACGCCCAACCGTCGGCGTCGCCGCCGAGCACCTCAGACGATGTCCCGCAAAAACCTGATGAGAAATCCGGCAAGGCGACACGCGGTGCGACCAAGCCGCCGCCCGAATTCATCGAACCGCAGTTATGCCGAATAGCTAGTCGTCCTCCCGCCGGTAATGGATGGGTTCACGAGGTCAAGTTCGACGGCTACCGCCTTCAACTGCGGATCCACAACGGCCGTGCGTCCTTGCGCACTCGCAAAGGATTGGACTGGACGCGAAAGTTTCCCGCAATTGCGCGCGCCGCGGCTGGCCTGCCCAATGCCATCATCGACGGCGAAGTTGTCGCAATTGATTCGCGCGGAGCGCCTCACTTCGCATCGCTGCAGGCCGCTCTCTCCAGTGGGGTGACGGACAGCTTGATCTTCTATGCCTTCGATCTTCTTTTCATCGACCGACGCGATCTGCGCGAGACAACGCTGGCCGATCGGAAAGATCGGTTGAAAGAACTTCTCGTAGCGCGCGGCGATGACGGCTCTCCTATTCGCTACGTGGAGCATCTGACGGCCAGCGGCGATGACGTCCTGGAGGCGGCCCGTCAGATGGACCTCGAGGGGATCGTCTCGAAACGCCTCGACGCTCGTTATCGCTCGGGCCGCACCAACGCCAGTTGGCTCAAGGTCAAAAGTCGCACCGGCCAGGAGTTCGTGATTGGTGCGTGGACCGATACCGGCGGACGATTTCGCTCGTTGCTGGTAGGAGTACCTCGCGACGGACATCTGGCGTACGTCGGCCGCGTGGGTACCGGCTTCGGCCAGGATGTCGTCAGGCGTCTGATGCCCGCGCTGAAGGCGGTGACGGTCGCCAAGAATCCATACGGTGGTGACAACGCGCCGCGCGAACAGGCCGACATCCATTGGGTCAAGCCCGAGCTGATTGCCGAGGTGGAGTTCGCGAATTGGACCGACGACGGGATGTTGCGCGCGGCCTCGTTCAAGGGTTTGCGCGAAGATAAGTCCGCGGCTGAAATAGTCATTGAACAACCGCCCCATGCGGAGCACGCCGTGAAAAGCGAACTGACTAATAAGCCTAGCAACGCGAAACAAAAGTCGATTGATGTACCATCCGTTCGGCGCAGCGCTGAAAACTCAGTTGTGATGGGAGTGACTATTTCGAATCCGGAAAAAGCCATGTGGCCGGACGCCAGCGACCGCAAGCCGGTCACGAAGCTGGATCTGGCGCACTATTACGAAGCGGTCGGCGCGTGGATGATCCGGCATTTGAAGGGACGGCCGTGTTCGATAATCCGCGCACCGGACGGCATCGGTGGGGAACATTTCTTCCAGCGGCATGCGATGGCGGGTACGTCGAAGCTGCTCGAATTGGTAAGCGTCGCCGACGATCGAAAATCGTATTTGCAGATCGATCGCGTCGAAGGCCTCGCGGCGATCGCGCAAGTTGCGGGACTCGAGCTTCATCCGTGGAATTGCCAGCCAGGACGCCCCGAGATCCCAGGTCGCCTGGTGTTCGATCTCGACCCGGCGACCGATGTCGAGTTCGACGTGGTGATCGATGCGGCGCGCGAGATGCGCGATCGCCTTGACGAACTGGGTCTAGTCGGCTTCTGCAAAACCACGGGCGGAAAAGGGATGCACGTTGTGGCGCCATTGGCCGCCGACAGGCGGGAGTCGAAATCGTGGGCGGAAGCGAAGTCGTTCGCGCGCGAGGTATGCGCGCGGATGGCGGCTGACACTCCAAGTCGCTACCTGGTCAACATGGCTATCAAGCAGCGCACCGGCAAAATCTATCTCGACTATCTTCGCAACGATCGCATGTCCACAGCGGTCGCAGTGTTATCTCCGCGTGCGCGCGAAGGCGCACCGGTCTCGATGCCGCTGACGTGGACGCAAGTGCGCGCGGGCCTCGATCCAAAGCGCTACACAATACGATCGGTGCCTGCCCTGATCGCGAAAACGACCGCATGGAGCGACTACGATGAGGCCGAGCGTTCATTGCGATCAGGCATAGAGCGGTTATCGCGCGCGTCGAAAATCAAGAAGCAATAGATCGGGACCAACGGAGTATCCGGTGGGTACTCTTGAGAGATTGCCGATACCAAGATCGCGCATCAAGAGCGAGGTGGATCCGAGCAAGTAGTTCGGTGGATCTGAATTTTCTACAATACCTTTATATCTTTTGGCAGGAATTACCCCGCCACATAATCATCAGCAAGAGGGTCAGCATATACTGGACGTCAGCGCCCATATTCATGTTCTGAAACAGTTCATTTCTTTCTGGCGACGCGACGAGCCTGGGCGTGGGCGGTGGATTCGGCGGGCGCGCGGGATTTGCCACCATGCGCGCTGGCGGCAACTTTTTTGTTGCTGACAACAGGTTCACTATCAGCGGCAGTCGCGGCCCCGCGTTTTTCAAGCGACGCCTTGAGCGCCGCCATCAAATCGATAACCTGTCCGCGAGCCGGCGCGGACGGAACGGTAATCTGTTCGCCGGCGGCCTTTTGGTGAGCCGCCTCGATCACGCGTTCGCGATAGGTATCGTGATATTGCGACGGCTCGAACTTCTTGTGCGTCAGGTCATCGATCAGACGCTGCGCCAGGGACAGCTCATTTTCCTTCGATGACTCATTCACCGAGCGATCAAATTCGGAGGCCGATTTAACTTCGTCGGCATAGTACAGAGTATGTAACATCAAACCCTGCTCGTACGGACGGAGTACGACCAGATGCTCCTTGCCACGCATCGTATAGCGCCCGATGGCGACCCGCTCACTGGTAGTCATCGCATCGGTCAGCAGGCGATATGCCTTGCCGCCGCCGCGATCACTTTCCAGGTAGTACGAAGTCTCGAAGTAAATCGGATCGACTTCGCTCAGCGGCAGGAACTCGGTGATCTCGATCGATGAATCACCGCCTGGGGCCTCGAGGCCTTTTAATTCTTCGTCGGTGAATACTACGTAACGGCCCTTTTCGATTTCGTAACCGCGCACCAGTTCACTGCGATCGACTATCGCATCATCGACGGGACAATAGATCTTCTGCTGAATGCGACTGCGATCCTTCTCATGCAAAAGATTAAAGCTGACCGATTGCGGCCGCGTTGCGGAGAAGAGCTTTACCGGGATCGAGACCAAACCGAATGAGATATTGCTTACCGCTATCGGACGAGATGCCATCGATTAGTCACTCCATTCGCGAACTGAGACGATACCTGGTCCCTCCAATATCTATGTCATCGATTACGGAGTAGAGAAAGGCCCCTTCTGGAGGCGTTGCAGCAACTGGGTCAGTTGAAGTGTGGAAGTATCGATTTGCCATAGAGGTCAATCTGGGCCATCACCTGGTCCGGCGGACAAGCGGGCCGCAGCACGAATTTGACGCATCCGGCCTCGACGAAATGCTGGAGTTTCTCGACACATTCGGCGGCGGGCCCGACCACGCAGCGCTCCGCGATGTCCTCTGCCGGCAGAGGCAGCCCGCGCAATGAGGGCGCCACGGTTCGCCACGCGCGGTCACGGTCCTCGTCAATGTGGGTGAGGAGCAGCACGCCCGATTCGCGCGGATTAATCGGGCGGCCGGCCTGCTCGCCGAACGCCATCAGCTTGTCCATGTCGCGCTTGAATTCAGCCGGACTGGTCAGCGCCGGGAACCATCCGTCGCCGAGGCGGACGACGCGTTTAAGAATGGCGTCGCTCTTGCCGCCGATCCAGATGTCGAGCGGCCCCTTGCGCGGCCTGGGCTCAATCGTGACGTCATCGAACTGGTAGAACTGGCCGTGGTGGGTTACGTGCGATTCGGTCCACAAGCGGCGCAGGATCGTGATGCCTTCGTCGAGCCGCTTGCCGCGGTCCTCGGCAGGCACGCCGCTCGCGGCAAGGTCGCGCAAGTCGCTGCCGCTGCCGACCGCCATGATCATCCGGCCGCCAGAGAGATAATCGAGGGTCGCATAGGTCTTGGCGACGTGCACCGGATGGCGCGCCGGCAACGTGAGCACACTGGGCCCCATCTTGAGGCGGCGGGTGCGGCCGGCGATCATCGCGAACAGGCAGGTGATGTCGAGGGTCGGGTTGCGCGTAACGATGTGGTCAGAGAGCCATAGCGAATCCAGACCGATCGCTTCGGCCGATTCCGCGTATTCGCAGAGCAAGCCGGGCTCCGGTAGTCCGTCACGCCATTGGCCGAAGCCGATTCCGATTTTGACGCCGCTCATGATCGCCTCTCCCTGTGGGACTCCGGAAATGCCGAGGCGTCCAGGAGTCCAGTCGGAAGAATGGCATACGAAAGGCGCGGCTGAAATGGGTTTTTCGTGCACAAATTGGTTCGTTTTGGTACGATCGATCCGAGCGGTCTTTTGCCGATTTCCCTTGTCTGGCTTAAGGAAATCATACTCCAGGCGTGGCTGAAATTGGGTTTGTTATGTACACGGCAAATTTTCGGCTTTCGGCGGTGGACGGCAAAGTTGAGCCGGCTTTCAGTTTCCGCTTGCGAGAGCCAGGTCGGTTGAAGAAAACGAGACGCATTGATGATTGCTGAGGCTGGAACTGCATGTCCGGGGGCCTGAATCGATGGATCAGAGGAAACGCACGACTGTGCGTTCGGAGTTCCGATCATCAAGTAGCAATATACTCCCGAAAGATAGGGCGGTCAAATTTTCGTCCGGGCTGATACAGACGGGTAAATTGAGGAAAGGCAGATGGCGGAGAGGTCGCAAGGTGCGAGAGGTGACCAATGATCGCGGCGCGATGGACGGAGAGTGAAAATCGATGTGCAGAAATATCAAGACGCTATTCAACTTCGAACCGCCAGTAACGCCGGAGGAAATCCGCGCGGCGTCGCTGCAGTTCGTCAGAAAAATCAGCGGCTTTACCAAGCCGTCGAAGGCCAACGAGGGCAAGTTCCTGGCGGCGGTCGAGCAAGTGACGGCGATATCGGCGCAACTTTTGTGTTCGCTGGAGACCAACGCGCCGGCGCGGAATCGCGAGGAGGAAGCGGCGAAGGCGAAGGTGCGGGCCGAACAGCGCTTCGGCACGTGAGTGCTATCGGAAGCATGAGGACGCGCCGGCGCTTGATGAACATGCGAGCGCAGGCTGGATGCGGAGTCTTGATTAAACGAGGAAGGTGAGGTTGTCGATGGCCTCATCGTTGTTGAGCAGGAGGACCTTCTTGAGGGCGATGCGGAAGCTGTCGCCACTTGGGTGCAGGGTATGGAGAATGCGCGCGGCGAAGAGGTCCTGGCGCGAGCGCCGCAATTCCGCGATGAGACAATTCGATTCGACGGCGTAGCCGCCGTCGGTCTCACGGACTTCGACATTAGAGATAAGGCGTCGCGTGCGCGAGCGCGGCTGCTGGGACCATGCGGCGCCGCTGGTCAGCCGATAGACCCGCTCGTCGAGCCGCGCGCGATTGTCATAGATGATCATCGCCTGACGCGCGGGATCGGCGTCGTCGGAATTGCACGGCACCCAGTAGAGACAATCCTCGGTCCATAGGGCGAGCCATTCGTCGTAGCGATGCTCGTCGATGAGCCTGGCTTCGTGGAAGAGGAATTCCTCGATGCGTACGCGCAGGGTGGCCATTGGATTTGCTCCAGTTGTGATCGGTTCGGCGAGGATCGGGAATTGGGATGCCCTCACCCGCGTTCGCGATGCTCGCGCGACCTCTCCCTGGACAAGGAGAGGTGTTGGAAAGGGACGCGTGAAAAGCGAAGCGCGCAACCTCCATATTCAAAATCGGTCGGGCTCGTAAAACGGACGACAAACGCCTCTGATCTCGTGCTCTTCAGGCCGATAGAAGAAATACACGTCCAAATGCTCCTTGCCATTAAACATATGGGAGAAAATCTCGTCGATTTTCTTTACTAGATAGACGTCCTCAAGTCCGTCCTTCATCCGCAGGCACAAAAATACATTATGTGACGGATTATCATCATAATGTCCCAGCACCAGGTATGCGACTTCGATCCCTCCAAAGGAATCGAAAAGTTGGATAAGTTGCGCCTTTTACTCGCGCTCGGCGACGCCATCCTTCTCTGCGTCGAAGGAGATCTGCACTCTGAAACACTCCTCAGTGCCGCTAGCCTGAATTGCTTCTCGGTGTCAGCGCGAGCTGGGAACGCGCGAGGTCATTACATAGCGCGCAGACCGGGCGGGTTCGCGCAGGGTCGCCATCACCGTTGCTCCGGTTAGTCGGCGGCCAGCAAGCGTGGCATTTCGACGGGCTGGGCTTCGCCATTCGCAGGCTGAGCGGTTTGGGGTTCGCCGCTCGAAGCGTTGCCATTCGCAGGCTGAAGGGTTTGGGGTTCGGCGGTTTGCGCGAGGGTCTGGGCGTCGTCGGGGCGGCCAGTCATCACGCGGCGCCATTCGCGCCAGATACCGCGCTGCGTCACTTCGTCGGTGACGTGACCGACGCGGGTGCCGTCGGCCTCGCGCCGTTCACGATGCATCCCGCGCGACAGAATCAGCCATGGATCGAGGTCGTTCTGAAAGCCGACCTGCATGCGCTCGAACATTTCGAGATCGTCAGGCGCACCGAAACCGGCGGGGCCGAAGAAGCTCTCATGGCCGCGCAGGCGCCATTGGTTAAGCTCGGGTTCGACGCCTTTGAGGAGCGTCGGGTAGAGGTACACTTCGGTGTGGTCGGGAGCGATGGGTCGAATAACGCGCAGCTGCACGCCAATCATGACGAGGTTGGGAAAGACCAGCAGATGCGTGCCGCCGCTGTTGATGACTTCATTCGAGCGGGCCGCACCGTAACGCGCCTCCATCGCGGCGCGATAAGTTTCGCCGCCCTGGACGACATTGAGGACCTGCCCGGTGCGATTACATTCGCGATAATCGAGCATCACGTGGCCGTGGCCGAAATCGCGAGTGACGGCGATCGAAGAGCCGCCGAAGTGGCGCGTCGGAGTTTTAATTCCTTTGCGGCCGAGCATCCCGAAGAACGACTTGTGGACGAAATTCGGATGATAGCCGTCCATCGAATTTTCGATCTGGAGCTTCCAGTTACCGCGATAGCTGTACTTGTGAATGCCGCCGCGCGAGTCGATTTCACCGAGCGGCGAGAGGTCGCAGAAGAGGTCGATTTGCGCGGAGGCGTGGCCGAGATGGTCCTCGAGGCTGATGCCGTCGGGCGCGATACTGCCGAAAACGAAGCCGCGATAGGTGGCGATGCGAGGTAATGGAATCAGGCCGAAATCGGCTTTGCGGAACGAGCTATCGTAGCCCTCGGGATAGCTGACGGAGGCGAGCGCGCCGTCGTTGCGATACATCCAGCCGTGGTAGTCGCAGCGGAAGAAGCGCGCGTTGCCACGCTCGAGCTGGCAGACCGTGTTGGCGCGATGGCGGCATCGATTGGAGAGCAGTCGCACCTCGCCGTCGGCGCCGCGCACCATGATGATCGGATAGCGGCCGACCCAGGCCAGCCGGTAATCGCCCGGTTCGGGAATCTCGCTGGCGTGGCCGACGAAGACCCATCCGCGATGGAAGACCCGCTCCATCTCGTCGGCGAAAATCTGCTGGTCAGTGTAAACGCGGGAATGAATGCGGTCTTCGAGGACGAGGGCGTCGTAATCGACGGAGCCGTTGGTTGGCATGGCGGACCCTCCAGAGGTACTACCTAGCACAGATGGAAGCCCAAGAGTGAGAGAGCGCAGAACCGAGATTCTGCGAAACCGACTTCATCGTAATGCACCTCGCGGACTCGTTAGCTCGGCTCGCAGGGTCGCCTAGTGTTGCGGTTTCAGACTGCCCTTTGGAATTAGCGCTGGTGACTAATGCTCGCGACGCCTGGGTGGGCGGCTGAGCCCTGAGTCGCGGTGTCATCGGTGAGCTTGACGAGAAGCCGAACCCATTCGCTGCGAGCGGACAGCCTAACCCGATTGCCCGAACTGTGCGGTCCAACAGTAGGTCATTTCGGGGGGCGGCCGAGGCTGCCATTCAGTTCCTGGATTCGCATTTCGCCGTCGCGGGTCTGACCGCCGATCTCGAGGAAGCGCTGCATATTCGCGCGTCCACTCGCGGTGCGCACGAGCTGCGAGAACAGGTAACTCTCGTCGCGGAGGCCCTCCGCGAGCGGCTTGTCGGCGGAGTCGATGGCCTGCTTGGTGAGCCGCACGGCCTCGACTGGAAAGGAGGCAATCCGATCGGCCAGCCATTCCACATAGGCGCCAATCTGCCCCGGCTCGAACGCGCGATTCAGATAGCCCCAACGCTCGGCGGTCGCAGCGTCCATATCGATGCCGCCGAGGATCACTTCGATGGCGCGATTGCGTCCGATGAGACGCGGCATCCGCTGCGTGCCGGTGCCGCCCGGCATGATTCCCAGCGGCACCTCCATTTGATTGACGATGGTCTTGCCGATGACGCCGAAGCGCATGTCGAAGGACATCGCCAACTCGGAACCGCCGCCGCCGATGCGTCCTTCGATTTGCGCAATCGTGATTTTGTTCATCAGGCGAAAGCGCTCGCACATATCATGGTAGAAGGCGTTGGCGTAATCCTCGTGCCGTGGCGGCTTGTCGATGGGGAATTGCAGAATTGCGCCGACGTCGAAGTGGGCGATAAAGAAATCAGGATTGGCGCTTCGCAGCACCACTACCAGCAGGTCCGGATCGCCTTCGAGTTCCTGCGATAGCCGCACCAATTCGCTGAGTAAAGGAGGCGTGATTACGTTGATCGGCGGGTTATTGATGGTGGCATAAGCGACCTTGTTGCGCACTTCGATATCGATCAACTGGTAGTTCTCATAGGGCATCGCAAGGTCCTCCCTGGGTACACGCCAAGGGTTTAGCAAGGGCCGTCGCGCGATGGCAACCGCGAGCCGGATCGCCCTGCTAACGGCACGCATCTGGTGTAAGGAGCGGGGAAAGTTATGCCATGATGCCGACCCATAAAGAGCATCCGCACTGGCGCTCGCCGCGTGGTTGACGATCGGTCAGGCGTGGTCGAATTTGCGGATCGCGTTGAACGAAACCCGACCGGCCTCATTGAACAGGGCGGTGCTCGGGTCAGCCAAGCTCCATTTGGAATGCGGGGTTCTGATGATTCTGGCGATTGTCTTTAGCCACGCATGAGGGCCTTAACCGCTCGACTTGATGATGCGGTGATGAACGTTACGGAGCGTTATATTGTAATCGCTAATTTCTTTACGTTTTGTGCCGTGCAGTACCATTTTTTAGTTTCTCCTCTTTTGCATTTCCGCTATAGTGCGAGCTGGACGTGGTGGCGAGCTTGGCAAGGTTGCTGAAGGGTAACGATATCGAGCTTGCATTAAGCCCCCGTTCCCCCGCCAAATTGTAGATTTCCGCCGTCCTGAATTTCCAGGGCACGGTTGAATTGGCGACTCGGCGGGGAATAACCGGTCGAGGAGAATTGGATATGAGAAATGCGAAATCGTTCACGATACTAGTGGCCGCGGCGCTGGCGTTTTCCGGCCCGCTGGTGGCGCATGCGAAAAAGCCTCCCCACGAATCACAGAAAGGCGGCTTGCCGGCGCTCGAGGATCGCGTGGAACTGGACGAAGGCCAGAACAACTGGGCGGTAATCGATGGCACGACGGTGCCGGGAACGCCGGCGGTAGTCCGCTCGAATCCTAGTGGCGTCACCGTATCGCTCGTTTCGACGGGAGTTTACGAGGTCACTTTTGCAAAAGACGTGAGCGCGTGCGCCTATACGGCGAGCATCGGCAGCGCGACCAACACCGTACCAGTGCAGGGGCAAATCAGCGTTTCGGGTGATGAGGACACGGATGCCGGCAATGACGTGTTCGTGCATACCTTCGACGTTACTGGGCTGGTCCCGACGGATAACTCGTTTCACCTTTACGTGTCGTGCGCAGGACATATCGGCGACTAGCATCGCGCACTAAAATCAGGCTCGTCCGGCTGAAATAGCGGCGAGCAGATAGTCCGAAGCCCGGTCCGTCACGACGATGGATCGGGCTTCGCCATTCAAGCCATCGTGAGCGCTCATATGCGGGCGATTGCGATCATACACTACACACCCGCCAAGTCTTGACTGTCCGCAATTATCATATACAAGGCTCCTACGCCGTTGGGGGCACGGAATCGGGGGCCGACGAATGGGTGCCGCTTGTGATTTGCCGGAACCGATCGGATAACGGTCGGGCGGCAGAGCGCGGCGTTTAGGAAAGAGGTGATCGATGCGTAGGGGACAATTGGGGAATTGGACCAGGTTGAAATCAATCTGGGTGCTGGTGCTGTGTGCCGGCCTGCTGGCGATCGGACGGCCGACGATAACGCTCGCGGCAGACGGGGAAGGAACCGGCGCGGCCAGCCGGCCATGGGAGAATTATTTCGGCGTTGCGATGTTGCCCGGAGGTCGGGCGATTGTCGTCGGCGACAAGGGTGTCGTGATGTCCTCGACGGACAGAGGCGCCACCTGGACGCGCTTCCAGTTGACGAAGAATGCGCAATACCTCGATCTGTATAGCGTGGCGTTCACGGCGGACGGATCCCGCGGATGGGCGGTTGGCGACGGCGGGGCCATCTTCCGGAGCGACGATCGCGGCACCACCTGGACACTGCAGAACTCGACGACGACGTCCGCCTTGCTCAAAATCGCGGTGGTCGATGGACAAAAGGCCTGCGCCGTGGGCGAGCACGGGGTGGTCATCTGCACCGACGATGGCGGGGCGAATTGGACCGCGAAAAAATTCGAGGACCTTGTGTTCTTCGACATCGCTTTTACCGACCCCAATCACGGCTGGGCGGTTGGCGAGTTCTCGACTACGGTCCGCACTACCGACGGGGGCAAAAACTGGAGCGTGCAGACCGGCGGAAAAAGAGTGGTGACGTTCGATCCGTATTTCGCGATTGTCTTCAAAGACGCCAGCGACGGACTGGTGCTGGGCCTGAACGGAATCGACATGCAGACCACAGACGGTGGCAACAACTGGAAGGCCGGGACGCTGCCGGATCAACATAGATCGTTTTATGCGGCGGCCATGGCGCCCGCGGACGGCTCGACGGTCTATTACGTGGGCGGCGAAGATGGACGGACGGGCCGGGTGGTTGACGGCAAAGTGATCCCGACCCAGACGGTAACCTCGAATTCGATCACTTCGGTAGCGTTTTCCGCCAGCTTCGGATTGGCGGTGGGGTTATCCGGCACCGTGATGCGGAGTGAGGATGGCGGCCAGAACTGGATTCAATTGCAGGGCAGTCGACTCATCGAAACCCGAGCACAATAGGCAATTACAATGAGAAACGATTCACCAAACAGCATCGGATCACTGATCCTGCGTTTTCGGGCACCAATCGGCATCGTGTTGATGTCCGTCACCCTCTTCATGATCTATGCGTCGTCGCGAGTGCAGGTCGGGACGCGCTTCGTCGATTTTTTCCCGAGCTATCATCCGTATATCCTGCTCAACGGGAAGTACCAGAGGTCGTTCGGGGGCGCCGAAACCCTCGCAATCATGGTGCACGTGCGGGAAGGCGATATCTTCAACCCGACGACGTTGAAGAAGATTCAGAGCCTGACGGAAGCCATGGACAAGCTCCCAGGCGTCAATCACGAAGAGGTCTTTTCGTTAGGGTCGTTCCGCATCAATTATGTGACGGCCGAGTCGGGCGCTCTCATCACGCGGCCATACATGTTCCCGGATGTCCCCAAGGACGCTCAAGGCATCGCCACGCTCAAGAACAACGTGACCGTGCACCAGGATGCGCTGCGCCAACTGGTGAGCGCGGATTTCAAAAGCGCGATGGTCACCGCCTCATTCAATGACGAAGCGATTAACTACCGCGAGTTCTTCAAGGACGTCCAAGGAATAGTCGCCAAAAACCAGGATGCGAATAACCAGATCTTCGTAGCCGGCGAGCCGATGACTCGTGGCTGGGGGTATCATTATCTCCCGCATCTTCTGGCGGTCATCTTCATATCGCTCGGCATTATCGTACTGGTCCATTACTACGGCATCCGCGGCATCGCGCGATGGTGGGCGCCACTGATGACCGGTACCTGTTCGGCGCTATGGGGCATGGGCTTCACCGGCATTATCGGTTACCAGCTTGACCCGGTAATGCTGGTCATTCCATTCATTCTCACGGCACGCGACGTCAGCCACGGTATTCAGTGGCAGCGCCGCTTCTACAGCGAAATCGAAAGAACCGACGGCGATGTGTACACGGCCGTGGTTTCTACGACGAACCTGATGTTGCCGCCCGGGCTGGTTTCGATTCTGGCCGACATCTTCGGCATCATCTTCGTTTCGTTCAGCGGCATTCCGGTACTGCACCATATAGCCCTTACCGGGGCGGTGTGGGTGGCCTCGAGCCTACTGATGGTGTTCGTATTTCAACCGATCGTCATGAGCTACATGCCGCCGCCGCGAGTCGAAGGCAAAGTCGATGAGCATCTCGCCGGCGGCCTCGAGGGTCAGATCGATCGGATGATCGGCAAGTTCGTCGAGTTTCCAGTGCGGCCTGGAATGGCGCGAACTTTAATCCTGTGGGGCGCTGCGACCTTCATCGTGCTGGGACTGCTATCCGGTGAAGGGGCGAAAATCGGCTATCGCACAGTCGGCACTCCGCTCTATCGATCGACCGCCAAGGTCAACCGGGACATTCAGGCGATCGCTCAGTACTTCCCGGTCGATGAAGGGTGGGTGGTGCTTGAAACGCCGTCGTTCCCTGATCCGAAATCGACCCTAGGCCCAAACACACTTCGTATCGCGGATGATTTGCGTAACTATCTGCGCGAACGCGATCCCAATGTGCTGCAGGTAATCTCATTCGCGTCGGATATCGAAAAGCCGTTCAACCAGATGTTCCATTATGCCCATCCGAAGTATCTTCGGATTCCGGAAAGCACCGAGCTGTCGGGAAACCTCTGGTACCTGTACCTGACGGGAACCGCGCCCGGAGAAATGGAGCGCTACATTCCGAATACCCAGGCGACCGCCACCTGCATCAGGGTGCTGTTGCGCGATCACACCTACGATACGCTCAATCGATTGCTTGAGGAGATTCAGGATTTCGACAAATCCCACGTGCAGAACAATCCGAGTCTGGACAAGGATACGGTTGCATACATGGGCGGCATCGCGGGTCTCTATGCGGCCGCCAACCAGGTTTTGAAGTACACCGATTTCTTCAATCTCACTCTAACGCTGATGGCGGTTGGCATCTGTTGCGCGATCGAGTTCCGCTCGATTACGGCGGGTGTGCTCTTCATCGCGGCCAGCGTGCTGGGTAATTTCGGCGCCTTCATCTATATGAATGCGCGCGGACTGACCCTGACGATCGATACGATTCCAGTCGTTTCGCTCGGCATCGGCCTTGGCATCGACTATGGAATTTATACGATGGCGGCGATTCGCGACGAAGTAATCGGCGGCAAGGAAATCACATCGGCGATCACGACTGCGATGCGCGGTACGGGAGGCGCGGTTCTCAATACCCTGTTCGTGATGGTCGGCGGTCTCGCGGTGTGGATGTTCTCGCCGGTCGATTTTCACGTGCGCATGGCCGAATTGCTGATCTTCCTGATGATCACCAATGCGATCACCGGCGTGGTAATCCTGCCGAGCTTCGTCTCGGCGTTCCGGCCGAATTTCATCAATCGCTACGTGCTGGAGAACGAAAAGGCCAACCAGCGACACGGTACGGCCGCATGACCTGGAGTTCGTGATAGACTGAACATGCTGCCGTAATCCGGCAGACTTTGGAGTCCTCGCGATGCCGATTACGGTTTATCCGATAACACCTGGGTTCGTTGCGGAAGTCGGCGACGTGGACCTGTCGCAGCCATTGACCGCGAGCGAAGTCGCCGATATCAAGCAGGCCTTCTGGGATTTTGCGGTACTGGTGTTTCCCGATCAGGGTATCACCGCCCAGCAGCACCTGAACTTCGCTGCGCATATCGGAACGCTCGAGACCAGCATCGCCGCGCTGAACAAGGACGCAAAGCTGCGCATTCGCGCCGAACTCGCCGACGTCTCGAACCTCAACCTGCGCAACGAAATCTGGAGCGAGGCCAGCCGTCTACGCGCGCTCGCGCAAGCAAATCGCCTGTGGCATACCGACAGTTCTTTCAAGTATCTGCCGGCGCGGGCGTCGTTGCTCTATGCCCGCAATATTCCACCGATTGGCGGCCACACCCAATTCGCGGACATGCGCGCGGCATACGACGCGCTGCCAGACGATCTCAAACTCCGCCTCCCCGGACTGGTCGCTGACCACTCACTCGCGCAATCGCGGTCGCGCACTGGATTCACCAGCTTCACCGAAGACGAGCGCAAAAGCCTGCCGCCGGTGCCGCAGGTGATCGTGCGGACGATTCCCGAAAACGGGCGCCGCTCGCTCTACCTCGCCTCCCATGCCGGATCGATCCGCGGGATGTCGGAAGGCGATAGCCTCGCGCTCATCGATCGCCTGATTGCGCACGCGACGCAGCCGCAGTTCGTGCACACTCATCGATGGCGTCTGCGCGACCTGGTGATGTGGGACGATCGTTGCACGATGCATCGCGGCACCGATTACGACGATCTCCGCTTCGCCCGCGACATGCAGCGCGCGACCGTTTCCGACATCGCCAACACGTGCGAGCAGGAAGGTCTTGCGTTCGCGGCGGCCTAGTGACGCATCGGGCCGGCGACGATCACCAGGGATAGTTGCGCAGGCCGACGCTATTTGGCAGCCTGCTTGGGTCTTGAAAACACCACGACTTATTCTGACCGCGATCGTTGTCGCAATGATCGCATCGTCGCCCTCGAGTGGCCGCGCCGCGCTCGACTCGCGCATGGCCGTTGACGTCGAGTGCCAATGTCCCGATCCGGTCGGCGCGGGTTTCTGTGCCGCCTTCAAACAAAAGGTGATCGCATCGCCCGGCTACCGTCTCGTCGCCAATAGCAGCAGCGGCTATGGCATCGGTGTGCATTTTTCGTCGGTGGATTTATGGCAGGGCATCAACGCCGGCATGGCTGGTCGTATCTCGGCGGTGTCGGTGACCTTCACGATTTATGCGGAAAAGCTGCCGGGTGAAGTCTACTCCGATTCCTCGGTCTTTCGCGTCGGCAAGGACACGTTCCCGGAAATGACGTCGAAAATCGTTGGCGCATTGGGTCAGATCGTCAATCTCAACGCCGCGCTTTTCGACAAGATGCGCAACGAATCGTTGCAGACGCCGGCGCCTGCGGGCTTGAAACCGATCCCGTCGCCCTAGCGACGTTTCGCGCATATAAACGGGAATCCTATTTTCCTTTCCATTGCGCCGCGCGCTTCTCGGCAAATGCGCGAGCGCCCTCGCGCGCATCTTCGGTCCCCTGCAGCCATCTGTAGAGTTCGTGCTCGAGTTTGATCCCGTCAGCCAGCGGCAGGTCGAGTCCACGCATGGCAGCTTGTTTGATTCTCGACACTGCCAGCGGCGCGCTCTTGCAAATCTCCGCGGCGATTTCCTCGCATTTGGTCATGATGCGGCTCATCGGCATCACGTAGTCGACCAGGCCGATGCGCAACGCCTCTTCGGCACCAATTCGTCCGCCCGTGTACAACATCTCGAGTGCGCGGCCCATCGAGATCAATCGCGGCAATCGCTGCGTTCCGCCACCGCCGGGCAGCCAACCGAGCCGCACCTCGCCTAAGCCAAACTGCGCGTGGTGCGCCGCGACGCGGATGTCGCACGCCAGCGCCTGTTCGAGGCCACCACCATTCGCATGACCGTTGATCGCGGCGATTATCGGCTTGTAGAGATCGTACATAATTGTGAACGGGGACTTCGGCGACTCCTCACCCGGATGCGCGACGTAGTTATCCTTGATATCGCTACCGGCGCAGAAAGCGCGATCGCCCGTGCCCGTTAGAATCGCGACCCGCAACGCGGCGTCGTCACGAAACTCGCACCAGATATCAGCGAGCATCCCGTACGTTTCGAAATCGCATGCGTTAAGCCGTTCCGGCCGGTTGATCGTCACATAGGCGACGGGTCCTTTTTTTTCGAACAACACCTTCATCGGCGCGCTCCTTCTTCACTGATACGAGGTTGAGCTTGACCTACCACCACGGCTCGCCGCAAGCCAGCTCGCTACCTGAAACGAAATCGAGAGGCTTAGAACAGCAATTCCTCACTTGCGAATATTCACGGCAGGTGCGAGCCTGTAGCGGAAACCCAAGCGAACGAACAATAGGCCGATGAAAGCAACGCACGTTTCCAACTCCGCCGCGGTTCGCGCGCGGCTCGATCATCCGATCATCGACTCCGACGGCCACCAAGTGGAGTTCGGCCCAATCTTTCTTGACTTTTTGAAAGAGGTCGGCGGCGCGTCCGTTGCCGATCGTTACAAGAGCGGCACCGGCATCGATCCGATATTCGCCGGCGGCTGGCGCGAACTCACGCCTGCTCAACGCAACGAGGGCCGCGCGATGCGTCCGACCTGGTGGGCCTGCCCCGCGCGCAATACCCGCGATCTCGCGACAGCGACTTTCCCGAAGCTGTTTTACGAACGGATGCCGGAGATGGGCCTCGACGTGTCGGTCATCTACCCGACGGCCGGACTGCTCACGATCCAGATCGCCGATGAGGAGGTCCGCCGCGCATCCTGCCGCGCGCTTAATCGGATGAAGGCCGAGATGTTCGCCGGCACCGCTGACCGTTTGATTCCCGTCGCGACGATTCCGATGCATACGCCGGCGGAAGCGATCGACGAATTACAATATGCGGTCGGAGAACTGAAGCTGCGCGCAATCATGATGGCGAGCCTGGTGCGGCGTCCAATCAAAGCAGCGATGCGGATCTCACCGGAAGCCGGCGCCTATAGCTATTGGATCGATACCTTCGGCCTGGATAGCGACTACGACTACGATCCGGTGTGGGCGCAATGCGTGAAGCTCGGGGTTGCGCCAACGTTCCATTCGGTCGGTTACGGATGGGGCAGCCGCGCGACGCCGAGTAGCTACATCCACAATCATTTGGGCAACTTCGCTTCGAGTGCCGACGCTATCTGCCGAGGCCTGGTGATGGGCGGAGTGCCCAAGCGCTTTCCGCAGTTGAAATTCGCCTTCATGGAAGGCGGCGTGACATGGGCGCGCTCACTCTATTGCGATTTGATTTCGCATTGGGAAAAGCGCAACCGCGAGGCGCTCGAGAACTACAACCCGGCGCTGGTCGATCATAACGAATTTAACGATCTCGCGATGCAGTATGGTGGCAGCGTGGTGAAAGGTCACGCGGAGGGTCTCGTCGCGACGTATCAATCACTCATGACGCGGGGCGAAGACCCGGCACTAATCGACGAGTGGGCGCCTAGCGGAATCAAGCATCCGCGGGACATCTACGACATCTTCACGCGTCAGTTCTATTTCGGATGCGAAGGCGACGACCCGCTGGTGACGCTCGCCACCGCCAGCAAGGGCTCGCCCTTCGACGCGAAGCTCTGCGCGCTGTATGGTTCGGACCTCGGCCATTGGGACGTTCCCGAAATGGCGGAGGCCGCCGAAGAGGCTTACGAGCTAGTCGAACAGGGTGTGCTGAGCAAGGGCGCCTTTCGCAACCTTGTATTCACCAACGCGGCCGAATTCTGGACTGCCGGGAATCCCGATTTCTTCAAGGGCACCGCAGTGGAATCTGCGGTTAATGAGTTGCGCACGAGTCTTCGGTCTAATTCTCCCGAAACGGCAACAACCTAGCCGAGTGCGCCGCGCTTAGTATAGATTCCGGTCCCGATAAGAAGCAGGCCCAACACCAGTGCGCCCGCACTCAAGCTCCATGGCACCACGTGCGTCATTCGCTCGGTGCTCTGAATTTTAACGTCGCCGAGACTCGCGACGTCCTTGGTTTGTGAGGTCGTAAATACCGGCATCGCCAATCCGATTCCTCCAAGCAGTGCGAGCATCGCGCCAATCTGTAAAGCCCACTTCATCAATCTTACCTCGTCGCCATCTCGATGTTATCGGTGGCGTAGCCTCATAGTTCGAATGTTAAGACGACCCAGGTATCTCATGCGGGCAGGTTTGCTCGGTCGCCCTCGCCCACTGCCCTGCTTAGCGGAGAGGCTACTCGACCAGCTCCCGTTGGCTGTTCCGCGAGCGCCGCTGCAATTCCGCGCACGGCGACCCATGCAATCGCGAACGCAACCGATGAAGCCACGAGGGTAAGGGTCAGCCCATTGAAATCGTAGAGTTCCTGATAGCGACCGTAGATTGCGCTCAGCTTAAGATCGGCGGCCACCATGCGATAGCTTACCGGGCTCATCGTGTGAGCAACGAAGATCGCATAGAGCGAGCAAGCTTCACCGGCGGCTAGACCGGCGAGTAAACTCATCGTTCTCACTCGCTTGGGTGGATTCAGTAGTTGATTCCATTCCATCCAGTTAAACCTTTACTTATTGGCCATTCGAACTTGCGATTCTCAAGCGCTGTTCCGTGACGTGTTAGAGCCGCACCGTTGCGATGTTCGGTGCGGCTCCTTCACTGAGACGTCGGGGGATCCGGCTCACGATTGCCAGGTTCTAGTTTCCACTACCGCCGTTATGCCCATTCTCCTGTCCTTGACCCTTGCGGTTGTCCTGATTCTGGAGCTGGTTCTCATGATGCTGCACCTGGTTCGCCTGCTCCTGATGGCGATTCTCCTGTTGCATATCCTTTTGCTGCGCCGCATTCGCCTGCCTCTGGTCGACCGCGCGCTGCTGGTTTTCCTGATTCTGTTGCCGGTTCTGCTGGAGTTGCTCCTTGTTCGCCTGCTGTTGACGCTGATTTTCCTGGCGCATCGATTGTTGCTGCTCGACGTTCGCCTGATGCTGGTCGATCGCACGCCGTTGATTCTGCTGCTGCTGCTCAACATTCGCCTGATGCTGGTCGACATTGGCCTGATGCTGCTCGTTCATGCGCTGCTGATTCTGCTGCTGGGCCGCATCACGCTGGCGGAGACTCTCCTGGCGCATCGATTGTTGCTGCTCGACATTCGCCTGGCGCTGGTCGATCGCACGCTGTTGATTCTGCTCAGATTGCTGCCGGTTGGCTTGGTTTTGTTCGTTCAAACGCTGCTGGTTTTGCTGCTGGTTCGCCTTCTGCTGATTGAGATTCTGCTGTCGCAGATTCTGCTGTTGCTCAAGGCTCGCTTGCCGCTCGTCAACGGCACGCTGGCGATTCACCGGATTCTGCGCAGGCATCGCCATCCGTTGGCGATAGCTCTGCTGCTCTGAGGCGCTCTGCCAGTTCCGATGCTGCTGGAGCCAGTACGGATGGTTGGTAGTTACCCAACCCGGATTCTGGTTATACCACCATTCGCCGTAGTGCCACTGACGTTGGGAGTCATAAGCGCCGTCCTGATCGAGCCAGCGCGAATTTAGGGAAGCCCAGTCCTGATGGTTGTCGTAAAACCAGTTAGCGTTGTTTTGATGCCACCAATACGCATCGCGCCATTGGTTTTGATCATCATAGCTGCCCCATTGCGTCTCGGCCGGTCCATTCGCCCAATATTCGTTATTCAAGGCGCGCCAGACAGACGGATGGTTGGCCAGGTAGTTTTCGAGCTGGGGGTATTGCGAGCGCCACTCGGCGTTGTAAAGCAGTCCGGGATGCCTTGATAGTGCGCGCGCGATATTGGGATGATAGGCTAGAAAATACTGGAAGCTCTGATCGCCCCGGTACTGCGGCATATCATTGAACCAGGGGTAGCTATTCGAGAAGCCCACTACTCGCGGCCCCCCGAACTGAATTGTGACCTGCGCTGAGGCGGGCAACGCGAGCGCAAAGCCAATCGCCATCGCACCGAGCCATCCGAGCGAGCGTATCTTTAAGCGCATTTTGGCCGAACGGAATCGAGAGTGTTCCACGGGAACCTCCGCTAGCCTTCATCACCGAAAATTGTGTTGGTCTAGCAGAACGTGGTCAAAAGGCGAGCGGAAAAGGCCACCGTAAGGCTGGATCAGGCTGGGACTCGACTCTTATATCGATCCCGACTCCTACAAAGTAACTCAGAAGTCGCCGATCGGGTACTCTTAATCGGTTCTCCAGAGACCAAAGTCGTCGAGATTTGTTGCTTGCGACGCTCGATTGAATAGCTAAAGCACAAAGATGCGCGGTGAAAGCGCTCGCAAAGCGGCACTGTCCGCCAATCGTGTTGACGCTTTCACCAATCGAAAGTTTGAAACCCGTCACATGGTTTCAGAAAAGCTTTACTTGTGGATTTTCAACAACTTCCTTTCCCAGCGGACCATCGTTGGCCGGTTACTCACTTTGCCCGGCTTTGTCAGGTCAATTCGAAGCGTCGTAACTTGCCCGTGGCGGTGCGCGGCAGCTCGCGGCGAAATTCGATCCAGCGCGGATACTTGTAAGGCGCAACGCGCGCTTTCACGAATTCCTTAAGTTCCTCGGCCAAGGATGGATTTGCGAGGCCCGGATCTTTCAGCACGACGAACGCCTTCGGCTTGATCAACGATTCCACATCCGCTGTGCCGATCACCGCGGCCTCGCGCACCAGCGGATGCTCGAGCAGCACCGTCTCGACCTCGAACGGCGACACCCAGATGCCGCCGACTTTGAGCATGTCGTCGGAGCGGCCTGCGAAATGGTAGTAGCCGTCGGCGTCGCGGACGTATTTGTCGCCGGTTTTCAACCATCCACCGACGAAAGTGCGGGTGGTCGCCTCGCGATTATTCCAGTAGCCGGCGCCGATTGAGGGCCCCCGGCACCACAAGTCTCCGATCTCGCCGTCAGCCGTCTCGTTTCCGTTTTCGTCGCGCAATGAGAGCTGGTAACCCGGCACCGGCCGCCCCGAACTGCCGTAACGAATGGCGCCCGCACGATTCGAAAGGAAGATATGGAGGGCTTCGGTCGAGCCGAGCCCGTCGAAAATCTCGACACCAAAACGTGAGGCCCAGCGGCGTGCAATCGGCTCCGGCAGCGCCTCGCCCGCGGACGTGCAGATGCGCAACCGCGTCGGTCGCGCCGCCTGGGCAAGCGCCGAATCGGCGAGGATACCCGCGTAAAGCGTCGGCACGCCGCAGAAAATTGTCGGCTGGTGCATCGACAGCACGCGCATCACCGCTGCCGGCGTTGGCCGCTCCGCCATGAGGATTCGCGGTCGCGCCGGAGTGCAGGGGAAAACTGATCGTATTGCCGAGCCCGTAGGCAAAAAACATCTTCGAGGCGGAGAAGACCACGTCGTCCTCGCGCATCCCGAGCACTCGGTCGGCATATAGCGCGGCGGTCTGCACCAGGCTCCCGTGCAAATGCAGGACACCCTTTGGCCGTCCCGTCGATCCCGAGGAGTAAAGCCACAACGCGACGTCGTCGGCGACAGTCGGCGCCGCTTCAAGTTGGGTCTCGGCCGTGGCCGCCAGCACCTCGTAGCTCACGACGCTCGCTCCGCCCGCTGCATCGGTGGCCGCAGGTTGGCCACACCTGACGACGTGGCGCAGAAACGGTTGATCTGCGAGAACCGTTGCGAAGCGCTCGAGCAGCGGCGCGGAAACCGCCAGAATCTTCGCGCGGCTGTCGCGCAACATGAAGTCGTAATCGGCGGGCGTCAGCAGTGTATTGACTGGCACCGGAATCGCACCGATCTTAATCGCGCCCCAGAAGAACGCGACGAAATCGATCCCGTCATTGAGGCACAGCAGCACGCGCTGTTCCATCTGCACGCCAAGGCGCTTGAGTACATTGCCCGCGCGATTAACCCGCGCCGCCAGTTCGGCATAGGTATAGCTGCCGCGATCGTCGATATATGCGATCTTGGCACCGCGCCCTTCGCCGACATGGCGATCGATAAAATGGTTCGCCGCATTGTACTCGCGCGGCAAGTCCACCCAACGCCCCCGCTCCTCAATCTCACTCATTCGGGTAACTCCCTCCACGCCGCAGACGTTGAGCAACGCGCCCTGCCTTTTTCAGAAAATCGCGACGGCATCCGTACACATCGGCGCAGAGTATCGCGGTGAGCGCACGTTCGACCTCGACACCCGGAGGAACCCTTCTCCCGGACACTGGTTCCTGCTCTCGTGAAAGCGCCAAGGCAAAGGTTCCACAAGTTTGCTCCTTTGAATTAAAAACGCCAACAAATGGCCTCGGACGGACCCTGCAGCCGGCGAGTCGGCGAGATGAGAACGCCTCCGGCGGGCTGCGCGCCTGGCGTGCGGGCGTATGTCAGCGTGAGGACGCACAGTTCTGAATGGAGGGCATTTGAACTATAATCAAACCCGGGAGACATGACGGTGATCGCCGAATGACTCTCTCACTTGCAAATCAGGACGCAAAGTTAGCGAACCACGAAGACGCCGGGACGCGATCCGGGCTGATGCGAGGGTACGCAAACTTTCAGATGGCGAAGCAGATGATCAATTTTAAAACCGATCCACAACACTATCGGCATTGGAAGCTCAGCTTCGACGGTCCCGTGGCAACGCTGGCGCTCGATGTCGCGGAGGACGGCGGTATCACCCCGGGCTACGAGTTGAAACTCAACTCGTACGATCTGGGCGTGGATATCGAACTGAACGACGCGGTCCAACGGCTACGCTTCGAACATCCGGAGGTTGCAAGCGTAATCGTCACGTCGGGCAAGGAGCGCGTGTTTTGCGCCGGGGCGAATATCCGGGCGTTGGGTCTTGCGAGCCATTCGTTCAAAGTGAACTTCTGCAAGTTCACCAACGAGACGCGCAACGCAATCGAGGATGCGACGCGCAACTCATCGCAGACCTACATCTCGGCGATAAATGGATCGTGCGCGGGAGGCGGATACGAACTCGCGCTGGCGACTGACTACATCATGATGGCGGACGACGGCGCGACCAGCGTGTCGCTGCCAGAGCTACCGTTGCTCGCGGTGCTGCCGGGGACCGGCGGGCTGACGCGGCTGGTCGACAAGCGCCGCGTGAGGCGGGATCGCGCAGACTTCTTCTGCACCACCGAAGAGGGGATTCGCGGCAAGCGCGCAGTAGAGTGGCGCCTGGTGGACGAACTGGCACCGCGTACGAAGTTGATCGAGGCGGCGAATCGCAAGGCGGCGGAACATCGCGGAACTGGCGCCGCGGCCGCACGGCATCCGTGGAATCGAACTGACGCCGATTGGGTGCGAATTGAAAGATGACGAAGTGCGCTATCAATACGTCACGGTCGAAATCGATCGCGGCACGCGGCGTCGCGAATATAATGTTGCGCGGACCGGCGAACCGCGGCGCCCACGTCGGCTGACGAAATTCATCGACTGGGCGCCGCGTTCTGGCCCTTGGCGATCGCGCGCGAACTCGAGGACGCGATCTTACATTTGCGCTTCAACGAAGAGACGATCGGAACCTGGTTGTTTCGCACGGAAGGTGATCGGCGACTGGTCGAAGCGCACGATCGGGCGCTGGCCGATTTCGCGCGACGACTGGCTGGTGCGCGAGGTCACGCTCTACCTGAAGCGGACATTGGCACGACTCGACGTAACGTCGCGATCGCTGTTCGCGTTGATCGAACCGGGGTCATGCTTCGTCGGTTTGCTGCTCGAGTTGGCGCTCGCTGCCGATCGTATCTACATGCTCAATGGACGACGCGAAGGTGACGAGACAGCCGCCCGCGGCGATTACGCTCGACCGGTGCGAACTTTCGCCGCTTTCCGATGTTGAATGGACTCGCGCGGATCGAGACTCGCTTTATCGACGACCCGAATCATCTGGAAGAATTGCGCGGACGAATCGACGACGACTTACAGGCGGAGGAGGCGGAGGAATTGGGGCTGGTGACATTCGCGCCGGACGAAATCGACTGGGACGACGAAGTGCGAATCGCGATCGAGGAACGGGCCGCCTTCTCGCCCGATGCGCTAACCGGGATGGAAGCCTCGCTGCGTTTCGCGGGACCCGAGACGATGGAGACCAAGATCTTCGCGCGGCTGTCGGCGTGGCAGAACTGGATATTCCAGCGACCCAATGCAATCGGCGAAAACGGCGCACTGAAATTATACGGTAGCGGCCGACGCGCGGAATTCGACGAGCGGAGGGTATGACGATGGCGATCGATTACGCCGAGCGGATTCCGAACAACGTCAACCTGGCGGAGAATCGCCGGCTGCAACGCGCGCTCGAACAGTGGCAGCCAGGCTTTCAAAAATGGTGGGCCGAAATGGGGCCGGCGGGATTCCAGGAGCGCGAGGTCTATCTGCGTACCGCGACCTCGGTCGATGCGCAAGGCTGGGCGAGCTTCGGCTACGTGAAGATGCCGGATTACCGTTGGGGAATATTTCTCGCGGAAGCAGAAGCAAGATCGCAAAATCGCTTTCGGCGACCATAAGGGCGAGCCGGCGTGGCAGGAGATTCCGGGCGAATATCGCGGCGGCGCTGCGGCGGCTGATCGTGACTCAGGGGGACACCGAGCCGGCCTCGGTCGAGCAGCAACGACAGTTGGGGCGGACGAGTCCGTCACTCTACGATTTGCGCAATCTGTTCCAGGTGAACGTCGAGGAAGGGCGGCATCTGTGGGCGATGGTTTATCTGCTGCATGCCTACTTCGGGCGCGACGGCCGCGAGGAAGCGGACGCGCTATTGCAACGACGCTCGGGCAATGCGGACAATCCGCGCATCCTCGGCGCGTTCAACGAGCAGACGCCGGACTGGCTTTCGTTCCTGATGTTTACTTTCTTCACCGATCGTGACGGCAAGTACCAACTGGCGAGTCTGGCCGAATCGGCGTTCGATCCGCTGTCGCGCACTTGCCGCTTCATGCTGACCGAAGAAGCGCATCATATGTTTGTCGGCGAAACCGGAATCGGACGCGTCGTGCAGCGCACGTGCGAGTTGATGAAGGAGCATGACAACGACGAGGTCGGACGCTTCGGCGGAATCGATCTGAAACTGATGCAGAAGTACCTCAACTTCCATTACTCAGTTTCGCTCGATCTGTTCGGCGCCGAACTTTCGACCAATGCCGCGAACTATTTCAGCATGGGGTTGAAGGGACGCTTCAACGAGGATGCGCGCGACGACGACCATCAACTGAGAGACGCGCAATATACGATAACGCAGGTGGATGATTTGCGGATCGTGCAGAAGGAGCAGCCCGCGCTGCTAGCCCTGAACGAGACCTTGCGCGACGCGTATATCGCCGACTGTGCGCGCGGCGTCGGCCGCTGGAACAAGGTAATCAAAACTGCGGGAATCGATTTCGAACTGAAGTTGCCGCATCGCGGATTCCATCGGGCGATCGGCGATTGCGCCGCAGTGAAGGTATCGCCGGACGGGAGAATTATCACCGAAGCGGAATGGGATGCGCATCACGGGGAATGGTTACCGACGCTCGCAGAGCGCGAATTCGTCTGCACATTGATGAAGGGAGTGACGGAGCCGGGTAAATTCGCCGGATGGATCGCCCCGCCGGCGCGCGGAATTAACCATCAGAGCATGGATTTCGAGTACGTGAAGCTCAAATGACCCTTTCTCTCGATGTGCCGGAAGCTTTTCGCCTAGTGACTTTACCCCAAAGTTTAGCGGCGGACCGTCATCAGGTTTTTGGCGAGATAAACGGGAGCATACCGGTGTGAGCGGACACGCCGCCATCGACGACAAAATGCGCCCCGGTAACGAACGATGCCTCGTCGGAAGCGAGGAAGGTAACGGTGTTGGCAATCTCCTCGGGTTCACCCATGCGCCCGACGGGATGCATCGCAGCCATGTTGCGGCGGAATTCGTCGGCGCGATCGCCGCCGAGAACCTGGGCGACGCGGGTGTTGATGCCGCCAGGACATACACAGTTGATGCGAATGTTGTGCTTGGCGTTTTCGAGTGCAGCGGCGCGAGTGAGATTTATCACACCGGCCTTGGCGGCATTGTAAGAGGCCATACCATAGTCGCCATGCATTCCCGGAGATCGACGCAGTATTGACTATTGCACCGCCGCCTTGCTTCCGCATGATCGGAACTGAGTATTTGATGCCGAGAAATGTACTAGTGAGCGTCACCGCCATCACGCGATTCCACGACTCGAGCGTGGTGTCGTGAACCAGCGCGACCTCGGCCATGCCGGCATTGTTGAACATGACGTCGAGGCGGCCGAATGAATCGATGGCGAGCTTGATGGTAGCCTGGATCGCCTCGGGATCGGCGGCGTCCATCTTGATAAACACGGCACGGCCACCGGCGGATTTGACTTCCGCTGTAACGGCTTGCGCACGCGTACCGCTGATGTCGGCGATAACGACAGCCGCGCCTTCGCGGGCGAAGCGGCGCACGGTCGCGGCGCCGATGCCGGCGCCACCGGCGGTTACGATTGCAACTTTACCATCGAGTTTACCGGCCATGATTATCCTTTGGGCAAGCCGAGCACGCGCTCGCCGATGATGTTGTGCTGAATTTCGTTGGTGCCGGCCGCTATCGTGCCGCGGCGCGCCGCGAGCATCCGATGCGACCATTTGCCGCGATCGATCGCACCAGCCGCGCGATATTCGAATTGACTATATGGTCCGAGCAATTCCATCGCGAACTTTTGCATACGCAGATTCAGCTCGGTGGTCCCCAGCTTCATCACGGAGCCCTCAGGACCCGGCGGGAGGCCGCGAAGCTGGCGCGTCAACTGGCGCATGCTGGTGTACTTGAGGCCCTCGGCTTCGCAGGCGAACCCCGCAATACGGCTGCGCACGTAGGCATCCTCGACGGCGGGGCGTCCATTCCGGTGGACCTGCCTGGCGAGATCGCCGAGCTGCCGCACTTCGACCATCATGTCGGTGCGACCGCCGTGAATGGTACGTTCGAACATCATGTTGGTAATCGCAACCATCCAGCCCTGATTCTTCTGACCGACGAGATTCGTTTTAGGAACCGCGACGTCTTCGAAAAACACCTGGTTGAAGCCGTGCTCTCCGGTGATCTGAATCAGCGGATGAATACTCACTCCGGGACTCTTCAGATCGACCAGCAGATAACTCAGTCCACGATGTTTGGGCGCGCTGGCATCGCTGCGACAGAGTAATGTCGAGAAGTCCGCGTGATGGGCATTAGAGGTCCAGACCTTGGATCCGTTGACGACGAAATGGTCGCCATTGTCTTCCGCGCGGGTCTCGACCGCGGCGAGATCGGAGCCGTGATTTGGCTCTGAAAGCCCCTGACACCAAATCTCCTCAGCGGACGGAATCTTTGGGATGTAGCGCGCCTTTTGCTCGGGCGTACCCCATTGCATCAGGGTGGGACCGACCCGTGCGATGCCCTGAAAATTGACGACTGGCGGCGCCTTCGCACGGTCGAGTTCCTGATTGTAGATAAACTGCTGCATCAACGTAGCGCCACGGCCGCCGAACTCCTTGGGCCAGTGGATGCACATCCAGCCGGCGTCATAGAGTTTGCGATGCCATGCGCGGCGGCGTTCGAACTCTGACTTGGTATCCGGATCGGCCAGCTCGCCATCGTCGCGCCAATCGCGCGGGATGTTGGCTTCGAGCCAACTGCGAAACTCGGCGCGAAAGCCCTCGTCTTCTTCGCTGTATTTGAAATCCATCGACCTACCTCGATCGACCTGACTTGCGCGATTGTCAGCGCGGGTCGTTGGGGATCGCGCAGATCGGTGAAGCCCATCGGCATCCCGAAGGAATCATCAATATTGAGCATGAAGGAGTTCGCGTCTTCCGCTTCGATCCGCTGGTGCTTCGATTTCAGAAAATCCGCCGCGCGCTTGAGGTTAAGCGTCTTGAAGGTGACGGCGTGGACCCCTCGCCATTAGCTCCAGGTCGCGGCCTTCGGGACTGCTCGTCGAAAGCGGTTGCGCGGCTTCGATCACCGTGTCATCGCCGACCGCGATGAAGGCGCTGCGCTTTCGTCCGGGGGTCTCGGACTCATGAAGCAGCTTCCCGCCCAAGCAGATCGACGTAGAGCGATTTCGCGGTCTTCAAATCGCCGAACAGAACCGTGATGTGCGACGTGCGATCGATGCCGAGCGGATGATGATCGCGCCACGGCGCCGTGGTCCAGTCGGGCTTGAGACGCGGGTCGGGGATGTAGTTACCGGTGGCGGCGAACTCGAGCAGCGCGTGAGTCTCTTTGGGATGAGTCCAAATGGCCTCGGCGCGCATAGGCGGCTTCACTACTTTTCCGGTGACGTCATAGAGACGGAGATTGTGCTGGCCGAGATCGGTCGCCATCGCGTTAACGTCATCGACGTACCAGGCGATCGAGTGGAAGTGCTGGCCGAAGCGCGCGAGGAACTTGCCGATCGGCGTGCCCGCGGCGCCGGGCACGTCGGCCAGCATCACAGGCTCCATCACCAGGTCACCGATGAGGACCAGCGAGGCATTGCGCGCGGCCAATTTTTCGAAGCCGTGATAGAAGCGGTTGACGGCGAAAATTTCGTCGTACCACCGGTCGACCGCCGCAAGATCCTTGACCACGTGAGTTAGATGGAAAATCTTGCCGACTTTGAACATGGCGCTGCCCTCCTCTATTTCAAGCCCAGACTCGCGAGCGGTGCGCGATCGGAAACCGCTATTCGCGTGGCCCCCGAGTCCAACTTCATCGAGCCGGGCGTGCGCTGAAACGGATCGGGTAAATCAATGGCCTTGGCGTGTTCCTTCAACGCGGGCATCACGTCATGCGCGAACAAGCGCATGCTCGTGCGGCGATCCTCATTGCCGACCGGTCCCTGGATGCTGAACATGATGAAGACGCCCGGGCGCAGCACGCTAAGGATCGCTTTTATTTTCGGTATAACGGTCGTCGGTGTGCCGGCAATCACTTGAAGGTTCTGCTTGACCTTCTGCAGACCCGCACGCAACTTGCGGCGCACGTCATTATAGTCAACCGCCCCGGTCTCGCCCTCCTCCATGCTCTCGCGTATTTTCTCGCCGCTGACGCCTAGCCACGTGCTGGTCTGTTGCTTAGCCAGCATGCGAATAGCGCCCTTGGAGTTATAGCCAGGAGGCATCGTAAATTGTGGCGCGGAAAACGCATTCTGGCCGCCGCCGTACACAAAATTATCGGCGATCGCTTGCGCCTTCTCGTCAGTCTCTGCAAGCACGGTCGGTATGAGGTAACCGAAATTTTCGGGACCCGCCTGATAGCCGTTCTTCGCCGCGACGTCGGCATAAAAGTCCCATAGGTCGCAAGTGGGCCCGAGCTGAGTTCCGAGGCCTATATATGGGTAACGATGCTCGGCGCACCATTGTACGGTCTCCGGGCTAAGCACGCCCGGAATCCACATCGGAGGATGCGGCTTCTGATACGGCAACGCCCACGGATTGACGTGGCGATAATGGAAATGCTTGCCCTCGTAGCGCCACGGTCCGGGCCGTGTCCAGGCCTGCACGATGAAATCGTGCGCTTCGTTAAACATCTCGCGGTTATAAGCGGGATTCGCGTTGTTGAAGAACTGCTCGCTACCCGCGCCGCGCACCCATCCGGTGACCAGGCGGCCACGAGAAATCAGATCGATTTCAGCCAGCTCTTCGGCCATTCGCAAAGGATGTTTGATAACCGGCAACGGATTACCGATGAGCACGATACGCACGCGCTTTGTGCGATAGGCGAGCACGGACGCCTCGACGTTCATTACCGAGCCCATGCAAAAGGGATTGCCGTGATGCTCGTTCAGCGCCACTACGTCAAAGCCGAGATCCTCAGCGTAGCAATACTCGTCGAGGTAATAATGGTAATCGTCAGCAGCCTTTTCGCGATCGAAGAACTTGTTCGAGACGGCGAAGTAGCCGCGATTGCGCAGTATCTCTTCTTCGGGGAGCCATCTATACGGACGCTCCGTGAAATAGCCAATTTGCATTTGATTTTCCCCTTAGCGGCAAGTCGCAGAGTCTAGATTTCTATGCGCGCCTCGCAGACTCGTTCGCTCGCGCCGCCTTCGGCTCCACTAGTGACGGACGCTCCGTGAAATAGCCAATTTGCATTTGATGTGTGCCTCTTGAGTTAAACAGAAGAGATCAGGCGGCCAGGAACTTCCGCACGATGCGATCGAACTCCGCGACGTTCTCGATTTCCGGACGATGTCCGGCGCCTTCGATTTCAGCCACCTGAGCAATGGGAATCGCGGCGCGGTAGCCGTCGATACAGCCTCGCGGAACAACCTTGTCGCACGTGCCCCAGATCAAAAGCGTTGGCGTCTTCGTACCGCGGAGCAGATGCGGCAGACTTGGATTGTGCATGAACGGCTCCCATCCGATGCGCGCGGTTTCGGATCGAGCCTCCTCGAAAGCCTCGAAGCGTTCGGGCGTCATCCCTCCGCCGTAAATTTTGGTGTATTCGGGTGTGTTGGCAGGATCGGCAACCGTCGCCATCAGATGACGCCGCACGGTCACGGCGAAGAAGTCCATGATCTCACCGGTCGCGGGTTTGATACCCATCGGCGCGACCAGCGCCATATGTGAGAAAATTGTGGGATCCGCTGCGGCCATCTCGGCCGCGATAAAGCCGCCGGCGGAAAAGCCGATAACGTCGATCGGACTCAGCTTCATCTCGCGCACCACCTGCGAATAGAAGCCGGCCAGGTCGCGATAGGTGAGGATCCAGTCGATGCGCGGGGACTTGTTGTAGCCGGGCTGATGCGGAATCAGCAGAGTGCGGTTTTCGGCGAGCCGTTCGTTCCACGTCATCCAGCCCGGATAACCCAGTTCGTCGTGGAGAACGAGCAGCGGTTTGCCGGAACCGCCACGCACCAGAGCCAATTCGCCGTCCGCGGCTTTGACGGTTTCTTCGATAAAGTTTGTCAATGAAACCTCCTCGGGCTCTCGTCAAAGGATGCCCGGGTTCAAAGATGGTGCCCGATCCAAGCTAGTTCTTCGCAAGAATTGAGCGGCACTGTCAAATGCATCCGATTTGCTCAGAGCGGCTCGGTCCCGACGCTCGGCAAGTGCAGTTTTCCCCCGTAGAGATTTCGCCGACGCGGAACGTCGTGGAGCGTCTCGTGCGAGCGCTTGGAAGAAAATCGCGAGAATGTCTAAGATGCAGCCGCGCAGCAAAATCCTGCGGTGTAGGAATTAATTAATCGCGAGGTGATCATGGAGTATCGAAGGCTGGGAAATTCCGGGCTGCAAGTTTCGCTCGCCGGACTCGGCTGCAACAACTTCGGCATGCGTATCGACGCGGAACAGTCACGCGCTGTGGTCCATTGTGCACTCGACGAAGGAATCACACTGTTCGACACCGCCGACATTTACGGGAATCGGGGACAGTCGGAGGAGATGCTCGGCAAGGCGCTCGGTAATCGGCGCCATGAAATCGTACTCGCGAGCAAATTCGGCATGTCGATGGGCGACGGCCCCTACAAAATTGGCGGCGCCCGCCGCTACATCATCGCGGCTTGTGAGGCGAGCCTCAAACGCCTCGGCACCGACTACATCGATCTCTATCAGATTCACCAACCGGACCCGGCCACACCCGAAGAGGAGACGCTGGCGACACTCGACACCCTCGTGCGTTCGGGCAAAGTGCGCTATCTCGGGAACAGTAACTATGCGGGGTGGCAGGTGGCCGACGCGGCATGGATCGCGAAGGCGCGCGGCTGGGCGCCGTACGTCTCGGCGCAGAATCACTACAACCTGTTCAATCGCGAAATCGAAAAGGAACTGATGCCCGCGTGCCGACACTTCGGCGTCGGTATCCTCCCGTTCTTTCCACTGGCCAGCGGCTTTCTGACCGGCAAATATCGGCGCGGCGAGGAGCCCAAGCAAGGCACACGCTTCGCCGCGATGCGCCGGCTGGCCGACCCGATGATGACGGAAGCGAACTTCAAGACGCTCGAACACCTGGACGAGTTCGCGGGTAAGCGCGGTCATTCGCTTACTGAATTGGCGGTGGGATGGCTGGCGACGCAGCCGGAAATATCGAGCGTGATCAGCGGCGCGACCAGTCCGGGGCAGGTCAAGGAAAACGCGAAGGCAATCGAATGGCGATTGACGGCTGAGGAGATGGCGGCGGTCGGCAAGCTGACGAAGAAGTAGCGCCGCAGATGGAAAGAAGGGCGGGGGGAGCGTGACTTTGTCGCGGCTCCCCCTCCGCCCTTCTTCCGACGGCACAGTCGATACGTGCGCTGCTCTCTGGAACGCCCGTGCTGAGCGTCTAGGCCTCGAAGCGAAACCCGCCGTTGCGCCTTACGATATGGCCCGAACTCGGCCCCGCGAAATGGGTCCCGATTACCGTCACTGGCTTATCGCAGTAACGCTCGACGAACGCCTGTCGCGTCTCGCCGCCCATCTTCGGGTCCGTATCGAATTCGCAAATCCAGTCTGGATGAGCAATCTGAATCGGATGGTGAATCATGTCGCCGGTGATGACCGCGTTTTCTCCGCCCGACGATATCCGCACGCTGGTGTGTCCCGGAGTATGGCCTGGCGTCGCTTCGAGCCACACTTCGCCGGTCAGACGATGACCATTATCGACCAGCTCGGCGCGACCCGCTTCGATAATCGGCCGCACCGAATCGTCGATGGTCATTTTGAAATCCGCCATGCCGTCGTATTTATTCCAATGTTCCCACTCGCGCTTGACCATCAGGTACTTCGCCTTCGGGAAGGTCGGCACCCACTTGCCGTTTTCGAGCGTCGTATTCCAACCAACGTGGTCGAGATGCAGATGCGTGCATAGCACCGTGTCGATTGAATCGCGCGAGACGCCCGCCTTTTCCATATTCTCCAGGAACGGCAGATGAAGGTTGCTCCAATCTTTGAAGCCAGGCCGGTTCTTGTCGTTGCCAACGCAAGTGTCCACCAGGATGCGCTTGCCGTCGGTCTCGACCAGCAGCGCGTGGATACTCAATCGGAAGTTGCCGTCCTTGCAAAAGGGAAGTAGCCATTCGCCTTCGCGTTTCACATTGTCGGCTACCGCCTCTTTGAGAATCATCGTTCCCGGCCACACTGGTTCCTGTTCCTGCATGCGCGTGATTTTGACGTCGCCTACTTTCCAGCTATGCATTTGAATTCCTCCGATTGTTAACGATGCGGACTTATGCCGCGCACCATAGCCCGCAGAGACCGTTGGCGGCAATCTCGTAGCGAGTCCCATTACCCAGATTTGCCTAGCGGAGCGGACCGCACTTGTACTAGGTTTGGGCTTTCGAATCCAAATGAAGCTTCGACGGGACGGAAGCCCGGGAAGCGCAAACGAAGGAGCCGCAACGATGGCAATCAACACAGTCACGGGCAAATGTAACGCGCGCGACCTCGGTTTCACGCTCATTCATGAGCATCTCACCGCCGGCTTTCCCGGTTGGGAACTCGACAATCGCGGCTTCAATCGCAAAGCGGAGGTCGGCAAAGCGGTCGATCGACTAAAGGAAATCAAGGATCTCGGCGTCAACAGTTTTGTCGATCCATGTCCGATGGAACTTGGCCGCGATCCGGAATTTGCCGCCGAAGTCGCCGAAAAATCGGGCGTCCGCGTGATCATCGCGACCGGCTTGTATAATGACGCGTTCGGCATTCCGCAACATTTCCGCATGCTCAGCGCGGACGACATCGCCGACGTTTATATCCAGGAATTGACTGAGGGTATCGGCAAAACTGGCATCAAGCCGGGGCTCATCAAGACTGCCACCGGAGGCATCCCAGGAATGTCGGTGGATACTGCTATCACCGCCAATGAGGAAAAGTGCCTGCGAGCGGCCGCGCGCGCGCAGAAAAAGACCGGCGCGCCCCTGCTTTGCCATAACAGCGAAAGCTCGCCGTTCGGCCGCGAGACGCTCGACATCTTCAAAGAGGAAGGCGTCGATTTCAACCGCGTGCTGATCGGCCATGCGTGCGGCGTGGGCGACATGAAGTACTACTTCGACATTCTCAATCGCGGCGCCTGGATCGGTTTCGATCGCTTCGGTCTCGAGCCGATCGCGCCCGACAAGATGCGCCTGGCTTCGCTGATCGGCCTGCTGGCCGTGGGCTTCGACCGGATCATGCTGTCGCAGGACGCCGTCGGATGCTGGCTCGGGCGGACCTTCCCGGCGATCGAGAAGATGATGGAGGCGGCGCCGAATTCCAACTATGCGCACGTTTGCCGCAATATCATTCCGCAGATGTTGAAGGCGGGCGTTTCGCAGGAAAAGATTCGCACGCTGACGGTGGATAATCCGCGAGCGTATTTCGGCGACTAGTATTTCAACTGGCTATTCCGTTTAGCTGCTTCAATAGCTATTTGGATCGCTACAACTGAAATTGTGTTACGACGGCGATGGAAGGAGCTAACTGGCTCCTCGCCATCGCCGTCCGATCATGGAGACAGCTGCAATGGAAAAAAGCGCGGCCACCAAACCGAGAATGCTCGAAGGCGTCAAGGTGCTCGATTTTTCGCAGTACCTGGCCGGACCCACGGTGACGCGCCTGATGGCAGAGATGGGCGCCGACATTATCAAGGTCGAACAGTCGCCGATGGGCGATCCGTCACGCAATCTGCCGGCTATCAAGAATGGCCGCAGCGGCTACTTCGTCCAACAGAATCGCGGCAAGAAAAGCCTCTGCCTGGACTTTGCAAAACCCGAATCGATGGAACTGCTGAAGTCGCTGATCCCGAAGATGGACGTCGTGCTGGAAAACTTCGGGCCGGGCGTCTTGGAAAAGCGCGGATTGGACTATCTTTCGCTGAGACAGTTAAACCCGCGCATCATCCTCGCGTCGATTTCGGCGTTTGGAAAGACCGGCCCGCTCAAGCATAAAGTCGGCTACGACCTGATTGCGCAGGGGTTCGCGGGCATTATGCACATGACGGGCGCCCCCGATGGGCCGCCGATGCCGGTGGGTCTCGGGATGGCCGATGTCAGCAGCGGCGTCCACGCTTTTGCCGCGATCGGTTACGCCCTTTTCTATCGTGAACGCACCGGAATCGGCCAACATATCGATATCTCGATGATCGATTCGCTGTATCACATGCACGAAGCCAACCTGCAGATTAATTCCATCACCGACGGCGAGTTCGTACCGCATCGTTTCGGTGCGCACCACCCTCTCGTCTGTCCGTGTGGCGTTTTCAAAGGGCCGCAAGGCTATATCGTGGTGCTGGTGCTCGATCGGCAATGGCCGGCGATGACCCGCGCGATTGGTCGTCCGGAACTGGAAAAAGATCCGCGTTTCGCGACCAGCCCGGATCGCGGCAAGAACCGCGTCGAGCTAATCGCCATCATCGAGCAATGGATGGCGGCGCAAGGCACCGATGACGCAGTAATTAAAATCTTCGAGGAATTCCGCGTTCCGTCAGCGCCGGTTATGAGTATTATCGATACGCTAAAACATCCCTACTTCAAGGCTCGCAACATGGTGCGGCGGATCAAGGATCCACTGCTCGGCGAAGTGACTATTCCGGGATTCCCGTTGAAATACTCTGAGTTCCCCGAGTTGCTCGATTTGGTCGCGCCGCTGCTGGGACAGCACAGCGCGCAGGTGCTGAAGGAAAACCTCGGCCTGTCAGACGATCAGATCAAAACGCTCGAGACGGCCGGCGTCCTGCATTCCGAAAACCGCTAGTTTACCGGCGACAGTATCCAAGATGCGAAAGGGCGGGCCGTCCAAATGGCCCGCCCCTGTTGCTTGACGACCTCGTCGAGGTTAGTTACGCAGCGTGCGAATGCGCCGGCATGTCGAGCGCCGACGGTTCCACCAGATCCTCCGTCTTCATCTGCTTGAGTTCCGGCAATACCTTCTTCGCGAACAACTTCAGGCTCCGCTCGACCTCGTCGAACGGCATGCCGGCGTAACTGAAATTCATCATCACGCCGTTGGCGTCGATGGTGTCCTTGATGAAGGCGATCTTTTCGATCACCTGGTCGGGCGTGCCCCACGGCATCAGCTTGGCGAAATCCGCAGCAGCATTATCCATGCCGTGCTTCTCGATGTACTTGCCGACGTGGCTGTAGAACTCGTAGCTCTTGTGTGAGCCGAAATGTTGCTGCGTCATTTCGTAGTGGCGCATCGCGGTGTGGTAGTAAGCGGTGATCCACTTCATCGCCATCTCTTCGGCGCGATCCTTGTTTTCTTCGACGAAGCAGAATCCGCCGGAGAGCGGCTTGGGCGGCGGCGTGGCGCCGTTAACCTCGTGCCAGACCTTGTGGTAAACCTTGAAGTCTTCCTTGACCACATCCCAGGGCTTCTGCGGGATCACCAGCAGGCCGACCCCGAGCTTCGCCATGATCGGCATCGACTCCGGCGAGACCGCGGCCGCGTAGGTGCGTCCCTTGAAGGAGCGTGCCGGGAACGGGACGGATGTCGCGACGCGGCTGTTTGGTGAACTTGCCGCCTTCGATGTAGCCGTTTTCGAGTCGCGTTCAGAACCAGTTCAGCGTACTCGACGAAGAGATTGCGGCCCTCATTCTGATCGAGGCGGAACCCCTCGTATTCGATGCGCGCGAGTCCGCGTCCGAGGCCCAGGATGAAGCGGCCGTTGGAGATATGGTCGAGCAGCGAGATCTGTTCGGCGACGCGAATCGGGTCATGCCACGGCAGCACGACGACCATCGAGCCGAGCTTAACCTTGCTGGTCTTGCCGGCCATGTAGGAGAGGAACTGGAGAACGTCGGGACACATGGTGTAATCGTCGAAGTGATGTTCGACCGACCATACCGAATCGAAGCCGAGGGGCTCGGCCATTTCGCACAAGCGCAGTTCGTTGCGATAGACCTCGGCGTCAGAGATAGCGTTGCCCGGATTTTGAAACGCAACTCCGTAACCTACGTGCATGGGATCCTCCTCCGCCGATCGCGAATCAATTAGTGGTTTGAATCGATGAGCCCTGGGTATGACCGGCGGGTGTCATCCCGGAAGCGGCTATCGAACCCTCCCTATATAGCAGCGCGCCGCCGATTCTGGATAGTGCTGCAGAACCGTCGCGAGCCGGTCACAACCCAATGAAACGGCGAGACCGGCCTCGGTCAGCCGTTGCTTCGAGAATCGGGATGCGGTCGTGACCCCAGAACGGCTCGCGATCGAAGACGAAGATCGGCACGCCGAAGACGTGGTCGGCCGCGGCTTCGGCCTGTGCGTGGTCGTAGGCGACAGCGCCCGCGCCCTGAAGGTAATCGCGATAGGCCTCGGCGGACATACCGAGGTTTTCGATCAGCGCGGCGACCGCGTCGGGCTGATCGGCTTCGAATTCGCGGCGAAAGAAAAGCTCGAAAGCCTTGCGGCTATAATCGAGCAGGCGGTCCATGAGTCTGGGCAAGAGACCGCCGATGAGTGCCGGCCGCGTATCGTAAACCTTGAGCGGCCCGCGAATCAGAAGACCGCGCGGCTTGCGCCCATCGTCGCGCGTCGAGGTACGAATATCGCGCCTTGTGCTCCGAGTATGCGCTGCGCTCGCCCTTGCCCTTGATGCGCAATTGAAATGGAATCCAGCGCAGCCGGACTCGATAGCGGTTTTGCAATTCGAACGCCGGATCGAACGCAAGCTACGCGAATGGACTCTTGTAGTCCGAGTACATTTTGACTTCCGACGAGTTGCCCGACATCATTCACGCGTCATTGTCCTTCCGCGATTTGGGTTATCGGATGGCGCAAATAATCCATCGGCCGATCCCGCGATAGAATCATTTCGTGGTGCTGAAACCACCATGATTTCATAGGGTTTGATGGCATTCTCTGGCACGTTGGCACGCTGCTCGCAGATGTTTGAGTCCGCCGGATGAGAGCGTCGCCGGACTTCCGTGTCATGCTGTACGGGTCGCATGGCCGCATTGAAAGATCAATAATGAGGAAGCGTTGCGAATCCCGACGTTAGGCCTGGAGCATATCCGCCAGCGCGCAGCGGTTCCCGATAAGTAATCAAGGAGCGACACATTGAGTATTGCAAGTCACCACCATCAAACCATCCGCGGAAAGACACGGCGCGTCCGTCTGCGCATCGCCCAGATCGGACCGCTGTACGAACGTATCCCGCCCAAGCTGTACGGCGGCACCGAACGTATCGTTTCGTATATTACCGAGGAACTTGTGCGCCGCGGCCATGACGTGACCTTGTTTGCCGCCGGCGACGCGCAGACCAGCGCCAAACTGCATCCGGCGTGTCCACAAGCGCTGCGTCTGGTCGGTAAGCAGGATCTCGGTGCGTTCCTGCAGCTTCCGATGCTTTCCGACGTTTATGAGAATGCCGACGACTTCGACGTCATCCATGCGCCATATCGATTACTGGTCATTTCCCTTCGCCCGACTGAGCCGCACGCCGACCGTCTCAACTATGCATGGGCGCCTCGATATCGAAGACCTGAAGCCGGTCTATTCGCGCTACGTACTGTGCCGCTGGTGTCGATCAGCGACGCCCAACGTCCGCCGCTTGCGTTTATGAATTGGGTCTCGACGATCTATCATGGACTGCCGCGCGACCTTCTGACCTACAGCAAGGGGCCGGGGAAATATCTCGCCTTCCTTGGCCGCATCTCGCCGGAAAAGCGCCCCGACCTCGCCATCGACCTCGCCAAAAAAGTCGGTATCCCGATCAAGCTGGCGGCGAAGGTTGATGTCGTCGACCGCGCCTATTTTGAGCAGGTGATTAAGCCGCGGCTGTCGTCGCCCGACGTGGAGTACATCGGCGAGATCAACGAATCGCAAAAGAGCGAGTTCCTCGGCAACGCGCTGGCCCTGATGTTCACGATCGACTGGCCAGAGCCGTTCGGCCTCGCGATGATCGAAGCGCTCGCCTGCGGCACGCCGGTAATCGCGCGGCCCTGCGGGTCGGTGCCCGAGGTGTTGCGGCACGGCGTCACCGGCTTCATCGCGGCGGAGTTCGACGACCTCGTGCAAGCGGTAAAGAATGTCGATACGCTCTCTCGCGAAGTTTGCCGCAAGGAATTCGAGACGCGCTTTACTGCAGACGTGATGGCTGCGCAGTACGAACGCATTTTTCGCGATCTAATCAGCGCGCGTCCGAACGGCGCGCAGCCGCCGGCGCACTTTGAGGAAGGACGCTTGGCCGCGCGGTGAAGTCACCAAATGAAGGTGACTCCGCCACCCCGCCTGGTGGCCGCGGCTCGGCCCGTCCGCCGGAAGCCGAGGCCGTCCTCAAGGTCGGCTCGGCGTTCTACGTTTTAGCTTCTTCGCTCAGTTCTCGACGGACCACACGAGTGCTCGCAGACGGTCATAGCTTTGCGATTTTCGACGCCGGCGGCGACATCGTCGATTCGCCGCTCGAGGCGCTCGGCCTGTTCCATCGCGATACGCGCTACTTGAGCCGCTTCGAACTGCGCGTCGCCGGCGAGACGCCCTATTTTCTCAATTCGTTTTTGAGCGACGACAAAGCGCAACTGCGCATCAATCTCACCAACCCCGACCTCGGCGTGAACGGCGAGGTGATCGAACTCCCGCGCAATTCGATTCAGCTCGAGCGCAGTTGGGCGCTGGGCCAGGCGAGCCTTTTTCATCGCCTCGTCGTCCGCAATTACACGCAGGCTCCCGTCAATCTCGATCTGGAGTTACGCTTTGCCGTTGACTTCGTCGATCTGTTCGAAGTGCGCGGTGTCAAGCGCCAGCGTCATGGCGAGGCCCTCAAGCCCGAATTGCACAACGAGAATCGCGTCAGGTTTCTCTATCGCGGGCTCGATGACCTGATGCGTTACAGCGAGGTCGATTTTCTTAATTCCCCGACCCGCCTCGAAAGCAATCGCGCGGTCTACGAGCTTGCGCTGCGGCCCGATAGTCACGTGATTCTCGAGCTGCGCGTCAGTTGCGGGCACCAGGATGTTAACGTCATCGCGATACCTGAAGGAGATCCATCCCCGCCGTCCAGTTCGTCGATAAATTTCGACCGTGCGGTGCACGCCCGGCGCACCCAGATTGCCCACACTGCCAATGGCTGGGCTAAGGTCACCGCGACCAATGAGTTGATGAACTCCCTGCTGCGCCATTCGGATTGCGATCTGATGTCGATCATTTCACGCGACGCGGGCGGCACATACATCATGGCCGGCATCCCGTGGTTCGCTACGCTGTTCGGCCGCGACAGCATCCTCACCGCGCTCTCCGTCCTGCCCTTCAGCCCGAGCGTTGCCGCGGGCACGCTGCGCACGCTGGCGCACTTCCAGGGCACCGAGGTCAATCAAGAGCGCGACGAGCAACCCGGCAAGATCGTCCACGAGATGCGCGCCGGTGAGATGGCGGTGCTGCGGGAAATTCCGTTCGGCCGTTACTACGGCAGCGTCGATTCGACGCCGCTATTCCTGTGGCTCTTTGGCCGCTACGTCATGACTACCGGCGATCTCCAGCTGGCCGAAGAGCTGTGGCCAAACGTCGAACGCGCGCTGGAATGGATCAAGAAATACGGCGACGCCGACGGCGATGGTTACGTCGAGTACATGCGCGAAACTCCGACCGGCCTCGCTAATCAGGGCTGGAAGGATTCCTTCGATTCGATTTCGCACGCCGACGGAACCCTCGCCCGCCCGCCGATTGCGCTGTGCGAAGTTCAGGGTTACGTGTACGCCGGCTATCTACGCAGTCGCCGAAGTCGCGGCGCGGACCAATCGCAACGCCGTCGCGTCAGAGCTCTCCGATCGCGCGCAAACGCTCAAGGAGAATTTTACGCGCGACTTCTGGCTCGACGACGATCGGATGGTCGCGCTCGCGCTCGACGGCGACAAAAAACCCTGCCGCGGTGACGGCCTCGAACGCCGCCCATTGCCTTGCCGCCGGCTTGCTCGATCCCGAACAGGCCGAGACGCTGGCGAAGCGCCTGATGGCCGACGATATGTTCTCCGGCTGGGGCGTCCGGACATTGAGCACCACCGCCTCGCGCTACAATCCGATGAGCTATCACAACGGCTCGGTGTGGCCGCACGATAACGCCATCGCGGCGCTCGGCCTGGCGCGCATTCCGGGTCGCGCCGGCGCCTTGCGTATCATGCGCGGCATGTTCGACTCTGCTGTCGAACTTCATGGTGGCAGCCTACCGGAACTCTTTTGCGGCTTCACCCGCGAGCCGCGGCTCGGCCCGGTGCCCTACCCCGTCGCCTGTCATCCGCAGGCATGGGCCGCTGCCAGCGTCCTGATGATGCTGCAGGCGGTCCTGGGACTACGAATCGACGGCTTCGGACGCCGCGTCATCATCGAATCACCGGTGCTTCCCGAGGGCATGGGTTCGCTCGCTATCGAGGACCTGCCTGTCGGCGACGGCTTTGCCTCGTTTACCGTGCAGGGCTCGCCCAAGGGCGCGACGGTCTCGATCACTGGGAAGCACGGCCCGATCACTGTCGAAGTTCGGAATTAGTGCCGCCCTGTGGGAAGGAGTCTGCGTCGTTGGTCCCAGCAGGAGGTTGTGTCTGCGCCTTGCGAGATTAGTCGGCTGAGTGAACCGGCATCGACGGCTTCGCGCTCGGTGCCGTTGCCTGCGTCGGCGTCGCGGTCGGAGATCTTAGTGGTGCGGGCGTCACGGTCGGCGTACTGGTCGGTTTGACCATCGGCGCGGCAGTGGTGGTCGGCGAGGGACTCGAGGAACTCGTTGGCGACGGCGACGGGGAAGGACTCGGCGAAGCAGTCGGCGACGATGTGGGCGTTGGACTCGGCGACGGCTTCATCCAAGCCGCCGGCCATCGCACCGCGATCAGCGTCGCCGTATGGCCAGCGCGCGCATTCTCCATACTCGCTGCCGCGCTGAACTTGCCCGCCGCAGGGTCGAACAACTCGGTGCTCGCCAGCGGCTTGTAATTCGCATCCCACCCACCCGCGATCAAGACTTTACCGTCTGGCAACAGACTCGCGCTATGACCATAGCGGCTGACACTCATCGGCGCGGTTGCAGTAAAACTGTTGGTGACGGGATCGTAAAGCTCCGCGGAAGTGTCGCCATGCCCCCCTGCGATCAGCACGCGACCGTCATTGAGCAGCGTCGCCGTATGGCCTGCGCGAGCCTTCTTCATCTTCGGACCCGCAATGAATTTGCCCGTTTTGGAATCATAAAGCTCAGTTGTATCCAGCGCTCCGCTGCGCGCGTACGGACTCCCGCCGGCGATCAGTACGCGACCGTCTTTGAGCAGCGTTGCCGAATGGTAAATGCGATTGGTACTCATCGCGCCGGTCCGCGCAAATTTTCCGATCGCCGGATTGTATATTTCCGCCATTTCATCGCCGCCGCCGTCTATCAACACACGGCCGTCGGTTAGCATCGTCGCGGTCTGGCCATAGCGGCCTTCGGTCATGCTGCCGGTCGTGCTGAATTTCTTTGCGCGCGCGTCATACAGCTCCGCCCCGTCATCGCCTCCTCCCACCACCAGCACCTTGCCAACGGCCAACAACGTGGCCGTGGGCAGGTCTGCCGCGGTCGCCATCGGCGCACCCGCGCTGAAGCTTCCATTATCCGGATCGAAGATTTCGGTCGAAGCGAGGATCGACGGCATTGCCGGACCCGGGAAAACGATCATCGGAACCAGCACCGTATCGACTCCGCCGATGATCAGTACGCGGCCGTCGCGCAGCAAGATCGCGGCATGGCGATCGCGATGTGCCGTCATTGGCGTGCCCGTCGTAAATTTGCCTTCGACCGGGTCGTAGAGCTCTGTCGAATCGAGCACCGCTGGACTCTCGCCGGTCGGAACGCTGATCGTGCCGGTACCGCCGGTCACGCAGCACCAACGGACGCATCACGATGGCGGGGGTCGGCTTGGGGGTCGGCGTCGGCTTCACCCGCCGACGATGATGGCCGTGATGGCGGCCTGCAGCGCCGGCACCCGTCGCGGCCAGCATCAACAGGGCGATAACCACGGTCGCGACCCGGCGAAGAAATCTTCCCCGGACGAGACCTGTTGCGGCAGCATCAGCTCTTCGGGCGTCCATGCTCCTACTCATGGGCCACCAACGGACGACCTTCCACATGGTGGCGCGAAGCCTGGACCTCCGCCCACTGCTGCTCCATCGCGGCCACATCCAGCGGCAGGCCACGGGTTTCGTCGATAAAGACGCCGAACAATATCGCACTCGGGATTCCGAGTACCGCGAGGTAGCGGACCACGTTCGTCAGGCCGCCCAGCGGACCGATCAGCGCTGCGATCGCCATCTGGGCGAACATCGAAAAGACCGCACCCGTGATCATCTGCCAACCGACCATCGTGCTGCGCAGGGCCGCGGGCAGCAGCTCGGTCGCGGCGGCATTCGCGGCCACGGTCATCACCGCCGAGGCGATCTTGAACCAGCAATAAGCGACCGCCAGCCAGAGGAACGGGTACGTCAGCGCGCCCGGACCCCAGTAGAACGCCAGCGCGCCCAACCATGCCGCCCCGCCGATATAGGTCACCGTCGGCACCCGCCCAAAGCGCTCGGCCGTCCATGCGCCGATCGGAAAGCCGATCATCCCGACGCCCATGCCGAGGACCACAAGGGTGCTCGCCTTATCGGGCGAAAGCCCGAGAATCGACACCGCCTCGAAATAGAGCCAGCCGTTGACCGCGGTTCCGGCCATCGTGTCGAGCGCTGCGCACGCTAGCAGAGTCACCGCTCGGCGGCGGTACAGCGGATGTAAAATATCGTAGAAATGGCTGCCGGCCATGGCACCCGCGGAGGCGTGCCGCTTCCAGCTATTTTCAACCGGCAGCATTCGGGCGACCGCCGGCATCAGGGCGATACCTGCGACGCTCGGTGCGAATAGCCATTGCCACTGGTAGCCCCATTTGAGGAGGAACGGGATGACGATATAGCCGAGCACCCCGCCTATCGCGCTCGCCGCTGCGCCAAACGCCTGCCCCCGTGCGCGCTGCTCCATCGGCAGCTCCTCGGCGAGCATCACGGTGGCGGAGGAAACTGACCCGCCGAGCAGGCCGGAGATCAGGGTCTGGAAGGTTCCGAACAGCCAGACTGAAGTCGACAAGGCCGCCCCCAGGGCGAAAACCGGCGCCAGCAGCAGGCTCGCCAGGATTATCATGCGCCGACCAACGCGATCGGCCAGCCGCGCCAGCAGCATCGAGCCAAAGGCCGACACCGACATCCACGCGAACAGTTGGGCGAGCGCCGGCTGGCTCAGATGGAAGCTCTTCGCAATCCAGGGAGAAGCAATCCCGGAAACCGACAGCGTATAGCCCTGGTAGACCAGCAGCAGGACGATTGCACCGATAATCGCCCAGGATCCGTTCGAGCCGGTAGGTATTGCCGACCCTGTCGTTCCAAACGACCCGATGGATCCGCTTGGCCTGTTCGATTCGGCCCGTCTCGTAGTGTCGACCGCAAGAGGCGAACCGACCCTGGTCTTCGACCCTGATTCCGTGGATTCGGATGCCCCGGTCTTTGCCGCTTGGTTTCCCCCCATCTTCCGCATCATCTACCGTGTCGGTCGCGTCTGCACTCTCGGGTCGCGGTCCAATTCGTCCAATTCGTTTTAGCCTAATTGAGGCATTGTCGGAACTACCAACCTTGTGGTTGGAGGGATCCGGTCACTGCAATCCTGAACGAATATTTGCGATTTGCACGGAGCGAAGACTACCACGGTCGCTCATCTGGTGGCCGTCGCTACCTACGCACCAGGCGTCGTACAAAATAAGGCACTGCCGCCGCGAACCAACGATTTGGTGCGCTCTGCCCAAATGGTATAGCCCAGCCTCGATTCTAACGGTGTCGAACTTCCGATCGCGGCCACATTACCCAGCAAAGTGGCCGCAAATCGACCGCCAGGTGGCGGGCATATCAGTTGCACACGGTATCCGCTCAAGAACCCTGCAGTCTTTCCCTGTGAGGGAGATGGCAAGCAAACTCTCAAGGACGACCGCAACTGCTTCAAATCGAAACCGATATCGTTATGGACTCACACCTCGATAGATTACGCCGCCGACCCCTGATCCGTTTTCTCGGATGTGTGCGGCCGCAGCTCAAGCTGGTGGTCCTCGCAGCCCTGATGGGCGTGGGCAAGTTCACTCTCCCGTTGGCGTTCCCCTTTGCTTTCAAGTACGTCGTCGACGTTCTCGTTGCGGCCACACCCAAGGCCGACCACGTGGACCGCATGATTGACCTATGGTGCACCGGCGTTGCCCACACACTCGGCTTCGGCACGACGCCCCAGGCCAAGCTCGCGGCCTTGAGCCTCATCATGCTCTTGATCTACGTCCTGCAGGCCGCGGTCAGCTATTTCCGCAATTATTGGGCCGGCATCGCCGGCAATCGCCTGATTTTCGGCCTCCGCAGCCGGCTTTATACTCATTTGCAGCGACTCCCCCATTCTTTTTTCGATCGCCATCCGGCTGGCGCGATCGTTTCGCGCGTTCTCAACGACGTTACGCAGGCGAGCGAACTGGTGAATTCCACCCTAATCGACGTCTGGACCGATGCCTCCCTGCTCGGCCTCGTTATCTTCGCGTTGTTCGAACTGAACTGGCGCCTAGCCCTTATCTCCCTGTGCATCGCGCCCCTCTGGGTCGGCTTCATGCGCTTTTTTGCCCCGCGGATCAAAGCCGTTTCTCACCGCATGCAGGAAGCCGTCGAAGTCATCTCCGGCGAAGTCCATGAGCGCGTGGTCGGTGCCACCACCGTCAAATCCTTCGGACGCGAGGACCACGAGGTCGGCGTCTTTAACGGTCGGCACGAGGTTCTCTTCGACCGCACCATCGACAAGGTGAAACTTGCCTCCGCGCAGGAGATGCTCATCCAATTGCTCACTCGCTGTGCACCCGCGGTGGTGGTCTGGGCAGGCGCCGTGATGATCATCAAGGGCGAGATGACCCTTGGCACGCTGATGGCGTTTTTCACTCTGCTCGGCTTTCTGTATATGCCGCTCGAGCGTTTCGCCCAACTTTCGATCGTGGTCTCGGCTTCGACCGCGGCCATCGAGCGAATCTTTAACTTTCTCGACCTCAAACCGGAAATCACCGACCATCCCTTGGCTCGTCCCTTCAATGTCAAGCGTGGCGCGGTCGAGTTCGAAGGGGTGAAATTCAGTTACCCACCGCGCGACGGTATGCAGCGGCGCGAGGTTATCAAGGGCGTCGATCTGCGCGTTCCCGGCGGCTATCGGGTCGCCCTGGTCGGACGGTCGGGCGCGGGCAAGAGTACGCTCGCCAATCTGATTCCACGCTTTTACGATGCGACTGGCGGCCGCGTGCTGATCGACGGCAAAGACGTCCGCCACTTCACGCTCAAGTCATTGCGCGAGAGCGTCAGCCTGGTCAGCCAGGATGCCCTGCTCTTCAGCGCCAGTGTGCGCGAGAACCTCCGTTATGCGCGCCCCGATGCTAACGACGAGATGATGTGGCAGGCGCTCGAACTCGCCAATCTTCGCACCTTTGTGGCCGAATTGCCCGAGGAACTCGACACCGTAATCGGCGAGCGCGGCGTCAAGGTCTCCGGTGGACAACGCCAGCGTCTCGCCCTGGCCCGCGCCTTTCTCAAGGATTCGAAGATCGTAATACTCGACGAAGCGACCTCGGCCGTAGATTCGGAATCGGAAAACCTGATTCACGAAGCGATGGAGCGCCTGATGGTCGGCCGCACCGTCATTCTGATCGCGCATCGTCTGCGCAGCGCTCTCACCGCCGATATGATCGTCGTACTCGACCACGGCCAACTGATGGAGACCGGAACGCATCACGAACTACTGCGCCGCAGCGGCACATACGCACGGCTGTATCACGAACAGACGCGTGGTCTCGCGGCCATCGAACCGCCGACTCCGGGCGGAGCTGCTGCCGCCCCCCAGCGCGCGTAGGACGAGCCGCTTCGGCAAATCCACCCATCCGCATTCCCAAATGCTTCGAGCGGGGGCTCTGTCGTCTTAGGGCGACGATCCCGTTCGCTCTTTCGGGCGCTAGCCCGGAAACCATACCACCCTCTTCTTCGTCCATCTTCGCGATGTTGGGAATGAATCGCCGATATAGAACGATTACGATTGTGTGCGTGCCAAGTCGGAAAGGACCGATCAATCGCTCGACCTGCCTCGGACTGCTGATAGCTTTTTCGCTCGCGCTCGCAGCGCCGGATGGCCGCATCGATGCAGCAGCCGGACCCGACACACCCCTCAAGGCCGAAAATCAGTTACGGATTCACGTCCTCGGACTACGCAGCGATCATGGTGATATCCGCTGCAGCCTGTTCTCATCGGCGGAAGACTTCCCCAATAATGCGGATTTAATGGCGAAGACGACGACCGCACCGATCGTCGATCGGACCGCGACGTGTGAATTCATTGGGATAGCGCCGGGCGTTTACGCGGTGGTGCTGTACCATGACGAGAATGGGGACGGCAAGTTCAATCGGAACTGGATCGGGCTTCCCGAGGAAGGTTACGGATTCTCCAACGACGCGCCAGCCCATTTCCATCCGCCACGCTTCGACGAAGCGAGTTTCTCTTTCGCCGGCGGCACGCTGGAAATCCCGGTCAATATCCGCTACTAATAGTTACTATTTACGCTTGACGGGCGCAGGCGGTGACCTGAACCGAGGAAAGCGCCCACCCCCGGGCCGGCCGATTCGTCGGTAAGGTCAGCCGCAATCCGTGAAAATGCCCTGCATTCATAACGGAAAGCGCGACCTCCAAGCTCGGGCGATCTTCCGCTAACTGGCAGTCAACTTCGGAACACTCACAGTTAGCACACCGTAAAGGCATAAAGGCAAATATGAACCACTTGACTATATTATAGCGTGTCGATAGTAAGAAGCGTGACTTTGAACAAAATTGCGACCTTGACGGCGTCTTCCAGGGAGGGGCGATGAATATTCCACTGGTGGAAATTGAGTTAATTGAGGATGCCTCGAGCCTCGCGGCGCTCTCGGCCGAGGTCCGTTCCAAGGGAGAAACCCTGGTCTGCCGTCGATGCATGGACTCGAGCGAGATCATCGCGGGCGTGCTGGTGATTGACGCGACCAACGAGCAGTGGGCGCTCTGCGGTCCCTGCTGGCAGGAAATGCCGCAAGGCGCACATATCGCCTGAAACTTACTCGCTTATCAACATTTGGATGGTTATTATTCGGTACTGGTTCACTCCAATCCGCATTATCTCCTCCTGAGTTATCCCGCATTCAAATCGCTGTCTGATGCGACTATTAGTCGTATCGTCACATCCAGCTTTCCATCTGATTCTTATGCGCGCGAAGAATCGGACCGGTTGAGTCGCCTACACCGTCAAACGCATAATTGTTCCTTCGGAAACATCGGCGGGTTCGCGGTGATTGGTGGAGCGTTTTTGTAAATTTGCGAAGCAATCCGAGATTTTGCACTTCCTTCATAAGCGCTTATGAAAGCAACTTTCCATTATTAGCGGTACTTCTCATTCAGAATGCGCGATGGCACGGCTTTCGCTCCTCCTCTGCGAGTGCGCACGGTCCCACCCGTACATAGAGCTTCGCAGGTAGCATTCGATTGCATTAATAAATGGCCACTGCACCAAAGCTAGCCGCTTCGCCTCGAACCACGCCCCGGCGAACCGAATCACATAAGTGGCTGGTGGCCTTGGCCGTGATGCTCGGGGCGACGCTCGAGGTTCTCGATACTTCGATTGTGAACGTCGCGCTGCCGCACATGCAGGGAAGCTTCTCGGCGAGCGTCGATGAAATCACCTGGGTTTTGACCAGCTACCTGGTCGCGAACGGGATCATGATACCGCTTACCGGATGGATCTCGTCTCGCTTTGGCCGCAAGCGCTATTTCATGGCGTCAGTGATCGTCTTCGTGTTCGCCTCTGGATTGTGCGGGGCGGCGCAGACGCTCGATCAGATGGTGCTCTTCCGCTTGATCCAAGGGGCGGCTGGGGCTGCGATGATCCCGTCTTCGCAAGCGATCCTGATGGAGACCTTCCCGCCCGCCGAACAGGGTCTCGCGATGGCGATGTGGGGCGTTGGTCTAATGGCGGCTCCAGTGCTCGGACCGACGCTTGGTGGGTGGATCACCGACAATTGGAACTGGCGGTGGAACTTTTATATCAACCTGCCGATCGGCGGAATCGCGGCGGTCATGGTTTTCTGGTTCGTTCACGATCCCGCCTACCTGCGCGCGAAGCAGGGCGTGAAGCGGCCCATCGATTATTTAGGCATCATCTGCCTGATCCTCGGACTCGGCCTGCTGCAAATCGTGCTCGACCGCGGTCAGCGCGCCGATTGGTTCAACGCACCGTGGGTCTGCTATTTCACCGTCGGTTCGATCGCCGCGATCGGGCTTATGGTCTGGCACGAGTCGCATTTTCCCGATCCGATTCTCGACCTTAGCATCATGAAGATTCCGATCTTCAACATCGCCGTGCTGGCGATTATGGCGATGGTGCTGATCCTCTACGGCACCAACTTGTTGAATCCGCTCTTCCTGCAAAACCTAATGGGCTACAACGCCTGGCGCGCCGGTCTCGCGGTCGCCCCGCGCGGCGCAGGCACGCTGGTCTCGATGCTGCTCGTCGGGCAGTTGTCGCGTCGCGGTTTCGACATGCGGCCGCTGGTCGGCGTCGGCTTCGCGGTGGTGGCCTACGCGACATGGATGATGGGCCATTGGAATCTCAACGTTGGGACTTGGGCGCTCGCGGTCCCGATCATCCTTTCAGGAGCGGGCAGCGGTTTCATCTTCCCGACGCTCTCGGCGACGACGCTCTCCTGCGTGCCCAAGGAACGCATGGGGTACGCGGCGAGCCTCTACAACATGATGCGCAACACCGGTTCGGCGATCGGCATCTCGATCGTGACGAATATGCTCAACAGTCGCCAGCAGATTCACCAGTCATATCTCGTGCAACATTTCTCGGTCTTCGATGCCTGGCATATAAGTGCACGCGGCGCCTCGATGCCGGGTGCGCCGACTTTCGACTTTGCGCGCGAGCTCGTGACCGGTCAGAAGCAGGGGCTGGGGATGATCTATCAGACGGTACAGGTGCAAGCATCGTTGCTCGCCTTCAACGATATCTATCGAACGCTCGCGATCCTCGGCGCGCTCTGCATTCCGATTTTTCTCCTTTTGAAAAAGTCGGGCAGTGGTGGCGCCGCGGCTGGTCATTGAGGAGCCTCCGATCCGAGGGCACCTACCCATTGGCAACGCGCATGCTCAACCGGACGGACGTGATTTCGACTAAGCGCGTGATCATCGACATGGCCACATCCTCCTTCGTCGCACCAACCCCTGCAATCAACCCACCCGCCTCCGCGCAGAAAGCATCGGCAGTCGTTACCCGAATAAAACGATCGGGAGATGGCCAGCCTGGATCAAGCAAAAATAGACCACCCAAATTCGCGTTCCGGTATCGAACGGCATCGTCAGCTTGCACCGAGCAACTCGATATGAGCGCTTAAAACGTCGACCTCTTCAGTCAGCCGAATATGGTCCTCGCGCGCCTCGGTCTGAGCCGTCCGCGCATGCTCGAGTGCTATCATCGCGGCTTGCGTGCGCGTGCGGAATTCGCGCAGGTTTTCGTGGGCATTGCGGAGCTTCTTTTGCAAAGCTTCGAGCGTCAGTCGCAAGGTGCCGACCAACGCTTGCAGCGAACCGGCCGAGACCGACTGATTCTCATTGCGCGTCAGCATATCGTTGATATGATTACGCAGTTCATTGAGCTCGGTGTTAACCCGATGGGTGCCCTCCTGTGCGGTCTTCTCCTGCGCCACCGCGATCTCGATTGATCGCGTGGTTTCATCGATTTGCGCATTGGCCTGCTCGAGCCGCCACGCCGCTTCGCCTTGCGCACGTTCCAATTCGTGCAACCGTTCACTCAAAGTCCGGATAAGCACTTCCTGCGCCATCGCATGCCTTCCTGCGCGCCGGTAGATTCGGCGCTGCCGCGTGGAGCATGAACCGTGAATGTTGCGAGCGGATTACAATCCAATTACAGCGTGATTGCGAGATGTTCTGTGACGCCCATCGCGACTATTCAGGCGTTGGTCTTGGTGATTTCGATTGATGTGCGCAGGCGAGCGACGGTGCGCACCCGTCCGAGCACCGCTATCACCTCATAGATGCCGGGGCTGACCGTGCCGCCCGTCAGCGCGACGCGCACCGGCTGCGCGAGCTGTCCGAGTTTCATCGTGAAACGCGCCAGCACGCGTTCGAATGCCGCCTGGATCGAAGCCTCGTTGAAGTCATCGCCTAAGGCAAAGAGTTCATCAGCGGCTGCGGCGAGCGCCTCGGCAATTTCGGCTTTGAGAAACTTTGTCGCCGCTTTCGGATCGATTGCAATTTCGTCGTTGAGATAAAAGCTCGCGAATTCGACCAACTCGACCAGTGTCTTGGCACGCTCGCGCAAAGTCGCGATCATTTTTTCGAGCCAGGCATCATCGCCCGGAATACTCCAGCCCTTCTTCGCGATAAAAGGCTTGACGTCATGTACCAGGCGGGCGATCGGCAGCTCCTTCATGTAATGGAAGTTCAGCCAGAGTAGTTTCTCCGCGTTGAAGATACCCGCCGATTTGCCACAATTCGCGAAGTCGAAATACTCGAACATCTCCTGCTGCGAAAAGATCTCCTGGTCGCCGTGAGACCATCCTAACCGCACCAGGTAGTTGAGCAGCGCCTCGGGAAAATAGCCGAGGTCGCGATACGCGAAGACCGAAGTCGCGCCGTGGCGCTTGGAGAGCTTTTGCCCGTCGGCCCCCATCACCATCGGCAGGTGCGCATACGCCGGCGGCGTCAGGCCGAGCGCGTAAAATATCTGCATCTGGCGCGGCGTATTGGGCAGATGATCGTCGCCGCGTACCACGTGCGTGATGCCGAAATCGTAGTCGTCGAGCACGGTCGCGAAGTTGTAGGTCGGCACGCCGTCCGAGCGAAAGATGATGAGATCGTCGAGCTCGGTATTTTCGAACACCGCGCGCCCCTTGATCAAATCCTCAACTACGGTCGCGCCCTCGCGCGGCGAACGAAAGCGAATCGTGTAGTTGCGCCCCGCTATTTTGTCGGGAAGCTCCATCTTGAGCAGGCACGCGGCGTCGGTACGATCCCGGCAGCGGCCGTCGTAACCGGGCTTGCGATGTTCGCGCTCGGCCTGCTTGCGCATCGCGTCGAGTTCCGCTGTCGTGCAGTAGCATGGATAGGCCTTGCCCTCATGCAGCAGCTTGAGCGCGCTCTCGCGATAACGATGGAAGCGGCTCGACTGAAAGTATTTGCGATCGGGCGGACCCTCATCCCAATCGACGCCAAGCCAGCGCAAGCTTTCGAGGATCTCCTCGAGCGACTCGGTAGTCGAACGCTCGGTGTCGGTGTCGTCGATGCGCAAAATAAATGCGCCCTTGTTGTGGCGGGCAAACAAGTAGGCGAAGAGTCCCGAACGGACGTTGCCGATGTGGAGCGCGCCGGTCGGACTCGGCGCGTAGCGGGTGCGAACCGTCACGATATTACTCCCACTCGATCGTCGCTGGGGGCTTGGAGGTAATGTCGTAAACCACGCGGTTGACGCCGCGCGTTTCGTTCGTGATGCGGCTCGAGAGGCGGGCGAGGAAACTCAGGTCGAGCCGCGCCCAATCCGCCGTCATGCCATCCTGCGACTCGACCGCGCGAATCGCGATGGCGCTTTCGTAACTGCGGCCGTCGCCCATCACCCCCACGGTCTTGAGCGGAAGCAACACGGCGAACGCCTGCCATACCAGGGAGCCAAGCCCGGCGCGCGCAATCTCGTCCATCACAACCGCGTCGGCGCGACGCAATAGATCGAGCCGATCGCGCGTCACTTCGCCTACGATCCGCACAGCGAGCCCGGGACCGGGAAACGGTTCGCGATCTACGATCTCGGCCGTCAGGCCGAGTTCGCGGCCGACCTCGCGCACCTCGTCCTTGAACAATTCGCGCAGCGGTTCAATCAATTCGAGCCGCATCCGCTCGGGCAATCCGCCGACATTGTGATGGCTCTTGATCACCGCAGACGGTCCCTTGAACGAGACCGATTCGATGACGTCGGGATAAAGCGTGCCTTGACCGAGAAAGCGTGCACCACCGACCGCGGTCGCTTCTTTTTCGAATACATCGATAAAAGTATGGCCGATGACGCGGCGCTTTTGCTCGGGGTCAATCACACCGGCGAGACGTTCGAGGAAAAGATCGGTGGCGTCCGCGATGCGCAGCGGGATGCCGAGCCGATCGGCGAAGGTCGCTTCCATGCGATCGCGTTCGCCCGCGCGCAGCAGGCCGTTATCGACGAAGACGCAAGTCAGCCGATCACCGATTGCGCGATGAATCAGCGCGGCGGCCACCGACGAATCGACGCCGCCCGAGAGGCCCATGATCACGCGGTCGCCAGCGCCGACGCAGTCGCGGATTTCCTTGAGCTTGGTCTCGACAAAGCCCGCCATCGTCCAGTCGCCGGGCTCGCCGCAGATCTCGAGCACAAAGTTACGCAGCACCCGGGTGCCGCAAGGCGTGTGCACGACTTCGGGATGAAATTGAATACCGCGCATGCGCCCATCGCGCGTGCGCACCGCGGCGTAGGGCGAATTGTCGCTGTGAGCGATTGCGGCAAGTTCCTCCGGGATGCGCTCGATGCGGTCGCCATGCGACATCCACACTTGCTGGTCGCGCCCATCGAGGCCCTCGAAGAGCGCGTCGCGATCGTCGATCACCAGCGTCGCCGAGCCGTATTCGCGCGCCCGCGCACCAGCGCTATGCGCACCAAGGTGTTGTGCGATTACGTACATGCCATAGCAGATGCCGAGAACCGGGCAGCCGAGGTGCAGAACCTCGTCGGCGATATCCGGCGCCCCGCTTTCGTACAGACTCGACGGTCCACCCGAAAGAATTATGCCGCGCGGCCTCATCGCGCGAATTTTTTCTGGCGCAAGATTGTATGGATGGATCTCGCTATAGACGCGCGCCTCGCGCACGCGCCGGGCGATCAGTTGGGTGTACTGGCTGCCAAAATCGAGAATCAGAATCACGAAGTTACCTTGCCCCATGAATATAGCCGACCACGCTAGAGCGGCGAAGCGGCTGCGCGCAATGCTTTCCACAAATTGAGCGGGGGTCAGCGGAAAAGCTTTACCGTGTACACTATGGTCAAGGTGACGCCGCACAGAATGATGATCGCGCGCAGGAGCTGGCGCGGCATCACGTTCGCAACCCGCATCCCGATCCATCCGCCGGCGATCGCGCCCGGCATCATGCCGATTGCTACTGGCCACGCGATTCCCGACCACGCCAGAACCATCACCGCCGCGGCGTTGGACGTGACCTGCACCAACATTTTGAAAATGTTCGCGCGGCGGGCGTCGTGGAGGCCACAGACGGCCAGGCCCGCCATCACGAGGACGCCACCGCCCGCACCAAAATAGCCATTGTAGATCGCCACGATAAAGAGCACCGGAAACGCAGCGCCTCGCGGCGTTTCCTGCGACGCATCAGGATTGAAACGGCGATTTACGAGGGGCCCGGACGCGAAGAGAACTGTTCCGACTCCAAGCAGAATCGGCACCACCGTGCGGAAGACTCCGGCTGGCGTCAGCAGGAGCATCGCACCGCCGGCCGCGCCACCGGCGACACTGACGGTGACCAACGTCGTGAGGGCCTTGCGCGGGATCGATGCGAGTTCGTCTCGCGCAGCGGCCACCGACGACGCATAGCCGGGCCAGAGACCCACGGTGCACGTCGCGTTCGCGAGCTTTTCGCTCAGCCCGATGACGCCGGTCAGAGTTGGAAATGCGATGAACGTGCCGCCACCTGCAATCGCGTTGACTGCGGCCGCCATGAAAGCCGCGACCGCGCCGATTACGCTCGCCGCTCCAAACAGGACGAGTGCCGGCAACTACTCGCCCTCGGTCGCCTTCATGCTGTGAAAGAGTCGCAGCAACGTGTCGTGCAATTGCGGCTCGCCTTCACCGACGGGCGCGAAAAATTTCTGGTAGGCGCGCTCGATGACGGGGATGCATTTCAGGATGATCTGTGTCCCCTCATCGGTGACCGAGAGCAGCCTTCTGCGGGTATCGCGCTGATCGGGTGTGCGCGCGATCGCATGCTTTCTTTTCGAGCGTGCGGACGACCTTTGAAATCAGCATCGGATCCATTGCGCAGAATTGCGCGAGACTGCGCCTGCGAAGGCGGCCCGTTGACGCGCGTCAGCCATGCAGTCGATCCCAGCGCAATCATCTGCAGGTGGGTCAGCCCCATCTCGATCAATTCGCTGTTGAGTCTACGCATCCATCCGTGCGCTGTTTGCCATAGCAGATAACCGAGACTATCTTCCGGCTCTTTGAAGCGCGAAACCGAATCCCAATCTACCTGTGTAGTCGCGGACGGCATCGCACGATCGGTGTGTGCTTTCCTCGCGCCCAGCTCTGTCCTGTCTGAATCGCCGGTTTTAGCCACTCGGTTCAACCTCGCGCGCATCCTCATTTATCTATACCGATTGGCCGACGCGCTTGCATGCCGGTTTTGCGACCCGTCTTTACGTTTGGACAGAGGAACAGGATACAATCGATCGTAGATGCAACTGTACGAAAACCGGAGTGATCGCGGGCGGGCTCTGATCGGCGCAATTCTGGTGACATTCGTGACGGTATTTTCGACGGCCGTCCATGCCGATCGAGGTGTCACGATGGATGCAAATAGCGACGGCTCCCGCGTTACAGCGACCAATGATCCAATGTCGCAGGTGAAGCACGGCGTCAGTGACGTTATCGACGTCTTCAAGGCGCCCGATACACCGATCAGTATCCGTCGTGAAAAATTGCGCGAGCTCGGCGCGAAATATTTCGACTTCGACTCGATGACCCGATCGGTGATGGGCTACCATTGGCGTGAACTGTCGCCGGCTCAACGTGTCGAGGTTGTTGCGCTCTTTACCAACTTCATCAACGACGCTTACCTGAGCAAGCTTCAGGACTACAGCGTGAAGAAAGTTGCCGAGGAGTTACCCACGGTCAATATACAGTTCACACGTGAGATTTTTGATGGTCCGGATTACGCACAAGTGTACAGCGCCGTAACTTTAAGGAGCAAAAGGATCCCATCGAAGTTGAACTACCTGATGCACCGGGCGAACGGACAATGGAAAGTTTATGATGTGACCGTCGATGCGATCAGCGTGATCAGGTAACTATCGTAATCAGTTCAATCGCGTGATGAACGACGGCGGTTACGACAAACTGGTCGCGGACCTTCGCAGCAAGACCGCGGGCCTGCAACAACAATTGGACAATCCGAATCCGCGTCGCGCCGTCAAGCGGATTGATTATCTAGATAAACGTCATACCAATGGTTGCGGATGATACGAACGCATCCGGATAGGCGCGTCGGGCTTTAGCTACAAGGAGTGGCTAGGGCATTTCTACCCGGCAAAGCTCTCGGGCTCGAAAATGCTCGCTTACTATGCCGCGCGTCTGCCGACCGTCGAAATCAATTACACCTTCCGTCGCATGCCCAAGGACTTCGACGCTTCGAAAAGTGGGTGAGCAAGACGCCGCTCGCATTTTCGCTTCGCCCTGAAAGCTTCGCAGCGGATTACTCACTTCAGCCAGCTCGCGGGACACAAAGTCTTCGCTCGATTACTTCATCGAAGTTGCGCGGTGCGCTGAAAGATCGTCTCGGCCCAATCCTGTTTCAACTTCCGCCTGATCTTCCACGCGACGACTCGCTACTCGGCGATTTTCTGCACGAAGTTGGCGGGCCGGGTTCGTCCCGCCTTCGAGTTTCGCAACCGCACGTGGTTCCACGATCGCGTATTCGAGATCTTGCGCAATGAATCAGGCGGCCTTCTGTATCGCCGAGAGCGAAAAGATTGTCAGTCCCGTCGAATGCACCGCGCCGTATGCATACTTGCGGCTGCGCAATGAGACGTATGACGATGCGTCACTCGCTCCGTGGGCCGAGCGCATTCGTGTGATCACCAGCGCTGCCCCTGAAATTTACGTTTTCTTCAAACACGAATCCGCCGCACCCGAACTCGCGAACCGCTTGGCGGCGATGCTCAATCCCGATCGCACCGCATAATGATCGTGCTTCAGCTCTTCGGCAGGTTCTTCAGCATTTCGACGTTCAGTTGCAGCTTCTCGCCCAGCCACAACGGATTCACCGCATGATCGGTGTAGGCGTCGCCGGTCTCCGGATGTACCAGCACGATGAGACCGTCTCGATTAAGCATCAACCACGGCACGATCCGCGGAAACTCCTCGGTGCCGAATGCCACCTGATACATCGCCTGGGGATGCGGTCCAACGGGCATATCGCGCCAGCGACCCATCACTACCTTGAAGTTCGATTCGATCAGTTGACGAATACGTGCCGCTCGTTCGCGCGAGGCCTCATCGTAATAGATATGCGCATGATAGCCGGTTATGCTCGCCGTATTCTTTGTTTCGCTCATATCAATTGATTAACCAGCTTCCCCGCCATCGGCATGCGGATAATGTACTACACAGCTTAATCGGGACGTAATTCCGGCCTCGTCGCCTTTTCTCGAATAGCTACCTGGTCCAATCTCCGCAGCGCTCGAAGGCATCCGCAACTTGAAACAGCGCCATCTCATCGAAATGCTTCCCCGTCAGCATTAACCCCACCGGCAGACCATTCGATTTTGCGCACGGCACGCTGATCGACGGATGTCCCGTCATGTCAAACGGTGAGGTATTACCGAGCATATTCCAGCCGTGCGTGACTACTTCGCCAGGTCGCAGATTCGGCCGATAGCGATGCGCCTTCATCGGAGTCGTCGGCATCGCCAGCGCGTCGAAATTCGCCAATACGGTGTCGTAGGCCGCGCGCAGCGTACCGCGCATATGCTGCGCCTTCGCGTAAAGCCGTCCGTGATAATGGCGATTGAGGTAGCCGCCGACCAGCGATACCAACTTGACCGTCGGCGGCAGTTCGTCGCCCCTCGTCCTTAAGGCCGATCCAAGTGCCGCGGCGAAGCCAGCGTCGTATGAGCCCTTAAAATGATAGCCAACGCCATTGCCCCAGAAGAGCGCTGCCGCCCCTTCCGCCATCAGTCCCCACGCGATACTGCCGGCTTCGAGATGCATCGGTATCGATACTTCCACGACTGTGGCGCCGCGTTCGCGCATCAACTCGAGTGCTCGCTGAACCGCCGCATCGACGTCCGACTCCGCGAGCGGCCCGCCGAAGCCCTCTCGCACCACCGCGATGCGGGCGCCCTTCAATTCCTTACCCAAGGCCTCAGTGTACGGCGCAAGCTTGACGCCCCCGTGCTGCCGCGGATCCTCGGAGTCCTGCCCCGCCATCACCTCGAGCAGTAGGGCGACATCCCCGACCGTGCGTCCCATCGGACCCGCGTGATCGAAGGTCGGATCGATCCCGATGCAACCTGTGTACGGCACCAGGCTATGTGTCGGCTTGAGTCCAACCACTCCGCACCATGATGCCGGGATACGAATGGAACCGCCTTGATCGCCGCCGACCGTGAGATCGACGTCATCATAGTACAGTGCGGCGCCCGAACCGCCCGACGAACCTCCCGCAAGATAGTCCGGATTATGAGGATTGCGCGTAGGCTTGAAGGAACTGGTATCACCACCACCTGAGAACGCGAAGTTGTCGAGATTGAGCTTCGCGACGATATGTCCGCCCGCGTCAAGTATGCGCGTCACCAGCGTTGCATCAGCCTCCGGCACATAGCCTTCCAGCACCGATGAGCCGCACGACATTGGCACGCCCGCGACCGAGATATTGTCCTTGATGCCAACGCGCTTACCCGCGAGTTTGCCGCTTGCCGCCCCCTTCACCGAACAGTGCCGGATTATCGCGTTGTGCGGATCGGACTTCGCATCCGGAAATCCTCCGACTTCGCGGTCGCGGTATTTGAGGGGCGCCTTCGTCAACGGCATTCGATCGAGCGCCTCGAGCGTCTCGAACATCCCCGGTATCAGCGCCTGGAAATCACTCAATTCATCGGCGCTCAATTGGAAATGGCTGGCCGCCGCGATTTCTTTCAGGTTCTCTGCTGTTGGTAATCGCAATGCCATCGTTCTGGTCCTCCATCCGACACGCCTACAAATCCACCCCTTGAGGATTCTTGTGTCAAGACTGAGGAGGATCAGTCGCCACCTCCACTGCTGTGTATCACGCGTTCTATGATTGCCAAGCGAATCCCGCCATTGGGCAGATTAAGCAACGATAGCGAGGCGATGGTAAAACGCATTCCACTTGCAATGTTGCAATTTTGCATCGGCTTAACGCGCAGTTCGTCGGAGACGTTCAAATATGCCCTTCTGCGTCTCGATTAAGACTTCACTACCACAAGAGTTTTCCGTGATCTGGGGCCACCTTAAATACACTCGACTACGACTCACTGGACCCTCCACACGATAAACAGGCATCTTTTGACAACGCTCGGCGCACGTTGTTTTGTCGCGATCAATCTCCTCATGGTACCCGCGCCGACAGTTATATCCGCACTACCCATCCGCTAGGCATCGAGCTTGCTTATTGAGTACAACGTGCGACGAGTTAAGCGTCGCTTTCGACGGATAAGCGTGAAATGAGAGTGCAGGAGTTAGCGTCGGATACATTGGTGCAAGGCGTCTTGATCCCGACTTGTAGCGGCCGCGCAACAACTATCTCCCATCGGCACGCAGCGAGTGCGATTCGCCCTCACAATCGTCTCTTGATAGATGCGGGCAATGCCGCGTCGGTTACGCTCCTGCTGCTCGGATTCTCATACTTCATAATCCATAACGGCCATTTCAAAGCCGTCGTCGTCCTTGCCATGAGCATATTGGCGACCGCTGCTGCGTTTCGACTCCACCGCCGCTCGAAATCGGCAATCTCGCTCAAGGAAAGGAGCGCAGCGCGCGAAAACGACCTGCTCGCTACACGCGAAGCGGCCTTGCGCAGCAAATCCGACTTCCTCTCGCAAATGTCGCACGAAATCCGCTCACCAATGAATGCCATCCTTGGTATGGCCGATCTGCTCAACGATACCGCGCTGACCGCCGAGCAGCACAAGTACCTGAGCATCATGATCAACAACGGTGGTGCGTTGGTCGATCTGATTGATGACATCCTCGACTTTGACCGCATGGAGACCGGCAACCTCCGTCTGGAGGCTGCCAGCTTCGATTTGCAAGAGGTGGTCGAACGCGTCGCCGAGACTTTTGCGATTCGCGCCCATCAAAAAGGCCTCGAGCTATCACTGTGGACTCGCTCCGGCGTACCCGCGACCGTGCTCGGAGACGCGCTCCGTTTGCGCCAAGTGCTCGTTAATCTGATCGGCAACGCTGTCAAATTTACCGAACGCGGCGAAGTCGTATTAAAGATTGAATGCGCAGCAGGCGGTGAAACTGGCGAACTTCACTTCATGGTCTCCGACACAGGCGTCGGCATCGCCGAGGATCAAAAAGAGAATATCTTTGCACGCTATGCGCAAGCTGATTCGACGATCGCGCGAAGTTATGGTGGCAGCGGTCTCGGACTTGCGATTGTCAAACAATTGGCTGGCCTGATGGGCGGCCGGGTCTGGGTTGAGAGCGAGATCGGCCACGGCAGTACCTTTCATTTTACCGCGAGGTTTAAGCTCTCCGGCCGCGAGGTGACGGCCCCCACGGCCCCCGAGGCAAACTTCGCGGACGCGCGGATGCTGATCGTAGGCACCACCATTTCCAGCGGTATCGCGCTTTCGGAAATGCTCGCGGCTTCAGGGGCGAACGTGACTCAAGCGCAAGACGGCAAAACCGCGCTCGAGGAGCTTCGCCGTGTGGACGAGGCGGGGACGCCGTATCAGTTCGTTTGGTTTGATTGCCATGCGACGGGCATCGACCTCGAACTGCTGCGGCAAATTTGCGCGGCGGCTCACGGCGCCGGAAGGATCATACCTATGTTGACTTCAAACGACCTCAATGTCCGACTGCCGCTGTTACGGCGGCTCGGTTTGCGAACTCATATAATCAAACCAGTGCGGCGTGCCGAACTCTTTGAAGCCATCCGTGCCCTGATCGGCCGCGGTGTCGGAGCGAGCGCACCCAACCTGATCATAGACCGCGAGACTTTCGCCGCTCCAATCCCTCAGGACTCCTTCGTTCCCACCGTGGAGCCGGACGCGAGTAACAACGGCATCTGTATCAAGTCGATCGAGCCCGCGGAACACATTGGCGACATTCGTCACCCCTCCCCACCCCTCGCTATCCGCCGCCAGCTGCGTATTCTGGTCGCCGACGACTCCGCCGATAACCGCCTGTTGATCGAAGCCTTCCTCAGGAAGACTGCCGCTACCGTCGATCAGGCCGAGAACGGCGAAGTCGCACTCGAAAAGTTCATCGCCCGCAAGTACGACGTAGTCCTGATGGATATCCAGATGCCAGTGATGGACGGCTACACGGCGGCCAAGCTGATTCGCGAATGGGAACAAAAAAATAACGCCACTCCTACCCCGATTATCGCGCTGACGGCCTCGGTGCTCGACGAAGCCGTGCATAAGAGTTTCGACGCTGGCTGCGATACTCATGTCAGTAAACCGGTGCGCCGTCCCGTGCTGCTCGCCGCCATTCGCGAAGTGACCGCGAACCTTCAGCGTGATGAAAAAACCGTCATTCCTGAGCCGCTCGAGGCCCTAGCGAATTCGTAAGCTACGCTCACGTGCGATCGATCCGTGCGTCAGCCCACGGGTTGACGGCATTTGAAGTTTTTCGTTAGGCGTTTACGTGGGGCGCGTAATGCCCGCCAAATCACTTCTTCACTGCCGCTGTTTCCTTCAATTCCTCTGGCCGTGCTGAACCTGATTCGATCCGCGAACGACGAATTACATTTGCGTTTTCCACCACAGCGCCGGGAGGAAAAGCTCGTGACAGCATCCGAGAGTCTCGTCACACCTGGCATGCGCAATGAATTTGCCAAGCGGGGTGACGGTGAATATCTGAAAGAGATCGACCCACGCCTGCGTCAAATCCATGCAGATGCCGCGGCATTCGGCGTTTTCGTCCTTGATTTGTCGGGCCACGTGGTGAGCTGGAATGCGCTTGCGACCGAGGCTACCGGGTACCGCGCGGAAGAGATCGTGGGACGTAATCTTGCCTGGCTCTATTCCGATGGCGAGGCAGCTAACAACCACTTTGCCACCGCTTTGGCGATGGCGCGCGACCTCGGCCATTTCATCGGTCAGAGTTCACTCCTGGGCAAAAACGGCGAACCGTTCCGAGCTGAAGTCACGTTCACTCCGGTCGGCGACGCGAAGCGCGATCCGTGCGGATTCGCCTGCATGATTCGGAGGATCACCGCCCTCCCCGCGTGCACATCTGAAGAGTTCGAATTAGTCCGATCCCACGACTCAGCGCTTGAGTCAGCTCGGCTCAAGTCAGCCTTCCTCGCCAACATCAGCCATGAATTTCGCACTCCGCTGAACATCATCGTCGGCTACAGCGATCTGATAGGCGAGCACCTAGCTGAGGTCCACGACATCAGTCAAAACGAATCTCTCGAAGCGGTGGCGCGTGCTTGCAGGCGCTTGTTGCGCACGCTAAATGCCGTGCTCGATTACTCGAAACTCGAATCTCGTTCGCTGCCGGAAAATCCCCAAACGGTAGCGTTGGTTCCCCTGATCCGCGGCCTCTTCCGCGAATTCGAGCCATCGGCTTCCCAGAAGGGTTTGCGTCTTGCGTTCGAATTCGAGGAACATATGATCGCGACCACGTGCGACGAGTATTGCTTGACTCACTCGCTGCGCAATCTGATCGAGAACGCGATCAAGTTCACCGAGTGCGGCGGTGCCACCATCCGCGCCTATCGCGACGCGAGCGGCGCGGCCTGCATTAGTGTCGCCGATACCGGCATCGGCATTCAGCGCAGCTTTCTGCCACATTTGCTGGAGCCCTTCTCGCAGGAGGATTCGGGCTTAACCCGCCGCTTCGAGGGCGCTGGCCTCGGCCTCGCGTTGACCCGTGGCTATCTCGAGCTAAGCGGAGCGCAGTTGACCGTGCTCACCGAAAAAGGCCGCGGTTCCACCTTTACGATTCACTTCGCGCCGCCCCGACGCAGCACAAATCTGCCCGCACACGCCGAGCGTGCCGGACTGCCAGGTAATGATCGCCGGCCGCTCATACTGGTCGTGGAGGACGACCCCGACAATCAACTCTTAATGCGCGCGCTGTTGAAGAATAGCTATCGCGTGATCGCCGCGTCGTCGCCTGAAGAGGTGCGACACCAAATCGCCTCGGACCAGGATACGATCGACGCCATTCTGATGGACCTGGGACTGCGCGGCTCGGAAGACGGCCTGATGTTGACTCGCTCGCTCCGCGGCCGCGAGCGTTTCCGCACGACACCAATTATCGCCATGACCGGGCATGCGATGATTGTCGATCGGGCGAGCGCGCTGGACGCCGGCTGTGACGACTTCATTGCGAAACCGTTCGACCGCGCCACCCTACTAGCCGCTCTCGAACGCTGGGTGGCGCGACCGTCCGACGCCTACCTGCGCTCCCCCTGCGACCCGAGCCAGCTCTGATCTTCATCTTCGTGCGATCGAATCAGTGCGTGTTTTGATTTACTTTGTCCATCGCCGCGTCGATCATCCTGAATACGTGAGCGATTTCCCGCGCTCCTCACACTTATCGCTCAGGCCTTTCTCGCGGCAACGTTGCCCACTGCCCGCGCCCGGCGCGGCCCCCACTCGAAGAGCGGAACGTCGCGCGAACCAGCGACACCGCAAGTGCGCGCACAAAGAGGGTTTCGAAAAACGCGATATTTTTTGATCAACCGCCCTTCAACGCACGATGTGCAAGATTTTGTAGTAGGCCCATCAATCCATCCAGCATCGAAAAGTGGTAACCGACGATCAAGGCGACCCCAAGTAGCGCCACCAACAGAATTCCCGGCAGCGGGCCCGTCGGTCGCGGCACTTTCTCCCCATGGCCTTTGCCGGGCGCGAGAATCACCGAAAGGTCTTCGTAAATTGCCGCATGCGCATCGCGTACATCGTTGACCAGGAGATTGCGGATTTGGTCCGGACGGTCCATGCCGCGAGGATCGAAGGCCTCGATCTGCTGGAACTGGTTAAGGCTGTCCTCCGCATGATTGGCGGCGATTTCTAAGTAGGCAGAGGGCACCCGCGACAAATCAGTGTTCGCCAGTTGCCGGTACATCGCCAGGGTTCTTTCGAAAAAGGGAATCCCGACCCGAAAGCTCAATTGCGGACCGACTACGTCCTCGCGAATCAACTGGGTAGATTTCAGTTTCACTAGTTGGTCGAGATTGGCCTTCAACCGATCGCGTATTTCCTGTTCTGTGCTCAAATGCGGCCTGTGCTCCAGCCAATACTCTCGTGATGTTACGGCATCCAAATGCTAGCAGAAGGATATAATAAGTTAAAGTGGCACTCGTCCGATCAGGCCCGTTGATAGCAGCGCGAGGTCGAGTTTCCGGCTCAGCCGGGTTCCAACAACTTCCTCAACCGGTCCGCCAGGGGGCTGCGAAACTCCATAAATGCGCCAGTAACCGGATGGTGAAACGTCAACTCGCAGGAATGAAGCGCCAGCCTGTGTGCGAGATCGGTGCGTGCGCCGTATTTTCGGTCGCCCACGACCGGCCTGCCCAGACTGGCCAACTGCACGCGTATTTGATGTTTCCGGCCGGTTTCGAGAGTCAGTTCGACCAGCGATCTTTGGCGGGTTTCCTCAATCACGCGATATTTCGTAATAGCGATCTGACCGCCCTGCTCCACCCGATGAACCCGTAGGGACTTGCTTTCGATAAGTCGATCGCGGAGCGTTCCTTGCCTCTCGCGCAGCAGGCCCTCGACCACCGCCAGGTACCGCTTCGTGACCGCCTTCCAATTCTGCTGCAGCTCCGCCTGTATCGACCGATTTCTCGCAAACAGCATCAAGCCCGAGGTTTCACGGTCCAGCCGATGGACAATAAACGCCTGCTGCTCGAGCGATTTCGTCTCCTCCTTCAGATGGTCATTGAGGATCCGATGTGCCGTCTTTTCCTTCTCGCGCTCGGAGCCCATCGAAAGAAGACCCGCCGGTTTGTCGATCACAACGATCGTGTCATCGAGAAACACTATTTTCAGACCAAGCCTTGAGGCCTTTACGCCGCGCGGCCCCGTCCCGAATCCAATCGCCTGTTTCCCAAACTCAATCGTCACGACATCGCCGGGCTCCAGGACGGTATCGTGGCGCACCACATCGCTCACGGTGTGTGGCCGGTCTCGCACTCGTGCCGTCGCCACTTCCGGGGCATGCCCAGCAGTGGCGTCATCTGCCAAAAGAGCCTTTTTCACGTGAACCGCGCGAAAGCGCAACATATCCTTCGCCCGCTTGCGCGATAATCCGAGCGGCAAGCTAAGCAGCCATTGCAACAGTTCGCAGTGAAGTTCCACACGCCACTGACAGCACTCTGACTTTCCGGAATCCATTATCCGAACGAGCTCATCCCTGGCCAACTGATACGCCATCGACGATCAGTCGCTCGAACTTCGGCCCTTCGGTATCGAACGCCCCACCGATTTTCGCGCCGGCAAAATTTACTGTGCCGGAAGCTCGAAACGCACCTCCAATGATTGCATTGCGTCCGATCTCCGCACCCTCCAATGAAAGCGCGACACCGCCCGCATTTTCAAAATGTCCGCCGTCGCAATTGATCGCACCTGCGATTCGGGCATGCGCGAGTTGGACGGCGCCTTGCGCTAAGAATCGCGTATGCATTCGAACGTTACCGCCGACGCTGATACCGTTCGCGCACAGCGCGTCGCCACCGCTGTTCTGGAAGATCCCGCCGACGCAATAGAGGTCGCCCCTCAGCTTTGCGTCACATAAGCGCACAGAGCCCTGCGCGCTGAACCAATCGCCTAGATAGGCCCGTCCGCCGACCTCGGCGGCGTCGGCAGACAGGGCGTTACCATCTGGGTTCTTGAATGTCCCGTGAAGACAGTACAGATGACGTCCGAGGCGCGCGCGCCAAATACTCACTTCGCCATTCGCGACGAAGCCGTTACTCATCACCATATCGCCATCAATAACTGCTTCGTCCGCTGCTATTGTGACGGCACCGGGATTTTCGAAGCGGGCATGAGAACAATAGAACATTCCACCGATGTGGGCGCGTCGCAGGTCCACTTCGCCGACCGAGCGAAAACCGTTACTCACTAGTAGATGGCCGCGAACAATAAGTTCTTCCGCGAAGAGTGCACAGCCGTTACCGCCGTCGAAAGGCGCTCCACTCGATGAGACGGTTCTAGCCGCCGACAGGCCGCGGCGATTCCCACTGTCGAGGTGTGCACCGTTCAACGAGAGATTGCCGTCAACGATCGCGTGATCGAATCTTACCGGGACCGTGCGCGCGAAAGCCGTCGCATAACTGGACGTCACCGTGAGCGTGCAGCGATGAAGCATCGATGCCCGGAACATCGGTATCACCCAGAAAGATCGATTGTGCAGTCGCACCGCGCAACACGAGATCCTGATCGAAGTGACACTTGACGAAAGCGATCGGAAAGTCGATTGTCGCCCGCGCGAGGTCGAGGGCCCCGGAAATGCGCGCACCGATCACGCGCACGCCTGCGGGCGTCACGCTCCAGGAAGAATTGCTTCGCGTCAACAGCGTCCGCACAAGATCGGCGGAGAGGGTTGGCCGATCTGTTCGCACAACCTCCGCGGCGGCGCGGCTTTGTTGACTGGTCTGATCCGGGAAATCGATTCCGACGTGAGCGGACGAATCGATTGAATCGACGTCAACGATTTCGACTAGACGACGGGCTGCCGGATTGATGGTGGAAAAGTCGGCGATAACGCCATCTGCCGACGCTTCGAGGAATCGCAATTCGGCAGAAGTCGGCGTCCGGGCGGCCATTCAGTTGCCCTCCATCACGCGCATCGTGGTATGGTGCGCCCGGATAAGAATCTCGAAAGCACAGTCGCAATCTAGCGCGACCAAACACGAAATCCGAACAGGGGCGGATTGGAATCACAAAGCAAACAGGAGGATTGGAAGATGGCGACATTCCCAGTGAGCGCAGTCGAAGTATTCGGCCGTGGAGTCCTGAAGGCCGAAGGCGTGGTCGTCGATAAGGATAACAACGTTTTTGGCGGCGGCCGCAACGGCATCATGTACAAGGTCACGCCCGACGGCAAGGTAAGTGAACTAGCGACATTACCGGCGGGCTCGATACCAAATGGCGTCGCGATGGATCGCAACGGCGACCTGATCTATTGCGATCTCGGCAAAGAGGCGGTGATGCGAGTGACGCAGAGCGGCAAGGTCTCAATGGTGGCTGACCGCGCGGGCGATCTCCATTTGAGTATGCCGAACTTTGCCACCTACGACGCGGAGGGAAATCTCTTCGTCTCCAACTCCAGCACCAGCAATATCAACAACGTTCTGCCCGAGTTGCTCAATCCTTCGCCGAAGGGCGCGCTCGTGTGTATCCGCGCCAACGGCAAGAGCGAGGTCGTAGCGTCGGGAATGTATATCGCCAACGGCACCGCGATCGATCCTAAAGAAGAAGCGGTCTATGTGCTGGAATCGACGCGCTACGATTGCCTGCGGATCGCGCTCAAGAAAGACGGCACATTCGGCAAGGCGGAGATCTTTTCAAAAGACTTTCCGGCGATTCCCGATGGGATGGCATTCGACCTCGATGGCAACCTGTTTGTGACCTTGCCCGGCAAGCCCAAGAAACCCGACGAACCGCCTAAGGACAAGATACTGCTGCCCGCGAATCAGATTCTCAAAGTGGATAAGTCCGGCGCCTGGACGATGCTGGTCGACGATCCGGCGAGTGAGAAACTGGACCATCCGACCAACTGCGCTTTCGGCGGTCCCGGCTTACAGGATCTGTATTTCGCGAACCTGGAGGGCGAACATTTCAGCCGCGTACATACGAACTTCCGCGGCCATCCGCTCTATCACCAGCGATAGGCGGTCTGCGCCAAGAGTGTTCGAGGAACGTAGGACGCGGCTGTTTCTTGCCTGAATTGATCTGCATCAGACGATCATCGCAACCGCCTCTAGCGGTTGCGATGATCGCGCGCGAGACCGGGCGCCTTCGGATGCGGGTATGGATGCGGCGTGCGGATCATCTCGCGGCGAAACGCACTCGCGCGCTGTGCGGCGTCACGATAAATGGCGGCGAGCTGATCCTCGGAGTCGTAATCGAACGGGTCTTGCAGACGCTGTTCGATATCGCCGCCACGTTCGGGTTGATTCTCTAGATACCATCGCGCGGTGCGCCGAATCGCCTCTTCGGGTGGTAGAGGATCGCTATACCCCAACTGCTGCTTGATCTTGTGGAGATCCATCAGTTTGTGATGCGCGGTAATTTCCAGACTCACGCCGCGCGCGGGGTAAGCGACCTCCGCAGGCAGGCTGATGATTTCCATTGGGTGATTCATCTCATCGGCGATGATCTCAACAACTTGACGAATGGAAAACTGGCGATCGTCGCCGCAGTTGTAGATTTGACCGGCTGCCGCGTCTGGATGATCGACCGCGAGCAGCACCGCATGCGCCAGGTTGCCGGCGTAGCCGTGCGTCATCAGAACGAGGCCGCCTTCCGAGAGAATCATGAAGGGACGGCGATCGAGGATGCGCCGAATCACGCACCATTCGCGCGGGATCAACTGATACGGCCCATATACATACGGATAGCGGTAAACGGCGCCACGCGGGTGGGCGGAGAGGACGGCCTGCTCAGTGCTGGCGATAAGATAGGAGAAGCGCTGCTCAGCCTCGGTCTGAACGGTCGGAGCATCCTCGGGCACGGGAATCGGCAGACCAGTGGGAAAATTGACCAGCGGATCGAAGTAGCCGCGATAAGCCGGCACACCGCCGATACCGATGAATTGGCCAGCCTTGCCAGCGAAGGCTTCGGCGACCACACGGATCCGCCCATAGGTTGCGATTACGACGTCGAAGGAGCGGCCCGCAATTGCGGGATCGATGGTTTCGCGAAAATGTGGATCCGCATGAAGGTGCTCGATCTCCGGTCCGATCTCAGGGATTTCGTGCGTGCCGCGATGTAGGATCGCGACCGAGTATCCGCGATCGCGCAGGCCATTGACCAAAAATGGCCCGCTAGGACCGGTACCGCCGACGATCAATGCGCTCCTCATAATTTCCCTCGTGCCGGTTTTCGCTCCGAACTATCCCAGCGCGCACAAAGAATCGTCGAAGCGGAGATCGAACGCAAGCCCAAACGACTTGAAAAAGCGTGACGCGTTCCAGTACACGAACTCCTCGTAACTTATCCTCCGCTTGGACCGATCGAGCACCGTTATGGACCCTCAGTATCTCCGGCAAAAAGGGACAATTATTCGAAAAATATCATTGGCAATGGATTAGCCAAATAAAGACTGTTTAACTTTCAAATAACCAACAAAACACCTTCAGAAATTGGACCGGCTTGGAGAACTCGAAAAACGACTAATTCTGCCCGCACCCCCAGCGATATATCGCCGAACTGCGTAAGACCCGAAGATCGGCCTTCCCGACGGCTCGATTTCGGCTCGACACTTGCGCGACGGATAAGTTTTGCTTTATCGGTATGCGGGTTTGAAAGCGAACACCGTAATCCCTAAGGAGAGCCGCGTTGAATATTTATGGAGTGACATCGCAACCGGATTACCAAACGAGGGAATAGATATTTTATCGAAGATCACTGGACTAAGGGGGATATATGAGACACGTTTCGATTCTTTTGATCCCATTCTTCTGTCTATTAGGAATTCCTTCTCTTTATGCCCAATCGAGTATCATGGAGACGGGAAGTCAGTTTCATGGTATCCGCGATTTCAGAGAAGTAATGCCCGGTGCTCTTTATCGCGGCGGTGCGAACAATGGACATGCCCCACTGTCGAAAAGTGAATTGAACGCTCTCTGTGAAGACGATATTGGAACTGCGATTTACCTTTATACAACGGGGTTTACGGGACCCTCCGTTACGAGTTGCTCGAAAGGGTCGCTCAACTATGTCGATAAAGGATGGGAGGGCTCGGGACGAGCAGCGGTTCACAAGCAAGTTTATGACACGATCAAGAATAAGGGCAAACCGGTCTTCATCCATTGCTGGTATGGTATCCACGCGACCGGCGCAGTTGCAGCGACGGCGCTCATGCAATTTTGCAACATTTCTCCGCAGCAAGCCGTCGCATACTGGAAAGTCGGAGTTCCAGCGAAACTTCAATACCCCAAGGTGATCCAAAGCATAACCAGCTTTAAGCCAAATCCCGACCTGCAATTAACAGCGGAGGAACGGGCACAGTATTGTCCGCACTTTTAGATTGTCTAATTCTTTCAATCGTACTATCGCAATAGCACGATAGAATCCGGTAAGCCTTGTGGTAAGGGGGGGAGATGTTTAAAGCTTCGGCGCTGCTATCGATTGTGCTGTCGGCGACGGTCGCCTACGGCAGCCAGTTTCAAGGAACTGCGAAGGACTACGGCAAAGGGCAATGCATCATCCTTAACAAGTTCCCGGGAGACTCAGGCGCTACATACCACTCAACGGATACCAAGAAGGAGGACACACTTTGCGGTATCGATTTTACCGATAAAGGCATCGGACTATGTCCAAAAACTTGGAGCACGAGTCCAGGCACAATCGTGTATGACATTTCTAAATCAAAATATAACGGGGATCCCGGGAAGTTCGAATCCGAATATTGCCCGAAGCAAAGAGCGTCCAAGGGCAAAGTCGATGGGGTTGACAAGCTTGCGTCCTATAAGCAGTCAATTAACGGTCAGTTCAGACAAAGCACTAGTGCTACTTTCGCGCAGGCCCCACCGCTCTACTACGAGTTCTCCAGATATTTTAATGCCACGGTCGACGTCCCAGTCGCTGTGATACGTACCATGGATGCAAAAGAGCATCTGAGTCGAGTCGGCTCAAAGGGCCGAGCAATCGCGCAAGGCAAGATGATCGCAAACGGATGGACCGTTGTTACGTCGGCGGAAAGGAACCCGGCGGGATATATTCCGGAGAATGAATTTTTCTATGGCGATCCCAAGGATGACCTTTTGTATGGAACCATGCTGAAGGGTCCGGGGGCGAGGTACGGCGCCGAATTCAACGGAAACATAGTGGGCAAGGGGTATTCAGAGCAGTACGTGTTCCTGCAGAAAACGCCCGCATTTCTCGCTCTAATAAACCCAAGACCGTTTCCGGAGGCGGCGGCCACCGCGATTGCTACGAGCAAGGTGGATCCCGTTGTGGCAAAAGCTGTGGGTTCCGCTATAGCGAATGAACAGATTATGTTCTGGATGCAGGAAATGTCCGAGATTGTCCTGCTGGATTATATATTTGACCAGCAGGATCGGCCGGGGAATATAGATTATCTATGGGTGTGGTATTCCGTAGGTACTAACGGTGACGTAGCATCTGCTCGAGTCGATTCGGAAGTCGGTCGATCGGCGATGGGATCAATTGCGAAGCCCGATGAAATGAAGGCGAGTGCGAAGGCTTTTCTCATCCAGAAAACACAAATCAACGACAACGATGCAGGTGCGCGGAAGTATACAAATTTCACCAAAAAATTTGGCTTGTTGGAAAAACTTCGGCATATGAATGCAATCACTTATCGGCAATTGATCCATCTGGCGAAGGACTACCAGGCGAAAGGACCTCTTTACAGCTATCTCAATAATACGTTTTATATGCCTCAAAACTACGCCGACATAATCGTCCAGAACACTATTCAAGCGAGCCAGATCCTGCAGAGCACCTGCAAAGCTGGAAATATGCGCTTCGATCTCGGTGCGGGGGCGTATCTCGCAACCGGCAAGGTGGACGAAGCACACGTCGATTGCGAGAATCCATAGGCAGCAGCTATTTTACGTTTTCGGTCGACGTTGAGGCACACAATCTGACGGACGGACTAGATGCGTTACATCGGTTAGCGATCAAGATTACACACATATGTTTGCTCGTGTGTAAGTAGACATTCGAAAGGGGGTAGTCATGTCCAATCCAGGCCAGCCCACACTCAGTCCGGGTGCTGCAGGTGCAGCAGTGCGACGGCTTCAGCGAGCATTGCGTCGCACTCCAAATCTTGGACTCGCGGTTGATGGAGTTTTCGGACCGCTGGTAGAGGCAGCCGTCAAGGATTTCCAGCAAGGCGCCGGACTCACGGCCAGCGGTATCGTCGATGCACCCACATGGAACGCCTTGCCGGATGGCGGTCCCATGCCGACACTCGAGGAAGGATCATCGGGCAACGTCGTGCGCGCGCTGCAAACCCTGCTGACCAACGGTGCTGCTGGACAATGGGGGACGACGCCGCAGGGGATTGACGGCGATTTCGGACCTCATACGAAGGCATCGGTCAAAGCCTTTCAGACCTGGGGAGGAGTCGCTGTGGACGGTATCGTGGGCGACCAGACCTGGTCCGTTTCGTTACACGCGGCGAGTGCGACTTTGGAGACCGCGGTAGGTCTTAACTTCGTCATCGGCTGAAGAGCCACTTTAAGTACCGCGAAGTCTCTAAATCGGTCGTTCAACTTATCGAGGATATAGTTGGCGGAAGACTAAGCGGAATCGCTTGCGGGATGAAACAGAACCTCGCATCAAGCAAACTCTGAATCAAACTAGAAGAAGAATTAAAATGCCTGCAACAAAGATTATGATGATTCGGCACGCGGAGAAACCCGCGGATGACGACTCGACCAATGGCGTTACGATGACGGGAGCGAAGGATCCGGAAGAGCTAACCGTGCGTGGGTGGCAGCGAGCGGCCGCACTGATCAGGTTTTTTGCACCTATAGACGGTCATTTTGCGGATCCTCGACTGGCAATACCCGACGTGATCTTCGCTTCCAAGGTGGCGCATCATAGTCCCAGTTACAGGCCTCAGCACACGGTGACGCCCCTTGCTGAGTTCCTTCATAAGTTACCCGTGCTGACCCACGCCAAAGGTGAGGAGAGTGCGCTCGTCGCCGATGCCATCTCCGCCAATGGCACGGTGCTCATCTCCTGGGAGCACGAAGCGATTCCTGGCATGGGCAACATAATCCTGGGAAACAGTACGACCTGTCCTCAGAAGTGGCCCGGAAGCAGGTTCGACCTGGTATGGGTCTTCGATCGGACCAGCCCCACCTCCGCATGGACCTTCGGACAAGTCGCGCAGATGCTTCTACCGGGAGACATCCCGGCTCTGGTTGCAAATCGATGACTCCGAGCCGCCCGACCCGCTCGAACGTAATATGCGAAGAGACGTGGCTGGTTCTCGATGTAAGCAAGCTTCGTCACCATGCCAGTCCTCACTGGTTTGTGGTGATAAATCTCTTCAATTCTCGGCGAGCGAAAGATCTATCCATGCTGGAGCGAGAAACCTGGTGAAAACATACCTTCACATTCTCCAAATTTCACTATTATCCGTCGTATTTCTCAGTTCGACCTCCGCCAATGCCGCATTATCCGCGCATTCTCCGCATGGACAAAAACTTATCGAGCATCCCGTAGCTGGCAGAAGTGCCGAGGTGTGCGTAATTCCCAAACACTTCCCTGAAGCCGTCTATTCCGAAAAGGACGATGCGGCCGTAGACCAGCTTTGCAATATCGACGAACACACGAAAGCCGCGGTCTGTCCGAAGCTGAACAGCACAAATCCGGGACTCGACCTATACACGCTGCCCCAGGACACCACACCCCAGCAAGTGGAGCAGGGAAAATGTAAGGCTCCCGGCGCCAAAAAGATCGCGAAGTACAAGCTTAGTACGAGTTGTAGCTACACACCGTCAATCCTCGGATATTATCATGTGTCGCGAATCCTCGGCAGAGTTGGGAATGTACCTCCTTCAGTGTTGCGCACATTCGACCTTCCAAACCACGTAGCCCTTGGGCGAATCGCCCTGTCTGAAACCGCGTCAAATAGCTTGATCCATCAGACCTGGTCATCGCTGATGGGACAGTTGACGGCGGGTTCGAAAGCCAGTCGGAGAGATCTTCTGTTGACCGACGATTACAAGCAATCATACGGCGCGCTGAGCGTGAATCCGACGAACGAACAGTTTTACAAAGAGTTCTTTAACGGTGGTGCGAACAACGTAGCTCGAGCGAAAAACTTCCGCGACAGCAATCCGACAATTGCGATGTTGGCGCGCAATGCCGACATCGGCACTATGGTGAATCGTGATTTCACGGCAGAAAACGTCCAAAAGATGGTTCAATTGCGCGACGCCGCAAACTTAATCGTAATCGACACGCTGATGAACCAGCAAGATCGATTCGGCAATATTCATTACATTGAAACCTATTACTACCGCGATCCCAAGGATCTGGATCAAAAAGGCAGCGCGAAGCTGAAGTCCAGTATAAAATTGACTCCTCTGGAGATTACTCAGCTTGGTGCCGTGCAGGTCAAAGAACTACTTTTGAAGGACAACGATTGTGGTGTCGCCAAACAGAATGTGGCAAAGCAGGTTGGCTTGGCAGATAGAATCGCGCACATAGATCCGAGTACCTATCGTCGACTCCTCGCGCTCGAGGCGATTGCGGACGAGGCAACAACCAAACAGTTTTTCGTCGAAGAACTGATCTTCACCGAGAGTGATTATTCGAACTTTCGTAGGAACTTGAAGGATCTTTCTACTAAGCTCCATCAGGCCTGTACGCAAGGCCGGCTTCGGCTCGATCTGGACTTGCAAGCACATTTTTCGAGTCAGCCAGGCAAGCCAGCGGCCTGCGATTCGTAACGCCTGATATGATCGGGCCACTGGTTCGGGAGAGCGTTCCCGCCGCAGTATAACAAGCAGAAGCTGGATCGACGGCCCGAAACGTCAAAGATGAGATCAGCTCTACAGGTCTCTCCTAGCCGACGATCTTTGAGACTGGTCGCAGATGAGAAACATGAGGTATTCTGTTTGCGATGGTGGATACCTATTACGCACAGCGGAGGACGCGAATGACGGTTGAGGCAAGCAAGCCGAGGATGGTCACTCGCCGCATTCTGGCGGCTACCTTGATGGCGATCTTGATAGGGTTGGTGGCGTCGTCAACATTTGCCGACCCTGCGACCGATGCTTCGAAGAAGGATACTCCGGCTAAGGCGGCGAAATCCGTGAAGCGCCGACTCATTCCACTGACTCTTAATAAGGGTCAGAACTACACCATCAGCGGGGTCAAGGACGAACCCGCGCCAGGAATCAAGGTCGTCAACAATCCCAACGCCTTGGTGGTGCAAACGGCCCCTGGCCGGATTGAAATGGTGGGGGCTGACGCCGGCACCTGGAGAATCAAGACAACGCTCTCCAGCGGAGAGAAAGTCACTTATGTGGTAACCGTAAAGGCGCTGGCACCGCCGCAAGGGACGCTTGCTCCGGCCGGAGCTCCGACCGCGATTCCATGATTTGACTTTACACCGAATCGACCCATAAAGGCCTTCTTCAAAAGCAAGCCGCGGTCACGAATTCACTTGCAAAAGGCAGGACCCAGGGCTCTGGCTCGCTCGCTTTTACGCCATCGGATTGTCGAAGCAATATGTGGTTAAGCAGTTTTTCCTGCGCGAGGCCGAAATGAAACTTGAAGATGCGGTTGCGTTAATTACTGGTGGGGGCTCAGGGCTGGGCGAAGCGACGGGCCGTGAGTTCGCCGCAGCGGGGGCTCGGATCGTCGTGCTCGATCTAGCGAACTCACCTGGAGCGAAAGTCGCCGAGTCGTTCGGCGAGAAGGGTCTCTTCGTTGCCGCCGACGTCGTGTCTGGCGAAGCGGTCGAAGCAGCGATCGCCGAGGCAGTGAGGCGCTTCGGCTCGATTCATATCGCAGTTAACTGTGCTGGCGTCGGGCGTGCTCAACGCACGGTTTCGAAGGACGGTCCGCATTCACTCGATCTGTTTACCAAGGTCGTGCAAATCAACTTAATCGGAACCTTCAATGTGATCCGGCTGGCGGCCGCGCAGATGGCGAAGAATTCCGCAAACGCTGAGGGCGAGCGCGGGGTAATCATCAACACCGCATCGATCGCCGCCTATGATGGGCAGATCGGGCAAGCGGCCTATTCGGCGTCGAAGGGTGGCGTAGTGGGGATGACGCTGCCGATCGCGCGCGACCTCGCGTCGTATGGAATTCGCGTTTGCACGATCGCGCCTGGAACCTTCGACACGCCCATGCTGGCCACTCTGCCCGAGCCGGCGCGTAAGGCGCTAGGCGCGCAAGTTCCGTTTCCGCCACGGCTCGGACAACCAACCGAATATGCCGCCCTGGCGCGCCATATCGTCGAAAACGGAATGCTCAACGGCGAAACGATTCGTCTCGACGGCGCGTTGCGAATGGCTCCGCGTTAGGCCAGTCGGCCTGTTCCTTAATGTTGCGGCGGCGTTGAAGTGTCGGCGGGAATGGGAGCGATGCTCGGGAGTCCGAGAGGCGGCTGAACAGGCAGCGCCTCGGGTGGTCCTCGATGAATTGATGGGCTATCCGCCGCGTCGGTGGAAATCATCGTAATCAACATACCCTGGTGGTAGCGGGGGCCTCCGAGAACGAGCACCGCGTGGTTGATCAACCGTAGTTCGGTCGTCATAACCGGCCGCGTGCCCTCAAAGAACACCAGCTCCATCGAAATCATGTTATCCACGACCGAAAGCGGCGCGATATTCAAAATACGTCCACCGGGCGTCTCGAACGTGATTTTGCGGCCGCAGAATGTTTGCTGTTCCTGATGCATCACGAGTCGATAGGTCGTGTATTCGAAGATGGCCTTGAGGCGTTTACCGATCGGCGAGGAAGATAGCTGGTTGTCCATACCCTCACCCGTATTAGCAGCAAGGATCGAATCGACGCGTATGCGGATAGTCCGCGGATGCGGACTATCCGCCGAGGCCGGTTGAGGCGACGCGAGTGTCCAGATCGCGAAAACCGTCAGTAACAGGACTGCGGCTCGCCGCTCGCTGATAGCTGGGGTTTGCCGCATGGTTAGCGCGACTGATCGGGCACCCAAATCACCGTGGTATCGGACTGAGGCTCGCTCCAGACGGCAACCGATGGGCTGTCGGCTTCGAGTCGATCGATAATCGTCCCCGAATTGGCCTCTACCGGACGGATCGCGCCGCCGTTATCACCGAACGCGTCCGGGTTGGAGATACTGCTCGCGACATCCGGCGGGATCGCGTCGTTTCCGGCGACTTGTGGAGGCGTCGCAGCAGGCGCCGGTCGCATGGCGGTGGCAACTCGCGGCGGGCCGCTCAAGAAGTTGAAACGCGTCTGCTTGAAATACGGCGTCAGAATCACCGCAGTAACGACCGCCACCGCAGCCACCGCGAATCCAGTCGCGATCGTGGCGCCGATACCGTCAACGAAGGAAGTGAAGTAGCGCCCGATACGAACGCGAATCGAAATCGGTAGTTCGTCGATGCGCTCCAGCACCGCGGTCGCAAAGCCAGTGAGGTCGGGAATTGCAGCAGCGCCACGGAGCGAGACCGCGAGCGAGCCGTAATCGGCCAATTCGTTTTCGCATTCCGCGCAGATCGCAAGATGACGTGCGACTTCCTGCATCTCGTGGGGCTCGAGCTCGCCGTCCTCGAACGGTCCGAGCAGGAGCTTAATATCTTCACATCGAGCCATCCCAATCAGCTCCTGCCAAGGTCCTTGAGAGTCTGGCGCATACGGCTGCGCGCGTAATGCAGCCTGCTCATCACCGTGCCGCGAGGGACCTGCAGCACCTCGCTGATCTCATCGTAGGACAGCCCTTCCACTTCTCGTAGCAGTATCACGGCGCGATGTTCTGGCGTCAACTCTTTAAGCGCCTCATTAATGCGCCTGCTGAGCTCGGTGCGGACGGTCTCCTGGTAGGAGTCGCCCCGCGGGCTCGGCAAGCGGTTGATCTCGTTTTCGGCGTCCTCGCCACGGAGTACCTGATGACGTCCTTCGCGACGGCGAAAATCGATCGAGAGGTTGGCGGCGATGCGATAAAGCCAAGTCGAGAAGCTCGACCGGGACTCGAACTTGGCGAGATTCTCGTAGGCACGAACAAAGGTCTCCTGGGCCAACTCAATCGCGTCATCCTGATTGTGTACGACGGCCTGCGCGACCCCGACCACGCGCCGCTGATAGCGTTCAACCAATACCCCGAAAGCCTGCGAGTCACCATTCCTAGCCCGCTCGAGTAGCTCGGTTTCGTCAGAGTCGGGGCGCAGTGCTCTACTCAACTCGGTTAGACGGAAGAAATGAACAGAAATTCAGGTTCGCGTCAGCCCGCGCCATACGGCGTGAGTTCGGCCCAGTTCGGCCCCGCCTTGAGGTCCACCCGCAACGGAACGCGTAGAGCCGCTACACCCTCCATCTCTCGTCGCACCGCGTCGCCCACCACTCCCAAAGCGTCATTTTCGACTTCTACCAGCAGCTCGTCGTGCACCTGCAAAAGCATCCGTGCCGGACAATTTCTTCTCAGTAATCGTCGAATGCAGCCGGACCATAGCGAACTTTATCAGATCGGCAGCACTGCCTTGAATGGGGGTGTTGATCGCTATTCGCTCGGCCTGGGCACGGGCACCCCCCGGTCCGCCGCGCAATTCCGGCAAATATCGGCGCCGGCCGTACATCGTCGTGACGTAGCCGCATTCGCGGGCCTCTTCCAGCGTAAGATCGAGCCACGCGCGCACCCCCGGCAGGCGCTCGAAGTAGCGCTTGATGTACTCGGCAGCCTCGGCGAACGCGAATCCCGAGCTCGCCGGCGAGCCGCTGCGGTCCCATCCCGTAGATGATGCCGAAATTGATGACTTTCGCGAGGCGTCGGCCCTCGGCGTCAATCTTATCACGCGCAAGACCAAGAACTTCGCTCGCCGTGCGACTATGGATGTCCTCGCCATGCGTGAACGCTTCGGTCAGAGTCGGATCGGCTGAAAGATGAGCGAGCACCCGCAACTCGATTTGCGAATAGTCCGCCGAGAGCAACACGCATCCGGGGCGCGGTACGAACGCACGACGAATCCGACGGCCTGCTTCGCTGCGTGTCGGGATATTCTGCAGGTTTGGATCGGTCGAGCTAATTCGTCCGGTCGCTGGCGCCGCCTGATGGTAGCGGGTGTGAATCCGCCCATCGGCCGGATCCATCAGCAGTGGCAGCGAGTCGGAGTAGGTCGATTTGAGCTTGGCAAGCCCGCGGTATTCGAGCAGCTTGCGCGGCAGCGGATGCACTTCAGCCAGCTTTTCCAGCGTATCGGCATCGGTCGAGAACCCGCTTTTGGTCTTTTTCAGCCCCTTCGTCGACAGCTTCAGCTCGGTGAAGAGGAGATCGCGCAACTGGATCGGCGAACTGAGATTGAACGGATGGCCGGCAATCTCGAAACATTCGCGTTCAAGCCGCGCCAATTCGATCCCAAACTCGGAAGAGAGTGCCGCGAGCGCCCCAGCATCAACCGCGATTCCTGCCGATTCCATCTCGGCCAGCACCCGCGCGACCGGCATTTCGATCTCGCTGAACAGATGATCGAGGCCGTCCGCGGTGAGGCGCGGCAGCCAATGCGGCTCGCAGATCCTCGACCAGCGCCGGCTCGGAGCCGGTCGGATCGTCGGTGGCGAGCGGCGCCAGGTATTGATGATAAAGATCGCCCAGCGAAGGTTCCGGCTGGCCGGAATTCACCAGAAAGCCGGCTATCATGGTGTCGAAATCGACGCCGTGGAGATCGATGCGATAGCGTCGCAGTAACTCGATATGCGCCTTCAGATCGTGGACCGTTTTCGGTGGCGTCGGCGCCGCCAGCAGCGTTGCGGCCGCTTCGAAAAGCTCCGGGCCAATGGTAAACAGGCGATCCCCACCCTCAGCCTTGAATTTGAGGACTGCGGCGCCATTGTTGTTCGCGCCGAGATCGAGCGCCGCACCGCCGTCGCTGCCGGCCGCAAGATTTAGTGCGAGACGCGGCGCACGTGCCAAATCCGCCAGCACGGCGGGAAGCTCGTCGCGGCCAACGCGGATTTCCTCAGCGGAACTCGCCGGCGTGGCGCGCTGCAAGGGCGTCAATTCGGCGAGCATCGCGTTGAACTCGAGTTCACGCATCAGATCGGCCAGGGCCTTTTCGTCGAAGCCCGGCCACACCAGATCATCGGGCGCAACTTCGAGCGCAACATCGGTTTCGATGCGCACCAGCTTGCGCGCCAGTTCGACGTCACCTCGATGTTCCTCGATCAGGGCGCGCAGCTTTTTCGCCCCGCGAATGCCGCTCTCCTCGATGCGGTCGAGGCCCTCAAACAGCTTATCGAGGCTGCCGAAATACTGGATCAATGCGCACGCCGTCTTCGGACCGACGCCCGGCAGTCCCTTGACGTTGTCAATCGAATCGCCCATCAGCGCCATGATATCGATCACCGCCTCCGGACCGACGCCGAACTGCTCGCGGACCTCGCGCACGCCCACACGTTTGTCGGTCATCGTGTCCAGCAGCGTGATATGCGGACCGACGAGTTGCTTGAAGTCCTTGTCGCCGGTCACGATTACAGAGTCGAATTTATCCCGCGCCGCGCGCATCGCGAGCGTGCCGATTACATCGTCGGCTTCGAAGCCTTCGATCACCAGCCGCCGCATGCGCAGCGCCTCGACCGCACGATGGATATATGGAATCTGGAGGCCCATGTCGGAGGGCATCTCCATCCGATTGGCCTTATAGGATTCGAACAAATCATCACGGAAGGTCTTGCCCGGCGGATCGAAGACCATCGCGATATGGCCCGGACGGGTGTCCTTCACCAGCTTCAGCACCATGCGCAGAAAGCCGTAGGTCGCGTTGGTCGGCAAGCCGCGCGAATTATTGAGCGGTGGAATTGCGTGGAAGGCGCGGAACATGTAGCCCGAGGCATCCACCAGGTAGAGCGTGCTGCGGGAATCCGCCATCGGGCCCACAGTAGCGAATCGCGCACCACCAGCGAAAGCCTTGTGGATTCTGTCGTCACGAGTCGGGTGCCGATTTCTGACACAAGCGCAGCTGGTAAGCGTTACTCGCGCCTCCCGCGAATGCGCACCTTCCGGTGCAGTTCTTCCTTCAAGCGCTTCATTTTGCTGCAACAATCGCCGCGCACCCTGTGGTGCGGTTCATGTCCTTATATTGACAGTTGTGCCTCTGCGCGGTTTAACTACCTGATTGCTCTGTGATGATTGCTTCAAGCGATCGAATTTTCGCGCTTCGGAATCGTCATTTACGGCTGAACATCGATTACGACCGGGCACCGGTTGACTTTAGCAGTGCCCACGGCACGGCCTCGATGGAGCGGTAGCTATCGGATGATAGAAGTCAAGAATCTAACCAAGTCCTACGGCAGCTTTGTCGCAGTCAAGGGAATTTCATTTAAAGCGGAACGCGGACAGATTCTCGGCTTTCTCGGCCCTAACGGCGCCGGCAAAACCACCACCATGCGCATTATCACCGGCTTCATGCCGGCGAGCGAGGGCACCGTCGAAATCGACGGGCTCGACATCTTCACCAATTCGCTCGAGGCGCGCCGCCGCATCGGCTACTTGCCCGAGACCCCGCCGCTCTATAGCGATATGCGCGTGGAAGGCTATCTGCGCTTCGTCGCGAAGCTCCGCGGCGTCCGCCGGATGGCCGTGGATGGTGCGGTCGAGCATGTGCTCGAGGTCTGTGGACTTACCGACATGGCGCATCGGATTTGCGGCCAGCTCTCGAAGGGTTACCGTCAACGCGTCGGCCTCGCGCAGGCACTGATTCACAATCCGCCGGTGCTGGTGCTCGACGAACCGACGATCGGCCTCGACCCGCGACAAATTCATGAAATCCGTGAACTGATTCGCGGTCTCGCGGGCGAACGCACGATCGTGCTTTCGACTCACATCCTGCCCGAGGTTTCGCAGATCTGCGACAAGGTCGTGATTATCAACGAGGGTCGCGTTGTACTCGAGGAACAGATCAAGGAGATGCCCGCGGGAACTTCGCTCGAAGAGGTTTTTCTGCACGCGATCGCGCGCGAAGGACACGTCGAAGGAGCGAGCCCTGAGGAGACGCTCGAAGAAGTGAGCGCCGGCCACAGCGGCGAGTAGGGCTGGCGGCTCAAGCGGTTAAACGATGCGCAATACATTTACGATCGCGGGCAAAGAATTGCAGGGCTACTTCACGCAGCCCGTCGCCTATGTCGTGTTGACGGTCTTTCTGCTGCTCGGCGGATGGTTCTTCTTCGCGATGCTGCGGCAGTTCGACGAGATGGTCCAGTTGATCCAGATGATGGGGCAGACCGACCAGCTCAAGGAAATGAACCTCAACACTCGCGTGATCGATCCGCTGCTGCATGACTTGTCGATCGTGCTGGTGATCGTGATGCCGGCGCTGACGATGCGCGTGTTCGCCGAGGAAAAGCGCACTGGCACTTACGAATTGCTGCTTACCGCGCCAATTCGCACCGGCGAAATCGTCGCCGGTAAATTTATCGCCGCAGCGAGCTTCACCTTGATCATGATCGCCCTGGCGTGGATCTTCCCGCTCATTCTGGTTATCTTCGGCGACCCGGAAGTCGGCGTCATGTTCGCCGGCTATCTCGGACTGTCGCTGCTCGCACTGTCATTCGTCGCGGTGGGATTGTTCACCAGTTCGTTGACGCAGAATCAGATCGTCGCTGCGATCAGCTCGTTCGGCATGTTGATCCTGCTCTACGTCATTTCGTGGCCGGCCGAGGCCGGCGGTGGCATCGTCTCGTCGGTACTGACCTATCTGTCGCTGCCCGAGCATTTCTCGACGATGACGCGCGGCGTGATCGATACCAGCGACATCGTGTTTTTTCTTAGCGTGATCGTGCTGGCGCTTTTCCTAACCCAGCGCTCGGTCGAATCGGCACGCTGGCGCTAGGAGGCGGGGGCGGATGAAGCGGACTTCTGCGCTTTCGGGAATCGTCGGAATCGTATTTCTGTTGTTCGCCGGGCTGGGCTTTATCCTGACCACCGGCGGCTTCGCGCGCCTCTTCTCAGACCTTAACCTCTTCGCTGGCGTCATCGCTGTGATCGGCTGGCTGGTCTCGAGCCGCGGCTCGCTCGGCACCATGGCGGGAGCGCGCACCACGCGTTTCGGCACCAACGCGGCAATTTACAGCTTGGCGTTTCTCGGCGTGCTGGTGGCAATTAATTATCTGTCGGTCCGCTTTCACCGGCAGTTCGATTTGACCGCGCAGAACGCCTTCAGCCTCTCGCCGCAATCCATCAAGGTAATCAAGGGACTCGACAAGCCGGTCAAACTTTACGGCTTCGTCGAGGCTGGCCGCAGCCCGACCGCCGAGAGCCTGTACCAGGAATTCGCCTATGCAGTCGCCCAAAGTCACCTATCAACTGGTTGACCCGACCAAGCATCCCGAACTCGCCGAGCGCTACAAAGTCACGGTGATGAACACCACCCATATCCAGTACGGCAACGATGCAGACTGGATCGGGCACCAACGTCAGTGACATGAGCGAGCAGGCGATCACGAACGGGATCGTCAAAGTGACCAAGACGGCGCACAAGACTGTTTGCTTCCTGACCGGTGAAGGCGAGGCCGATCCCGACGACGCCAGCGCCGGAAGCGGAATGGGCCAGTTCAAGGATTCAGTGCTCGGTGAAAGCTACAAGATCAATAAGGTTAATCTGGTCACCGAGGAAAAGGTGCCAGAAGAATGCAGCGTGATGGTGGTCGCTGGCCCGACGCGTCCGCTGGTACCCCACGTAATCGACGCACTCAACCAATTATTTAAAGGGTGGCGGACGCGCGTTTATCATGCTCAAGCCACAGTCGGATCAGACTGTCGATGAGGCGGCGCTCGTGAAGCTAGCGCAGGACTGGGGTGTCAAGGCGGGCGATAACGTCGTCGTGGATCAGGTCGTGCGGCTCTACGCGGGACCGGCGTTAGGGCTCAACCCGGTCGTCAACACCTACACCCCGCACCCCATAACGGCCGCGTTCGACAAGCAGACGGTCTTCCCGATGGTGCGAACGGTTGACCCGGTCGATTCTGCCCCGACCGGTTTGTCGGTGACGCCGTTGGCCAAGACCAGCGAGACCTCGTGGGCCGAAACTGATCTCGATGGGATCTTTAAGCGGCAGTCCGCTAAGTTCGACGGCAACGATGTCAAAGGCCCGGTGACCGTCGCGGTTGCGGTCGCGGCTAATCTCGAGACGTTAAAGTTCGGGCAAGGCGAAGCGCGGCTGGTCGTGTTGGGCGATACCGATATCGCCAACAATCAGTACATCGGGAATTTCTTCAACCGCGACTTCATTATGAATTGCATCGATTGGCTGGCGGGTGAATCTAACGCGATCACGATCCGGCCGCGCGAACTGCGCGCCTCGCGCTTTAATCTGACGGTGCAGGAATTCGACGTCGTGTTCGTGCTGTCGGTTCTGTTGCTGCCCGAACTGTTGTTGATCATCGGGTTCGCAGTCTGGTGGGAACGGCGCAATTGATCGCGACGCGATCGGCGGGGCGGGAAAATGCAATCGCGTAAGACGCTGTTCGCACTGGTGCTGCTGGCGATTGTTGGCGGGTTTGCCTATTACATCAGTCGCCAACCAGAGCCGCTGAAGAATCACAAGCTCTTCGATCTGAAACCCGATCAGATCGCGCAAGTCGAACTGCGTGGGCCGGCTCGCGATCTCGTGATTCAACGCGACGGCCCCAGTCTCTGGCGAATCGTCAAGCCGGTTCAGACTCCAGCCGACAACAGCATCGCGGACGGCATCGCTAACGCAATCGCCGGACTCCAGGTAGCCGATATTGTTGACGAAAATCCGGCCAACCTCGCCAATTTCGGGCTGGAAAATCCGGCGACGACCGTCATCGTAACCACCACCGACAAGCGCGTTCTGCCCGGCATCATGGTCGGCTCGGACACTCCCGTCGGGAATAACTCTTATATCAAGACCACTGACAAACCGGCGGTCCTGCTAATTCCGGCGGGCTTTACGGTTGCCGCTGGCCGGACGCTTAAGGAATTGCGATCGCACGTGCTCGTCGGCCTGACCGCCGACCAGATGAACCGGGTCGCTGTAACCCATTCGGATGGCAGCGCGATCGAAGTCGTTCGTAAAGGCGACGATTGGATGATCACCAAGCCGCGCGAATATCTGGCTGACAAGGCGGCGGTGCAGCAACTGCTTGACGTCATCGCAGGCGCGCGCGTAGCGGAGTTTATCGAGGACGATCCGCAGGACCTGGAGAAGTTCGGCCTTGCCAAGCCAGCGCTACAATTCGAGGTTAGCGGCGGTAAGGACAACGCGAAGGAAACCGTACTCATCGGATTCAAGCAGGCCGAAGCCAGCAAGAACGCGGTGTATGCGCGCGTAGCGGAGGGTAATCAGCCGATCAGTACGGTGGCGGACTACATCGTGAAAGCGGTTGATAAGTCATTCGACGATCTGCGCGATAAAACCGTGCTCGCATTCGACGAGGCAAAGGTCGGGCGGATTACACTGATGGGTGGACCGGTTTCGATCCTGCTCGAGCGCGCGCCGGGCGACAAATGGAACGTCGTGGCGGAGGGCAAGACGGCGCCAGCGAAGCCCGAAGTCGCCAACAGCCTGCTCGACCAGTTACACGAACTGAAGGGCACCAAAATAGTTCAGAATCCGATGACCGATCCCAAGGCGGTCGGGATGGTAAATCCGACCCTGACCGCAACGCTCTCGGATCGGAGCGGCCAACCGATCGGCAGCATCTATGTCTCCGAGATTGAGGAGACCACGCGTTCCGAGAATCCGGCGGTGAAACCGGTCTCGCAGAATTTCGGTTATGCGACTTCGTCAGCAGACAAGGCCGTTTACCAGGTCACACCGGAACAGGTCGTGGATCTCGAAAATACCGGCAGCACGCTCAAGAGCGAGGTCGAGCCGAACCCGACGCCTTCGCCGAGTCCGTCGCCGGCAGCGGACGGCACACCTCCGCCCGCGCCGAGCACGCTGCCGCCCGCGACGAGCGCATTGCCACCGCCCGGAGGGAGTGCAACGCCGATGGCGGCTCCTCCGACGCCCTAGCCTTCAATCTTCTGCGATTACGTGCGCCATCGCGGTGCTCGCCGTATGCGTGATGCTCAGGTGGAAAGCCCTGATGCCGCGCCTGCCCGCAAATTCCGCCGTCTTGCCCGACAACCGAATCGTCGGCGCGCGGCCGCGCTGGCGAATCACCTCGATTTCGCCCCATCCAACGTTGCGATTCCATCCGGTGCCCAGCGCCTTCATCGTCGCTTCTTTCGCCGCGAAGCGCCCCGCGTAACTCTGATAGCGAGGCCGTCCCCGCGCCTCGCAATACGCCACCTCGTCGTCGGTGAAGACGCGCGCGCGAAAACGTGCGCCGGTCCGCGGATGATTAATCGCCCGCTCGATCCGATCGACCTCAATCAGATCGATCCCGGTTCCTAGAATTTGCGCCATCGCGGGATAGAGCAAAGTATGATTCGCGCGCCGACGCAACCCGCGTTTTGCGTATGGTGCTTGCGGCGTTCGCGCCGACGATTCTATTGTTGACTCGATCGCTCAGGAAATTTTGTTTGGAATTGTGGAGGCCTCATGGCAAAGCTCAGCATCACTATTAACAAGGTCCGTTGTATCGCCAGCGGCGATTGTGTCGAGACCGCGCCGGGTGTTTTTCAAATGGATGCCGACGACAAATCCGAGGCCTACAACCCTACCGGCGCACCCGACAATGTCATCGTAGCGGCGGCGCGCGCATGCCCGGCGAAAGCGATTACCGTCGTCGATGAAGACAGCGGCATGCAACTCTTCCCGCCGCCAAAGAAGTAATAGTGGAAGGCGTGGCAGTCGCCACCAAAAAGGTTCGCCGGCGCCGCGACACCGATGAATTGGCGATCGAGCAGACCCGCGACGTCCATACGGTCACGAGCATGCTCGCCGACGCCGGCAGATTCGCCGAAGGCATCGAGGCACCCGGCGCATGCTATCTGCTGGCGCACGTCGGCCCTGCGGTCGCGGGCGTTATCGGAATTGAGGCGCGGGTTGATGCCGCGCTCCTCCGATCGCTATTCGTTGCAGCGCCGATGCGCGGCCGCGCTATCGGCGCCACCCTCATCGCTGCCGCGCGCACGGCAGCGCATACGCGCGGTGCACGCACGCTGTATGTTCTCGCCCCCGACGCCGACGCTGCACGCTACCTCGAGCGCTTTGGGTTTGCGCCGAGCACACTGGATACGCTGATGGACGCGCTGGCGGGCACCTTTGTCGTTGAGTACGTGCGGGCGCGTCCCGACGAACGTACGCGATATCAGCCGCTAGCGCTCGATATCGCACACGATGGGCTCATCATGCGATAAGCGCCTTTTTACCTGGGTCTCGTTCTCATCCGCGCGCGTGCAGCCATGCGAACGTGTTCAGCACAAATTGCCACGACGATATCGCGAAGCCGATCACTCCAATCGCCCCACTGAACCATAGCGTCCAATTGTATTGCGGCGACTGTACGATTCCTTCGAGTGGCTGATTTTTATATTGCGCCACTCGTTTGCGCAGACGGCCGCGGAAAACCAGACAGTTGATTGCCGAATAGCCGAAGAACACGCTCGCCAGCAGCGACATCAACAGGTGTTTTGCGATATCTGACAACTTCCCGATCTGGGCACAGGTTAATGTGTCACTTGAATACGAGGTTGCCGAGGGGCCGAATCGAACCGAGAAATTACATGCGCGGCGCGTTGGTGATTCTCGCGCCGCGCATGTCCCATCAACCGGTTACTTGCGATCCAGTTCCTGCAAGAATTCGATTTGCGGTGCGCCGTCAAGCAAATCCTTGATCCGCCCGCCCATCGCCTTCATATGATCCGTCTTCATGTGGATATCGACTGCGGCCTGGTCCGCGTAGGTCTCGTACCACACGAATTGCGTCGCATCCTTCGCCGACTTGTGCAGGATGTACGCCTGACATCCGGGCTCGGCCGCGCGCACCTTGATAATCATGTCGTGGAAGGCGTCTTCGAGTGCTTTCTCGCTCCCCGCCTTTGCTTTTATCCTGGCGACAATCGTAACTGCCATCGAATTCTCCTGGCCCGAATTGGGGCGTCGTACAGTTCGCGCGACGGTCGGCGGCACGAGGGTACCGGCGCCAGCGCACGGCTTGATGCCGTCATAGTCGGCCCGCGCACCTTTTTCAAGCGACGGCCATCGCATCATGGGACATTCATCATTAACAGTCGCCTTGTCCGTTGGTAAGCTCAAGCCTTACTCGACTTTGCATACCCGATGGCGCGCATCCAGCGGAGCAGACAAATGATTGGTTTTGATTTCACCGAAGAACAGCGCGAACTTAAGGCGCTCGCCCATAAATTCAGCGAGCAGGAAATTATTCCGCGCGCACGCGAGTACGACGACCATGAAACTTTCCCGCGAGATATTTGCGCCAAGGCCCACACCGCCGGCCTGATGAACTTTGGCGTGCCCAGGGAATTCGGCGGCCTCGCCCTCAGCATCCTCGACACCTGCCTCATTCAGGAAGAATTGAACTACGGCTGCTCGGGAATCTCCAATTCGTTCAGCGCCAATGACCTCGCCACGTTGCCATTGTTGATCGCGGGCAATGCCGCGCAGCAGCGTCTTTATCTCGGCGGACTGATCGAGAAGCTCAGCTTCTGCGCCTTCGCGTTGACTGAACCCGGCGCCGGCTCCGATGTCGCAGCGATGAGCACCACTTATCGGCGCGACGGCGACGCTTTCGTCCTCAACGGCACCAAGCACTTCATTTCCAACGGCTCGATGGCCGACTGGATGGTCACCTTCGCGACTTCCGACAAGCGGCTCAAGCACCAAGGCATTTCGTGCTTCGTGCTGCCATCGAACCTCCCGGGCATCACACGCAATCGCATGCACGGCAAGCTCGGACAGCGCGCCGCCGACACCGGCGAGATCGTATTCGACGAGGTGCGCATCCCGTCCGACGCATTGGTCGGGCAAGAGGGCGAAGGCTTCAAGTATGCGATGGGCACCTTCGATCGCAGCCGTCCCGAAATTGGTGCGATCGCGATCGGCGTCTCCCAGCGCGCGCTCGACGAGAGCCTCAAGTATTCGCGCCAGCGCAGCGCCTTTGGCCAGCCGATCGCGAACTTCCAGGCGATTCAGTTCATGCTGGCCGACATGGCGGTGAGTATCGAGGCGATGCGCCTGCTGACGTACAAAGCGGCCTGGATGGTCGATCGCGGCGAAGTCCCCAATCCGATCTCGAGCTACGCTAAACTCTTCGGCTCTGAGGCCTGCATGAAGATCACGACCGACGCCGTGCAGATCTTCGGCGGCTACGGCTACATGAAAGACTATCCGGTCGAGAAGCTGATGCGCGATGCGAAGCTGCTGCAAATCTACGAAGGCACGTCGCAGATCCAGCACGTTGTGATCGCGCGCGACCTCTTGAAGTCCTAGAGTGGCGGTGCGTCGGCATTCGGACGGTAAATATTTCGCGAGACGAAATTGATCAACGCGCGCGGCATGAGGCGGGTCGATTGGGCGATCACAAAATTGATTAAGCCCGCGATATGGACTGTGCGTCCGCTCGCGGCCGCAGCGATTCCCTGCGCAACCACGGTCTCCGCCTCGAGGTATGCGATGGTGGGCAAACGGCCGTGTTCATTGTTCGCGACCGCTTGAAACTCGGTGCGGACCGGTCCCGGACACAGCGCCGAAACCCTCACGCCAGTGCCCGCCAGTTCGCCCGCGAGCGCAACGGTGAAATTAAGCACGAAGGCCTTGCTCGCTGCGTACGTCGCCATAAACGGCAATGCCTGAAAAGCGGCCGTCGAAGCCACATTGATAATGGTGCCGCTCTTGCGTTCAACCATCGACGGCAGGAACAACCGCGTCATCGCGACCAGTCCGCAGATGTTGAGATCGATCTCCTCGAGTTCGCGCTCCAGCGGCAGATGGTCGAAACGGCCCGAAGTGCCGAAGCCGGCATTGTTGACGAGGTAGTCGATATGCAGACGCAGCGCTTCGACTTGCTTGAAGATATCATTGCGGGGTTTCACGCCGCCCGAGATCGGCGTCCATCACTTCGACCATGCCGGCACCCAGCTTGCGCGCCTTCCCCGCGACCTCCGCCAGCCGATCGGCGCGCCGTGCGGTTAAGACCAGGTCGAAATGCTGCTGGGCGAGCGCGTACGCAAATTGTTCGCCGAGACCGCTCGAAGCTCCCGTTATCAGCGCTGTTGGCACACCCTATCCCCCTTATTCCCCGAGGCGCAAGGTGATATTCCTCGCCTGGTGCGGGAGCGGTGGAAGTCGAAAAGGACCTCCGCGGCGTCCAGCATACCCAGAAGGCTATTGGGCGTCCGTATACTTGTCGAGAGGCCGTCCGATGTGCCGTCACTTAATCCGCGGCCAGCGCTTGCGCCATCACCGACGGCCGGTAGCGCATGATGAAGTTCGGCTGCCGCCAGGCGATGTACGCAGGAAGAATCAGCACACCGGCAATCATGTTCGTGCCCATGAGGAAAATCAGCAGCACGCTCATCTCGTTGTGAAACAGCAAGGGCGAAAATGCCCACGGCAAAATCCCCCCGACCATCACCGCGAACGTGCTGAAGACCGCTGCGCCGGTGGTTCTTAACGCTGTCGTGATCGCATCTTCGATGCTTGCGCCGAGGGACACTTCGTCGCGGATTCGCGCGACCGTATAGATTCCGTAGTCAACGCCCAAGCCGATGCCCAGAGAAATCACCGGGATCGTATCGATAGTCAGTCCGATGTTGCGCGCGTTCATATAAACGAAGGCGCCAAAATTCGCCATGATACAGGAGATGATGAACAAGGCACCTGCCACCGGAGATCCGAATGCGAACGTGCAGCAAAGAAAAATTACCAGCAAGACAAACGTGATATTGAGCAAATCGAGATCCTTCAGCACATCGTTGGCGCCAAGAAAGAGGCCCGCCAATCCCCCAAGATAACTGAAGTGCACCTTGTCCAATTCAGGATCGGCAGTAACTCGTTCAGCTACGAACGCTTTGATGTCGCTACGCAGCTTGTTCAACCTGCTATAGGTGTGGTCCGGCAGCAGCACGTGAATACATGAACTCGTAACGTGCGGTGGATGGGCATAAAAGTTTTCCATCTCGCCAGGTGCCGTGCCAGCCAAAAACAGGTACCAGAGGTTGCCTCCCAGCTCGACGCCGGTCGTCATATTCTTGACGAAATGAGAGGGAACGTCGCTGCTCGGCATGCTGAGGAACTTGGGGAAGCCATTATGAAAGATCGCATCGAGGGGTCCGATCGCGACGCTGGCAAAAGAAACCACCGCGGTCACGTCACCGCGACTTAGCAGGTACGCCCTCAAGTCATCCGTCATCCGCAATACGTTTGGAGAAATCCCCGATTGTAAGTCGGGATAGTCGGGAGTGCTTAGTACGATCCAGCCTTCATCCGTGGGCGTGAACTTCGCGATTTCGGCGAAGTCCTGGTTTACCTTGGAGTCAGGCTTGTAGAGCGGCGTGCCGGGGGTCTCGTAACCGATATGCGCGCGTTGGCCCGAAACGACTCCCCATAAGATAAAGCCTGCGCCGCCCATCAGCAGCGCCGTGCGAACTACCCCGGGTGTGACTGGTATGCGCACCAAACGATCGATCGACGCCGACCACATCCCGTCGCGCGCGGTTTCGCGCTTCCGCCACCACCTTCGCTCTCGCACGCGCGGCGTGGGCAGGTAGCTCATGAAAATCGGCTGAAAGACGAATACCATCGTCAGGCTGCCGGCGAGCCATACCGCGCCGCCGAATCCGATCTCCTTCAGCACCGGAATTCCTCCGAGCGAGATGAAGATGATGCCAGCGATATCCGCGATGATCGATAAAAGTCCGGGCGGCAGCATCACGTCGGTAGTCGTCACGCAAGCCAGGAGCTTGTCGTCCAGCCGATCGAGCTCGTTGTAGTAGCGGCCTTGCCACTGAATACCGTGGCTGAGATCGCGAGCCGTCAGGATAAATGGTATCACCAGCATCACTGGGTCGAAGTCGTAACCCATCAAGCTGACGAACCCCAGGCCCCAAATCGCCGAGCACGAGCCTGTCACGATCGGCGCCCACCAACTACTGCGTTGACCGAGGCTCAGGTAAAGGATTATCAGCATCAGCAAGATCGAAGTTACAAAGATTGCGCTGATACGAGGCAGGTAATAGTAGCCCCACCCCGAAATTACGGGCTGGCCCGCAACGAATATCTCGGTGTTCGCGTCTGAATATTTGTGGACGATCGCCTGGATATCTGCGAAGAGCAGCTTGTAGTCGAGGTTACCTTCGTTAAAGTTCGCAGTGATCAGTGCACCCTTGTTGTCGTAGGTAATCGTGCCGCCGACAATCTCGCGATGCGTGTTGACATTCTCCTTGAAATCGTCGAGTTCCTTTTGCGATCTCGGAATATGCGGGTACATGAAGTTGGTCGTGATAATCGCCCCGGGAATCGCCTTGGCGAAGCTGACCCGGTAAGACGCCAGGGAAAAGACCTCGTTATGATTAACGCCCGGCAGGATGTTCACCTCGCGGGTCATATCCTCGATCTTCTGCAGCGTCGCATAGTCGAATATATCGCCGTGCTTCACCCGCAGCATGAGTATCAGCGACTGCGCCCCGCCGTAGTAGTTTTGGTACTTTCGGTACAACAGCGTATCGGGGTGATTGGCCGGGAAGAAATTTTCGAATCGCGTTGCGATCTTTACGTGCGCGGCCGCATAGGCCATGAAAGCGGTGATTGCAATTAGAATCAGCCCGATACGACTCCGTTGCTCGACGATGAATGCGCCAAGTCCGAGAGTTCGCTTGTCCACCGAAGCAGCCATCGTTTCCCCCGTGTCGCTGCAACCCGACCAACAGCAGAACAGATAATGAGTCTTTGGAGACTCTTGAACTGGAGCGCCCCCATGCGCTCCGTCCAGCGTGTTCCGCATCGCGTTCCGAATGGCGCCAGCAATCGAAAGCTGGCGCTGCCCTTACGAACTCAGATTCCCACCCACGCGAGGCGATTTGCAAACGCGGTGCAATTCGCAGTGACGCGGGCGCCGGCGCGCAATCGTCTACGATGGATTACGCGTAGGCCCTGGAGATTGACGCCGATCTAGGTGCTCACCAGTCCCAGTTCGCGGCGGAAATGATCCATCGTAGTCTTGAGGCCGGCTTGCAGCGCAACCTTCGGCTCCCACCCGAGTTGCTTGCGCGCGAGGGTGATATCGGGCCGGCGCCGCACTGGATCGTCGGGCCGCGCGGGCTGGAACGCGAGCTTCGATGGGCCGCCCGCATACTCGACCGCGAGCGAGGCCAACTCGAGAATCGTGAACTCATCGGGATTGCCGATGTTGACCGGGCCGGTAAAACCCTCGCCGCTATCCATCATGCGCACGATCGCGTCGATGATATCGTCGACGTAAGCGAACGAACGAGTCTGCTTGCCATCGCCATAGATCGGCAAGTCCTCGCCCTTGAGCGCAGCGACGCAGAAGTTGGAAACCACGCGCCCGTCGTTGATCGCCATCCGCGGCCCATAGGTGTTGAAGATGCGCACGATCTTGGTATCGACGTTGTTCTGCCGGTGGTAGTCCATCATCAGGCATTCGGCGACCCGCTTGCCTTCGTCGTAACAGGACCGCACGCCGATCGGGTTGACGTGTCCCCAATAGCTCTCGGTCTGCGGATGCTGATCCGGATCGCCATAGACTTCGCTGGTCGAAGTCAGCAGGATGCGCGCGTGCACGCGCTTCGCCAGTCCCAGCATGTTGATCGTGCCCATCACGCTGGTCTTGATGGTCTTGACCGGGTTGTATTGGTAGTGGACCGGCGATGCCGGACACGCGAGATGAAAAATGCGATCGACTTCGAGCAGGATGGGCTCGACGGTATCGTGGCGGACAAGCTCGAAGTTGCGTCCGCCGATCAAATGGCTGACGTTGGCGCGTTTGCCGCTGAAGAAATTGTCGAGGCAGATGACCTCGTGACCGTCCTTAAGCAGGCGCTCACATAGATGCGATCCGAGAAATCCTGCGCCACCAGTAACCAGCGTTCGCACGTTTACCTCCGCCTGCTCGCATTCTAAAGTATCGTCCAACCAGCCGGAAGCAAGGTCGGCGAAGAATAATCCGTCGGGCGTTACGTTTGACGGGCGCGCAGTGCTAGAGATCGAGCCCGGAGGAAAATGGCGATGAGCACATTCGTATTGGTTCACGGCGCATGGCATGGCGGCTGGTGTTACAGACCGGTTGCGCAGCTTCTGCGTAAAGCCGGCCATCAGGTCTATACGCCGACGCTGACCGGTCTCGGTGAGCGGTCGCATCTGATGAGTCGCGCGATCAATCTGGACACCCACGTGCAGGATATCGTCAATGTTTTCCGCTGGGAGGAGTTGTCCGACATCGTGCTTGCGGGGCATTCGTATGGCGGGATGGTGATCACGGGTGTCGCCGACAAGATTGCCGACAAAATTCGATCGCTCGTCTATCTGGATGCGTTCGTGCCGGCCAACGGACAATCGGTGTTCGATTTCCTGACGCCCGATCTGCAGGTTGGACTGCTTGACGATGCGAAACAAAACGGTGACGGCTACCTGATGATGCCGATTCCCGCCGAAGCCTTTGGCGTCAACCAGAAGGACGCGGCGTGGGTCGATCGGATGTGCGTGAAGCATTCGTTGGCCTGCTTCGAGCAGAAGCTTTCGTTGACGGGAGCGCATACCGGAGTAACGAAACACGCCTATGCACTGGCCACGGACTATCCGTTGAAAGGGCCCTTTGCGGCGGTCGCCGCGCCCCTCAGGCTGGACAAGAAATGGAAGGTAGTGGACTTTCCGTGCGGCCACGACCTGATGCTCGACATGCCCAAGGAGACGGCCGACCTGCTCATCGCGGCAAGCGCGTGAGTTCATTGTTCCGGCGCTGAAGTCTCGGCGAGTCGGGTGGGCGAGTTGCCGGAGGGCTAGCGCGTGCTGATCGCGGTGTGGGCTAGCGGCGATTTTCCGTAGCCAGCGCCCGAACGGATTCGATCACCCAGGCGACGTCCTCATCGCTCATCGCGGGGAAGATCGGCAGCGAGAAGCAGCGGCTATAGACCTCCTCGGCGATCGGGAAATCGCCGGTGCGGTAGCCGTAGCGCTGCTGATAGAAGTCCATGGTGTTGAGCGGGATGCAGTGGACGGAAGTGCCGACGCCGCGCGCCCGCAACAAATCGACGAACTGATTGCGGTTCACTTTCAACGCGGCGGTGCGCAAGCGCATTACGTAGAGATGCCACGGGTGCTCGACGCCGGGTTCGGTGATCGGGATTTGCAGCGCGGAGTCGTTGGCGAAGGCTTCGTTGTAGACGTGCGCGATCGCCTGACGGCGCTGCGTCAATTCGTCAACCCGCCGCAGTTGCGCGAGGCCGATCGCGGAATGAACGTCGGAGAGATTGTATTTGAAGCCGGTGTCGTGGATTTCGTAGAACCACGAACCGGTCGAGTCGTAGCGTTTCCAGGCGTCGCGATCCATGCCGTGGAGACTCGCGACCGCGATCTTCGCGGCGAGCGCGTCGTCCTCGGTCGTGATCATGCCGCCTTCGGCGCTGGTGATGTTCTTGGTGGCGTAGAAACTGAAGCAGCTCAGATCGCCGATGGTGCCGACCTTGACCATGCCGCGGCCTTCCATCATGCGCGCAGAGCCGACCGCATGCGCGGCGTCCTCGATGATTTTCAGATTGTAGCGGCGAGCGATCGCGCAAATGCGATCCATATCGCAGGGGTGCCCGGCGAAATGCACCGGCATCAGGGCGCGTACGTTGCGATGCTTGCCGCTCGCCAGCGCCGCCTCGATTTTTGCCGGGTCGATGTTGAAAGTGTCGGGCTCGATATCGACGAAGACCGGGCGCGCGCCAAGGTAGCCCATCACCTCGGCCGTCGCGGTGAAGGTGAAGGGCGTCGTGATGATCTCGTCGCCGGGACCGATGCCGAGGGCGAACAGCGCGAGATGGAGCGCGCCGGTGCAATGGGCAACGGCGAGGGCGTTGCGCGCGCCGACATAGGCGGCGAACTCCTGCTCGAACTTTTTGGTTTTGGGGCCGGTCGTGATCCATCCGGAGCGCAGCGCGTCGATGACTTCGCGCTCTTCGGCGGGACCGATGGCGGGACGATGGAATGGAATCTGACGCATTGTAGTCGCAGGATTAAACCATAGCGGATGCGGGGTGAGCGAGGGGGTGGAAATTGGGTTTGTTATGTTCACCGCAATTTTTTGAGCTAAAGACGGTTTACCGTGACTTGCCACGCTATCATGAGCTACACGGCGGCTATCCAAGCCGTCGGGGCTATTAAGCTGGGCAAAATTTGGGCGATTTTGAACGGTTTTGAACATCGCCTTCCGCGAGCCGGATAGTCGGGAAATCGCGCCGAAGCGCGGGGAGAAGCGCCGGAGCGGGCGCTTTTCGGACTCCCGACGCGTGGTAGCACTATACTCCTTTTGGAAGAGCGGAGGTAGTCCCCTTACCGGCCACACCAGCACCTCGAAGAGGTTTTGGGAATAGTCGAGCGCGCACGACGCCCACTATGCCGCCGTCCATGAATATACTGACTTGCTTTACGGGATGTTCTACACGGTCGGCGCAGCGGCCGACGCGCGGCGGGCGCGGGCGTTGCCCTCATCGCAGAGGAACCGGAGCGCGTGCCGGATGGTTTCGTGAGCAATCCCGAGATAAAGTTGGGCGAAGCCGTCAAGCGCCGCATTGGGCGAAGAGGGAAGCTGTCACACTCACTCGCGGTGCGTGTCTAACTAGATAGGAGGACACCACCATGAGCGTAAATGAAATCCAAACCCTGGCGCAGCGCTTCGCCGACGCCTTCGACCAGCGCGACATGAAAGCGGTGCTGGAGATGCTCGCGGACGACGTCGAGGTCTTCGACCACGTGCCCTATCGCTTCGACAACAAGCAGCTCTTCGCCAAGTATCTGCTGGAAGCAATCGAGGGTATCGCATCGATGAGTTTCGGCTTCCGGCAGCCGTCATGCCGCGTGTATAACGATACCGTAGGGATCGTGAACGCGTACGACATGTTCATGGGCGCGACCAAGGACGGCAAGGCTCTGACCATCCACGGCCGCACCACGCTGGTCTTCGTCAGGCAGAGCGGGCAGTGGAAGATCGTGAGCTGCCACTTCTCCGCGATGCCGCACACTCCTTGAAGTGCACGCGCCGGGCGCAGCCTTGGATGGAGGTGAGCCATGAGCGTCAATAACCCGTTAGCGGACGACACTCCGACCGATCACGAGGATCAAGATCTCGTGATGCGTGCGCGCGCTGGCGATCGTACGGCGCTCGAAGAATTGGTAAAGCGTCATCAGGGATGGATCTACAACATCGCCGTCCGCATGCTCTACCATCCGCAGGACGCCGAGGATGCGACGCAGGAAATTCTGGTCAAGGTGCTGACCCGGCTCTCGTCCTTCGAGGGCCGGAGCAGCTTGCGCACCTGGCTCTACCGCATCGTTGTCAACCACGTGCTCAATATGAAGCGCGGGCGCCTCGAGGATCCTGCGATAAGCTTCCGCACGTACGGGGAGGAGCTGGACAAGATCCCCGACCTGGAACTGCCCGACCCCAAAGGCGGCTCACCGGAGACCAACCTGCTGGTTACCGAGGCGATGCTCGCCTGCACCACCGGCATGCTGCTCTGCCTCGATCGTGAGCAGCGGCTGAGCTACATCCTTGGCGCTATCCTCGAAGTCAGCGACGCGGTGGCCGCCGAGGTCCTGGAGATCAGCCCGGACAACTTCCGTCAACGACTGTCACGTGCCCGTCGCGACTTGCGCAACTTCATGAACGACCAGTGCGGACTGGTTAACCCGGCGAATCCGTGCCGTTGCGCGAAGAAGACCCGCGGCTTTATCGAGGCCGGCCACGTCGATCCGCAAAACCTGTTGTTCGTCCGCGAGCGCCTCTGCGAAGTGCGGGAAGCCGCGCCGAAGGCCTACGAGACGATCAAGACCCTGGATGACCAATGCGCGGACGTCTATCGCCGGCATCCGTTCTATAAGCCGCCCGATCTGGGACAGATGCTCCGGCAGTTGGTCGAGAGCCCCGAGTTGAAACGCGCGACCAACCTGTCCTGATAGCCTGAAGGAGATTCGAGATGAGAAAGCCGGGTTTGATCAGAGGGACAATCGTCGCCGCGGCGACCCTGCTGCTAAGCGTCAGCGTCAATGCCCACGCCTCGTCCAACGATGAGAAAGCGATCAGGAATGTTGAAAACAAGATGATCGCCGCCACCAATACCGACGACCTGATGAAGTATTACGACCAGCGCGACGTCAACGTTTACGATCTTGAAGGGCCGTTGCAGTACCAAGGCAACGCCGCCGTGCGTGGCGACTTTGACCACGTATTCGCTAATTTCGCCGGCGCCAAAGGCAATTTCGTCGAGTTGGTGGTGGTCACCGACGGCCAGTTGGGGATGGCCCGCAGCATCCAGCACTTCGCCTGGACCGATAAGGCGGGCAAGCCGCAGGAGGTGACGGTTCGTGTAACCGACGTCTTCCACAAAGTCGACGGCCAGTGGAAGGTCATACACACCCACATCTCGGCGCCTATGGATCCCAAGACTGGCATGGCCCAGACCAATCTGAAGTCGTAGCGGTCCTACCCGAATAAACGCGGTTGGGCGCGCACGACGCGGACGGAGTGCTTTTTCGGCGAAGAGAAAGCCGTTTCCGGGTCGCGCGGACGTCTAGGTTATCCGCGGAGAAATTCAGTCCGACGGGCCGGCCGAGGTTTATGAAGAGGTGCGGTCGCGGGCGAGTGCGGTGCGCGCGATGGCGAAGCGATGGACTTCCGACGGTCCGTCGTAAATGCGGAACGCGCGAATGTCGCGATAGATGCGTTCGACCACGGTATCGTCCGTAATGCCCATCCCGCCGAGCACCTGCAGCGACCGATCGACCACGCGACCGAGCGCCTCCGAGCAGTAAACCTTGTACATACTGGTCTCCTGGCGGGCCTGCTCACGCTGATCGAGCAGCCAGGCGGCGTGCCAGATCGCGAGGCGGCAAAGATTAATGTCGATCTCGTTGTCGGCGAGCATAAAGCCGACGCCTTGATGTTCACCGATCGCGCGACCGAAGGCCTGCCGGTGGCGGGCGTATTCGAGCGCGATTGCATGACAGCGGCGCGCCGCCCCGAGCCATCGCATGCAATGGGTCAGGCGCGCCGGGGCGAGACGGATCTGCGCATAGCGAAAGCCCTTGCCGACCTCGCCCAGGATGCGATCGCGGCTGACGCGAACGTCGTGAAATTCGACCTCGGCGTGACCGCCTGGCGAGTTGCTGTCCATGCGTGTTGAGGATGCGCTTGATCGAGAAGCCGGGCGCGTCCATATCGACGAAGAACATGGTCGCGCCGAGATCGCGGCCGCCGGCGTCTTCGGTGCGCGCCATCACGATGTTGATCGCGGCGCCGGGCGCGCCGGTGATCAGCCATTTGCGGCCGTTGATGACGAAGTCGTCGCCGACGGCGCCGCGCGGTGGTTTTCATCAGCATCGGATCGGAGCCGGCGCCGCCGTCCGGCTCGGTCATCGAGAAGACGGTGCGGATTTCGCCGCGCACCAGCGGTCCAAGCCAGCGCTCCTTTTGCGCCGGCGTCGCGACCTTGTTGAGCAGGTTGGTGTTGCCCTCGTCGGGCGCCTGAATGTTGAGCGCGAGCGGTCCCAGCGGCGACCATCCGGCGGCTTCGAAGACGACCGCCATGCCGCGATGGTCGAGGCCCAGCCCGCCCCATTCGCGCGGCCCATGGGGCGAGAGCAGTTTGGCCTGCGCGCGCCATCTGGACCATCTCGAGGCGCAATTCCTCTGCCGGGCCATGCGGGCCCTGCCGCGGATCGCGCTCGAGCGGAACGATCTCGTCGTTGATGAAGGCTACGACCTTGTCACGCAAGGCGATCAGATCATCGGGAAGGGAAAAGTCGATCATTTGTACATCCTCGCCACGCTGGTGATGCGCGCGTCATCGAACTTAATAGGTACGCCATCGTAACGCACGCCGCGCAGTCCGCAGAGTTCGATCTTAGTGCGCAGGTCGCGTAGCTCGCCCAGGTTCGGTAGCTCGCTCCGCATGGTGATCCCGGCTAGCTCACCTGAGGCTAATTTCTGAGCAGCGATTTGCGCATCGACTGATGTTTGGTTTGCGGATGAAGCCATACGCTCATCAGGGCCGGACAGAACGATGGATCGTCAATCTCACCGATATTGGAATCGTTCAGAAAGCCGAGCGTGCGGTTGGTCTCGGTGCAAAAGATGACGACCTGATCGCCGGGCTTGAGGTTGGGAATAATCTTTTTCAGTTCCGCCTGCCAGGTTCTGAGCTTGCTTTCGTCGCCAACCTTGAGATTGCGCATCTCGACGATCGCGTTCTTCACCAGGAGGTCGGAGGAAACGGCTCGGCTGGGCTCGATATCGAGCGCGTGCGGCGCGGCCTCGGACCATTGCGGGCCGACAATCCACAACGTCGCGTCGTACATCGGGATGCCGAACAACGAGTGTCGGCCTTTGCCGAACGGATGAATTTCCGGGACGCTGGAAAGCACCTGCGGCGGCAACGGTCGAGGAACGATCGGTGGAGCGGCGATGGCGATAGCCGCGGAAATTAGCATCAGGATGATGGTTGCGTGAAGCAAGGACGCAGTCCCGCCGGGAATTCTGTTTGTCAGGAACATCCGCATGCGCCGGTATCTCATGTCAGAATTTCGGCCTCATGCATAGCGGGAATACTGAAGTCCGCCCCGCCGCGACTGCGCGAACGCGATTTCATCAGGTCAACCCCGGAATCGGAATGTGCGGTCAAGATCACGAAGATATAACTGACAGTCGTCCTATGACAGATTGGCGACGCGGGGCATCACCTTGGTCCAGAACTGCTCGAGGATTTTCAGGTTGCGATCGTGCGGGACCAGGCCGTTATACATCCAGGCGAAGAGCCACTTGACCGGCAGGCGCTTGAGAAGCTTTTCCAACTGCCGCGTGACCGTATCGACCGAGCCCACCAGCGCGAGGCTGTTGTCGAACAGGTCGGGCGTCTCGCCGGTTTGCGGATCGTCCATCGCCTTGGCGAAGCCGAACGGCGAGAACCATTCCTTGCCGACGAAGTAGCCGCTCTCCTTCCAGAGCGCGCGCGCCTCGGCGTCGGTGTCGGCGATGATGACGTCGCGCAGCACGCCCATGCCCTCGCCCACCGGCTTGCCGGAGACCTCGGCGTAAAGGTCGCATAGGTGCCGTTCGTAAGTTGGGAACAATGGCGGGATGACGGCGGTAACGCCCTCCTGCGCACACCATCGGATACTGCGCTCCGACGAGGCGAACGGCTGAAAGACCGGCGGATGCGGCTTCTGTAATGGCTTGGGCACGACGCTGACCGACTTGACGATGCCGTTCTCGACTCCCCTGCCCCACTTCTGCGTGGCCTCGATCGGCCACGGCGTCTCACCGGGCGGGACGCGCCAGTACTTGCCCTGGTAGCTCAGCGGCGCGTCGGTCCAGGCTTGCTTGATGATGCGATAGCATTCCTCGAAGGCGGCGCGGTTGGCGTCGTCGATGGCGTCGTGTTGATGGGGATGGGCGCCGTGGATGCCGTGGGTCTGCTGCGCCATGATATCGACCCATCGCCGCTGATAGCCACGCGCGAAACCCGCGTTGGCGCGGCCGCCGGTCATGTGATCGAGCATCGCGATGTCCTCGGCCACGCGGATCGGATTGTTGGCCGGCAGGACGACGCCCAACTGGCCGACGCGCAGGCGCTTGGTCTGCATCCCGATGAACAGATCGAGCAGCACCGGGTTGTTGGAAACCTCGAAGCCCTCGACGTGGAAATGGTGTTCGGTGAAGCTAATCGAGTCGTAGCCGAGCGCGTCGGCGAGCTTCGCCTGCTCGCTGATTTCGAAGCAGCATGCGATCGTAGATTTCACCGCGCAGTCCGACCATCCCGGCTTCGACCTGCGCGCGGTTGCCGATCCCAGGCAGATAAAACAGCGACACCTTCATTCGCGATCCCTCGTTGAAGAAACTACCGTTGCGGGACCGGGAAACCACTGCTGCTGCCGATGCGTCAGCGTGGGATCATTTCATTGTCCGGCTTCGGAATTGAGATTTATGCGCTGACTGTAGAGCAGGCTCGCGACTGCGGCAAGGAGACGATGTTCGTATACCGGGCGAGCGGTCGGACCAGCAGTGCGCGACAGCTTGCCGGGCGCTGCGAGGATGGCTATCAATTTGGCGCGGCATGGCGGGGAACCGCCGCCTTCGAGGTCACATCGCAACGGACTTTCAAGGAGGAAATCATGCTCAAGGAATTCAAGGAATTTGCACTGCGCGGGAACGTGCTCGACATGGCCGTCGGCATCATAATCGGCGCGGCCTTCGGCAAGATTATCACATCGCTGGTCAACGACGTGATCATGCCGCCGATCGGGCTGGTGACCGGGAACGTGAACTTCAACGACCTGTTCGTCAGCCTGAACGGGACACATTACGCGACGATAGCCGCGGCCAAAGCGGCTAGCGCACCAACGATTAATTATGGGATGTTCCTGAACAACGTGCTCGATTTCGCGATCGTCGCGTTCGTGATGTTCATGATGATTCGCTGGTTCAACCGGCTGATGCCAGCTCCGGTAGTCGAGCCGACGACGCGCGAGTGTCCGTTCTGCGCGAGCGAGATTGCGCAGAAGGCAAGGCGCTGCCCGCATTGCACGTCGGAGATCGCGGCGGCGGCGGCTTAGGCGGCGCGAATTCGGGCACGGACTAATTCGGGTGTGGCTGCTGATCGGTGGGCTTGGGATGCGGCACGGCGCCGAACGGCGTCACCTTGAACGCGGTGCCTTCAACCTCCGGCGGACGCCGCATCGCCCAGAAGAGCGCCACCACCCATCCGGCGACGGTCCAGCCGAAGAACAGGTTCATGATGAAGATGCTCTGAAAATTCGAATGGTGTTGACTGATGGCAGCGGCGGTCGGCAGGAAATAAATGAATATGACGAGGAGCGGGATCAGTGCGAGATAGAAGGTGTCGGACCAGGTTCCGTGCTCTGAGCTTGGGACCGTCGAAAGACTGCACAGAAAGGCGAAGCCGACGATGAAGGCCCACAATTTGTGCTCCGGGGCGAGTCCGAGCAGGCGGCCCGACCATGCGGCCAGGGCGCCGGCGATAATCAGCGAAATGCCGATCGAGATAGCCAGCGTGGACAACCAATCGACAAATACGGGATCGTTGAAGCTGTAGTTCATAATAACCCTTAGCTCGACGTGTTACGCCCTGTTTATCGAAGTAGCGCTAACGACCCATGTAGTCAACACCGCGATTTTCAAGTCGTTATAGCACAACAGGAGAGAGTTGTCTCCAATTACCGGTCGCTTGTATCAACAAGCGCAGAGTTGCGGCTCATATCTGAATCGGCATAGCCGCCATTAACCGCCTGATTTGGACTGTTTCGATGGATGAAGTGAAGACCGACCAGTTGGATATGAGCGAACCTGAGGCGCGCGGACTGGCGGTCTCGACACGGCGCCTCGCCGACGCGGTGGCGCTGATTTATATCGGGGTGATCGCCAGCGTGGCGAGCCTGACGGGCGCGTTTTATGTGATGTTTCCGGAGCTCGGCGCGCTGTCATGGGACGTCATGGAACATCCGCGCGGCATATGGGCGAGCTCGCCCTCGATGCTCGCGTTGACGCCGGCGCTCACCGGAATCCTCGGGACGATGGTCACGCGTACGATGCCATACGGCGTAATCTCGGTGCTGATCACGGTGACGGGCTGTGTGGCAATAATCGTCGCGCTGCGCTCGCCGGTTGCACCGGCGATTTCGGCAGGGCTGTTGCCGTTGGTGCTCGGCGTAACGAGTTGGTGGTATCCGCCGGGCATCCTCTTCGGCTGCGTGCTGCTCGCGGCTATTTCGATTCCGTGGCGACGGTATTCCGAATCGCACGAACTGGACGGCAACGAGCCTGCGGATTCGATCAGCGCGCCGCCCGCGCCATCCGCATCCTTTGGGATATTGAGCGTTCTGCTGCCCGCGCTGTGGCCGCTCCTAGCCTTCGTCGCGTTCGCGGTGATCGTGGTGAAGCTGACCGGGATGCGCTTCATCCTGTTTCCGCCACTGGTGGTGATTCTCTACGAAATGCTGTCGCATCGCGAGCGCTGCCCATGGGTGGCGCGGCCCATTGGCCTGCCGATCGCATGCTTCCTGACGGCCGTGGGCGGCTATTTCTTTCGAGCGCACATTGCACTCGATCCGCTGGCGGCGATGCTCAGTATGGCGTGGGGAATCGGCGTGCTGCGGCTCTTTGAGATCCACATTCCACCAGCGCTCGCGGTGGCGTTGCTGCCGATGGTGATGAATCGGGTGACGATTGGATATCCCCTCGCTGTGGGTCTTGGCACGACGATGGCGTCGGTGTGGTTCAAGGTCTTCGAGAAATGGATCGAGCGGCGGCCGGCCGCAATCGCGTCATAGCGAGGGAGCATCGACGCGCCTGGATCGGGGCGGCGTATCCAGATGTCCGCAAACGTACGAAAGGAGTGTCCGCCCGATTGGCAAAAGCAACAGCTCGTGTTTCCTCCGGACACCGCCAGGGCGTTCGGATGCATTTGTGGATTTGAACTCATTCGGTGGAGATTCGACAGTGATCCGAATTTCACGACTGGCTTGGTGCCCGAGGGTACCAATTTCGATTCACAAAGCGTTACATTGAATATATTGTCCTATCTGAACGTGAAATGGCCCGCTTTACCTCGTGTTTTAACTTGGCGCGGCGGCTGTGGGTGCAAGATTTTCCGGCAGTGACGAAACTAAACTTTCTCGAAATGCGTCAATTTCTACGAAAGTGGTAAACAATTGCATCGTCGCATAACGGCCGACTAAGTCGAAAACCATCCAGTTTTTTTGCAATTCTAGCCCTGATTGGGAGCAATCAATCAGAAGGCATCCATTTTGCTTCTTTAGCTGTCGAGATGAATTCCAGGGTCTCAATCGCGGTCACCGGAGCGCTGGCACTATTGCTGGTGCTCGCCACAATCACCGTGGCGAATGCCGCCGGGAATCACCCTGACGCGCAGGTCTGCGATGCGACGGCGGACTACTTCCTTGGCCAGGAGGATTACCGCGAAACGATCGTGACGCATCGGCGGCTGATCGAAGCGCATCCGGCGGACGCGCTGGCGCATTACCATCTAGGCTTTGCCTACGGGATGACCGGTGAGCGTGGACAGGAGATCGGTGAGTATCGCGAGGCAGCGGCGTTGGGATTGCAGCAATGGGACCTCTTCGTGAACCTGGGGCGCGCCTTGCTCGAAGCTGGCGACCTCGACGGGGCAGCGAAGGCGTTGAATATCTCGGTGGCGCTGGCTCCGGAACGTCCGGAGAGCCATTTCAACCTGGGGCTCGCTTACGAACGGCGCGGGATGTTGGCGGCGGCGCGCGAAGAACTGACGACTTCATTGCGGCTCGACCCGAAACAGCCGGACGCGCGCAATATGATGGGTTTGATCTATGCGGAAGAACGCGATTACGCACATGCTCGTGAAGTATGGAATGGTCTTGCTCGTACCGAGCCCGATTTTGAGCCAGCCCGGGCAAATCTGGCGGTCCTCGATCGCCTCGAACATTCGCCGGGTCATAGCACTTCGATCGAACGGAACCCCTTGCGCACCGCCTTCGCAATCGACTCGCACTGAGGACGATGCCGCAGTCGCGGCCTGAGCGCGCCCAGAGCCCACGCTCGTTGGAAAACGCGCGATGGGACTGATCCCGATACTCCTGATATTGGTGCTGATTCTGCTGCTGGCGCGGCATGGCAAACACCGCGACGGCTCCGCGATGAGCGTCAGCGGGTCAATGCGCGATCCCGCCCGTCTGCTGCTCATGATCGTCCTCGTGTTGGCGGTACTCGTCCTCATAGTGAATCTCTTCGCACCGCTCGGAAATTACCGCTTGTGGTCGCGCTGAAGGGCCGCTCCAGCCCTTCGCAATTCCCCGTCTTTCGTGCAAATCTAGACGCCACTATCGCTCAGGAGATTTAGCCGATGCCGTACGCCGAGGGCCGCACTTACAACGATGCCGACAGCCACATCATGGAGACCCGCGACTGGCTCGCGAGCTATATCGACCCGCGCCTGCGCGATCGCTTGCCGCCGCCGGATTTCTCGCGCACCGGACGCATGGCCGAGGCGATCGGCAAGACCCGCGACGAGCAGCATTGGAAGTCGGTGAACCTAAAAGCGAACTTAATGAATCTGAAGGGCTGGGACGCCTACGGCGCGACCGATTCGGCCGAACGGACCCGCGCGCTCGATATGCTCGGCTTCAATTGTCAACTCGTGTTCGCCTCGATCGCGCCTGGGCAGTTCTGGGGCTCGTTCGCCCAGCAACAGCACGATGCCGACCTGCTCTACGGCGGAGCCCGCGCGCTCAATCGCGCGATGGTCGATTTCTGTGCGCATGATAAGCGCCTGCTGCCGGTCGGCTTCGTCTCGCTCGACGTCCCCGAACGCGCCGAGCGCGAAATCGAAGAAGCGATTCGCCTTGGTTGTCGCACCGTCTGGATTCCGGCCACCGCCGCGGGCGACAAGTCCCCCACGCATCCGCGATCTCGACGGCTTCTGGGCGCGCATGCAAGACGCCAACATGCCCTTCATGCTGCATATCGGCGCCGGCCAGATCCCAATCGAGCCCGCGTGGCTCAACAACGGTCTGAAGGCCACCGACTTCCTCGGCGGCGGCGAAACCGTGCGCGCCAAGGACTTCATGCTGATGCACGTGCCGTCGGAATTGTTCCTCTCCGCGATGGTTCTCGATGGGACGTTCGAGAAATTCCCACGCCTGCGCGGCGGCTGTATCGAGCAGGGTGCGATGTGGGTGGTGCCGTGGCTCAAGCGGCTCGACGCGGCGCAGGAATCCTTCGTGCGCACCGAACCCGCGCTCGCGTTGCCGATGCGGGCGTCGGAATATGCGCGGCGCAATCTGCGCTTCACGCCCTTTCCGACGGAGCCGGTCGGCTGGATGATCGAACAGGCGGGCGCCGACCTCTTCATGTTTTCGTCGGACTATCCGCATATCGAAGGCGGGCGCAATCCGCTCAAGCGCTTTGAATCGTCGATGCCGAATACCGATGAGGACGCGAAGGATAAATTCTACGCGAGCAACTTCACCGACTTGATGGGCGAAGATTAACGTCGAGGCCGAATCCGCTTCGCTTCACACCCGCCGCCCGCGCGTAATCATCGTGCGGGCGGCCGGTCGCGAATTACCAATCTGCCCGGCCGAACTCGCGATCCTCGCGGGTGGGCGCAGCGTGAACAGCCGAACTGCCAGCGGCGAAGTAAAATGAAGAAACTATCGCCGCTTGGGACGGCACTCGCCGCCGTGTTTATTCTGCTCGTTCCGCCGCGCTCGATGCGCTACCACCGCAACGTCGTCGATACCGATGCGGCGATATCGAAGTGGACTAAGTTCAGCGACTCCGTCGCGATGCATTATCAGCGGCACACCGGCCCCAAGCAGTACCAATCGATGAGCGATTGCAAGGCGGATGCGATGCGTATGGTTCACCAATCGGAGGCGGTCAGCGATTGGGCAAGCGCGGCTGCCTTTCGCGCAAGCCGCTGTGAGGAAGCGAAGGGCCGCAGTCTCTGGCGATAACAATTGCGGGGACTATCCTCGGCTACGAATCTCGTCCCATCAAGATTCCCGCGACTGAATTAAACTAAATCGCGGTGGCTGTGGCATACCGTGTTAGTGCTACTCGCTGTCAGCGATAAATCAGTTCTGACAAAGTTGGCGAAGCGGAATATCCGAAAATGGGTGGGATGTATTTGATCCAACACCGCAACCAATGGATGCCTTTCATACTCGGACGGTGTCTTTTGCGGCGTTCGCAATCGGCGGCCTGATGCTTCTCGCGGACGGAATGGCGGCGGCGAAAACTCCACCTCCGATTCCGCTTTGCGTCAATTACGCAGGCTCAAGAACGTCCTGTCGGTCCTCGCTCAGTGTCTTGGTATTACCGGCATGGTTACCATCCTCTGGTCATTCGGTTACAGCCTGGTTTTCGGCAGAGCTCAACAATCCATTCTTCGGCGGATCGGAATACTTCTTCCTGGCGGGGGTCAATTCGGCTCCTAACACAGACTACGCGTACTGGGTCTCGCAGAATGTCTATGCGATGTACCAGTTGATGTTCGCGATCATTACGCCGGCGTTGATCATCGGCGCGATCGCTGAGCGCATGAAGTATTGGTCGCTGCTGGTTTTTATGGCTTGCTGGATGTTCCTGGTTTATTTCCCGCTGGCTCACATGGTGTGGGGAATCACCGGCTTCATGAACGGCATCTGGAATCCCACTTCCGCGATCAAGGCGATCGATTTTGCGGGCGGCACGGTGGTGCATATGACTTCCGGTTGGAGCGCGCTGATTCTCTGCCTCATTCTGGGCCCGCGTCTCGGTTTCAAGAAGGAACCGATGCCGCCGCACAGCATGGTTCTGTGTATGGTCGGCACGGCATGCTCTGGGTGGGCTGGTACGGTTTCAATGCGGGAAGCGCGGTGGCGGCGGACGTGATCGCCGCGAACGCGTTCACCACGACGACGCTGGCGACGGCGGTCGCGGCGTTTACGTGGGGCAGTGATGGAAAAGATCCTGCGCGGCAAGGCCAGCGTGCTGGGTTTCTGCAGCGGTGCGGTGGCGGGATTGGTGGTGATTACGCCGGCCTGCGGGTTTGTGAACGCGACCGGCGCGGTGATTATCGGGGTTTTGGCTGCAGCAATTCCTTACTTTGCCGTTTCAGCTTTGAAGCCGGCCCTCGGTTATGACGACGCCTTGGACACCTTCGGCGTCCATGCGGTCGGCGGGACCTTGGGTGCATTGCTGACCGGTATTCTGGCGACCAAAGAGGTGAACGCGAATTTGAAGGACACGTTGTTATCGTCGCTGTTTTTCTCTCAAGTCAAGGCCGTGATAGTGACGATGGTGCTGGCGACGGTGGCGACCGTAATCATCGGATTTGTGGTCAGGCTGGTCATCGGTTTGCGCGCGTCACCCGACATCGAAACAGGCGGTCTGGATCTCGCCGAACATGGCGAAGAAGGTTATATCACCTAGCAATAATTTTAAAACTGGTGTCTGAACGGCAAGGCTGACATTTAACCCTAGATCGTAATGAACTAATGCAAGATGCTCCGATGACAGCGGACTCAGTGACAACGACGATATGAAAAAAATTGAAGCGATTATCAAGCCCTTCAAGCTGGAAGAGGTCAAAGAAGCGTTATCGGACCTCGGAATCGAGGGAATGACAGTTACCGAAGTCAAAGGCTTTGGAAGGCAAAAGGGTCACACGGAGATTTATCGCGGGAGTGAGTACACAGTCGACTTTTTGCCAAAGATCAAGATTGAGGTGGTGCTCGGCGACGGCATGGTGGAGAACGCCACCAGTGCCGTCGTGAAGGCCGCCAAAACCGGCAAGATCGGTGACGGAAAAGTTTTCGTTTATGCGGTCGAAGAAGCGATTCGCATTCGGACCGACGAGACAGGCGAGAAAGCCATTTAGAAACCAGGAAATATAGGGCGGCGCGAGTGATGACAGAGGTCAGGAATGTCGATCATTCCTGCCTTTCTGTGTTTTATCACTCGCGCCGCCTTATCAGATCTAAGTTTAAAGTGGCAGCTTTCGCCGCAGATGACCGCCACTGAGCACACCGATTCCGTCAATTCCAAAATCCTCGCTGTGTCAGAAGACCAGATCCAGGGTTTTGTCCGCGAACCGTTCTCGGAGATTGCCAGATTGTCCGGTATCGAAGAGAGGTTGGTCCTGGAACGGATCAAGGCGATGCTCTCCGCGGGAACCATTCGACGGGTCCGCCAGACACTTCTCTCAACGAACCTCGCGCAGGGAGCGTTGGTAGCCTGGAAGGTGCCGGCCGAAAAGCTCGATTCGGCGTTTGACTACATGTTTCGGCAAGACCCATTTTCCGGGCATGTGGTGGTTCGTTCGACCGATTCGCAGACTGCCGGGCAGCGAATACAAATTGTGGACCACCGTCAAGGTTCCGCAGGGCTTCGATCTCGAGGGGCACACCCGATCTGCTGATGAGAGAGTGGGGGCTGAGAAGGTCAAGAATTATGCCGGCGAAAGGGATCTTCACGCTTGGCGTCGGACACGTCCGCCGAAAGACGATCTTGCCGGGCTCGCGAGGTGATCGGCCGGCGCAGATGATTCGCACTGAAATCGTTGAACTCAACGACCTGGAATGGCGAGTCCTAACCTCCCTGAAGAAGGAATTCGACCATTGCGGAGGTTACGGTTAACCCGTGGGGTAACCGGGCGAAAGAGGCCGATTTGCCTTTGGAGACATTTTTCTCGGTGGCCGAAGATCTCAACCGGCGAAAGATCATCGGGCGATTTTCGACATTTTTGGAACACGTTAAACCTTCTGCGGGAGGTATCCGGGTGACGCGGTTCAACGGGCTGTTTCATTGGGCGGTGCCTCCCGGGATGGAAATCCAGGCAGGGTCCGAGGTGGGCCGGCACGATATTCTAACCCATTGTTACTGGCGAGAGGCCGGTGCGGAATTCCGTAGTGTGAACATCATGGCCGTGGCACATGGGACCGAAAGGCAGCGTCTGCTGGATCACAAAGCGGCGATCGACAGCCACTTGGTCGCCTGCGGAATACCGGTATCGTACACCAACGTTTTCTGGGGCGGTCGATCTGAAATCAAGCCGTCGGAGATATCACCCATCGCGTATCGCGAGTGGCTGGAAGAAGTTGTCAGTGTCAGTTAGTTGTCAGGGTAGT
>CAVZFW010000007.1:0-198517 GCA_963774705.1 uncultured delta proteobacterium
AGCTGTTCCACCAGAGCGTGTCGCGATTCAGTCCAAGTTGCCCAACTGCTGTTCCCAGTTTGCGAATGCCCCCTCGAAGCGCAGATCGAAGCCCGACAAGAAGGACGGGTCACTGACGTTCAGCTCGAAAAAGAAACTGCCGCCTGGCCGCCATCGCCAATTCAATTTGCCGAATGGCAGGGTGTCCAAATCCAGCGTCATGCACAGGTTCGGCGGACTCGCATTCTGATTGCCCAACGAATATCCCACGAGGTCCGGCATTCGGGCCCCGATCATGTCCATGTGGGCATAATGCAGCCGAGATGCGAAAGCTGCGCAATGTGGTTTATTCGTGAAGCGCAGATCCGTCGGTCCTTCCTGCAGATCGAATGGGACCGCGTTGTTGCCAATCGGATTGGCCGGGTTCAAATGCCGCGTCTCGCATTCTCGTCAACCCCAGTGCCATCGTCGTATAGCGATACCTCGAAGGTATTGCTCAATTCGCATGTTTCGTGACCGGTCTCCGGCACGTCGATCCAGCCGAACTCCAAGTTGTTGCCGCGAAGCCCATCGCCTGCACCGGGAAGGTGTTCGCATGTAGGGCGCGGCTAAGGGTATTGAAACTCGCCCACTATTTGGTGCATTGGAGCGTTGCTCCGTCACAGCTGTTGATAAAAATCGTCGGCACGCCCCGCCGGGACGCGCGGCCGACGGATCGAGCGCGGCCAGCGGCGAGCCCCGAGCCCTGACCGCGCCATCGTGGGCGAGTTTCAATACCCATAGCCGCGCCCTACATGCGAACACCTTCCCGGTGCAGGCGATCGGCTTCGCGGGTATCAACGACTTCAAGGTCCGCTGGATCGACGTGCCGGAGACCGGTCACGAAACGTGCGGTTCGAGCAATACCTTCGAGGTATCGCTATACGACGATGGCACTGGGGTTGACGAGAATGCGACGCAGCCGTTGAACCCGGCCAATCCGATTGGCAACAACGCGGTCCCATTCGATCTGCAGGAAGGACCGACGGATCTGCGCTTCACGAATAAACCACCCGTCGGCAGCTCACCGCGTCCTGATGGCAGCGGCTACTTCCGGCTGCATTATGCCCACATGGACATGATTGGGTCGGAGTCGATGCCGGACCTCGTGGGATATTCGTTGGGCAATCAGAATGCGAGTCCGCCGAACCTGTGCATGACGCTGGATTTGGACACCCTGCCATTCGGCAAATTGATTGGCGATGGCAGCCAGGCGGCGGCGTTCCAATTCTTCGACTCGAACGTCAGTGACCCGTCCTTCTTGTCGGGCTTCGATCTGCGCTTCGAGGGGGCGAATCGCAAACTGGGAACAGCAGTTGGGCAACTTGGACTGAATCGCGACACGCTCTGGTGGAACGGCGCGCAGTGTTCGACGGCGGGAACGTTCACGTGTCCAAAATAGGCGCATGACCGGATCGCAGCCTCAGCGGCACGATCTCGCGGCAAGAGTGTAGCAAGCTAGCGGCGCGACCATTGACGGTCGCGCCGCTGCATTTTTTCGCCAGCCAGCGGTTGGGATCGCATCGGACATCGCAGTAGGATCGGCCATCGAGATCGTAATCGAAAAAGGAGCGCCGACGATGGCCGACAAAGTCGTGAAAACGGATGAAGAATGGAAGGCGATGTTGACTCCCGAGCAATATGAAGTCGCACGTCGCAAGGGCACCGAGCAGGCATTCACAGGGAAATATTGGGACTTCCACGATCAAGGGTGTTTATTTGTGCGTCTGCTGCGGCAACGAGCTGTTCGCCTCCGATACCAAATACGACTCGGGATGCGGATGGCCAAGCTTCTATGCGCCGTTGGAAGAGAGCAGGATTATCAAGGACGTCGATACGAGTTACGGGATGCGGCGGACCGAAGTGATGTGCAGTCGTTGCGGGGCGCATCTAGGGCACGTTTTCGATGACGGTCCGAATCCGACCGGGCTGCGGTTCTGCATGAACTCAGCGTCATTGAACTTCACCGATAAAAAATGACGGATAAGTAGTGAAAATGGGACAGCCGTTCTCAGCGGCTGTCCCACTCTTCGCAGTTAGCTGTCCGTCGATTGGTATTAACTGTGGAAGTCGAACATATCCATCAGGTCGCCGATCGCCGGAGAATTCCCTGGAACATAAGGGTTAGCTGAGCTGGTCGGATTCGGCAGATTGTCGCGGCTGCGTCCGGTCAGCGGCGAAAGCTCCCAATTCGCTTCAATGAATTTCAGTACGGAAACATGGTCGTAGTACGTATGCACGACCTTGCCGCCGCGTGAGTATGGTGAAATGACGATGAATGGGATGCGGGGGCCGTCGCCAAAGAAATCCAGCGGCTGAATGTAACCGGAATCCCAATAACCGCCACCTTCGTCAAACGCTACGAACAGCGCCGTGTGCTTGAATAGCTGAGGCTGCTTCTGAAGATCATCTACCGTCTTTTGCAGCATGCCCTCGAACAGGTCGAGCTTTGAGCTGGCCGGGTGACCGTCAACAAAGCTGTCCGGCTTCACGAACGATACTGCGGGAAGATTGCCGGATTCCAGCGCGGTGAAGAAGTCGGTGGCGTCCTTGATATGCGTCGTGCGCTGAGTCGCATCGCCCATGATCGAAGTCGCATACGACTCGAAATTGCATATGTCGCAGTAATTATTGCCGATAGCCTGGTCGAATGGGTCGGTGGATCCATTTGCCACGCGCACCGCCGCATTGTAGCCGCCGCCATAGTAGGCCCACGAAATGCCGCTATCGTTGAGAGCGTCGCCGATTGTGCGTAACGGAGAAGGCGGCACCCGGTTTGCCCCGGTGATGCTAGCCGTATCGATCACACCGTTCGGCAGGAAACCTGGGCTCAGATTGTTAATCATGTAGAAAGCGCCGGTATCGCATCTGGAAGCGGGACTATAGGGCAGCGAGTTCAAATAGGTAACAATCGGCAGGATGCCCGGCTGAGTCGTGTCCGCACACTCCGTGAACACCTTGTCCGCTACGTACTTGTCAGAAGTCGATGACTGCGGATTCGGATTGGCGATATTCGACGGAGGCGTCGTAATGCCCACAAAAGTCGTCCACGACATGAAGTCGCCCGTGCCGAGCGCGACGTGATTCGCCGCCGTGCCGCCCATGATCGACTGATGGAAATTGTCGCTCATCGCGTACTGGCTGGCGAGCTTATCCAGCAACGGCACGTCGCCGTTCTGCATGTTGTAGAAGCCCAAAGCGTTGCCGCCTGAGTCGTCGCGCGCAGTCGCGACGAACGGATAAAGATCGTTCAGGCAGCCGGACGGATTCGAAGCCGTGGCATTGGCGATATTGCAATCCGATTGCTGCCACATATGGAAGAGACGATGCACGGTATCGCCGGTGTAGGAATCGTAAGGCACGTTCGGGCCGGTTAGTTGAAACTCCGTGTTCGGTAACGAAGTCGCGTTCGGAATACGAGTATCGAGACCCGTCGTACCTAAAGGGCCGGTGGCCCCGGTGCGCATCAGACCCAGATCCGACGGCTCGAGCGACGGTTCGAGGGTGGTCAGGTCAGCGAGCGTGACGGAATCGTCGAAGGGCGGCTGCACTCCGGTTGGATTCGCGTTCAAGTCTGGAAGGCTGACGGCCTGATTTGGCGCGCCGTTGAGATGCGGCGTAGGCAACGTAGAGTAGGGCGTCTTGTGGGCGCTGTTGGCACTGATAAAGTAGGTCGCCGGCAGTGGAGTATTCACCTGGAATTGTGTGGCCACACCGGCATTCGGCCCGGGAGATCCGTCCGCGTTAATGATCCCTCTAGAGAGCAGATTCCCCACGCTCTCGGAGCCCTTCGGACGGTATGTCGCGAAGGTGTGATCGAAGGTCCGGTTCTCTCCGATCAGCACGATCAAATGCGTAATCGGAGTCGTCGTGGAAGTGTCTTGAGGCGCCGCGGCGCTCTGCGCCAGAGCGATTGGCGCGGCGAACTGGCCGCTCAACATCGCGCCGAGTGCAAACCCGGCAATACCTCTGCGTAGCTTTTGGTTTCTCATGCTTCTCCCCTTCCGATGATTTCGTTGATTCGCGACGCCCACCCGTGCGCGTAATCGAGCGTCCTCCCACGCGCTTGAGCGTCACCGAGGTTGTCGGTGCACCGACTCGGCAGAAAGTATCCTCTGTGCGTTGCGTCCCTATGAAGAAAGTTTTAAGCGCAGAGAAAAAGATTCTGATCGCCTTGTTAACGGCGACGGGTGGGTGCTCGTTGCGGTGGGGTTCGCATCGGTGAATAATCAGCGCTAGTCTGCGAACGATACGATTTGAATCATTACCGATGCCCGTCACCTCCGCGGCTACGCCAAGCGCCGATCTACTTCGGAACGCACGCATCGAAACGACGCCCGTCGTTGAAATCGCTGGCTTGAGTTTCAGCTATGGCGAGCGCCTGGCACTGAGCGAGGTCGGCTTCTCAATCGCGCGCGGCGAAATCTTCGGACTGCTTGGTCCGAACGGCGGCGGTAAGACCACGCTCTTCAAGCTGATCTCGACGCTGGTGCCACTGCAGGGCGGCGATGCTCGCATTCTCGGCTTCGACTTGCGCGGCGACACCATCGCGCTGCGGCGACGGCTCGGCGTGGTTTTTCAACATCCGAGTGTGGACGGCAAGTTGACGGTGGCTGAAAATCTGGCGCATCAGGGACGGCTCTACGGCATCAGCGGCGCCGCGCTGCGCGAGCGCAGTGCCGCGATGCTCGAGCAGCTCGGGCTGAGCGCACGCGCACGCGACCTCGTCGAAACGCTTTCGGGTGGATTCAAGCGGCGCGTCGAATTGGCGAAGTCATTGTTGCACGAACCGGAATTGCTCGTGCTCGATGAGCCGAGCACCGGGCTCGATCCGGCCGCGCGGCGCGAATTTCTCAATTATCTGACCGACCTTCGCGAACGTGATCGTGTGACCATCGTGCTGACGACCCATCACATGGAGGAGGCCGAGCGCTGCGATCGCATCGGCGTTCTGCACAGGGCCGGCTGGTCGCGATCGCGCCGCCAATCGAATTGAAGGCGCGCGTCGGCGGCGACGTCGTCACGATTTATGCGCCCGAACCGGAAGATCTACAGAAGAAAATCGCGGCGCGGATGAGCGTGACGGCGGCGCTCGTGGACGGTACGTTGCGCGTCGAGCGCCCGCGCGGCCAGGATTTCGTGCGCGAGGTGGTTGACGCTTTCGGCGACGAAATCGAATCGGTGACGTTCGGCAAGCCGACGCTCGAAGATGTGTTCGTGAATCTGACCGGCCATCGGTTTAACGCGGACCGCCGCGAGGACCTTCGATGAGCGAGGCAGGCTTACAGGCGGGCACTCTCTGGTTGCGCGAAATCACGCGCTTTTGCCGCCAGCGCAGCCGAGTGATCGGCTCGTTCCTGCAGCCGCTGGTGTTCTGGCTGCTGCTCGGCGCGGGCCTCAACGCGTCCTTCAGACCCGCCGGGATGCCCGCGAACATCGATTATTTCCAGTACCTCTATCCCGGCTTCATCGTGCTGGTGCTGCTGTTCACGGCTATCTTCGCGACCATCTCGACGGTCGAGGATCGGCGCGAGGGATTTCTGCAGAGCGTGTTGGTCGCGCCGATCTCGCGCTCGACGATCGTGATGGGACAGGCGCTCGGCGCGACGACTCTCGCCTGGGTGCCGAGTTGCATCTTCCTGATTCTGGCGCCGATCGCGGGGATTCATCTGAGTGCGGGCGCGGCGATCTTCGCCGCCCTGATCATGGCGCTCATCGCATTTGCGCTCACCTGCATCGGGCTCACGATCGCTTGGAAAATCGAATCGACGCAGGGCTTTCATGCGATTATGAATCTGATCCTGATACCGGTATGGCTGCTTTCGGGTGCGTTCTGGCCAATCGATGGCGCGCCCGCGTTGCTGCGCTGGACGATGCGCTTGAATCCGCTCACCTATGGGATGGCCGCGTTGCGCGAGAGCCTATACGCCGGGAATCGCGGTGCGATGGGCTCGTTGCCGTCGCTCGCGTTGTCGGTGGTCGTCGCGATTGCGTTCGCGATCGCGACGTTCGCGCTGGCGGCGCGCACCGCGCGCCGCGCGGCAGCGTACTGAGGGTGCGAGCGCGCGGTCGCGCGCTCGCACCCTCAGTACGCTGGTCGGGGGGCAACGCTCGCCAGCGAGCGTTGCCCCGCCGCCTCCGACTACAGCGGATCGAAGTACGCCTCGACGCGGCCTTCGAAATGGAACTCGCGCGCCAGCGCGATCCATTTCCGGTCGCGGCCATGCAGCGGCTCCGGCAGGTGGTCGAGGGGATAGAAGCCGACATCGAGCGTTTCCAACGGATGCGGCGTAATCGTGCCGCCGTCGAGTCGGCAGTAGAACAGCATCGAATATAGATGACGCATCGCGGAGCCCACTTTGAGGCTATCGATAATCCCGATCAGCCGCTGCGGCGTCACCATCAGGCCGGTCTCCTCGCGCACCTCACGCGCGACGTTTTCGGCTGGCGATTCGCCGACATCGCAAAATCCGGTCGGATACCACCACGCCCCGCTCGGCCGCTTAATCAGAAGGATTTCGTCGTGCTGGTTGAAGACGATCGCGCCGCAGCCGACGCCCACCGTGACGTAGCCGTCGTAGCCACCGCCGGCGTCGTCGCGCCAACGCTGAAGCAGCGCTTCGGGATCGGTCGAGAGATCGCGTGCGAGCACCGCATGAATGCGCGCCGCTTCGCGCAGCAGGTCTTCGTAACGTTCGGCATCGTAGCCGTGGGGTTTGAAGGCGAGACCGGTGCGTCCGATCGCCGTGATACGCTCGATAAACCGCGCGAGTTCGAGAATCAGATCATCGTGCACCATCCTCTCGCCCCCCTTTTTCATCTGATGCCGGTGTCGAGCGTAATATCGAGCACGGTCGGCGCGCCGGACGTAACGGTAACTTGTCGCGGGACGAACCTGCTGAGCATCCGCCGCGGAGGTATGACCGTCACGAGGTAATCGCCGGGCGCGATCGCGAAGGTATAGGCGCCATCGGGGCCGGTGATCGCCGATGCGATCGGAACACCGCTGGTGCTCGCAGCGTTTACGCTGGCGCCGGCCACCGGTGCGATCGCGGGAGGCTCGCCTGCACGCCCGATCGGCACCGTGGGTCCCGTCGTGACCTTGCCGCGAAGTATCGCGGTCGCGGCGGGGGCGTATGACGGCGTCTGCGCTGACCCGTCTGACGGGCACCAAAGCGAACCACTAAGCGCGCCGAGCAGCACAACGAGAAAAATCAATCTAACCTTGCGCATCGAATCGGCTCTCAATGACGAGCCATTTGCCGAGCTACGCTTGATCTTACCATTGGAAAGTCGGAAACCTCGTGAGGTTTCAGAAAAAAAGCTTTAATTCTACGTTCCCCGACAACTTTTTCACTTCCGGTTATGCTTGTTCTGAGGGGGTGTCGGCCTGATGCGCAATCGGGTGGGCTTGCGATAAAATAGGGACAGTTATGCGCTGGACTACCGACAAGATTCGTCAATCCTTTCTCGATTTTTTTGCCGAGCGCGGGCATCAGGTGGTGCCCTCCGCCTCGCTGATTCCCAAGGGCGATCCGACTCTGCTCTTCGTCAACGCCGGGATGGTGCCGTTCAAGGATTATTTCCTCGGCGTGCGCACGGCGCCACAGCGCGCGCGTGGTCGATTGCCAGAAATGCCTACGCATCTCGGGCAAGCACAACGACCTCGAAGCGGTCGGCCGCGACAGCTATCACCATACGTTTTTCGAGATGCTCGGGAACTGGTCGTTCGGCGATTACTACAAGGCCGAGGCGATCGCAGTGGCATTGGGAGCTGGTGACGAAGGTCTGGGAGATCCCGGCAGAGCGCCTGTGGGCGACCGTATATAAGGATGACGATGAGGCCGAGCAGGCGTGGCTCGAACTTAAAGTATTACCTAAAGATCGAATTCTGCGGTTCGGCGAGAAGGATAATTTCTGGGAGATGGGCGAGACCGGTCCATGCGGGCCATGCTCGGAGATCCATATCGACCGCGAACCCGACGGTAGGCATCCGACTGATCGGCCGGGACAGGCGTGCGATCAAAAAGCGACATACCGGTAATCACGTGCGCGGTCAACGTCGACGGATGCTCGCGTTTTATCGAACTCGGCAATCTGGTGTTCATTCAGTACAACCGAGACGCGACGGGCAAGCTGACGCCATTGCCGATGAAGCATGTCGATACGGGTACGGGACTTGAGCGCGTTGCGGCGGTAATGCAGAGCCTCGAAACGGGCAAATACCTGGGCAACTACGACATCGATTTGTTCCAGAAAATTATCGAGTCGATCGAGGAGTGTAGTCGCCAGGGCAAGCGCTACGGAGTTAAATCGGAAGACGACATTTCGTTCCGCGCTATTGCTGACCATGCTCGCGCGATGTGCTTTCTGATCGCGGATGGTGTGCGTCCCGGGTAACACCGACCGGGAATACGTACTCCGGCAGAATCATTCGGCGCGCTGCGCGTCATGGGCGCCGGATCGGTTTCGACGAACCCTTTCTCTTCAACATTTGTGACTCCGTAATCGATGGCGATGGGCGTCGCATATCCTGAGCTCAATGATCAAAGGGAGAAGATCACCAGAGAAGTGGACATCGAAGAAGATCGCTTCGCTAATACCCTCGACACAGGACTGAGCCTACTGAGCGATGCCATCAAGCAACTGCGCCTTCAAAGAAAAGATATTCTGTCGGGTGAAGTCGCTTTCAAACTCTATGACACTTACGGCTTTCCGATCGATCTAACACAGGACATCTTGCGCGAAGATGGCTTCACCGTTGATGTCGCCGGGTTCGAACGGCTGATGGAGGAGCAGCGCGAGCGTGGTCGTGCGGCCCGCAAGGACGACGTCGATCGCGCCCGAAATCATGCTCGATGCGGGAGTGAAATCGCGATTCGTCGGTGAACATCGCTACGAGGCCGAATCGGAGGTCGTTGCGGCTGACGCAAATGAAGGTGGACGGCTGACGGTGGTTACGGCGGAGACACCTTTCTATCCGGAAGGTGGCGGACAGGTCGGCGACCGCGGCGTGATCGAGACCGCCTCAGGCGCGCTGCTCGAAGTGACCGACTCGCGCAAGCACGACGGTTCGATTCTCCATATCGGTCACATCTTGCGCGGCGCGCCGGGCGATTTCGCCAATGGTGCGCGCGTGAAATTGCGCATTGACCGCGAGCGGCGCGACGCCTCGATGCTGAATCATTCGGCGACCCATATCCTGCATTACGCGCTGCGCGACATTCTCAGCAAAGACGTTCATCAGGCGGGCTCGATGGTCGCGCCGGAGCGATTGCGCTTCGACTTCAGTCACAACGGGCCGGTCGGCGCGGGCGACCTCGCGACGATCGAAGAGGAGATCAACGCGCGTATTCGCGAGAACGCCGAGGTCGTAACCGAGGAGATGGCCTACGACGACGCGCTCAAGGCTGGCGCGCTCGCGTTCTTCGGCGACAAGTACGGCGACGTCGTGCGCGTGGTGCGGATGGGCGATTTCTCGACCGAACTCTGCGGCGGCACTCACGTGCAGCGTACTGGCGACGTCGGTCTGTTCAAGCTCGAAAGCGAAGGTGGCGTCGCGGCTGGCGTGCGGCGAATCGAAGCTTTTACCGGACAGGGCGCGCTCGACGCGATCCGCCGGCGCGAGAAAATCCTCGAAGATATCGGTGGTCAACTCGGTGCGCGCGACGGTGCGGCAGTCGAACGATTGGAGAAACTGCTTGCGCGCGAGAGGGAGCTCGAAAAGAAGCTACGGGCGCTCGAACAGAAACTTGTCAATGGAGCGACCACTGGTGGTACGGATGCGGAGAAGGTGCGCGAGGTCAACGGCGTGAAAATCGTGACGCGCAAGGTCGAGGGCGTGGAGGCAAAGTCCTTGCGCGAGATGGCCGATCTGCCTGCGCCAGAAGTATGGTTCGGCGGTGGTCGCAATCGGTTCGGACCTCGGCGACAACAAGGCGGCGCTGCTGGTGGCGGTGACGGCGGATCTCGCCAAGCGCATCAAGGCGGGCGACATCGTCAAGGAAATCGCGCCGATTATCGGCGGCACTGGAGGTGGGCGACCCGATTTCGCTCAAGCCGGCGGCCGGGACGCGTCGAAGCTCGACGAGGCCCTCGAACGGATCGCCACATTGGTCTGATGGACTTGTCGAGCGTTAACCATGCGTTCATCGATACGCTGTTTCACACGCCCGCAAAAAAAGGGTAGCATCCAATTATCGGAATGGGCCAGCACGCGACCGCAAACGGCAATGCCAAACAACCTGCAGAGGGTAAACGGGACCATTTCACAACTATCAACCGAAGATTCGCTCGAACTTCATTTCGACGACCATCGCTTTCTCACCGAGTTGCTCGGTCAGCACGACGGACATTTGCGAACGATTGAGGCGGCGCTCGATGTACGCATCGGGGTTAACGGCAGCGCGCTCAAAATTTCCGGCGGGCATATTGAACAGGCGCTCGCCGGCAAGCTGTTGAGCGAGTTGTACGACCTGCTCAAGCGCGGCTACCCGATCTACAACGGCGACGTTGATTACGCCATCCGTATCCTGCGCGCCGATCGCAACGTCGATTTGAAGGAAATCTTTCTCGACCAGGTTTATATCTCGGCGAACAAGCGGATTATTTCGCCGAAGAGCCTGAACCAAAAAGCGTACGTCGAGGCGATACGCACGCACGATATCGTTTTCGGTATCGGGCCTGCGGGCACCGGCAAGACCTACCTGGCGATGGCGATGGCGTTGGCGGCGTTGATGAAGAACCAGGTCACGCGCATGGTGCTGTGCCGGCCGGCGGTCGAGGCGGGTGAAAAGCTTGGCTTCCTGCCCGGCGACCTGGCGGAGAAGGTCAACCCGTACTTGCGTCCGCTGTACGACGCTCTACACGACATGGTGGATTACGATCGAGCGCGCCGGATGCTCGAGCGCGGAACGATAGAAGTGGCGCCGTTGGCGTTTATGCGCGGGCGCACGCTCAACGATTCGTTTATCATCCTGGACGAAGCGCAAAATACTACCTCCGAGCAGATGAAAATGTTCCTGACGCGGCTCGGCTACGGATCGAAAGCAGTGATTACAGGCGATATCACGCAGATCGATTTGCCGAGCGGCAAACTCTCGGGCCTCAAGGAGGCGCGAACGGTGCTCGCGGAAACGCCCGGTATCAAGTTCGTGCATTTCAATGAGCGCGACGTCGTACGGCATCGGTTGGTGCAAGCCGTGATTACCGCGTACGAGTTGTTCAGCGGCGACCGCACACTTCCGCTGCCGCTGCCCGATTCCAAACCCACTAACGGCTGAGTGTGCCGGTCGATTTGACCTGCGGAATCGCCAGTGCGCGGAAGTATGCACGAGCGTTTCGCGCCGACGCAAATTCCCTCCTGCAAATTCTCGCGCTAGAGCGATGCGAGCTGTCGTTGATGCTCGTCAGCGACCGTGCGATCCGGCGGCTCAATCGCGAATTTCGCGCAAAGGATCAGCCGACTGACGTCCTTTCCTTCCCACAATTTGCGGAAACCAGCGAAGTTCTGCAGTCGGCAGAATCGGCTGCGGCGCAGGACCCGACCTGTGCGCTCGGCGACGTGGTGATTTCGGTAGACACCGCACGGCGGCAGGCGCGCGAACTTGACCAAAGCGTTGCGCATCGCATTCGTACTCTGCTGATTCACGGGTTGCTGCATTTGCTGGGTTACGATCATGAGCGATCGAAGGCAGAGGCGCGCCGGATGTTCGCCCGGGAGCGTGAACTCGCCGCAATGCTGGACCTCCACCAGCTACGCTAGGTTGGCCGTGCTTCTTCCCACCCTAACCGCGGAAACAATCCCAATGAGGTTCGCCTGATTGTGCGGCACAACGCGCCAGCAGCGGGAAAGCTGAAATCCGGCGGCAGCGCCGACTCGCGCAATCTTCGAACGATTCCGATGCTTACGCATTTCACGCGCACCGCCGGAACTACGAGCGCCATCGACAATCTCGATTCGATTCTCCGCGGTGGCGTAATCCACGGTGCCGCCCGCCTGATCCGTGGCAAGCGCCCGGTCGTCTGCCTCTGCGACGCATCGATCGCCGAGCTCGGCCGGTTGCTGGTCCGCTCGAATCGCCGGCGCTATGAACCATTCGGCGTCGCGCTCGATAAGCGCTATGCTTTTGGGATGGGTGCGCGTCCAGTGCTGTATATGCCTTGGCGCGAAGCCCGGGTGATTCTGGCGGAGGAGGAGTGGTGGCGAGTGGCCGCGATCGATCTCGAACGGAATCCACCGATTGACTGGAGCTTTGAGCGCGAATGGCGAGTGGCAGGAGATCTGCCGCTGCCCGCGAGCGCGGCGGTTGCGCTGGTCGAAACCTGGCGCGACGCCGACGAGTTGTATGATCGTTTCGATGGCCACCCGCCGTGCGCCGGCGTATTACCAATCGCGGACCTGCCCGGATTCGTCTAAGGATGGCAGTGAACGTATCAACTCGCGCCGCGATGGCGATCGCCAGCGGACTCGCACTAGCACTTGCCTTCCCCAGCTTCGACCTTAACCTTGCCGCATGGATCGCATTCGTTCCTCTGCTCTATGCGATCGACGGCGAACCGCTCCGCAACGTATTCCGGTATTCGTGGCTCCAGGGCTTTGCGTGTAACGTCGCCTCGCTGTACTGGATAACGATAACGCTGCACCACTTCGCCGATGTGCGGATCATCTTCGCGGTGCTGCCAATGTTGTTGCTCGCCGCCGTGATCGCGCTATTCAGCGGCGCTGCCGTGTGGGCGGCTGCCTTTATCACTGCGCGTCTCGGCCTCTCGATGCTCTTGACGTTGCCGATCACCTGGACTGCGGTCGAATGGTTTCGGACCTATTATCCGATCGGCTTCCCGTGGAACCTACTTGGCTACGCTGCATATCAGAATCTGACACTGATTCAGTTTGCGGAATTTACAGGAGTTTATGGCGTCTCGGCGTTGATCGTTCTATTCAATGTCGTCGTTTATGTGGTTGTTTTTCGCCGCGAGTCGCCGCGCACGCAGGGAATCGGTCTCGGCATACTCAGCGCGTTCATTCTGGCGGCCTGGCTGTTCGGCACGTTGCGAATCGATGGATTGGAGCGCGAGCGTCCCCAACAGTCGCTAAAATTTGCGATGGTCCAAGGTAATATCCCGCAATCAATCAAGTGGGATCCGAATTTCCTGGAATCGAGTTTCGGTGTTTATGTGCAGCAGAGCGAAGAGGCCGCGCGACTCGGCGCCGACTTGATCGTATGGCCCGAGGCGGCCGCGGCGTTCTTCTTCCAGCCGACGGAGCAATACCCCTCGGCGTTTGCCCAGAATGCGCCGTATCGGCAGCGCCTGTTGCAACTTGCGGCGGACACCCGCGACGCGATTCTTTTTGGTGCGCCGGCGCTGGGTGAGGTAGATGGACGGCTGGGCTTTTATAATCGCGCGTACCTGGTGTCGGATGCGGGGGCAGTGACGGCGTGGTACGACAAGATTCAGCTGGTGCCGTTCGGCGAATACGTTCCGCTGCGCAGTCTCCTCGGTTACTTCGTCAACCGCGTGGTGGAAGGTTTTGGCGACATGTTCGCGGGCGATCGGCAGACCATCTTCGAGCTCAAGGGCGCGCATCTCGGCGTGCTGATTTGTTACGAGAGCATCTTCCCGAATCTCTCGCGGATGGCGGTCGATCGTGGGGCCGACATTCTGGTCAATATCACCAATGATGCGTGGTACGGGGAGAGTTCGGCGCCATATCAGCTGCTCGCGATGGCGGCGATGCGCGCGATCGAGACCAAGGTGCCGGTGGTGCGCGTTGCGAACACCGGTATCAGCGCGGTGATCGAACCATCCGGGAAGATCACTGCCCGCACGCCACTGTTCAAGCGCGGCACCGAGATCGAGCGAGTCTATTGGCAAGCGCGGCGGACGGTTTATGCGGCGATTGGCGATTTGTTCGCAGAAGCTTGCTTCACGCTGATGATGATTGCGCTGGTCTGGGGCTGTGTGCGGCCGCGGCGAAATGGACCTGAGGAAGTGGAAGAAGAGTCGACCGTCAGATATCTCAGCAACGGCCACGGATCATAGCGCATTAATTGAGCGACGCATTTGTGTAAGGATGGGGGAAGCGACACTGTTTCGTCGCAATTCGCCGCCGCCTAAAGGACTATCGACAGATGCTTAGTGACATGCGCCCGCAATTGACGGACCTCGAAGCCCGCCGCGACACATTGCGGAGGCGTCTTTGACGTCCCCAAGCTGATCGCGCGTAGACAGGAACTCTCCGAGCAATCCGTCAAGCAGGACTTCTGGGACAAGCCCGAAGCCGCGCAGGCTATCCTCAAGGAGCAAGAACGAATAAAGGTGCAGCTATCCGGCTTCGAGAAGCTGGAGAAGGCGCTCGACGAGGCGCGCCTGTTCCTGGGCATGGCCGAGGAAGAGGGTCTCGACGATTCGGAGGCCGCACACGAAACGGAGTCGGCGCTGGAGGCTGCGCGCGCCGAGATCGAGCGGCAGGAACTTCAGGTGATGCTCGGCGGCGAGCACGATCGTCTCGGCGCTATTGTCTCGATTCATCCGGGGGCAGGCGGCACCGAAGCGCAGGACTGGGCCGAGATGTTGCTGCGGCTGTATATGCGATGGGCGGAGCGTCGCGGCTTCGCCAGCGAGCTGGCCGATCTGCAGCCGGGCGACGGCGGCGGCGTCAAGAGCGCGACGATTACCGTCGATGGCGATTACGCTTACGGTTACCTGAAGGCCGAAGCAGGCATCCATCGATTGGTGCGCATCTCGCCATTTGACGCCAATGCGCGCCGTCATACTTCATTCGCGTCGGTGTTCGTTTTCCCAGCGATCGACGACAAAGTGGAAGTCGTGATTAATCCGGCGGACTTGAGAATCGATACGTTTCGCGCCAGCGGGGCAGGCGGTCAGCACGTCAACAAGACCGATTCGGCGGTGCGCTTTACGCACCTGCCAACTAACATCGTGGTTACCTGTCAAAACGAGCGATCCCAACATAAGAATCGTGCGATGGCGATGAAGATTCTGCGCGCGCGTCTCTTCGAGCTCGAGGAGCGCAAACGGCGAGAAGAACTCGAGAAGTTCAGCAAGGATAAAAAAGAAATCGCGTGGGGCAGCCAGATTCGATCGTACGTGCTACATCCATATCAGATGGTCAAGGACCATCGCACGGGTGTCGAGATCGGCAACACCAACGCTGTGCTGGATGGCGCAATCGACGAATTTATCGAGGCCTACCTGATGGGCGTGCGCAAATCAGGCGCCGAGGCAGCCCTCGCCTAATTACTGCAATCGAATCCGCCGCCCGTCTCGCTCAAGTTGGCGAGGCGGGCGACGCTCATCGATCAATCATCCGGCATCGCGCAGTCTCGTTAGCTTAGTTCGCCCGTTGTCAAAGATCCCTCGCACGTTCGATTACCGGAGCAAATCGATGAGCTTGTGCGAGCGCGCCGCCGTCCGCAGTTTCCGCGACGTTCCTCTGTGAAAATAGAACCACGCGCGTCACGCCGGCGTCGCCGTAGCGCTTCAGTTCATCCTTGGACGGGATAGTCCCATGCGGATCGGCCAGCACCGAGATTTTGATCGCATCCGGATCGCGTCCGTGCTGGTTCGCGAGCTTTCGAATCGTCGCGACATCGCGGCCGATTTCTTCGGGATTGTCGGTCAAAGGAATCCAGCCGTCATAAGTGCGGGCAACCCGTTCGAGCGCCTTCGGTCCGTGCGCACCAAGTAACGCCGGCGGGTAGGGCTTTTGCAGCGGCTTAGGATCGCAACGGACGGCCGGGAAACGAATCAGTTCGCCTTCGTACGACGCCTCGGTCTCAGTCCACAGCACGCGCATGGCTTCGATCGTTTCGCGCGCGCGCTTCCAACGCACGCCGAACTTGGTGCCCATCACCTCCGTTTCCTCCTTCAGCCATCCGGCGCCGACGCCGAGTATGACCCGACCACCTGAATAATAATCCAGGCTCGCAATAACCTTCGCGGTAATCAGCGGATCACGCTCCGGCAGCAGGCAGATGCAGGTGCCGAGCTTGATCCGTTTGGTCGCAGTCGCTGCGACCGTCAGCGCGATGAACGGATCGACCCAACGCCCGTAGTGCTCCGGCAGCTTGTTGTCGGATGCGAACGGGAATGCGGTCTTCAGGTTGATGGGAATAATCGGATGCTCGGGAATCCAGAGCGACTCGTAGCCAAGAGCTTCGACGGTGCGGGCGAGTTCCGCGAGATCGCCGCTTTGCGCGGTGGCCACCGTCACAAATCCAATATCCATTCGCACTGTGCTCCTCGAATTAGATGCCTTGTGCGCGTTCCACGACTTGCGCAAAGTGCCGCGCGAGGTCAGGCGCTTTGCCGTCCGCGGTTGCAGCAACCGTCTTTTGCGATAACAAAACGATTCGGCTCACACCCGCATCGCGATAGCGTTTCATGTCATCCGCCGAGGGTCCGTTTTCCTTTGGATCGACCAGCGGGGACATCTGGATCGACTCGGGCTTGCGGCCATGCTCTGCAGCGAGCTTCCGGATGATCGCCGCGTCACGCTTCATTTCTTCTGGACTATCGGTCAGAGGCATCCAGCCATCGTAAGTGCGCGCGACCCGCTCCAACGCCTTGGGGCCGTGCGCTCCAAGAATCACCGGCGGGTGCGGCTTCTGCAGCGGCTTCGGTTCACAGCGGACAGGCGGGAAGCGAATGATTTCGCCTTCGTAAGAGGCTTCGCGCTTGGACCATAGCACACGCATCGCCTCGACCGTTTCGCGCGTTTGTTTCCAGCGCGTGCCAAATTTCGCACCCATCACTTCGGTTTCTTCTCTGAGCCAACCGGCGCCGACGCCGAGAATCACGCGGCCGCCCGAAAACAGATCGAGGCTCGCAACGGTCTTGGCCGTAATCAATGGTTCGCGCTCGGGCAGGAGGCAGATGCCGGTGCCGAGTTTGATTTTTGTCGTCACCGTCGCCGCCACGGTGAGCCCGATAAATGGATCGGCCCAGCGCGCATAATGATCAGGAAGCTTGTTGTCGTGCGTAAATGGGAACGGAGTCTTCATATTGACCGGTATGACTGGATGCTCGGGAATCCACAGCGACTCATAGCCGAGCGATTCAATCAGGCGGGCGGCTCCTGCTAGATCGCCGCTTTGCGCGGTCGGCGCCAATAGGAATCCTATGTCCATTAGATGATCCTCCTATTCGATTACTCAGTTTATTTCTGCGTGGGTGACTCGACTGGCCGCAGCGAAGTGAGATGGCGAGTGTGGCGAGCCGGTTTGACATAAAGCACCGGGATAAGGACGAAGGCGGCGATTGCGATGATGCTGTTGATCCAGGAAAGTCCGGCTGCCACCAGATAGAGGACTGGAACGACGATAAAAACGCGCTTGATGTGCCGCACGAACTCGCAGTCGAGGTCCGGCGCGACCAGTCGCGAACCATTGGTGGCGTAGGCCCAGTGTATATAGCGAATCACACCGGCGAGAAAGAGATTCGCGCCGTATATGGAGGCCGCGAGCGGCAATTCAGGATTCCTGCCCAGTAATGAAGCCGAAAAAGGAACGAAACTGATCATCAATAAAAAAGCCAACGTGATCCCAAGGTGCACTCGATCCGATCGCACGATCCAGTGCATCTCCATGTGATGGCCGTACCAGAACACCGCAACGATCGCGAAACTTACGACGAACAGGATCAACTGCGGTGCGATCTCGCGCAACGCGGATAGCAATTGCACTTGCGATGCGGCGGTCGGTGCATGCAGATCGAGCACGAGCAAGGTCAATACGATCGCGAATACTCCATCGGTGAGCGATGCGACCCTTGCCGTACTGAATCCTTGCGAATGTGCGGTTATCGGCGTTTCCTCCCTCAACCGCTGATCGATGATTCGTTAGACGTCAAGTTCACTCTCGCTATCCGCGCCGCTCGCCAGCAAAAGATCTACCTAACGAGTCGAGTTCGCCGAATCGCTCAACCGCGCGCGATATCGCCGGGCCCGGTAAACGGCGGATTAGCCATCGAAATCGTGACGATCTTCCACGACTTACCGTCGTTGCGCAAAGTATAGAAGGCGCGCAGGCGTTCGAGGATCGCGCCGTCGTTCTTATAGCGTGTGACGTCAGCCATCAGGGTGGCGAGATTCTCCGCGAGCGGCCACACCTTGGTCCGATCGGTCACCGAGCGCGCCCATCCGCGGGCCTGGATCCCGCTCATCGTCTGAGTGTAGAAACGCTGTCTGGCGGCCTCGTCGGCGCACACGGTTGCGCCATGTTCGCCCGAAAGAACTACATAAGGCAGGTCGAACGACTGCAAGAAAAGGTCGATATCTTCTCGATTGAAGCTGTCAATATAGCTCTTATAGAACTGCTCGATCTCTTGCACGATTCGATCTGTAGCGGCCATCCTATGTTCTCCTTCGTGACTAAATTCTTGAGTCGTTTCAGAATTGAGAGTCGGCGTTAGCCGCAGGACGCGATTCACCACGCCCCACGTTTTAGTAATTCATGCGCCTCACGGTCCAGTGCTTCGCGAAAGCCGGGATGCGCGATCGCGATCATCCGGCGGACACGTTCGACCAGCGGCTGTCCGCGTAATTCGGCGGCACCGAACTCCGTCACGATAATGTCAGCGTCGCTGCGAGCGGTGGTAACCGGACCGGCAAGCCGAGCGACGATGCGGCTGAGCTGGCCGTCGCGTGCAGTCGCCGGCATCGCGATGACGGATCGTCCGCCGTCGGCAAGTTGCGCCCCGCGCACGAAATCAACCTGCCCGCCAACCGCACCAACATAAACGTCCGATGCTACTTCGGCATTTATCTGGCCAGTCAGGTCGGCCTCAACCGCTGAGTTGATCGCGACGATGTGACCGAGCTTGCAAAGAACTTCCGACCTATGCGTGTGCATCAGGGTGAAAAGCTTGATTGCAGGATTGCGATGTCCGAAATCGTAAACGCGGCGCGTGCCGAGTAGTGAACAGGCGACGGCGACGCCCGTATCGATCGGCTTGCGCGCATTGGTCATCGCACCGCTTTCGATAAGGTCGGCGACGCGATCGCTGATGAGCCCCGAATGAATTCCGAGATTACGACGGTCGCCGATACTCGCCATCACGGCGTCCGGTATCGCGCCGATACCAATCTGAATGGTCGTACCATCCTCTATATAGCGTCCGACGTGGCCGGCGATCGCGGTCTCGACTTCACCGATCGGCCGCGGATCCAGACCGACCGGTGGCCGTGAGACTTGCACTACGTAATCAATTTCGCTGGAAGGGAGGACTGCGTCGCAGTAGGTCCACGGCGCCTGCTCATTGACTTCGGCGATGACGACTCGCGCCTTCGCGATGGCGGCCTGCTGATAATCATTGGTGAGAGAATAGCTGTAGTCGCCGGAGTCGTCGGCGGGACTCGTCTGCACGAACACCACATCCGACTGGATCGTGCCATCGTTGAAGTAAGGAATCAGTTGCGAAAGATGAAGGGGAATCGTGCGCAAGGCGCCGGCTTGCGCCAACTTACGCAGATTCCCGATCGCTCCGTATCCGGTGAACTCGAGCGCATCCGCGTGTTCGGGTTTCAGTGTGCCGGTATAAGAGATACCACCAAGGAAGACACTGGCATGGCCGATTCGGTGCCGTTGTTCAACGAAACGTTCAACCAGCGATTGCGGTTCGCCCGAGCCTTGCCCCCATACGACGTGATCGCCGGGCCGGATAATCCCTTTGAAGTCGAGATCACGCGAATCGAGTTTCTGTGGCATTTTCGTCTGCGTCGCCATAGACAGCGCTCGCGCCAGACTCGCATAATTCGGTGCCAATAGCCTAGAAGCGCGGCGTTCGCTCGGGTGGCCATACGTTTGAGACCGTCAGCGATGGTGGAAAGAGGGCGCCTTCCGCGGAAATTGGCTCTAAAAATCCAAGGTGAATTAGAGGTTGAATCGAAAATTGCCTCAAAGTATATTGCGGACGGTGCTGGCTAGACCAGCAGTTTTACGGGAGCAAGAATTTCTGCTTTCGGATTGTTGAAAGACCGATTAGTTGGGCAGGCGAGAGCAGAAAAATGGCTGACATGGCGGTGGCTTCCCCGGCTTCCGTGATGTCCGTCTCCACAACCGTCGAGAGTAATGACAGGGGGAGGATAAGGTGCGAAGAAAATTCGGAACATACCTGATGTGGGTAGCCATCCTGGGGATGGTGTCGGCCTGCGGGTTCACGGACGAGCAGCGCGAATACACGCTGGTGGGAGCCGCGACGGGCGCCGCGTTAGGCGGTGGCATCGGCGGCGGCGTGTTTGCCGCGGACAACAGCGACAACTGGCCGGCGATTCCGGCGGGTATCGTAGGGGGCGCTTTGATCGGCGGGTTGATCGGGTATTTGATGGCGCCGCCGCCACCGGCACCGCCACCACCGCCGCCGCCGCCACCACCTCCGCCACCGCCGCCGCCACCTCCGCCGCCGGAGAAGATCGTGTTGCGCGGGGTACACTTCAACTTCGACAAGTACTACATTCGCAATGTGGACAAGCCGGTGCTGGATGAAGCGGCGGAGACCTTGAAGGCGAATCCGAACGTGAAGATTTACGTCAACGGCTACTGCGACGCGATTGGGTCGGTGCCGTACAACCTGAAACTGTCGCAACGGCGTGCGGAATCGGTCGCGGCATACCTTGAAGACAAGGGTATCCCGGCGAGCCAGCTAATCCCGCAGGGCTTTGGCAAGACGCACTTCGTGGCGACCAACAAGACGGCCGAGGGCCGGGCCGAGAACCGCCGGGTCGAGTTGGTGCCGGTCGACCAATAGCAACCATCGTGCGGGCCGCGGCGTCACCCGACGTCGCGGCCGCCGGTGCAATCGAAAAACCACGGCCGCAGTCCCCCTCAGCGGGACTGCGGCCGTGTTCCATTCTATGCGATGAATAGCCTCACGGTCGGTTGATGGATTGGTCGTAAGACGGGAAAGTGCAAACGATGTACTCAGATCAGCTCAAAGGTGTTACGAAACAGCGAATGTTCGCAACGCGATGCGGATTGATTTCGAATGCATGTCCGAACGCGTTGCGCGCTCTGTTATTGTCTGCCGTGGCGATTGCGATCGCTATTCCGCGTTTTGCTTCCGCACAAACAGGTAACGCTCCCAGTATGCCAGCCTCGCCGATTTCGAACCCGACGTCAGCGGGCGGCGCGCCCACACCCGCACCTCCGAGGGCGTCCTTCCCCTCGACGATATCTCCCACCCTTGTCGAAGCGCCGAGCATGGTGAAGTCAAAGACTGCGCCAAGGCATCGCAGACACAAGACGCCAGGCAAACCGCCCAGCTGGGTACTGCAATCGAAGGTTCAACTAGCGCTGCAGTCCGATCCGCGGTTCAGGAGCGTTCGGGCAACGGTGACGCAGCCGGGCGTGATTGTGCTTGAGGGCGAGGTCTTCGATAACGACGCCAAAGGAGCGGCGGAGCAGACAGTGGTGGGTGTCGAGGGTGTCAAGCGCGTAATCAACGCGCTGAGAACGAACTCATTGCAGTGGTTACTGGTGCAGAACCGAATAAATCAGGCTTTGCAGCAGAACGGATTTCCGCTGGTGAGCGTCAAGGTTATCGGAAACACGGCGTTTATTAGCGGGCAGGTCAATAGTAACTCCGACAAGGATCGGGCCATAGCGGTCGTCAATTCCGCGGCGCCTGATGTAACGATCGGCACGAATCTGATCGACGTGATACCGCAAGGTATATTCTGACGTGTTATTGAGAGTGAGTGCTGCCGCTTCGTGGTTGCTAGCGCTCGCTGCTCGAATACCTCAGCGAATGATGACGGAATGACAGCATGAGCAAGTTGATTGCAGTTCTGGGGAGTGTGACGCCACCCGGACGATTGTTGAAGGCGCTCACCGCGATGACCGCCGTGGCGAAGGTCGTCCAGCCCGAGCTGGAAATCGATCTCCTGAACCTTGCCGACGTGCGAATCGCTTTCGCCGATGGCCGGGCGCCCGACGCCTATGGTGACGACACGGAAGCAGTGGTCAAACGCATCGATACTGCCGATATCGTGGTACTTGCCAGCCCTGTCTATAGAGCCTCCTTTACGGGTGCGCTCAAAAATCTGCTCGATCATTTGCCGGTGGCGGCGCTGATGGGCAAGCCGTGCGGAATCGTCGCGATGGGCGCCACAGCGCACCACTACCTCGGTGTCGAATGGCATCTGCGCGACGTTCTGACGTGGTTCGGCGCAATCGTGGCGCCAACCGGCGTTTATTTGTCGTCGGCCGATTTCATTGACGGCAATCTCATCGATCGCGCTAGTGCCGATATAGCGGCATTGGCGGATGCGCTGATCAAGCTGCACACGATCTCGCCTGTCTCAGGAAATCCGCTGGGGCCGCTCCCACTCTCCGCTCGCCGGACTTAACCCTTTTTCTCGAGGTGGCCGCCGAAGCCGAAGCGCATTGCCGAGAGCACCTTGTCGGCGAAATCGGCCTGCCCACGCGATGAAAAGCGCGCAAACAACGCGGCGCTCAAGACGTTGGCCGGAACACCCTCGTCAATCGCGGCGTCAACCGTCCAGCGACCCTCGCCGGAATCCGATACGCGACCGGCGAAGTTCTTGAGCTCGGGATCGCCCACCAGCGCGCCGGCGGTAAGATCAAGCAACCACGACGCGACCACGCTGCCGCGCCGCCACACTTCGGCGATATCGGAGAGGTTGAAGTCGTATTGATAGATTTCGGGATGCCGCAGCGGCGTCGTTTCCGCATCGGCGGCATGCTGCTCCTTGCCGACGTTGGCGTGACGCAAAATGTTTAGGCCCTCAGCGTATGCCGCCATCAGACCGTACTCGATGCCGTTGTGAACCATCTTCACGAAATGGCCTGCGCCATTGGGACCGCAATGCAAATAGCCGTGTTCTGCGGTGCTGGCTGTGACCGTTTCGCGACCCGGAGTGCGCGGTGCCGAATCCATCGGCGGCGCGAGTGCCGCGAAGATTGGATCCAGATGTTTGACCACCGCAGGCTCGCCGCCGATCATCTGGCAAAAGCCACGCTCGAGCCCCCAGACGCCGCCGCTGGTGCCCGAATCCACGTAATGCAGCCCCTTGGCCTTGAGCGCCTCGGCACGCCGAATGTCATCGATATAATATGAGTTGCCGCCGTCCACGATGATGTCGCCGGACTCGAAGCGCCTCGCCAGATCGTTGAGGGTCTGTTCGACGACCGCCGCCGGCACCATCATCCAGGAGACCCGCGGCTTGGTGAGCTTGGCGACAAAATCGTCGAGCGAGGAAGCTCCGGTGGCGCCTTCGCCAGCGAGTTCCGCGACGGCCTTAGGGCTCACGTCGAACACGACGCATTGATGGCCACTGCGCAACAGGCGCCGCACCATGTTCGCTCCCATCCTGCCGAGTCCGATCATTCCAATCTGCATTTGGTTCGCTCCTTGTGGCGAAGTTCGCGCCGCCAGTCGTTATGGGCTGACAATTACTGTGCGTGAATCGAACGCTGGAGTCCAAACCTGCATGGTGCCGGGCCATTCGCCGGTACTAACCTTTGGCGGTCAAATAATGATAATGAAAGGGTACAGGAAGGTCGGAAGAATTGCCCAGATCGGGCCGCGGAGAACACTCATGAAGTTTATGTATTTCTTTTTGCCGAGCTTACCGGCGACGATGGAAGAGCGGCGCACGCTCAGGCCGATCGGGCATCATCCGGAGCGTTGGCAGCGGATGATTAGCGAGGTCACCGAGATCGCGCAGTTGTGCGAGGAAGTCGGCTTCGACGGTGTGTGTTTTCCGGAGCATCACCTGCACAGCGAAGGCATCGAGATGGGCAGCCTGCCGGTGCTCACGCAGCACGTGATTCACAACACGAAGCACATCAAGGTAGGTCCGATCGGATACGTGCTGCCCGGATGGAATCCGCTGCGCCTGGCGCTCGAAATCGCGTGGCTTGATCAGCTGACCAAGGGCCGCACGTTCGTCGGATTCGCGCGCGGTTATCAGACGCGTTGGCTGAATCAGATGGCGCAGAAGATACACGTCGGCGCCACCGCCAGCGACAAGAGCGAAGGCGATCGCGTCAATCGCGAGGCCTTCGAAGAGGTGTTTCGCTTCCTGAAGCTGGCGTGGGGCGACGAGCCGTTCCGCTTCAAGGGCAAGTACTATGAATATCCGTCGCCGCAGGAAGGAACGCCGTGGCCGGCGCATGAGTGGACGCGTGAATATGGCTTCCCCGGCGAGGTCGATGATCAGGGACGCATCCAGATGATGAACATCGTCCCGAAGCCGTTCCAGCGGCCGCATCCGACCTTGTTCCAGGCCTTTTCGGTCAGCGAGGAAACGGTCCGATGGTGCGCGCGCGAAGGAATCATTCCGACCATCCTGCTGCCGCAGGCGCCGGTCGTGCGCAAGTTCGTCGAGGCTTATCAGGAGGAATCGAAAAAGGCTGGCCGCAATCTGAAGCTGGGCGAGAACACCGGCGTCGTGCACACGGTTAATTTCGGCAACACCAAGGAGCAGGCGCGCAAACTCGCCAATGACGGCGTGCTGCAGCGCCTTCCAGAAGTTCTTCCATCATTTCGGCTTTTCGGAAGCATGGCGCGAACCCGAGGACGAGGCGCAAGTATCCCACCGGCAAGGTGATGCTGCCGGCATCCGAGATCACGATCGATCGTTTCGAGCGCTCGGGATTCTCTTACACCGGAACGGTCACCGACGTGCGGCGCGATTTCGACGCGATGGTCGAGAACGTTCATCCGGAATGGTTCGTATGGCAAGGCGATCAGGGTTTGTTGCCGCTCGATATCGTGAAGGACCAGGTCAGGACCTTCGGCAAGGAAATCGTCAAGCGTTATAAGTAAAGGCCAACGCGCCGAAGGAGTCCGTTCTTCATGCCGGAACAAGTACAGCAACCGCGCTTCTCGCTGATCACGGAGAGGAGTCTCGCCGACTTGCGCCAACTTATTGGCGTAACGATCGAGGATACGCTCGAGCCTTGGTGCCACGAGGCAACGCGCGACAACATTCGCCACTGGGCGCACGGCATCGGCGACGACAATCCGTTGTGGTGCGATCCATCATACGCGGCGAAATCGCACTACGGGCGCTTGGTGGCGCCCCCATCCTTCATCTATCCACTCAATCGCGTCTTTAGTGGCTATGTAGGTGGATTACCTGGTGTGCACGCGATGTTCGCCGGGATGGATGTCACCTGGCATAAGCCGATGCTGCATGGTGATGAGTTCACGACCAAGGTGTGGCTAAAGGACCTCGTCGAACATCAGACGCGTTTTGCAGGTAGGTCGATTCAGCAAATATACCGTTGTGAGTTCTTCAACCAGACTGGCGATATGGTGGCCGAAGGCGATAGCTGGTGCTTTCGTACCGAGCGCGATACGGCTCGCGAGCGCGGTACGAAATATACCGAGACCAAGGCGAAGGAACCAGCCTATTATTCCCGCGAAGACTTGGCGAAGATTTTCGCCTTGTACGAAGCCGAGGAGGTTCGCGGAGCAAAGCCGCGCTACTTCGAAGATGTGAAGGTCGGCGAGAAGCTGCCGACGATGGTCAAGGGACCGATGACAGTGACTGGCTTTATCGGATTCGCGCAGGGCTGGGGCGGACTCTATATCCGCGCGAATAAGCTCGCTTGGAAGCAGTTGCAAAAGCATCCGGGACTGGGCATCGCGAACAAGTTCGGCATTCCGGACGTTCCCGAGCGAGTGCATTGGGAAGACGATATGGCGACGCTGGTGGGAACGCCGGCCGCTTATGACTACGGCCCGGAACGATGCTCTTGGATGACGCATCATCTCACCAACTGGATGGGTGATGCAGGTTCCCTGCGGCACATCGCAGTAGAAATTCGACGACACAATCCGGTCGGCGATACGCTTTACATCACCGGCGAGGTTACGCGCACCTTCAAGGAAGATGGAGCGAACCTGGTCGAGATTAAGCAGACGGCTACTCAGCAGGATGGCGAGTTATCGGTGCGCGCGACGGGAGTGGTAAGGCTGCCGTCGCGGACGGATGATACCAAATAGCGTTAGCCTCGCAGCGAACTAGCTAAACGCGGTTCGCGTGCAAGGGTGATCTCGACGAAAACAGAAGCGCCGCCCCTTTCGGAGCGGCGCTTCTCATTTTTGGCGCGCCGGCGTTGCGTCGGCGCTAGTTCATCGGGATTAGTACGCGAACTCGATGTTCAGGAAGATCGCGTGCATATCATTTGGCACGGTATTCGGAATCGTGCCGGTCTTGGGCAGCTTCCGACCGTTGAAGGTGCCGCCTGCCGGATAGTTGAACGTTGACGCATACGGGATCGGCACACCAAACTGGCTGTGGTAGAAGAGCAGGTTCTGACTATCCAGCGCGAACCGAATATATTCGTTGTACTGGTAGCTCATCCCCACCACGAAGCGTTGGAAATCCAGCGGATCCTTCTGAACATTGTCATTAGGCAGGAACCATTGGAACATTCCGAACGCCGTCAGCTTGGTTCCTGGGATGTGATAATGGCCGAAGAAATCCCAGCCGATTTCACGCGCCCGGCCATTGTTCAGGAAGGCCTGGTACAGCGCCGTCTGCGGTCCGTAGCTGTTCGCATAGCCATAACAGGGCGTCTGCACCGAGCAAGTATTGCCATTACCGTTCGTGGTAAGGGCAGCACCGCTCGCGGTGCCGAAGTTGTCGATTGGCCCACTGCCCGAAAATAGATTGTTCGCCGTGAACGCGTTCTGACCGTAGTCGAATTCGCCGGCGGCATTCCACTCCTCAGCCGCATAATGAAGCACCGCGGCCATACGAGTGAAGTGTGCACTCGCCTTGTTCACTGCTGGAATGCTCCCGACATCAGGCGCGACGTTGCCATAGCCGTAGTTATAGAAGCCGGTCAGCCCAAGGCCCTGATACTTGAACGCTGAACCCAGCGGATACACGGTTCCCTTAAACATCACCTGTTTGGTGTTGCTCTGTTCCGGTGTCCGGAAGCTCCCGTTGTCATAGACGCCGAAGCCATAATCCGCATAAGTCAGCTCGCTGCCGGTCGGCTTGATCGGTCCGTCGAACTGGAGGCCGATCTGACTCGACGACAGGCTGATGTAATTCCACGGCACCAGGTTGACATAGCGAAACTGATAGAGATCCTCTTCCCACGGAATGAAGGGATTCCCCTGCGCGCCGAACGTGGTATTGCCGCCCTTCAGCCACGGAACGTCGTCGAGCAAACCCTTGTACTGAAGGTAAGCGTACTTCATGCGCACATTCAGATCGCCGTCGAGATTCGATCCGTAGGCACTGACGTTGATCCGGTGCGATCGGCCGTCGCGGTGCCGTTGGCGCGGTATATCTCGGGCGTAAAACGAAACGTCCAATTATCAGTCGGCGTGAAATAGGTATTCAGGTACACGCGACTGATATCGAACGAGTTGTACATGTTGTTGTACGGACCCGGCGGGTTCAAGTTCTTCATTGAACTGCGGTCCAAATGCGGTATGCGTATAAAGACCGTAGTCCAGATACGCCAGCGCGCCGATCCGGAACTTGTTCTGAAAATTGGTCATGTAGCTGGTCCAGGCCGGCTTAATCTGATCGACCTGCTTCTGGACCGCTGCGTTGTCGACCCGCTCCTGCGCCTGCGTCTCGGCGATGGCCGCACGAACACGATCCTGTGTCTTCTCTTCGACCCGCCGTTCGATTTCCGCAGGATCTACGCCGCCGCCAATATTCATCGGCACGCGGCCCTTTCCGGGCCGCACGAAGACTTGTCCAGTCTTTTCGTTCACCCACAGCGTAGTCTGCTTCGGTGTCATCGAATCATCCTGGGCTCGTAGCGGCTGCGCGCCCGCGATGAATGCGAGGCTCCCCAGCGCTGCCAGTACGACCTTCCATCTCCCTTTCATCGGACTTCCTCCCTCCCGCTATCGGGACGACTTACAAATGGTTGAGTAAATTCAGATTCGGCGGATCTCCCCGATCGCGCTAACGCGCTCACTTTGCCGCAGTCGCAGGTGCAGTTCCGTTGCGAATGTCGCTTAGCTGAACGGCGGTATAGGTTTTGCCATTACAAACAAACTTCGCCGGTGTCGCCTGCTGCAGAAGCATGCAGTCCTCGACTCGCGGTGTGGGCCCGGAGCTCATGATCGGGTTGCTCTGGAATGAACAACCCGCTAATCCGAGCAACGCAAATCCGGCTACCAGCGAACCGACGTGCAGCAGTCGTTTACTCAGTCCGATTTTCATTGCGTGACCTTCCTCCTTCTTCAATCGCGTTGGATCAGGGAACCACGATTTGACTAATCTGCTGGCGTTCTTTCTGCACAACGGCCGCCGGAAGCGGCGCGTAATCGAGTCCGGCTGCGTACTGCTGTCCGTCGGTTAGCGCCCAGTTGAGAAACTTCACGATGGCCTGTCCCTTCACCTTGTCGGTCTGATTCTTGTAAACCAGCAGCCAGGTGAACGAGGATATTGGATAGGAATCCGCACCCGGCGCGTCAGTGATCGAGACGCGAAAATCGTCCGGCATGTTGCTCGCGGTTCCCGCTGCGGCCGCCGTGACCCCAGCCAGGCTGGCGTTAACCCAGTTGCCGTCGTGGTTCTTTACGATGGGGAACGGAATGTTGTTCTTGAGCGCGTAAATTAATTCGACGTAGCCGATCGCGCCGGGCGTTTGCTGGACTATCGCGGTGACACCTTCGTTGCCTTTAGCACCTAGACCGACCGCCCACTTAAGCGAAGTACCTTTGCCGACCCTTTTTGCCCATTCAGGGCTCACCTTGCTGAGATAATCGGTAAAGATGTAGCTCGTGCCGCTGCCATCCGAGCGGTGAGCGGTGACGATAGGCTCGTCGGGAAACGGAACGCCGGGATTTAATTTGGCAATCGCCGGATCATCCCAGTTGACGATGTTGCCGAGAAATATCTCGGCGATGATCGGGCCGGTCAGCCGAATCGGCGTCTTGACCTCGGGCAGGTTGTACGCCAGCACCACAGCCCCCATCACCGACGGAAAATGCAGCACCGGTATGGGGCTCGCCTTAAGCTGCTCGTCGTTCATGGGCGCATCGCTGGCTCCAAAATCCACCGTCTGGTTCTGCAACATCTTGATGCCGCCGCCCGAACCAATGGACTGGTAGTTGAAGTGCACCGACGAATCGACCTTGGTGTATTGGTCGAACCACTTTGAGTAGATCGGATAGGGAAAAGTCGCGCCGGCGCCGTTGATCAGAAGCGCGCTGCGTGCGGTGCCGAACGCCATCGAACCAAGTAAAATGGCGGTGCAAATCGCTAATACCCGATAGCCCTTTCGCATCTTTCCTCCTAATGCCAGCGTGTTTGTGGAACGCGGCGTTGCCGACCATAATTTGAGATTGTTAACGGGGGATGACGGTCAAATTATCATCGAGCGAATTCGCTTTGCTGGTCCGGCGTCACAAATTCCGCGCAAATTGGAGCTAACACGTACTCTCTCACCGCAACGTTAAAACACTGCGAACGCGGCGGTCGACTTCTCGGCGCCGGTGGAGCCAAAGGAGCAACGTCGAAATTGGCGCATCCTTTATATGAGCAGGCGATTTTGTCTATATGAGTCTCAGCGCGAGGCGCTAGTGACAGCCACGATGGCTGTAAAATCCGTAGCTTTGCGTTGGATCGAGATCGCATGAAGAAAGAGGACATGACGCCGAATCTGACGATTAGCGATCGTCATTTCGACGAGCAATTTCCGCTCGCGCCGATTGACGACCACATGATCCATCAGACCCCGGATCCGATCCGAGTCATGTGGTCGAGCGATCCTCGGACTTACGAGCGCTACTGGGTTATCTGCCACGATCGGGCCGGTGATCTAATCGTAGTGACCGGCGGCAGTTTCTATCCGAGCCTCGACACGGCGGAAGCGTACGCGATCGTGAACTACCGCGGCGACCATCGGTCGGTGCGCGCGTTCAGGCGACTGGGCGCCGATCGGATGAATCTGCATCTCGGTCCACTCAAGCCCACGATCATCCAGGGGATGCGCCTGTGGCGCTTTACGCTCGAAGCGAACGAATGGGGCATCAGCTACGATTTCCTCTGGCGCGACACCAAGCGGCAGATCTATCACGCGTCCACGCTGCCGACGGGAAGTGGCTATCCGCGCGGGCGGCAGAGCGATGTCACGGCAGGCTTCGAGGGCTTCGGCGAGGTTGAGGGTTGGGTCAAGGTCGACGGGCACCGCATCGAACTGACCCCGGCAAGCTGCGGCGGAACTCGCGATCGCCACTGGGGCATCGGCCGCGGCGTCGGCGGACCCAATTTGCAGTTGGGGCAGACCCTGCCCGCCGGATGGATCGGTGGCAACTGGATTTCATTTAAGGATTTCGCGATCTGGGGAAACACGGTCCTCTACAACTTCGGCGATCCGCGGCCCCGGATGGGTAAAGTGGTTAAGACCGACCGCCGTCTCAAGTTCGAACCCGATACGCATATATTCGTCGAGGGAGTAATCGACTACACGCTCGGCGATGGCGCGGTGAAACGAGTCACCTTTCGGCGAATCGGATTTCAGACCGCATATATGCGTTGCGGAATGTACGGAGGGACGCCTGACAAAAATATCCATCATGGCGTCTACGTGGGCGATAACGTGGTCGAGGGCGATCGCTTCGATGTTACACGGCCTGAGGTCCGTCAGCAGTTGATCGGCCTCGATGAGCATCAATGCGAAGTGACCTGCGACGGCGAAACCACCGTAGGGATTTTGCAGCCACTCGAACCGGACGCCTACCAAGCTTGCCTCAAGCAATTGCCCGGATGGAGATTTCTCGAATGACTGAGGTCGTGGACGCCGTTGGCACGCTGGGTGAGCAACTCCGCGAATTCATCCGGGCGCAAGTGCCGGAGGCGCGGGATATCGTGGTCGGGAACCTAGCTCCGCTGACCGCGGGAAACGCACGTAACGCGTGGTCCTTCGACGCGAGCTGGATGGAGCGGGGAACGCCGCGTGCGGTGGGTTGCGTGATGCTCCGCAAGGCCGAGGCCGGGCAACTGGAGACGCCATTGGTTCCGGAGTTCGAAGTTATCAAGGCACTGGGGGGAACCGATGTTCCGATCCCGCGTGCGTACTGGATCGATCCGGAGGGGAAATGGCTCGAGCGGCCGGCGTTCATCATGGAGCGCGTTGCGGGCACCTCTGATTTCCCCACGCTGCTGAAGCCTGAGTCTGCGGAACTGAGTCGCGGAGTCGCGGAGCACCTGGTTGAGGCGGCGGCGCGGCTGCATACGGCCGATTGGAAAGCGCTCGGCCTCGATTTTCTGCCGGCCACCAGCGTTGAGACGGCGGCCGCCCAGCAAGTCGAGTATTGGGAATCGCTGTTTCGCAAGCATCGACTGGAGCCGCATCCCGCGATCGTCGGCGCCTTCATCTGGCTCAAGGAGCACCAGCCAGTTGCCGATCGAATCTCGATCGTGCACGGCGATTTTCGCTACGGCAATCTGCTCTACGAGGGCAAACGCATTAACGCGCTGCTCGACTGGGAGATGGTGCACCTCGGCGATCCGGTCGAGGATCTGACGTGGGCGTACCGTGCGTTGTGGAGTCCCGCCGGAGTAATGCCGCTCGAAGAATTTGCGGATCGCTATACGAAGTTGAGCGGCATCCCGGTGCATTCGGACAATCTGCTTTTCTATCGGCTCTTCAATGAGATGAAGCACACCGTGATCTCGCTCACGGGGGCGAAGTCGTTTCACGACGGGCGGACGCGAAACATAGTGATTGCGGATCGCGCATCGACGGTAACCAGCTATTTGATTCAGTTCTACGAGTGGTTGCCGGAACTGGATTTGAGTAAGGCATCGTGATCAAGCCGACCATCGGCGAACTGCTTAGCGGCGTTGCCGTCAGCCTGCGCGAACGGGTGCTGCCGGAGATTCCGCCGGGTACCACGCGGCGGCAAATCCAGGCGGCAATCGGAATCATCCGGCGGGCCGCTTTGATCTGGGACAAAACGGGGCCATATTCTTACGCCGACAATCAGGATATCGAGCAGACCATGGGAGATCTGATTCCGGTGGTAGAAGGGGTTGCGGTGGCCGAAGGTAACGCGCGCCTCGAAGCGGTTGCCGTCCGAATGGGTGCGACGGTCGGCCGGTCCGCCGAATCCGCGGAGCCGTATCCGTCGCCGGCGGCACTCAGCGCACGCAACGTCGAGTTGCAGGAGCTGATCGCGGATTTGCAGGAAACCTTGTATGAGACTCCATCGACTGAGGCGCAAAGCGCGATTCGAATTGAGATAGATTCGCGGCTGCGAGCGTTGCTGCGGCGGATGCTCGCGCGTGAACTGGAAATCAATTCACCGAAGGTCCCGCGGTAGTAGTGGCGATTACTTCGCGACATCGCGACATCTATCACTCGGAAAGAGCACCTACGCTGATACGATTGCCCGTGGACACCAGGCGCGCAGGTTCTATCCACACATAGACTCCGAGCGCGATCATCCAAACGAGGACCAAGGAATTCGCGGGCAGGTTAAGGTTCATCGCCAGGTCCGAGAAACCCGAGTAAGCCATGACGACGCCCGCGATCGCGGCGGGAACGCCGCCTGCGATAGCAGTAATGCCGAGCAACTTTGGAAACCGCAGGTCGCGCATGAGCGCGATGCCGTAAATTGAAATAGTCAGTCCGGACAGAAGTGCAGTCATACTGGCGAGGCCAATTTCAATCTGGCGGACTGCGAATGCCGCGTTGAACAGCATTTCTTTCTGGCTCGCGGGTGCAGCGGACCAGGCATTTACCATCGCTTTGAGGGCGACGCCATCGACGGCTTGCAAAGCAGACGCTACGGCGAGGCTGGCAATCGCGCCGCACGATCCCAAGTATGCGGCCGTACCCGCGGGGCCCCCGGCCATTATTCGCGAGAGAAGTACAAGCGCCGTCGCCATCAAGGCCACACCGGATAGCTGCATCAAATGACTGGCTATCCAATGGCGATCGGCGGCGTATTCGGTGAAGGCGGCGAGCGGTACGTTGGGATCGGCCTGCATCGGATGCAGCCAGGTGCCGGCGAATAAGAGGATAGCGCCGCCGATCGCGGCAAGCGGGAGCGATCGATTGCCGCGCGGGTTGTGCATGATCAACCGATCACTTCGTTTGGTTGGCGGTACTCGATGGTCCCATTCACTGATAGTTGGCGCTCACCAGGTTAGTTAGATACGCGTCGTTCCAGGTGGTTTCGACCTATCGTCGGCATCCAGGGCGGTTACTGAGATGTGTCGTCGCTCCTGCCAGTTTACTTCGGCTTGTCGTCGGCGCTGAAGCCGCCGGACTCGGGCCGATGGCCATAGATATCTTCGACGTAGTACTCGGATTGATGGGTGGACGGGCGGCCGCCATAGCCGTATTCGAACATCCAGCCGGAAGGATTGGCCAGGTAGAACGAGTACATGTGATCGTTCGAGTGTTTGCCCGGCGTGATGGTCACCGGGACTTTGTGCTTGCGCACGAGATCGAAGGTCAAGCCGACGTCGTCGAAGTTATCGACCTCGACCATGATGTGGTTGAGGCGGCGGCTCTGCGGACCGATGCCGAAGGCGACGCTGTGATCGCGATCGTTGCAGTGCATGAAGATCGGCGCGACCACGTTCTTGCCCATGCGAAACTTGTATTCGACGCCCCCGCGCATCCCGAGCGCGGTATAAAAGCGCTGCGCCGCGGGCGGATCGTCCTGGCGCACGATGCAGTGGCCGAGGCCGCCGGTACCGGTTTTGAAGCGTCCGTGCATCCCGCGCCCCGGATGAAAGGGCTTGCTGAACTGGACTTCGGGGCCGTGAAAGATTTCGACCGGGTTGCCACCCGGGTCGGTCAGCTTCATCACTTCGAGCACGCGCCGCTCGGCGGCTTCATCTTCGGAGCAGACGCGAAATTTGATGCCGGCGGTCTCGAGTTGATGCTGCATCTCATAGAATTCAGAGGCGCCGGCGACGCGGAAGCCGAGGTATTCAAGGTCGTCGGTGCCGTTGTCATGGAGGACCAGACGATGATGCCAGTAGTCCATGCGCAGGTAGCAGCGGTCGCGTTCGCCGTCATCGGCGAGCTGCATGCCGAGAATTTGGGTGGCGAAGCTTTTCCACTCATCCAAATGCTTTACGCCCACTCCCATATAGCCTAGCTCGGTTACCTGGACCATTTTTTCCTCCGCGAGATGGCCGGCAAAATTGGGTTCGTTATGTTCACCGCAAAAATCAGCTCAAGTAGCTATTCCGAGGGTCGATTTACGGTCGTAATCGAAGGGTGCCGAGACCCTGAAGCCGGGGATTCGGCAGCAAAACAGCGCCATTTTCGATTTTGTGAGGCCGACGCGATCCGGCCTGGCGCGGTCACCGAAGGCACGCGTTGGTGCGATGAAGGCGCGCGTTTGGTGCGATATAACGGCTGAAATTGGGTTCGTGTTGGACGGCAGAAGCATCGGTTCGTGGCTGCCTTCGAGGTTGGAGTTGCGTCGCGGGCAACTCTGGTAGGTTGAATATCATTATACTCCCTTTTGGCGGAAACGGATCGGGCCGCCGCGTAATAACCGAAATATTTGGGGATTTTCCCCCAATTGACACCACACGGAGAAGCTGGTTATTCTGGCTCGGACAGGTCGGCGTTTTACTTGTAGTAGTTATATGGCGCTTGTTTGTTCGCAGCGTCAAAATTGCCCACGGTGGGGTCTTTGGCGACGTCAAGAACGAATGCAAAGCCGGTTTCTTTACTCAACCCTTGAAGGTCCACGCACCGTACATAGCCAAAAATAAAAACGAAGGTTTCTTTGTTCCGAATTCGGATCGCTTGCTCTTCGGAGATCGCATCGATGCGAATGAACAAAGCGGCGGTGGGGATTTTCTCCCCAGTTACTCCAATGGGCGGCAACATTGGCCCCGTAAGGCCTGGATTGGGGCCGCCGAGTGTTGGACGGCTTTGTGGCAGCTCTGCCCCTATAAACGAGGCTCCATCGTAAAAAAGATCGAACGCCGAACTATTGCCGAAATTCGCGATGTGAACATCAACTTGAAGTGGCTGGTCCGGTCTTACCGAATGTACGCCGCTTGGATATTTGCGCAGGCTGCCCTCGTGGAATCCGATACTTCGAACAACCATTCGCGGCTGCTCTCTGCGGAGCAGCAAATTGGTCTGGGCAGTTGCCGCCTTGGCGCTTTGGTCAGCAGATTTGGCATTTTTGTTGGCGATAAAGATAGTGAAGCCGAGAATGAGAACCTGAAAGAATCCAGTAGCCGCCCCGACGAATACGAGCCATTTCGTGTAATAGGAAACGGTCTTCTGTATTCTTATTTGTTCATTCTCGTATGCTCGCTCGTCGTTGAATGCTGGTCTGCTTATTTGCTGTGGTGCCACAGATACTTGATCGGCGGATTGCTCCTTTTGATGGCCTTTATCAGTGTTTTTGTCCAGTGTGTAGGAGCTATTGCTTTCGGTAGTCCCGACTCTTTGTTTCCCCTGTTCCGGTGAGTGCGCCGTAGCACTTGCGTTCAGAAGGAATATCGATGCGACCAAGATCACTAACATCAAATGCTTCATTTAGGCCTGCTGCCTTTTTTTGGCTTGACACGCTGCCGCTCGGCGGGACTTACTGGCGGAGCCTTGAGCATCCGATCCAGCGCTTCTTGAAAGCGATGCTTTTCCACGCTGGCGTCGAGCAATTCGGGTGCTTCTTTCTCTACGCGCCTAAGGAATTCCTCATCTTCTTTTTTCATAACTCCTTTTCGGGAACTGAAACTCCAATTATATTGGTCTGGCTTTCGGCGGCAGAGGGTTCCCGCCAGCGAGGCTACCTCAGCATCCTACTATGATGTCGCCGAACATATCGGGATTGTTGCGGTTGTTATGGCGGAACTGAAACTCCGCCAAGTAGAGCTGCAGATATTTTTTCGAGACGTTGTAATAGGTGCCGATGACGCCGCGTTTCAAGAGGCTCCAGAACGATTCGATGTTGTTAGTGTGGACCATCCTGCGCACGTACTCCCCCGACTTATGCTTGATGATCTGATGCGAGTAGAAGTGCCGCAGATCGCGGTATCCGCCCGCTTCATCAGTGACGATCAAGCTAACGCGATCCGCGACGGTTTTTTCGACAAAGCCACTCAGCGAATCGGCGGACGTATCTTCGATAATCTTGCAAACGACGTTGCCCTTGCGACTGATCGCGCCGATGACGGTTGTTTTGCCAGTATGGGCAGCGCCACCACCACGATATTTCTGGCGGTCCTTCCAGTGGCGATTCTCCTGCTTGCCGCCGATGTAGGTTTCGTCAACTTCAATGATACCCATGAGATTGGAAAACTCAGAGTCTTTCATCGCCGCACGGATGCGATGGCACATATACCAAGCCGTCTTTTCTTTTTTGAAACCCATGATGCGCTGAACGTTCAAGGAACTGATTCCCTTTTTGGCGTTCAGCATGAGGAAGGCGACCATAAACCATTCCCGCAAGGGTCTCTTAGTATCCTGAAAAATAGTTCCGCTGATAATGCTGAACCGGTAGCCGTTGCGCTTGTGGCAGATGACGACTTCGCCAGTACGCTTGTCCACGGTCTCCGTGCCGCTCTTGCACACCCAATGATAAGGGCGATGGGTGACGTGAAACACCTTTTCGCTGTCACACTTCGGACACCGCACACCGTTCGGCCAGCGCTTCGCCTTCAAATATTCTTTGCAAGCGGTCTCATCGGGAAACTGTTGCAGCAAGTCTTTGAGCGTCATGAACGGAATAGTAGCGTATTTTCAATGTGGTGTCAATTGGGGGAAAATCCCCAAAAACAAGCCGCCCGGTATCCACGTGCACGGCGGGTTGGTATGGGGAACCCAATGCGAACCTTCGGCTGGGCATTTCCAGCCAGCGAGGTGCAACTTCGGGTCTGGCACGTAACCCACATCGGCGGGAAAGAGACATCCCGAGCCCGCGAACACCACACAGAGCGAAAGCCAGCGCAGCATAGTGGGCATCATTACCACGGTGCATCGACGAATGGCATCGTTGTTCTGCCGGCGAAGGCGGGATGAAGGGGGGGATTGGGGGCGCGGGCGGCGGATGGCGGTCGGGGACGGACTGCGTGTATAAGAGGGCTCGCACGACCGTCGATTCGTGGACCGTCCGAAGGACGTTAAACCGATTCGTGGAACGTTGAAAGGACGTCCAATCGCGATAAACGCAGAAAGGATGACCGCGATAAGGGCGGAAAAGAATTGGAAGAATCCGGTCGGACGGAGTCTCCGAGGAGGAATTCAACATGCGCGCTACCGTGATGCGTAACAAGAAGCTGGTCGTCGCCGAGATCGCAACGCCGGAGCCGGGGGCGGGCGAGGCGCTGGTCAAAACGCTCGCTTGCGGAATCTGCGGATCGGATCTGCACGCGCTCAAGCATGCGGAGCGGCTGGTCGAAGGCGCGAAACGATCCGGCGGCCCGTTCGTGATGGATTTGCAGCGCGATATCGTGATGGGCCACGAATTCTGCGCCGAGGTGGTCGATTACGGGCCGTCGTCGAAGCGCCGCTTCAAGGCCGGCACGCGCGTCGCGGCGATGCCGATATTGATTCGCGCGGGCGGCATCGAGACGGTCGGCTACTCCAACGAAAACCCCGGCGGGTACGGCGAGTTCATGCGGCTGACCGAGGGCCTGCTGCTCGAGGTGCCCAACGGCCTCTCGACCGAGCGTGCGGCGCTGACCGAGCCCCTCGCGGTGGGTTATCACGCGGTGGAAAAGGCGCGCCTCGGCCCCGACGATGCGCCGCTGGTTATAGGCTGCGGGCCGGTCGGGCTCGCGGTGATTACGGCGTTGAAGCTCAAAGGGGTGCATCCGATAGTGGCGGCGGATTTCTCGCCGCGCCGCCGTCAACTCGCCCAGCAGATGGGCGCCGACGTGGTGATCGACCCGAAGGAAAAATCGCCGCACGACGGCTGGCGGTCGATGGCCGCGTACAGCGATCCGTCGAAGGCGCCGCAACTGCCGCCATGGCTGCCGGGACCGGCGCTGCGGCCGGCGGTGATTTTCGAGTGCGTGGGGGTGCCGGGTGTGATCGATTCGATCATGACGGCGGCGCCCGCCAATGCGCGGGTGGTGGTGGTCGGCGTGTGCATGGAGCGCGACAGCTTCGAGCCGATGTTCGGGATCAACAAGGAACTCAATCTCCAGTTCGTGCTGGGTTACAACGCGGAGGAATTCGCGACGACGCTGCGTAATCTCGCCGAGGGCAGGGTCAACGGCGATCCGCTGATAACGGGCAAGGTCGGCGTGGAAGGCGTCGCGAAGGCGTTCGAGGAGCTCGCATCGCCGGAGACGCACGCGAAGATCATCGTGGAGCCGTGGAGGAGTTAGAAGAGGGAGGGAAGTTGGTCGAGAAACGCGGAACTATAGCCTCTTCTGAAACCTCATAGGTTTCAGACTTCCCATTTAGAGGAGTAACGGCGAGGTGTAGCAGGCTCGCCTTGGGACAAGGTTTCAGACTTTACATTGGGAAGAGCGAGCGCGAGGTCTAGCAGGCTGATCGGGTGATGAGCGCGGCGACCCGGCGAACTGCTGGTTGAGTGACCGTCTAGCTCCGTATCAGGTGGTTTAGCGTCCACGCGGTTTCGTGCACGGGTTCGTCCGGCGGGCGCGCCCGGTACAGCTGACACAACACATCTGCCGCTCGTGCTCTCCTTAGAGGATCATCAGATTCGCACCACTCTTGCAGCACGATCGAAGATCTCCCGGCTGCCATTTGAGCGTAGTGTAGCCACCGCATCACATGGCGCTTGATCGTCGTAGGCTCCAACGAGTGTGCGTGCGAAAAGGGCGTCAATTTCGGAAAGAGTCATCGGAGCTTCTCTAGAGGTGTATCTTTGCACATCATATCCCAGGGGTCGCGAGGGCGAAGTGCAGCGAGCCTCGCGGCCGTGGAGCCGGCTGGGGACTGGCGGCGGGCCGCCAGGTCGGCAGTCGGCGGTACTCACGGTGCTTGGAGCAGTTTGAAATTCAAACTGCTCCAAGCGCCGGAGGAGAGGAGCCGGAGGAGAGGATGGTTCGCATCGTCGATTGCCGGGTTCCGAAGGGCAGGGGATGACGGCGTTCGTTGAAACCGCGGCGATGGAACACGGGGTAGAGCGGGTCGTGCGTCGAGGATATATTTCAATCTTCAATGAAACGTTGGTCCACTATTCTTTCCCGTTTTCGCGCCGTAGCCCTCACGCCACGAATCAGGGGGTTCAGCACTTCGAGCGCGATCACAGATCCCGGTGATTTTCAGCTTCTCGACGTTAATCTCGCGCGCGGACGGATCGTCCTGTCGCTGCTCGCGATGCTGTCCTTATATATCGATCCGACGACGGCCGGCGGCCCTTTTCATCTGAGCGCCGGCGCGCAGACGATCCTGCTGTGCCATCTGGCATACAGCGTGGCGATCTTTTTGGCATTGCGACGCCAGCCGCCGGGCGCCCGACTGCTGATGCTCTCGACCGGGCTCGATTTATTTTTTGCCACGGCGGTCGCATTTCTGACGGAAGGTCAGACCAGCCCGTCGTATGTGTTTTTCGTATTCGCGATAATCGCGGTGGGGCTTCGGCCTGGAATGCTGACGACGGTGGCGGTGACGGCTTGCAGCGTCGCACTGTATTTGTTCGTGATCGTTTTGTCCGAGCGCATCAGCAACACTTATATGATGCGGGCGGCATATCTGGCGATCTCGGGCTACCTGATCGGGTTCGTCGGACGGCAGCGGGCGATCTTCGAGACGCGGTTGCGCGAGCTGGAAACCCGCGCCGCGCGGCATTCGATTGCGCGTTCGCTGCACGACGGCTACGTGCAGGCGCTGGCCGGCGTGAATATGCGGTTGCATTCGTGCAGCGAGTTGATCCGGCGGGGCCAGCCCGATGACGCGCTCACCGAGCTGACGGATTTGCAGACCGGCGTCGCGCGCGAATATGACGAGGTGCGCGCTTACATCCGGGAGTTGGCCGGGGTGGACGATTCGCCGACGGCGGAGTTTGTCGGCCCGATCGCCGTCCCGCGCTTCGAATTGCAAATGACCTTCGCGGGCCATACCACCACCGGCGAACATCTGCTGCAGATCCTGCTCGAAGGGTTGCGCAATGCGTGCAGGCATGGGATGCCGCAACGCGTTACAATCAATGTGCGCGGAGAGGGAGACAAGTTGTTGATCACGATTGATGATGACGGGGTGGGGTTTGAGGATCCGGCAAATCCGCCGTGGGCGATCGCGTCGCGGGTAGCTGAATTAGGGGGGCACCTGACAGTGAATAATAACGGCTCGACGCGACTCGAAATTGAGATGCCGAACGAGTGACATGCAGACACCGATTCGCCTGATTATCGCCGACGACCATGCGCTCTTTCGCCAGGGGCTCAAGTCGTTGCTGCTGCTGCAGAGCGAGATCAAGGTGATTGCGGAAGTCGAGCGCGCGGCCGATCTGCATGCGCTGCTGGGAGTGACGCGGTGCGATGTGCTGCTGCTCGATCTGCAGATGGACCGGTGGCTGATGGACGACATCCCCGGACTCGCCAAAATCACATCGGTGATCGTCCTGACGGCGAGCGAGAGCGGACAAAACGGTGTGCAGGCGCTACGTCTGGGTGCGCGCGCGATCGTGCACAAGCGTTTCGCGATCGAGACCCTGATGACCGCGATTCGAACGGTAGCGGAAGGGCTGGTATGGATGCCGCCGACGGTGCAATCGGAGTTTGCGGCGCAGAGCGGTTCGACTGCCAAACGGCTGACGCCGCGTGAACTCGAGATCGTTCGCCACGTCGCGACCGGTCTGCGCAACGCCGAAGTAGCCGAACGCCTTTCGATCACTGAGAGCACGGTCAAGACCCATCTCAATAATGTCTTTCAAAAGCTCGCCCTGCGCGACCGCCTCGAACTGGTGCATTACGCGATCAAGACAGGACTGGTGGCGGTGATCGATCAGAATCGCTAACTGAACCGGGAACGGCTAGCTCCACACGCAGTGAAGGCCGAGCGTCCGATCGTTCTGAAGACATTAGTGATCGAAAGCCGCGCGAATTGCACGGTGTCACGCAGCGACTATGCTCAGATAGCGAGCATTGCATATCGATTAGGCAGCTTCTCCTAAAGAAGGCAATCATTCGGGCCGATACGAAAATACGCGCAGATCGAGTCTCACCAACTTAGTCGGCTGATATCGTAGTAAAACGACCAGCCTAGTCATTTCTCCATCTACAGTTGTAGTTCACGGACATTCATCGTAGGCACTCACCTTGCTTTAAGGTGGAGTTCGAGCGCACCCACTTCAACAACAGCTAGTCGTCGGACGCGCGGGGCGAAATCGAAACTCAACAGGGAGGAGCCGAACATAAGTGTCTAGTTCAAGAATAGTTGGAGCAAGTCGATTGCTCAGAGAGAGGTGGGCGGATCCGCGGGTGCGGCGGAACGCAACACATCTGCTTTTCGGCAAGATGATCGGCCTCGGTATCGTACTCTTTTTTATCTCGAAAGTATGGATGCCGAATTCAGCCTATGCGGATGCGGCGCCGGCGCTGCCACCTGCGCATATCAACGCGATTAACACCGTGTGGACGCTGGTCGCGGCGTACCTGGTGTTCTGCATGCAGGTCGGCTTCGTGATGCTGGAGACGGGCTTTGCGCGCTCGCGCGAGACCGTCAACATCATGGTGGAAGGCATCGCGGATACCTGCATCTGCGGCGTGACCTTCTGGCTGTGGGGTTTTGCCTTCATGTTCTGTCCGGGGACTCCCTGGATTGGGACGACGGGATTCATGCTGCATGGTTTGGCGCCGACCTACGGTACGACCGGGGTTCCGCTATTGGCGTACTGGGTTTTCCAGTACGCATTTGCGGATACCTGTTCGACGGTTACTTCGGGCGCGATGATCGGGCGCTGCGATTTTATCGGCGACCTACTCTACAGCGTTGGCGTGACCGGCTTTATCTACCCGATTATCGGTCACTGGGCGTGGGGACCGGACGGCTGGCTCGCGGTTATGGGTCCTATCCCGTTTCATGACTTCGCGGGCTCGACAGTGGTGCATACAATAGGAGGAGCGATCTCGCTAGCTGGCGCAATCGCGTTGGGGCCTCGGCTGGGACGTGTGTTCAAAAGAGACGGCGGCGCGCCAATGAAGCCGCACGATCTCATCATCGGTGCCACCGGTGGATTGATACTATGGTTCGGGTGGTACGGATTCAATCCGGGTAGCACGTTGTCTGCGCTGGATACGCAGGGTATCGGGCGCGTTTCATTCAACACAACCATTGCGGCATGCTCCGCGGGTCTGACGTCGCTTTTTTACTCCTACTATAAGACCGAGGGTAAGTGGGACCTGGCATTGACCGTCAACGGCTTTCTCGCAGGTCTGGTCGCGATCACCTGTCCATGCTACTGGGTGGATCCCGAAGGCGCCTTCCTACTTGGAATCGTTGCCGGGCTGGTAGTGGTGTGGGGCATCGACCTGCTCGAATTCATGCGTATCGACGATCCGATTGGCGCCGTGCCAGTACATATGATGGCGGGAATCTGGGGTACGCTCTCGCTAGGACTGTTTGCGGCGGGCAAATACGGAGCGCCTACGCCGACAGGCGCCGATACCAGCACGGTGGTGACAGGACTCTTCTACGGCGGGGGCCTAGGTGTCCTGAAGGCACAGATGATTGGCAGCTTCTCGATTACAATCGCAACCTTTGTAGTCTCGATGGCCCTCATGTACGGAATCAAGTTCGCGTTCCGTTTGCGGATCCCGACCGAGGGCGAGATTGAAGGCCTGGATTTGCACGAGCATGGCTTCCCGGCGTATCCGGAATATGTTGTCACCGGTGATGATGGTGCGCCTAAGACGATCGACGAGGTTCCGATCGGACGACGCACCTTTGCGCGGTCAGAAAGAAAGAAGGTCGCATAAGCCGACAATGGCTGGTGAACAATAGGGGCAGGTCGTTGGCATAGCTGAAGCTTAACCGTACTTAGCCGAGCGGGCCGGTCTCTCATAGAGGGAGGCCGGCCTGCTCATGTCTCGAAGTAGCATTTTAAATACGTACTCTTCAGTGGGGATGGATAGCCAAACTGAGTCATCGAGGCCTGGGGCGCCTGAGCCGGAGTTCGATCTTGCTCTGCTCTCGGATCCCGGTACCGGCCGAGCGGCTAACGAAGATAGCTGCGGTCACTTTGTCGAGGGTCCGGGCACAGCCCTATTCGCGGTTGCCGACGGTGTGGGAGGATTCGACGGCGGTGGGGTCGCCAGTGCGTTAGCGATCGAGGTGACGCTTGGATCGTACCAGGAAAGTCCGGTTGAGTGGGGTGTGGCGAAGCGTCTTTATCGTGCCGTTCAACGCGCCAACGTCGAGGTGCACAACAAGGCACTCCTGGTGCCCGACCTTCGGCGAATGGCAACGACCTTGACAGCCGTGGTAATCGACCACGGGATGCTGAACGCCGCGCATGTCGGAGACTGCCGCCTGTACGTAGCGCGACACAGGGCGATCGCGCAGATCTCGCAGGACCATACGATGGTTGCGGAGCAGGTTAAACGTGGGCTGATGAGCGCCGAGAGTGCTCGCGAACATCCCGAACGCTCGATCCTGCTGCGAAACCTGGGGCACGATTTGATCGTAACGGTGGCGAAGATCTCGATGCCCTTGTTACAGGGCGATCGCGTAATCGTCTGCAGCGACGGGTTGTACGATGTCGTCCGCGATAATGAGATCGAAGCGTTGACCCGCGATGTCGATGCGACGGCAGCGTGCCGGATCCTGGTCGATACGGCAAATCAGCGCGGCACCCTGGACAACGTCACGTGTGCGGTGTTCCGGATGATCGCGGCGACGCCGTATCGGGCGGAACCGGTCAAAGCATCAGTATGGCGTCAACGATTGCGGAGATTGTTCGGGGCAGATTCATGAAGGCACATGGCGTCGAGATCGGCGAGATAGGCGCTGATGACGTCAACCGGCGCGTAAGGTGTGCGCTGGTTTCCGTTAGGGCACCGAATCACACACATGCGTGAGCTAACCGTTGGCGAGAGACTCGATCAGTATCGCTTGACCGAAGTGCTGGCGCGCAGCGGGATGGCTTCGATCTTCAAGGCGACCGACGAGGATAGCGGCCGGCCAGTGGTTCTCAAGATTCCCTATGCGCAATTCGAAAAGGACGCGATCTTCCATAGCCGCTTTCAGCGTGAGGAGAAAATCGGCCAGCGCCTCGACCATCCCAACTTGATCAAGGTGCTCACGACGCGGCGCAAGAGTCGCGTCTATATCGCGATGGAATTTTTCGAAGGCGCGTCGCTGCGGGCGAAGATGCGCGACAGTGGCGCGCTACCGGAAGAAGTCGCGCTCAGGTACGCGCGCCAGCTTTGCGAGGCGCTGAGCTATATCCATGAACAGGGCGTCGTCCATCGCGACCTCAAACCGGAAAACATCCTGATCAACGATAGCGGCGAACTCAAAATCATGGATTTCGGAATCGCGCTCGACAAGTGGGCTCAACGGCTCACCTATGCGGGCAAGGCGTCGGGCTTCGGGACACCGGATTACATGTCACCCGAGCAGGTGAATGGCGAGCGTGGGGATGCGCGCAGCGACATCTACGCACTGGGCACAATTCTCTATGAGATGCTCACCGGAAAGGTGCCGTTCACGGGTCTCGATGTCTTCAGCACGATGCGCGCGAAGGGTAATTCCGATCCGCAGCCGCCGAGCGTGTTCAAGGCCGATCTCGATCCGCATCTGGAGGAACTCATACTTCATGCGATCGAGCGCCGTCCGCAATTGCGATACGCGAGTGCGGCCGCGATGCTCGAGGACTTGCGCGATCCAACGAAGGTGAAGCTGGAAGGCCGCGCCAAACGACTTAAGCCGGTCGACCCACGACTCGAACGGCGCAGACACGCGGTGTTCGTCGCATGCTGTTTCGTGGTGTTGATAGCGGCATTCGCAGGCCTCGTGTTTCTGAGCAAACGCTAACGGGGCGTGGCTGATACGGATGGAAAATTCGCATATTCCAGCGATTGCCGGTGCGGGTGCAATGGCTAATCGCAAGAGGCCCACAACATGCGGCATTAGCAAGTCCGCGCAGAGTAGTAACTATTAAGTGCAATGGCGCCACAGGCTGAATCGGTAAAAGATAAGCGCACTCTCGCCAACGTGATTATCGGGCCGGCACGCGACGTTCGCGATCCGAACATTTTCGAGAACCTGTCGCTGGTGGCGTTTCTCGCATGGGTCGGTCTCGGTTCCGACGGATTGAGTTCATCGTGTTATGGCCCAGAGGAGGCGTTTCTTGCGCTCGGAACGCATCAGTATCTCGCCGTTTTTCTCGCGCTGTTGATGGCGCTAACGGTCTTCATCATTTCGGCCTCGTACGCACAGACAATCGATCAATTTCCGACCGGCGGTGGCGGCTACCTCGTGGCGACCAAGCTGCTGGGCGAATATCCGGGGCTAGTTTCGGGATGCGCGCTAATCGTTGATTACGTGCTGACTATTGCGATTTCGATCGCGAGCGGTGCGGACGCGATATTCAGTTTTCTGCCGGTGCAATGGCTGCCCTTTAAGTTCTGGCTCGCGGTAACCGTCGTAATCGTAATGGTCGCGATGAATTTGCGGGGCGTAAAGGAATCAGTAATCGCGCTATTGCCGATTTTCCTGACCTTCGTCGTATTGCACGCTCTACTGGTGGGATATGCATTCGTCAGCCGCGCGGGCGAACTACCGTTGATCGCGCGCGACGCCGCTCAACAAGCGCGCCAAGGCTTCGATGCGCTCGGCGTGATGGGTCTGGCGGTCGTCTTCTTCAAGGCCTACAGCATGGGCGCGGGCACCTATACGGGGATCGAGGCAGTGAGTAATGGCCTGCCAATTTTGCGCGAACCGCGCACGGTCACCGGCAAGCGCACGATGCTTTACATGGCGCTGTCGCTGGCTTTCATCGCAGGTGGGATTCTCGTCGCGTATCTTCTTGCCGCGGTGGAACCGCAAGCCGGTAAGACCCTGAATGCCGTGCTCTTTCGAGCGACTCACCGATGGTTGGAGCATCGGTGGGTTTCATCTCGGCACGCCCATCGTGACCGTGACTTTGCTCACCGAAGGGGCGCTGCTATTTGTAGCGGCACAGACCGGATTTGTGGGCGGGCCGCAGGTGTTGGCGACGATGGCGATCGACCGGTGGGTCCCGCGGCGCTTCTCCAACCTGAGCGAACGCCTCGTCACCCAGGACGGCGTGCTGGCGATGGGACTGGCCGCGGTGCTCGTCCTGATCGGGACGCACGCGCGCGTGGGCCTCCTCGTGATCCTTTACGCCATCAACGTCTTCGTGACATTCACGCTGTCGCAGCTCGGGATGAGCGTGCATTGGTGGAGCGAGCGGCGACAGGAGCCGTTGTGGATTCGCAGGCTGATGGTCAACGGGGTTGGTTGCGTATTCACCGCCCTGATTCTGATGTTGACGGTGACGCTCAAATTCCACGAGGGCGGCTGGGTCACGGTCGCGATCACCAGCGGGGTGATTGCACTGTGTTATTTCGTGCGGAGGCATTATCGCGCGGTCACCAGGGCGATCGAACAACTGGAGGCCGACGTGCTGCCGGAGATCTTTGCGGCTTCCGTCAAGCAACCAGCCAAACGTGATACGGACGCGCCGACCGCAGTGCTGCTGGTAAATGGCTTCAACGGGCTGGGTTTGGCGACCTTGATGAAAATCTCGCGACTCTTCAAGGGGCAGTTTCCCAACGTCGTCTTTGTCAGTGTGGGAGAAGTGGACTCGGCGCTTTTGAAAGGGCCGGATGAAGTGCGTCAGCTCGAACAACAGATTACCGATGACATGCTCGAGTACTGTCGGCTCGCATCGGACTTGGGCTTTCACGCGGAATTGAGGACTGGATTAGGGCCGGATGTCGTGATGGAGCTGCAGCGCTTGTGTATCGAAGTTGCCTATCAATTCCCGAATTCGGTGTTCTTTGCCGGACAACTGGTTTTCAACGAGGAACTCGATGGGTTCTTCAGCCGCTTTCTGCATAATCACACGGCCTTCGAATTGTTGAAGTGGCTACAACTGCGCGGGCTGAGTTTGGTGATTCTTCCGGTCCGGGTTTCCTCACCGACTTCCCGCATTATGCGGTTGACGCCGGCCGACACCGACGGATTTGACTCGATCCGCAGAGCATAGAGCCGACCTCCTACTGCGCGAGGATTGCTACTACGGCTCCAGCCGCGGCACAAAGCTCCAATGCGAGATTACGCGCAGATCATGCTCCTGGCCGAGGATGCTGATCGAGCCGGCGTCGAGCGAGAAATATCGTCCACCGAGGGGCGGCAGTCCGACCCAGCGTGCCGCAAGCACGCGCAGGACATGCCCGTGCGCGAAGAGGGCTACCTCGCCGGGGCAAATCGCGGCCCGTTGAATCACGCTGTCCACACGCGCCGAGACCTCCTCGCTGGTTTCGCCACCGGGAACACCCTCGCGCCAGAGCGACCAGTTCGGCACCTCTTTCTTAATGTCGGCGCTGGTCCGCCCCTCGTACGCGCCGTAATCCCACTCCTGCAAATTATCGTCGATCGCGGCGGTTTCGCCGTAGCCGGAAAGCCGGCAAGTCTCGCGTGCCCGCGAGCGCGGACTGGTTAGAATTAAATCGAAGCGACGGCCCGCCAATTCGCGTCCGATAGCTTTCGCCATCAACTTGCCGGTCGCGGTCAATTCAATGTCTGTTTTTCCCGTATGCTGCCCGGAAAGGGTCCACGGAGTCTCGCCGTGTCGAATCAGCCAGATGTGGTTTTTTACAGCCATAGACTTTAATGCGGATTAGCGCACCCCTGATTAAAAGTTTTAGCCGGACCGCCCGGCTTCTTTGCTCGACTCAGTTCCGATTCTGCGTAGGCGAATTTGGAATCATTCGTTGCCGTCGAATACTCGCTGGCTTGGCACTCGCATCCCATACGCGCATTGCGACCTTTACCATGTCCTGGAGCATCGTGGGATCGGGGACGGCCTTATTAACCACGTTCAAGCCGTGCGCGACACCGACAAAGAAACGCGCCAGGGCGCGCGCATCCTGATCCGGATCGAGTGCGCCGATGGATTGTGCGCGGCGCAATACCTGGTAAATGGCGGATTCCTGTTGGCCCAGCAAGGCGGCGATTCTGCGACCGATTACTTCGCCGACCCCGGGACACTCGAGCGAGGTATTGGTATTGAGGCATCCGCGCGGGAAGCTCGGATCGCTCGTCCGGCGGACAATCGATTCGAACATTCCTTCGAGCGCCCGGCGCGGGTTCGGGTCGTTCAGCTTGGCCATCGTCGGCCGCGCGATGCGCTCCGTGTAATGATCGAGCACGGCGAGAAAAAGTCCGCGCTTGTCGCCGAAGGTGGTGTAAAGGCTACCGCGATTGATGCCGGTCGCACCGACGAGATCATGGATTGTGGTTGCCTGATAGCCGTTTCGCCAGAAGAGTTCCATCGCGCGATCGAGCACTTCGTCCCGGTCGAATCGTTTTACTCCAGCCATGAGTCCTCGATAAGCTTGAACAGACGTTCAATCATAGTGGCAAAACTTACGTATTTTCAAGTATTATCACTACCGGTGACGCAAGGCCGCCTAGCGGTCTTTGGCGGTTCATTGACTGATCGTTCCAACTTAATTATCGTTCCATCAATTTAGCGACACGCCCACGCGTTCAATCGGAGGTGAAATTAACAGATGGAAGCAGCAAGAAAGAACGAAATTCTGCACGGCATAGTGCGCAAAATGATGGCCGGCGGAGGCGACATACAGAGCAGTGAGTGGATCGATTTCGTCGAGGCGCAAAACGACGGCATTCGTACGGGTCCCGAGATGGGAGCGAAGGTACCGGATTTTACGCTGCCCGATCAGTCCGGCCGCAATCGCTCGCTGCATGACCTGACGGGTCCGAACGGCCTGCTGCTGGTTTTCAGCCGCAGCGCCGATTGGTGACCCTACTGCCGTAACCAGCTCGTCGAGCTGCAAAACTCACTTGGACAATTGAACGCGCACGGTATCAACGCGGCTTCGATTACCTACGATTCACGTGAAATACTCAGTAAGTTCGGCGACGCATACAAGATCGAATTTCCGCTGCTGTCCGATGTGGGCAGCAAAGTCATTCGTGCGTTTGGAATACTCAACACGAATGTACCGGAAGATCACAAGATGATGTACGGGATGCCGTGGCCGGGCGAGTATCTAATTGCGCCCGACGGCACCGTTCGCGACAAGGTATTCCTGCGCAGTTATGAACATCGTCCGGTCGCTTCCGAAGTAGTACTGCGGAATTTCGATAGCGGCGGCGCAAACTCAGTCGAGATCGAAGCCGGTGTACTGAAAGCGACGGTCGTCGCTATCGACCGACCGTTGCTTCACCGGACAGGAATTCGGACTTGCGCTGGAGATGCGCCTGGAGCCGGGATGGCATATCTACGGAAAACCGCTTCCGGCAAGCTATCAGGCGGTCGATCTGACGCTGGAGAGTCCGCTAATCGCGGAACAATCGCTTGAATTGCCGAAGCCGCAGCCGCTTTTGCTGAAGGCACTGGATGAGACGTTGCCGGTTTATAGCGCTGGCTTCAAGGCGCATGGCAAAGTCGCGATCAAATGGAGTCCTCCGATGCCCGCGCCTTTTTTGCTGGCGTTGGGCGAAATGATCAAGCCCGGGTCATATCAAATCGCGGGGACACTGCGTTTTCAGGCGTGCAGCGACGACGTCTGCGAGCCGCCACAGGCAATCAAGTTCGTCTTGCCGCTGACGATAGAGGCGGGTGATTCCAGCCGCGCCGAAATAACTGCCGGATGCGATAGCAAGTTCAGACGCATGTTCGTTCATAGTGAGTAATTGTTTTTCTGGGAGTGAGTAATGAAGATTACGAAAGCCATAGTGCGCCGAATCCGCGCCGGGTTAGAATATTCCTCGCCGAAAAGGGCATTCAGGTTCCATACGAGGAAGTTGATATCGGTCAAGGCGGTGAATCGCGGGGAAGATTTTCGCAAGAAAAATCCGCTGAGCACGGTGCCGGTACTCGAACTCGACGACGGCACCTTTATCTCGGAGAGTGTCGCGATTTGCCGCTACTTCGAGGAAGCCCACCCACAGCCTCCGCTCTTCGGCGCCGACGCAAAACAGCGCGCGTTGGTCGAGATGTGGAATCGCCGCATGGAGTTCAACATCCTGCAGCCGATCGCGGACGCCTTTCGCCAGCGTCACGATTTCTTCAAGGGGCGGATTCGCCAATTGGCCGAATATGCAGAAGTGCAGCGCCTAAACGCGGAGGACGGTCTCGACTGGCTCGATCGGGAACTTGCCGCGCGTCCTTATATCGCGGGCGATCAATTCTCGATCGCCGATATCACCGCCGTAGTCGCGATTGATTTCGGGCGCGTCTCGAAGATCGCCATCAAGCCGGATCAGCTGAATCTCGCGCGCTGGCACACCGAAGTGTCGGCTCGCCCAAGCGCCAAGGCGTAAGTCCGTCAGGCGGTCGACGGTTCCATCCGACACGCTGCCGCCTTCGACTCTACTGAGAATTTTCCCGGGCGATGCGAGCGCTCAGCCCGATTGCATCCGGGCCTGCTCTTGACGCAACGAAGTGGCGTCGGGCTTTTCAATGTGCTCGCGGATGATGCGTAAGGTATCGAGATTGTACGGGATACCGATGTGTGTCGATTTGACTTCGATCGCTTGCACCCGTGGTCCGGTCTCGATGCAGCTTTCCCAATCGACGACGCCGTCGCTCTTCGAGTAAATCAGGGTTTCGCGGACGCCCGGCGGCGGCCCCTTCTGATTGACGCCGCACACGTCCGGAAGGAAGCCGGGGCATTCGCAATTCCGGCCGGTAATCCGCTGGGTCACGGACGCCAGCATTTTCACGAACGGATTCGAATGCTGGTGAGGCTCGTGAATCGGCGATCCCATCAGAATCACCTGATCGACCAGCAGCGGAAATCGACGCGCCAGTTCCCGCGCATAAATTCCACCCAGGCTGTGACCGATAATTACCAGCTTGCCCTTGGTCTTGGCGCTGAGCTCGGTCAGAATTCGCCCGACCCGGTCAACCGCGCGTCGCGGACAATCGGCGTTGGCGAGAATGCCGGAGAAGTAAACCTGATGGCCGCGTGCGCGCAGCCAGTTGGCGAATGGATAGAGCGTAGCGTCGCCGGCCATAAAGCCTGGGATTAAGAGGATCGATCGCGGCCGGTCGGCCCTCTGTGCGATCGGCCACGTCCATGCGCGCCCGGCAAATTGCGCGACCTCTCGCACAACGCGAAATTCCTGAAGCAAGTCCAGGAAATTGAGGCTCGTTCCGCCATTGCCGTTGCTCATGCCGTCTCCATTGCTAACGCTGAGACCCGAGATCACCGCAGTCCAACCTCAATAGCAAGCGTAGATTACCAGCGCAAGGGATTTCGAATCTGCCCAAGTTCGTACTTTAACAGATGCGCAGCCGAACTATGAGTAACCTTTTCGCTACATGCTCGCATTTCTGTCGCAAAGAACAACTTGAATGTAATCGTATCGTGTTGGCGCTTCATGATCGCAAATTCGCTTAACCATGCTTGAAATCAGGGTATCGAATGGCATGGCAAATTTACGAAACATGGACGAACCGCGTCAATCCTGTAGACATGGTTGGCAAAGATAGTCCGTGCGCAAGCGGGTTGAATGACGACGTCGCGAATCCGCACAATTGCGAAGCCGCTTGGCGAGCTCGTCGCCAACGGCAAATAATCATCAAAGGCGTACTTGATGCCCATGCCAAACGAAACGATCGCATCGTTGAATCTGCTCGCCGCGGAAATGAGCCTGCTGCAAGCATCCGTTTTATCAGGCGTGGACAGCGGGAACCCTAACCGCCGATCGACTGCGCAACTACGCGATACAGTACTACCAGCACGTCGCTGCCTTCCCGCGTTACCTCAGCGGACTACATTCGCGCTGCGAGGATCTGGAAACGCGCCAGCTACTGCTCGAAAATCTGATCGACGAGGAGCGTGGTCCCGACAACCATCCGGAACTTTGGCTGCGCTTTGCCGACGGCCCTCGGCCTCACGCGCGAGGAAGTTCTCGCCGCGTCGCCGCTGCCCGCGACGAACGCGCTGATCGATACGTTCACGCACCTGAGCCGCGACTCTGCCGCCGGCCGCGGGACTCGCCGCCCTCTATGTTTACGAATCGCAGGTTGCCGAAGTCGCCACCGCGAAAATCGACGGTCTGCGCCGCTTCTATGGGATCGAAGAGCGATGCGGGCGTGCGAGTTCTTTATCACTCATCGCGATGCCGATCCGTATCATGCCCAGGCGGTCGCGAAACTGATCGAGCGGCATCAGTCGGACGCGGACGATCGAGCGGTCGCCATCGAGGCTGCGCGGACTCGCGCCTAACAGCAGTATGGGACTTGCTCGACTGCGTATGAGACTCGTCGCTCGACGGCAATACTTCGCACTGCGCGAAATCTTAGTTGGTGCGTAATTTTAGTGATGAATCAGTTCTTGGATGTGAGTAACGCGATTGGCTGAAGTGAGTAATCGCGGTCCGCTGACCGAGCGCAACTTGCTAATCAAGGAGAATCGCGTCGGCGAATATACTTCGCCGAATCTCGACGCTCGGCATGACGCCGGTGGAATTCGGCGCGGGCACTTCGCGATGGAGCTGGAACGCGCAACCGCCCGAGCCGCCTTGAATCCCTTTGGCACGTTGCAGGGCGGTTACTCGCGGTCTTCATCGACGAGCTTGCTTCGACGGCGATCGCGTCGGTGCTGGAAGATGGCGAATGGGCAATGACGGCCGAGTTCAAAATTAATTTTCTCCGCGCGCTGACGCCGGCGCCGTTGACCGGCAGTGCTCGCGTGATGCGTCGTACCCGCAATCTCGCGTTCGTCGAAGCACAAATCGAAACCGCAAGACGGTAAAGATTGCAGTTACCGCGAGTTCAACCTGGGCGGTGACTGACGGGCTAGTCAATTCGCTGCCGGCGTATCGCGAGCGAATTACATACGCGATTGCAGGCGGCAGCACTTAGAAACAGGAAGCAATGAAGTTTGAAGAATTGGATCTGAGCGAGCATAGTCGAGCGCGTTCTGGCTGACGGCGAACTGGAACGCGGCGAAGCTCTTGCAATACTCAATTGTCCCGACGATCGATTGAGCGATTTGCTCGAGGCGACTCTTGAAAGTCCGCGAGGCCTCATTTGGACGGCGCGTCAAGGTCTGCATCCTGCGTAATGCGCAAAGCGGCATTTGCGCGGAGGATTGTGGCTATTGCTCGCAATCGAAAATCTCGCGCGCAGACATTCCCGTTTACAAGCTGCAGAGTGTCGAGTCGCTCTGCGAAGGTGCGCGGAGTGGCGGTGGCCAGCGGCGCGCGGCGCTATTGCATGGTCTGCAGCATGCGCGGACCTGGCGCGCGCGAGATCGAACATCTGGCGCAGGTCTGCGAGCGAATTCGCGCCGTGTATCCGACGCTGGAGCTGTGTCTTTCGCTTGGCCTGATGAGCGAGGATCAAGCGCGTCGCCTTAAAGACGCAGGCGCCGGCTGGATCAATCACAATCTGAATACGAGCCGCCGTTTTTATCCCGAAATCTGCACGACGCATACGTGGGACGATCGCGTTCGCACGATCGAAAACGTTCGCGCGGCGGGGCTTTCGGTCTGTTCGGGCGGAATCATCGGGATGGGCGAAACCGACGATGATATCCTGGATCTCGCTTACACGACGCGGCGGCTGCGCGCCGAATCCGTGCCGCTCAATTTCCTCCATCCGATTGCCGGAACGCCTCTGGAAGCACGCCGCGCGACTGACGCCCGAGCGTTGTCTCAAAGCGGCGTGCCTGTTTCGTCTGCTCAATCCACGCAGCGAGGTGCGGGCCGCCGGCGGGCGCGAATTGAACCTGGGCGAGCGTCAGGCGGATCTCTTCAATGCGGTCAATTCGATTTTCGTCAACGGCTATCTGACGACGGCGGGGTGGGGTATTGGAGCGACGCGCGAATTGATCGAGGGCGCCGGCTTCGAAGTCGAAGTCGAGCCGCCGGCGACCGCATAGGGCGCGCGCGGGTCCGACCGCATCATTCGTTCACGAATGTTTAGCTTACTTCGCTACTCGCCGGACCTTTGGCCGCGGCTCGCAAGCGCGCGTTTTCGGTTTCGAGTTCCTTTATACGGTCATTGAGTTTCGCGATCGTCGCCTGCACGTCGGCCGCGTCGAACTTTTGCGGAATATGCTGCGGGCAGTTGATGTCCCACGCCTCAAGCGTGAACAAGATGGCCTGCAGCGGATGTGCGTCGTAACCTTTTGGCATCAGCCGCGCCATCAATTCAGCATCGTCCTCGACCACTCGCGCCCGTCCCCAAAGCTTCACACGGCGGCGTTCCGCATAGTCGATCAGGAAGAGAAATGCTCGATCGTTCTCAGCCAAATTGCCAGTCGTTATGTATTGCCGATTGCCGGTGTAATCCGCGAAACCCAGCGTCTTGTCGCCGATCACCCGGATGAATCCGCGCGGGCCGCCGCGATGTTGCACATACGGCTGTCCGGCTGCACTCGCAGTCGCTAGAAACGCGCTCTCGCGGTCCGCAATAAATGCGGCAAGTTCGGGAGTGACGGTCGTTCGCCAACCGCCGCTTTCCTCGACATGCCGATAGGCCTTGCGCGATCCGCGCCGCTCCTGAACCGCTTTGACAGCCGGGGTGAAAGCGACGTCGCTCGATGGAGGCTTAGTGGTCATGGACGGATTCTAAACACACGCTTGAAGCGAGTGAAGCGAGCTGGCAGGCGCGGATGCCCTCGGTCTGGCGATCCAGCGAAGAATCCTCCTCGGTCTACTACTTATTGCTAGAGTTGCAAGTCGGATGTCTCTACTTTCAGGAGTATCGCGCGACCGGGGCCAGGAAATGGGCACGTCGCGCATTGCTTGTCCCGCCACATGAGCCCATTTTGGTTCTTTTGATAACAACAAATCCATTTCGATCGGGTTGAGTTGGAGAAACGCCCATCAGGTTCGTGTTACATAAAGTCGCGTAAGTTCCCGCGGCTGGAAGAAACGACCCGGCGTCTGGTCGCTGGGATTTTTTGAAACCGCGGAATGCCGCTGATGTGGTCGATGGCAGGCGCAGGAACCAGCGTGAATCTTGTGTGATTCGGACGCTGACCTGTGGGGAGGTTCAGGTAAATGGACTGGGAGAGCTCAGAAGTCAGTTCGCTTTTCGCGCCATCTATTGTGACCCCTGACCAATATTATGATGAAAGGCGTGACGACAGCACGATGCGCCCCATCAAACGGCTCATGCTTGCGATTCTCGAGGATGCGCTGCGCTGCCTGCAAAAGTACGCCGGTGTTCGCAGCGGCGCACGACGCCGGATGTTTCGGGAAGCCGAATACTGGCTCTGCCACGAAGGCGGGCACGCGTTGTTCTCGTTCACCATGGTCTGCGAGACTTTAGGCATCGAACCCGAGTATCTACGATCCGGTCTGCGTCAGTGGCGCAAACTGCAATCGCAGGGCGAGCTCCGGCAACGGATGGCACGAAGATCCCCGGTTGTACGCAATGGCTCCGTCACTGAAAATCCAGCACGCGAGCGTCCTCGCCACTCACGCCGCCGGAGACGAGCTGCGCGCATCTTCTCGACTTGACGACCCTGTCCTCCGAGATTTCACCAGTCTGCGAGGCACATCCGTCCATGCGATGATTTCCATGCCGACTGTTGGCGCGCGTGTAACGCTCACTTATCGACGACAGCCCTTCGCCAGTCCCGGCGACTATGCTGACTTGATTCCGTTTTACTTTGATGAAGTAAGTTTTCTTGTCCGCAGCGAGGTTTTACGCCTAAACACCAGGTGCGCGCGATCGAACACTAGCCCGTGCTGATCGCAGCGGTCAGTTCAGGCCGCTTGTTGTGCGGACAACGACTCACTGAGCTTGGCGGCGCAGACGATAAACTGACGCCCTTGCCGAACCAGGTAGTGATCCCGTTCCATCTTACCCAGATGTTCGGTGACCCGTGGTCGCGACGCGCCCACAATGCTCGCGATATCCTTGTGACTGAAGTTGGTCTTCAGCAGAGTGCCGCGCGCATCCTCGATGCCGAAGTCATCGCATAGATCGAGCATCGTGATCGCAACGCGATCGTGGAGGTCGAGGTTGAGCAAACCGGAGCTGCGCAAAAACAGGCGATACCAGTGCTTGAGATCGTTCTGGTGAAATTTCTTGAACGCCACCTCGCGGCCGTTCGCCGTTACACTCTCGAAGCCATTCCAATCGATCGTTCCGACCCGGCAACTACTGTAAGCTTCGCAGCGGAAATCGAAGCGGTTGACCGGCAATATCGGGAAACCGGGAATCGCTCCGGGCGCGATTAGGGCAACCGTCACGCGATCGCTGCGGCCGTTGAGGCAAGTGACGCGTGCGATGCCGGAGACGAGCACGTGAGCGTCGGTCATCACCGCGGATTCGCGGAAAATTACTTCGTTGCGTTGGAAGTTCTGCATCTTGAGGGAACTGCCCAAGGCCTTCACTTCCGGAGGGGAGAGCCACGAGAAGATTTTCAGACGCGCGAGCTTGTCGAAATCGGTCTCGCGTAACGATTTTAGGTAATTCATATTTTGCACCGGACGGAAGGAAACCTGACTCTACTCCTTCCGCCCGGATAAGCGAAATGAAATGTTACATGAGGAACCTCTCTATAGTCTCGAATATTACGAGTAAGCGGGGAGCGGCGGCACCAAGTCAAAGTTGCATCGCTTCTAATGAAGTTCGTTCGTCTCGGGTATTCAAACCTGTCTTATGGGATTGAAAGGCACCGTATTGAAAGGCACCGTGAGGTGCAGAAATTAGCGACTTTCCGATCAGACGAGGATTGATTTCCGGGAGGGGTGGGTGCGAGAGACGCCCGGATGTTTCTGCTCGAGGAAATTCTCCAGCTTTTCGCGTCGAATAATCAGGCGGTGTTGGTCGCGGGCAATCATCCCATCGCGTTCAAACTGGAGCAGAAATTCGGTTACGCGCGGGCGCGACGCGCTCACCAGATCCGCCAGATCCTTGTGCCGCGTAGTTATTGTAAGACGGGTGCCAAGCTTTTCCTTGATGCCGAAATTTTCGCTCAACTCGAGCAGTATCAGCGCAATCCGCTCTTCGAGGGTGCAACTCATAAAGTTAGCGCAACGCAATTGCACCAGATCCCAGCGGCCCAAATAGCTCAATGCCATCCGCTTGAAATCATCGGAGGCGATTCCCAGCGAGATTTCAACGAAGGTCTTCAATCCGATCGTTCCGATCTGACACTCGGTGACGGCCTCGCAACGAAAGCTATAACTGATGCCGAGCACCGGCGGCGGAAAACCAGGGATCATCCCCGGCGCCACCACGATCACGAGGACGCGTTCACCGCGGCGATTGCGGCAGGTGATGCGCGCGACACCCGTCAGCAGGACGTAGGCTAGTTCGGGAGAATGTTTTTCGTCGATAATGATTTCCCGTTTCTCGACCGTGGTGATGGTGAGCGCGCCGGCCAGTCGGTTGAGTTGGCGCGCCGAGAGCCAGGAGATATTCTTCAAGCCGCGCAATCGGCGAATCCCGGCTGCTCGTTCAGTGGTCATGGAATAACCGTAGCAGACTGCTCGCAATGGTACCGGCCGTTGGCTTTTGCTTCGACCGGGTTTGTGCTCAATGTAACCGAACGGGGCGAAAGCCCAGTATTTTCGTCGGCCGTTCGGTTGCAGCGTTCAGTGATCAATCGATGACTGTTGTGCTGCCAATCCCCATCTGATCCGAGTGTCTAGTGGCGGGTTACCCAATCGAAGAGGCGGGTGCCGAAGGCGAGAACGGCGTCGGTGAGGCCGGGGAACAGGGCGGCGATTTTTTCCATCACGACTGCGCCGGGCGGAACGTCAACTTCGGCGAGGCCGAGCGTAACGGCGGCAATGACCGCCCACGTCACCCATTGCACGGGCATCGCGGGAAGCGCGTCGGGAATGAGCTTCCATGACGACGTGCCGGCACTGGCGTCCTGAGCGGAGGGTCCTGTTCCCTCGCGAACCATCGGAGTGTCGATAACCCCAGGCATCACGAGTGAGAGACGGATGCCGGAGCCGTAAAGTTCGACGCGCAAAGCTTCGGTGAGGCCGACGACGGCGAACTTGGTGGCGCAGTACGCGCCCAGCGGGGGCATCCCGCGGCGGCCGGCGAGCGAAGCGATGTTGACGATACTGCCGGCGCCGGCCGCGCGCATCGAGGGCAAGACCGCCTGCATCGTGTGGAGCGTGCCCATTAGATTGACGGAGAGCATGCGCTCGAGGTCCTCGGGCGGCATCGTCTCGACACGGTCGGGAATGGCAATGCCGGCGGAGTTAACGAGGATGTCGATGCGGCCGAAGTGGGCGAGGGCGCGAGCGACGGCATCGCGGACGTCGGTGCGGCGGATGACGTCGGCGGCGAGGGCGAGAACGTCGCCGCCGGCCTCGGTGAGGTCGCGGGCAAGGTCGTCGAGGACGGCCTGGCGGCGGGCGACGAGGACGACCTTCGCGCCCATACGTGAGAAAGTCGTCGCGAGGTCACGGCCGATGCCGCTCGACGCCCCGGTGATCATCACGGTGCGATCGCGGAACCAGGCGCCGGGGGTGAAGCGCGAGGATGGCGGCTTGGCGCCTGTCGCGGAGCGCTCGGGCGTACGCTTCACCGACGAACGTTTCGGCGCAGCGTTGCGAGTGTGGCGTTGAGAGGGAATTTTATTCACGCCTCGCTTGACGGTTCTTTTGACGCCTCGTGGCCTCGGCGGCTCGACTCGGGAGCCGGCCAGACGACCTTGACCGTGGCTAACAGCGGCGGGATCCGCGTGATCGTCAGGCGGAGACCTGGTCGCTCAGCCCTTCGAGGTCGTGGCTCATGATGAGCAGGTCGCGCGGGCGGCCGTCGCGATCGACGACCCAATCCTGCAGCAGGGCCTCGACCTGAAAGCCGAGCTTTTCGAAGGCGGCGCGCGCACCGGCCTGATCCGGCGTCATCATCGCGGCCATCTTCTTGAGTCCGCGCAGCTGGCCGATGCGAAAAATCTCGGAAGCGAGATGACGGCCGAGACCGACGCCGCGGAATTTCGCGCCGACCTGGACGCGGATTTCGCCGACGCGCCGTGTCCATCGCGCCTGATCGGAGTGGACGCTCGCGTAGCCGACGAACTGGCCGTCGACCTCGGCGACGACGGTCGCGGTATCGCCGCGATCGACGTTACGAATCCATTCGTCGACACTGGCGGGCTCGGTGATATCGGTGCGCAGAAAGAGCAAGTCATCTTCCGGCAGTGCGCGAGCGAAGACGAGAATCTTGTCCTTGTCGTCATGCGTCATCAGGCGCAGCGAGATAGCGGCGCCATTGGGCAGCTTGATTTCCTTGGGGAAGCCGCGCGAGCCGTTCGCTCTGTTCGCCTTGGCCATGGATGACTCCGGGTGGCGAGAACGCCACGCCTTAAGATTGATCGGCCGAGTGCGCCGAGCCGGTCGCGAGCATATAGCAAGTCGCGATAAAGTTGTAGAGACGCCCAGCGGACGGCGTGACGCCGACTGCCGTGGGTGCCCGCGATTGACCGGGTGCGCGCAGCGGGCGCATCCTTGGCGTTCAGGGCGCGATTTGGTGGGCACGAATAGCGCATTCTAACGGGTTCGCGGAGCGCGATTTATCAACACTAATAGCGCGAGTTCGTGCGCGCGGGACGCAATCTCAAAGGAGGCGAGAGCAAAGTGGCGACGACGGAAAAACCGCCTGCCAAGCTGTCTCATCGGATGACTAGCCAGGACGCGTCGTTCATCTATGGCGAATCGCATTCGGGGCCGTTGCACATTGGTTCGCTCCAGATCTTCGACGGGCCCATCGATTACGATGAGCTGGTCGATCATATGGCGCAGCGGATGCATCTGCTCCAGCGCTATCGCCAGAAGCTGACGTTCGTCCCGTTCAACCTTGCGCACGCGACGCTGGAAGACGATCCGAAGTTCGATCTGCACAACCATGTGAAATGCCACAGTCTGCCCGCTGGCACCAACGACAAGGCCTTCGTGCGCTTGGCCATGGCGGCGTTCGAGCCGATGCTCGATCGGAAGAAGCCGTTGTGGGAGATACATCTGTTTCAGGGCCTCGAGGGTGGGCGGTCTGCAGTAGTGTGGAAGATTCATCACTGCCTTGTTGATGGGGTTTCGGGGATGGAATTGTTGACGGTGGCGCTGGATTTGCGCGCGGAAGCACCGCCGCCGGAACCGCCTGAAAAGGCCTGGGAGCCATCGCCGCTGCCGAGTCCGTTTCGCAGCTTCAGCAACGCGTTGGTTGACCTGGTGCAGAATCGGCTCAGTGACGCGCGCAAGGTGGCGGAATTGATCGAAGCGCCGCGCGCGGCGGCGAAGCAGGCGGCGGCCATGGTGGGATTCGCAGGCAAGATGGCGCGCATGATGGGCCGGCAGATTGTCGCCGCACCGTGGAACGCGGCGTTGGTGACGCCGGCGCGCGCGCTCGCGTGGCTGCCAGTCTCGTTTGGCGATTTGCGATCGATCCGCAACGCGCTGGGCGGCACCGTCAACGACGTGGTGCTGGCGATTCTGAGCGAGGCCGCGGCACGGTATCTGAAACATCTTGAAGTGCGGACGAACCACTCGCCGTTACGAATCGGATGTCCGGTGAACGTGCGGCGCGGGGCCCAGAGCGGCGCGCTCGGCAACCGGGTTTCGATGATGTTTCCGGAGTTGCCCAGCGGGCCGATGGAAGTGGGCGCGCGGATGCAGGCGGTGATTCGTGAGACTGCGCGCATTAAGGAGGACAACGAAGCGCAGGCGCTCGAACTTATGCTGTCGGGGAGCGACTTGATTTCACCGACTATCATGGGATTAGGATCGGTGATCGGGACGAATACGATCGACCTGGCGTCTCGTCTGGGCGGCCTGGCGCCGAAAGTTTCGCAAATCTTGACGCTGCCCCCGCCGGGCATCAATTTTATCGCGACCAACGTTCCGGGAGCGCAGGTGCCGCTCTACCTGGCGGGGCGCAAGATGACCGTGATGGTCGGCCTCGTGCCGCTCGGCGCGAACCTCGGCTACAACGTCGCGATAGTCAGTTACAATCAGATGTTGATATTCGGCATGATGGCGGAGCCGAACCTGATGCCGGACGTCGATCTGATGCAAGCGCTAGCTGCCGAGGTTTTTATTGAATTGATGGCGGCGGCGAAACACGCGGCGGAAAATCGCGCGGAGATGGCGAACGACAAGGGCGAGAAGGCAAGCCGCGCCGCATAGTCGAAAAACGTATCAGGGAAGAATCACGGGAGTGCGCGGTTGGACAGATTGCAAATAGTCAATCGAATAGCCACTCGCGGATGCCCAGGGTTCAGGAGTCGGAAATGATCGATGTTTACTTCTGGGTCACGCCAAATGGTTATAAGGTTACGATTCTGCTGGAAGAGCTAGGCTGGAAATATAATGTCATCCCGGTGAATATCGGCAAGGGCGAACAGTTCCAGCCGGAATTTCTCAAGATTAGTCCGAACAATCGGATTCCAGCGATGGTCGATCACGACGGGCCGGGCGGCAAGCCGATTGCGATTTTCGAATCGGGCGCGATCCTGATGTATCTCGCGGAGAAGTCCGGCTGGAAATTCATGCCGCAGGACATGCGGCGGCGCTACGACGTGATGCAATGGCTGATGTTCCAGATGGCGAGCGTGGGACCAATGCTCGGGCAGGCCCATCATTTTCGCCGCTACGCACCTGAGAAACTGCAATACGCGATCGATCGCTATACCAACGAGGCCAAGCGGATCTATGGCGTGATCGACAAGCGCATCGGCGAGGCGCCGTACCTCGCGGGAGAGTATTCGATTGCCGATATGGCGGCGTATCCGTGGATTCGCCCGCATAACTGGCAGGGGCAAAAGCTCGAAGATTTTCCAAATCTGAAAAAGTGGTACGACGCGATCGAGGCGCGGCCGGCGGTGCAGCGCGGATGCGCGGTGATGAAGGAACAACTCGAAAAGCAACGGACTGTCGCGCCGGATCAGAAATCGTGGGACGTGCTATTCGGCAAGCAGCAATTCGAAAAGCGTTAGTTTCACTGTTCCACGTTCGCGTTGCTCGGATACCAGCTAAGTTGCGCCTAAACTTTTGAAAGCGAGCGATGGTAGTTTCATTGTTCCACGTTCAAGATGCTCGGGTAGGCCGCTAAGTTATGCGGGAACGTTGAGCCGCGAACGACAGCATATGCGAGAGATCCTGCTCAGCGGGGATCAATCACGAGCCATTAGCGGCTGTCTCAAACTAAAGGGAAGTCTGAAACCTCAATGAGGTTTCGGAAAAAACTATAGTTCCTCGTTCCTTTACCTTTGTTTCCCGTAGCGAGACGATCATTTTGCGGCTGCGGCGCGGGATCCGTCCAGCAGCTTGAGTAGCGTGTTAACGGTCTCGGTCGCCGGCACTTTGATCCCGTGGCGTTGTGCGGCGCGCACCACCGCCCCGCTGATGGCGTCGTACTCGAGCCGCTTTCCTTTTTCCAGATCCTGCAGGGTGGACGGCTTGATCGCATCGACGTTGAGATTTTTCAGTACGGCCTGCAGGTAGGGTTCGATTCTCGCGACGTCCATCTTCGCCCCCTCGGCACAGCCGACTTTGACGGTCTCCTCCATCAGCGTGCGCACCAGCGCGAATCCATCGGGATCCTTGAAGGCGGGTCCGAGCGCGGAGCGTGACAGCGCGCAGACCGTATTGGTGCCGTTATTGCCCATCAGCTTGTACCAGCGAAGCGTTTTCAGGTCGGTGGTGAGTTCGCCGAAGATGCCGGCTTTCTTGAATAGCTCTGCAAGGCCGAGAGCGCGTGGCGATTCGGTGCCGTCGAGTTCGCCGAATTCGAGAATTCCTAGTGCGGTGTGCTGCACGACGCCCGGAGCGATAAGGTCAGCGCCGACGCGCGAATTACCGCCCATCACGACGGTGCGCGGGAAATAGCGGCAGAGAATTTCTTCGTTCTCGACGCCGTTTTGAATCGTCATGATGATGCCGTCGGGCGCGAGACAATCGGCGAGTTGCCGGGCGGAGGGTTCGGTGTCGTAGGATTTGACCGCGAAGAGAATGAGATCGTACGGCGCGAAATCCGCCGGACGATCGGTTGCCTTGACCGCGAGCTTGAAATCGCCCTTGTAGCTTTTGACCTCGAGGCCGCGCTCGCGCATCGCGCGCAGATTTTCGCCGCGCACGCACAAGACGACATCTTCGCCGGCCTGTTGTAGTTTGGCGCCGTAAAACGCGCCGACCGCGCCCGCGCCCATCACGAGTATTTTCATCGTGTCGCCTCTTCGTTCCGATTGCGTTCGAGCGCCGCGCGCCAGGTTTCGGCGAGCTTCGCCCGAAGGTCGTCGATGGTGCTGTCATTGCTGATCACGATCGACGCATGTTTGCGCCGCTCATCGTCGGAGAGTTGCGTCTTGATACGCGCCTCGACTTGCGCGCGGGCCAGTCCGCGGTCGCGCTGGACGCGATCGATCACGCGTTCCTTCGACGCGACTATGAGCCAAATCTCGTTGAAGAGCGGCAGCCAGTTGGCTTCGATCAGAATCGCGGCTTCAACGACGATCGGGCGCGCCTCGCCGGTGGCACGCATCGCATCGATCAATTCGCGCAAGCGGGTATACATCTTGGGATGAACGATCGAATTGAGCCGCTTCAGCGCGGCGGGATCGGTGAAGACAATCGGTCCCAACTTGCTCCTATCGATGGTGCGATCGTCGGCGAGTATGCCGTTACCGAAGACCGCGATCATATCGGCATAGGCGGGACCGCCGGGAGCATAAATCGCGTGACCGACCTTGTCGGCATCGATAATCGGCGCGCCGAGTTCGGTGAGTATTCTGGTGACGGTGGTTTTGCCTGAACCGATTCCGCCAGTTAGACCGATGGTCAACATCTGCACAAACTCCCCGGCGCGTTGCGCGCCGCGAAATGCAAATGTAGTCGTAGCGAAAGAATGCGTCGCGGGAAAGTGCTCGCGCATTTACTCGACAGCCGATGGTTTTCTCGACCATGCCACTCGCCTAAGATTCGATGCGCCATGTCGAACAATCCAGCCTCGGGTGAACCCAGAAGCGGCGACGTAATCGTCAACGGAATCAGGTTGCATTATCTCGATTGGGGCGGCGCCGGAACACCGATCGTGCTGTTACATGCGACTGGATTTCTCGCCGCGATCTACCGGCCGATCGCCCAGGCGCTGACCGCGATTGGGCACGTCTACAGCTACGACCAGCGGGGCCACGGTGATAGCGAACGTCCGCGCAATGACCTTTACGGATGGGACATAACCGCGAGCGACCTCGAAGGATTCATCCTTGCGATGGGGTTCAAAAAGGTGCGCGGCATCGGTCATTCGGCGGGTGCGACGGCCTTCGGCGCGTTGGCCAGCGGACGGCCCGAACTGGTTTCGCGCGCGATGCTGATCGAGCCGGTAATATTCGACATGAGCGATCCGACGATGCAGCGGCCGAGCGAGATGCGCGAGCGGACGCTCAAGCGCAAACGAACGTTCGACAGCGTCGCGGCGATGTTCGCGAACTTCGAGCATAAGCCGCCGTACAACACCTGGCGTCGCGAGATACTGCGCGATTATTGCGAGCGGGGAACGTATCTCGAGGCGGACGGCAAGCGCGCCCTCAAATGCCATCCGGAGGTCGAGGCGGAGATCTACGCGACCTCGCGCACGTTCGACGGTCTCGCGTACATCATGCGAAGCGAGGTGCCGATGCTGGTGCTTTTCGGAGAGCAATCGGATACGCCCGGCCGGCCGCTCGCGCCGCGTCTTGCGGCCGAGCATCGACGCGTCGTGATGGTACCAGGAACCACGCACTTTATCCCGATGGAGGAGCCGGAGCTGACGTCGCGCATGGCGATCGAATTCCTGGGCTAGACCAAGCCGTGGATTCTCGCGAAAGGATCCCACGCGGGGTCGCGATGCCATTCGTACTCCATCGAAATCGCCGCCTGCTCGGCGCTCTCCGCATCGACCAATCGCGCAATAATCGCGAGCGCCATATCGATTCCTGCCGAAACGCCCGCTGAGGTCGCGAACTTGCCGTCTTCGACCCACCGCGCCTGCTTGACCCATTTGACGTGCGGCCCCTGGCTCTCGACCCATGCGAACGAGCGTTTGTTGGTCGTCGCGCGGCGGCCGTCGAGCAATCCGGCGCGCGCGAGCAGGCCGGCGCCGGTGCACACCGAGGTCACCAATTCGGCCGTTTCGGCGCGTTCGCGCAACCATGAAATGAGCGCGTCGTTATCGACCTCGCGTCGCGTGCCGATGCCGCCGGGAACGAGAATCACGTCGAGCGGTGGGCAATCCTCGAGGCCGAATTCAGCCACAGATTGAGGCCCTTGTGCGCTGGCGACCGGGCCGGCCTTCGCCGCGACCATCGCGATGCGAAACGCGCCACCGAGATCGCGAATGCCATAGGCCTCGCAAGGGCCGAACACATCGAGCAATTCAAATCCTTCGAAGAGCAAGACACCGACGTTACGGGGCGATGGCGACATTTCATCCTCCAATATTGTGCGCAGTATTCTCCATTAATTCGCGCGCTTCGTCGCTATAGATGCCGGGCCGGTCGTAGAGAATCAGCGGCGGTTCGACCGCCACCTCGATGCCGCCGCCCTTGCGCGCCTCGACCAGAATTGCGGTCGCGGGAGCATCGGAGCGCGGGTGCACGAAGCGGATACGCTTGGGTTCGAGCGAATGTGCGGCGAGGCAGCGCAGCAGTTCAGCACTGCGCGAGGCGTCGAAGACGAAGGCGGCCTTGGCGCCGTTGACGGCGAAGCGTTTCACCGCCGCCACGAAATCTGCGAGCGTCGCGGCAGTCTCTTCTCGCGCGATGCGCCGCCCCGGATTCGCACTTCGGCGGCCGCTGCGCAGCGCCCGGTACGGTGGATTGGCGACGACTACGTCGAACGATGCAGGTGAGAGCCCCTCGAGATGTCGCGCGCGCAAATCCGCGTTTATCACGCGTATCGAATCGATCTGATTGATGGCGGCGTTGCGCTGCGCAAGCGCGGCCAGATCGGGCTGGATTTCGACGGCAACGACTTCGCACGGAAGCCAGAGCGCAGCGATCATCACGGAAATAGCGCCGCATCCGGCGCCAAGCTCGAGTACTCGATCGCGCCTGCGCACCCGCACAAAACGACCCAGCAGGATGGAGTCGATCGAAAAACGATAACCCTTGCGTGGCTGGACGAGGGTCAAGGCGCCGTTTAGGATCGAATCAGTGGTTTCGGATTGCATGACTCCCGCCGAAAAAGGTCAGCGCTATTCCAAGATTTTTCGCAAGGCCGGCAACCTTCTTTCCAAGGGCAACTTAGCGCGCGCGGTCGATGTGCTGAAGGAGGGCGAGGTACTGGCGACCGAGATGGGCGATCTCGCCATGGCGCGCCAATTCGCCGCCGAGATCGAGCGCGTAAATAAGGACGCCGAATCGGTCGGCTGAAAGGCGCAGCTCGATTACCGCCTTCTGACTGCCACTAGCTAATCGGCCCGCCATTCTTACCGTCTGAAGATCACGACCCGCTTGACGCGGTCAAATTCGTACTTACGTTTCATGCAGAGGCCGCGAGACAGGGAACAAGGCAGAACAACGCGGCCATCAGCAGTAATATATATACGGCGCGAGCCGGCAGGAGGATTCGCATGGAACTGAGATATGAAAACGGATTGACTAACGGCGGTTGGCTATTCGACCGGATGAACGGAATGTTTCGCGAAATCGATCGCGCGAGCCGTCATCTGGTGCCTGCGGCCGACGTCATCGAAGATAAATATGGCTACCACTTTTATTTCGAAATGCCGGGGATGACCAGCGAATCGATCAACGTGCACATCGAAGAGGGGCGGCTGATTGTCGAGGCCGATCGCAAGCGGCCAGAGTGGTCGAAAGAAGCGACGGTGCATTTCTCAGAGCGCGGCTACGGGAAGCTGCGTCGAGTATTTGAACTGCCGAAGGATGCGAGCCATGACAGCGTTCGTGCGGCGTACAAGGACGGTGTACTTGACGTGACGATCGACAAGCGTCCAGAGAGCAAGCCGGTCAAAATCCAAATCAACTAATAGGTAGTGCCGAGGGCCGTGGAATGAATTCTGCGGTCCTCGCTAGCTCGCCCCAAGTATATTTTTGAATTGGGTCACGCTGCTCCAGTATTAGAAGGAAACTACACTTCGAGATCCGCATACGGCGACTGCTTAAATTGACTGCATACCTGACTGCATACAAATGAGTGACCAGGCGGTAAACTAATTCCATGATCGCTCTAGTCGTCATCATCGTAATCGCGGTGTACCTCGTCAGCGTTTACAACTCCCTCGTGCGAGTGCGCAACGAGGTTGATAATTCATGGCGGCAAATCGACGTCCAGCTGAAGCGGCGCCACGACCTGATTCCGAATCTCGTCGAAGCGGTCAAGGGCTACATGCAATTCGAGCGCGATACGCTGACGCAAGTGGTCGAGGCTCGGGGTAAAGCGATTTCGGCGCCCGACCAGACATCTCGAGTGGCAGCGGAAAATCAGTTGACGGCGGGACTGGGCCGCTTGCTGGCGGTGATGGAGAACTATCCGCAGCTCAAGTCGGATCAAAACGTGATGCAGCTGCAGGAGCAGTTAACCACGACCGAGAATCAGATCGCGTTCTCGCGCCAGGCGTATAATGATGCGGTATTGAACCTGAACAACCGCATCGAAACCTTTCCATCGAATCTCATTGCAAATAATTTCGGCTTCAAGCCGGCCGAGTACTTCAAGGCGACGCCCGAAGACCAGGCTCTGCCGAAGGTCGATTTGTCGCTGGGGGCACCGCACGCATAACGTGCGAAATTTCGTAAGAGCAACTCGCGAACTCACTGGTTCGGCTGGCAAGCTCACCGCGTGATGGCTGAGCAGCACGATAGTTTTTGGGAACTCGAGCGCAAGAATCGACGCGAGACGGCGCTCCTGGTTATCGTGTTCCTCCTGTTATTTACCGCGCTCGGCGTTGGGCTCGATTTCGTTTTCGGCAATCTTCGAGTGATCGACGGTCGGCTAACCGGGGTGCCGCTACTCACTGTTATCGCGCTCGTAATCGGATCGATTCAGTCGTTCGCCTCGTACTTTGGCGGCGCTGCGCTGGTGCTGGCGTCTGTGCATGCGCGGCCGTTGGTGCCGGACTCGCCCAAGGAACAGACCGTCCTTGATGTAGTCGGCGAGATGGCGCTGGCCGCTCGGATGCCGGTGCCGCGCGCATACATTATTGATGATACTGCGCCCAACGCCTTCGCCACCGGGCGCGATCCGCAGCACTCGATCATTTGTGTCACGCGCGGATTGGTTGACGAGATGGATCGCGAAGAATTGCAAGGCGTTCTCGGCCATGAGATGGCCCACGTTCGCGACTACGATATCCGCACGATGATGATGATCGCGGTGCTGGTTGGCGGAATCGCGATGCTTGCCGATTTCGTTTATCGGTGGTCGTGGTTCGGCGGCTTTGGCGCCCGCAGTGATCGCGACGGCCGCGACAGTTCAGATGGCGGCGGCGGCAACGCCGGCGCTTTGATCGCGATTGCGGTATTTATCTTGGCAGCTCTGGCGCCGATATTTTCGCAACTGCTCGCGATGGCGGTGTCGCGCCAGCGCGAGTACCTGGCCGATGCCGCCTCGGTGGAGTTTACCCGCAATCCGAGAGCGTTGCTGCGAGCGCTCGAACACCTTGCGCAAACCGAATCGCCACTCAAGCGCGCTTCGCGCGGCATAGCACATCTGTTCATCGTGAATCCTTTGGAGGGCGTGGGTGACGACGGCGAGGGCTTCTTCGCCAATCTGCTTTCGAGCCATCCGCCGCTGAGCAAACGGATCGCTCGCCTCCGCGCATTGGCGGGCGAGGGCGATTCCCAAACCGTAGCGACCAGCGTCGGCCGCGCTTGAACTCGTGCGCGAAAATTTGACGAAATTATCGATTGGCGCGACCTTCGGGCTTTATATTTGGCGGCCGACCCAGTTCGGCCCGCGGCGCCTCACGGCTGACTAGCGATTGCGACTCTTTAGCGCTCGCTCCATCTCGCGCCGCGAAGTCTTCGTCGCGATCGCGGCGCGCTTGTCGTACAGATGCTTACCCTTGGCGAGACCAATCTCGACCTTTGCCCGCCCCCTGAGAAAATAGATTCTCAGTGGCACCAGCGAATAGCCTTTTTCGCGCACCCGGCCCCAAAAGCGATCGATCTCCCGCCGATGCATCAGCAGCTTTCGCATGCGCGTTTCCTTATGGCTGAATTGACCGGCCGGCGCGTAGGCGCCGATGTGGACACCCTGCAAGAAGGCCTCGCCATCTTTGATTCGCGCATAACTGTCGCGCAGATTGGCCTTATGCGCGCGCAATGATTTGACCTCGGTGCCGGTCAGCGCCAGCCCTGCCTCGACCGTCTCCTCGATGAAGAAGTCATGGCGCGCCTTACGATTTTCAACCACGAGATCGTATCCATCCGCGGCCTTTGTCTTTTGCGGTTTCTTATCTTGCGCCATCTCCGATCGAGTTTATCGGTATGCACGGCATTCTTATACATAGTCGATTCGCGTTGAATTAGATCCGCGGCCAATGCGAAGGTGGATTGAGTCCAAATTGGAAGCTCTCAACAAAACTATGAAGACCGCGAGCGTCGATCTGAAGAATCCGGACCTCTACAACGCGGGCATCCCTCACGAGGTTTTCGCGAAACTTCGGCGTGAGGCGCCGGTCGCCTGGAATCCGGAGGCCGGCGGAGGTGGCTTCTGGGCCGTGACCCGCTACGAAGATATCGTCGCGGTCTCCAAGAATCCGAAAGTGTTCTCCTCCGCCCGCGAGCACGGTGGTCACCGCATGTTCGATGAAAATCTGGTCGGCGTGGCGGGCGTCGGGGCAGGTCAATCGGAAGCGCCGATGATCAGCATGGATCCGCCCGAGCACATTCAATATCGGCGGATGGTCTCGACCGGCTTCGGTCCGACGCGCATTCGCCAGATCGAGACGCGCATTCGCGAACGCGTGGTTGCGATTCTTGATCGGCTCGATGGTCGCAAGACTTGCGATTTCGTGGCTGATCTGGCGGCCGAACTGCCGATCCAGGTGCTCGCGGAACTGCTGGGAGTACCGCAGGCGGATCGCGGCAATCTCTTCGAGTGGTCGAATGCGCTGATCGCCGAGGACGATCCCGAATATCGTTCGTCACCTGAAGCGGTAGCGGGGAAAGTGGACAGTATGGCCGAGTACGCGCTGCGGTTGTGGCACGATCGGATCGACCACCCGGTTGACGACCTCATCAGTATGCTCGTGCACTCTCGGATCGATGGCGAGGCGATGACGCGCGAGCGCTACATCGGCACCTTTATTTTGCTCGTCGCAGCCGGAAACGAGACCACCCGCAACTCGATTGCCGGTGGTTTTCTCACGCTGGCGGAATTTCCCGGAGAACGGCACCGCCTGATCGCCGACCCGTCTTTACTCGGCAACGCGGCTGCCGAAATTGTGCGTTGGGTGAGTCCGGTCATGCATATGCGCCGGACGGCGATCGAGCACGCGGAGATTGGCGGGCAAGCGATTAGTCCTGGTGACAAGGTGATCCTGTGGTATTGCTCAGCCAATCGAGACGAGTCGATTTTTGTGGATCCCTATCGTTTTGACGTTGGTCGGTCGGGGCCCGCGCATCTCGGGTTCGGCACCGGCCAACATTTCTGTCTGGGGGCGCGTCTCGCCGAGATGCAGATCCGGATCTTTTTTGACGAGTTCCTGCGCCGCTACCCGCTGGCTCGGCCGGATGGACCGCAGCGCAGGATGCGGTCGAACTTCGTCGTCGGCTATAAGTCGATTCCGGTCCTACTGTACGGCTGAAATACCACTAGCTAATCGCCAGTCACATATAGGCTGCTGGAAAAAACTCGCTCGGCGAAGCGCGCGTCCCATTCCATAGTCGAACGACCAAGTGAGCCTGCACCCGCTTACCACAAATGCGAGGTCGCGATTCGCGCGCCCTCAGCCATCGATTTAAGCTTGGCCCATGCGATCTCGCCGTCCACCCGCGAGACCCCCGCTATCGTGCCGAACCCGCAGTCCGTGCCGGCGATGACGTTTTCGCGGCCCACGACGCCAGCCAGATGTTCGATACGTTGCGCGACCAGTTCGGGATGTTCGACAAAGTTGGTCACGGAATCGATGACGCCCGGAATCAACACCTTACCCGCCGGCAATTTGATTTCCTTGAACACGGCCCACTCGTGCTCATGGCGCGGATTCGAGGCCTCGTACGACAATCCTTGCGGGCGCGCCTTCAGCACGATGTCGAGAATATCGCGCAACGCGACGTCATGATGATGCGGTCCTTCGTAATTGCCCCAACAAAGATGTAGTCGCGATCGGTCGGTCGGAACATCGGCGAGCGCGTGATTGAGCGCGTCGAGATGCATTTCGATCGTTTTGCGAAATTGAGCGAGGCTCAGATCCTTGAACTGGATGTGACGACTCATCGCGAGGTCGGGGCAATCGATTTGCAATATGTAGCCTGCCGCGATGATCGCGTCGTACTCGGTCTTCATCGCGTCTGCGATCGCGCGAATATAGCGCTCATGATCGTGGTAGTAATTGTCGCTGAGAAAAAATGAGACGACGCCCGGCGACGCCGCACTGATGAAGGCTTCCTCGACCTTGACGCCCTTCAGTCCCGCGCGCAGATTCTCCACGTCGACGCGCACCGCGTCGCGGTCGCGATAGGTGATGGGTCCCGCGCATGAGGGCCGCTTGATCACCGTAACGCCGGTCTCGCGTCCGCCGCGCTTGGTGAAGGCCGGGAATTCAGCGAGGTCGGCGGCGTGCAGCCCGGAGCTTTTTTCGCCGGCAAAACCGGCCAGCCGATCCTTGACGTAAGTCGCGTACGATGGCTTGCTCATCTCGCCGTCGTTGACGACATCAATGCCCGCGGCCACCTGCCTCCGCACGGTCTCGGCCACCGCGGATTTCACTTGTGCCGCCAGCGCAGCCGGATCGTACGCTTCGCTCGCTTCCTTCGCCCGCAATTGAGGCATCAGAGAGTCGGGTCGTGGCAGGCTGCCGGTGTGCGTCGTCAGAATTCGTTCGCTGCTTAGCTTCATTGGTTCGCTCCTCGATCACTCTGCGTGGTGCGCGGCGCGCATACCTTTGATTCGATTGTAAAGCAGTAGTCCGATGCCGATGGCAAGCAGAAGTCCGATCGCTGTGTCGAAGCGGTGGAAATATGGCGCCAGCTCCTTCCAGTGTTGTCCGAGTTTGAGTCCAGCGTATGCGAGCGCGAGGCACCAGATGTACGATCCGATCAGCGTATAGATCGTGAACGGGAGCAAACGCATCCGAGCCACGCCCGCGGGAAAAGCGATGAAGGTTCGTACAACCGGCAACAAGCGGCTCAAGAACACCGCCGCCGATCCCCATTTGGCGAAGAATCGATCGGCGATTTCCAGTTCGTGCGGTGCGATCAATAGCCAACGCCCGTAACGCTCGAGAAATCGGCGTCCGCCATAGGCTCCGGCGAAATATGCGACGTACGAGCCGAGCAGGCATCCAATCGCGCCGGCGATCGCGACTCCATTTAGCGCGAACCGGCCGCTCGCGACCAGCGAGCCCGAAAACGGCATTATCACCTCGGATGGCAACGGCACGCACGCGCTTTCGATTGCCATCATCAGAACGATTCCGCCGTAGCCAAGCGCCGAGATGGTGCCGATGATGATGGCGGACAGCCCGCTTAGAATCTTGTCGAACATCCGATGGTTCCAAATCCTCAGGCGCAGCGCTGATAAGCCAGGCGTCACCTTGCCATGCAATCGCCCTCGTTGCGAGACTGGCCGCGAATCCCCGCGTCGCGCTGAAGTTCGCGGCGCATGAATTTCCCCACGGCGGCAATGGCTTTACCGATCCGGTTTGGGTTACACTGCGCCGGTTTGCATCCCGAGTGCAAAATGTCTAGTAATAGAGTATGACTGTATATATGTTGATCGCCGGATAGCGCCTGCATCCTGCGGGTACCTGGCGGCGGTTGCCGGCGCCACCTTTAACGGCGGCTATACGAGGAAGATCGATGGCAAAGAACACACTCTCAGTGACGGACAACCGCACCGGCAAGCAGTACGAAATTCCGATCGAGGACGGCGGCGTGATTCGTGCCACCCATTTCCGCGAGATGAGGACTTCCGCCGATGACTTCGGGCTGATGTCTTACGACCCGGCCTTCACCAATACCGCCTCGTGCCGCAGCCGCATCACTTTTATCGATGGCGACCTTGGTATCCTGCGCTACCGCGGCTATCCGATCGAAGAATTGGCCGAGAAGAGCAACTACCTCGAAGTTGCCTACCTGATCGTCAAGGGCGAATTGCCCGACCGCAAGCATTACGCCGCGTGGGAGTCGAACATCAAAACCCACACGATGGTGCACGAGAACATCAAAAAATTCATGGAGGGGTTTCGCTACGACGCGCATCCGATGGGAATGCTGGTCGGCACGATCGGCGCGCTTTCGACCTTCTATCCCGAGGCCAATAGCATCACCGACCTCGAATCGCGCCGCCTCGCAGACTCGCCGCCTGATCGGCAAGGTGCCAACGATCGCAGCCTTCGCCTATCGCCATTCAGCCGCGGCTTGCCCTACGTCTATCCCGACAACGACCTCAGCTACACCGGCAATTTTCTATCGATGCTCTTCCGCATGGCCGAGCGCGACTACAAGCCCAACCCGGTTCTGGAACGCGCGCTCGACGTGCTCTTCATCCTGCACGCCGATCACGAGCAGAACTGTTCGACCAACGCGATGCGCTCGGTCGGCAGTTCGCAGGTCGATCCTTATTCGGCCGTGGCCGCTGCCACCGCCGCACTGTACGGTCCGCTACACGGCGGCGCCAACGAGGCGGTCATCCGCATGCTGATGGAGATCGGATCGCCAAAGAACGTTCCCGACTTCATCAAGCGCGTAAAGTCCGGCGAGGGCCGCCTGATGGGCTTCGGCCATCGGGTGTACAAGAACTACGATCCGCGCGCGAAAATCGTCAAGAAGATCGCCTACGAAGTGTTCGAGGTCACCGGGCGCAATCCGCTGATCGATATTTCACTTGAACTGGAAAGGATCGCGCTCGAGGACGACTACTTCGTTTCACGCAAACTCTATCCGAACGTCGATTTCTATACAGGCGTGACCTACCAGGCGATGGGCTTCCCGATGACCATGTTCCCGGTGCTCTTCGCGATTCCGCGGACTTCGGGTTGGATGGCACAATGGGCCGAGATGGTGCGCGATCCCGAGCAGAAGATCGCCCGCCCGCGTCAGGTCTATATCGGCGAGGATACGCGCAAATGGGCGCCGATCGACCAGCGCAAGGAGCCGACTACGCGCGAGGACGCCGTCAGCGATCAGATCTGATGGAAATCACGCCGCGCGGTGGCGTATTTTCTGATCGGAACACAATCCGAATCGTGCGGAGCCGGGCCGCTCGTTGCCGCGGACGAAGCGTGGGAGTAGTATTGCTTCTGTAAACCTCAGATATTTGGTGCGCGATCGGAATGAAGGCGGCGATTAGCAAATGGGTCAAGGATCTCATTCAGGATCCCGCTAAGGGTCTGGAACTGCTCGGAGAGATCAGTCGGACGCAGAAGAACCCGCATCAAGCGGGAGAAATCGTCGTTGACGGCAAACGTTACAGGGTTCGCTTGGCGGGAACCGCCTCGGTTCCCGTGCCGGAAAAATAAATTCGCTCTGCTCTGAGTGTGTAGACCCTGGAGCTGACGCCTGAGTCTCGCCTTTCCTGCCGTGGTCGTAATCCTGGCATTCATGCCGGGATTGATCTTCATCAGAGGTTATTTCCGCTTTCCATACCCGCGCACGTTCACCACGACTGACGAGATTGTTTCAGCGATGGTGTTCGCAATTCCTCTTCAAGCGATAGCAATCTGGATTGCCCAATCGCTGACGCCTTACCGGTTGGATTTAATCGAATTGGGCACGCTGCTTGACGGAGCCAAAAGTGACATTGCAAATGAAGTAGCGTTTGACGAAATCACGCGATTTCTTTGGCCGATTATATCTTACAATCTCGTGCTTTGGATCTTTGCGAATCGGTTGGGCAACTTGTTGCGCCATATCGTGATCGGCGCGGAGCTTGATCTCGCGTATCCGTGGCTCCGTTTCAGCAGTGAATGGTATTACCTGTTGAGCGGTCGCGAATGGGGGTGGAAGGAGGGACGCGAATTCGATGTCATGCTCTTGAACGTGATGGTTCCGGGTGTATCCGCCCCCGTGATCTATTCGGGAATCCTCAGCAGCATTCATTTTGCGCGCGACGGAGAGGTCGAGTCCCTCGTGTTCATTCAGGCTGAGAAATGGGCCACTCCAGGGGCTCTCGCACCGCAGCGAATCCCCGGACAGGCCTTCATTATTAAGTTCGACCAGGTCCTCAATCTGAATTTCCGCTTACTTAAAATAGACCAGTAGCACCGCTTCTCGAGCACATTCGGTTGCATAGATCTCGCGCGGATCGTGCGCCGCTAATAATTCCGCGATCCGTTTATCCGCGTTCGGTGAAGTCGGGCTTGCGTTTCTCGACGAACGCGCGCGCACCCTCCGCGATGTAGCCCGCTCGCACGCATAGAGTCTGATTGCGGTCCTCCATGTATATCGCCTGTCTCGAGGCTGCCGGCATCGACGCTCGCCGCCAGGCATTCCTTCGTCAGCCGCAAACCGAGCGGCGACGTTTCGATCATTTCCTGCGCCAAGCGTTCCTGCTGCGGCATCGAGTTCACTCTCCGCTACGACTTCCGACACCAACCCGGTCGCGAGCGCGCGGCTCGCGTTGATGAAGCGCCCGGTTAACATCAATTCGGATGCGATCGAGGTGCCGACAGCTCGTGGTAAAAAGTAACTGACCCCCATGTCGCAAGCGCTCAACCCGATCTTGATGAATGCGGCGTTGAAGCGTGCCGATTCGGCTGCGAGGCGCACGTCGGCCGCAAGCGCGAGCGCGAACCCTCCGCCAGAGGCCGGGCCGCGGACCGCTGCAATAAAGGGCTGCGGCAGGCGCCTTATCGCGACCACCAGATCGCTCATCTTCCGTTGAATGTCGAATACGTTTGCGGTGCTCGATCTGGTGACATCGATCGTACCGCCGCCGCTCTGTTCCTTAAGATCCAGACCGGCGCAAAACGCCCGGCCCGCGCCGCGCACCACCACCACGCGGGTATCCCGATCGTGATATAGCTCGCGCAGGTAGTCATGCAGTTCATCGACCATCACAGCGTTGAGCGCATTAAGCGCCTGCGGGCGATTCAGCGTGAGCCATGCGACTTCACCGTCGCGATTAATTTCCAGTGCCTGATATGACATCTTCAACCTCTTGCCTCATAAGCTACTTGTCCGTTCAGCGTCTGTTCGTTCGGTATGGCCGTACAGATTGTTATGATTCGCGTCAGCACGTCACTGTTGGTTTGCGAATTCAAACCATATCCAAAGAGCCCGCTCTCGCGCCAACTGTGACTTGGTTGGCGCGGCGGTTTTCGTTTCTCGCGAGAAGAGAGAGTGCAAAAGCTCACGAATCCTTGGAATATCTAGAAAGATCATGGATAAGCAGACCTAAATCGATAATTTCAGTCGAATTCATTCTTTAGTCCATCGATTTGTCGTTTAGCGCAATCGTAAAGCGAGGTTCCTCTGTTTCACTCTTTAGTTCCCTTGACTCGGTTGGATAGGCGGCAGACGCTTGTAGTATCATTACGTAAGCGATGAACTCAGAGCGGTGACCATAGCATGGCTGATCTAAATGGTTCCCCTCAAAAGGGGGTTTCTGCAGACGATATCTTCACGATCAAGGAATTGTCGGATCATCTGCGCGTGCATCCGACTACCATATACCGTCTGCTCCGCCAGGGACGTTTGCCCGGCTTTCGCGTCGGCAGTAACTGGCGCTTCAATCGCGCGGCGATTGAACAATGGGAGCGCACGCAGGCGGCCGACCTCGACGTGCCGATAGCTCGCGGGCGGCGCAAGCGTCCGGGCAACTAATTCTCAGCCTACTGCCTGATTGCTTTTTTTAGCGTTTGGCCCATTTCCGCTAGCGCCCTCGCCCTCTATTCAACGCGCTGCACTAGCGGCGTCGTTTGACAATCGGCGCCCAATCCGAATACCTAACGGGCATCATCGAATGCGGAGTGTTGGGCTCAGATGCCGACTAAGTATGCCGACGTCCGTGGCTATGCCACGTACTACTATTACGTCGGGAAAACCACGCTGCCCGACGTGTCGCCGGATTTTTCACGCGGACGCAAACTGATCTTTATCCACGCGGCCGGCTCCAACGCGCACGCCTGGCATTACCAGTACGAGGCCCTCGGCGCGGCACACAGCCCGATTGCGTTTGATCTCCCGGGCCATGGACGCAGCGCCGGCGTCGAGGCCCTGCCGGGCATCCAGGACTACACCGATTTCACGATCGCCTTCGCCGATGCTCTCAACATCGACTCCGCGGTTTTCGTCGGCCGCTCGATGGGCGGTGCGATCGCGATGGACTTGGCGATTCGTTATCCGAAGCGCGTGCAGGGTCTGGTCTTGATGGCGACCGCGGCGAAGCTCAACGTGCCGAAGGAACGGATCGAGCAATGGCGCGCGGTTACCATGGGCCGCGCGGGGCAGCCCTTCACCAACGACGGCTACTCGCCCAAAACGATCGCGGAAAAGCGCGAAGTGATCCAGGAAGGGTGGGGCGAGCAGATTCGCACCGACCCGCGCACCCGATGGGGCGATATGGTGGCCTGTTCCAACGTCGATCTGCGCAATGAACTAGGTAAGATTACCGCGCCGACCCTTATTCTTGCCGGTGCCGACGATCAGATCACGCCGCCCGCCGATTCCGAGGTCATCAAGGCGGGCATCAGGGGCGCACACCTTGAGGTGATCGCCGATTCCGCCCATAACCTCACCACCGAGCAGCCGACCGTGGTCAACGCTGCGGTGGAGAAGTTCCTCGCCGGCCTGAGATAGGGAGCGTCCGCATGAGTTTAAGCCGCAAGTGCGCCGTCGTCGGCGCCTATGAACACCCGACCCGTTTCGCGCCCGACAAGACCATGTACCAGATCATGGCCGAGAGCATTCGCGGCGCACTCGATGACTGCGGCCTTACGATTAAGGACGTTGATGGCCTGCTTACCGCCGGCATGGGAATGGGCGCGATGGCGATTGTCGGCTTTTGCGACTATTTGAACCTAACGCCCAACTTCGTCGATTCGACTAACATCGGCGGTTCCTCCTTCGTCGCTCACACGGCGCACGCCGCCGCTGCGATCAACGCCGGCCTATGCGAAGTCGCGGTCGTCGTTTATGGATCGACTGCTGCCTCGTCGCGTTTCGCGATTGGCACTGGCGGCGGCGGTGGCGGGGGAGATCCCTGCGACCAGTACGAATTTCCTTTCGGTCCGACCACCGTCGGCGCCTATGCGATGATCGCGCAGCGCCATATGCATGATTACGGCACCACGCCGGAGCAACTCGCCGAGATCGCAGTCACCATGCGTCTGCACGCGTCGATGAATCCGGTCGCCAAGTATCGCGATCCGATTACCGTCGAGGACGTGCTCGCTTCACGCGTGATTTCGTCACCGCTGCATCTGTTGGATTGCTGCATCATCAGCGACGGCGGTGGCGCTCTCGTCATCACCTCGGCTGAGCGTGCGCGCGATCTGAAGAAGAAGCCCGCCTATATTCTGGGCGCGGGCGAGACCGTACGCCATGCAGCGCGCGGCAAGCGCGACTTCCTCGAGATTGCCGCGGCGCAGTCCGGCCGCCTCGCCTTTGAGCGTTCTGGCGTCGCTCACAAGGATATCGATATGGCGATGATCTACGACTCGTTCACGATCACCGTCCTGGCGACGCTCGAGAATCTCGGCTTTTGCAAACGCGGCGAAGGCGGCGCATTCGTCAGCGGCGGACGTCTGCGTTTCGACGGCGATTTCCCGATCAACACCGACGGTGGCGGGCTGTCCTCCAACCATCCCGGTATGCGCGGGATGTTCCTGGTCATCGAAGCGGTCAAGCAGTTGCGCAACGAATGTGGTCCGCGCCAGGTCAAGGATTGCAAAATCGCGCTCGCCCACGGCACCGGCGGTGCCCTCGGCACCCGTCATTCGGGCGCGACCTTAATCCTTACGAATCAGTGACTCGTCAGCATCAGTGAGCGCGAATTATGCCGCAGGAAAAAGATAAGAAGGCCTATCGCAAACCGCTCCCTCATATCGATGAGGAGAGCCGTCCGTGGTGGGAAGCCGCCCAACGCCACGAACTCTATGTGCAGAAGTGCCGCGATTGCGGCGACTTACGCTTCCATCCGCGCACGCTTTGCACCGCCTGCATGTCGTCGCGCACCGAATGGGTTCGCTGCAAGGGCACTGGCAAGATTTACACCTTCACCGTCACCTATCAGAATCAGGCGTCGGGATTTCGCGATTCGCTGCCCTATGTGATGGCGTGGGTCGAGGTCGAGGAAGGCCTCAAGATGCTCACCAACATTGTCGACTGCCCCCCGGAACAGGTTAAGATAGGGATGCCCGTCGAGGCCGTCTTCGACGACGTTACCCCCGAGGTGACGCTCGTGAATTTTCGCCCGGCGAGGTGAGGTTCCCGCTGAGTGAGCACAATCCTTGACCTGCACAGCCATAGCGAGGCTTCCGAAGACAGCCGTGCCCCGTTGGAGGCGTATCTCAACTGGCTGAAACTCAAGAGCGCCGAGCGGCCGCTCGACGGCATCGTCCTGACCGAGCATCGCCAGTTCAACGGGGATGCCGACTATCGCGAGCTTGAGGACAAGTTCGGAATCCTGGTGCTCAAGGCCTCCGAGGTCGAGACCGATTACGGCCACGTGCTGGTCTTTGGCGTAACCGAAGAGATGACACAGCGCTTCGATTTCGCCAACGTTCACCTCCCCGCACAAGAGGTGATCGACGAAGTCGCGCGGATGGGTGGGGTCGCCGTGCCATGCCATCCCGGTCGCCCCAACGTCGGCCTCTGCGAGCATTACACGAAGAAGCCGCCACTCCAGAATGTGATCGCTGTGGAAGTTCTCAACGGTGGCTCGCGCAAGGGCGAAGACGATCGCAGCGAGGCCTTGGTACACGAATTCGGCTATCGCGCGATCGGCGGGTCCGACAGCCATCTCGTTAGTCTGATCGGATTATGTGCGACGCGCTTTGATGCCGACGTGCGCACGACGGAAGATCTCGTGCGCGAACTGCGGACCGGCGCCTACGAACCGGTTGACTTTCGTCCGCGTCGCAAGCCTGTTCCGCAGGCCATTCCGGTCGAGGTGAAATAGCTTATGGCAGTTGACTACGACCCGGCGATTATCGGCCGCGTCTTTGAAACCACCGAGCCGTTCGCGGTCAGCCCCGAGATGGTGGCGAATTTCTGCGCCGCAATCGGCGAATCCAATCCGCTTCACATCGACTCCGACGCCGCGAAAAAGGGTCCTTATGGCGGAATTACAGCGCCGCCGTCTTTCGCCGTCACGTTTCGCAATGGCCAGCATTTCTTTCAGCACGTCCCACGCTACGGCAAACAAGGTTTCGATGCGGGCAAGGACGTCGAATTCGTCGGCCCGATTCGCCCCGGCGACGCGATTACCTTGAGCTCGCACGTCAAGGAAATCTACGAGAAGACCGGACGCACCGGCTCGATGGTTTTCGTTGTCGTGCGCACGACCCTGACCAACCAGAAGGGTGAAGCCGTCGCCCACGTCGACCATCAAATTCATGAACCGGACTTGAGCGCGCATCATGTCAGAAAATAATAGCGACCTGAATTTCGAAACGGTAAAAATCGGCGACGAACTCGGTCCGCAGGAATTCCACCTGAGCAAGGATCAGGTGCGGGCGTACGCGCGGACCACCGGCATGTGGGTGCCGCGCTTCACCGACGATGAGGCCGCGCGCAAAGAAGGCCTGCCCGGCATGATCACGCCGGGCAACATGAGCCTCGCGATTCTGAGCAAGCTGGTGACCGATTGGATCGGCGCGAGCGGCGCGCGGCTGACGCGGATGGGTACGACCTACCGTCAGCCAGTGATTCCCGACCATACGCTAACGCTGCACGGCTTCGTCACCGACAAGAAAGAGAGCGACCACACCGCCGAGATGGATATCTGGCTCGAGAACGAGGACGGCGAACGCCTCGTCGTCGGCACCGCCACCGTCCATTTCCCCCACTAGCCTTCGTGGCGCTGGAGCGCTGGGCGAAGGCTTCAGATATTTTCGATTATGAGGCTGGTTATTTGTTGGCGGCGGCGAGTAGGTCGTTGGTAATTTGAATTGACGGCCGAGCAGCGGCCTTGAGCTCTGCGCGACTGGTGCCGAGCGTCCGCAGGGTCGGGAATAGTGCGTGCTCGACAAACTGTCGTGCGCTGATTCCGGCGCCGGAATCGCGCAACCGTTCCTGGTAGTTCGGAATCAGTCCCTCAGCGGGCATCCGAAAAGATGCTACTACCATAGCGAGATCGGCAATCGTGCCGTCGCGATCCTCGTCGAGTTCGATCCGCGCCATCGCGCGATAAAAGCCAGCATGCGCGGCCTCGTCGCGGCTGACGAGTGCGAAAATTGCCTCGAGCACCTTGTCGCCCTCGACGACGGCCAAGTCCTTCTGCGCCTTGTAGGCGGTAAAGGTTGCCGCTTCCTGGAGTGCACCGTAACAGACCATCTGTCGGCGCGTCCTGAACGGCAGGGTCCACTTCTTGGCGAAGATAGCGTCCTCGAAGTTCGCGAATTGACTCGCCGATCGCATCCCTGAGCGCGTCAGGTATTCGCGAAAGACCAAACCGTGCTTCGATTCCTCGTAGCTCCAGCAGGCTTGAAACCACGCCGCGCCGAAAAACTGCCGCGAAACCTCGATGCCACCCACCGTATAATCCGGCAGGTATAATTCCTCGCCACAATAAGTTTCGATTCGCCTGGCTTTGCGCACGCTATTCAGCGTTGGATCCAATTGATCCCAAGGCACATCCTCAAATATGTTCCAGCGACGTTTGCATTCCGCGACCTCGAAAAACTCGAGGTATGCGGCGTACATTTTGTCGCGCATCGAGGATGAGTCGATCATTGCCTAAAGCTCCGAGAGCGAACCGCGCGTACGCTAGGGAGAAGAAGACCTGCCCGGACTAACTCCGGGCAGCTGGCTGAGGGTGCGTATGAGATTCGCGCCGCGCATTAGGCGCGCGGCGCTCGTCGCAGAAGTTTACGATCGTCGTCGTCGGTCGCGCCCGGATGGCGGAGACAGTTTTCATCCAGCCAGCGATCGGTTACAGCGTCATCGAGCGCCAGCCCGGCGTCGTTGACGGCCCAGGTTCGCCTAGTCGCCGGCGTTTGCGCGAATTTGCGCCCGCAGTTGCGACATGAAAAGCCCAATCGCGCACCGCCGGCGCCTGCGGCCGTGCCGTCGAGCGTTTTGACGCGGAACTCATGACTGTCCCATGGAGGCTTTTCGTCGATCCGCGCCTGCATCTCGCCCTGGCTGCTCAATTAATCACCGTCGGCGCCTTGCGTCGCACCGAGTGTTTTGCGCCATTCGCCACCGCACCGCCCAGCGATCCGCGATCGATTTGGATTTTCTGACCGTTCAGTAAGGTATTGTTGAGCAAGCTGATAGCTAGCACTGCGTCTTCAGCGTCGGCCATTTCGACGAATCCAAAGCCGCGACAGACGCCAGCCTTATCACTCACAGCGAGTGCCCCGCGCACCTGGCCGGCGCGCCCAAATAAGAGTCACCAGATCGACACTCGTCACCGATCCAGCGAGATTGCCAACGTAAACTTTGGCCATGCGCGCGTTTCCTCTCCGTTTGCAAAGATGCGAACAACTCACCTTCGTTAGGTAGCATGAGGGGTTCGATTTATCCGGGGGTAAGTACGGCTAGTTTATGCTGTCGGGCTTTGGAAAGTACAGGTGGGTTGGCCTGCTTGAATTACAAATTGTACAATTCGCGCAATTCGCAAGCTAATTGGCGTCTTTTTTGCGCGAGGCGGAAGCTTCGTTAGGCCTCCGAGGGCTTGACGCCGCTCAGAGTAACGCTCCGCGGAAGGGTTCATCACGCGGCGGCGGATATTGCAACAGGTTGATTGCCCATCGCCGTGCCTGCTTCAGCGCATCTTCCGCGCGTCGAAACAGACGCTCACGCTGCATCACGTTCCATACGTAAACATCTACGGACGGCTCATCACTCAGCGTTACATCGATCATCCAGTCCTCAAGCTCAGGACCGCAAATCAACAGCCGCATCAACCGGCCGTGATCGAGCACGATCCCGCGTGCCTCTCGCGGGATGCGGAACTCGTCTTTAACCCGGGTAAGCATTCGTGGCGGACAATGCTCTTCTGTCATTGGAACGTAGACCCAATCGCCCTGCGGAGGATTGGCCTCGCGCGCTATCCGCAGATTGTTGTCGGTTAGGTCGTCTTTAGCGCGGTCCTGATCGTAATCTTTGCCGACCGCATAGAAGCTCATCGCGACCGGCAATTGTGGCAATTCCAGCTCGGACTTCGCCTGTTTCGGGCGCTTTACGTTGGTTTCGACCCACCATCGATTTTCGACATTCGGCTTATGCGCCATCGCGTTATCGTTTCCCTGCTCCGCCGAGCGCGATTGCATACTTCTCAAGGTTCTCGCCGCTCGTATTCAATTGGATTAACGCATACCGCGCGTGGCTCGTCGATTGGTACGTGCGATCGCCTTGCGCCGACGGCTCCGTGTGCTGCCTCGTGTGCTAGTGATCGACGTCCTGACATTTCCACGATCATGGCGCGTGCGCCTCGTCCCCGCAGCAATCGCGCCCCTGCGCCGAATCGCTGAAGCATGCGCGACTTCGGCGCCTCTGGCTACCGCGACCCGCGCACGCTTCGGCGACCGCCGCAGTCCACGCACCATCCGATGTGTGAAGGTCTCGGCCTTGCTCTCCGCGTCAGTCCAGAACAGGTAATGCGCGAGTTCGTGATAGACCATCTGGACCCACATCCGCTCCGAATTGTACACGCGGCCGCGCTTCCAGTTCTCCGGATGCACCAGATGGATCCTGCCGTCTTCGAACGTTTTGCCCGCAGTTTTGCCCCAATCGATATATTCGTACCATCCGATTCTCGGCCGTCGCAGATGATAATAAGCGGCAAAAATCCGCGATCGCGCGACGAAAATCGATTAGCCGATGATCGCGAAAGAAGGCGACCAGATTTTTGTCCATCTCGCGGCGTCGGTCGATTGGTGGCAGGAGCATTCGCACTTCAGCAGGCCTCCAGGTAACGGCCTACCGATCATACGAAGCAGCGGGCGGGGCAGTCAATCGAGCTTTGAAAATGTCATCAACGCCGGGCCTTGTTTGGTCTCAACCGTCTTGATTGGAACCATCAGAGCCGGCTGCGGATGTCGCGATTGCTCACTATAAATCGCAGCATGATGCTCCACTGGCCCCAACGTCAACTAAAAACCTGGGCGCCATGCTTGCGCACGGAGCCCTGGAGCGCCCGGAAACCTCAGCTTCTGTCCGGACGCTTGTGGTATGACCGCGTCCCAGCTCGGACTGATATCGCCTACGACGCTATCGCCGGGACGCGCTGACCGCGACGACGCCGCACGCGATTCGCCGTCATATGCTGCGCACGGCTCGATTCCTTCAGCCGCAAACGCCCCGCGCCTAGCCGATCCGTCGTCCCATGGCCCATCGCAAGCCCGCCGAGACGCGCTCGCAGTACCTCCGGGTCGATGCCGAGCGCATCGCACACGCTGTCGAATGAAAACGGGTAATGCGTTCCTTTGGTGATCACCCACTGGGCCGCCTCGGCAAACGCGCGACGTTTGCGCGCGCTGCCCATCCGATTCCAGCCTTGCAGAATGTTGATCGCGTCAACCAGCACCGCGAGCATCAGCCGTTGCTCGCTGCAGAGTCCGCCGCCGCCCATCCCGCCGAAGAACTGGCTCGGCAGAATCACGTCCGATAACGCCAGTGAATCTGGCCCTTCCATTTCACGCTGCGTCTGTTCCATTTTTGCGTCTCCTGATCGGAGAGCGTGCTTGATCAGCCCCACGTCAGGGCATCAGTCGTCCCGCGCTTATCTCCCCCTCTTCAAAAAGTGCGATCTCGTGACGTGTCATCTTAAGACACTTATAACAGTAGATAAAGATGTAATCAAGTGATAAAACATTAAATCCAATGTATTTTTCTGTCAAACGATAATACGACGGGTTGAACATGCGTAGCGCAAACAAAGAGGGCAAAAGCAAGGATTGCGCGACGTTTTTGGGTGTTGAAGCCGGCAAACGTAGAACGTGACCGTCGATTCTGCGCCCGGTCGAACCCTTTGATGTCCTCAACGGACGCTTCTGCTATGATCCCGGACATCGACACCATTCCGCTCGGCACGAGGAATCCTGTAGGTTCTGCGATGCGTGGGAACCTCACCGATCATCAGCGTTGCAGAGGAAACAAATGGCCGAACTATTCGCTCGCGACACCATCAAAAGTCTGCGCAAGCTGCGACTGCTCAAGCCCGATTTGTTCAAGAGCTTTATGGATTTCGATCGAGGCGGTGTTTAAGGATGGCGCGCTGCCGGCCAAGACCAAGGAACTGATGGCGGTGACCGCCGCGCACGTCACGCAATGCGATTGGTGTATCGAGGATCACGTCAAGCGCGCGAAGAAGCTCGGTTCGAGCGACGAGGAAATCGCCGAGGCGGCGTTTGTCGCGATGGCGTTGCGCGCGGGCGGTGCATTCGCTCATTCGTGTGTCGCGATGGCGGTGACGGATGAAGTCACGGCGACTGCCGAGCGCAAGGCCTAAGTGCGCTCGCGCTTGATTCGACGATCAATTAATAGATGATGCAGCAAATGGAACAGGCGAAACGCAGGACTCGGCAGATTCGAATCGGTGGCGTCGAGGTGGGCGGTGGCGCTCCCGTCGTGGTGCAGTCGATGTGCGCCACGCGCACCATCGATATCGACAAGACCGTCGCGCAGGCGCATCAACTGGCGCGTGCCGGTGCGGGCATCGTGCGCATCGCGCTCGATAACGAGAAAGAGGTTCCCGCGCTAAGGGAGATTCGTGCGCAGACGGCCGGGATTAATCTGTCCGTCGATCTGCAGGAGAACTATCGCATCGCCGGCAAGGTCGCTCCGCACGTCGATAAGATTCGCTACAATCCGGGCCATCTACACCATATCGAGAAAGCCAGGACCATCCCGCAGAAAGTGAAATGGCTGGTGGATATTGCGCGCGACAATGACATCGCGATGCGCATCGGCGTCAATTGCGGATCGGTCGCGCCGACCTTTCTGGAAAAATATCCCGGCAATCAACTGAGCGCGATCGTGGAATCGGCCGCCTATCATTGCGAGCTGATGGAGGAATTCGGCTTCGACCGCTTCGTCGTTTCGCTCAAGGATTCCGATCCGGCCAAGGTGCTCGAGGCGAATCGCCGCTTTGCCGCACGGCGTCCCGACGTGCCGCTGCATCTGGGAGTGACCGAGGCCGGGCTGCCACCCGACGGGATTATCAAGACCCGCCTCGCATTTGAGAAGCTGCTCGCACAGGCCGTCGGCGACACCATTCGGGTGTCGTTGACGCTGCCCAACAATCGCAAGCACGAAGAGGTGGAGGTCGGCCACGCGATTATCGCCGACGTCAAGGCTGGCCGCTTCATCTCCGTGCCCGACTTCGGCAGCGGCATGAATATCATCTCGTGCCCTTCGTGCTCGCGCGTCGAGAACGAGAAGTTTGTCGAACTGGCGCAAGACGTCAAGGCGCTGACGGACTATGCGTCGAACTACAAGATCACGATCGCCGTGATGGGCTGCCGGGTGAACGGGCCGGGCGAGACCGACGACGCCGACCTGGGCTTGTGGTGCGGGCCGACGACGGTGAATCTGAAGAAGAAGGATCGCAAGATCGGCAACTTCAAATACGACGAAGTGCTGCCGCGCCTGCGGACCGAAGTCGATCGGCTGATCGCGGAACGAACGCCCGGCAACTAGCGAGCATTCTCGGCTCATCCCGATCCGGGCGGATCCCTGAACCGCGCGGGTCGCTAGCGTGCGCCCGGCCGCACTGCTCGCTTCTCAATGCGATAGTCCATAAGCGCGATTCGCGAAGAACGCGAGCGTCGTATATTCCGGCGGCAGGCCACGCACCTGTCTGTCTCGGTTACGTACGCAACAACGTGCCTTTTTGGAACATGCGTCAGGCGCGCTTTCGTTCGTCGCTCGAATCGGCAAGTGCATCGGCGGTCAGACGAGCTTTTGGTCACCCGTACCACTCAACGCGAAGTGTTTGAAACAACTTTGAGTTATTGCTATGGTGCGCGACACAGTCGGCTAAATATTAATATAGTCGCTAGTTGACAGTATATGCTGGAAACAGCACAAGCCAAAAATCGCCGTGATGCGGGTTGCGCTTCCGATAGCACGCAACCCCGCTATCATCGGCGGTGGTATGTGCTTGATGTGAGATCGATCGACAACGGTACTGGCGCCAATAGGCGCGCAATTGCCCTGGCAATGTTCGCGGCCTGGCTGGTGGTCGTCTGTTTGCTTGCGTCAAAGCATTTGCTTTGGCGCGATGAAGTTAAGGCGCTCTCAATCGCGCTGAAGGACGACTCCGTGTTTGCGATGCTCAAGGAGCTTCGCTGGGAGGGTCATCCGGCCGTATGGTACCTGCTTCTGCGCGCGGCACATACGTTGGTCCCTCGCCCTGAGGTGCTGATGTTCGTATCCGTCGCGGTCGCTGCCATTGCGCTGCTGATTCTCGTGCTCCGTTCGCCCTTCAGTTTGCCGCTTTTGGCGCTGATCCTGATGGGGCGTTTTTCGCTCTACGAATATTCCGTGATGGCACGTAACTACGGCATCAGCATGCTGTTTCTGTTCCTGTTTGCGGCTTTATACGAGCGCCATCGCAAGCGGGGTTTTCTGCTCGGGGTCGTGTTATTCCTGTTGGCTAACTGTAACGTGCTTTCCGCAGTGCTCGCCGGTGGACTCCTGCTCTTTTGGTTCGTCGACATACTATCTGGCGAAGCGGCAGATAGAACGCGGAATCTCCGGGTGTTTCTCTACAACGCGGCTCTCGCCGCGAGCGGCGTCATCGCCTGCTTCATAACCGTCTTCCCGACTCTGAGTGATTCGAGTGGGATCGATCCCAACAGTGTAACGTTCAAAACACTGCTCAGAGGAATATTTGCACCGGCGCTCCAATTCGACTCATGGGGTCCTCCCAGCGCGGGCGACTTGACAGTGCTGGCCCCGCCGCTCGCCAAGCCGCTGACCTCCCTGGAATCTTTGATCCTGTTCGGCAGTACGCTGGGCTTGATTAGACGCAAGGGCGCCTTCCTGGCCGCCTTGGCAACTCTGGTCGGATTGTCCGTCTGTTTCGTGGTCCTCAGTCCTGGACTGTATCGTCATCAGGCGCTCTGGCTCGTATTCCTGATCTGCATGTATTGGCTCGCGATGTCCGAAAATGAGCGTGACGAGCCAGTTTCCCAGGTCTCGATAAATCCGTTAGTCGGTCGCCTCGCCACGGCCGGGACGGCGCTCTTTCTATTGATCATCGTTCTTCAGTCGGTCTACAGCTTCGAAACCTTCGGCGGAATCGAGATCGCAACGATCGCGAACCGGGACAACCGATCCGCCAATGTTCGTTCGATTCTCGCGGGACACCCGGAACTCGGGCAGGCGGTGATTATCGCTGATCCCGATTTTCTCGTGGAGACTCTGCCGTACTATGTTTCAAACCCAACCTACCTCTTGCGCGAGCAGCGGTTTGGCAATGTCGTCCATTTCACGCGGAAGGCTCAGCTAAACCTTACGCTCGGCGACGTCCTCTCCGATGGGCGACGGCTTCAACAAAAGACCGGCAAGCCCGTTGTGATCCTGCTCTCGCACCCGATCAATCCTTCCTTACCTGGACAGGTCTATCGGGAGGGCTACAACTGGACGTTCAGTATCACTCCCGAACAGGCACGTGCCTTTCAATCGTCGACGCAATTCCTCAAATACCGCCCGTCGTCGGGAACCTCTGAAGATTATTACGCTTATGCGATGAAAAAATGAGCCGAGCGCTGGGGTCGAAAGTCCGGACTGCCCCGTGTCCCAAAAATCGGCCGACGCGCAAACCTGCTTTTGTTCTTCGCTGGTTTACTGTTATCGCTCGTAGTCGGGCGCACCGATGTGTTCGCGGCATCGGCCTCTCTAATGATCTACTCTCCTGATCGCGTTCTACGCCCAGTAATTACGCCCGTCGGTCGCGAAGGCAGAGAAAGTCGGGTGGAAATCCAAAAGAGCGACGGCCGGCCTCTTTATGAGCGGGATTACTCGTCAGCGGATGGCGAGCATGGTCTAGCACTAACTGAAGATCAATGGACGCCGGATTCGCAGTTTTTCGTCTACAGCCTGGCGTCTTCCGGAGGTCATCAGCCGTATCGTGTCAACGCCGGTTGAATGTTGATCCACTTTTCGCAGGAAGTCACCGAAGTAAAACTGACCCAGCTGGGGTGCTGTAACCAGAGGGAGCGCGAGGGGGATTTTCTCCCTCGCCGGTCTGTCTAGTGTCTGAAGGTCTTGTATCAGAGTGAGGGAATTAAGACTCTGCGCTCACTTGCTTCGCTCCTCACTCCACCTCGAAGGTGGCAATTCCGTTCGAAGTGTAAACACTAATTTTCTTCCGGATCGTGGGTGCTTCGGGCGGGTTCTTTATCCATGCATCGCCTTGCTGAACATAGATCACGTCGTCGGCCGACGGTTCACGAAATTCCGCGAAAGAACGTAGAGCTGCGGTCAAAACGATCACGACTCTCTCATGTTGCGCGCGCGGTCCGTATTGACCCGACGATTCGAGATCGAGAGTGCCAGTAAGCCCGAGAGATTTCAGGTACTTCAATTCGCGTTGATTTAAGCCAGCCTTCGTCTGAGCGGTGAGGTCGCCCGGACCGGCGATCAGTCGAACAACCTCTACCTCAAGAGACTCATTTGGTTGATCGTGCGGTATTAGCGGGTAGGCGACGAATGCTCCACAGCCCACGATTGTCGCGGCCGTACCAATCCACTGCCACCATTTCGCCGGGCCGCTTCGCACCGGTCCTGCAAAACGCGGCAGGATTAGTGCTCCGTAAATCATTCCAGACATGCCGCCGGCGTAGACGGGATATGCGGAGATCGCTATGTACCATCCGGCAGCTGATACGCCGACGAGCGCGGCAATCCCAGCAAAGAGCCCGCCGAACACGCGAAGGAGCCAACGCGGCGAATGAAACCAGCTAAGCAATCGAGCTAATGGAAACAGCGCGGCACCGATATAGAGCAGAAAGTACAGGAGAAGCGGCAACCAACTGAGGAAGAAACTGAATCCGCTCCAGTCAAAGGCCCCTCGTCCCCACCCTGGTCCCGGCCGATCACTATACGGGAGATATCCGACCATTAACGAGCCAACCAAAAAGATCAGAGTTCCGACAGCGACAACAAGCGCATACAGCGCAAGACTGATTACCCACTCGACAAGAGACCTCACAAAATTCCACGCGTGTTCGGGCTCAACTTCCGAGGAAACCATGCCGAGCACTGTACCAATTAGTGCGGTGTCTATCCTCATCCTCAGACCGTCGCTCGGGCTCGACAGGAGCCAAGATGAATGGCCGGTTGCCGCACCGCCGAATAGCAGCTCAGCAAATCAAACCCTCGCAGATTTGATCGGTTTAGGTAGGAGACCAGCTCGCCGCTTGTCCTTGAGCCGATAACTTTCTCCATTGATGCTGACGATAGTCGAGTGGTGCAGGACCCGATCGAGCATCGCGGCGGTCAGCACGCTGTCGCCGGCGAAGGCGCTGTCCCAGCTGCCGAAAGTGAGATTGGAAGTGAGTATCATCGCACCGCATTCATAGCGCCGCGCGACGATCTGGAAGAACGGATTGGCTTGCTCGCGGCTCATCGGCAGGTAGCCGATCTCGTCGACGATCAACAGCTTGTAGGCGTTAACCGCACGATGCATGACCTCGCGATAGCGGCCCTGCCGCTGCGCGGCTTCCAGCATCAGCACCAGATCGGCCGCACTGAAGAAGCGCGTTTAATAACCCTTCTGGGTGGCGAGATAGCCGAGCGCGATCGCGAGGTGAGTCTTGCCCACGCCCGAGGGTCCGAGGAAGACCACGTTCTCGGCGCGCTCGACGAAGGCGAGACTGGCCAGTTCCATGATCTGCTTGCGTGGCGCGCCGGTGGCGAAGCCGAAGTCGTATTGGTCAAGGGTCTTGATCACCGGGAAGCCGGCCACGCGCGCGAACATTTCGCGCGCCCGTGCCCGACGCGATTCGCGCTCGGCCAGCAGTAACTCCTCGAGGAAGTCGGTAAACGACGTGCACTTTTCGGCGGCGGTTTGCGCCAGCACCGGGTACTGCGCCGCGACCCCGCCGAGCCGCAACTCATTGCACAGAGCGATCAGGCGTTCGTGCTGTACGCTCATCCAGCCTCCGCCGCGGTGATCAGCTCTTCATAGACCCGCAGCGGATGCTGATACCCGCACGGTGGCGCTGCCGGACGCTGCGGAGCAGTAGGCTGGAGCGCTCCCGGCCACGACGCGGAGATCGATTGCAGGCGCTCACGCTCCTGCTCGAGCCGCACCAACAGGACCTCGCCGGTGGTCGCGTGCACGCGAGCGTTGGCGACCTCGCGCAGCCAGGCTGGTCGTGGATCAAGCGCCCGATCCCGAGTTCAGGATCGTGCCTCCGCATTCTGTCGCGCTAATGACTTCGGAAAATGGGTTGGACAATCCGGAAAGCATGCTCGTGAATTTGAATACCGGTGCCGTCTCACGACGTTCAAGGTAGTCGAACGATTTCCCAAGCAATTTGTCGAAAATTTTTGCGCTAAATCTTCTGTTTCGTCTGATGCCAGTCGGCGAGGAACTTTTCCAGGCCGGCGTCCGTGAGAGGATGTTGCAGAATCTGCTTGATCACGTTCGGCGGCAAGGTCGCGATATGCGCCCCCGCCTCGGCCGCATGCAGCAGATGGAGCGGCGAGCGAATCGAGGCGACGATCACCTCGGTGGGAAAATCGTAGTTCTCCATCACCCTCATGATCTGATCGATCATCAACAGGCCGTCGTGCCCGATATCGTCGAGGCGGCCGACGAACGGCGAGAGAAACGACGCGCCGCATTTGGCCGCCGCCAAGGCCTGCAACGGGCTGAAGATCAACGTCACGTTGACGCGGATGCCCCGCCCGCTGAGTGCTTTGGTCGCCTTGAGACCCTCGACCGTCATCGGGCACTTGACCACGATGTTGCGATGCAACGCGGCGAGCTTCTGCCCCTCCTCGAGCATCGCGGGGGCCTCGGTCGCGACCACTTCGGCGCTGATCGGGCCGTCGATAATCCCGCAAATTTCACGCAGCACTTCGGCGTAAGGCCTTGCGCTCTTTGCGATCAGGCTGGGATTGGTCGTGACGCCATCGGCGAGGCCGAGTTCCGCGATTTCCCGGATTTCGCTGACCTCGGCTGAATCGACAAAGAATTTCATCGCGAAGCTGCCTCCCGCCTGGACGCCGGCGGCCGCGTCGTCACGGCGCGCGCCAGGGTGACACGCTGCGGCGATTTTAGATTTGTCAGTAAGTCGGTGATTGATACATTTAGTTTTGGATGGATGAGGGTCGGGGCCAGTTCCGCCATCGGCGCCAGCACGAAGCGCCGTTCATGCAAGCGTGGATGCGGCAGCGTGAGCGCCGGCGTCCCGCGCATCTCCTTGTTGAAGAACAGGAGGTCGAGGTCGATTATGCGCGGTCGGTATTTGATTCTTTGGCTCGACTTCCGTCCGGGGACCCGTTTGCGGCCCATGCTGCGCTCGATCGCCAACAGACGGCGCATCAGCGACTCCGCGGGCAGTTCGGTCTCTACTTCAAGTACGCCGTTGAGAAACGGGCCCTTCAGATCGGCGTCGCCGACCGGCTCGGTCTCGTAGGCCGACGATTGACGGATCACGCGACTCTCCGGCAGGCTCGCGATACGCGTGATCGCCTCCCTGTAATTGGCGGCTCTATCGCCCAGATTGGTTCCTATTCCGATGAAAACCCTATGGGGCATTCCCCGCCGTTACAGCCGCAGCGCTTTGATTCGACTCACCGCCTCACGCAAACGTTCGCTCGGCACCGTCAGCGAAAAGCGAACGTAACCTTCACCACCCTTGCCGAAACCGGACCCCGGCGTGATCACCACGCCGGTCTCTTTAAGTACGCGCTCTGTAAACGACACCGAGGTATAACCGGCGGGCACTTGCGCCCATATATAGAAGGTCGCGCGCGGCACGTCGCAGGCGAGGCCGAGTTCGCGCAGCGCCGCGACCATCAGGTCGCGCCGCTCCCTGTATATGGCGCAGTATTCGTGCAGCGTCTCTTCGCCGCCGCTCAGTCCCGCAATCGCGGCCTCTTGCACCGCCTGGAAGACACCCGAATCGACATTGGTCTTGACCGTGCCCAAGGCGCCGACCAGTGTGGCATTGCCGACCGCGAAGCCGACCCGCCAGCCGGTCATCGAATAGGTCTTGGACAGCGAATGAAACTCGATGGCGCATTCGCGGGCGCCCTCGACTTCGAGCACGCTCTGCGCGCGATAGCCGTCGAAGGCGATCTCCGAATAGGCGAAATCATGCGCGAGAATGATGTTGTGCTTGAGGCAGTAATCAACCGCTTGCTTGAGGAAGGCGAGATCGGCGGTCGCTGCGGTCGGGTTGTTCGGGTAATTGAGCCACATGACCTTGGCGCGGCGTGCGATTTCAACAGGAATCGCTGCGAGATCGGGCAGGAAGCCGTTCTCGCGCCGCAGTGCCATGTAGTAGGGCTCGCCACCGTTGAAAACGCATCCCGAGTAATAGACTGGATAGCCGGGACTGGGGATCAGCACCACGTCGCCCGGATCGACCACGGCCACCGGGAAATTCGCGATGCCTTCCTTGGAGCCGATCAGCGCGCACGCCTCGCGACTACTGTCCAGCGTGACGTGGAAACGCCGCTTGTACCAGCCCGCCGCCGCCTCACGAAACCGATCGAGCCCCTGGTAATCCGGGTAACGATGGTTCACCGGCAAGTCGGCGGTACGCTTGAGGGCCTCGACGATGTGCTTCGGCGTGGGCAGATCAGGGTCGCCAATCCCGAGGCTGATGACGTCAACCCCGGTTTGCGCGACCTCACGCTTCAGACGGTCGAGTTCAGCGAAAAGATAAGGCGGCAGCAGACCCAGCCGCGAAGCAACCTTGATTTGCACCTGACGAGCTAATCTCCAATCAGTCCACGTCCAGAACAAACAGTCCACGTTCAGAAATCGTTTGGGCTGACAGAGTAACTAACACACTTTAAGAGGGGCCGAAACGGGTGCCCGATGGAAATTAGCACAGTTGGCGCGCTTTTAGCACACGCGGTCGCGAGACAATCGGGCTTATCCACAGGGACCTCATCACCGAGGCGCTTGGTTTTCGCGCGAGGTTCTGTATGCTGCCCTGCGCTAGTTCGGTTTAAAAGCGTTGCCGGACGATTGGAACGACGAACCACTATAACTTCTGCTTGCGGAGCGAACCGCGCAATGTTAGAAATCCTTTCGTTTGAGATCAGCAGTAGGCGCCATCGATTGTGAATAATATGAGCCATTCTCCGCTTGCGGTTGACCTCGCACAGGCATGCTTGTTACTGATGCTCGCGCATCGGTTCGGGCCGACACTCGGACGAGACGAGGAGGCCACGTTGGATGGTCGTGGAATGAGCCTGATTTGACATGATGAACCGCATCCTGATTCCCGTAGCTCTCTCCATGTTCGTGATCGGACTTTACATGGTCGGGGTGTCGCAGCGGCCGTGGGCGGCGCGGACCGACGTGGTGCAGCCGATTCCGTTCAGCCATCGGGTGCACGCCGGGATCAACAAGATTCCGTGTCAGTATTGTCACGAATATGCGCGGCGATCGGCGAATTCGGGTGTGCCGCCGGTCGAGCGTTGCGTCGGATGCCATGGCAGCGCGCTGCTCGGCGGAATCGAGCCGGTGACGCGGGCGTGGACCGACGAAAAGCAGCCGCCGTTCGAAATCCGCTGGAATCGGGTGTATGCGTTGCCCGATTTCGTGCGCTTCGTTCACAAACCCCATATCTGGGCTGGTGTGCAGTGCCAGGAATGCCACGGCGCGGTTGAAACCATGGACCGCGTGGTGCCGGTGCACGAGATCAACATGGGTTTCTGCGTGGATTGCCATACCAAACGCGGCGCCACCCAGGAATGTTTTGTCTGCCACCACTGAGCGAGGAAACGAAATGTCAGATGGGCTGTCCAGGCGGTCGTTCCTGAAATTAGCGGCCACGGCCTCTGCCGCTGCCGCGCTACCCGGTTGTGAGCCGGCCGCCAGAAAGCTGATTCCATATGTGGTTCCAGATGAGGACGTCATCCCGGGCGTGCCGACCTTTTATGCCACCACCTGCGCCGAATGTTCGGCCGGTTGCGGGATCGTCGCGCGGGTGATGGAAGGGCGGGTAATCAAGCTCGAGGGTAATCCGGTCGATCCGATTAGCCAGGGCTCGATCTGCGCACGCGGACAGGCGGCGTTGCAGGGACTTTATAATCCCGATCGCCTCGGCAAGCCGAACCTTCGCCGCGCCGATGGCATGCTGACGGCGATACATTGGGAGGACGCGAGCCGGCTGATCAACGGCAAGCTCGCCGATGCTGCCAAGACCGGCAAGGATCGGGTGGCGTTTATTGGCGCTTCGCAGGGTCCGACGCTCGACAGAGTTACCAAGGCGTGGGCGCAGGCGTTCAATTCGACACGAGTGGGTTTTTGGGAGGCGTTCAGCGATGAGCCGGCGCGCACGGCTGTGGAGGCGTGTTTCGGGCGTCGCGACCTGCCGATCTACAAGCTCGATCAGGCCGAGACGATCATCTCGTTCGGCGCGGATTTCGTCGAAACATGGGATTCGCCGGTCGAGTATGCGCGCCAGTTCGCGCAGTTCCGTGCGCCGAAGACGCGAAACGGAAGTTTGAGCATCGGCAATGCCGCATACGTCGGCCCACGGCTCAACGCGACCGCCGCTAAGTGCGACGAATGGGTGGCGTCGAATCCCGGGACCGAGGGCGCGGTCGCGATGTCGGTGCTCAACGTCGTCGTAAGCCAGGGTTGGGCTTCGGGTGGCGATGCCGCCGGGCTCAAGGCCTTTGTCGCGGACTACGACCCGGAAAAAGTCAGCGAGCGGACAGGAGTCCCGGCCGAGCAGATCAAGCGTGTTGCGGCCTGGTTCGGACAAGCCAAGGACGGCGCGGTCGCGCTGGCCGGCACCGCCGATCCGCAGGCGCATCTGGCGGCAATGATCCTTAACGCGGTCACCGGCAATGTCGGCAAGACCGTGGTCTTCCTCGACGAGACGCCCGCGCAGCCAACGAGTCGGCCCGAAGAAATGAAGGCGATTATCGAGGCGATGCGCGACGGAGAGGTCGATGTGCTCGTGATCGCGGGGGGAAATCCGGCCTATTCGATGCCGCCGGCCTACGCCTTCGATGAGGCGTCCAGGCGCGTTGGTTATGTTATCTGGATGGGCGAGGTGCCGGACGAGAGCGCAGAACTCGCGAATTTGTTGATCCCGACGCATCATGCGCTCGAGACTTGGCGCGACACGAATCCGCGCGCCGGGGTAAACGGGCTGGGCCAGCCGGTGATGCAGCCGGTGTATCCGAGCCGCGCCCTGCACGACATCCTGATCGCCTCGGCGCATCTGGGCGCAGGGACGGCAGCGCAGGCGATTTCTTCCGAGAATGCGGCCGACGCGATCAATAGTTCATGGCAGGAGCTGCAGGGCAAGATTGGCAACGGATCGACGCCGAAGAAGTTCTGGGACGACGCGCGGCGGCACGGCGGGGTCTTCCAGGATGCGAAGCCGGCTTCGGTTTCGCTGAACGCGGCCGCGCTGAAACCGACGGTTCAGCCATCAACTCCACCGGCGGGGCTTACCCTGTGGGCCTTCCCGCACATCTTCCTTTATGACGGGCGTGGCGCCAACAAATCGTGGCTGCAAGAGATTCCCGATCCGGTTACGCAGATTGTCTGGGACACGTGGGCGGAAGTGCATCCGGATACCGCCGCCAAGCTCGGCCTCAAGAAGGACTACGAGCAGACGCGCCTCTTCGCGGGCATCGATGTCATCGAAATCGCGACCCCCGGAGGCCCCATTCAGCTCACCGCCACGATCTCGCCGCTGATCAAGCCGGGCGTGATCGCGGTGCCGTTTGGCCAGGGGCATACCTCGTACGGCCGTTATGCGAAAGGCATTGGAGTCAATCCATTTTCGTTCCTGCCCGAGGGCACCCGCAACGTTTCGGTGACCGCACGCAAGCTCGACAAGCAATACAAGCTGGTGACGCCGCTCGGCAACAGCGACATGCTCGGGCGGACGATTATCGAGGCGATGACGGTGAGCGACCTGGCCAAGGGGGTCGAGCCGGACTTCGGCGAAGAGAAAATCGATCGGCCGTACGAGATGTACGATCCGATCAAGTATGCCGGCCACAAGTGGGGCATGACGATCGACGTCAACTCGTGCACCGGATGCAGCGCGTGTATCGCGGCATGTTATGCAGAGAACAATGTTCAGGTAGTGGGCAAGGAGAACGTCGATCTCGGGCGCATCATGTCGTGGATCCGGGTCGAGCGTTACATCCGGCCCGCTGACAAGCCGAACGACGGTCCGCTCGTTCAGATCGCGCCGATGCTCTGTCAGCAATGCGATCACGCGCCGTGTGAGCCGGTCTGCCCGGTGTTCGCATCGCACCATACTGAAGAAGGCATCAACGCGCAGATCTACAACCGCTGTATCGGGACGCGCTTTTGCGAGAACAATTGTCCTTACAAAGTGCGCCGCTTCAATTGGTACGCGCCGGAATTCGTCGAGCCGCTCAATTACCAGTTGAATCCCGATGTGACGGTGCGCGGTGCGGGCGTGATGGAGAAATGCACCTTCTGCATCCAGCGCATCACGACTGCCGAGATCAATGCGCGGACCGAAGATCGCAAGCTGCTCGATGGCGAGATCATCCCGGCGTGTGCGCAGGCGTGTCCGTCGCGGGCGATCACGTTCGGCGATTACAACGATCCGAACAGCGCGATGATGAAGCGGCGCAACGATAACAAGGGCCGGGATTACACGATGCTGCCGGAGTTCAACGCGCTGCCCGCGATTACGTATCTGCGCGAACTCTACCAGGAGAAGGGGAAGGCCTAATGGCAGCCGCCGTCGATCAAAGAAATTACGAACTGACGTATCTCGACGTCGACCGCACCGCCCAGCGCGTGATGGCGCCCGCCGGTCTCAAGTACTGGCTCTGGGTGGGATTCTGCGCCTTCCTGGTCGTGGTCGGCGGCTCGTTCTGGACGCGGCAGATCTACCAAGGCCTGGGCGTCACGGGCTACGGACAGCCGACCCTTTGGGCGATCTATATCACAGACTTCGTTTTCTGGGTGGGTATCGCGCACTCGGGCACGCTGATCTCAGCGGTGCTCTTTTTGTTCCGCACGCGCTGGCGCACCGCGGTCTATCGATGCGCCGAAACGATGACGGTTTTCGCGGTGGCGACGGCGGGGCTGTTCCCGATCGTCCATCTCGGCCGGCCATGGTTCTTTTACTGGCTCTGCCCCTACCCCAACGAGCGCTATCTGCAGCCGGATTTTCGCTCGCCGCTGACCTGGGACTTCTTCGCCATCAGCACCTATCTGACGACCAGTGTGCTGTTCCTCTCGATGGGACTGATTCCCGACATCGCTAATCAACGCGACATCGCGGCCGGCTGGCGCAAGAAATTCTACACCGTGCTCGCTTGCGGATGGCAGGGGACCGACCTTCAGTGGCGCAGCTTCTCGATGGCCTACCTGCTGCTCGCGGGCTTTGCCACACCGCTAGTGCTCTCGGTGCATAGCGTGGTCTCCTGGGATTTCGCGACGATGCAGACGCCCGGGATGCACAGTACGATATTCGCGCCGTACTTCGTCGCTGGCGCAATCTTCTCGGGCTGTGCGCTGGTGCTGACGCTGATCATCCCGATGCGCAAGATGTTGCATATCGAGGATCTCGTCACCATCTGGCATCTCGATAGCCTGTCGAAGGTGGTCCTGCTGACCTCGCTGGTCATCAGCTACTCGTACTCGACCGAGTTCTTTATGGTCTGGTATGCGCAAGACCCGATCGAGATGATGACCTTCCATCAACGCCTCTTTGGCTTACAGGGTTATCTGTTCGGCGGTATGGTGTTGTGCAATTGCCTGATCCCGCTGCTGCTTTTTTCGCCGAGCATCCGCACCAACACGATCTGGCTCTTCATTATCTCGATCTTCGTGAATATCGGCATGTGGCTCGAGCGCTTCGTGCTGATCGCAGGATCGCTCTCGACGGCCACGATTCCGTCGCAGTGGAAATTCTACATACCGAAAATCACCGAAGTAATGATCACGATCGCGAGCTTCGGCTGGTTCCTGATGAACTTTTCACTGTTCTCGAAGTTCCTGCCGATCGTATCGATGACTGAGTTAAAGGAAGGAGTTGGCTGGCTGCGCAAGTCGGGACGTAACACCTATCCTTATTCACCCAAGCGGAAGGCGTCATGAACGGCGACGTTGAATTGATTGGGGTGTTTTCGACCGACGATGCGTGCGCGCACGCGATCGAAACGTTGCATCACGCAGCGATTCGCGGCTTCCATACGTTCTCACCGTTTCCGAGCGAGAAAATGGCGGAAGCCGTGGATGAAGTGCGCGAATGGGGCCGTAGTCCGGTGCGCAAGTACGTGCTCGCCGGTGGCATTACCGGCGCGATCACGGCACTGGTGATGACGGTAGGGACGTCGTGGGAATGGAACATCAACACCGGCGGACGTCCGATCGCGTCGATCACCCCTTACATCATCATTATCTTTGAAATGATGATTCTGTTTGGCGTGCTAGGCGCGGTGACCAGTTTCTTCTTCAAGGCCGGCCTGCCGTCGTTTGAATCTTCAACCGGTTATCGCACACGCTTCGGCGCCGATCGCTTTGGACTGGTGGTACGGACTTCGGACAGCGAGAGCGGGAAGATCGAGGCACTGCTGCGCGAGGCGGGCGCCGAAGAAGTGGTGCGCGCGGCCGCGTGATTGCGCCGATCTTGACGAGGGACACCAGGTTTAGTGAAGACTTTGGATCAAGGCTTGAAAACCGATGAGCGCTAATCGACCCGCATCGCTGGGAGCCGCGGCGGCGCGGCCAATTCGCGAACCGGTACAATTGAACTGGGGCCGCCTCACAACGATCGCGATGGTGCTGCTCGTGGTCGGAGCGATCGGGGTGGCAGGCGGACTCGCAGTGGGCGCAGCGCAACGCGTCTGGCTGACATGGCTGGTCGATCTGCTTTTATTCATGGGCATCGCGCAGGGCGGTCTGATCGTTTCGGCGGGTTTTTACCTGACGCAGGGACGCTGGGCCGGCTCGACGCATTACCGGCTCGCCGAATCGTTCTGGCGGTTCATCCCGCTGGCGTTGCTATTGTTTTTCGGCGTCGTCGTCGGCCGCGATTACATTTTTCCATGGATTGCGCATCCGGTGGCCAACAAGGTCAAGGCGCAATGGCTGAATGCGCAGTTTCTGCTGACGCGAGACTTCATCGCACTGGCTTGGATGGCGCTGATAAGCTGGCATTTCGTTGGAATTTCGAACACCCCGGAAGCGATCGCGTGGCATCACGAGCCCGAAACGATCGAGATGCCGCCGCCGGCGATCAGGCGCTGGGCCCCAATCCTCGCTATCTCCTACGCGATCGTATGGACGCTGTTCGCCTACGATCTAATTTCGTCGCTGTCGCCGCAATGGCATAGCACGCTATTCGGCTGGTGGTACTTCGCGACAGTTTTCTGGAGTGCGATATGTGCGATGTCCTTGGTGGCGGCGCGTCTCAGCGGGCTGTTACCGGCGAAGAACATATTCACGCGCGGCCGGGTCCTGCACGACCTCGGCAAAATGATTTTTGCGTTCTCGGTTTTCTGGATGTACCTGACGTTCGCACAGTACATCGTAATCTGGTACGGCGATCTGCCGAGCGAAACCTTCTTTATAGTCGGCCGCGCCTGGCATCATCCGTGGATGTTAATGACGTGGCTGGCGCCGATACTGCTGTGGGTAACGCCATTCAGCGTATTGATGGGTGTGGTGCCGAAGAAAACTCCGAAGATCCTGGGCACGGTGGCGCTGCTCGGAGTGATCGGGGTGTGGGACGTGCACTACGTCCTGATCGTACCGTCGTTGTTTCCCGACACGCGGCCGCTGGGATGGGTTGAGCTATGCGTAACGGCCGGTTTCCTGGGCGCCTTTATCTACTGTGCAATTCCCGGACTGCGGCAATTGGTGGAAGTCGCGGTGTCCGATGGATTGGAGACGAGTGATGAACCCCCCGCGCAGCATTAATTTCCAGCGCGTCAGGCTTACCGCGGCGGTCATCGCGATAGCGTCGGCGATCGCGGGTTGTGCGTCGAACGGGCCATATCCGCTGGATACGCTATCGCCGAAATCGGATCTGACGCGTGAAATCCTGAATCTATTCAAGGAAGTCACGATCCTCGATTCGATCGTGCTGGTGGTGGTGATCGTGGCGATGATCGGCGCGATCTTCATCTACTCGAGTCGTGAGGGCGATCCGGGCGAACCGTCGGCGATGCACTCCGATGTGACGCTCGAGATGTTGTGGACGGTAATACCGGCGATAATCCTGGTGGCGATCACGGTGCCGACGGTGCACACGATTATCCGCACGCAGCCGGACAAGTGGCCGGCCGGTACGCTCGAGGTCCAGGTCATCGCGCATCAATGGTGGTGGGAATTCAAATATCCGACGCTGGGCGTGCAGACGGCCGACGAGGTTCACATACCGAGCGGGCGGTCGATCCATTTCGCGATGACCTCAGAGGACGTCATCCACAGCTTCTTCATGCCGTCGATTGGCGGCAAGCGCGACGTGGTGCCGGGCCAGAATAATCAGATTACGCTGGTCGCGGATACGCCGGGCGAATACTACGGGCAGTGCACGGAATTTTGCGGGACGTCGCATGCCAACATGCGGTTTCGGGTGTTCGTCGATACGCCGGCGGCGTTCGATCAGTGGGTGGCGCATCAGAACGAAACGCCGGTCAAGCCGACCGAAGGACGGGCGGCCGTGGGCGCCAAGATCTGGGCCGATGCGCCGTGTGCGATTTGCCATACGATCAAGGGAATTTCGGGATTCTCGAAGGACTATACATACGGATTTCGCGGTCCCGACCTGACGCATTTCGGCAGCCGCGGGACGATGGCGGGCAGCATCTTGCCAAACACGCCTGAGAACGTCGCGATGTGGATCAAGGATCCGGACGCGGTGAAGCCCGGCGCGAACATGCCGACGCTCGGCCTGGACGATCAGAAACTAAGCGATCTGGTTGCGTACCTCGAGAGCCTTAAGTAGGGAATTATCAATGGCGGCCCAACCAAAACCACCACATCTCGAACAGGTCAACTATCTCGAAGGCGGTGGGATATACAGCTGGCTCACCACCATCGATCACAAGCGAATCGCGGTGCTCTACGGTGTGACGGCGTTGCTGTTCATGGCGTTGGGCGGTACCGAGGCGATGTTGGTGCGCGCCCAGCTGATCGTGCCGAACAATCATCTCCTGACGGCCGACTTCTACAATGAGATGTTCACGATGCACGGCCTGACGATGATCTTCCTGGTCGTGATGCCGTTGGAGACGGGCCTGTTCGGAAACTTTCTGATTCCACTGCAGATTGGCGCTCGCGACGTGGCGTTTCCGCGGCTCAACGCGTTGAGCTTCTGGATTTTCCTGCTGGGCGCGATTGCGCTGAACTTCGGCTGGGTGTTCGGCGGTCTGCCGAACGGCGGATGGTTCGGCTACGCCAACCTGAGTTCGCGCGCATACTCGCCGGGCCTCAACATCGACTACTACGATGTCGGCCTGCTGATTCTGGGCGTGTCATCGGTGATGAGCGCGCTGAATTTCTTCGTCACGATCGTGAACATGCGTGCGCCGGGGATGACGTTCATGCGCATGCCGATGTTCATCTGGGCGCTGCTCGTCACGGTCATCCTGCTGCTGTTGGCATTTCCCGCGTTGACAGTCGGCCTGATTTTCCTTTTCGCGGATCGCTACTTCGGATCGCATTTCTATGAAGTCATCGCGGGTGCGACCCCGATGCTGTGGCAGCATCTGTTCTGGATTTTCGGCCATCCCGAAGTTTACATCATGGCTTTGCCTGCCTTCGGCATGATCTCCGAAGTGCTGCCGGTGTTCTCGCGCAAGCCGCTGTTTGGCTATCCGATGATGGCCTACTCGATCATCCTGATCGCGTTTCTGTCGTACGGCGTGTGGGGCCATCACATGTTCGCGACCGGGATGGGGCCGGTGGCGGATTCGGCCTTCGCGATCACGTCGATGCTCATCGCGATTCCTACCGGCGTCAAAGTATTCTCGTGGATCGCGACGGTGTGGGGTGGGCGGCTTCGCTTCACCACCGCGATGCTCTTCGCGCTCGGGTTCATCCTGGAATTTACGATCGGCGGCCTCAGCGGCGTGATGCACGCGAGCGCGCCGATCGATCTCGAACAGACCGATTCCTACTTCATCATCGCGCATTTCCATTACGTGCTGTTTGGCGGCGTATTGATGGCGATTCTCGCGGCCTTCTATTTCTACTTTCCCAAGATGTGCGGCCGCTTCATGAATGAAAGGCTAGGCAAGTGGCATTTCTGGCTCACGACGATTTTCTTCAATGCCACCTTCTTCCCGATGCATTTCGTTGGTGAGTGGGGGATGCCGCGGCGCATCTATACCTACGCGCCCAATATGGGCTGGGATTTCTGGAACAAATTCGAGAGCATCAGTGCGTTTTGTCTAGGCGCTTCGTTCCTGCTGTTCTTCGCCAACGTCTTGTGGAGCTGGTTCAATGGCGAGCGCGCCGGGGCCGATCCATGGGACGCGCGCACCCTCGAATGGTCTATCCCGTCGCCGCCGTCGATTTATAACTTCGTCACCGTTCCAACGGTGCATTCGCGCGATGCGTTCTGGGTGGAGAAGTATGGCGACGTCGAGGCTTCCGGCTTGGGCGAGAAGCGCATCAACGTAGAGTTCCAGCCGCTTCCGACGCCCGAAGAAGTCGCTGGAATCCACATGCCTGCGCCGTCGCTCTTTCCGATCATCATGGCGGGTGGAATCTTTCTGGCGGGCGTCGGCATGCTGGTCGGATGGTTCCGGCTGGTCTTCCTCGGTTTGGGCCTGCTCGGACTTGGCGCCATCTCGATGTCGTTCGAGTACCGCGAGTGGGGCGAAGATAATCCTCACCAGGTGGGCGAAAGCTTCCTCAGCCAGGACAACCGCAAAGTCGGGGTGTGGTCGTTCATCGGCTCGGAATGCGTATTTTTCGCGAGCCTGATTTCGACCTTCATGGTGTACAAGTCGCGCAGCATGGGGATGCCCGATGCCGGCATCCTCAATATTCCACTGACCTCATTCAGTACCTTCATCCTGCTGATGTCGTCCTTGCTGATGGTTCTGTCGCTGGCAGGATTCCAGAGCGGAAAGCCGAAGGTGGGGACCTTCTGGCTGCTGGGCACTGCGTTCTTCGGGCTGATCTTTCTCGGCGGTCAGGTTTACGAGTTCAACAGCTTTTACCATGAGGGGATGCTCTACAACACCAACCTCTTCAGCCAGTGTTTCTACACTCTCGTCGGTTTCCATGGCTTCCATGTCTTTATCGGCGTGGTCTGGCTATTGGTGATGGCAGTCGCGGGCATGAAGGGCAAGATCGGCACTAACCGCGCGCTCTCGATCGAATTATGCGGTCTGTACTGGCATTTCGTTGATATCGTTTGGGTTGTCATCTTTACCCTGATCTACCTAATGAGGACGATTAATCGCGCATGAGCGATCACGCTATCGAACACGATCACGGCGCGCACGGGCACGCCGCACACGCCGTCCACGAGTCCGAGCATCCGGGATGGCAGGTCTATACGCTGGTTGCGGTCGTCCTTATTGTGCTGACCGCGATGGAAATCGGCGTATTCTACGCGCCGTTCCTGCAGGCGTGGCTGGTCCCGATGCTCATAGTGCTCGCGATTCTGAAGTTCATTCTGGTCGCGGGCTTTTACATGCACTTGAAGTACGACAGCGCCGTGTATACGACCTTGTTCGCATTTCCTTTGTTGCTCGCGATGATGATCTGCGGATCGCTGATGCTCCTATTTGCGTACCTCGGACACCACAGCGGGTGAGCGGATAGCAAGTTCCACGTGTAGATGATCAAAGATGTGGCACGCTGAACCGCAGACCGTACTGACAATCGCACTGGTTGCGTTGACCTACGTCACCGCGTCGATTGGCTTGAAGCGCCGACCGAATCAGCGTCAGCAGATGGCCTTCTGGATGGGCATTATCGTCCTGCTGATCTCCCTCACCGGTCCGCTCGACGGTTACGCCAAGGGCATGAGTTTTTCGGCATACATCTTCCAACAGATGATCCTGATCTTCATCGCGCCGCCACTCCTGTTGCTCGGATTGCCCGACTGGATGGCGCGCCCGGTGATGATGAGCCGCTTCGTCGAGCCTTTCGCACGCCGGTTGACGCGGCCTCTGATTGCGTTCCTGACCTTCTCGATGTTCTTCGCGTTGCTCCATTACCCGGCGCTATGCGATCAGGTCTGCCACGCGCGCCCCTTCTACGGCAGCATTCGCGTCGCGCTGGTTTTGGTCGGCCTGCTGTTGTGGTGGCCGATGTTGAGTCCTTTGCCTGAATATCCGCGGCTCTCCTACCCGATGCAGATTCTCTACTTGTTTCTACTGATGATCCCGATGACGGCGGTGGCCGCGCCGATCACGATGGCCGAGACGGTGCTCTACATGTACTACGGCATGGGACAGCATCCGTTCGGCCTGACGCCGCTCGCCGATCAGGTGCTAGGCGGATTGATCATGTGGATCGGGCAAGGCGTGTACATCATGTTCGTCTTCAGCGGCATTTTCTTTCGCTGGGCGCAGCGCGAAGACTCTGAATTCCCCGCGGCCAACCGCAAGCCGTCTACTGTTCGCGCTATTCGCCCGCTTACTCACGCAGCCCGCTAATAGCGTGACCGCGCCCGCCCGCTCTCATCGAGGGTCCGGCCGGTTGGTGCTCCACCTGATAACGCGCTGATTACATGCGATCGGAAAATGCTCACAGCGAGGCGCCAGCCGGCGGAGAGGTAAATGATCCGAAAGGATCGTCGAAGCATCCCCGCCCGCATGTTTTCAGCGCGCTCGCGCTGATCGTGGCCGGCGTCTTATTGGCGCTCGTGGTTGCGGAGTTCGCGTTTCGCCTGCTGGGAGTCGGTGGACCGGGAATGTATCAGTGGGACGCCGATCGCGGCTGGGCCTTGCGGCCTGGAGCCACGGAGCGACAACACAATGAAGGCGACGCTTTCGTCCGAATCAATCGCGACGGGATGCGCGATCGCGACCATTCCTACCGCAAGCCCGCCGATACGATTCGCATCGCATTCATCGGCGATTCGTTCACCGAGGCCGAGCAAGTTGCGGTCAAGGACGATTTCGTCTCGGTGGTTGAGCGTCGTTTGGGAAGCTGCGCTCGCTTGCATGGCCGGAAGGTGGAGACGCTTAATTTTGGCTGCGACAGCTACGGGACCGCGCAGGAACTCGGCACCCTCAGAAGCGCAGTATGGAAGTTTGCGCCGGACGTTGTCGTGCTCCTGTTCTTCGCCGGTAACGATTTGCGCAACAACTCGATCAAGCTGGAATGGCACAAATGTCAGCCGTTTTACTTCGTCCGGGATGATCGGCTCGTGATGACGGGCCCTTTTCTCGACTCTCCGGTCTTTCGCACCCGCTGCTTGATCAAGTTCGAGTCGCGCCGGTCCGCCGCGCTCAACGTTATCGGGGACAGCATCGCCCGCATTCGAGCGGTGGCGAAAGCAGAAGGAGCGACCCTCCTCGAGCATCGGACGAAGACCTCCGGGCCCACGGCTGAGCCGGGTCTGGATGGCGCGATTTATCGCCCGCCGCAGAACGCGAATTGGGAAGCGGCGTGGAATGTGACCGAGAAGCTGCTGATGGCGATCAATCAGGATGTCGAGAAGCGTGGGGCGCAGTTTCTCGCGGTAACCGCGACGGTGGGAGCCCAGGTCTACCCGGATTCGCTTTGGCGCGCCCGGTACGAGAGGAATCTGGCGGTAACGGATTTGTTCTACCCCGAACGTCGAATAAGAGATGTTGGGGAGCGCGCAGGATTTCCAGTGCTCAACCTGGCACCCGCGTTCCAGTCATTTGCCGATGAGCATCATGTCTTCTTGCACGGCTTCGCCGATACCAAATTGGGAGTGGGCCATTGGAACGAGGCCGGCCATCATCTGGCCGGTCAATTGATTGCCGACCGTCTGTGCGACCTCATCGAGCAACCCGGCGCACACGAACGGTCCGCATCCGCGAAACGCTAGACCAGATTTCTCCCAAAATTCATGGGCGCGATTTGTGCGCTATTAGCAAAGCTCGCTGAAAAAAGCGATTGCGCTAATGGAGGTGCCTTGCTCGGGGAAGCGGATTGGCCTATGCGTGGAGTAGAGGGACGGTGTCGATCGTCCGATAAATGAGGAGGAAAGCCGCCCGAAAAAACCTGATCCACCCGAGATACCCGCCGGTTTTCCAGATTCTGGCCAAACTATTCGAGGCCGTGTGGCCTGCGGACAAGCCCGAACGGAGGTTCCAATGCAGCACTCAAGAACTCGGTTACTCATCGATGGTGCGGTGGCGGGATTGATCGGCGGTGCGGTGATAGCGGTCTGGTTCTTTATCTTTGACGCGGCGGGCGGCGAGCCGCTCAAGACCCCGGAAATTCTTTCGGCGGCGCTGCTCCACTATTCCAATTCGCAGACTGCTGGTGCCACCGCATGGCCGCTGGTGGGAGGATATCTGCTCGCCCATTTCATTGCATTTGCGATTATCGGCGCGGCGGCCGCGATGTTGATGGCGGCGGCGCAGAAGCATTCAGAGCTGTTCGGGACACTGTTCCTTTTCACCATTGGATTCGAAGTCTTCTTCATCGCGCTGGTGATGCTGCTCGGGCCGGCGGCACAGGCGGCGGTCTCGTGGTGGAAGGGGATGATCGGGAATCTGATGGCGACGGCAGCGATGCTCGCGTACTTTTTCTGGCGGCAGCCGGTGCTCGCATCGAACCTGCTCGGTCCGTGGATGGGCGTGGTGCGCGAAGGCGTCATCACCGGCGTAATCGGCGCGGTGATCGTCGCGGCCTGGTTCCTCATTGCCGACGTTGTCACGGGACATCCCTTTCACACCCCGGCGCTGCTGGGCGCAATTATCTTCAACGGATTCAGCCAGCCTTCGAGTTTCGCCATAACCACGGCGTTGGTGCTCGGTTATACCGGATTGCATTTCTTCGCCTTCATCATGTTCGGCATCGCGGCGTCAATCACGATGTATGCTTCCGAGCGTGAGCCGTTGATCGCGCTGGGTGTGGTCGTGCTGTTTCTATGGTTTGAGCTCTGCTTCGCGGGTTTCCTGACATTCCTCGACCAGACGGCGGTGCATCAGATCGGCTGGTGGAATATCGCGGGCGGCAACATCCTGGCATTGGCGGCGATCATCGCATGGTACGAGTATCGCCATCCACGCGTCGTGCCGCGGATTTTCGAGCGCTGGGAAGAACTCAAATCCGAAGGATCGGCGGCCGGACACGACTCTCACGGCGACCCGCGGGCGTTTCCGCGTAATGTTTAGGGAGCGTTAGAGGCCGAGAACATCGCGCATCGAATAGAGCCCCGGTGCGCGATGTTCGAGCCATTCAGCGGCACGCAACGCACCTCGCGCGAGAGACTCGCGGCTCTGGGCGCGGTGGATCAGTTCGAGGCGTTCGCCCTGTCCGCCGAAGATCACCGTATGGTCGCCGACTGCGTCGCCGGCGCGCAGTGCGAGCACGGCAATCTTGTCGTGCTCGCGCGCACCGGTGATGCCTTCGCGCCCGTGGATCGCGTTGGTTCGGTAGTCGAGATTGCGAGCTTCGGCGATGGTGCGGCCGAGGGCGATCGCGGTGCCGCTGGGCGCATCGACCTTGGTGTTGTGATGAATCTCGATCACCTCGGCGTCGAAGTTGCGCAAGATGCGTGCGACCTCCGCAGTGATCTTCATCAAGACGTTAACGCCGACACTCATATTTGGCGCGATCACAGTTCGCGTGCGCTGTGCCAAGGCTTTCGCGCGAGCTTCCAGTTCGGGGGTAAATCCAGTTGAGCCGATGACGATCGCGGCACCATTGTTGGCGGCGATTTCGAGATGGCCGAGCGAAGCCAGGGCATTGGTGAAGTCGAGCGTAACCGTGTCGGGGCGCGCGACTGCCGTATAATCGTCAACGATCTTTACGCCCTGCGGGCCGACGCCTGCGATATCGCCGGCGTCCTTGCCGACGACCGCATTGCCTCGCGCTTCGAGCGCACCGGCCAGCCGATGCGCGCCTTCGTTGACGATAATCGAGACCAGCATCCGGCCCATGCGGCCAGCGGCGCCTGAGACGATCAGATTAGCCATGTTGTTCCTCCACGACCGCCAATCCCAGCATCGCGCGCGTCAATCAGACTACGCAGATCGATACAGCTAGCAGGTCGCTGCGGACTAGGCGCTCGCGCCCTCGGCCGGGGCCGCGGGTGCGGTCGGTGCAGCTTCCGCCTTCTTGCCGTGCGCGGCGTTCCAATGTTCTTCGCACAGGCTGGAGTGGAAGCGCGGCTTGCGGCACTTTTCCTCGGTGCAGGTTTTGTAGCGCGGCTTTGGCATCTCGCCAGCCTTCCAGAGCCGGTAATGCTTGCGGCAATAGCCCTTGGCAATGATTTCGCGATTGCAGTCGTTGGCCTTGCAGTTTTCAGTGTTCGCCATTAAGTCCTTCTTCGCTAAAATTCGGCTTTGAGCTGGCGGCTCAAGAGTTCCTCGACCATAACGTTTGCGGGCGCTGACTCATAGAGCACCCGGCAAACTGCTGAGACAATCGGCATCTCCACTCCGATCCGCAGCGCCAGTTCGCGAATCACGAGCGCATTAGCAGCGCCCTCGGCCACCGGTAAGCCTGCGGCGGGTGACGATAGAGGTTCGCCTCGGGCAATTCTAAACCCCAACGCGCGATTACGCGAGAGGTTTCCGGTGCAGGTGAGTACGAGGTCGCCCAGCCCGGCCAGCCCGGCCAGAGTTTCACGACGCGCGCCGGCGGCATCGGCGAGCCGCATCATTTCGGCCAATCCGCGCGTAATCAACGCGGCGCGTGCGCTCGAGCCTAGATTCAGGCCGTCGCCAATGCCGGCTGCCACCGCGATGACGTTTTTGACCGCACCACCGAGCTCGACCCCGATGACGTCGTTGCTGCGATAAATGCGCAGTGGACGAATCGCAAAGAGCACCTGTACCCGAGCGGCGAGAGCGTCGTCGCGGGCGGCGGCGACCAATGCGGCGGGCTGGCCGCGCGCGACTTCGGCGGCAAAGCCGGGTCCCGAGATGACCGCGACCCGGCTTGACGGTGCGGCGACTTCCGCGAGCATCGCGCTCATCGTCAGCAGCGTGTTGGGTTCGAGTCCTTTGGTGACGCTCACGACCGTCGCGGTGGACGGAATCGCATGCGCAATCGGAACGATCGCGGCGCGGGCGAAGGATGAAGGCACCGCCATAACGATCGTGTCGGCGTCGCGCACCGCGTTATCCCAGTCGTCCGTGATTTCCAACGTTGGCGGAAATTTGATACCTGGCAGATACGGCGGGTTCTCGCCGACGGCTCGCAGCGATTCGAGATGTGCCGCACGCCGCACGGCCAGCGTTACGCCGCCGCCGCGCGCGATTGTCACCGCCAGCGCGGTGCCCCATGCGCCCGCTCCAAGTATCGCTACCTTGCTCATCGAAATGAGTCCGGCGCGGCGGCCTCCCGAGTTGGTGCGAAGATCCGGTAGAGCGGTTCGAGTTCGCGAAACGCTTCGATCATTTCGGCGCGGTCGAGACGCAAGCCATCGCGCACGTTCCAGCCGAAGCCGAGATCGATCCATCCGTTCTTCGTCGCCAGGGTAGCGGCCAGCGCAGTGAACATTTCAGGTTCGGCGGGACGCGGCGACGGGAGGTTCGCGCAGTCCCATCGCTCATAACGCGCGATTCGCGTGCCGTCGAAATCCCTGGCGAGCTCCACGGAGTTTGCGTGGAGGCCGCGCGACATTTCGGCGCGACCGTCAGCAGCCGGCTTGACGACCGCTCGCGCGTGCACGCCGGCGCGCGAGATGCACAGCGCGAGATAGCCATGGCGCTGGTAACCGCGCGGCGAAGGCCCGAAGGCGACCCACGTCTCGAGTGGCGGCGCTGCGGTGCGGCGGGAATGGGTCGCGATGTGAGGAAAGAATTCGAGACCAAGTTTGCGCGTCAACTGCGGGGCGAGGTCGTGCGCCGAGCCGAACCAGTTTCGGACGGACGTGGGCGTAAATTTTTTCCATCCGCGCGCTGAAGCCCTCGACCTTGAAGACGTCAAAGTCGTTTGGCACAAATCCGAGCGTTGCCACGATAGTCCTTTCCTGCGCTCGTCATTATTCCGTCAGCCGGCCGCAATTCAATCCGCAATTCGCCTCTCACGATTCGGAGCGCTCTTCCTTTTGCCCCGCCGCGAAAGCAGCCTGAGCCGCCTCCCAATTGCGTCCATCAAAGGTATCGAATGCGATTGCCGACAGCTCCAGTCCGTCGACGCAGCGTGCGTTGACGTCGATTTTGTCAGGATCCGAGCGCGCGATATAAAACGAAGCCACCCCGCATCGCGGACAAAAGTGATGCTTCGCCGTGTGTGTATTGAAAGTGTAAGTGACGAGGTCGTTCCACGGCGTAAGCAGGCGGAATTTTTCGCGCGCGACCATCCAATGCAGGTAGCCCTTTTTCGTGCAAATCGAGCAATTGCATTGCGTGATGCGTTCGGGCGGACCTTCGACTTCGAATGCGACGCGTCCGCAATGACATCCGCCGCGCATGATCGTAATGGAATCGTCGTGATTCGGCATGGCAATAAATCTGGCTGAGTCGCGCGCAGTCCGCAACGCCGAGCTACAACGGGCCGGTACATTGCGCTACAAGGATCGTTGCCCCATTGCGGCGCAGGAACGATATTGCGATGGACCTGAGCGACACGCGTGAAGAAGCCGCCTTTCGTGAGAAGGCGCGCACCTGGCTCGAGGCGAACCTGCCCAAGGGCGTTGCGAATCGAGGTTTTGCGCTCGCGATCGACGAGGAGTCGGTTCGTGCGCTGACCGATTGGCAGCGGCGTCTGTGGGAGGCCGGTTACCTCGGGCTTTCGTGGCCGAAGGAATACGGCGGGCAGGGTGCCTCGATGATCGAGAGCGCGATTTTCAACGAGGAGATGGCGCGCGTGCGCGCTCCCGCCCCGCTCAATGAACTTGGCCTTTCGATGGGTGGGCCGACCATTCTCGAGCATGGTACCGAGGAGCAGAAGCGGCGCTTTCTGCCGAAAATTCTGTCGTGTGAGGAGGTCTGGTGCCAGGGCTTTTCGGAGCCCGTCTCGGGATCGGATCTCGCGGCCCTCGGGACGCGCGCGGTGATCGACGGCGATCATTTTGTCGTCAACGGGCAGAAGGTCTGGACCTCGCTTGGCCATATCTCCGACTGGTGCATGCTGCTGGTGCGCACCGACGCGGACGCGCCGAAACATCGCGGCATCTCATATCTGCTGGTCGATATGCACAGTCCTGGCGTGACGGTGCGGCCACTGCGGCAAATCACCGGTGAGGCCGAGTTCAACGAGATGTTTTTCGACGACGTGCGCGTGCCGCGCGAAAACCTGCTCGGCCCGCTCAATGGCGGCTGGGGCGTCGCGCTGACGACCCTGATGAACGAGCGTGCGACGCTCGCACTCGCAACCGTGATGCGCTTTCGCAATGTCTTCGATGACCTCGCGGAGCTCGGACGGCGGGTGATTCGCGACGGCACCTGCACGCTCGATCCGCGCGTCATCCGGCAGACGCTCGCGCAGTTTTACGTCGAGGTCGAATCGATGAAGTACCTCGCATATCGCAATTTTTCGAAGCTGACGCGCGGCGGCACCCCGGGACCCGAAGGTTCGATATCGAAGGTGCTGTGGAGCGAGTTGAATCAGCGGATGAATGAATTTGCGCTGGTGCTGCAAGGGCCCCGCGCGGCTCTTGAGGAAGGATCGAATCACGCGGTCGATGACGGCCGCTGGCAATACGCATTGCTGCGATCGCGCGGAAATACGATCGAGGAGGGGACCTCGGAGATTCAGCGCAGCATTATCGCGGAGCGGCTGTTGCGCCTCCCCAAGGGCTACTAGCCGCTCGCAGATTGCCGGTGCTCAGACAGTTATTGGTTCGGAGGTGTTGCGCAGCGCGTTGAAGACTACTGGTGGCACGCGTATGCGATCGTCGGATTGATAGACTGCGCGAATGTCAGAGAAGGCCTCATCACCGGCGAGGGATAGTGCGGCGATTCGATCCAGCAACGCCTTGTCCTGATCAGTTAGTCCGGCGTCATCCATCGTCATCAAGCCCCAGACGTCCCACGGCAGCATCTCGATCCGATTGAGCGATGCGAAGTCGCGGAGCACGTTGCCGGCGACGAACCACAAGCCCTGCAAGTGGACATACGACAGTCCGAAGCGATCGGGATCTGCACGGTCGCTGCGGCACATCTGCCAGGCCTCGCCCGCGATGACGAAGCGATCGCGCGGCACGTCGAGCGGATCGAAATCGATACGGAGCGCCTCGCGTTGGATCGTGTCGATCTGCGCGTCCACCAGGACCCATCGCCCCTGCGCAGCACTCCAGTACTCGCATACCCAATGGTCTTCAAATTTACCTGGCGTGAAGTAGGTACCGAAGCCACATCGGGCGCGCGCCGGAACACCCTGTTCGCGGAGGATCGCCGTCAACAACGTCGAGAAGTGACGGCAGACACCGGCCATGCGATTGGTGCATTGACGCGGGGTGGTCAACGGTTTCGCGTCGAGCGAATGAATTCGCGCCAGCATCGCTGAGACCGCTCGCGTGTGCGCCTCGTCGCGTTTCTCCTCAGAAAAAGTCGTTTGATACAGGAACGGCGCCATGTCGCGATTAATCAGCACGCCTTGGATGACTTCGCAGAGCGCGCCGATCTCCCGCGGCAGCGATTGCAGCTCTGCGCCATAGGTTCCCGCCGCCGTCATCGTGCCATGATTTGCATAGTATTCTTGCGGATTTTCCATGCCATTCTCTTTGCGCGGTATGCTAGATGGCCGAGCACTCGAGGCAAGCGAGATACCGCTGGAGGTTCGCCAGCGTAACCTCCCAGCAGTTAGCCTTGTCAGTGATCCCAGCCGATCTTTGAAAAATCGGTTGCAATTTATCGGCGCCGGCTGCCGGGAGAGTCGCAGGCGACGGTGGCGTCGTCTCATCGCGCGCTGCCGTCATTTCTTCAATCGACCAGTACGCATCGCGAATCGCCGATGCCTCGGTCGCGGCGGCGCCAATCGCGCCTCCGTTGAGACCAGACAGGGCGATCAGCCAATACCAGCTCTCCTGCGCTTTCCAGACTTCGAAGTCGATTCCCAAGTGATGTTTCATGGCGTGTTGCCCCACTGCAAGTTGATGACTTTGAATATCCATTGGGCATTTCGTAGCAGCGGGAGGTTGGCTCGTCGATTATCTTCCAGGTAAGTACTTCGTGATGTAGCGAGGGCGGCCGAACCACGGCAACTTCATCTTCATCATCTCGTCTGATGGCGGCGCGAGTAGGTTTATCGACCTTCCAGCGTAAAGTCGCGCGACGGTTTTCGCCGCGAATAGCGACAGCGACGAAACGCACGTGATCACTAACAGCATCCGCACGCAGGTCGCGGTTGGTATCGAGAGGCCGACGCCGGTCCCGACCGCGAGATAAGCGGCGAGACAAGCGGGGCACTTCGGTATCAGCGCGAGGATTGCACTCGGTACCATCCACCCGGCGATGTCTCGGCATCGCCGGGTGAACGTAGTTGGAGTGGCGATCGCTTCGCGCTTTGAGTCGCCGGCAGCGACTGTGCAGCAACGATGAGCGTTCACTTCGAGACCTCCTGCAATGCGCGCGGTTCGCTAAGCTCGAGCCGCCTGAGCCTGGCCGTTCGCTTGAGCTGAGCCGTCGCTCTCGTATTCGTCATGGCGCTTGACCCAGTCGATCAGGCTGAAGGTAGGACCGGTTTCGTTGCGACCCTTCGGCGTGAGATCGAGAAACATGTAAGTGCCAAGTCCTCGCTCATCGCCGCGCGCATACGCAGAATAGGTGTGGAATATGGCACCGGTCTCATCCTTGTAGAACACACTCGTGCCGTGAAGATCTTCGAGCTTATTTTCGGTCATCTCGAAGTTATAGTAGACCTTACCCTTCGCCAGCTCGTCCGGTTTGAACGACACGTGGTAGTCGTAGTTGAAGTCGTTGCCATAAGAAGAGACCCAGTCGAACCGCCATCCCATACGCTGCTTGTAAGCTTCGATCTCGTCCAGCGGCGCGCGCGCGACCGTGACGAAGGTGACGTCGTGATGCTTCAGATGCATGTTCGGGCCATCAACATGGTCGGAAAGGAACGAGCATCCGACACATCCCACCTTTTTCCCAGGTCCCAGCATGAAGTGATAGACGATCAACTGACTGCGCCCGTCAAAGAGCTGCGCCAGCGTCTTCTTGCCGTTCGGCGTGTCGAATACGTACTCCTTCTCGACCTTAATCCATGGCAGCTCGCGGCGTTGGCGCGCCACTTCCTCCTGCAAATGAGTCAGCTCCTTCTCCTTCTGTAACAGTTGCTTGCGTGCATTGACCCATTCGCTTTCCGGGACGATTTGATGGTTCATGGTTCCTTCTCCTTGCTCATCATTTAAATAAATCGAAATTTATTGCCTAACTCGTGACGACCTCACCTATCCCACTCGCTTGAGGTATTCCGCGAAGTGATCGAGCGCGCCGCCCCAGCCGCTGACGTGGTCATTGCGAACTTCAGCCGTTTCAAAGATGGCCTGATGCAGGGTGAGCTCGGTCTTGCTTCCAAGCTCCGCAAACTCCACGGTCACCGTGGTCTCGTGGCCGGGTTTTCCCATCGCGTCCTCGAAGGCATAGCTGAAGACGATGCGCTCCGGCTCGACGATTTCGCGATACACGAGATGCTGCCGGTCGTCCTGCCCTTTTGGGCCGCGCATGTGTACGCGCCAGGTTCCCCCAACCCGGACATCCATCTCACAAGAGATCACTTCAAAGCCGTGCGGACCCCACCAGCGCATTACATGACCGGGCTCGGTCCAGGCTTTGAACACGACACTGCGAGGCGCGTCGAAGATGCGCTTAAGCAGAAGGACCCGATCCGCGGGGTTAGCAACGAATCTATTGGTCGCGGCCATCATTCTGCTCCTTAAGTCGAATCAGGCGCTCGCCAGGTACTCGGCGAGGCGCTCAATCGCGCTGCTCCAGCCATTGGTATGCGACTCTCTGAGTTCGACGGATGCGAAGGTCGCCTGATGCAAGGTGAGCTTTGTGCGGCCGGCGTAATCCTCCAACGTTACGGTTAGTAACGTCTCTCCACTGATGGAATTGCCGTCGGCGTCGTCAACCGAGCAGGTCCATACGATCCGTTCGGGCTTGACGATTTCGCGACAGATGCCATACCACCAAACCTCGCGGCCTTCGGCCGATCGCATGCGAAAGCGGTACTTGCCGCCCGCGCGAACGTCCATCTCGCACACTGGTGTGGTGAAACCTTTGGGGCCCCACCACCGAATCAGGTGCTGTGGCTGCGTCCACGCGTCGAAGACCAGACCGCGCGGCGCATCGAAGATGCGCGTGAGTGTTAGCGCGCGCTCGGCAGGCTCATTGGCGAGATTGGTTGTTGCGTCCATTGCGGTTCTCCTCTGTTTCCGTCAGACCGTCGCCAGATATTCGGCGAGGCGTTCAAATGAGCTGGTCCAACCGCCGTGATGCGCGTCGCGCGCAGTTACGGACTCGAAAACCCTCTGGCGCAACGTCAACCGTGTCTTTCCCCCCAATTCTTCGAAGGTTACTGCGATGGTCGATTCGGGACCCTTTGGTTTGCCTTCCGCGTCGGTCCAGCAACCCGCAAAAACGAGGCGTTCCGGCTCGACGATCTCGCGATAGACACCCTGCGACCAATGGTCATCGCCGTCAGGCCCGCGCATGTGGATTCGATACGGAGCCCCCGGACGAAAGTCGATTTTGCCGACGATCGCGCTGGTGAAACCCTTTGGGCCCCACCATCGGACGAGGTGCTCGGGATCGGTCCAGACCTTAAATACGAGGCTGCGAGGTGCGTCGAATATGCGCGTAACGACGAGTTCGAGGTTCTCGGCCTCGGACACACTGGTGGCGGCGCTATTTCTTGCTTCCATTCTTCTTCTCCTTCGACTGCAATTCGCGCAGGTACTCGTCGAGGCGATCTAGGCTCTCCTCCCAGAAGCGCCGATAGTGCTCGATCCATTTGGCCGCATCCTTGAGCGGAGCAGCTTCGAGCCGGCACGGCCGCCATTGAGCCTCGCGCCCGCGTGCGATCAAGCCGGCGCGTTCCAACACCTTGAGATGTTTGGAGATCGCGGGAAGGCTCATTTCGAACGGCTCCGCGAGATCGGTCACCGAAGACTCACCCTTGGCGAGGCGCGCGAGGATCGCGCGCCGGGTGGGATCCGAGAGCGCCGCGAACGTCGCGTTCAAGCGGTCTGATGCTGCGGACGATGCGAGTTGCTGAACCATCTAGTTAAATAACCTATCGGTTAAGTACATCCGGACCGTGTGACTTGTCAAGAGCCAAAGTAAAAAATTTCTGCATCCACCGCGGCACACTGTCGCCGCGCGAGGATCGCCGCGCTGCTAGTAGCCGATCGGGTATTCGCCGGCGCCGCCGCACCACGGCTGAATCAGCATCCGTGGGAGCTGGAGTTCGCGCGCATTGCGAAAGTCTTCGATACCGATCGTCATCGCGAGATGGCCGTCTGCCGGTTGTTCGCGATAAGTGCCAAGCAGGCGATCCCACCACGAAAAATTGAAGCCGAAGTTGCTGTTGGTTTCGCGCACGACGATCGAGTGATGCACGCGATGCATGTCGGGCGTGACGATCAGTAACCGCACCAGCGTGTCCGCGGTTGAACCCATCGCGATGTTCGAGTGGTTAAACAGGGAAGTCGCGTTGAGCAGGATTTCGAACAGCAGCACGCCAGCGGCCGGTGAGCCAAGCGCTGCGATCGCCGCGAGTTTGATCCCAATCGAGATGACGATCTCCAACGGGTGGAAGCGGACGCCAGTGGTCACGTCGAAATCGAGATCCGTGTGATGCATCCGATGAATCCGCCAGAACGCCGGAAGCGAGTGGAAGATGACATGTTGAAGATAGATCAGAAAGTCGAGCGCGAGAATCGTCACGAACACGGAGAGTAGTTTCGGCGTTGAGGAGGCGTTAAGGAAGCCCCATCGATGTGCGGTGCAATAACTGGCGAAACCCACCGCGCCCAAAGGCAACAAGATGCGTATGACGAGGCTGTCGAGAATCGAGATACCGAGGTTGGCGGGCCAGCGGGCGACGCGAGCGAACGATCGGGCGCGCCGCGGAGCGACCCTTTCCCATAGCGTCATCACGATCAGGACGGCGATGAAGACGCCAAGACGTATAGGGATCTCGTTCTTCAATGCACTGCGGAATTCAAAATTTACCGCGGGCGGAACGACTCCTGATTTCCCGCGGAGCCACGCGGCGACTTGGGCGCTCGACGTAGTGTAAGGCCGCCGACCATGCTATGACCAGCGCAAAGCAGCAAAGGAGTCCGGCGATGGCAGAAATTCGAATTGAGGGAACTTGCGACCCGCGCTTCGAGCGCGTTAAGGCGGCGTTTGCGGAGAATTTTGAAAAGCGCAACGAGTACGGCGCGGCGGTCGCGGTGACGCTCTTCGATAAACCCGTGGTGGATTTGTGGGCGGGACATACCGACAAGGCGCGCACGCAAGCCTGGAGCCGCGACACGATCGCGAACGTGTTTTCGACGACGAAGGGCATGACGGCAATCTGCGCGCATCGGCTGGTCGATCAGGGCAAACTCGATCTCGACGCGCCGGTGGTGCGCTATTGGCCTGAGTTCGCGCAGGCCGGGAAGGAGAAAATGCCGGTGCGCATGCTGCTCAATCATCGGGCGGGATTGCCGGCGATTCGCAAGAAGCTCAAAGACGACGACATGTACGATTGGGAGACGATGGTGTCGGTGCTGGCGGAGCAGGAGCCCTGGTGGTCGCCCGGAACGCGGCACGGCTACCATGCCTTAACGATTGGCTTTCTGGTGGGCGAAGTGATCAGGCGGATCACCGGCAAAAGCGTGGGTGCCTACTTCCGCGACGAGATTGCCAAGCCGCTCGGCCTCGATTGCCATATTGGACTTGACGAGCGTGATGACAGCCGTTGCGCGACGATTCTAGCGTCACCGCCGCCACCGCCCGACCAGGTCAACCTCTTCGAATACGCCACGCAGCATCCGGATACGGTCACCGCATATGCCTTCAATAATCCGGCGACGGCGATGAAGCTGGGCGCGGTCAATTCTCGCGCCTGGCGGGGCGCAGAAATTCCAGCCGCCAACGGTCACACCAACGCGCGCTCGCTCGCGCGACTTTACGGGTCGCTGGCGTGCGGCGGCGAACTAGACGGAGTGCGAGTGCTGAGTCGAGAAGGCGTGGCGCGCTGCCATACCGAGGAATCATTCGGCAGGGATGAGGTGCTGCTCGTCACGACGCGCTTCACCACCGGCTTCATGCTGACCAAGCCCGACGACCCGTTCGGTCCGAATCCGCGCACCTTCGGCCATCCCGGCGCGGGCGGATCGCTCGGCGTCGCAGATCCCGATGCGAAGCTCGGCTTCGGCTACGTGATGAACAAAATGGGACCATACATCGTCGTCGATCCACGCACGCGGACGCTGCTGGATGCGACCTATGCGTCGCTGTAGAATTCGGCCGTTCGGTGTGTCGACAAAAAGAAACGCCGCGGCCCCCGTAAGGACCGCGGCGTAGTCCCCCCCTCATCGACCCGTGCGCATTTAGCGTGCGGGCAGGTTTGTTCAGATCAATGGCCTGTGCTGCCGACCGCGGTGAAGGTGGTCGGGGCGCCAGCCGAGTTGACGTCAGATACGGTCTCGGTGAACGTGCCCGTTCCAGCCTGGCCAGTGAAGTGCCCGGTTCCACCCGTGATCGAATAGTTACCGGTAAAGGAGGCCCCGAACACCTGATTGGGCGCGGTGCCAACCGGGATCGCATCGCAAACCTGGCCCTGCAGGGTCAGATTCATCTGATCGCCACTCTTGGTGGTGGCGGTCGCAACGCCGCTCGCGCCGAAGCAATAACCGCCGCTTCCATTGGGGGTCCCATACAGGGCGACGTCGTTCGAGAAGTCGAGGCTGATTTCGGTGTCAAGGGTTCCGGGCAGATTGCCGATTCCCTTAAAGGCCGCACCCGTGGTGGTCAGGCACGAGCAAAAGTCTCCTACCGGACATGCCAGATTCGGGTTGTTTGGATCTACGCAGCCAGCGCCCGACTTGTCGTCCGTCGCGAAGCCGTTGCCGTACCCATCGAGGGTGCCGTAATTCGGCCCGGGGCCCAGATGGCCCGCTGCAATCGCACGTCCAGGTGCGCCCGCCATCGCGATCACCAGTCCACCGATCGCCACCATTCCAGTGAGAAAGTTAAAATGCCTCATTCCAATTCCTCCTTCAATGTTGAAGTTTCAAGTCCTATGCCGTTTGAGCGACATCGTTGGTGCTTACTAGAGCAAATCTATTGCCAAACATGTTGTAGGAGCCGAGAGAGGAAATTAAGCGTAATTTTACTTATTGGAGCAAAAAATCACTTCTAAACATCTGATACGGCGAAAATTGAGAATAATCAAAGCAATGCTTATCAAATTTTGTGAATATAGTGCTTTAACTGTCACCGCAGCGGTCGATATCTTGGAATGTCGTGCCCAGCTAACGATGGATGACCGAGTGTTGAGTTAATCTAGCAAGTCAAGGAAGAACAGAAGATTCGTACGGAAGGGAAGGGTTGCCTTGAGGTGTTTACTGTTCTGTCTTTTGATGTGTCATCTGGCAAAATCGATGTTGCACAATTGCTTCAATCTGTGCGGCGCGGTCACATCATTGCGCCATTCGCACAGGTGGACACGCGTTTTGGTTGCCGCGCGGCCACGAAATCCGCCGCCCAGGGCCGCAATCGTACGCTTCGGTTAAGAACCCATGTAATGAGCCATAACCAGCAGATCGTGCCTGGCACCGTGACGGTCCTTGACCTGATCGTTGAGCGTGGCCTCGGTGCGAAAACCAAGGCGCTTGAACACTCGAATCGGTCCCGGTTCATCGGCGACCATTTCGGCTGTGAGTTTTTCGACGCCGCTATTTTTGGCGAGATCGAAAATCGTCTCGGCGAGCGCATACCCAAGGCCGCGCCGGCGAAAGGCCGGGTCGGCGACGATCCGAATTTCGCCGACGTGGCGCGACCAGCCGTGGCGTTGGCGCTCCAGCACTGCAGTGCCCACGATATGCTTGCCGACTTCCGCGACCATCACAGTCTCCCGGTCGAGGTCGATCTCGTCGAGCCAAATTTCGACCTCCTCGCGATTGAGCAAATCCTCCTTGAGGAAGGCACGGTCCTCCTCAGGCACCCGCTCGAAAAAAGCTCCGACCGCGGCGCGATCCTGCGGGATTAGCGTGCGCACCGTAACGGAAGCGCCATCCTCCAGCTTCAGCTTCTTCGGATAGACCGCGAGCAGGTACTTCGAAATCGGATCGTCAGGCATCGCAAAAGTCCCCCATCAGCGGACGTCGCGGAGAGTCGTCAAATCCCGCGGACAGATGAGCATTCCCTACGTGTGCGAAGCGCAATCTGTCAAGAACTCGTAAATTGAGGGGCCCGGAAAGCTTCGCAAGTGCGGCTTCGATCGTGTAGAAATACCTCAGCAGGTGAGGTAGCCAACGAATCGCATGTCTTACGGATTAGAGATTTGGTTTCCAATCGCCGTGACGCTGGGGTTGGTCGGCGTGATCGTCGCCACGATGGTCACGATTAACCGGCTGATCGGGGCTAAATCGGTTCACACACAGGTCAAGGGCGAGGCCTTCGAATGCGGCAATCCGCCCAGCGGTACCGCTTGGGGGCGCTTCTCGGTGCGTTTCTATCTGACCGCGCTGCTCTTTCTGGTCTTCGACGTCGAAGTGGTCTTCCTGTATCCTTGGGCAGTGCAGTTGCGCACGTTGGGTATGTTCGGGTTCGTCGAGGCACTGATTTATATCGGCATTCTGGTCGTTGGGCTGATCTACGCATGGCAGCGTGGGGCGCTGGACTGGGATTGAGTCTCGATCGACGTTGATGATTCGCTTGTCCTTCAGTCTTCGTTTCAAAAGACTACCGCTCTTACAGTCCTGATCAAGAATGAAGCGCGGGACGGGGGCTTTGCCCAGAGCGGTCTCGCCGTTATCATCGTTCGCTGTAGCGAATGATGACGGCAGAGAGCTCAAAAGCCACAGTTGCGACGCCGAATCGCGTTTTGATTATTTTGCTGGGCGCGATTGGCGACGTGGTGCGGGCGCTGCCTTTGCTTGGTCGTATGCGGCGCGCATGGCCGCAAGCGCATATCGCGTGGGCGGTCGAGCCCAAGTCCAGTCCAATTATTGAAGCGCATCCCTGGCTCGACGAATTGATCATTTACGATCGGCGGCACGCGCCGTGGTCGTTCCTGCCCTTTCTTGCAGACCGTCCGCCACGGCCGCTTCGATTTGGTGATCGATCTCCAGCGCCATCTAAAGAGCGGGATCATCGGGATGGTCTCGCGCGCGCCCGATCGAATTGGCTTTGCTGCTGCGAACACCAAGGAGTTCAATCATCGCTTTACGACGCGGCGGATCGAAGCGCAGCCGAACCTGCGGCTGAAGCTCATGCAATACCAGATTTTTGCGGACGCGCTCGGAGCTACCGCCGGCGCCGATCGAGTTCGGCTTGTCGTTGCCGCACGACGAAGACCTTCGTGCCGGCGCGTTCGTCGCGGAAGCCCGCCGCCCGCTCGTAGGTGTTATTCTCGGCTCGTCGTGGCCCAGCCGCATTTATTTTCCCGAGTCGATTGCTGAGGTGATTCGCGACGCTGGCGCAGCCGGTGGACGGAAGTCCCGCGCTTTTCCCGGTGCTTAATCGGCGGGGTCGAGGACGCCGCGATCGGTGACGCAGTGGTGCGCGCCCTTGATGGTATCGAAGTGCTCAATCTGGTCGGCCGCACACGCTTGCGGGACTTAATTGGCATTTTCCGCGAGTGCGCGGTTGCGTTCGGACCGGACTGCGGGCCGATGCATATCGCGGCCGCGGTGGGCTGCCCGGTAGTGTCGCTCTGGGGTTCGACGGCCCCTGAACGTTCTGCGCCATGGGGTTACGCGGAGCTCGCTCTGCATGGCGAGATTCCCTGCCATCCGTGTTACTTGCGCGATTGTCCGATCGGCCGCGAATGCATGCGGCGAATCGCACCCGAGCAGGTGATTGCGATGGTACGCCGCGCTCAGAGCGGACGGTGGGGCGAGGCAAACGCGGGCGGAACGAGGACGAAGTGCAACGCGGCTGGCGAATTATTTGCCACGATCGCATCGCTGGCGGAGCGCGTTGGATGATGCAGCCAGTATACGCAGCAATCGAGCGCGAAGGCTGGAGGTTGCACGTTGCGGACGCCGGGCTGACGTCCGAATTGAGAGACGCTGCAATCGCCGGCGCACTCGAAGCAGCGCGCGGAGAGACTCGGTGTGCCCAAACGCCGATCGCGGCATGCAAGTACCTGGCACCTTCGAATCGCCGCGGAGGTCGACCTGGAGATTTTTGTCAAGCTGCTCGACGCGCCGCGCGGGCTCGACACGCTTAAGCGGATGGCGAGGGGAGGGCGCGTCGATCACGTCGCGCGCATCACGCAAGCGTTGAATGACTCGGGATTCGCCGCGCCGCCCTTGATCGCGTATGGGCAGGAGCTGGCGAGTGGCCGCGAAATTATGGTGACGCCGCGGGCGGAGGCGGATGGTCCGCTACGCACGCTCAAGGCGTTGCGCGCTAGCCCCGTCGATCGCAAACGCGCAGTGCTGCACGCGCTCGGAGCTGAAATCGCGCGGCTCCATCGATGCGGATTCATGCATGGCGATCTCACTCCGTTCAACATTTTGTGTGTGCGCGCGGAGCCACCGCGCTTCGTTCTGATCGATCATGAACGCACCCGGAAGGTGGGAAGGATAGCGCCGCGCCGGCAGAAGATGCGCAACCTGGTCCAGCTCGGGCGCTTCGATTTGCCGCGTATCACGACGACCGATCGCATGCGCGTGGTAGCCGGTTACGTGGCGATGATCGAGCGGGATGCGCGGCGCGCTTTCACGCGGCGCCTCAACGCGATGATCGTGCGGCGGATCCGGCGCGATGGTATCGCGCGGACGGTAAAGAATGACGGCGAGTGGGCGTCGCGCATTAATCGGCGATTCAATCGCTGACGCGCGGAGGGAAGTAATGGCTGAAGCGGTGGCGATTTCGGTAGTAATTCCGGTGTACAACGAGGTCAAGACGATCGGCGAAGTAATTCGGCGCGTGCTTGATTGTGGTTACGAAACCGAAGTCGTGGTGGTCGATGACGCTTCGACAGACGGAACGCGCGATTACCTCAAACAGCTCGAAAATCCAAAGGTGCACTGCTTTTATCACGGGGTAAATCGTGGCAAGGGCGCGGCGTTGAGGCTGGGTTTTGCGGCCGCGAAGAACGATTTTGTGATCGTGCAGGACGCCGATCTCGAATATGACCCGCGCGATTTCCGCCTCGTCATGGAACCGCTGATCGATGGGCGTGCCGACATGGTTTATGGCTCGCGCTTTCTGGGCGGTCCGCATCGCGTTCTGCTGTTCTGGCATTACCTCGGTAATCGCTTTCTGACGCTGATATCCAACATTTTGAACAATCTGAATCTGACCGACATGGAGACCGGGATGAAGGCTTTCCGGCGCGAAAAGCTGACGGAACTGAAGCTGTCTGCAGATCGCTTTACCTTTGAGCCCGAGATCACGGCAAAGGCGACGCGCGCACGCTGGCGCATTTACGAGGTGCCGATTTCCTACTCGGGCCGGACCTACGAAGAAGGCAAGAAAATCGGTTGGCGTGACGCGGTTACGGCCATCGCGGCGATCGCTTACTATCGGTTTTTGGATTGAGCGAGATTGAGTACGCGAACGGTGGCGCGCGACGCGCCATCATTGAGAATCGTCGGCATCGATCCGGAGCGCGGCTTCGCGGGCGGCGAGTCGCAGGTGCTCGGATTGACGCTGGCACTGATGCGCGCCGGTCATCGCGCGGATTTGCTCTGCGATTCGGCGGGCAAGCTTTGGGAGCGGGCGCAGGCGGCCGGCGCCACCTGTTATCCGTTGCGGATTCGCAATTCCGTTGACGCGCTGGCGGGGCTGAAACTGAGAGGCTATCTTTCGCGCAACCACTATGATGTCGTCCATTTCCATACGGCACGCGCGCACGCGCTGGCGCCGTTCGCGCAGGGGCGGGCGGGCGCGTTGGTCGTGACGCGGCGAATGGATTACGCGCCCAACCGGATGTTCGCGCCATGGCTTTACAATCGCGCAGTTGACGCAGTGGCCGCGATTTCTCCGGCGGTCGCAGACGCACTCGTCAGATCGGGCGTTGCCCGAGAGCGAATTGAGATCATTCCGAGCGGCGTCGACTGTGATTGGTTTCGTCCGCCTAATCCAGCGGAGCGGAAGCAGGCACGTGGTGCGCTTGGCCTAGCGTCGAACGATTGTGTAGTCGGTACGGTAGGCATGCTGGAAGCGCGCAAGGGCCAGATTTACTTGATCGAGGCGATACAACTCCTGTGCGAGCGTGAAGCCACCGGTTTTGCCAACTCCACGATTGCGAACGTGCGTTGTTTCATCGCCGGAGCGGGCACTCTGGCAAACGAACTGGCCGAGGGGATTAACGCACGGCGGCTGGGCGATTCGATTCGCCTGATGGATATGATCGACAACTCCCGGACGTTGTTGTGGGCGCTGGATATCTTCGCGATGCCTTCAGTGCGGGAAGGACTGGGCGTTGCGGCGCTCGAAGCGATGGCCTGCGGCTTGCCGGTCGTCGCCAGCGCGACCGGCGGATTGATCGACGCCGTCGAAGATGGGGTCACCGGAATCCATGTGCCGGTCGGTGACGCTTGCGCGCTGGCGAATGCAATCGCACAGCTCTCGGCAAATCCGGAGTTGCGCCTCGCGATGGGCACCGCCGGGCGTGAGCGGGCCGTCGCAAAATTCGCCATTGAGGCGATGGCGCGCAGCACGTTGGCGCTCTATCGCGCGTGCCTCGAAAATCGCACAAGCAGCAGGAGACAATGACGAGATGCGGAGTATGACCGGTTTCGGGCGGACTCAGTTGGAGCGCGGCGGCACGCAGGTCGTGGCCGAAGTGCGCGCGCTCAATCAACGTTTCTTCGAGTTGAAGGTCAACCTCCCGCGCGGCTGGGGCGAACATGAATCCGAGATCAAAAAGATCGTGCAGGGCGCGGTTGAGCGGGGGCGCGTCGAGGCGTTCATACGCTGCGTGGTCACGAAACCGCCGCCGGCGCGGCTGCGTGTGAACGACGATTTGGCGGCAAACTACGTCACCGAATTGCGCCGGCTCGGTAAGCGCCTGGGGCTGGACGGCAAGCTCGGACTCGACGCTATTCTTCAGCGCCCTGAAATTTTCCAGGTCATCGAAGAGGAGAACGACACGCGGACGGGGGTTGACGTCGCACTGATAGCGATGAAGGGGGCAGTGAAGGCGCTCGATCAGGAACGTCGCCGCGAGGGCGCCGCATTACGGCGCGATTTCGAGGCCCGACTCAAAAAGATCGCCGCCGGAATCCCGCGGATCGAAAAGCTGGCCGCGCAATCGCGCGCCACAATCCACGCCGGTTTCGAAACGCGCGTGCGCGAGTTGCTCGGCGATTTGCCGGTCAACGAGAAGCGGCTTTACGAAGAGGCGTCCAGCGCGGCTCAGCACGGTGACATCACCGAAGAGCTGACCCGGCTACGCGTTCATCTCACGGCGATGCGCGCCCTGATCAACCGCAGCGGGCCGATCGGAAAATCGATCGAATTTCTTTTGCAGGAGATCAATCGCGAAGTTAACACGATGGGCGCAAAGTCGCAGAACGCCGCGCTTTCGCAGATTACGATCGAAATGAAGGGCGAGGTCGAAAAGATGCGCGAGCAGGTGCAAAACGTCGAGTAAAGGTGCAATTAAAACGTCATTTGCAAAAGAGAAATTGCCTATATACTCTAAATGATGGAATCGGATCGGCGCCCGCGACGGGGTATAATCTTCATCCTTTCCGCGCCCTCTGGGGCGGGCAAGACGACCATCTCGCGCGCCGCGCTCAGGGCGATCGAGGGATTGGAGCCATCGGTCTCTCTCACGACGCGCGCACCGCGAGAGAGCGAAACCGACGGGCTCGATTATCACTTTGTGAGCGATCGCGAATTCAACCGCAGGCTAGTCGGAGACGAACTGGCAGAATGGGCGCGTGTCTTCGAGGCTAGCTATGGTACGCCGCGGACGCCGCTCGAATGTGCCGTGGCGGCCGGTCGCGATATCCTGCTCGACATCGACATCCAGGGAGCGCGCCAGATCCGTACAAATTATCCGCGCGACGCCGTTACAATCTTCGTCCTCCCGCCGAGCTTCAGCGAACTGGAAGGACGCCTCCGCCGTCGCGCCACCGAGGACGAGGCGGCCATCGCACGGCGCCTCAAACGCGCGCAAGAGGAAGCGTCCGCTTTCCGCGAATATGACTACCTGATCATCAACGCTGATGTGACCGATTCGATTTCCCGGCTTGAAGCGATCGTTAACGCCGAGAGGCTCCGCGTGGGACGGTTGCGCGGGGAGTTTGCGCCGTGGAAAATCTAGCCGTCGCAGACGACCCCAACCAGCTCGACGAGTTGGTGACGCGGGTGAAATCCTACATCCCGCAGGCCGATACCGCTTTGATCCGGCGCGCCTACGATTATTCAGCGCGCATGCACGTCGCGCAGAAGCGCATGTCGGGCGAGCCGTATGTGATTCATCCACTGAACGTCGCGCTGATAATTGCGCAGCTTCGGCTCGATTTGCCGTCAGTGGTTACCGGACTACTCCACGATGTGATCGAAGACACGGGCGCCTCGCTGGATGAGGTGCAAGGGCTGTTTGGGGAGGAGGTTGCGCGGCTGGTCGACGGCATGACCAAGGTCTCGAAGATCACGTTTTCGAGCCGCGAGGAAAAGCAGGCGGAAAATTTCCGCAAGATGATCATCGCGATGGCGCATGACATCCGGGTGGTGCTGATCAAGCTCGCCGACCGGCTGCATAACATGCGCACCCTCGACCATCTGCCGCCGGATCGGCAGGAGGAGATTTCGCGCGAGACGCTCGAGATTTACGCGCCGATCGCGCATCGGCTGGGAATCTACTGGCTCAAATCCGAACTGGAGGATTTCGCCTTCCGTTATTTGAATCCGTCCGCTTATGCGACTCTGAAGGCTTACGTCGCCAAGACCCGCGCGGAACGCGAGGAGTATATTCGGTCGGTGCTCGAGATTCTTTCGCGAAGGCTGAAAGAATCGGGCGTTGAAGCCGAGGTTACCGGACGCCCCAAGCATTTCTTTTCGATTCACAGCAAGATGCAGCAGGAGGAGCTGAATTTCGATCAGATTTATGACCTGGTCGCTTTCCGGATTATCGTGCCGACGCTACGCGAATGTTACGAGGCGCTAGGCGTGGTGCATGCGAATTGGAAGCCGATCCCGGGACGCTTCAAGGATTACATCGCGTTGCCCAAGATCAACATGTACCAGTCGCTCCATTCGACGGTGATTGGGCCGCGCGGGCAGCGGATGGAGGTGCAGATTCGGACGCGCGAGATGCACCAGGTCGCGGAACTAGGCATCGCGGCGCATTGGAGTTACAAGGAGGGCGCGGCGCCGGCCCAATCGCGCGACACTGAGCGCTTCGCGTGGCTGCGGCGGTTAATCGAGTGGCAGCAGAATCTGAAGGACCCGCAGGAATTCCTCTCGACTGTCAAGGATGACCTCTTCGCCGAAGAGGTCTTCGTTTTTACGCCGAAGGGCGATCTGCTGGATTTTCCGCTCGGCGCGACCGTGATCGATTTCGCCTATCGCATCCATTCGCAGGTCGGCCAGCATCTGGCCGGCGCACGTGTCAACGGCCGCATGGTGCCGCTGCGCTATCGGCTGAAGTCGGGCGACACGGTCGAGGTGACGACGGCCGAGCGCCAAACGCCAGGCAAGGATTGGGCGAACCACGTGGTCACGGCGCGCGCCAAAAGCCGCATCCGCCAGTGGCTGCGCGCGCAACAGGCGGAGCGTTCTCTGGAGCTTGGCGTGTCGCTCATCGATCGCGAACTCGAACCGCTGGGCTTGAGCGTGACGCAGTTGCGCGCGAAGAGCCGGTTCGAGCCGGCGCTGAAGGAATTTTCGCATCGCGATGTCGATAGCCTGATCGCGGCGGTGGGTTACGGGATCGTGACCGTCGCGCAGGTGCTGGGCAAGGTGCTGACGCCCGACGAACTGAAGCTGTATCGGGGTGAGAAAGGAACACAGCCGCTACCGTCGGCGCCGGGCGAGAAAGATCCGCGCATCGTCAAAGAGCAGCGCCGCGCGATCGGCAATGCGGTGATCGTCTCGGGCGTGGGCGACATGCTGGTGCGCTTCGCGCGTTGCTGCAATCCGCTGCCGGGCGAGGCGATAACCGGGTTCATAACGCGTGGCCGCGGCGTCACTGTTCATCTGGCGGGCTGTCCGCATGCGCTGGCGACCGATCCGCAACGGCGCGTGCCGGTGGTGTGGAAGGCGGGCGACGAAACTCCACGACCAATTCGGCTCGAAGTATTGTGCGTCGATCAACCAGGATTACTGGCCGCTATGTCGAAAGCGATCGCGGCGGCGGGCGTGAACATCTCGACCGCCGAGGTGAAGACCGCGGGCAACGACGGGCGCGCGCTGTCGCTGTTCGAACTCAAAGTCACCAACGCGGCCCAGCTCAACAACCTGATGCATTCGATTGCCGCGATTGACGGCGTGATGCGGGTGTCGCGACTCGGCCAACACAACGGCGCCAATCACCATCGGGTGTAGGCGAAGTCCAGATTGCGATCGCGTCCGCATTGCCGCCCTTCGATTGAGCGAACGAGAAACATGAAAAAAGCGGTGGAGACGCATGCAGCGCCGGCGGCGATCGGACCATACTCGCAGGCGGTCGTGGACGGCGATTTGATCTTCTGCTCGGGCCAAATCGGGATCGATCCGGCGTCGGGAAAAATGGTCGACGGCGGAATCGAGGCCGAGACCCGGCGCGTCCTCGAGAACCTGCGCGAAGTCTTGAGGGCGGCGGGTTTCACGCTAGCGCACGTGGTCAAGACCACCGTGTTTCTGGTCAGCCTGGCGGATTTCGAGACCGTCAATCGAATTTACGGCGAACATTTCGACGGGCCTTATCCGGCGCGGTCGACCGTTCAGGTAGCAGCCTTGCCGCGCGATGCACGCGTAGAAATCGAGGCCATCGCGCGGCGCTAAAGCGCAGGCGGATTGGTCAGGTGCACGGGTCCTGCTCGCAGCATGGCGCGCAGTCCAGCTCAGCGCCGAGACGCGATTGCCGTCCGGCGGGTGTGAGCACCCACAAACGCATTTGAAAGGGAGGCTGATGGCGAACGTGCTGCGAGTGTCCGCATTCCATCTGGGCAATCCAATCTCCGACTTCGTCCTGGTGAAAGGCGACAATTTTCCGCTTCATTGATTGAGAGTTTACGAAGCGGTGAGAATGGCGAGCGATTTCGCGTCGAGATAGCGACGCTCCGCGTCGAGCTTGTTCGCCGAACGTTTCAGGCGCTCGAAGTTTGCGCGTCGGCGCGCGGCCGGAACCGCGCCATCGAAGAGCTGCGCCTTATCGAGATCGAGAATCACCGCAGTCATGCGCTCACCGGCGTTGCCGACGAAGAGGTTGTGCAGATTCAGGTCGGCGTGCAGCAAACCAGCATCGTGCATCGTATCGATCGCGCGGCGAACGAGTTCAACAACGTGCGCGCGAACTACCGGGTCGTCGTCGGCACAGAGAAATTCCCACAAGGTCATCCCGTTCAGCGCGCGCGTGATGAAGGCGCTCCGATAAAATCCGGGTGCAACCGTCTCGATCAACACACCCAGCGGCTCTGCGATGGGCACGCCGCGCAAACGCGCTTCGTTGGCTATCGCGAGTTCGCGGAGCGGGCGGGCCCCGGCGCCAAAATAAATGTCGGAATTGATGAAGCGGATGAATCCGCCGCGCCGGCTGCAACGGGCGAATAAGTCGGGGCCGCCGTCGAGCTTCAGCGGAAAGCCGCCACCGCGATTGCCCGCGCCCGACGAGGCTAGGGTGTTCAGTTGAGCGAGCGCAGCAAAAATCACGGTGGCCTGCGCCGCCAGATCGCGCCGGATGTAGAGCACCCGCTGGCCGAGTCCGAAGTGGGGAAAATCAGGGCCTGGATCCGCTGGAAATCCGCGTTTGCGTGGGATCGCGAGGGCAGGGCTCATCTGCGTTGTCGACAAGGACGGAGTGACGTCAACATCAACCAATGCTCTCGGCTTCGTCGATCAGCATTATCGGAATGTCCTCTTTTATCGGGTAGCGCAGTTTGCACGCGTTGCAGATCAGGCCGTCCTGAGCGTCGGTGAGGTGCAACTCGCCCTTGCACTTGGGGCAGGCAAGAATATCGAGCAGATCCTTGCTTATTGCCATCGTCTCTCCTCCTGGTCTCAATTTGGCGCGCGGCCGCCCCCGTCCGGCAGGGTTGAGGCGCGCCGCTCGCGTATTACGGCTCCGAGCAAATCGAACAGCTGTACTTCGTCGCGCGCATCCATCGAGACTTCGAGCCTCAGAGCGTACAGCGAAACGTCTGCGAGCGGAAACCGTTCGAGTTTCACGAGGTCCTTTTCGGTGGTCACTATATGATCCGCGTCGCGCGCGGCGGAGAGGATATTTTCGACGTCGTGCGGCGAGTAGTCGTGATGGTCAGGGAAATCGAAGGTAGCGACCCGCGTCGCGCCGAGATCGGCAAGCATCGCGTGGAAGCCGGCAGCGTCGGCCAGCCCACTGACCGCGACGATTCGTCGCCCTGCCAGCGTCAGTGGATATTCCTGCCATCCAGAATCGTCGACGCGAACCAAGGCTCGCGGTCGAATCGACGCATGAATTATCGGCAAGCGTCCGGGCAGTGCGAGATGAGCCGGCGGTCAGCAGTGGAGTTCGCGGGACCGCCGGAATCGATCAAGCACGATCGCATCCGCGCGAGCGAGCGCAGCGCGCGGTTCACGCAACGGACCAGCCGGGAGCACCCAGCCATTGCCGAAACCGCGTGCCGCGTTGATCAAAATCAAGTCGAGGTCGCGGCGCAGGCGCAAATGCTGAAAGCCGTCGTCGAGAATGAGCGCGTCCAGATGCCCACGCGGCAGAGAGCAGCTTCACCGCGTCGATACGCCGGCGCGCGATCGCGATTGGGCCGGCGAATGATTTCGCCATCATCACCGGCTCATCGCCGGCCGCGCGCGGCGACATCAGGATGTTCGTGCCATCGGAAACCAGGGCCGCGGTTTCGCTCGTGCCGCCCCAGCCGCGGCTGACAATCGCGACGGCGAGTCCGCGCGCACGCATCCGCGAAGCGAGAAATAGCGTAAAGGGAGTCTTGCCGTTGCCACCCACGGTGAGGTTACCGACGCTGATAATAGGAACGCCAGCATCGGCGGCCCGCGCCCGCCACCAGCGCTGCCGCATCGCGAGGGCCACGGAGTAGAGCGCCGAGGCAGGCGCCAGCGCGGCCCACAGCGGCCACCAACGAGTGGGAAGGGCAGGTTGCCAGAGTCGTTCCGTAAATGATTGCGCCTTCAAAAGCCCCGTGACCGCTTAGCCAATGAACGAGTGCGCGAGCGCGTGGAAGATGAGCTAACGGGCTCCGATCAATTCCGAAAGATAGTTGAGGGTGGCGGCGGCGCCGCCGGCGAGTCGTTCGACGGCGCGCAGCGCGTTTGCGCCGACGGCACGTCGGGTCGCCTGATCGGCGAGCCATTCGGCACAGGTGCTCTCGATTTGCGCGGCGTCCGCTACCACCCGTCCACCGCCGGCCTCGAGGATCACATCGCCTGCATGTTGCTGATTTTCGTAATGCGGTCCGAAGATCACTGGCACGGAGGCGGCGGCCGGCTCGGTCAGGTTCTGACCGCCGCGAGGCGGCAACATGCTGCCGCCGACGAAGGCAATCGTTGCGTGACTGTAAAGCGCGCGCAGTTCGCCCATGGTGTCCAGCAGCATTACCGACGCGTTGACACTCGAGGGCAAGGGGACGCTCTCGACACCGGTTGCGTCATTTTCCGGCAGCAGGCTGGCTCTATCGTAGATGAAGCCAGCGGAACGAATTTCTTCGGCTACCTGGTTTGCGCGATTGAGATGCCGCGGGGCGAGGACCAAAGCGAGAGTCGGAAATCGTTCGATCAGGTTGCGAAAAGCGGTGAGCACCATGCGCTCCTCGCCTGGGGCCGTTGAGCCGGCAACGAGCACTGGACGATTTGCGCAGAACTGTTCGAGAGCTGAGCGCAGCGTCGGCGTCTCTTCATCAAGATCGAATTTGGTATTGCCGGTCACCGAAATATTCGCCTGGGACGCGCCCAGGTCGTGAAAACGGCGTGCATCGTCCGCGGTTTGCACGAGGAGCAGATTGGTATGAAGCAGTGCTTCGCCGATCAGCGGGCGGATGAAGCGGTAGCGCCGCATCGATCGCGCGGAGATCCGGCCGTTGACGATTGCAACCTTGGCGCCGCTCCGCGCCGATTCGATCAGATAATTCGGCCACAGCTCGGTTTCCGCGATGAGGACGAATTGCGGACGAACTGCGGCAAGGAAAGATTGTACGCTTGAGGCGCAATCGAGGGGTGCGAGGCGATAGCCGATAGCGCCGGGGATGCGCCGGCGCGCGGCCGCGCGCCCCGCCGCGGTCATGGTGGTGATCACCATCAGGGCATTTGGATAGTCGCGCATCAAGCCAAGCGCCACTGGCCGCATTGCTTCGACTTCGCCGACCGACGACGCGTGAATCCAAATGCGCGGAACGCCTGGCGCGTCCTCAAGCACCTCCGTGCCAAGGCGCTCACGCCGATTGACCGCGCGCCTTCCGCCGGTCGCAATCAGCGCGAACGGCAAAACGGGGTACCACAGCATATTGTAAAGCGCAGTCATGAACCCGGCCGATCCGAAGGACGGAATGCGCGCGGCTGTCCGGTCGCTACTCAATTTACGCGATTGCCGTTGCCAGCAACTTCCGGCGGAGTCATGAACTGTAGGCCATGCAGTTTGCTGTATTCGCGGCCCAGCAGCATCAACTCGTCGTGGGTGCCTTGTTCGACAATTCGCCCGTTGATCACGACCAGAATCCGATCGGCGCGGCGAACGGTCGAGAGCCGATGTGCGATTACGAGCGTGGTGCGATTTTCCATCAGATGTTCGATCGCCTCCTGGACCAAGCGCTCGGACTCCGAATCAAGCGCAGAAGTCGCCTCGTCGAGAATAAGGATTGGGGCATTCTTGAGCATCGCCCGTGCAATCGCGATGCGTTGTCGTTCGCCGCCGGACAGCCGCACACCGAGTTCGCCGATGACCGTGTCGTAACCTTGCGGCAGGCGCACGACGAAATCGTGGGCATTGGCGAGGCGTGCCGCCGCGATCACCTCATCGAGGCTTCTATCCATACTGCCGTACGCGATATTCGCACGGATGGTGTCATTGAAGAGGAATGTATGCTGGGTGACGAGGCCGATTTGAGCGCGCAGCGCGTTCAGCCGATAGCGGCGCACGTCCATGCCATCGATCGTTACGGCGCCCTCCTGCACATCGTAAAAACGCGGGATCAAATCCGCGATGGTCGACTTGCCGCCGCCGCTCATCCCGACCAGTGCGACCACCTGCCCAGCGCCGATTTCGAGATTGACGTTGCGCAACACCCATTCATCGCCATAACGGAACCCGACATCCGCGAGGGCCACCGAATGATTCACAGAGGCAAGCCCCAGACCGTCGGCGGCGTCGGGCACGTCCGTTGGCGTATCCATCATTTCGAAAACGCGCTCGGCGGCTGCGATGCCCGCCTGGATATTATTGTTGGTACGGGTGAGGCTTTTGAATGGCCGATAGAGCAGGAGCATCGCGCCAATAAACGCGGTGAATACGCCGGGCGTGCGCGTTCCCGCCAGTACTTCGCGACCGCCCCACCAGAGGACGCCGACAATCGCGAATGCGCCCATTACCTCCATCGTCGGTCCGGTGATCGCCTTGATCCGGGCGACCCGCATGTAAATGCGGAACAGACGGCGCAGTTCCCTGCTGAAGCGAGCGCGCTCGTAATCCTCCATGCCGAAGGCCTTGACCACGCGATTGCCCTGGTAGGTCTCCTGGAGGAGCACGGTAAGGCCGCTCATCTGGCGCTGTGCGTCCTTGGTCATTTTGCGCATACCTTTGGAAAAACGGACGACCGGGAGGACCGCGGTGGGAAATACGATGAAGGCCGCTAGCGCAAATTTCCAATCGATATAGAAGACGCTGGCTAAAATCGCGATCAGCCGCGTACTCTGGCTGAAAATCGAAAACATGCTGTCGATGCCATAGTTGGTGACAACGTTCACGTCGTTCATCACGCGCGACATCATCACGCCGCTCGGCGTGCGGTTGAAAAATGACAGCGACTGGTTCTGCAACGATTCGTTCAGGCGGCCGCGCATGTCGAGCGTGGTTTTCTGCACGACATAGGCATCGAGATAATCGGCGCCGAACTCGGCAATAGCGCGCAGCAAAAAAATCGCCAGTAGCAGGAGTGATAGAAAAGGCAGTACCGCGAGGTCGCGGCTCAAGGTGAGATTATTGGTGAAGCGCTTGATCATGATGACGATCGCGCCTTCGGTGGAACTGAGCAACGTCATCGCGATGAGCATCACGACCACGTAGGGAAAAAAATACGGACGCAGGTAACCGAGCATTCGGCGGTAGATGGGCGGAATCAACGTCATGCCATCATTTCCATCGCCATCGCAGCGACGCGATCGGCGGCGCCGGGCGATCCGAGACTCGAGCGTACAGCGCGCAATGCGGCGGCAGTCTCGGCGTGCAACGGCTCAACCAGCAGCAGCTCGGCGGCACGCACTAGATTCCCCGGGGTCACGTCGCTCTGAATCAATTCGGGGACAACGGCGCGACCGGCGAGGATATTCGGCATGCCGACAAAATCGACGCCGCGCACCAGCATTCGCGCGACGAAGTAGGTGACGGAAGACATCTTGTAGGCGATAACCATCGGGCAGCCGAGCAGCGCGGTCTCGAGGGTTGCGGTACCCGATGCCACCAGCGCGAGATCGCTCGCCGCAATAATACTATACGTATCGTCCTGAATAATCTGTACTTCGTCGAGCGCCGAGGCGCCCGCAATCCCGCGCAGGAGCGCGGCATCGAGCGTTGGTGCGAGTGCGATCACCGGGGTCAGGCGATGCTTGGCGGCGAGCACCATCGCGGCCTCGATCATAGGACGCAGCAGATAGCCGACTTCGGCCGGCCGGCTGCCCGGCAACAGCGCGAGCAGCCGCGCGTCGGCAGCGAAACCGTGGCGAGCAAGGGTTGCGTCGCGGTTTTGTGTGGGGATGACTCGGTCGAGCAGCGGATGGCCGACGAATCTAACTCGACCGCCCGCACGTGAGTAGAGTTCCGCTTCGAATGGGAAAACCACAGCCATTCGTTGTGCGCGCTTGACCAGCTTCCCGATACGCCCGCGCCGCCAGGCCCAGACTTGCGGCAGGATGTAGTAAAGCACCGGCACGCCGGCGCGTCGCGCCGATCCCGCCAGTATCAGATTGAACTCCGCGTAATCGATGAGGACGAGGAGGTCGGGCGGATCGCTGCGCAAGATTTTACGCAACGCGCGGAAGGCGCCGAGCGTGCGACGAATCGTGGAGGTCAGTTCTGCGAGGCCGAGGCCCGCGATGTCTTCGGTTCTGAAGAGCGTGCGCACGCCCGCCGCGCGCATTCGTTCGCCGCCGATGCCGAAAAGTTCGCATCTCGAATCGCGTGCAAGCAGGTTGGCAGCAAAATCGGCGCCATGAAGATCGCCGGAGGCTTCGCCCGCGACAATCATCACGCGCTTGTGCGCTGATGTAGCGGCGGAATTGGCGGAAGTGCCGCCATGCTGGACGGCGCTCTCAGCTTGCATCTGGGATCAATTGTGATCGAAACGCCACATCAGCACCACCGTGACGTTTGCAATTTGATTTCGTAGGTTCGCACGTCAGCCCTTGGTGAGAGCGCGTTCGATGTCGGCAATCACGGTAGCGGGGGCGACCTCCATCGCATCGTACATTCGGATCTGGCGACCATTCGGGCCGATGAGGAAACTTGTCGCAACGTGTGCGATCGTTTCGTCGGGTGCACGTTCGCGCTTGATTCCGTAAAGGCGCAGTACTGCATCGATGTCCTCCGGTTTTCCGGTCAGCAGCCGCCAGCCGTCGCGATTCGCATCGTGAGTCTTGGCGTAATCGAGCAATTGTGCCGGATGGTCATGCTCCGGATCGAGCGTGATCGACACCATCGTGATCTGGCTGCCGAGTTTGCCACTCAGTCTTCTGGCGATTTGCGCGAAGCGCGAAGTCAGTACCGGGCAAGCGGTGGCGCAGCTCGCGTAAATGAAGTCGATCAGGACGAGCTTACCCTTAAGCGATGCGAGCGAGATCGCCGCGCCGTGCTGGTCGATAAGCGTGATCGCCGGCAGACAGTCGGCGGGATTGGTCGATGCAAACGAGCCGTTTGCCGATTGCGGCGGAGCATCCGAGATCGGCGCCGTGTTGGTCTGACAACCTGATGCGGCGCCAAATCCCGCGAGTGCAAGGGTCAGTGCGATGCGGACTAGCAAACTATGCATCACTTGGAAAGTTGGCGGATTCCTTCTCCATCGCAATTCGAATTCGCTCGCTCAACTCCATCACGCGCAGACCGTCGTCGGCAGTAACCTTCGGCACGCCGCGCGTCCGCACGGAATCCACGAATGCGGTAATTTCATCTCTCAGCGGATCGCCATCCTCTAGATCGATTTGATCTGCCGAGATGGTCGGAAAGGTGCCGCCTTCGGCCGGCTGCGTCTTGCGATAGACCTGGATGCGCCGCGCCTCGTAGTCCACCGAAATGTACGCATCGGGCTGAAAAAAGCGAATCTTGCGCTCGCGGCGCGGGGCGACGCGACTGGTATTGAGGTTCGCGATAAGTCCGTTGTCAAAACGGATGCGGGCGTTGGCGACGTCGATCTGATCCGTCAATACCGCGACGCCTAGCGCTTCGAGCGCGACCACTGCGACAGCTCCGGTCGCACTCAAGATGACGTCGAGATCGTGGACCATCAAGTCGAGCACGACGTCGACATCGGTGCCGCGCTCAGTAAAGGGAGCGAGGCGATGACATTCGACGAAGCGGGGCGCCTTCAGGATGGAGCGCAGTCGCACGATCGCCGGATTGAAGCGCTCGAGATGGCCGATCTGCAAAACGCGCTCGCCACGATCGGCGATTATTTTCAGATCGCGAGCCTGGGCCAGCGTCGCCGCCATCGGCTTTTCAACCAGCACGTCGATGCCGGCGCGCATCAGGTCAGAGGCAATCGCGTGATGATAAATGCCAGGCGCAGCGACGCTTGCGAGATCGATGGCACCAATGAGTTGTCGATGGTCTTCGAGCGCAATCGCGCCGAGCTCTCGCGCAATTTCCGCAGCGCGAGTGGCGTCGGTATCGACCACGTGAGTCAGCTTGAGGTTGGGAATCGCTGCGTACTTGCGGGCGTGAATCGCGCCGAGGCGTCCGACTCCAATTACCGCTGCGCGCAGCTCATTCATGGCCGTAAAGCGAAATTCCCAGTGACTGCGCGCGCTCGAGTGTGCGGGCCCGTTCGAGAATCATCGCGCCGTGCGCCTCGACGCCAATCATCGCAGCGCCGATCTCGGCAAGCAGTTCGATGGTCGCGGGGCCGATCGCAGGGCGATCGAAGCGCAAATCCTGTCCCGGCTTCGCAGCCTTCGCCACCACCATCCCTTTGCCGACCAAACTCGCGCCACGCCGGAAGGCGGCGTCGGTGCCTTCTACCGCTTCGACCGCTGCGACTATGCCATCGCGGACAGCAACCGCTTGCCCAATATCATAGCGGCCCAGCGTCCGCATCACGTCGAAGGCCAACGCGAGATCTTTCAATTGCGCGGGCGTCGGCGCCGGCCCGGCTTCAAGACCCGCGCGTGCGAGCACACCGTCGATTATCGGCACCGGATCGATCACCGGAATACCGTCGGCCTCGACTTCAGCGGCGATCGCGCGCAGCACCGCGTCATCGCTGAAGCGGCCAACCTTCGCGAGCATCGCGAGCGCGCGCGCGTCCGGCGCGAACGTGTCCGCGAGGCGTACGCGGCTGATTCCGCCGGCCATCGCGGCCTCGCTCACGCCGGCGGTCTTGAGGACGTCGATCATGCGCTGCAGTTCGCCGACCTTTGATCCAGGTGATCTCGTCCACGATATCGGCGAGCCCCGCGTCGGTCTCGTGGAGGTGAGCCAGTGCGATTACGCGAAGGCCGCGACGTCGCGCTGCGCGCGCGACTTCGAGGGGAAAGACTCCGTTGCCGGCGATTAGTCCAAAGCTACTCACGGTCGCGGCCGACTACTCCCCGCGGGGAGTTCGCAATGAAATCGAGGAGGTGGCGCACTTCCGGTATAGTACCGTTTTCCGCCCGGATTTGTGCGATTGCATCGTCGCGCAACAACTTGCCGTAGAAAAGGGTGCGGAAGGCGGTCTTGAGCGCGGTGACGGTCGCAGGCGAAAAACCCCGGCGCTCGAGACCGATGGAGTTGACGCCGACGAGCCGCGCGCGATCGCCGGCGACCATCGAATAGGGCGGCACGTCCTGCGCGACCTTCGAGCCGGCGGCCACGATCGCATGTGCGCCGATACGGCTGAACTGATGGACGCCGCACATCCCCGCGGTAACCACCCATTCCTCGAGCACGCAATGGCCGGCGAGTTCAGTCGAGTTCGCGATGATCGAATGGTCGCCGATGAAACAGTCGTGCGCGACGTGCACGTAGTTCATCAGGAGTACGTGGCTGCCGATGCGCGTTAGCATCCCGCCACCCTCGGTGCCGCGATGGATTGTCGTGAATTCACGGATGCGATTGTCGTCGCCGATTTCGAGCCGCGACGGCTCGCCATGATATTTGAGGTCTTGCGGATCGGCGCCGACTGAAGCGAACTGAAATATCCGGTTGCGTGCGCCGATGATGGTCTCGCCCTCGATCACCGCGTAGGGGCCAATCACGGTGGCGGGTCCGATCCGAACCTTGGCGCCGATGACCACGCCAGCGCGCGACTTCGACGGACGAGTCGAGTTCGGCGCGAGGATCGATCACAGCGGCGCGATGAATCCGGCCGGTTATGGCAGTTTATCCTCCACTTCCATCGCGGACAGGTCGGCTTCGGCGGCCAGATCACCGTCGACGCGCGCCTCGCCGTGCATCTTCCAGAGCGGATGATGGTGCTTGACCAGCCGGACTTCCATTCTGAGCTGATCGCCGGGCACTACGCGCCGGCGGAAACGCACCTTATCGATGCCGGTCAGCATGAAGAGACTCCGCCGCTCGCCGATAATTCCGAGGGCGAGAATCGCAGCAGATTGCGCCAGCGCTTCGACGATCAATACCCCCGGCATTACCGGCAGGCTGGGAAAGTGGCCCGTGAAAAACGGCTCGTTGACGGTTACGTTCTTAAGCGTCAGGGTGCGCTCGCTCTCGATCTCCAGCACCCGATCGATCAGCAGAAAGGGATAGCGATGCGGCAGCAGTCCGATGAAGCGATCGAGGTCGTTTTTCTTGTCGTCAGCCACGATCAATCGCCTGGCGTCAAATGGTTAAAAATCCACCGCGGTTCGAGCACTACTTTGAGATCGTCGAACGGCCACCTTCATCCGAAGCCGGTGGCGGTGCCGATGAGGATTGGGACCCCGACGGCGGTGGCGGTGCAGAAGAATGGGATCGAGATCCCGATCCGAACTCGGTACCGCCGCCCGCCGCTGCCTGGCCCGCTGCAGCGCCGAGTGTGCCGGCTTTTGCATTCGTCGCATCATACCCGCGGATGACCTCATCGGTAATGTCGGTTGCAGGGGTCGCCCAAAGCAAATTGCCTTTTTCCATCACCATCGTGTAGCCGTTTCGCTCGCCAATCTGGCGCACGATCGTGGCAAGGTCGCGAACGATGGCCCCGGTGATCTCGTTGTCCTTTTGCTGCAACGTGTCGCGCGTATTCTTGTAGTCGTCCTGGAAATCTCGCAGCTTGCGCGTGTATTGCTGTTCGAGGCTCTGGCGTTGGTCCGGCTGCATCAACGGGCCTTTCTTTTCGAGTTCGTCCTTAAGGCGCTGGACTTCGTTCTGCTCGCCCTCGAGCTGTGATTGGACCCGTTCGAGCCGTCCACGGAATTCCGACTTGGCGGCCTTGCCGTTGCGGCAATCGTTCAGCGCCCGTTGGATATCGACATAAGCGAGCTTAGCTTCCGCACGGGCCGTACTGGCAGCAGCGACAGCCAGTAACGTTACGACCCCGATTATCGACCGATACCTCATACTATCTTGCATTCCTCCCGTGGCGCTTTGGCGGATGTGATGGCGCGATACAGCACTCTACGCGGAGATCCACGGACAATCATATTTAGACCTTGGCGAAATATAAAAGCAGCTTCAGTCGCCTCATGCTAGAGCGGAGCGCCGGCGCCGAAATCGAAAACCGTGTGCTTATCGTTGGGCCGCGGATTGAGTGGCCGCGCAATGTCGATCGCGATCGGGCCGAAGGGCGACTTCCAACGCACGCCGATACCGACGGCCGCTTGCAGATCGTTGACCGGCGACTGATTCAGGAAGTATGCATTGCCGGCGTCGAGGAAGGCCGCACCGCGAATTCCGAACGGGGTCCAGATCGGGAACGTCGATTCGCCGCTCAGCAGCAACTCCTGGCTGCCTCCGACCTGCTCGATCTGGAACGGTACGCCCTGCTGATTAAAGGTCGTAATCTGCGGGCCCAGCGAATAGAGCTGATAACCGCGAACGTCGCCCTCGCCACCGAGGCCGCCCGGAAAGAATCGCTCGTAGAGCGGCAATTCGCTGCCATTGTTACCGCCGAGGCTCGTCCCGATACCATAGGTTGCACCCAGTACCGCAACCCATTCGCCATATTTCGGACTCTTGATATACGGGTAGAAAAATCGCGAATGGAATACGCCCTTGACGAAGGCCTGACCGCCCAGCCCAGCTAGTTCGAGATTCAGATTCATCACCGACCCGCTGCGCGGGTCAGTCGGATTGTCGACCGTGAAGCGGCGCAAACTGGGGAGCAGCTCTGAAATCAGCCGGTAGCCCTTGTAGCGCGCAATATCGAAGGTGGTGAACTGTGTGATGCCGCTGATGCCGATGTTTTCGAGCTGATAGCCCATGCCTGCGGTAACGTTATCGAGCGGTATCGGTCCGAGCTTCTTGAAGCCGAGTTCAGTGAGCGGGTAGCTCGTGTTGATCGTACCGCCGGCGTTGGTCTGGTCGAAGGAGAACAGGTAGAGCTTGTTGTAAAAGACCTGCAGGCTGACGGCGAGCGGAATATCCAGGAACCACGGTTCCGTATAGCTGAGGTTGTAGTCCTGATAGAGAAAGCCGATTTGAGCAGCGGCTGAGACCGATTCTCCGCCCCCAAAAAGGTTGGAGTTGCCAACGCTGAAATTGCCGAAGACCGAGCTCGAGCTGTCGTAACCGCCGCCGACCTGCAGCGAGGCCGTGTTCGCCTCCTGCACTCCGATGTCGAGATCGATTTTATCTGGCTGCGGCCCCGGCGAGGTCGAGATTCGCGTGTTCGAGAAATATCCGAGCGCGTCCAGACGGCGTTTCGAATTCTGGATTTTCGAGGTTGAATACGGCTCCTGTTCCTGGATTAACAGTTCGCGCCGAATGACCTTGTCGGAAGTCTTGGTGTTGCCCGTAATGTTGATGCGATCGACCAGGACTTCGCGGCCCGGGCTGATGCCATAGACTACATTTACGGTGCGTGTAGTTGGATCGATTTGTGTCCGTGGATCGACGTTGACGTAAGCATAGCCGCGATCCGAGTAAAAGTCCGACAGAGTGAGCACGTCGTGCTGCATGTCTGCACCGACGAAGATCCCTTTCGGCTTAACAGTGAGCTTTGTGAGCAGATCTTTCTTCGGCACCTTGAGGTCACCGGCGACGTCCACCGTGCCGACATGGAAAACCGGCCCTTCGTCGATGTTGAAGGTGACCTTCAGCGAGTTGCCAACGCGCGTTACCACCGGTTCCGAAACGTGAACGTTGAGGTAGCCTTTGTTGTAGTAAACCCCGGTAACGCGATCGACGTCATCTTGCAATTTCTTTTGATCGAGCACGCCCGTATCGAAAAAGAAGCTCAAGAGATTGTGCTGATGGGTCGCGATGGTGTTGCGTAGTACGCGCGTCGAGATGACCGTGTTGCCCTGGAAATCGACCTCTGAGATATACACAAGCGGGCCCTCGACAACGTCAAAAACGCCGATCGCCGTGTTGTTAGCCTGCGGCACTGTGCGGAACGTAACGTTCGCGTCGAGATATCCCTTCTCCTGGTAAATTTGCTTCAACCCCTGGATAGTCGCTTCGACGCGCGTTGGATCGAGCACCGATCCGCCATGCAGTTTGACCGCATTGATTACCTTGTCGTCATTCGATTTGATCGCCTTCATTCCGCCGAAGCGGACGTCAGTGATCAGCGGGCGTTCCTGCACGATGTAGGTGAGTACGACCGCGCCGCCCTGATGTTCGACGTCCGCGCTGGCATGATCGAAAAAGCCCATCTTGTAAATGGCTTTGATATCCGCGTCGACGGTGGCGTGATCGAGCGGCTGCCCGGCGCGAGAGCTGATGTGAATCTTGATCGCGTCGGCCTCGACGCGCTGATTACCCTGAATGCGTATTTCGGAGATTATCGGTCCGGTCGGTTGGGGAAGCGCTGCGGTGACGCCGTACAACAAGACCGCCACAATCCAGATAAAACGGGAATAGAGCGCGCCCGCTCGTTGCTCATTGATTCTTACCGCCTGCACCAATCGACCCCGAAGCGGCTCACCCTAACCAATCGGTTGTGCCGTGTAAACCAGAGATCGGCGGCGATGCGCCAATTGAGTTTGTGCTTATCCACAAGGTCCGCGCGCACTGCACGAAGGTTGGCTCGTTTGCTATCCGGTTTCCGCGAAGAGCTTGCCCTCACGCAGCCGCAGCGTCCGCGACATGCTTGCCGAGAGCCGTTCGTTGTGTGTCGCCACTACGAGGGTCAGTCCGAGTTCACGATTCAGCCGATGAAACAGTTCGTGGACTTCGTCGGCGGTTTTTGGATCGAGATTGCCGGTCGGTTCGTCCGCCAGCACAAGGCGCGGGCGCAGCACCACCGCCCGTGCCACCGCGACACGCTGTTGCTCGCCGCCCGAAAGCTCGGCCGGACGCCGATGCGCCTTGTCCTTGAGCCCAACGCGCTCCAGCACCCCTTCAGCCAGTTCCCGCGCCTCGTTATCCGGCCGCCGCGCGATCAATGCGGGCATCATAACGTTTTCGAGCGCGGTGAAATCGGCCAGCAGGTAGTGAAACTGGAACACGAAACCGAGCTTGTGATTGCGAAACTCCGCGGTTTCCCGCTCATCCATCGCAAACAGATCGCGGTCCTCGAAGAGTACCTTGCCGCCGGTCGGCCGCTCGAGACTGCCGATTACGTGCAACAGGGTGGACTTGCCCACCCCAGACTGTCCGATAATTGCGATCTCTTCGCCCGCCGCAACTTCCATATCGAGGCCGCGCAACACTACCACTTCACGGCCGGCGTCATGGAAACTCTTGTCGACCGCGCGGGCGCTGATCAACGTCGGCGCGGGCGCGGCTCGCCGATCGGCCTGACCGATCGCCGCTTCACTCATAGCGAATCACCTCGACCGGCGAGAGCGATCGGGCCTGTAGCGCCGGATAGATCGCACCGATTACGCAGAGCAGCATCGCGGCGGCCGCGACGGCGATGAAGTTCATTGGATAGAGCCGGACCGGCACAGCACTCACCATGAACAAATCTGGTGGCAAATGAATCAAATGGTATTTCCCGATTAGCCAGGAGGCGACGAATCCACCCAACACTCCGAGTGAAGTGCCGCCGACACCCAGCGCAGCCCCTTCGCAAAGGAAGATCGCTGCGATTGACCTCGCCCGGGCGCCCATTGCGCGCAGAATCGCAATCTCCTTGCGCCGCTCCATCACCACCATCACCAGCGTGGCGACGATATTGAACGCCGCCACCAGCACGATCAACAGTAAAACGAGGAAGTAGGTGAGCTTTTCCAGCTTGAGCGCCGAGAACAACGCTGCGTTATTTTCAGTCCAGTCCTTCACCGTGAAATCCGGCCCGACGATTCCGGCGATTTGCCGAGCGATGGCCGGGGCGTCGAAGGGACTGCGCACGCGGATCTCGAGACCGCGCTCAAGCTGAGGGTCGTCGGCCAGCAGCGCCTCTCCGTTGGACAGGGCGACAAAAATTAGCGCGGCGTCGAATTCATACATTCCGGAATAAAAAAGGCCGCTCACGACGAAGCGGCGCAATCGGGGAGCTCCCGCACCAGCACCGAGGCTCGCGGGCGATATCACCACGAATGCGTCACCTATCCGCAGGCCGAGGTCGGAGGCGAGCGCTTTGCCGATGATCGCACCCGGTAATCGCACCGATGCGCTTTTGGCCGTGGTCGAGGATCGCGACCGGATAGTTCTGCCCGAGTGCCGCAAGGCTTCCGGCGGTCAGCGTGCGATCGAGTTCTGTGAGCACTGGATTATCGCGCGCGACTACGCCGCGCAGCGTGCCGCCGCTGATAAGCCCCGGCGCACCTGTGCCGGTCGCAGACACCATCATCACCTGGGAAGCGATAAACGGCGCAACCCCAACGACGCCCCGCAGGGTCGCGATGCGCTGCTGGAGCGCGGTTGAGTCGCTGTCGCCAACCCTTGTACGCTCGACCGTGATATGGGGGTTGAATGACAGCAGGCGATCGCGCAAATCCTCTTGGAATCCGCTCATCACCGAAAGCACGACGGTCAGCGCGAAGGTGCCAATGGTGACCCCTACCAGCGAAATCACTGCGATTAGCGAAACGAAGCGCTGGCGTCGCCGCGCCCGCAGATATCGGACCCCTATCAGATACTCGAAGCGCACTTATGGCTCAGAGGGCGGGCTTTCCCGGCACCGGCGAACGGTGGTTGAAGAATAGCGGATCAAGCGTTTTACGGCAGCGGCAGCGCAGTCGGCGCGTACGGATATGCCCATAATCGCCGACCGCTAACGCATTTGCAACGTTGGACGGTTGAAGTGATTTTGCGAGACCGTTAGACTCGCTCGAATCTCCGGTTCCCGGGGGCGATAAATTATGAATCGTTTGTGGATGGTAGCACTGGCGGCGGCTCTTTTGGTCTGTCTCGTGGGCGCTCGCGTCCACGCCGCCGATGGCGACGATGCTGCCGATACCGGTGATGATACTGCGGCCAGCGCGGATACCTCCGCGGCTCCTGACACTGTCGCGGGCCCCGATGCGGTCGCGGCCCCCGATGACGCTACTGCGCCAGAGGGCGTGCCCGCCGAACCGTCGTCGCGCGTCGGCAGCCAGGATCTCATCACGATGAACTTCCAGAACGTCGATATTCCGGTGCTGGCGAAGTTCATCAGTGAAATCACTGGCAAGAATTTCGTGCTCGACGAAAGCGTCCGCGGCAAAATTAGCATCATCTCGCCGACCAAGGTGACGCCGAGCCAAGCCTATTCGATCTTTCAGTCGGTCCTCCAGATCAAAGGCTTCACGACGGTCACAGCTGGATCGATAATCAAGATCGTGCCTGCCCGTGACGTGCGCCAGTCCGCCGAATTGACCACCTCTCAGCAGCCTGGCGAGACCCACGGCGATTCGTACGTCACCCGGATGGTCAAGCTGCAAAATGCGGACTCGGGTTCCGTGATGAGTGTGATTCAGCCGATGGTTTCACACGACGGCCTGATCGCGGCATTTCCCCAGGACAACACGCTCATCATCACCGATGACGCCTTCAACGTACAGCGCCTGCTGCGCATCATCGGAAGCCTCGACGTGCAAAGTATCCAGCACAACGTCGCGGTGATCCCGCTGAAACTTGCCTATGCCGACGATCTGTCGGCCCAAATCGAAAAAATCATGAGCGCGCGGGAAGGCGCGACGCGTGGTGGCGGGAATTTTACTCGTCCCGGCGTTGGCGTGGTTGCGCCCTCGGCTCAGGGCGCGGGGACCAACTTCAGCGTGGTCCCCGATGAGCGTACCAACTCGCTGATCGTGCTCGCCAGTCCGCTCGAGATGCGCCAGATCAAGGATCTGGTCGAGAAGATGGACATTCGTTCGCCCACGCAGAATGGTCGCTTGCACGTCTATCACCTTAAGTACGCGCCGGCCTCCGAGATGGTCCAGGTGCTGGACGGCCTGCTCGGTGGCAACGGCGGCCCGCAGACACTCTCACCTGCGACCGGCAAGGGCTCGCTGGGCCGCGGCAGTTCGCTCGGAACGATGGGCGGGTCGTCCTTTGGCACTGGCTTTGGCGGACTCGGTGGCGGCGGCTCTGGTGGTTATGGCGGCGGTGGCTTCGGTGGCGGCGGTGGCGGTTACGGCGGTGGCGGTAGCAGTTTCGGTGGGATGGGTGGAATGGGCGGCCTTGGCACCGCGGCCTCGGGCGCCTTCGGTTCGTCGGGCGGCGGTTCACGAGGCGGCAGCGCCGCCAACTCGGGTCCGATGACCGCTAGTACGGGGGGCAACCATTCCGCGGATTTCTCGAGCGAGGTCAGCATTACTGCCGACCCTGCCACCAACTCGCTCATCATCAGTGCCGCACCGCAGGATTTTGAAACGCTCCAATCCGTGATCGACCAGATCGACGTTCCACGCGTCCAGGTATTCGTTCAGGCAATCATTGTCGAGGTCAGCGTCCAGCGGACCAAGGATATCGGCGTCACTTTCCAATCCGCCACCGGCCTCGCTAACAACATGCTTGGCCTCGGCCAATTGAATTTTGGCACCCTGCAGAATGCGATCGGTAATCCCTTGGGCCTGACCGGCCTCGGTCTCGGCCTGGCCTCCGGCAAGCAGTGCACTATCCCCGCCAGCCAGGTCAGCACCGCGACCGGCGCGACGTCCACGACCCTCACCGCGCCGTGCGATATCGCCCTGATGACCGCGCTCCAGACCGATACTCACAGCAACGTGCTTTCAGCGCCGACCCTGCTGACCGCCGATAACGAAGAGGCGATGATCGTCGTCGGCCAAAATCTTCCGTTCGTCGGCTCGTCGGCAGCGAACGCCGGTCTGCCGGGCCAGATCTTCAACTCGGTCGATCGCCAGAACGTCGGCATCACGCTCGATATCGTGCCGCAGGTTTCGCAGGGCGAATACGTCAAGCTGGACTTGTACGAGGAGGTTTCCAACGTCGTCAACGGTACCCAGAACAACACCCTCGGACCCACGACCACGATTCGTTCAGCTTCGACCACGGTGCTCGTGCAGAATCATCGCACCGCGGTGATTGGCGGTCTGCTTTCAAGCGAGACCGACAATGGACGGCAGGGCGTTCCGTTCATTTCGGACATCCCAGTGATCGGAAATCTGTTCACGCAAAATTCTCGCGACGCCCAGAAGCAGAATTTGCTGGTGTTTCTGACGCCGCACATCGTGCGCACTCGCGACGACTTGCAGTCGCTCGCACTCGACGAGCGACAGAAGTTCGTACGTGCGCTCGGCCGTGCCGAGGTCAACAACATGCCCTCCGGTCAGTTCGAGCAAATGTACCAGCCCACCTTTAACCGCGCGATTTCGCCGCAACAGGATCTGCAGCAGTACCAGACCGCACCCAGTGCTCCGGCGAGCGGCGGCTTTGCTCCGGCGCCGAGTGCGTCCGCGCCTTCGTTCACCGCGCCGATGCGGGGGCCGACCGCGATCAGTTCGGCACCCTCGGCTTCGATTGGCGAATCGACACTGCCGCCGGTAGGTCCGCCGGCCTCACACTGAGGCCAAGTGCTGGAGGATTAGTTCAGGGGCGGCCACGCGTAAATGGCCGCCCCTTTTTCAACTACTCAAAGAACCTTTGTAGCCGCCTCAGCGCATATCGACTTGCGCGTTGCGATAAGCTCTGAAAACCTCACCCACGATGGCGAGGCAGATCGGTGTGCTGCGGGGATGGGTCGAATGGGCTGGGATGGCGCCGCCGTGGGCGATTCTGCGCGCGCTTCCGCTCGAGCGGGCGGTTCGCGTCGGCGCAGCACTGGGCGCGTTCGCGATGGCGCTGGACCGCGCTAATCGCCCAATTGCGATGCGTAATCTGACGATCGCGTTCCCCGCAATGGACGAAGCCGATCGGCTCGCGCTACTGCGCGACACCTATCGCAATTTTGGCCGCATGGCTGCGGAATGGGTCCATTTCTACGAACTCAACCCCGCCAATATAGACCGCTTCGTTAGCTATGTCGGCCTTGAACATTGGCAGGCCGCTCTTCGCATTTCCGGCGGCCGCGGCCTGCTGGTGCTGACCGGCCATTTCGGCAATTTCGAACTGCTGTCCCTCGGCCATTCGCTCCATGGCAACCGGGTCGGAATCGTCCAGCGGCCCAATCGCAATCCGGTAATCGATCGCGCCGTGGATGCCCGCCGCGTCCGCAACGGCAATGTCACTATTCCACGCAAAGGTGCCGGTCGCGAGATTCTCCGGCTGTTGCGCCAGGATTGGATGGTCGCTGTACCGCTCGACCTCGACGTCCGCCAAGGTGTCTTCGCCGATTTTTTTTCGCTCAGGGCGTCGACCAGCGACGCGCTCGCGCGAATCGCGATTGCCACGCGGGTCCCCGTTCTGCCAGCGTTCATGGTGCGCGACGGCAGCAGCACCAGCCATCGCATCACCTTTCTGCCGCCTATCGAAGCGTCCCGCGGCTCCGATCGAAACGAAGCCGTGCGGAAGTACACTCAGCAGTTCACGGCCGTCATCGAGAGCATGATCCGACGCCATCCTGATCACTGGAATTGGATCCATCGGCGATGGAAAACGCGGCCGCCGGGCGAGCCTCGATTTTATTAAACGATCACTTGAGGTTCTCTTTGTTACCGAGACGAAATCCAGTATCGTGGGAAATCGGATGGGATCGCTGAAGGAACCAATCGATGCCCCCGCTGGTGCCGCTGAACTGGATCCCGCGGCCAGCGGCCAGCAAATCGCGGACTCCTCTCTCTCCGTAGATAGCGAAATGGCGCTTGCAGCGAGTGTTGCGAGTGCAGAACCACCAAGACTTTACCTTCCCGCATGCGGCGCGTTGTGCGATATCCTCTGGTGGACCCGGAGCAGATCGTGAATGGGGAATTGGTTGAGGGTTTGAACCATCTTTCGAAGGAATAAAGGGATGCCCCTGATCAAAGCGTGCAAAACCGACGAATTGAAGCCCGGCGAGGCATTGCGCATCAATACGACGCCGCCGCTGGCAGTTTTCAGGCTCGAGGACGGCTTTTACGCCATCGAGGATACTTGCAGTCACGCACAATCGGCGCTTACCGCCGGTGAAGTTGATTTAGACGATTGTACAGTCGAATGTCCCTACCACGGGTCGCAGTTCCAGATTAAAACCGGGCGTGTGCTTTCATTGCCGGCAACCAAACCGATCAAAACGTTCGCGGTAACCGTTGTCGGCAATGAGGTTTTTGTGGAAACTGAGTGAATGGGAGGGACGGTTGCTTCCAGTGGTGGCCCGTTTCGATTGAAGGAGCGGCGCTCTTACGCGCGTCCATGATACGATGAGCAAAAATGATCGAGCCGAGTTCCGCGTGGCGGCGCCCCCCAATGATACAAAAGACGATGCAGCGGTCGAGAAAAGCAAGGCTACGCCAAATTTAACCCCACGACTGCCGCTCTTAGTGGTTGAAGACGATCCTGACACCCAGGCCTTTATGAAAGCGCTGCTGGGGCGTCACTATGACGTGGCGACGGCTGCTTCCGAAGAGGAGTTCTGGTCGGTACTCGCAACCCTGACGCCATGCCTGATCCTTATGGACGTGTCGCTCAAGGGTTCGCAGGACGGCCTGACGTTAACGCGGCAGTTCCGCGCCGATGTCAAATGGAACGCGGTTCCGGTAGTCGCCTTGACGGCGCATGCAACCACCGAGGATCGCGAGAGGGCCCTCGATGCCGGCTGCGCGCTTTACGTCTCTAAGCCAGTCGATCGCCGCCGCTTGCTGGAGCTGATACGCTCGCTGCTCGCCCCAGAGTCCGCTCGATAGCCCGGCGAGAAATGCTAATCCCCTTGGGGACTCCTCTTCCGTAAGGCTCCTCGCAGGCCTGCCCCAGATTACAAGTTAGCGATGACGGCGGCGGTGAACTCCGTGGTCTTCGCGTTGCCACCCTGATCTGTGGTTAACGATTTGCCCGCCGCGTAAACCTTGCGGATCGCATTTTCGAAACGCCGCGACTCCTCCGTAAAGCCGAGATATTCGAGCATCATTGTCGCCGAGAGCATGGTCGCTGTCGGATTGATGATGCCCATGCCCAGGATGTCCGGCGCCGTGCCATGAACCGATTCGAAATAAGCGTAGTCCGCGCCGTAGCAGCCCGAAGGTGCGAGTCCGAGCCCACCGATTGTTCCGGCAGCCGCATCCGAGAGAATGTCGCCGTAGAGGTTCGGCATCACCACGACGTCAAGGCTGTGCGAGCTCTGCACGATCCGCCGGGCGAAGTCGTCAACGATGAACTGCTCGTACTTGATATCCGGATAGCCGGCTGCGGTCTCTTCGACAATCTGGCGAAAGAAACCGTCCGACTCGCGCAGCATGTTGTATTTCGAGGTGCAGGTGAGCTTACCGGGATGTCCCGCGGCCTTGCGCTTACGCGTGAGGTCGCAGGCAAAGCGCGCAACTTGCCGCGTCTTCTTTTCTGTGATCACCTTGACCGCATACTTCCCGCGGTCTGTGGTATCCAGATCGGCGCGCAGGATCCGGCTGTGGAGATGTAGTGGCGCAAGCGCTTCGAGCGGCCCCTCGAGGCCGAGATAGAGATCTTCGAGATTCTCGCGCACGATCACATAGTCGATGCCCTCAGGTTTGGCGAGTGGACTCTTGAAGCCGCTCATATACCGGCACGGCCGCACGTTGGCGAAAGTCTGCTTGCCCCAGCGCAGATAATTGATCGAGGTGGTCTTGCCTGAGGTCGATCCGAACAGCGTCGAATCCGAGGCGTCGATCGCGGCGCGTGCAGCTTTGTCCGTCTCGCCGCGCACCCAATGTTCTCCGGTCGGGAACTCGACGAACTCAATCTCGGCACCAAGCGCCCGAATTACCTCGAGCGCGGCATAGACTGTCTGCGGCGCTTCGTCGTCGCCCGGCAGCACCACTACTTTCTTCTTCGCCACTGCGTGCCCTCCACCAACCAAACGCGCTCACCCGTAACCGGCGCTACAAAGTCGCGTCTCTGCATTTTCGCCGGGGAACTTTGGGTTCTAGAATCCCAAACGAATCAGCGCGAGAAACAAAAGGAAGAGCGGGTCGCGGATTACGCGATCCCGCCCTTTGCGAACGCATGGGTCAGCCGCCGTAATTGACTCCGCATTCCTTGAGCGTCAGCGGATCGGTCTCTTTCGTCAGATAGGCTTCGGTGACCTGGCCGATCACCACGCTATGATCGCCGTTCTCGTAAAAATGCACGACCTCGCATTCCACCGCCGCCGGAGCATCGCTGATTATCGGGCATCCGTTCTTGCCTACACTGTACGCGTAGTTGCCGAACTTGCCGTCGATCGGATCGACATGCTTGAAGAACGCGAACGCGAGATCTTTCTGTCCGGTGCCGAGCATCGAGAGCGTAAACTTCTTCGATTGCTTTACCAGTTCATGGGCGGTCGAATCGGTCTTGATCCCGACCACCACCAGCGGAGGTCCGAAGCTCGCCTGCGTAGTCCAGTTGACCGTCGCCACGGTCTGCTTATCGCCATGTTTGGCCCCCAACACCTGCAACCCGTAGGGGATCATGCGAAGACCTTTTTTCTTTGCATTTTCGTCCATAACCGAGAGCCTCCACCTATTATTCGGTCTAATTGAGCCGGCGCGCGTTCGCAGTCGTTGGCTGTCAAGTCACCTGCGCATGTGCGCCGTATGATCATGGCTGGGCGCCTGCTCGGTTAGATTCGCTTCGCACATTCTCGCGGCGCCCTTTGGCGGCGACATCCGCGCCGGTGCTATACTCACCGGCCAAGAGTGCAACAATGAGCCTGCTCAAGTCAAAGCTGTCCCCGAATTTGCCCTCGGCTGTGAAATCCGCTCTGAGGAATCTCAAAATCAAGGGACTCAATGAGGTCGGCCGTTATGCCATTGGCGTGCAATGGCTCGACGGTCACGACAGCATTTTCCCGCTCGAAAGCTTGCGCCGCCACTGTCCGTGCAATGAATGCGGGGGAGACGTGGCCGGCACTATTCCGAGCGATCATCAGCGCCTCCTTCAACTTTCTCGTCTCGGGGAATCGGGCATGTTTTTCGGCTGGGCCGATGGCCACGAAACGCTGTACACGATGGCACAACTGCGAGAGATCTGTCGCTGCGCTTACTGCGCGGGCGAACCCGAAAAACCCATCACCGGCGGTTGAGTAGTATTGTGCCTCGGGCGAGCTGCCGGCGATCGTTGAGCCGCGTCGTGCCGATAGAGTGAAGGTGTCAACGGCGATGCGGCGAGTTTACTAGAGAGCTACTAGAGGTCGTGCGTGCCGGTGGATCTGGACGGTCCGGCGGGCGACGGATCGACTGCTACCGAATCAACGATCTCGGGGAGCAAAGCGCCGTTGCCATTGACCGAAGCCGCGTTGGCGCGTTCCGACCGGGTGCGCTTTGGGCCGCGAGTGGCCCGCGAACCGAGTAATTCGAAGAGCGCCGGCAGTACAATCAGGGTTGCCAAGAGGATAAACGTTACGCCCACGCCGAGCACCCAGCCGAGGCTCGAAATTCCCCGATGGCTCGCCGGGATCAGAGCGGCAAACGCTACAATCGTCGTCAGTGAACAGATCGTCACCGATTTGCCGATCGCTTTGGTCAGAATCAACGATGACTTGTCGCTTTCCTCGCGCCAGCGATAGAGCATGTTGACGCCGTTATCGACGCCCATCCCGATGATGATAGGGACAGCAAAGAGATTTGCGAGATTGAATTCCCAGCCGAGTAACGGCATTGCCTCGAGCAGCCACGCGCCGCCGAAGATCAGCGGCACGGTGGCCAGCAGCGTGTCGCGCAGATTGCGGAAATCGATAAATACGAAAACAAAAACGGCGATCAACGCGAGCAGGGCGGCGCGCTCATAGCCGTGACGCATCACGGTCGCCAGATTGTAGGTCTGTACCGGCGGCCCGGTGACGTCGCGATCGACCGTGCGCAGCGCTCCGACGAAACGCTGCAGCGGGGCGTCCTCCCAGATATCGCCCCTGGGATAAATCTGCACTACGTAGAGACCGCTCTGGCCAATAAAACGCTGGCGTAAAATCGCCGGCAGGTTTTGTTCCGTGACTTCACTCGGCGACAGTTGCGGCTTGAGGGTCGCGAGTGCGCCGGCCAGTCCGGCCGCCATCCGGCGTTCGTACCCGGAGAAGGCACTGGCATCTTTCTTCAGACGCGCGATCGCATCTTCGACCAGACCCGCGGTCTTGAGTACGCCGCCCGAGGCGTCGAACTGGCTCATCGCTTCGAGCCGTCCGGCGAGGCCGCTGAGCTCACGCATCAGGACGGCCGCATCGCCGTGTGCGCCAGTGCGAACGACGATCGGCGACAGTGACTGGCCGAGGTCATTCAGCAGTGCCCGCTTACGTTCCTGATGTTCGGGAATATAGTCCGAAATCGTCTCGATATCGGTGACTTCGGGCAATTTGCGGAAGGCCGCGGCCTTGCGGTCAGCGGCGGCGCGGTTTGGCGCCAGGGCGACCGCAAACCACGACGACCTGCCTGAGTCGTGCAGCAGGGTATTCTCGAAACGCACCGCCTCGACGTCGATCGCCTGCAGTTTCAGGATGTCCTGATCAAAATGGACGCCACGGATCAGGAATAGCCCGCCGAGCGTCGCGATCGTTGTCACGCCGACAATTCGACCCGGATGTGAGAAGAGCTTTTCCAGCAAGGTTTTTGGGGGCGCCAGCGAGACTATCGGCAATGCGCCACCCGGCCGCCCGCGATCGCGCAACGCGACCATCGCCGGGAAAACCAGCAGGGCCGAAATGAGGCACATGAACAGGCCTGCCGCCGAAACCAGGCCAAGCTCCGCGATACCCTTGAAGTCAGTAAACATCGGCATCAGGAAGGCAAGCGCCATGATGCATGCCGACGCGAACACTCCGGTGCCGGTGTTGACGACTGCCAGTTCCACCGCTTCAGGCATCGCGAAACCTTTGCGCCGCGCCTCGTCGTAGCGCGCCATCAGGTGGATCGGGAAGTTGATCCCGATACCTGCAAGCACGCTCGTGAAAACCGCCGATAACAGGTTCAGATGTCCCACTGCCAGTGTGGTAAAGCCGAACGACCAGGCGACGCCGGTCAGCAGTGCAAGAATCGCGAACGCCGGTTCGACCACGCCACGAAACGGAATCACCAACAACGCGATCAAGCCGGCAACGGCGAGAATCGACGCCAGCACCATGTCGTGCTGGGTCGTCGATTCTTCGGCGTGCGCGAGCGCTGGCCCGCCGGTCATTCCCGCTTCGAGGCCCGGGAATTGCGCGCGGACGGCGTCCACGTTGGCCTGAATCGCTTCGACCGGATCCGGGCCGTCCTTGACGCCTTCGCCCGGCGCGATCTGCATCAGCAGATACTTGCCGTTATCCGAGGCCAGGTAGCCGTCGCCCATAACGCCGGTCTGTTGCGCGATCGGATTCAACAAATCCCATGGTAAAGGCGTGACGGCATCCGGGGCCGCATTCATTCCGACGAGGATCGAATCGAGCAGCTTCGAATCCATGCCGGGGTCGGCCGCAGCGCCATTGGCGTCGCCGCCAGTAATCGATGAGGTCGCGTGGTCAAGCTGGGCGTTGACGATGCCGAAAAGCGTCGCGAGGGTCGGGTTCGCACCGTAGACCTGGAGCATCGAAAAATTGGCTTTGATATGTACCCGCAATTTTGCGAGATCGGCGTCATTGAGGAAGAGCAGGGCGCTGTTGCCCATCTGGCGGGCATCGATGCGGTAAAAGACGCTCTTGACGTTGATGTGATCGGGCGTCAGCCGGCGCGCCAGCGTATCAGCGAAGCGCTCCGCCCGCGTAGCGGTGCCGTCCACCTTGACGACCACGATCAGTCCGTCGAGGTCGGGAAACTCCTTGGTATAACTAAGGTAATTGCGGCTGTCGCGATTGTTGGCCGAAATCAGGTCGTCCTGACCGGTGTTAAACTGGAGACGCGCCTTGGTGTAAACCACACAGACCGCCGCCAAGGCCATCGAGAGCGCGATCACGAGCCACGGCCGATTAACATCAAGGCGAGCGAGCGCCTGGAAAATGCGATGGCGAAAATTAAGCGTAGGTGGAGTCATTCGAGGGCAGGTCGGCGGTCCAATCAGCGCTTGAACAGATGCTCACGCAACGCTTTCAGTTGCGCCTCGATGGTCGCTTCCAACTGCGTCCGATCGTCGTTTCCATTCGACAATTTTCCAATAGTGAACAGCCCGATCGAGCCCAAAGCCAGCGCTAATGAAAGCTTCAACAACATTCTCTCAACCCCCACGCCGACGCCCTTGGACTTCTTCCGTCGTGATCTTGCGGCTAGCGGCAGAAAAAAACCCCGGCTCCGCTGGGCCGGGTCTCAGCTAATTTTACAGCTTGTCGGTGGATGGTGAAAGCATGCTTGCGCGTATCCACAAAGTTTTCGCGAGGCACGGACCAACCGGTCAGGGCGGTTGTAACCAAGCGTCTCGGGCGACTAGTATTGAAACAGGGCTGCCGTCCGCAACGCCCGCATAGATCGCCAATCCCGGCGCCATATCGCGGCGGCGCACGAGCAATCGTTTAACAATGCCGAGGGACTCATTCGATCGCGAGATTAACTATCTCCGAATTTCCGTGACCGACCGCTGCAACCTGCGCTGCGTCTATTGCATGCCGCTCGAGGGGCTGCGTTTCCTCCCTAATTCCGAACTGTTGTCGGCCGCTGAAATCGAGCGCGTTGTGCGGGCGGCGGTCAGCGTCGGCTTCCGCAAATTTCGCCTGACCGGCGGTGAACCCACGCTGCGCCTCGACCTGCTCGAAATCGTCGAGCGGATTGCGGCGATTGACGGCGTCGGCGATCTCGCGCTGACTACCAATGCGCTCCTGATGCCGAAGCTGGCGCGCCCGCTGAAAGCGGCCGGACTCTCACGCATCAACGTCCATCTCGACAGCCTCAATCCGGAGACCGTCGAGCGCCAGATGCGATGGGGCACGTTTGAGCGCATCTGGGAAGGCATCATGGCTTGCGAGGACGCCGGCCTCACGCCGATCAAACTCAACTCCGTGGTGGCAGCGGGGTACAACGAGGGCGACGTCGTCGCGCTGGCGCGGCTGACGCTGGAGCGCGATTGGCACGTGCGCTTTATCGAGCTGATGCCGCTCGGAGGTGGCGAGTGCGCTTCGCTCTCGATCAAGCGCTACGTTTCGAATATCGAGACGCGCCGGCGAATCGAAACGGTGCTCGGACCGATGAGGGAGCTTGCGTCCACCAACCCCTCCGACGAAGCGCGCAACTACGGCCTCGCCGAGGCGCGCGGCGTCATCGGCTTCATCAGTCCGGTGAGCGAGCCGTATTGCGGCACCTGCAATCGGATGCGCCTGACAGCGGACGGCAAGTTCCACCTGTGCCTGCTCAATGATGACGAGCTCGATGTCCGCAAGGCGCTGCGCGCGGGCAACGGCGATGGCGGCCTTGCCGCGATAGCACAGATTCTGACGCGGGCGGTCGAGCGCAAGCCGACGGGACATCATCTGCTCGAAGGGCGTTCGACGCAGGATCGTTCGATGTACCAGATTGGGGGATAACCGAGCCGCGGATTTACTAGTTGGCGGGATCAACCTTAGCGGGAGCGGCGTCGCTGGGATCCACCTTGGCAGGATCGATGCGATGATGAAACGAAGTGTAGGCGTTGCGATATTGCGTCGGGGAGAGCATCGCAGCGCGCGCGTAACTCGTGTCGGCCGCCGAATATTGGTAGTTGCTCTCTTGTCCGATGGCGAGCCAGAAGAATCCCTCGGCTGACGTTGGGCTCAGCTCCGTCGCGTTCTGCAGCATCGCGACCGCCTGGTCGAGTTTCTTACTCTCAAGGTAGAAGCGCCCGACCTTGATGTACATCTCATAGGTCGGACGGAAAGCCAAAGCCTTGAGGAGGGCGCTTTCCGCCAAGGAATAGTTGCCGTTAGCTTGTGCCGCCGCCGCCAGCACTAGTTCGAGTTGTAGCGGGTCAACTCCTTTACTGGTTCCTTCCGCGATTAGCGCCTGTGCCCGCGACCAATCCTGGCGAGGACCGTATATCGCGGAGATAAGCTGCCGATAGGGCGCCTGATCATAGGGTGCCGCGTCGATCGCCTGGCGAAGGAGCTTTTCGGCCGAATCGACGCGACCCGCGTGACTTTCGGCTTCGGCGGCGGCGACCATAAACCGGGCCCGCTCACTGGCCGAGTTCGCTGCGCCGGCGGCGTCGAGATAAAGCTGCGACGCCGCGGTAAAATGACCGAACACCTCGTCGAAAGCGCCCAACGCGTCGACCGCGCCCGGATAATGCACCGCGACCGCTTCCTTGAAGCCTTGCTCCACCGCGCGCTGCTCGGGAACGGAGAGCAACGCGATCCATCGAGTCAGATAGAAGTGAGTCTCGAATTTCGGCGAATTGAAAACCGATAGAGTCAGTTGATTAAGCGCGGCCGTCGACTTACCCGCCATCGCAAGGCTCTGGGCGTAGGCATCGCGCAGATAGGGATCGAGCGGATTTACGAAGACCGCCGCCTCAAGTTCAACTATCCGGTCGTCGAGACTCATTTGAGGGCCTTTCATCCGGATTAGGTTCAGGTGGGCGTCCGCACTTCCGGGATGAGCGATCATCTGGCCGCGCGCCTGCGCAAGTGTCTTCGTTTGTTCGACATCGTGAGGATATGCCAGGCCCTGCTGAGTAAGTGCGAGGACAATTAGCAAGGTACTAGCGGCCAGCAGGCAGCCCGCTGCGAAGGTACTACGAACTACGCGAGGCTGTATATCCCTGCTCTTAGCTATTGCCATGCGCACGGCAAGCGCGAGCAACACGGTGAATAAAAATGCATTGGCCGGAACCCGCAGGCAAAAATCTATCGACTCGTGCAAGGCTGTTGCGACGATCGACAACCAGAGGGCGATGAAGAGCGCTCGTTCGGTAGCGGAAAAATGACGCCACGCCCGGAAACATTTTGCTGCGACCAAGGAGCAAAACCAGGCGAACGCGACGATACCCACCAATCCAGTTTCCGCTGCGAATTGCAGATAGTCATTGTGGGCCTGGCGAAAGAAGAAGCGCGACCATGGAGCGCTTTGGTAGCGTGGAAAAATCTCAGGCCAGCCACCTAGACCGACGCCAAACAGCGGGAAATGGATGATCATTCGCAGAGTGTCATTCCAGACGGTTACACGTGAGGCAATATCGCCGCCGCCAAGAGTATCGCCGACCCTAAGATGGGTTTGCGCGCGCCCGCCGGGCCCCATTGTAAAGAGCGTTAGAAGGACGAGTGCGAGAATGACCGTCAGCGAAAAAGCTAAGGTCGCGGTTTTCGAACGCTCGAACACAAGACGTTGACGGCCGGTCGTGCCGTTGCGGGTCCCGAGAGATCGAGGCCTGACGCCCAGTGACATCCGTGAGAATCGGAAAATGCCGGCCTGATCCTGCGCCGTGGCAGCCTCGCGCCGATTGGCGAATAGGACCACGGGAAAGAAGAACAGCGTTACGGCCGCTCCGATCCATGCGGCTCGCGATTGACTGATTACGATGGCCAGAAAGATTATCAAAGCGGCGAGCCCAATCATTAGTCGAAAGGGAAGTGATTGCCGTAGCGACGCCGATCGAAGTCCGTGAAAGGCCGCCGCCAAGACCAGCGGGAAGGTCATAGCCAGGTAGTTGGCAAAATGATCGGGGTTGACGAAAGGTCCGGTCGCCCGCGGAAAAGCTCCAACCCATGGCCCGCCCCAATCCTGCGGTACCACGAACCACAGGATCTTGCCGTTCCAGTACACTCGCTCGGCCAAACCAATCAGTGCTACTAGCAGACCAATGAGTACTACCGCGGTAAGAACATTGCGGTAAAAGCGTGACTCGCCCATCGTACCGTCGGCGAAGGGATAGTCCAGAAGCAGAAAGAACAAGCCCATATACCCCGCATACTTGAGCAGTGCCGCCTCACTAAGAGACGGTGCGATAGAGAGGGGGCGCCACTTACCGGCGAAGCCAAAGTCATTTACGTAAGGCGTGATATGCGGCCATCCGGGCAATGCTTGGACGAAGAGGTGATAAGTCGAAGGTGAAAGAAGGCGTATTAGAACCGGAGGCAAGGGGACCAGCTGCAATACTATCAATGCGGCCAGGATTGCAGCTGGGGGTATCAGCGATCTCGACCGGCTTGATTTTATTACCGTTACATTCGTGATCGGTTCAGGACGCGGCTGAACGCGGAGCATTGTTCGGACCGACCATAGGATCAGGAGACTAAAAACCGCCACCTCCATCGCGGTAAACGCCCACCGGTGAACCGATCCGATGGCGAGCGGCGTGAATACAATCAAGCCGACGAGCACCGAAGTCAGAATTCGATCGAGTAATCGCGCCCGCGCGATTGAACCATCTAACCCGACGGGAGAAGCCGCTATATTCCGGTTCAACCGGGAGTTGCTATTTTCCGATAACGGCATCGGATGGTTGATTTCTTCTCTGCTTGTATCCGCCGTATCCGTAGTCGCGATACCTGGTCTTGTAGCTATAGTCCATCGGGCCGACCATGTTGAGAACGATGCCGAGAACCTTAGCCCGAGCGTACCGTAGGCGCGAGACGGCGGCTTTTACTTGCTGGCGCGGAGTCTGCCTGCCGGTCACAAGGATAACTCCGTCCACCGCGGGCGATAACACCACGGCGTCGGTCACGGCGATGATAGGTGGCGAATCGATTAGGATGTGATCGTAGTCCTGGGCCAAGAGGCTCAAGCCTTCGCGCATCCGTTCCGAGCCAAGTAGCTCGCTGGGATTGGGCGGTATCTCCCCCGAGCTCAACAGGAAGAGGTTGGGGAATTCCGCCGGACGGATTAGCTCTTCGAAGTCTCTCATTCCACTTAGTATCTCGGTCAGGCCCAGATGATTTTCCATCCTCAGCAGCTCGTGGCAGCGCGGCCGCCGCAGATCGGCATCGATCAACAATACGCGCTTACCGGTCGCCGCCAGGGCGACGGCGAGATTTACCGACACCGTAGTTTTGCCCTCATGCGGCGAGGCGCTGGTGATTAGCGACGTTCTCGGCGGCGCTCCCGCTCGCGACAGCAGGAGTGCGGTGCGTAGTATTCGAAATGCTTCGCCCACCGATGACTGGGCCCCGTAGTAGCCATATCGAAGAAGGGATCTTTTGCGGGTCTGGGGCAACTCCCCGGCGCGCGAGATTTCGAGCTGATCGAGGTTTCTGTTCCAGCCGTGAAAGTCGGGGATCATTCCCAGTTGCGGGACCATCAGACAGCTCTCGAGCTCTTCGGCGCTCTTGAATGAGTCGTCGTGCACTTCGAGCAGAACGGTAATTCCGAAAGCAGCCATCAGGCCTAGCACAGCGGCGACCAGCAAATCGCGCATCTCTTGCGGGCTCGAGGGACTGCGCGGCGCGGTCGCCGGATCGACAATCGAAACGTTCGACGCGTGCAGGTCCGCGGCGACCTCCACGTCCTTCATCCGCTTGAGGACCGCGTTGTACAGTTCCTTGTTGGTGTCCGCGTCGCGTTGCAGGATCAGGTATTTCACCGCCGCATCGTTGAGGTGCAGCGCGATGTCCTTTTGCTGCGCGAGTTCGGCGTCTAGTGCCTGTTCATTTTTGAGACTCGCCGCGTACTGCGATTTGAGGTCGGCGACAACATCGCCGATTTCGTGATTTATGGCATCGCGAGTTCTGCCGATCTTAGCATTGAGATCGGCTAACGGCGGATAGCTGGGCTTATAGCGGGACGACATCGCCGCGTCCTGGGCCAGCAGACCGTCGAGGTTTTCTTTGAGCGTTTGCACCAGCTTGCTATCGATCACGGCTGGCAACGCTTCGGCGTGACCCTGCTTGATCAGGTCGAGCTTGCTCTCGAGATTGATATTCTCCAGGTGCAACTGCTGAACCCGGTCGCCAAGTTTGTTCAACCGTTCCAGCACCACATCCTGGTTACCATTGAGCGAGATCAGACCGGGAATGATTCCCATGTCTCGACGATAATTGTTGAGCGCCAGTTCCGATTGCTCCAAGCGCCGCTTGATCTCGCCCAGCTCCTTTTCCAGAAAACGCGCTGCTTCGTCACTGGTTTGAGAATTGAGGTCGACACCCTGGCGGATAAACTCTCTCACGTGAGCGTTAGCGATGCGCGCCGAAAGTTCGGGATTTGCCGAAGTGAAACTGACGGTGGCCAGTTCGCTATCCTCTGGCAAGCGCACCTCAAGACCGTCGAGATATCGATCCACCAGCCAATTCGGCACCGTCGCCTGGGCCGCGGCGCCGATCGTTCGAGAATCGACGTCCACCGCTTCCGATCGCTTGACACCGCCGCCAGTGAAAGCCGGGTCCGCATCGAGACCTTCGGTCGCAATGACCTTCGCAGCCAGACTTCGGGCAACCAGCAGCCGGCTCTCGGTTTCGGGATAGATGTCCCAAGTCGAAGCAGAATTCGTCGCGCCGCCGGAGTCGAAACTGGCGTAGTCGTATAATTGAGGCGGCTTGTACTTGACGAGGATCGTAGCCCGGGCGGTGTACAGCGGCGTGGCCATCAGGTCTTTCACCGCAGCGATAACCACAAGGAAGAGCGGCAAGGCAATCATCAGCCACTTGTATTTCCAGATCATCCGCAGGAAAGGACGGAGATCGATGAGCGCACTTTCCTCCGACGGCAGCGGCCAATATTCCTGCTGATGGAACTGCCTTGAGCGCGCCCAATTCTCATGGATAGAGGGGGGCAAGGATTCCGTATTTTCCACTGGAAGGACTCCAAAAGACCTCGAAGACATACGCTTTCGCCCTCCCTCGTCGTAATGCTTTTTGCTCCTTATCGCCTTCTACCCGCCTGTCGGAGAGCAGAATTCCGATCGGCGCTTGGCGGGACTTGAGGTGGAAAGTCCGGTAATCTTCCTCGCCAAGATGAGTGCTGCAAGGAGACGAGCATCGACCGATTGCTACGATCTATTACTGAAGGGGAGACGATGCAACGGGAACTTAGCCCAGATTAGAATAATTTAAGCGAGATTGACACATTTACGCTTAAGCACGATATCTGAGGTTTACGCAATGTAGGTCGTCGAGAAGGAAGGCAATCTGGCGAGGGTGATAGCGCATATCTGCAAATCGCTTCGAGTGATTCGAAGCGTTCATCGCGTCAAAATGCGGCGAGACCCGATTTGGCATGGTAAAATCGAGCTGCCGGGACAAAAAGTCGGCTTGGAGCAGGTTTGTCGGCGTGAAGGCGCTTGGCATGAGGAATCGAACTGGAGGAAAGGCTGGGGAGATTTGGCTGACTGCGTTGCGGCGATTCGTTGAGGGTGGATGGGCACGCTTAAATTCTGAACCAAGGGAGAGACTTCGACATGTACAGACGCGCGCTGTTAGTCATGACTGTGGTGATTCTGCTGGGTGCCGCGTGGGTGCGCGCACAGGAGGCTGACGTCGTCGCCACACGAATACAGAATGGAACGATTAGCGGGGATTTTTCTGGTCCGGTCGCCGGTGTGTGCACGCCGGTACCGGCCACGGGATATACTGAAATCTGTCCAAGCGGTCCATTGAATTGCTCGTGCATTACGATGAATGCCGCAAAGGTGAGAGGCAGCCTTGCGGGAAAGGGCGTCGCCGTCGTCAATTTCACGGTCGACGGTGGTAGCCCTACGAGTCCCGTGACCGATGAGACCTGCCAACCGGCGTTTGGTCAGGCGGACCTCACGACGACGGTCGGCAGAGGACCGAACAAAACGGTAAAGATGGAGTCAATCAACCTGCTTACGGCGCTTTGCGACAGCAAGAACGGCCGGAGCCCTGCGACGCTGACGGGCGGTTGGGGAATCGCCGCCTCTCCGGCACCGAGCCCGACGGCTAGTGGATGGGGAACTGTCGAGGGCACGAAGACGGACTCTAAGATTACGCTGAAATTGAAGGGCACCGTGACCCAATAGAGCGGCGTTGCCTGCGCAACAATTTGGCCCGCCTCGTTCACGCATATTTCGTGGGGCATAGCGTGAGAATGGTCGTCCTGTGTCTGCGCGAATATTTTGCGACAGGAATCGCGGAAGCCGGTGTCCAGCGCGGTGCAGGCCAATTCCCCCAAGCTCGAACGGATCCGCCTGAAGGAGACTTTTTATGAGTCGAAGAATCGTTGTCCCAGCCGGGGCACTACTCTTGTTGTTGTTATCCGGCTGTTGCCGATTCTTCGGAATCTGCACATCGGTTTCAGTCCATACGTCAATCTCCCCGGATCGGCCCTATCGAGAAGCGTCGGCCAGTGATTACTTCAATGCTGAGCCGCGGCTGCCGGGACCGATGGGCCAGCCGGGCAGCTGCACGGACTAAAGTCTGAAGCAGTATCGCAATATGACCTTGCGTCCGGGTCCAATGCGCCGGCAGTTCATCCTGTTGGGCTGGTTTTGTTGCGGCGACTTAAGCGAGACCGTCAAGGTGTGCCGATTGCACGATCTGCCGGAGGCAGAATTGCCGGGCTCGAACTATCGACCGTGTCGAATTACAAAATGAAGAAACAGCCAACAACAGTCCGTCTACTCGCGGTTATCGCATTGACCTTCGGCGGATGCCTCGAGGTACAACCCCAACCAGCCGTGCCGCCTACGACTATGAGTTCGTGGGGTCCAATGGGCGGCTTCACGATGACTTCCGGCTCCACTTGCGCGGGCTCTGCCACGCTGGCTATGCGGGAGATGTCAGTCAGCGCGTCATGCATTACGGGCGATGACAATATCGTCATGTGCACCGACACCACGGCCCCCAACCCGGTGATGTGCAGGCCCGCGCGCGGCTATCTGACCGTTTCCGGTACCTTGGGCGACACCATCGCCTATGCTCGCGTACGGTAGTAGTTGCCCATCCCATCGTAACGGTTCGAGCGCGGACGCCGGGCCGGTACGCCCGGTTCTCGACCCTGAACGAATGATGCTGCTCCGGCTTCGAGGCGACTGCCCAAGCGAACGATCCCCTCAAAATCAGTTAACAAGATTAGGGATATACTATTGGATTATATTCCGCTACTCTAAGTAAGAGTTAACCCTGATCGGCGAAAGCGGACAATACGCGATGCAGTGAGTGCGAATGTTCTGGGTTCACAAAAGGTCGAACTTCGAAGTGAGACTCCCGAGCGCGGTGACCGCGAATCTCCCACATTTGTATTCATCCGTGAGCGGTCTTCGGGAACCCGGATCCAAATCCGCGAGGCGAGCATGGAGGCCCGCTCCACGCTCGACAATTGGCCAACTCGTCAACTGTTGTTCGAAAGCATCCCGCCCCGGGTCGGCAGATTTTCGTGGTCGGCCCTTGTTTGTTCGGCTTGCAACCCGCGTCCGATCCGCCTGCTTACGCTTTTGCCCAAGCAAAACAAAACAATCTCCGATGGGCGTCGTCTTGTGAATACGTGGCGACGAGACGCGTAGAAGGTTTTATGGTGTGTTATATTTGCAAAATCATGCGGACTTAACTAATTTCACCTTCTTCAACTTTTATTTGTCAGAATTGTGACGTTTATGGCATACTCTGAAGCGCAGGATGATGTTGGATGATGCTCTGGCTCGCACGCTCTGATTTTCGTTGCGAAGGGACCAGCGATAGTCATGAGATTTGAAGACGCACTCAGAAAAATTCGACTATTGCGGCAAGTGAAGCCTGAGAACGGTTCCAGCGAAGCGGAGTCCGAGACCGCCGCCGCCCTCGTGCACGCGCTTATGGACCGGTTTGCGGTCAAACCCGAGGAGACACGCCCAACCAGCGGGCCGATCTTTCGGATGAGCTGGGTATATTGGGACCACCTGCTGGCCGAGTTCGGACTGGAACTCGAGCATTTTGGCAAACGCGGCAGCGCGCGCCTCAGTCAGGACAAAAAAGCCGTCATCCGCCTCGACACCGGCGAGTGGCGGATTCAACGCACAACGCCGGCCGGGACCGAGGAGTTGGTCAAGGACACCGGGGTCGAAAGCTTCCAGAGCTATCTCAATAATAACGCACCGCGCATGTTTTCGATGAGCGGGCATCGGCGAAACGTCTTCCGCGCCCGCTGAGGCGAGCGGTTTCACGCGCTGCCGCAACACTTTGCGTCATATCCGAGCATCGCGAGCAGACTCGAAAATCAGGTCAAGACATTCGCAGCTCGTCAATCCTGATCGGTTGAAGAACGATTTCGCAGGAGCGACGGGCCGACTTCTCCGTTAAGCGGCTAAATGTGATTTCCGGTGGGGTGCTTTCCTTGGCCGTTCAATTCGCGCCGCCCTTGCGCATCCGCACTGCGCAATTGCTCCAGCGGTTTTCGAGTTCGCAAAGGGGCAGGCCATGAACGCTCTTGAGTAAATCATTTTCTGCTTGAACGAGCCGGTTAGCCTCAATCAAGCGGTCACGATCGGTCCGCAACTGGTCATTGGAGTCCCGCCAGAAGCTGACCTCAACGTCCTTGGCCGCGTGGGCGCTCCTGAGCCGCCATATTTCGTCGATTAGCGCAGAGCATTCTTCCAGGTTGAGGGACCTGAGCTCGTTTACATTTTGTTGAAGCTCTTCCAGTCGCGCTATTTTCATGGGGCACTCCTCCTCTTTTGATCCAGGCAAATCCCCACTCTCAGGGCAGGCGGACCGCTTCAACATTCCGCATTTTGGAGCTCGATTCAAACGGCGAGGCCGGCCGCGCTAAGGCGCGGAAAGCGCGAATACGGATTCCAGCGGCGGCGCTGGTTGATTGCATTGCGCTCCCGGGCTCGACGAGTTGACGAAAGGCTACTCGAAAGCCTTTAATGCGCCTATGGCTGGAATTGTCTCTTACGGATCATACATCCCCTATCGGCGGCTCAAGCGCGCCGCGATTGCCGCAGGTGCTCGGCGTCGCCGCCGACCCGCGGCGAACGCTCGGTCGCGAGCTTCGACGAGGACAGCGTCTCGATGGCGGTTGAGGCGCTGCGCGATGCGCTCAAGGCGACGCCCGCACCCGACGTCCGCTCGCTGGTCTTCGCGACGACCACACCGCCTTACGCCGAGAAACTCAACGCCGCGTTGGTCGGCGCGGGTGCGCTGCTGCCCGGCCGAGATTCGCGCGACGGATTCGACCGGCTCGATTCGCGCCGGCCTCTCCGCGATGCTGCAGGCCGCCGACGCCGTCGCTGCGACCGGCGGACAGGCCGCCGTCGCGATCGCCGATTGCCGCCTCGGCGCGCCCGAGGGCAAGGCCGAGCAGTCCAACGGCGACGGCGCCGCGGCCTTCCTGCTCGGCAACGAAAACGTCATCGCCGAGATCGTCGCGAGCAGCTCGCTCACGCGCGAGTATCTCGACTCGTGGCGCGCGCCCGGCGAGCGCTTTGCGCATTCGTGGGAAGAACGTTTCGCGCTGACCCAGGCCTACAATCCGCTCTTCAAAAAGATCATCCACGACGTTCTCGAAAAGGCGAAAATCGCGCCCGGCGATCTCGCCAAGATCGTGCTCGACGCGCCCAATCAGCGCGCCGCCGACGAGATTCTGCGCGAGCTCAAAATCGATCCGGCGAAAGTCGCCGACTCGCTCTCGTTGACGGTCGGACAGGCCGGCGCCGCGCATGCCGCCCTGATGCTCACTGCGGTGCTGCCGGCCGCGAAGCCCGGCGATTACATCCTGGTCGTGACGGTTGGCGATGGCGCCGATGCGATGGTGCTGAAAGTCACGCCCGCCGCGGCCGCCTTCAAGCCGGTGCATTCGGTCGGCCGGATGGTCGAATCGAAGGGCGACGTCACCTACGGCAGCTATCTCAAGTGGCGCGAGATTCTGCCGACCGAGCCGCCGCGCCGGCCCGACCCCGAGCGTCCCGCGGCTCCCCCGATGATGCGCTCGGAAAAGTGGAAGTTCGGCCTGATCGGTTCGCGCTGCACTGCCTGCGGCACCGCGCAACTTCCGCCGCAACGGGTGTGTGTCAAATGCCGCGCGTTCGATAAGATGGAGCCGTATCCGTTTGCCGATCGCACCGGACGCATCGCCACCTACGCGATCGACCGGCTGGCGTTTTCGCTCAATCCGCCGACCGTCAACGTCGTGATCGACTACGAGGGCGGCGGCCGCTTTATGTGCGAGATGACCGATTGCGAGTCCGACAAGGTCGCGATCGGCGATGAAGTCGAAATGACCTTTCGCCGGCTCTTTACTGCCGACGGGGTCCACAACTATTTTTGGAAGGCGCGCCCCAAGCGCTAGGCGCAGCGGGAAACGGCACCCACAGGAGGACGAGTTAATGGCGAGCAAAGGAATTAAGGATCGGGTCGCGATCATCGGGATGGGTTGCACCAAGTTCGGCGAGCATTGGGACAAGGGCGCCGATGACCTCTTGTGCGATGCGGCCTACGAAGCCTACGCCTCCGCCGGCGTGCAGCCGGACGACGTCGATGCGTACTGGCTCGGCACGATGGGCTCCGGGGTGTCGGGCCTGACGCTCTCCGAGCCGCTCAAGATTGACTACAAGCCGGTCACCCGCGTCGAGAATATGTGCGCGACCGGTTCCGAATCGCTGCGCCAGGCCTGCTACGCGGTGGCGTCGGGCGCCTACGACATCGCGATGGCGATCGGGGTCGAGAAGCTCAAGGACTCGGGCTTCTCGGGTCTCGTGATGACCAATCCGCCGAACGACGGCACGCCCGCCTCGATGACGCCGCCGGCGCTCTTCTCGCTGCTCGCGCCCGGCCTACTTCAAGAAGTACGGCCTCGATGCCGAAAAGGGCAAGGAAGTGATCTCGCGCATCGCCTGGAAGAATCATCGCAACGGCGCGAAGAACGGCAAGGCGCAGTTCCAGAAGGAAGTCTCGATGGAGGCCATCCGGAATTCGCCCAAGATCGCCGACCCGCTCGGCATCATGGATTGCTCGGGCGTCTCCGACGGCGCCGCGGCGGCGATCGTGGTGCGCGCCGAAGACGCGCACAAGTACTGCAAGAATCCCGATCTACATCAAGGCGTTGTCGTTCGTCGCCGGACCGGCGGCAGGACCGCTCTCGCCGGAATACGACTTCACGACCTTCCCCGAAGTCGTCGCCTCCGCCCGCGACGCTTATGCGCAGGCCGGCATCACCAATCCGCGCGAGCAGATCAGCATGGCCGAGGTCCACGACTGCTTCACGCCGACCGAACTGGTCCTGATGGAGGATCTGGGCTTCAGCCCGCGCGGCCATGCCTGGCAGGACGTGATGGAAGGGTTTCTTCGACCTCGATGGCAAGCTGCCGGTCAATCCGGACGGCGGCCTGAAGTCGTTCGGCCATCCGATCGGCGCGTCGGGACTGCGCATGATGTACGAGATGTGGCTCCAGATGCGTGGCGAGGCGGGCGCGCGCCAGCTCGATCATCCGAAGGTCGGACTGACGCACAACCTGGGCGGACAGCCCGGCCGCTGCGTGAGTTTCGTGTCGGTGGTCGGCAGCCAGGTCGGCTAACGGGCGGCACGGACTCACACGCCATACGACGGTAGCAGCATACGGCCGGTTCCTCGTGGGGCCGGCCGTATTTCTGTAGCAACAAGGACATCGCACGCGAATCGATGATTATCAATGATAAGTAATGCTAAAATAAGCCAAAATGAGCTAAGATGACGTCAGTCCAGGATGAAAGTTGGAAATTACCCTCGGCGTACTCTCAAAAGCGATTGACAGAGTTGGTTTGCGTGCTACTGAATAAGGATAAGATTGTTGCAAGAGGTTTAGCGCAGAAGGGGCCCAAGAGGGTCGCCGAGCCGACAATCAAATCGTGAGCGGTTGAATCTCCGCCGAGAGGTATCTGCGATGAGGAAGTACATCACGTTGCGGACCGACAGGGGTGATCGGATATATCTGACGCTTGACGGATGGGGCGCCGGAATGGACAAGGCGCATCGGCGCTGGACGCGCGATCCGGACGGCTGGCGCTGCCTCGATAACGGTGACGTGGCACACAAGACCGGTCTGTTGTTTTCCCGCCCTTTGCCCACCCTCGGGCTCGCCCGTCGTTAGGGGCGGCGCTCGCGGAGCGCACTTCATTCGCCCCTCCCATCGCAGCACTGCAGCGCGATGGCCGTGGATGTTTGCCCACAGTCCGTTCCCGCCCATAAACTTCCATAGCCATGGAAGCTGCGCGCGTGATCGATCTCGACACGGTGAGGATACGGCTGTCGCGTCTGCTGGAGCAGGCGACCGAAGTCATTCGGAGTCATTACAGGTCGGAGCTCTCGCTGCAGGACTTCGTCGATGCGGCGCGGTTCCGCGAATGGCGCGTTGGCTGCCTGGCGTTTCTGAAAGAGGCGTTCGGTCCCGATAGCCACTACCTGAAAGAGTATGAATTTTCCTGCGACAGCCCGTATCTGAACGCCGCGGCGCGCGGGCAGGCGGTGCTGCGAGCGGCGCGCGAGTATATCGATTTCGGCCCCGTGGCGCGGGTCGAAGAGCTGGCCGCGGCCGAGGTCTTCAACGATTTGTTGGCGATTGCTGAGCGCCATTGCGGGGCCGGCCGCGCGGGTGCGGCGGCAGTGCTGGCCGCGGCGATTTTAGAGGACGTGCTGTGGCGCAACGCACGGAATCGCAGGCTCGCGGTGCGCGAGCAGGTCGATGGACCTGCGGAAGTCAATCAGAAACTCTGGGAGGCCGGAGTCTATCCGGTCGCGATCAAACAGAAGATCACCGGCTGGATGGAGCTTGCGGGGCGGGCGACCGTCAGCGAATCAGCTCCGGGGGAGAACCTGGCAGGGGTCGCCGCAATGGTTACCGGCGTGCGCGATTTCGTCGCCGACTTTTTGGTCTGATTCACTACATTGGTCGATTGGGCCCGGGTTAAGGGCTGCCGCCGTGGTCGCGCTGGTCACGGCTGGGTGGCCGGTGATGGCGGTGGGGCGCCTGGCGTGAATTCCATCGGTTCGCTGAACTCCGGCGGTGCCGCCGCGTCCGGCGCTTTGACGGTTGCTTCGGTCTGCTTCTGCAGCTTCAACCATTCGCTTTCCGATGACGGTATCTTGACGACCTGGGCGCTGGCCGGGACCACCGTCGGATCGTGCGTGAAGATATAGGCGGTGGAGGGCGCGGGACTGGTCAGCAGCGTCGGAAAGAGGTCCTCGAGATCGAACAGCCGCGCCGGGGCCAGCGGTGCAAGATCGCTTACCTGGCCGAGCGCCAGATCGCGGTCCCGAACCAGTATCTCAGGTCGCAGGATGGCCCCGCGCTCGGCACGCAGATTGTAACATCCGGGTGGTAGATTCTGCGCGAAAGTAGCGTCGGTGTGAGTCGGCGCGAGGTAACTGTCGTGGCTGGCGCAGTTCTCGAAATGGAGGTCGCGGCTGGGCTCCGGCTGACCCTGATAGCCGATGAATGTGCCGCTGACGCGAGCCGCCGCGGCGGCCACCGGCAGTGCGGCGTCGCAGGTTAGCCCGAGGACGCCCGCCAGCAGAATCGCGATCGGCCGATGGCGCGCGCCGACGAAGTGGCGGCGGGATTTCCGACGAGCGCTCGTTTGGTCAGCGCGACGCAGGGCAGGCAACCGCATTTCGGTAGTTCTCATCGGATGAATCCTCTAACATGGTCTCCATTGTTGCGCATCGGGACGTCGTTGACATTATCGTAGTCCGTCCTCGTTCGCGCGACGCACTAAGCACCGGCAACACTCTAGAGCGACGGAATTATGCAGCGAGTGACGCTATATCACAACCCCGGCTGAGGAAACTCGCGCGGCGCGCTTGAACTGCTCAAGAGCCGCGGTGTCGAGTTCGACACGATCGAATATCTGAAACATCCGCCGACGCGCGTTGCCCTTGAAGAAATCGTGGCCCAGCTCGAGGAGCCGATCGCCGAGCTGGTGCGCAAGGACAAGCGCTTCGCTGAGCTCGGCCTCAAGGCCGGCGATTATGTGAGCAGCGAGACTGTGGTCGAGCTGTTACTGGAACATCCGGAGGTGATGCAGCGGCCGATCGTGATACGCGCCGGCCGCGCGGTTATCGCACGGCCGCCGGAGAAGCTGCTGGCGCTGCTTTGAGGGATTCGCGCGGGTCAGGTCGAGATCAGGCGCTTTTGCGAATCTTGCCGCTGCGAATACAGCGCGTGCAGACCAGCACCCGTTGCACGCCGCCGCCGATCAGCGCGCGCACTTCCTGCAGGTTGGGATTCCAGCGCCGCTTGGTCTTGTTGTTAGCGTGGCTGACGCTGTTGCCGACCGAGGGCCGTTTGCCACATACCGAGCAATGTCTCATCGCGCGTAACTCCGAAGTTTTTGATCTGCCGACCCCAGCGGTCCGAACCAGCCGCCGCACGGCGGGTCGACTCGCGCTGGCTTGAACCGACCAGCCTAACCCGCGGGGACGGTGAAAGAAAGAGGTCGACGACGACCGCCGTCAGCACGCCGACTGGGCAATCGTGGCTATTAACAGGCTGCGACGGGCGCTGTTGGTAAAGCTCGATTCCTGTCGCGCGCGAAGGCCCTGCAAACTTGAGTCGGCGCGCTCCAGCCCTCATTCTGGACGTGTCGGAGTAGCCGGTCTCGCGACGGATCAACTCGTCAGATTGTGCGAGGAATCTCGGGAAGCGGAATCGGCAGGCCGGTGACCACCAGATGACCCAGCGGATCATTCACATACTGCCCGAACAAGTGGCGAGCCAGATTGCCGCCGGCGAGGTGGTCGAGCGTCCGGCCTCGGCGCTGAAGGAGCTGGTCGAGAACGCGCTCGACGCCGGGGCGCGCAATATCAGCGTCGAAATCGAACGCGGCGGCGCCGGGCTGATCGCCGTCGCCGACGACGGCTGCGGAATGGGCCGCGAGGACGCGATTCTTGCGCTGCGGCGCCATGCGACTTCGAAGATCCGCGACGCTGCCGATCTGGCTGCGATTCGCACGCTGGGCTTTCGCGGCGAGGCGCTGGCGGCGATCGCGAGCGTTTCCCGGATGGTTCTGCGCACCCGGCGGCCTGCTGACGGACGTCATGGTGGCGGCATCGGAGACGCTCACGGGATCGAGATCGTCGCGACCGGCGGCGAGATCGAGCGGGTCGAGGCCTGCGCCATGGCGCCGGGTACCCGGATCGAGGTGCGCGAGCTCTTTTTCAACACTCCGGCACGGCTCAAGTTCCTCAAGACCGTCGCGACCGAGCAGGGCGCGGCGGCCGAGACGATCCAGCGGCTTGCCTTGGCCAACTATACCGTTGCCTTCGCGTTGACCGCCGACGGGCGCAAGCTCGCGACGACGGCCCGCGCAACCACGCTGCTCGAGCGCCTGCGGCAACTCTGCGGCGCAAAGCTGGCCGACCGGATGATTCCGTTCGATCATCGGGCGGGAACCGCGCGCGCGTGGGGCCTCGCCGCGACCAGCCAGGAGTCGTTTGCGACCCCGCGCATGGTCTTCACCTTCGTCAACGGCCGCGCGGTTCGCGACCGTCTGTTGGCGCGCGCTATCGCGCAGGCCTATCAAAGCCTGCTGCCGCGCGGCCGCCATCCGGCGGTCGTCCTGATGGTTCAGCTGCGGCCCGAAGAGGTTGACGTCAACGTTCATCCGATGAAGACCGAGGTGCGCTTTCGCAATTCGGGCGCGCTCTTCGAGCTTGTCTATCACGCCCTGCGCGCGCGACTTGCCGACCAGACCGCCGTCGGCGCTTGGCATACCGCCGACGGCGTAGAAGCGGGGTCCAGCGCCGACGGCGAGGCACGCCCGCTCCCGGCCGCGACGGTCGCGGCGAATGGAGCGGCGTCCGGAGCCGACGCCGCTCCGGCATTCCCCGGCGCAAACGGCGACCGGCCGCTGCGGTTGGTCGCCGACGCGCCCGCAGCGCGAATCGAGCAGCGCGCGCTCGGCCTCGGCTACGGTGGCGCATCACGCGCCGCAATAGCAGGTAACGGGTTCGCCGATGCGGACACCAATCTCGCCGCGCCCGCCGCCGCTTCGTCCGTGGAGACGGTGCCGGCCGCCAACGGAATGCGCGCGGCGCCCATTCCGCGCTACTCGGAGTTGCGCGTGATGGGCCAGTTGTTTGCCGGTTATATCGTGTTGGAAGATTCGTCCTCTGTGACCGATGACGGCTTGATCCTGGTCGATCAGCATGCGGCGCATGAGCGCGTGACCTTCGAGCGCCTGAAAGATGAGATGCGTGCGGGCGGTATACGTACGCAGGCGCTGTTGACACCGATCCCGCTCGAACTCGTACTCGGACGCGCCGCCGAGGTTATCGGCGGGCTCGCCGAGCTGCGCGCGATAGGTTTTGAGCTGGATCAATTCGGCCCTTCCACGCTCCTGCTCAAAGGGGTGCCGGCGGTGTTCGCCGCCGACGGCGACGGCTTGAGACTACTGACCGACGTGATCGAGGGAATGGGCGAGGTGGGGGGTCGTTCGCGCGGCGCGCACGAAGTCAGCGCAATCGAGGACCTGCTCAAGCGCCTCGCCTGCCACGGCTCGGTGCGGGTCGGCCGGATGCTCGCGGCCGACGAAATCACGGCGCTGCTCGTCGCGCTCGACGCGACGCCGTTCAAGACCAACTGCCCGCATGGACGCCCGGTCCATATCCGCTTCGCGCGCGGCGCGGATCGAACGGCTGTTCCGCCGCTAGCTTCATATCAGCTTGCTGACCGCCGGTTCCGGGGCGCCCCGTGATGCAATAGACTTATGCCCTAGTGGATCGCGCAGCCCAAATTCCAGCGCCGACGGTGAACCCGCTGTTGTCGAACTTGGAATCTCGCGATGCCGTGCGCATCGGCATGATCGCCGGGCCGACCGGCGTGGGCAAGACCGCGTTCGCGATCGAAATGGCCGAGCGGCTCGGCGCCGAAATCGTCAACGCCGATTCTCGCCAGCTCTATCGCGGCATGGATTTGGGGACGGCCAAGCCGACCGCGGAGGAACGCGTCCGCGTGCCCCATCATCTGATCGATATCCGCGACCCCGACGCGCCGATCGACGTCGCCGAGTATGCAGCGCTGGCCGACGAAGCGATCAAACAGATCGCGGCGCGCGGGCGGCCGGCGCTGATCGTCGGTGGCAGCGGACTTTATCTGCGCGCCCTGCGCCGCGGGATCTTCGCCGGCCCGTCCGCGTCGCCTCAGTATCGGGCAGGGCTCGTCGCGATCGCAGCCGCGCATGGCGCGTCGCATCTCCATCGGCGGCTGGCCCAGATCGACGCGGCGGCGGCCGCCCGAATCGGGCCGGAGGATCTGCCGCGGATCGTGCGCGCATTGGAGGTCCATGCGCTCAGCGGAATTCCGATCAGCGAGCATCAGCGGTGGCATCGGGAGGCCGGCCGCGCGGAGAAACGGACTGGCGCCGGTGCCTATACAAATTTGGTAATTGGCCTCGCGGTCCCGCGCGCGCGCCTGTATGCGCAGATCGACCGGCGCTTCGACGCGATGGTCGCGGACGGCCTGATCGAGGAAGTCCGGGGTCTGCTTGCGGCGGGTTATGGCGCTGCGACTGTGACGATGCAGACGATCGGCTATCGCGAGATCGCGCAGTATCTTTCCGGTAAGCTCACGCTCGCGGCTGCCGTCGAAGCGGCCAAGCGCGAAAGCCGCCGACTGGCCAAGCGCCAGATGACCTGGTTCCGGCGCGAGCCGGGTATGATCTGGCTCGACTCGGACGATGCTAGCGCGGAGGGTTTCCGTCTCTTTCAGGAGTTTTTTTCTGCGCCAGTCGCGGCGGCAAGCGAGATGGCACGCGACGCATGACGGTGAAAAATTTCGCCCGCTCGGGAGACCTCGCTGCGGCCCGTGCGATGGTTTGGCGACGACCAGGCAGCGACACGATGATCGGCGATATGGACGTTTAAGAATGAAGCATGAAGCAGCGGCATTCCCGGCGCTGGACGGGCGTCCGGTGGCGGAACTGGAAACACGACTGGCAGAAGTGGCGCGGCTAATCGACACCGCCGATTCTCGCTCGCAGCGTAAGCTCACGGCCGAGAAAACTGCAATCGAGGCGCGGTTGAAGGCGCGGCTCGAGCCCATCGATCGGGTGCGGCTGGCGCGCAACCCGGCGCGGCCCCAGACGCTCGATTACGTCGAAGCGCTGATCGGCGAATTCATGGAGGTTCACGGCGACCGCCGGTTCGCCGACGACGGCGCGATCGTCGCCGGCCTGGGCTACTTCGGTCGCGTCCCGGTCGTGATCGCGGGCCATCAGCGGGGCCGCTCGACGGCCGAAAGAATTCGGCGCAATTTCGGCAAGCCGCACCCGGAAGGCTATCGCAAGGCGGCGCGAATGTTCGAACTGGCGCATCGCTTCGCGTTGCCCGTGATCACGTTTATCGATACCCAGGGGGCCGAGCCCGGCGTGGGTGCGGAGGAGCGCGGCCAATCGGAGGCAATCGCCGCTAACCTCGAGTTGATGGCGAAGATCGAGGCGCCGGTAATCGCTTGCGTGATCGGCGAAGGCGGTTCGGGCGGCGCGCTTGCGCTCGGTGTCGGCAACGCCGTACTAATGCAGGAAAATGCTTGTTACTCGGTGATCACGCCGGAAGGCTGCGCGGCGATTCTCTGGCGCGAGGGTGGCCCGCAGAAGGTCGCCGAAGCGGCGCGCGCGCTGCGTCTTTCGGCGCAAGATCTTTTTCATCTGGGCGTGATCGACGAAATCGTGCTCGAACCGCCCGGCGGTGCCCATCGGGAACCGGCCGAGGCGATCGCGACCCTCGGCCGCGCGATCGAGCGCCATCTCAAACGCCTGACGCGGATGGCCCCGGCGGCATTGCGCGACGAGCGCGCGCGAAAATTCGCCGCGATGGGCAGCGCGTATATCTCGCACGCCCGCGTTGAAAACGGCGCTGGAATCGGCTAGCCCTTGGCGCCGCGATGTCGACCAGGGAAAAAATCCGCCGCCCCAAAGTCGGCGCGACGCTCGAAGATCTGCGCAAGCGGATCGACGAAATCAATCTGAAGCTGGTCGCGCTGTTCAATCAACGCGCGCGCCTCGCCCAGCAAATCGGCCAGTTGAAGCATCACGATGGCGCGCCGATCTATCAGCCGGTGCGCGAGCGGCAGGTGCTCGATCGCGTGGTCGCGCACAATCCGGGGCCGCTCAGCGGGGAGCATCTGCGGCGGATTTTCCAGGAGATAATTTCGGCCTGCACCGCGCTCGAACATGCGCTGCGGATAGCGTATCTCGGCCCCGAGCATACCTATTCGCATGAGGCCGCGCGTAATCGCTTCGGCGCGAGCGCGGCGTTCGCCCCAGAGCCCTCGATCGCGGCGGTGTTCCAGGCGTTGGAAAACCAGCGCGCCGATTACGGCGTGGTGCCGGTGGAGAATTCAACCGAGGGCTCGGTCAGCCTGACGCTTGATTTACTGATCGATACGCCGCTCGTCATCATCGGCGAAATTATGCTGCCGATTCGCCACGCGCTGATGGCCCGCGCGGACGCCGCCGGCTTCGAGAAAATTGTCTCGCATCAGCAATCGCTGGGGCAGTGCCGCAATTATCTCGCTGCCAACTATCCGAACTGCGAGCTCGAATCGTTGCCGTCGAACAGTTTGGCGGCGCAGAAGGCCGCGGCGGATGCGAGCTATGCGGCGATCGCCTCGGTGGCCGCGGCGCGCGCCAACGGACTCGACGTGATCGCCGAAAATATCCAGGACGTAGCGCAGAACACGACCCGGTTCCTGGTGCTCGGGCGCGAGGCGATGGCGCGCAGCGGCGCCGACAAGACCAGCCTGGTCTTCGCGTTGCCGGAGCGGGCCGGGGCGCTGCACGGAGCGTTGACGTTGTTCGCGCGCCAGCGGATTAATCTCACCATGATTCAATCGCGGCCGCAGCGCGAACGGCCGTGGGCATACGTGTTTTTCGTCGACCTGCAGGGCCATCGGGAGGACGCGTCGGTGCGCCGCGCGCTCGCCGCGTTGGAGAAACGAGCCCTTTTTCTGAAGGTGCTGGGATCATATCCTGAAGGCAAGTCCGCCTAAACGTCGAGAAAGGTCCGCCGGCCGATTTTGCATGCGCCGGCGCGGGTCGCACAGCTTGATAAAACCCGAATCCCTGGTAATGCCGACGGTTGCCGCGCTCCATCCGTACGAGCCTGGTAAACCAATCGAGGAATTGCAGCGCGAACTCGGTATCGACGAACCGGTCAAGCTCGCTTCCAACGAGAATCCGTTGGGGCCGTCGCCCTTGGCGGTGGCCGCGATGCATGCGGCGCTGGCGGAGGTGAATCGATACCCCGACGGTGCGTGCTGGGCCGTCTGCCAGAAAATCGCCGCGCATCACGGCGTCAGCGCGAATCAGATTTTTGTCGCCGGCGGTTCGGTCGAAGTGCTGAACCTGCTCGCGTTCCTGTTTGTGCGGCCCGGCCTCAACACCGTCTTTTCGGAGCATTCGTTCGCGATTTATGCGCTGGCGACGGCCGCGGCCGGCGGTCTCGGCAAGGCCGTGCCGATGAAGGACGGTTTTTACTTTGACCTCGACGCGATCGCGGCGGCGATCGACGCCAATACGCGGATCGTCTTCCTCGATAATCCGACCAATCCCGCCGGGACGATTTTCAAACGCGCGGCGTGGGAGCGCTTCCTTACCCGGGTGCCCGAACATGTCGTGATCGTCGCCGACGAGGCCTACTTCGAATTCGTGCGTGACGCCGACTATCCGGACTCGCTCAAGTACCACGACTCCAGCCGGATGATCGTCACGATGCGGACGTTTTCGAAAATCTTCGGTCTCGCCGGCATGCGCGTCGGCTACGCGGTTGCGCGGTCCGACCTCGTGCAATTGCTGCACAAGGTTCGTCAGCCCTTCAACGTAACCTCGCTGGCTCAGGCCGCGGTCCTGGCGGGGATGGACGACGTCGATCATGTGCGGCGTACGCTCGAAAACAATGCCGACGGAATCGCCTACCTCGAGCGCGAGTTCAAGCGGATGGGCCTTGCCTACGTTCCGAGCCATGCAAACTTTATCCTGGTCGAAGTCGGCGCGGGCAATGCGGTGTTCGACCAATTGCTGAGGCTCGGCGTGATCGTGCGGCCGATGGGCGCGTACGGCTGGCCGCATCATTTGCGCATCAGCGTGGGTCTGCCGGAAGAGAACCGTAAACTGGTCGCGGCGCTCGAGAAGGTCGCAAGGAAGAAGTGAGAAGACATTGGTTGAGGAGCGCGGAAACTTTATAATTTCTGAAACCTCAGGAGGTTTCAGACTCCCCTTTTGAAATAACGTTGAGCGATATCGCGAGGCCGCGGCTGCGAGGCAGCCGAGAATTGGTGAAAGCATTATCCAATTACCTGCGTTCACCGGAGCTTACGGCGACATCAATTAAATATGGTTTCTCCATCGCTACCCAGCATCGATCTATCAAGGGTTCTGACCGGGGATGGCAGACTGTCTTACAAATGGGAAGTCTGAAACCTCGTGAGGTTTCAGAAATGATTTTAGTTTTGCGTTTCTTGATCAAATTTTCCCCTGCTGCGACCGGTGATGGAAACTGCCGCGGGTGGGTGATCGGGCCGATCCGATGACCGCGTTGTTTCGCCAGATGACGCTGTGCGGGGTTGGCCTGATCGGCGGATCGCTTGCGCTCACCGCGCGCAGGCATGGATTGGTCGATCGAATCGTCGGGCTGGGTCGCACGCAAGCGAATCTCGACGTGGCGATGGCGCGCGGGCTGATCGACGAAGCGACGCGCGATCCGGCGGAGGCAGCGCAGGGCGCGGACCTGGTGATGCTGGCGACGCCGGTGATGACGTTTCCGGAAACGCTCTCAGCGATGGTTCCGCATCTGCCCAAGGACGCCGTGGTGACCGACGTCGGCAGCGTAAAGGAGTGGGTGGTGCGCGAACTGGAGCCGCTGATCGGGCCGCAGATGGCGCTGGTCGGAGTGCATCCGGTGGCCGGCAAGGAGACCGTCGGGGCGGCTGCCGCGGAGGAAGACCTGTTCGTGAACCGGCGCGTGATCGTGACGCCGTCTGCGTCGTAGCACACCGGAGGCGGTGGCGAAAATCGAAGCGTTATGGCGGGCGACGGGCGCGCAGGTCGAGCGGATGACGCCGGCGGCGCACGATGCGATCCTGGCGCGCGCGAGTCATTTGCCGCAACTGGTCGCGAGCGCGTTGGCGGCGGCACTCGGGAACAAGCAAATAGACGGAAAATCCGCTATTGAGTATGGTGCGGGCGGATTGCGCGATACCACGCGGATCGCGGCGTCGTCGGCCGAGATGTGGCGCGATATCTGTCTGACCAATCGCGCGGCGATTTTGGATGCGCTTGAAACTCTTTCGCGGGACCTTCGAACAATTTGAAGGTGCCGTCGAACGCGCCGACGCTAGCGAACTGCATGGCGCTGTTCGAGCGCGGCCGGCGCATGCGCGAGCGATTGAAATAGAGTGCGAATCGATTGCGCTGAGGCGCGAGCTATCGATCAGTGACGCTCCGACATCCGAAATGAAGATCGAACCTCAGAACTTGTCGCGCGCCCGCCCGATTGTGGCAATCGACGGTCCGGTCGGCGCCGGCAAATCGACCGTGGCACGGGAGCTCGCGCGGGCGCTGGGCTTCAGCTATCTGAATACGGGCGCGATGTATCGCGCGGTGGCGGTGGCGGCGCGCGCCGCCGGAGTCGATCCAGATATCGCCGAAATCGACGAGCAATTGCGTGTCATTCTTGATACAATATCAATCACGTTCGACGGTGAGCGCGTAATTCTGGCCGGCCGCGATATCAGCGACGTTATTATCGAACCAGAAATCGGCGATCTCGCTTCGCGCTTTTCGGCGTTACCGATGGTGCGCGAGAAGATGCGTGACCTGCAGCGCGCTGCGGGCGCGGGGGGCGGCGTCGTGATGGAAGGTCGTGATATCGGCACGGTTATTTTTCCTGACGCCGAAGTGAAGTTCTTTCTGGTTGCCGACGCCGGCAGTGCGTGTGGCGCGTAGATATGCGGAATTGGCGAAAAAAGGCGTAGCGACTACAATCGCAGAGGTCGCCGCACAATTGGCCGAGCGCGACAGGCGTGACTCCGGCCGGACGCTGGCCCCGCTCAAGCCAGCCGCCGACGCGATCGTGATCGATTCCACCGCGCGCGACGTGGCGGCGGTGGTAGATGAGATGAAAGCGCGCGTGGAGACAGTTTCACGCGCCATATAGGGCTTGAAACGAGTCTAGCGCCCTTGTATGGATTGCAGTAGCCTCGATGTCCCGCAGGTAAAAGGTCCCTTTAAATGGAGAAAGATTTGTCTGAGAAAGCGAACGGAGGAACGAATGATTTCGAGTCGATGATGGAGCAGAGCCTGCGCGCACCGCGTACAGGCGATGTACTTACCGGCACAGTTCTCCTGATCACGCGCGACAACGTCATCATCGATATTAATTACAAGTGCGAAGGCCAGGTGCCGCTCGCCGAGTTCCTGGATCACGACGGCAACGTCATGGTCAAGGAAGGCGACGAGGTCGATGTCTTTTTCGAGGGCACCGAGACCGAGAATGGCACGGTGATGCTGTCTCACGCCAAGGCCGAAAAGTTCAAGGTCTGGCGCGAACTCGAACAGGCGTTCCAGAACGAATCTCCGGTCGAAGGCGTAATCCTGGGCAAGGTCAAGGGCGGCCTGCAAGTCGATATCGGCGTGCCGGCGTTCCTGCCGGGATCGCATGTCGATCTGAGGCCAGCGCGAAATCTCGATCGTTACGTCGGCCAGCGCGGCCGTTTCCAGATTCTCAAGTTCAATCGCGCGCGCGGCAACGTCGTGGTCTCGCGCCGCAGCGTTATCGAGCGCGAGCGCACCTCGCTCAAGGAAGAGACGCTCAAGGTGCTCGAAGAGGGCGTGATTCTCGAGGGCACCGTCAAGAATATCACCGACTACGGCGCGTTCGTTGACCTCGGCGGTATCGACGGTCTGCTGCATATCACCGATATGGCGTGGGGCCGTCTGCAGCATCCCTCGGAAGTCCTGAAGGTCGGCGAGAAGGTCAAGGTGGTCGTGCTGAAGTACGATCAGGGACGCGAGCGCGTCTCGCTCGGCATGAAGCAGATCATGCCCGACCCGTGGACCAAGGCGACCGAGAACTATCCGGTCGGACGCGCGGCTGCGCGGCAAAGTTGTCAGCGTTACCGATTACGGTGCGTTCGTCGAATTGGAAAAGGGCGTCGAAGGGCTGATTCACGTCAGCGAGATGTCGTGGAGCAAGCGCGCGGTACATCCGTCGAAAGTGGTCAATGTCGGTGACATCGGTCGAGGTCCAGGTCCTCGGCGTCGATGAAGGGAATCGGCGAATTTCGCTCGGACTCAAGCAGACCGAGCCGAATCCGTGGGAAGCGCTCGCGGATATCCATCCGATTGGCAGCACGATTAAGGGCAAGGTCAAATCGATTACCGACTTCGGCGTGTTCGTCGAGATCGAGCCGGGTATCGATGGGCTGGTGCATATTTCCGATCTCTCGTGGACCAAGAAGGTCCGCCATCCTTCCGAGGTTTACAAAAAGGGCGATGAGGTCGAGGCGGTGGTGCTCGGTATCGAGGTCGAGCACGAGCGCGTTAGCCTCGGGGTCAAACAGTTGACGCCCGATCCGTGGGATACGGTGGCCCAGCGCTATCCTCTCAACAGCCGCGTCAATGGCAAGGTTAGCTCGGTCGCTGACTTTGGGGTTTTCGTTGAGTTGGAAGAGGGTATCGAGGGACTGATTCATATCTCGCAGCTGAGTAACGAACGCGTCGACAAGCCGTCGTCGTTGTTCAAGGTGGGCGATGAACTCGAAGCACTGGTGGTGCAGGTGGACAGCAAAGAACGCCGCATCGGGCTATCGGTGAAGGGCTTGCGCGCACATGAGGAGCGCGAAGAGATGCAGGCGTACCTCAAGCGCGAGCATGAGGCGTCGCGTTTTTCGCTCGAAGACATTTTGAAAGAAGAACTGCGGCTCGATCGCGACGACCGCACGCCACGCAGCGGTCGCGGACGCTAAACGCAGTTGCGCGATTCGGGGACGATGACCAAGCGCGGCATAATCGAGGAGCTGTTGGCGCGTCGGCAAGGCGTCACACATCGCGATTCGGAGACCGTCGTCAACGCCATGTTCGAGGCGATGGCGGAGGTGCTCGCACGCGGCGAGCGCATCGAGATCCGCGGCTTTGGCAGCTTCGGTGTCAAGCAGCGGCGAGCGCGTCAGGGGCGCAATCCAAAGACGGGCGACGTCGTCGAGGTCGCCGCCAAGCGAATTCCATTTTTTCGCGCCGGCAAGGATCTTCGAGTAGAGGTTAATGGCGCGGCGGACACCCCGAACAGGCGCGCTCAGCCTGAGTCCGCAGTCGCGCCCGCACTGCTGTGGGCGCCGTGGCGTTCGGCCTACGTTACGCGAGCGCCGGCAACCTGCCGGCGAATGCATATTTTGTTTTGGCCGGTTGAGTCCTCTAGACTCGCCGTCGCCGGCTGGTGCTGTACGCGGGGCCGACTCGCGCTCGTGATGCTCAATCGTTATCCCTACAACAACGGACATCTGATGGTCGCGCCGCGCCGCCACGTGGCGTCGCCGGAATTGCTCAATCGCGACGAGCTCACTGCGCTTGCTGAAATTGTTGCGCGCTCGGTGCAGCGGCTGCGCGAGGCCTTTCGGCCTGCGGGTCTTAACGTCGGCTTGAACCTCGGACGCGCGGCTGGAGCGGGAATCGCGGATCACATGCATTGGCATTTGGTGCCGCGCTGGGAGGGCGACACCAATTTCATGCCGGTCATAGCTTCAACCCGAGTGCTCCCGCAGTCGCTGACGGAGACGCATGCGCTGCTCGAGCCGCTTTTCAAAGCGATCGATACTGCTTTATCCTGAAGCAGAGATTTCGCCGCGGCATTACCCACATGGATCAAAGTCTGCTGAAACTTCGGACCTTCGGTGAACTCAAGCACGCGGGCTATCGCACCAAGCCGGTGCGTATCGAGATGCGCGACAACCTGCTCGAGCGCTTGCGCACCAGCGAGAAAGTGCTGCCAGGCATCGTCGGCTATGACGATACCGTGCTGCCCGAAATCGAGAATGGCATTCTCGCCGGCCATCACATGATCCTGTTGGGCGAGCGCGGGCAGGCGAAATCGCGCATCATCAGATCGCTCACTGCGCTGCTGGACGAGCACGTCGCCGCTATCGCAGGTTGCGAAATAAGCGACGATCCCTACGCACCCATTTGCGGTAAGTGCCAGGCGCTGATGGCCGAAAAGGGCGACGCGACGCCGATCGAGTGGCTCACCCGCGACCATCGCTATGCCGAAAAGCTCGCGACGCCCGACGTTTCAGTGGCCGATCTGATCGGTGAGATCGATCCGATCAAGGTCGCCGAGGGACGCTATCTCGCCGACGCCGAGACCATTCACTACGGGCTCATTCCGCGCACCAATCGCGGCATCTTCGCCATCAACGAGCTGCCCGATCTCACCGAGAAAGTGCAGGTCGGCCTGTTCAACCTGATGGAGGAGAAGGACGTCCAGATCAAGGGTTACAAGATTCGGCTCCCGGTTGACGTGGTCTTCGTCGCGAGCGCGAACCCCGAGGACTACACTTCGCGCGGTCGCATCATCACGCCCTTGAAGGATCGTTTCGACATCCAGATTCGCACGCACTACCCGAAGACCCTCGAACACGAAGTGGCGATAATGGAGCAGGAGTGCAGCTATCCGTTGCGCTCCGAGATGCCGTTGCGGGTGCCGCAATTTCTGAAGGACATCCTCGCGCAGATCACCTTCGAGGCGCGCGCGTCCAACGAGATCAACCAGACCTCGGGTGTTTCGGTGCGCGTGACGATCAATAACCTCGAGTCGCTGATATCCAACGCCGAAAAGCGTGCGATCATCAACGGCGATACCGAGATCGTGCCGCGATTGTCCGACCTGCACGCGCTCTACGCCTCGACCGCCGGCAAGCTCGAACTCGAATATGTCGGCGAGGACAAGAAAGATGACGACCTGATCGAGCGCCTGGTAAATCGCGCCGTGCTCAAGGTCTTCGATCGTTGTGTCAAGCTCGACGATCTCAAACGGGTAGCGGCGTATTTCGAGCAGGGTTGGGGCGTCGAAGTCTCCGACCGCGCGCCCGCTTCCGATTACATGGACGCGTTGCGCGAGGTCCCCGGCCTGCGCGAAGCGATAGATCAGATCGGTGTTTTCGAAACTCCGGGTCTGATGGCGACGGCGAGCGAATTCATTTTCGAAGGCCTCCATCTCCATCAGAAGCTCAATAAGGAACGCCAGGGCGGCCGTTACTCCTACCACGCCTGACGTGCGAACGTACCATGGTCAACATCCGCTATACGCAATGGGACGGTTCGCAGAAGCTCAAACTCGACGCCGATAAGGTCTTCGAGAAGCTCGCCGAATTTCTCTCCTATAGCGACGACGTCCAGCAGGCGATGGACTGGATGATGCGCCAGGGGATGGATTTCGACGGCGTCAAGGTGCAGGGCCTCGAGGAGTTCCTCGAGCAGTTGCGCCAGGAGATGCGCCAGCGCTATCGCGATTTCAATCTGAAGAATTCGCTTTCCGAATTGGAGCAGCGGCTCGAAGAAATCCTCAACCAGGAGCGCCGGACGCTCGATTCGATGCGCGGACAAAAGGACGGCATCGAAGATAAGGAACGGCAACTGCAGCAGATGCCGCGGCGTCTGTCGGAATCTCTGCGCAAGCTCGAAAGCTACGACTTCGAGGACGCGCAGGCCAAGGCCGATTTCGAGGATCTGCTGAACGAATACGAGAACATCCGCGATCTCGAGAATTTTCGCGATCGCTACAATCACATGTTTCACGGGCCCGAGAGCCTCGACTACCAGAAGGCGCTCGACCTGATGCGCGAGATGGAGCGGATGCGCCAGCTCGAGCAGGACCTGATGTCCGGGAACTTCGAGACGGTCTCGATGGAGGATCTGAAGGAGCTGCTCGGGCAGCAGGCGCAGCAGGATTTCCAGAACCTTCGCCAGGTCATGATGATGCTCAGCCAGTCCGGCTACATGGTGCAGAAGGGCGACCATCTGGAGCTCTCGCCCAAGGGCGTGCGGCGTATCGGCCAGCTTGCCTTGCGCGACATTTACACCGGTCTGCTCAAGGATCGCGCGGGATCACATACCACCGACCATCGCGGGATCACCGAGATGCGCCCCGACCAGACGCGTCCGTATGAGTTCGGCGATCCGCTCAATTTGAATCTGGTCGCCACGCTCAAGCACGCGCTGACGCGCCGGCCGGGCGTGCCGCTCGCGCTCAAGCCGGACGATTTCGAAATTTACGAGAACGATTACGGCAGCTCGTCGTCGACCGTACTCTGCCTCGACATGTCGTGGTCGATGAGCTGGGAGGGTCGTTTCGCCGCGGCGAAGAAAGGTCGCGCTGGCGCTGGAAACGCTTATCCGTTCGAAGTTTCCGCGCGACTATTTTTCGATCGTCGGATTCTTCACGCGCGCCGTTGAACTCAAGCTCAAAGACCTGCCCGAAGCGTCGTGGAACATGGGCGACCCGTTCACCAACCTGCAGGACGGCCTGCGGCTGGCGAGCGATCTGCTGGGCCGCCATCCGTCGCGCAACCAGCACATTATCGTCATCACCGACGGCCAACCGACGGCGTATTTTCTCAACAAACGCTTGTACTGCGAATGGCCGCTATCGTTCGGCGGCATCAGCATGCGCGCGGCGCAGGAGACGCTCAAAGAAGTCGAGCGCGTGACGCGGCGCGGAATTACTATCAACACGTTCATGCTCGACGACTCGCCGAGCCTGCGGGCATTTGTCGAAAAGATGACGCAGATTAATCGTGGGCGTGCGCTTTACACGCGACCCGACCATCTGGGCGAGTACATGCTGGTCGATTACCTGTCCAAGAAGCGCAAGCACGTCTGAGATAAATCCAGCGGATTTTTGGTGACGCCTTGGGGCAGTCTAATTTTTCGCGCACATCGCCGAATCGCTGGCTCGGCTGGTGAGCTCGTTTAGCGCTCGCGCTTAGGGGGCGGCGGTAGAATCTTCGGGCGCGATCGATTGCTCGGTGGCGGCGGTCACCGACTGCGAATTCTCAGCACGATTCCATTCGGCCTCATGCCAGCCTTCTTTGAAGGCAGCGACGCGCTGCGCGCTGCTGCCGTGGCTGACGCCCGCGCCGAACTCATCGCCCGTCATGCTCCAATAGGGCGACAACCCGGTCGCGGGCACATCGAGTTTTTTCATCGTGTAGCCGGCGAAGCGATCGGCTTCGAGTTCCTTGATCTGGTCTGGAACGCCGGCCCGGGATGCGTCGAAATCAAGATGCAGCTCGTGGCCTACTTCGTGTGCGAAGATCGCATAGAGCATCGGGGTCAACACGTTGGGATCGTTGAGGTTGAGGCGCATCCCGAGCAGCATCGCGAGCCCGGTCGGATTATAAAAGACGCAGCCGCCGCCAATCGAATGCGGACCTTCGATCGCGACCGATTGGTAAACCCGGACATTGGAACCCCACGCTTCGTTAATCTGCCCGATGATCGATTGAATTTTGGGCGATGCCGGCACGGCCTTTTCACCGCACGCCAAAATCACATTCGATCCATCGCTTGCCACGGCCGGAGCGCTGGTCTTCGAATGGTGACGCGGCGCGCGGGTCGGTGGATTAGCGGAAGGCGCTGGCGCTGATGCGGTCGTGTCCGAGGAAGAGCTGCTCGGAACCGTCTCCCAGTCGTCGTCGGCAGAGGTGCATACCGCGCTTCCCGCGATCGCGATCAACGCTAGGAGTGAAAGCGTTAGTTTAAGTATTCCCGAATATTTCAAAATGCGCTGCTCGCTTGTTGCTCTTCTCCTTACTTCTCGCTAGGCCATCGAATTGCCGCGCGAGTGTCAAGCGCCCGCGCAACGCTCGGCTCTTCGAAGCTCATTTCGTGCGAGCGTGCGTTAGCGATTCTTCGCCGTGGTCGACCCTCAATCCGGCGGCTGCAGGCATTGTCCATGAGGCACCGATCTGTCGAATTACGATTTCGTTTGAAAGTTCACCCGCCGCCGCGACGAGCCGGCGCATCGGTTCGTCCATTGGCTCTTTCGAAAGGCGAAAGGTTCCCCAATGAATCGGCACGAGATAGTGCGCACCCGATTGTCGATACATCGTCCAGACCTGTTCGGGGTTCGCATGATTATGAATCCACGGATCGTACGCGCCAATCGAGAATGCAGCGACCTCGGGCGGACGGTTCGCGAGCTCGCTAAAGACGTCGGTATAGGCGCTATCGCACGCGAGCAGCATCCGATGACCGTCGCGATCTAATACGTAACTGTTGAAGCCGTAGTCGGTGCCGAACGGCGGCCAGCGCTTGCCCCAATGGCGTGCCGCCATCGCTGTGATCGTCAGTCCCTTTACGACTGTGGATTCGTCCCATTTGAGTTCACGTACATCGTTGAACCCGAGCGGGCGAATCAGCGCCGCACATTTAGCGCACGCGATCACGGTCGCGGTCTTCGGTAGAGCCTTGAGCGATGGAATATCGAGATGATCCATATGCGCATGGGTTATGAGGATAACGTCGACGGGACCGACCTCGGTTGCGGTCAGTGGCGGCGCTATATGTCGGCGGGGTCCGACCGTAAGGATCGAATCGAGCGCCAATCCGACGCGATCGAACAGGGTCGGGTCGCTGATAACGCGCACACCGAAGTAGTTCATCGCGAGTGTCGCATGGCCGAGATTCGCGATCGTTAGATTGCGATCGGACCAACCGGCGGGTCCGGGCTTGGCTGGCGCGGGCGCTTCGATAACCGCCGATGCGAAGGTATCTTGCGGCACTTTACAGGCGCTCGCCAATGCGGTCACCGCGAGTAGAACGAACGCGAGTAGCGTCCTCCTCTCGCGCGTACCAAGTCGATTCATCGCCGCGATTGGATCCCCGCAAATTACTCTCGCCTCACAACGTGCCGCTCATTTGGGCACTGGAAAGCAAGGCAATTCTTTCAGGGTTGAGTATTTGTATGTGCGATCCTTGTACTGAAATGTGCCGGCCACCGGTCCGAAGTCCAGCACCAGCGAGGCAAGCTGATCGCGCTCCGGTGCCGTATATGACTCTGCCGGAGCATACGCCAGGAAAGACTGGTCTCCTGGTTTCGCGTTGGTTTTGAGCGGTGGCGTGAAATTCATGTGACTGAGATTGTTCGCCGGTGACCATCCGTCGGGGCCGACGTCCTTGGCGGTTGCGGTGTCCGCGGCTGCCACCACCGCCCATCGTGGTGAGTCGGGCGAGCCGCCGAGCCCCAGCTCGCGCCAAATCGTGGAGCCGTCCGGGTCGGTGCGAAACTCGATAATCGCCGGGGTGATTAACACCAGTTCGTTGCACTTGCCCTGGGCATCGGACGATTTCTTTTGGTCATACTCGCTCTCGTCGAAAGTGGACTCGTCAAGCGTATCCGCCTCCTCGGAGTTTTTGTCTTTACCATGTGCCAGCATCGCTCCCGCTTTAAAGGTCAGTCCGACCGCCTGCAATGCGAGCGGCGCGAGTGCGGCGGCCGCGCAACCGCTTAGTTCAATGGCTAGAACACCCATAACAAGGACAAGCGCCATCCGCGGGAGCATAAAATTCAAGCGTAACTTGAAGTTGCTGAAACTGCGCACCGTCATGGCTTTCGCGCCGTGACAATCGAAGAGGTGAACGGAGGGCTCGGCAGCGTCGTCAGCCGAGTATCTGCAAAGCCCGCTGTCGCGAGCCAATCGGCGGTTTCGTCAAAGCTGTAGTCGCGACCGCGAGTGGTCAGCAGAAGGAACAACGAGAACACGGCTCCCGCGACCGGTTCGGTGAGATCGCGATCCATAATGTGATCCTTTACCGCAATCAATCCGCCTGGGTTGAGTGCGCGAAAACATTTCGCCATCAGCGCTTCATTTATCGGTTCATTCTCACTATGGATAATGTTTGACATGAAGATTGCGTCGACCGGCCCTGGCAGCTCGCCCGCGAGATAATCGACCTCCCGCAGTTCAATTCGTCCGAGCATCGTCGGTGCTCGCTCGCGCAAAATCCGCCGTGCAACTTCAAGTGTTGCTGGAAGATCCCAGATGGACCCGCGCAGATTTGGGAATCGCCGCAGAAACTCCACCACGTAAGTGCCCGGGCCTCCGCCAAGATCGGCGATCGAACTGGCGACGCCGAGATCAAGATGTTCCGCCGTCCATCGGTCGTCGCCACGGGCTCTCACCAGGCTGTCCATCGCGCGGATAAAGCTCTCAGTCGCCGCCGGCGACGATTGAAACATATCGGGTGTGCGCGCCGGAGCGCCGGTGCGGATTGAACTTTCCAGGCGTCCCCATTCGTCCCACCGCGCCTCGTCGAACAGAACCATGCCTCCGAGATACTCCGGGGACGATTCGACGAGAAAGCGCTGCGCGGCTTGCACGAGGTGAAAATGTCCATCGACCTTGCGCAACAGTCCGAGTGCGGTGAGTGCGTTGCACAGAATTGCGGTGGAGCGTGATTCGCTTTCGATCGCCGAGGCCAAACCATCGGCGGGGCACGGGCCGGCACTGAGCCGTTCGAAAATTCCCAGTTTTAAGGCGACTTGGATCGCGCGCGCTTCAGCATGACCGCCCGCCAGTCCCGCAATCGTCGAAAAGTCCATTCGCCCCCCGGACTCACTGGCATCGTACCTACAACAACCGATGCCACCTGCAGCACATCACCGTTCTGGCTATGAAGCATCCGCGCATTACCGCTCAAGTTCAACTACGATGCGGTGGGTCGCTGGTTCTGTCGTCGTTTGACCGCCACCGCGTCGCGTCGCGGAGTGCTCGTCAGTCCAAAACTGCAACTAACGCATCAAATCGAGAGTGACGAAGAAACTGCCATCGACCGAACGTGCAATTGCGACTGCTATTGTGCGGAATCGTGGCGCTAACAGGTTCGCCCGCGGTATCGGGCTCGCCTGCCACTCCGCAAGCGCCCGCCCCGGCAAGGCGTCCAGGTCTGGACCATTATCGAAAAAAAGATTCTCGACGACTTCGTCATAGTCCATCCCGGCTGACCGGACACGATCCGCGGGAGCGTCGCCGATCGCGCTCTCGTGCGCGAGATAGCCATTCGCCGCCATGTCGCCGCTGTGAACGCGTGCCGCGATCAACAGGCGCCCGGATGCTACCAACGGGCTCACGCCTGCGCGCGAACGCGCATCGTTGACCAATTTGACGATTTGCGATTCGGGTCCTCCGAATTCGTCCGCCGCGAGCGTCGGTGCAGCCTGATGTCCACTAAACGAATTAACCCACATGACGATCGCAGCGAGCACCACCATCGCAACGACCGCGATCATCGCCGCCCTCAGCCGCCGCCGGCGACTCTTGTTCGCAATCGGTATCCGAACAACCTTGGCAGCACCGCGCGCAGCCCGGGAGGCTCCGCGCCCACTCGCGGATGAAGCTCTCATCACCCCATCGCACCCTTCATCCGGCCGTGCGAATCGCGCCTCCTATGCGCACGCGAGGACCGGCCGCATGCTGTGAACGGGGCGGCTCGATTGCCGCCGCCGTGGTTTTAAGTGTTGGCCCGCCGTCATCAGCGTGTCAACGTAATCTCGCCTAGGGAATCAACACCAGCTTTCCAACCGAGCCGCGCGATGAGATAAACCGATGGGCGGCCGGCGCCTCGGCCAGTGGAAAAGTCTTGCCAATCAGAATCTTCAGCTTGCCCTCACGGATCAGGCTGAAGCTGTGCTCGATTCCTTGGCGCATCAGTTCATGATTCGCCGAAGCCGTGTAAAGCACGAAGCCGCTGACCTTCAGCGATTTTTCAAAGAGACGAAAAACGTCAAGCTTGTCGGGCGGTCCACCGGCCCGTCCATACAATATCGAGTGGCCAAACGGCGCGAGGCAGCTCAATCCTTTTTCGAAAGTTGGCTTGCCGACTGCATCAAGAATCAGGTCGACGCCCTTGCCGCCGGTCAGGCGTTTCGCTTCCTCCGCAAAGTCCTGAGTCTCGTAATTGATGACTTCGTCAGCGCCATATTTCTTCGCGATCTCGATTTTGCTGCCGCTCGAGACCGTGCCGATAACGCGTGCGCCCGCCGCCTTCGCGATCTGCATTGCGACGATTCCGACACCGCCGGCCGCCGAATGCACCAGCACCGTCTGCCCCGGCGTCATCTTATGGCTCGTATGGATCATGAACCACGCCGTCAGCGTTTGAATCGGGAATGCCGCGCCTTCCTCGAAGTTGATGAAATCGGGCAGCGGGATCACCTGGTTGGCATAAAACAGCGCATACTCCGCGTATGCCCTCAGGCCGACCGCCGCGATCCGCATGCCGGGTTTGAGGCCCTCGACGCCAGGACCTACTTCATCGATGATGCCGGCCGCTTCCATGCCTGGCGTATCGGGCAGCTTTGGCTTGATCAGGTAATTTCCTTCGCGGAAGAATGTGTCCGCGAAATTGATTCCTGCCGCATGCACGCGCATCCGCACCATTCCCGGACGCAGTTCCGGCGGCGGGACATCGACCAGTTGCATCACGTCCGGGCCGCCGACTTCTTTAAATTGAATCGCTTTCATTGATTGCTCCTCTTCGTGCAGAACGCGCGCATTGGTGCCGACGGGTGTCGAACATTAAATCGGTGCGCAATGGGTCAAGTTATAATTGCAACTAGCAATCTTCTTGCGTCTGCGAAAGCATCGACGAGTAGGGCCCCATTGGCGCGACAAGATTTGAAACGTATATTTTTTGTTGATGCTTGACCTCGTAATGTTCGACGCAGACGGCGTGCTCTTCGATTCGACCGAGTCGAATACCGCCTACTATAATGCGATCTTTGCGCTGATGGATGAACCGCGGATGGATCCAGAGGAGGAGAAGGCGGGCGTTTTCATGTCCGCTCCACAAGTTTTCGAGGTGCGCGCAAAGGGTGACCTCGCGAAATTCGATCGCATGCGTGAGATCGCACGAACCATGGACGCGACGCCGTTTTTCAACCTGATGCGCCCGCCCCTCGAGTTGCGCCCTTTTCTGTCTGCGTTGAAAACGCGCTACCGCCTCGCGCTCGCAACCAACCGCTCGGCGACCGTCCCTGCGCTCATCGACTATCTTGGACTCGACGGCATCTTCGATGCCGTCGCGAGTGCGCGCGACAAAGTGCGGCCAAAACCGGCGCCCGACATTGTCGAGCTATGCCTCACGCGAGCCGGGGTTGCTGCGGCGCGCGCGGTCTACGTCGGCGACAGCGCGACCGATTTGATCGCAGCGCAAGCCGCCGGCGTCCATTTCATCGGCGTCGGCGAACGCGTCGATCACGAGCATCGAATCGAGCAGCTGATCCACCTGCCCGAACATCTCGAACAGCGCTTCGGCCGCCCGGGCTAAATCAGCATTTCAATCAGATTCGGACCGGCCTCCGCCAGCGCTCGCCGCAACTGCACCACCAAATCCTCGGCAGTTTCGACGCGCACCGCCGGCACCCCCATCCCGGCCGCCATCTGCGACCAGTTGATTTCCGGATCGCCGAGGCTCGTCAGCGAACGCGCCTTGCTGCCGGGCTCCGTGATTCCCGCCCGCGCCAGCTCGACCTGCAGAATCCGATAGCGCCGGTTGTTGCAGATGAGCGTGGTGACGTTGAGGCGTTCTCGAGCTTGCGTCCATAACGCCTGCAGGGTGTACATGCCGCTGCCGTCGGCCTGGAACGCGATCACTTTGCGATCCGGACACGCGACCGCCGCGCCGGTCGCGCATGGCAAACCCTGTCCGATCGCGCCCCCGGTCAGCGCGAGATAAGTATGCGCTGGTGCGCCGCCCGAATAGCCGAAGAAGGGCAGGCCAGTGGTCGCCGCTTCGTCCATCATGATCGCGTTTTCCGGCATCGTCGCAGCGATCGCCGCGCCAATCGTCGCCGCGTTCAGTTCGCCGGTCGGCAACGCCGGCCGTTTGATCGCCGGCGTCGCCGATGCACCGCGCGGGGCACCCAGCACTTCGGCGAGCGCTTCCAGTGCGCTGGCAGCATCGTCATAGGGCGCGGCGAGAGTTGTACATTCGCGGCCCTCGGGAATCATCACACTTGGCACGTTAGGGTAACCGAAGAACGCCACCGGGGTTGGCGCGCCCGCCAATATCACTGCGTCCGATTTGCCGAGCGCTTCGAGCGCCTGTTCAGGAAAGTAAGGCAGCTTCTCGATATTCGGCAGCGCGCCGCCGCGTTCGACGCGCGCGGGAAAGGTCTCGCACATCAAGCGGCAGCCGCATTTCGCCGCGATATGCGCGGCCGCATTCAAGCCGCGCGCGCGCAAGGCGTTGGCCCCCATGAACAGCACGGCCTTAGCGCCATGCTTGCGAATCACATCGGCCGACTTGCGAACCGCGTCATCGCCCACTATCGGCAGTTGCGGGATTTGCACTGGCGCGGCGTGGCCGCTCGCCGTGCTCCATTGGCAGTCAGCCGGGACAATCAACGTCGCCACTCGACCGGGCGCATGACCGGCGGCCACGATCGCGTCGGCGATATCGCCAGCGATCGCGTTGGCCGATGCAGACTTGCGCACCCATGCGGAGACCGGTCGCGCGAGCGACTCGATGTCGGACGTCAGCGGTGCGTCGGCGGCGAGGTGCCACGTCGCATGATCGCCGATCACGTTCACCACCGGCGATCGCGCGCGCCGCGCATTGTGCAGGTTGGCGATGCTGTTGGCGAAGCCCGGTCCCAGATGCGTCAATGTTAACGCCGGTCGATCCGTCATCCGCGCATAGCCGTCGGCAGCTCCGCTGCACACACCCTCGAACAGCCCCAGCACCGCGCGCATCCCCTCGACCCCGTCGAGCGCCGCCACCAGCGGCATCTCAGTCGTGCCGGGATTCGCAAAGCACACGTTTATACCCGCGGCGAGCGCGGTCCGAATCAGGCTTTCAGCACCGTTCATGAATCTGCAATCCGACGCCGCTCAGGCGGCGTTCACGAATTTCTCGAACGCGCTCCAATCGACTATCGGCCCGAGTCTCCGCTTGGTGACGACGCCCTGCGCGACCGCCCCGGTGAACGCAGGGAACGTCAGAGCATGATCCTGGATGTCCAGCACCAGCACGATTTTCGGCTCCTCGTTGGAAATCCATGGGCCGGCTTTGAGCGTCACGCCCGGCGGAAAACCCCGCGTTAGTGCGCCGTTAATCAGGTCGTAAACCTTCTTGCTGTCGTCCTTGGACGCGATATTGAAATAAATCTCATCGAGGTAAAGCGGCATCGATGCATCCTCCGTCGGTGCAATGGTTTTGAACGTCTGCCCCTTATACACAACTTCGATGCTGAATTGTTAACCCGTGATCCGCATCAACGAGTGCTCGCTATAGTCGATGTACCCGTTGGTCTTCCTGCACATCATGCGAACGACGGCATCACTTCGCGGGCGAACAGATCGATCGTCTGCGGTGGTCCGAAGTCGCCGAACATCACGGTGAAAAACGTGATTCCCCGCCGCACCCGATCGCGCAATTGCTCGACCACCTGCGCCGGCGTGCCCTTGATGCCGGTGATCGAAAACGGCTTAAGCCGCGACGCCACTTTCCACTTGTCCTCGACCTCGGCCTCGGTTGCCCCGATGCAGACCAGCAGCTGCTCCGAGATGTTGATCGATTTGATGTCGCGCCCGACCGCCGCACAGTGTTCCTTGAGCACGTTGAATTTGTTCTCGAAGCTCTTGTAGCCGGCCGGACAGTTCCATCGGTCGGCGTGTTTGGCGACGATTTTGAGCATCACCTTTTCGCCGCTGCCGCCTATCGTGATCGGCGGATGCGGCGTCTGCACCGGCTTGGGATTGTTGTAGGCCTCGTCGAGCGCGTAGTAGCGCCCCTTGAAGCTCGCGCGCTTTTCGCTGAACAGTAGCTTCATCACCTGCAGGCCCTCTTCGAGTTGCCGCAAACGTGCGCCCATCGTGGGAAACTCGTAGCCGTAGCCGCGATATTCCTCGTCCATCCAGCCCGCGCCCAGACCGACTTCGAGGCGTCCATTGCTGATGTGATCGATCGTCGTCAACGACTTCGCCAGCAGCGCCGGATTGCGAAACGAGTTGCATAACACCAGCGTGCCGATGCGCAGCTTCTCGGTGCGCGCCGCGATCCCGCTCATTAGCGCCGTCGATTCCAGGCAATCCGCGTCCGGGATTCCACGATTCCAGAAATGGTCAACGAACCACAACGAATGGTAACCGAGTGTTTCGGCTTGCGTGGCGCGGTCGGCCACCGCCTTGAAGGACATACCGGCTTGCGGTGAGAAGATTCCAAACTGGGCCTTCTCGCTCATCAGGGGCTCCCATCGGCAATTAAATTCGCTACAAATCAGAGCACTTGCAAAACTATAATGCCAGCCCACGACGAGCGCCCGCGGCCTTCGTGCGAGGATTCGAGATGACGATGAATGGTAGCGAAGGTCACTGGCGCGCACGCGGTTGGCGTCGCGTGATCGCAATTGCTTTCGCGGTGGCGGTTTTCACCGTTGCTAGAGGCGAACCAGCCTCGCGCGCGGCTAATGTGCCGCCCGCCAAAGCGCTCCCGGCGATCCCTCAGTTCCAGCAGGTCGGCGCGCGGCGATCGTTTGCCGGATTACCGTCGTGGGTGCACGAATGGTCTTACGAATTGCAGCGCGGGCCCTCGCCCTTCGATCGCATCGCGCTGCATCGATACTCGCATGGAGTCAAACCGCCCCCGAATCCCTCCACCGTTGTGCTCTACCTTCCTGGCACCAACATGAATGGCGAAGTCGCCGTCGTCGATCTTCATCATTCGCTGCCGCTCTTCATGGCAGATCACGGGGTCGATTTCTGGGCCCTCGACTATCGGACGCACTTCATTCCACCCCCTACGCCCGTGGCTGATCTGAGCGAACTCAAGAGCTGGACCAACGAGTTATTCGAGTCGGATATCGAGGCAGCGGCCGACTTCGTGATGCGGACCACCGGCAGCGCGCAAATCTTCGTCGCCGGATTCAGCCGCGGTGTGAGCTTCGCCTATCTGTTCGCCGCGCGGCATCCACACAAGGTCGAGGGGCTCCTGCTCTGCGACGGTTGGATCCCACCCGCCCGCGCCGATCACAAGCCCCCTCCGAAACGTTACGCCGATGACGTTGCCGGAGCCCACCTGACCTTCGACAAGCGCAGAGCCTTGATGGAAACGGTCATCGCGAATCCGGATGGACCCGCGCCGATCCCGAAATACAAAACGGCACGCGAAAACCTCGAACAGGTCGTTTACGGAGCTGGTGGCGTCTTCGGCGGACATGGCGGACTCGCGAATCCTGCGGGTGGCTACTCCGATGCGGTCGTGCTCGCCCGCATGCTGATCAACTACGATCGCTACTGGCCGACCGTGCAGGACTACGAGAGCTCCTTCACGCCCGCCGATCTCAAACAACTCGCAGCTTCACAGATTCCCGTGATTGCCTTCAGCAGCACCAATATCGGCGCACAATGGCCCGCGCACGTTGCTCTGTCAGCCGCCGCGACCGGCAGCAACGATGTCACCGTAAAGACTCTCCAGGGGTGGGGGCACCTTGACGTGATTTGCGGTACTCACGCCGAGGCGCAGGTCTTCACGCCGGCACTTCTATTCCTCAGGCGGCCGCATCGGAAGTAGGTGGCCGCGACGGATTCTGCGGACGGGAAGGATCGTCGGTCGCGCCTGGCGCGACAATCAGCACGTACGCGAGCGCCCACATTCCAAGCACAAATCCGGTCACCACCCAGCGCAACGGCGAGCGGCCACGCCGTGCGGCGATAACCGCGGTGAGCGGCGCAAGCGCCGCGTCCACGATCAGCGAGGTCGCGATCAAATCGATCGGCGCCTTATGCGCTCGCATCAGTGCGAACCCCGACGCATAGCTCACGATCGTCGCGATAATCTCCATCGGTTTGCCCGCCGCCGCGCCCTATTCTCCTCATTTGAAAGAAAA
>CAVZFW010000008.1:0-168092 GCA_963774705.1 uncultured delta proteobacterium
GTTGGTTGCTCGCGTTGGGCTGGCGCAAGCGGCGCGGCCCGTCACTCGGATGGTCCGCGTTCAGACTGCTCCAGATTGCGCTCGTGGTGGCGACGGCGTCAGCGCTAATGAGTCTCTTCGCGTCGATCGAGGCGGGTCTGCTCGGCCTGCCGCAAATGCAAATCAGCGGGAATGGTTCGAGCGCGCAATATCTGCGATGGTTCCACGACCGTGCCGCCAACGCGCTGCCGCAGATGTGGGCGGTTTCGGTGCCGCTGATGGCCTATCGGCTAGCAATGCTGTTGTGGGCCTTATGGCTCGCATCGGCGCTGTTGGGATGGCTGAACTGGGGATGGGGTTGCTTCAGCGAGGGTGGCTTATGGCGTTCGCCCGACCGGGGAGCGGATCCGAGGTCATCAGTCGCAAGCACCTGATAAGGGTTTGAAGTATGAACTTAGCGGCAGATAGGGTGCAACTTAGGTCGATTCTCATAAGACCTATTGACATACTGACAAGTAGGACTAGGATTGATCACATCATGGCTTCTAGTGCGCCTACTATTGGCGCAGTACAACACGCAAAGGTCGGATCGCAAGGTCCGATAAGTCGCGTTGTGATTGAAGCCGAAGCCGCCCTAGCTGACGACGACGACCCTGACCGATCGCTAAGTCTGAACTCGGCTCGCTCGCAAACGGCACGTTCAGCATCGCACCTTCCCTACGCACGAACTACCGGCCATTCAGGCGGTTTTTCTCAGGAGCACCCGGACCCCGATGAGCACGCTCATTCAGAGTGTGGCGAGAGGCCTAAGGTGGGCTGTCCACTTCGTAGCGACGCTGATGCACGCGCTTTTGGGAGAGCTGCGATGGTCGCCACCGCCCTGGATAAGGCGCATGGCGATGGCTGCGCGGGATGGGACGGGGCGGATTTCGCGCGCGCTGAAGACGTCGCGCATCGCCGACCCCATGCGCTTCTGGATCATGACCACATTGGCGCTCCTACTGATCGGTGGCGGCACACTCGGATTGAATTGGTACCTTCATCGCCCGCAACCCAATTACGTTGAAATAAACGGCACCTGGCCTAAACCCACGCCGCTGAAGCCCGACGCGAAGATCGATCCATTGCGGATCGCATTTTCGGCGTCGGCGGCACGGCTGGGCGCAACCGGCAAATTAGTCAGTTCCGGAGTGACTATTGACCCTCCGCTGGCAGGAATCTGGCGCTGGGACACTGATTCCGAGCTTAGCTTCATGCCGGCCAGCGATTGGGAAGTGGGGCGAGTTTATTCGGTTAAATTTGCACGCGAGCTATTTCCTGCACAGGTGATGCTCCGCAGCTACACCTACAAGTTCCGCTCCCCGGCGTTCGAGGTATCGATCGACCAGGCGCAATTCTACGAAGATCCGATTGATCCTCGTAACAAGAAGATTATTGCTACCGTCTCTTTCACTCACCCGGTTGACAAGGCCGACCTGGAACGTCGCATCGCACTGAAGATGCGCATCGAGCCGATTAAAAGCTTCGAGAGCAAGTACGCGAAGTCCTTTGGCTTCAAGGTGCTCTACGATAAGGCCGGCGGGACCGCTTACATCCATTCTGATTCCTTCCCAATTCCGAACAACCCGGCCGCGATGCTCGTTACCATTTCCGCCGGGATCCATTCAACGCGCGGCGGCCCCGGCACGACGACGGCGCAAACCAGCGTCGCACCGATTCCCGGGATTGCCACCTATTTCCAAATCCAAGGTGTTAGTGCCGCCGCAGTGAGCAACGAGCACGACGAGATGGAACGGGTCGCGACGGTGAGCTCGTCGGTTGCAGTCAGGCAGGCGGACCTGGCCCGCAGTATCTCGATCGTGATGCTGCCGAAGGATCGGCCGGCGATTGGCGATCAACAATCGGCCAAGGATTTTCAGTGGAGCGATGCCACCGAAGTCGTTCCGGCAGTGGCAGCACTGACTACACCGGTACCTATCCAATGGCTCCCATCGGAGCGCGAGTTCAATCCGCAACAGAGCTTCAAGTTCACCGCCGATAGCGGCCGGTTCGTGCTCGTAACCGATACGCCACGGCCTCGCCGGCTTCGGCGACTATCGCCTGGCCAAGGATTATTCGATAGTCGTCGCCGTCCCTGACTTGCCGAAGGAATTGAAAATCGCTTCGAGCGGTTCGCTGTTAAGCCTGGCCGGAGAAAAAAAGATCTCGATCGTTTCGCGCGGCGTTGCCGCAATGCAAATCGAGGTCAGCCGGCTGTTGCCGGGCAGTGTAAGTCATCTGGTTTCGCAGACTAACGGCACCTTCACCCAGCCGCGGTTTTCGACCTGGGCATTCAACTTTGACGACCTTTCGCAAGTGTTTACGCAGGTGCGACCGCTGATCAACGATCCCACCGGCAAGAACCAATACAGCGTGTTCGATTTCGCGCCGCTACTTTCGAGCGGCGCGCTGCCGCGCGGGCTTTTTTCGATCAAGGTGACGGCATGGGATGCTGTGGAGCAGCAACCGGTTGTCGGCGCGCCAACTGACAGCCGGCTTATTCTTCTCACCGACCTCGGCCTGCTGGTAAAAGATTCCGCTGACGGCAGTCACGACGTTTTCGTTCAATCGATTCGCAGCGGAAAACCGCTCGAAAGTGTGGCCGTGGATATTCTTGGCCGTAACGGATTGCCTGTCATGTCGGCCAAAACCGACGTCAACGGCCACGCTGCATTTCCTAACCTGAAAGACTTCAAGCGCGAAAAGGCGCCGACCGCTTATGTCGTTCAAAAGGACAATGACTTTTCCTTTCTTCCTTACGATCGGCCCGATCGGCAGCTGGATTTCTCGCGTTTCGACACTGGCGGCCTGCATAATATCGAGCGCGACGAATCCTTGCAGGCCTATTTGTTCTCCGACCGCGGCATTTATCGTCCGGGCGATCAAATCCACGTAGGCGTTGTGGTTAAGCGACAGGACTGGAAGCCGTTGCCCGACGGCTTGCCTCTCCAGCTAGTCGTCACAGATCCACGGGGTTACGAAATCCGCCGCCAGTCGATCAAGTTTACCGCTGCGGGTTTCGAAGAGTACGGACTGACGACTCAGGAAGATTCGCCCACAGGTTCCTACGACTTCTCACTCTTTATCGTTCGCGACACGCGCAAGACCATTCTCGGCTCGACCGTCGTGCGCGTCGAGGATTTTCAGCCCGATCGCATGACTATCAAGGCGGCGCTCTCGCAGCCGATAGTACCGGGCTGGATTTCGCCGGACGGCTTAACGGCCAACGTGCTGCTGCGCAACCTTTTCGGCACGGCCGCAGTCGGACGGCGAGTCAAAGGCACGCTCAACCTCGAACCATCGGCCGTGGCATTTCCGAAGTATGGCGACTATCGCTTCGTCGATCCTTACCAGACCAAAAGCAGCTACGACGAAGACCTGGGTGAGTTGATTACCGACGCTGACGGCCAGGCGAAATTCGATCTGCGGATGGATCGTTTTGAAAAAGGCGTTTACCAGTTGCGCTTTATCAGCGAAGGGTTCGAGCCGGAGGGCGGACGTTCGGTGTTGAGCGACGCCGCGACGATGGTCTCTCCAGCTCTTTATCTGATCGCCTACAAGCCCGACGGCGACCTCAACTACATCGACAAGGACGTCAAGCGCTTGGTCAGCTTGATCGCAATCGATCCGAAGCTGGATCAAGTCGCGGTGGATAATCTTACTACCGAGCTAATCGAAGTAACCTACGTGTCGGTTCTTACCAAGCAGGACAATGGCACGCTGGCTTATCAGTCGGTGCGGAAGGAGATTTCGCGATCGAAGAATACGATCGCGATTCCGGCGGCCGGTCTGGCGGTAAAGCTGCCAACTAATAGCGCGGGCTCATTCGCATTGGTTATACGCAACGATCGCGGCGACGAGCTTAATCGCATGTCGTTCGAAGTCGTCGGCCATGCGAACGTCACGCGCAGCCTCGAGCACGAAGCAGAACTCCACATCAAGCTCGACAAGCCGGAATACGCTCCTGGCGAAGAGGCTGAGGTCGAAATTCAGGCGCCATACGTGGGTGCCGGCTTGATCACGGTCGAGCGCGACCATGTTTACAACGCGAAGTGGTTCAGCACCACGACGACCGAGTCGGTGCAGAAAATCAGGATTCCGCCGGAGCTCGAGGGCAATGGCTATATCACGGTGACCTTTGTGCGTTCACTGGAATCACGCGAGGTCTTCACCAGCCCGCTCTCCTACGGAGCCGCTGCGTTTTCCATCAGCCGCGCGCGCCGTTCCGAGGGCGTCAGAATCGACGCGCCCAAACGGTACGTCCTGGCGAACCGCTTACTATCACCTACCAGACCGCCGGACCCGCAAGGCTCGTCCTGGTCGCGGTGGACGAGGGCATCCTGCAGGTCGCTCGCTATCATACGCCCGATCCGCTCGCCTACTTCTTCCGCAAGCGCGCGCTCGAGGTGACTACGCGTCAGATTCTCGACCTGATACTGCCGGAGCTGCATCTACTCAATGAAGCGTCGGCGCCCGGCGGCGATGAAGAAGGGCTTCGCGCCCACGCCACAACCCGTTCAAGCGCAAGGGACAGAAGCCGGTCGCCTTCTGGTCCGGCATCATCGACTCCGACGGCAAGCCCGGCTCGGTGGAAATGCCGGTGCCGGATTATTTCAACGGCACGATCCGCGTTTTCGCCGTGGCGGTGACCGACACGGCCGTCGGCGTCGCGGAGAAAAAGGTGGTCTCGCAGGGCTACTTCGTAATCCAGCCGCAAGCGCCGTACTTCGCCACGCCCGGCGATGAATTCGAAGTGACCGCGCTGGTCGCCAACAATCTCACCGCTGCGACCGCTGACGCATCGAAGGTCAATGTCGCATTGACCACAGCGAAGGAGCTGAAAGTGATCGGCGACGCTTCCAAGGAGGTGACGATTGCGCCCGGCACCGATTCCACGGTGCGATTCCGCGTGCGCGCCAATGCGTCACCCGGCTCGCCCACAATGACCATTGCCGCGTCAGGCGGAGGTAAGCGCGCGACCTACACGCTCGATATGAGTGTTCGTCCGGCGTCGCCCTTCGTCACCACGATTACTTCGGGCTACGTCAAGAAGAGCTTGCTTCAAAGCGTCAAGGGCGAGATACCTCTGACCCGCTCGCTCTATCCCGAATACCGTGACGTGCAGGTGTCGGCTTCGTCGATGCCGCTGGGGCTCGCCGATGGGTTGATTCAGTACCTGAACAAGTATCCGTATGGATGTACTGAGCAGGTGGTAAGCGAGGCCTTTCCGGCGGTCGTTCTAGGCACCCGTCCCGAATTGGGCGTGACTACGGAGGCCGCAACCAAGAGTCTTTCGCGAGCGTTGGCGGCGTTGCAAGGACGTCAGAATGCCAACGGCGCGTTCGGCCTGTGGGCCGCCGGTCCCAACGTGGACGATTTCGTCAATGCGTATGCGACGCATTTTCTGCTCGAGATGCGCGATCACGGACTCGAGGTGCCGCCTGCGCTGCTGGAGCGCGCGATCGGCTCGCTGCGCGAGGCGGTCGCGACGCCCGGAACCACGCTGCCGCAACTACGCGCGCAGAGCTATGCACTGTATCTGCTCGCACGCGATGGCGTGGTAGCAACCAATCAACTTGATTCGATACGCGAGGCGCTGGATCAGAATTTTGCGAAGCAGTGGCGCGATGACACGACCGCGCTTTACCTAGCTTCGACTTACCAGTTGCTCAAGATGGATCGGCAGGCCACGGAGAGTTTGCGCCACGCGCCGGTAACCAGCCCGATACCTGCCCAAGACGACGACTACTACGACGACCTGGTGTATCGATCCACTTACATTTATCTGATGGCGAGGCATTTTCCCGAGCGGGCGAAGCGCATTGGAGGCAATGAGATACTAGCGTTGGCCGACGCGATTGATAGCGGAGGGGTCAACACCTTTTCCGCGTCATACGCGATTCTCGCCCTGGATGCCTACTCGCGAAGTGCCGTAACTCCTGCACAGTCTCATATCATATTCAGTGAGACATTTGCCGATAAGAGCACTCATGCACTAACCGCGACCGGTGAGGTCTTTGCGCGAGCGCCGGTCGGACCAAAAGCGAAGAGCGTGCGCGTCGAAGGTGACACACCCTTTGCACTCTTCTATCAACTCGCAGAGGGCGGTTATGATTTGACCGGACCAACGCATGAAATTCGCCAGCGGATCGAGGTATTTCGCGAGTACCGCAACGAGAAGGGCGACGTAGTCACTACGATTCCGCTCGATTCGAAGGTCAATGTCTATCTCTCGGTACGCGCGCTCGATAAGCCGGTCGCTCACGTCGCAATCGTCGATCTGATTCCTGGCGGCTTCGAAGTGGACATTTCTCCGCAGGGTGTCGGCCAGCGAAATTCTCTGGCCAGCGGCCTGTCCGCGTGGACTCCGGACTATCTCGACGTGCGTGAAGATCGCCTGCTCTTTTTTGGCGCGATCGGTCCCGAGACGCGGACTTTTGTTTACCGTCTGAAACCGACTAACCGCGGACGCTTCGCGGTGGCGCCGCTATACGCGGAAGGCATGTACGACAGGTCGGTACAGGCGCGCTCGCTCGGCGGGGAATTTACGATCGACGATCCTGCGCCGCTCGCGGTTAAGCATTGATGCGGCTGGCGTCAAAAATCATTCGAGCTATGCGCTGTGTGACTATCGCCAGCGCGTGGGCGATCGGTCTGCTGCTAACTGTATGGCTGCTTGCAGGTCTGGGACCGCGACCATTGCTGGTCAACAAGTCAGGTTTCTCGCAGGCCGTCTACGATCGTAAAGGACGCCTGCTCCGGCTGACCCTTTCGAACGATGAGAAGTATCGATTGTGGACTCCGCTGGGCCAAATTCCTCCAGCGATGATCGACGCGACTCTGCTGCAGGAGGATGCCTGGTATCGCTGGCACGCCGGCGTGAATCCGATCTCGCTGACGCGCGCGTTTATCGACACTTACGTTCGAAGGAGCCGGCGCATCGGCGGTTCCACCATCACCATGCAGCTTGCGCGCCGACGCTTCGGCATCGACTCACGCACACCGATGGGCAAGCTGAAACAGATGATACGCGCGCTGCAGCTCGATCGGGACTATACGAAGGATCAACTGCTTGAAGCTTATCTGAACAGCGTACCCTACGGTGGCAATATCGAGGGTGTAGGAGCCGCCAGCATCATTTATTTCGGCAAGCCCGCGAAAGACCTGTCGCTCGCCGAAGCGCTTACCCTAGTGGTGATTCCGCAGCATCCGGAGAAGCGCAGTCCGCTTCCCGGAGCGTCCCCGCGTAAACTTGTCGAGGCGCGCTTGAGGTTGGCGCGCGAATGGCGCTCGCACCACAGCAATTCCGCGAGCGACCTGATCGAAACGCTTGAAGTCAGCGCAGCGAGCCGTCACGAACTGCCGTTCATGGCACCCCATCTGGTGGACCGCGTGCTCGCCTCGGGTGATTCCGACGCGCGGATCACGACCACCGTCGATGGCGAGCTGCAGGAACTGGTCGAGCACCGGTTAAAGTCCTATGTCGAGCGCAATCGTTCGCTCGCGATCGACAATGGCGCCGTGATGCTGCTCGATTATCGCACGATGCGAGTATGCGCATATGTTGGATCGGCGAACTATTTCAACGAAGCGATTGACGGGCAGGTGGATGGTTTGCGGGGGCGCCGTTCGCCGGGATCGGCTTTGAAACCATTTATTTACGCGCTAGCGATCGATCAAGGGCTGATTCATCCGCAAACCATGCTCAAGGATACTGCGCTGCGGATCGCTGCCTACAATCCGGAGAACTTCGACCGTGATTTTCTCGGTCCAATCGACGCGACCAGTGCCTTGGTGCGCAGTCGCAACGTGCCGGCGATCGAAGTCGCGAACATGCTGCAGCCGCCGGGCCTTTACGGATTCCTTAAGGCTGCCGGAGTTCAGGGTCTGCGCGATGAATCATTTTACGGACTAGCGCTCGCGCTAGGTGGCCTGGATATCACGATGGAAGAGCTGGCGGGCCTTTATGCGATGCTCGCCAACGGTGGTGTGCTCAAGCCGATCAAACTGACGACTGCTTCATCGGCGATTGATCGGCCTGAACAGGACCTCGATCGCGCCGTCGAAGATCCGGGCTCGCCGCGGCTGCTCAGCCGTGAAGCAAGTTATCTCGTGCTCGAGATGCTCCGCACGAATCCGCGGCCGTCCAATGATTTCACGCTTTCGCAAGTGCCCGCCGGACCGGCGATTCCGTGGAAGACCGGGACGTCGTACGGCTTCCGCGACGCCTGGGCGATCGGCATCGTGGGGCCTTACGTTCTCGGCGTCTGGATTGGAAACTTCGACGGCACACCGAACGCGAACTTCGTCGGGCGCGACGCCGCGGGGCCGCTGTTCTTCGATATCGCAGACGCGCTACGCGCGCGGGGGCCGCTCGAAGAATCGATCGTGCACGGCTCGCTCAACTTAAAGAAGGTTAAAGTCTGTGCGCTCTCCGGGCAGCTCCCAGGCCCCTATTGTGAGCGTCTGAAGACTACTTGGTTCATTCCGGGGAAATCTCCGATTGCGACCTGCCAAATCCATCGCGCCATCGCGATCAACGCGCGCACCGGAAGGCGTGGATGTAGCGACGCGACCACACCTATCGAAGCCGGCGATCGCGTTGATGGAGGCCAGCCGCGGTTAGCCCTTCGGGCGCGCGGCGATCCTGTGACGACGCAGGTTTATGAATTCTGGCCGTCTGATCTCGAAGCGTTGTTCCGCACCGCCAGCGTGCACGCGGCGGATTCCGCCGCCGAGTGATCCCAATTGCGGCGGGAATGCGAGCGGCCACGGCTTTGCGCCCGCGATCACGTCGCCCGCGCGCGGCATTGCCTATTCCATCGAGCAAACGAGTGCCGACCTTCAGGTCAACGCAATCACCGAGGTCAAGTCCGGCGCGCAGATCCCGGCCACCGGAGCTATCGAAACCGCGCGCAGCACCGAAATCCCGTTCACCGCGGTCACCGATGCGGAGAGTCGAGTCGTCTATTGGTTCGTGGATTCTCCGCGCTTGTCGGTACGTCCCGTACGGGTGAATCGCTTTTCTGGAAAGCGCGTCCGGGAACCTTTATCGTCCGCGCGGTTGACGAGCAGGGCCGTGCAGCGGCCGCAACACTCACCGTCATCCCAGCGGCCAAATGAGAATTACGGTCGGTAGTTTATTGGCTACTGACTAACTCCGATACGGACGATTGCGATCTCGATTGTTAGAGTCATCACGCGGCACGCAGTGAGTGATCTCAAAGGAACAGGCGAAATCACCACTTAGTCACGGGCTGTCGCGAGTTTCAGGTTGACGATCGAAGAGGCCGCAACAAAAATCAAGCCCAAAAAGGAGCGTAGATGGAAATCAAGAGAAACGGTTCACGGCCTTCGCGCAAGGGACCGGCGGAAAATTTCACCGGCTCGGTACGCATCGATCAGCTGTTCGATCCGCCGGAACCGGCGCGCGCGTTTGGCGCATCGGTGACGTTCGAACCGGGTGCACGCACGGCGTGGCATACCCATCCGCTGGGGCAGACGTTGATCGTCACATCCGGATGCGGCTGGACGCAATGTTGGGGCGAGGCGAAAGAAGAAATCCGGCCCGGCGATGTAATCTGGTGTCCGCCCGGCAAAAAACATTGGCACGGCGCGACGGCAACCACCGCGATGTCGCATATCGCGATAGTCGAAAAGCTGAACGGCAAGGCGGTGGACTGGATGGAGAAGGTCAGCGACGAACAGTACCAAGGCGTGTAGGCGCCGATTAAGAGTCGCGAAACCGGACTTTCAGATAGGGCGATCGGTCCCAGGGAAAGGATAGCCGTGCAGGAGCGCAAGCGCAGACTTGGAAAGAGCAACCCGGAGACCGATCCTGACGGCTAACTGGAGTGTAGTTTTTTGAATTGCGCGATGTCCGAACGGAGCAGGGTCAGGGCCTTGGTTCGCTGCGGGTCGGCGCTTTCGGGCCGCTTCGTGGCAAGACCAGTGGTTTGCGCATTGGACGCCTGGTGAGCCGATTCGACAAGTTTTTCGAGCACGGCGATCCACGCCGTCTGATTCGGATCAGCGACCGCGGTGGTCGCGTTGAGATCCGCGACCACCGGGACGATCACGGGGGTGCCCGCGGGCAGCGACGCGAGATTACCGCTCAGATGCGGATTGGCCGCGATCAGCGCTTTACCCGCCGCCGCCATCCGCGGATCGTCCGGCTTCAGCCCGTACATTCGAGCAGCGAGATCGGCAATCGATTTTTCATTCTGGAGTCGAGCAATCTGCATGTGACTATCCCGTGCGCCTTAGTTTGAATTACGCGATAACGTTGAGCGGCGCCCATGGCGCAGGAAGCACCGCGCCGTTCAGATGAATGGGGGTGCCAGTAATGTTGCCGACGACGGTCGCTTGCGCCGATTCTTTTTGGGCTGGCACGGTGATGCTCAATCCAATCAGCTTCCCCGCGCTAAAAATGCGGTTGCTCGACGCGATGCAAGTGAGGCCGAGCACCGCCACCACCGCGAGCACGTCGTTGCCGGGGAGATCGGCAACTTGCTTGCAAACGTTCGCATTGAGAACGCAATGCGCCACGCGAGCCTGCACCAGATCAAAGGAATTACCGTAAACCATATTCCCATTGATCAGGGCTTCACCCGTCAGCTTATCGGCAGTCTCCGCAGGGTCATTGACGAAGATTCCCCTGAACTGCATCGGTTGAGTCGAACCGGACGTGGTCTGGCGAATCACGTTGTTCGAGACTTGGACGGTCGCGATCGCATCGGCAAGGACGCCGGTTCCGGCGCCGCCGGCGTCACCAACCGCGAGCGGGCCAATGTCGCTGACGTCATTGCCGGAGATCGTTGCGGCAGCTGAATTTGCCGCGCCGATTCCGATCGCACGCGATCTGCCGGCGACATTTCCAATCAGGGCCACCGAGTTATTCTCGATGGCTGCGGTGGTGGTCGCCGCGACCTGAATTCCGATGACGGGGGCTACCGGGCCTGGCAACGTTCCGAGGCTCAGGGCTGCGTCCTGGCCAAGGCTGGCGCCGGTGGTCTTCGATCCAAACGCCGGGGCAGCTGCAGCGGCCGCGTCGGCGGGCGGCACTACATTGAAGATCTCATTGTTGCGAATCATGACCTCGGAGGGCACCTGCGGTCCACTGAAAGCGATCCCGGCGCCGGTCACATTCATGATCGAGTTCTCGGCAATCGAGGAGATCAGGACCAAGCCGCTGATCGAGATACCGATCCCGGCGTAGTTGTTAATGCGATTGCGCAGGACACGCGCTTCGGTGATAGGGAGTTTGCCGCCGGGGACGGACGTTATCGAAATGCCTATGACCTTGATCGCTGTGTTCGCCCCGGCGGCGGTCATCGCCTGGGTGACAAGATTGTCGACGATTTCAGCATTGTCAGCGCCGCAGACAATGCCGACTCCCGATACATCGATGTGGTTGTCGGCAATGCGGATCGCGGCGTCGGGGAGCGACACCCCCTGGATGCCAAGGCCCACCAGCGAGCAGCCGATCAAGCGATTTTCTCTGAGGCCGGTTTCCAGCAGGAACAGATTCAGTTGAATCGGGTTGTCGGACCCGGCCGCCATCTCCGCGAAGGCGACGCCAGCGGTGTTGCACGGAAAGAGATTCCGGACGACCTCAAGATCAACCACGGCCATGATGTTGCGGGCTTCTTTAAAGGACGGGATCAGGCTCGACTGCGCGATGCCGATATCTGCGCTGAGAAGGTTATCGCGAATCAGCGTTTCGATCAGGAAACCTTCGAACGCCAAGGCGATGGAGCCCAAGCGGATCGTGGTGGGTGCGGCCGGCGCGAGAGTGCCAGGAGCGCTCGCGGGAGTTGCGGAAATGGCAAAGACGGCACATCGCTCGATGGCGGTCTCGATGCAGTTGCGCAATAAAATTCCGACGGCGACGGGAGCAGCGCCCGCCGCGTTGGTAAATCCGGTGTTGCTGGGCGCGGCGGCGATCGCAAATACGTTGAGATCCTCGATGCGCAAGCCGAGATCGTTGGACGCCGAGATTGCCGGACCGTCGCCGGCGAAGACCAGCGCCGTCGCGGGGCCCTGCCCGCTGAGCACGAGCAGCTTGAGGCCTTCCAACTGCAACGTCGAGCGAAGCTGGAACACGCCGGGCCCGAGGCAGATACGCCCACCGCCGAGCGAGCGGATCTTTTCCACTGCCATCGCGATCGTGGCGGTGCCCGAATTGTGGTCGGCCGCCTCGACGCATACGGTGCAGGCGCAGTCGGCGCCGACGGCGGTCACTGGGGGCCAGATCGTACGACAGTCGGTCGCGGTCGTCGGAAAGGTAATGATCGAGAGGCGCGCGAAATGATGATGGATGCCCATCGGCGGCGCTTGCGCGAGAATCTGGACCGTGCCGTCGCTTGCGCGGGCGGCAAAGGCCCAGAAATCGCCGATTGTAAAATTTCCCAGCGCCGGGTTCACGCTGAAGGTCACCGTCACCCCATTTTCGAGAATCAGCGAAGTGCCCGGCGGCGGCACCGGGATTTGCCCCGTGCTTCCGGCCGCATCGAGATCGACCCACACCGTGACGCCATCGCTCTGATAGACCTTGCCGCTTTGATCCCAACGGCAGATGCGCGTGTGGTAGTCGGTGCCGGAGTTAAGCCGAGTCTGGAAGTCGGCGGAGACAGGAGTCTGCAGACGAATCGTCTTCAGCGCCTTGCTGACGCCGTTGCTATCGATCTGATGCAGCTCGCCGGCGAGGCCGTTCAATTCAAGGAAGTCGTCAGTGATCTCGATCCAGTCACCGGGCTTGAAGGAAAGCACGTTGTCACGGCCGGTGCTTTGCACGGCGAGCTGGCTGGTCGGATTGTTGGCGACGTTGGTCGCGGGACTAATCGCAGTGACGGCGGTAATCACGGAGGCGTTGTCGCGCGACCATTTGAAGGTTGCGGAAACGGGTGAGGCGGTGCCGGAGGTGTTGGCAACGCCAGCCTGGTGAATTTCGACGCGGTAGAGCTGATTCTCCATCCCGGTGTAGCCGGTGGCGGTGTTAAGGCAGCACGGGCCGGACGTTGCCGAGGGCACCACAGCGGTGGTCAGTTGTGCGCCCGACGGCTGGGTGAGCTTTTGCCATGGCGGGAGCGAATCGTCGGGAGTGGTGCAATTTACGCCGGGAAATTGGCTGACGTCGAGGAGCTTGACCTGCCAGACCATCTGCACCCGCCCGGTGGTATCGATGCCGACCGCGGGGTCGATGAGCTCGGGATGCTCGAGGTAAGTGATCGCGCGCTTCCAAACATCGAGGTAAACGAGAAATGGACCGGGACCTTTAGGCAGCGTGGCGCCGGGCAGAAAGGGCTGGGCGGTATAGTCGAGATCGATTTCCGCAACAGTCGGCGGCGCGGCGGGTGCTCCCGACTTCTCGGCGAGCGCCGAATCCCAGAGCGCCGACGCCGCCGGTCCATGGTTCTCGACCATCAGGCCGTCAACGTACATTCGACCCGCGCCGATCGTCAGATGCTGCACTCCGCCACCATCGACGAAGGCGTTAACCTTGAAGCCGTTCGGGGTGGTCGCGGGAACCACCGCGCGGCCCATCGTGTCCATGCTGCCGGCCTGGATACGGCGGGCGAACTGCGCCAGCCATTCGTTCCAGTCGGCGTCCAGTTGGACGCGGCCCTGCTGCATCACGACGCCGAGATAGTCGTTCCAGGGATCGAAGGTGAAGCGGCTGCTATCGAAGCTCATTTGGTTAGCCCATTCGGTGCGCGACTGCGGGTCGACCGCATAGATCAGAGCGGACCGCGTCGCGATTCAGCAGGCGCGCAAGCACCGGCCGTTGTAGTTAAAAAAACTCGCTCTCATCTGTTCCGGCCCGCGGCTAGGTCTCGTAAAAGATGCCGAACTCAAGTCCGACTGGCATGTATTCCTGAAGCCGGACTCGCAGGTCGGTTTCGCGCTGCGGCGCGAGAACAAAATGGAAGCCCCCCATTTCTCCGCCATCGTCGGCGCCCCGCCGAATGCGATCGTCGGTCTGCGTCATCAACTTCGCGTAGCCCGGGTCGCCATAGCGGAGCGATTCGAATAACGGCCCCGGCGGAATACCCGTTGTGCCGACGTTCTGCCAGGTCACGGCGCCATCGGTGACAATTGCGCCGAGCGGACTGGGAAAAGCCGGCGCAATTGTTCCGGTCAACCCGTTCATCCGACAGCGAAATAAATAAGTGGCGCCTGCCGAGGTCGCGGCGATGACCTGGCCGTCGGCAAAAGCGGTCGAGGCCACCCACGCTGGAAAGTTGGTGCCGTAGCCTTCGACTACACACTCGAAGTGGCGCGGGATTACCGGACTGGGCGGGAGGTAGCTGAAGCGCACGCAGCCTTCCTGCTTACGATCGGCCCAAAGCGCAGCGGACCAAGTATCGCCGATAGGAGAGTCCGCCCAGATTATGCAATTGGAAACGAGGGTCATCAGCGTCGCGTGAACCTTGCCGATGACCGTACAGCCGACCAGCGTCAAGGGTCCGCCCGCGGCGGTTCCGTCGAGAGCCGCGTAGGCCACGTTAGTGGCGTCGCACGCATCGACGATTCCGTCGGTGACGCTGAGCATCGCGAGCTCATGAGTTCGGATCGCGCCAACGATCGATTTGGCGATGACGAGGCGCACCCCAGCGGGCTCGCCGATAATCGAGGGTTGAGCGCCGAATTGCGGATCGCCATCCGGGGTCAGGACCCAGCCGGGAACGAGTGTGCAATGCGTCAGGCCGATGCTGCTCAACAAGTTGGGAGCGCCACCTGAGAGGCTCGCGGGTATCCGGATGAGGGTCGCCGGCATGGGACTGCCCGGCGCGATCGACGAAGTCACGAGAAGACCATTCAGATCGAAGGCGCTGTCCGCCCCGCCAGTCACGACGAACTCACCGTCAAGTACCAGCACCGGCCGGAAGCCGTCGTGGGCGCGCAGCTCGACGCGGCCGTTGGGGCTGACGTTCACATGGAGATTGGCTTCGGCGTACCGGTCGCTGTTGGTGATCTCGACGACGCCGTCGCCGGCGAGCGCGTCGAGCGCTGCCTGAATCGTGGGGTAGTCGCCGGGGACGCGCACCACCGCCTGATTGCCAGAAGCGGCGAATGAAGCCGCGCGCGGATATTCACCGCCCCCCATGTCCGCGTTGAAGCCGTAGTGGAAAGAAGCCTGAACCCTGGGTGCGGCGCCAACAACGGGCGGCAGCGCAATACGGCCGAGATGGGGGTCAATCGCAGCGTCATAGGGGCTTCCGGGAAGAGGCAGATTAGCCCAACTGCCATCGGCACCTGACAAATCGCAAACCTGGATCTTGTTCTTGAAAGAGCCATCGATATAAAGCGCAAGACTCTTGCCGATGCCGTAGTAAACGGCCGCGGCGCCGCTCTGGGTGTCTTCGATATCGCGGCACAGCACGTGGCGTCGAAGACGATCAGGAACGTTGAGCGGCGCGGCCGGCGCAGTGATATCGGCACCCTGAGTGACCGGTCGATTGAAGAGCGTCCCGTCGCGCCCAAGCGGACTGAAGCGGAAACATTGCGGCGCACCCGCGACGGGTATGGCCGGCGACATCGTCAGGCTGTAGGAATTCAGCGACCAGAGGAAAATCCCGATGTTCTGAATATTGTAACGGCCGCGCTCGGAGGCAACACGCCGGACATCGACGGTATGCGCGGTCTCGTCGAAACCCGTGTCCATGTATTCGTGCGGCTCCCATCGACGCAGATTGGGCGCGTAAAAGTTGTGCGGCCGGATATGATTCATGTACTGGGTGTCGGCCAGCACCTTGAAGAACTCGACCGCATGCGCGCCCCATCCGGTGACGTCGCGAGCGAGCTGCTCGAGCACGAGGATCGTACCCTTGCGACGCCGGAAGGAGATGGTGTGCGCGACTTCCGCGCGGGGGCTCGCGACCGCCGGGGCCACGCCCTTGACCGAGCGGTAGCCAATGAGGTCGCCGATGTACGGGATCACCCAGGGCGCGCAGGTCTCGATAAACTGATCGTCGTAGAGCTGGTCGAGATCGCCCTCGACCGCCGCGATTTGCTCCGCGATCAGCATCAGCAGGGACTGGAGCGGGCCACGCGTCGCTTTGGCGAGGAGCGCATCGAGCTGTTGCTGTTGAACGACGTTCAAGCTGGAGAGCGCCCGCAGCGCAGCGAGTTGCGTCGTCTCCGCGGGGGTCAGGAGGTTCTGCGATTGCGCGATACCAGCGTCCTTCAGCCGGTAAAGCGCGGGTAGCAGGTTGAAGAGCGTCTGGCCGTCGAAGCTCACGACATCACCCCAAGGACGACTGCGCCCGGCCGCGGATCAATCACGATAATTTCTGCGGGCTGTGGCGACGACTTGACGCTCGCGACCGGCAGATAGGCGCATAGCAGGTTGGGCGAATCGGCAAAGGGCCGAGTGAGCGTAATCGATTGCGCCAACCATTGGTTGAGTTCGGTAATAGTCGAAAATCCGTCGAGGCTGGCGAGGTCGCCGCCAGTGCTCGAAAACGTGCGCTGCAGGCCGGTTACGTTGACGGCGACGACGCCGGCGACGGCCTGGATGGTCGCCGCGATTTCATCGATCGAGACCGCCTGCCCGAACGATCGAGCGGCAAAGCTAAAGGCCTGTATAAGCGTTTGCGTCACACTCGCCTGGACGGTCGGCTGGTCGAAGGCCGGGTCGTACTGGACGTCGGCAGTGAACTTGAAAAGGGTCTCGACGTAGCTCGTGATCGAAATCGGCACGAGCGGATTGCCGTAGTTCTGAAGCGACGTAAGGAGGTTCGTAAGGGTTGGATTCGCGCTCGAGAGAGCCGCTCCGCCAACGCCGGCGACGGTGATAAAAACGCCGCGGCCGGGGCCGCTGGGTATCCAGATTGCGTAGGCCTTGGCGATTCCCGCAAAGGTCGCGGCGTAGTTCTGATAGTCCACGATCGAGACGGCGCGGCCGAGGGTGAGGACGGTTTGCGGCGCGTTGATGCGGATGTCGTCGATCGACTGCGGGTCTTGCCCGCCGGTTGCATTTTGCGGGTTGATCACTCCGCTGACGCCAAGTGGCCGATCCATCAGGGTCGTAATCGTGCCTGCCGCGACATTGCCCGACGCGCCCGAGCCGATGCGGTAATTCGCTATCAGATTATTTTGGCCGGTGGGGAGCACACTGCCTTCGCCGTCGCCACCAAACTGGACGTCGGTAGTGCCGTCGGACTCGTTAAGCGTCGCGAAAACCTGCGCGGTACCCGGCTGCTGATAGAGCGTCGCGACGTCACTCCAGGCGACGCCGTTGACGCGCACTTGCAGCGTCGATCGCATCCCGGTGGGCGTAGGGGCTTGGATGTAGGTCAACGGCGATTGCCGCAAGGTAAACTTTTGATCGACGGCGGAAGCGTTGCCGTTGCCCATCACTTCGGTAACCGACTGCCCGGCGGTCGCCAATCCGACGTTGGCATTCACGGTCGTCGCGGTGCGATCGTAGCAATTGGTCAGATTCCCCTGCAGCTGAATACAGGTGTGCGGATACGGCGTCGAAACCGTATTAACGGAAGCGACCAGTGCGTATTCGGTCACGAAGGGATCCTTGGACTCAGCGAGGATCAAATCGAAATCGCTCAACGGCGCGGTTACCGTTCCCGGCTGGCCGCTCGCGTCCTCGACATATAGCGTCCGCGCATGGCCACCGGGCGCCCATTCGGGAATCGTGATCGAGCCGTCCGCATTGAGCGGCAGCGGCAGTCGGATCGATCAACGTGAGTACATCACCGGGATTGAGCGGCGTCGCTTTGGTGGCGTCGCCGCCGGGCAGGATGGACAGTTTGGTGACCCCATCGGCGACCGCGACCTTCTGGCTCTTGCCGGTAAGAGCCACAGCGGTGACGGCCGCGAGATCGGGGCGCAAACCCTGCAATTCGAGGAAGGTGCCGTAGAGCGGATAATTCAGCGGCTGCTCGGGCACTGCCAACTGCTCGCTCTGCACGAGCGCCGAGGTCGCGCGCGTCGCAATGTAGCTATTCTGCAGATTGGTGCCGCCAAGGTCGGCCGCTATACGGCTCAGCTTGGAGCCGATGCCAAAATCCGAGCGGGAAATCGTGGTGATCGAATTTACCCGGTAGAGCGTGACGAGACCGGCCGGCGAGCGCGTGTTTTGCGCATCGGGTACGATCAGGGCGATCCATCCGTGTGGGACGATCTTCGAATAGACACCGTCGAGATCGATCAACTGCGATTTGTACAACTCCTTGTTCGCACTCGACTGACTATTGGTGAAGTCCCAGTCGCTCTTGTCGGAATTGAGCAAGGCAGTGATCGAGGTTAGATGAGTCTGATCGATTAAAATCGTCTGGAGGGCGTTGTAACCGAAGAGCGCGGCACGCTGCCGGAATGCGTAAAATTTTGGATTTTGATCTGGCCGGCGCAATGCTGCCGCCACCGAGGCCCTCGTTCCAGGTGATAAAAGTGCGGTTGTTCGGACCGTCCACGGTTACTGTCGCGACCACGCGGACATCCCAGTTCTCACTCGTCGTCGAGCCGGCGCGTTCGTCACCAACAACCAGAAAGAGATCGCCAGGCTGCAATTGAGTCGCAGTGCCGCCCAGATAAAGTGATTGATCACCGGTTGCGGGAGTCCAGGGCGAGCCGGTCCGCACCGGTAGCGCGTTCCAATCGGGTTTGGCCTGAATGTCTCCCGAGGTCTCGAAGGTCTGCGGCTTCTGACCCTGGGCCGGAACGCTCTGGGCCTGCGTGCCCTTCGGAATGGTGATCGGCGGCGCGGCCGGATCAGGAGGATGTCCGGTTGCCTGCTTCAGTGTAAAGGCAAGGTAGGTGGCGGCGGCAACCCCAGGGGCAGGCTGGTACCCTATCAGCCGCGACAGTTCAGTCAGCGACCGAACTTGTGTGGCAGTGCGCAGATAACTCTCGTTGACGAGGCGCTCCTGGTAGAACGTCAGGATGTCGAGCACGATCGAAGTGGCATCGAGCAAGGCGACGGTAAAGTCGTCATCGGCGCGGGTCTTCAGGGCTTGCAGGGCGGGATAATCGGAACTCGAAAGCCGCGCGAGCATCGACTCCTTGAACGAGGCCCACGCGCCGACTCGATATGCGAGCGCATTGAGGCCCGGCCGATTGCGTTCGAGCTGCGGCGTCTGCACGCCGGTCCCGGCGCAGCATCCGCAGAAGCAACTCGCGGTTCCGGTGCAGCCCATGTTCTACTTACCGCCCTCCATCAGCAGCGTGAGCTGGCCGTGATCGGGAAAATTGCGATCGTTGTCGAGCCGCGCGATCTGAAGCTGCGCTAATTTCATCTCGCCCACATCGAGGTATTGATTGGTCGGTACGCCTTGAGGCTGGAAGGTCACGGCGGCGACTGAGAGCACCCCATCGACCGAGCGGGCGGCCGCATACAGAGGGCTCAAATAAACGGTTTGCCCGAAGGTGAAGTTTTCCGGATAGAAGAGGCCTTTGCGGCCGTCGGGCAGAATTCGATTGCTCAAGACCTGCAGAAGCGCCTGCTCAACGTCACTCATGAAGTAATCGGGATCGACGCAGACGTTGAGCGCAATTTCGAGCGACACGTATTGCGGCGAGTCGAGCTTGAGGTCCTGCCCGGCGAAGCGATAACGCTCGAGGCTGTGTCGCAGGGTTTTGCCCAAGGCCGGAGTCAGCCTGCCACCACCGTACGGCTCGACCGCGTCAAAAACCGTGTACCAGCTTCCGGTCCAGCGGAGCGAAGCCGAGGCACGTTCGACCTGGGGGTTGAGCTCGGTCATCGCGGCGTAATCCGCCATCGTCACAGCGCGCTCCTGGGTGAGAAAGGCCTGCGGCGCGCGGCGGCGGATTTGGTCGCTGGTTTCTGGATCGATACCGCCGATAGCAGGCAGCGGATTGCGACACGACTGGATGCGCGCGTCGTTCGCGACCAAGTAGATGAGACTCTCGGCGCCGACGTTGCCGGCAGTGCCGTTGCCAATCCGATAGCTGGCGGTGAACTGCGTGCCGGTCTCGGGATTCAGGCCGTTGGTGTCGTCGCCGAAGCGTAACGTCGCGGTGCCGTCGGACTCGACTTCAACCACGAACAGGGCATCCGATTCGCCGCTTTCGAGCAGGTCTTGCGCGAGAGTCCAGGCGGTCGTGATGCCCTCGAGAACGCCTTCGAGCGAAATACTCGGGACGGCGGCATTCGCGTCGAAACTCATCAGGGCGGAAGCTGCGAGCGTCGTGTCGGGGGCGGCGGCGAAACTCTCGACGACAATCAGCGCCGAATCCGGATTGACGAGCACGGCCGCATCCGCGAGTGAGAGACCGGTGAAGCTCTCGACCATTACCGGCAAGGCGACGCCGACTCCACCGGACGGGGGATCGTATTCGACCGCGAGATCGAAATGGGTCGGGTCTTGCGCATTCGGCTGACGTACGGACACCGAATAGTGGCTGCCAAGTTGCAGGATTTACGGCCTCGACGACCAGGTAGGTTAATGCGGGGCTGCTCAAGTCATTCAGATTGACGATGCCCGAATTGGCGAGCACGGTCGGCGCGGCCGGGAACCCGCCCGTCGGGCCGGCTGGCGGAGTGTACGAGCCGGGAATCTCGATGAACTTGCGAGACGCCGTTAATCTGCGTCACCACGAAATTCGGGTCGGCGGGATTGAGCGCTAGATTCGGTGAACTTTTCGAGCGTTACCTGGGCATGGATTCCCGCGGCGCCGCCCGGCGGATTGTAAACTACCGCGAGATCGAAGTTCGGTGGATGAGCCAGATTCGGCGTAACGGCGACGCCGAACTTCTGCGGCCATCCGGCGGGATTGGTCGCGATCAAGGTCAGGCAAGCGAAGCCGTTCACATCGGCAAGATCGATGGGCCCGGCGACGAACATAACGATGCCTGGAGTGATCGGATTGCCAACTCCGGCGAGCGGCACGATCGCCAGCGGTACGGCCTGCAGTCAGAGGACGGTCAGGCAGCGTCGGCCGGAAGCGCACCGGTAAGGGAGTGGGCGGCGTCGGTGCGCAGGAGTCGCTGGCGGGATCGGAAGGATAGAACATCGACGGGCCGGGCACCGTTGCGAGCGGTCGATTCGCGAAGGACAAGCCGTGATCCGCAAGCACGATGTTGCCATGGACGACGCTAACGTCGGTCGCCGTTTGCTGATCGTTGTTGGAGTCGAGAAAAGTCGATGAAATACAAACCGCGAAGGGCAAGGCGTCGGCCTCGGCCCATTGGATTTCGGTTACTTCGATCGGATTCCCACCGCCGTCCTTGAACAGCGGATCGGTCACGAATGCGCGACGCCGGTCAGGCGCACCGCACATCGATGGCGCAAATCGGCGTCGGCGGCGAAGCCGGTCTGCGGGCCCTTGACCTCTTCGAAAATGAGGACGTCGCCGGCCACCAATCGCGGAAATGCGCCCAGCAGACTGGCCTCGCTAGCGCCTATCGGCAAGCAGCAGTTATCGTCGCCCCAAGTGTAGAAACTGATTTGGTTATGCTCCGGATAGAGCACCGCATCGTGCATCGGTTCGAAGACTTGCACGCCGCTCAACAGAGCCGCCTCTTCGTTGTTGGCGCCGACTTTCAACGAGTCGGGCATCCCGGGTGCAAAGGTGTAGAAGCGCGTGACGGTGCGATCGAGAAAGACCGCATCGCCAGCGTTCCCGCTGACATTTAACTGAATCCAGGTGCGAGCGTTGCAGCCATCGTGGACGTGGTAGTCGACCAACAGGGCGTGACGGCGAAGCGAGACGCGGCGGCGCGCGGTCTCGAGATAGGCCTCCGTGGCAACCGCGTCCTGCTGATAGCTCAGGTAATCGCCTACATAGGCGATGAGTTCCGCCAGCACCACGCCGAAATCGGCCTCGGTGGCGCTGCCAGCCCAAGCGGGCAAGCAGCTGATTCAAGCGGTCGAGGATAGTGGTGCGGAAGCTGCCGTAGTCCTTCGCCAGGTAATTAATTGGCGGGGGCGTTTGCGCCGGGCGGTGCGAACAATCGGGGGGTTCGGGCGCGCAATCGAAATCGGGACCGCACTCGACCTTGAAGCAGAAATCCACGGCGGCGAGTTGCGGGTCGAAGCCCGTCATGACGGCTGTGACTTCGAACGGATCCTGATCGGCTTGAGCGGCGGAATTTACCAGGCGCAGGCGGTAGGTGGAAAAATCTCCGGCCTCGTGGGTGCGGACGACGAGAACGTTATTCTTGTCGGTCAGGGCGCTGACGACCGGCAGCAGCGCGAGAACGTCGGCTGGCTGGGTTGCGTCAATTGCCGCGGCCTCGATAATCCAATTTATCGCGATATTCGGTGATGCTCTCGCCGCCCTCGATCAGGACGTTCACCGCGCTCGACGAAGGGCCTTTCGGGCTCGGCTCGAAGGTCATCGAGGAAGCGAGCGGATTCAAGCAATGAATAAGGAGGGTCTGCTGCCGCGGGACGCCCAGAGGCGCACCGCTATCCAACACCTCAAGGTAGTCGATACCGTTGAGAGCGGAATTGCCGAGAACCGCGGCTTTGCGGTGATCGTTGCAGCAGAGGTAGATCACGAATTGCCCCCGAAGACGAAGGTCTGCACTTCGGTAACATCGGTGTTAACGAGGGCATAGGTGACCGTGACGGTCAGGACGGCATCTTGCGCCGAGGCCACCACCGACTGCACGTTGATGTAGGCGCTTAGCCATTTCTGCAGCGCGCCCTGAACGGTGAACTGGGTGGCAGCAGCCAACTCGTCGCTGTTGGGCGCGAAGGGTAGCTGCAGGAGACCGCTGCCGAAATCCGGCAGGTTGACGCGCTCGCCCGGTGAAGTGAAGAGCACCTGCTCGACGAGTTGCCGCACGTAATCACTTTGCACGGCCTCCCGGGTCCGGCCGCGGCCGTCGAATTGATAGGGGAAATTGACGTTCATCGCGTTCTCACGTGGCAATCGCTCGGGTCTGCGCCGAGACCGGCAGCAGCGGCGTGCCGGTCGGCGCGCAGATAGACACTCCGGCCATGATGACGAGTGGCTGACCCATCGAGGTTACGCGTACCGCGCCGACGACCCATTGCGCGGTGACGCAGGGTCCGTTGCCGGCTGGCGGCACGAAGGCGCATCCGGCGACCGCGTAGGGCGCGGCGATCGTCGCGATGGGCATCGCAGAGACCATGACGCGCGGACTTGGAGCGGTCGGCATCGCCTGTCCGCCGTGCGCGCAAGTGACCACTGCTCCCATGTGCAAGATTGGTCCCGGCATTGTTAAATCACCGTCAAAGCGCCGAGGTTGATATCAACGGCCGGGCCAATCAGTGTGATCGTCGCGCCTTGGCCGTTGCTGATGTAAATGCCGGTTGCATTGACCACGATCATCGCGCCGCTCATGCTTTTGAGAACGATACCGCCGGTCACCGGCGTGGGCGGCGCGTCGCTGACCATCACCATGTTCTGGCCGGTGGTCTGCATCACGATGTTCTGGCCAGGCGGAATCGGGGGCGGCGCGGTCGCGAACATCGGCACCTCCGCGACCAGGCCCCAAAAGCCACCAGTCCAGATTGGATAATCGGGATCGCCCTGCTCGAACTCGACCCACACCTGCGAGCCGATTGGCGGCACGACGAAGACACCCGACTGGATGCCCGCGGCCGGCACGCATGGCAGAGCCCAACTCGAGGGAGTTTCGCCGAGTACGTCGGGCACCTGCACGAGGACGCGGCCGATCTGTTCTGGATCGATATTCTCGATCACCGTCCCGCGATATTTCCCGTAGTAACGGGTGAGGTTCGAGCTGGTCGCCGTACTTTGTGGACTCATGGAGACACCGTGGGAACCGTCGAGACCAAGCCGTTGCGGCTCAGCTTGAAGTTCTGCTTGTACTCGCCGCGCTTGATCTTGTGGGTCACGCTCTTGACGTAATAAAGGCCGTCGAAGGCCGGGCCGACGCCGCGCACGCCGACCAGTTGGCGAGCCTTGAGGACGCCGCCGTAACGCGTCACGTCGAGACTGCCCTCGCCGGTCACGGCCTCAGCCATCTGCGCGGCCATCGCGAGACCGACCATCACGGTTTGCGGGATCGGCCGCTTCGATAAGTCGTCGCGCTGCGGCTTGAGGTCGCCGAGGATGTTGGTCGGCAAGGGTGGAATCGCGCCCAGTGGCGGACTCAGCGGAGTGATCGGCGGAATCGGGATCGGAATAGAGACGCCGGTTTGTTCGTTATAGATGAAGAGAATCGGAATCTTGTTCTGTTGCTGATCGAAGTTGAAATGCAGACTCTCGACGTTGGTGTAAGCATCCATGTCGGCGTTCAGGGCGGGCTGCACTGGACCGACTTTGATTTGCGGTCCCCAATAAGCCTTGCTCATCCCTGCGGCCGGTCCGGGGTCGAGATAAAAGACGTAGCCTACCCGCTCTGCCAGCGCCCTGATGTATTCAAGGTCGGTACCCTGCTGCGCGGGAATCTGATCTATGGGAATCGGCACATCGATCATGATGCTCGGAATCACCAGGGGGACGACGCCAAACACCGCGTACTTAGCCAGCAGCAGGGCGACGCGAGCTTCTGCCGGGCAGGCCGGAAACGGAAAGCCGCTCCAGTTGGACTGATTCATCAGGGCGGTGAGGTCTTCGCCGGTAATGGTTAACGTCGAATTGGAACCCTTTTCGCCCGGCGCAATGTGATTGTTGGTAATCACACCGTCGATGAGAACGTTCGAAACGCCGTTGACAGTTGCGACCAGCACGACGCGCATGAAGAGGAGCGGCAGGCCGCCGGTTAAAAGAAATAGAATCTGCAGCGGCGACTGCTTATCGATGCTGAAGGTCAACTGGAAGCCGCTGGTGCCGACATCGTTCACCGTCACCTCGACCTCGGCCAGCGCGTCTATCACAGGGCGCGGCGCCGTCGATGGAAACATCGGCCCGATCATCAGGCTAAGTTGAACGCTCCTAAGCATTCGAGGTTCCCGGCACTCCCTGCGGTGTGGTGATGTTGACGACGGTTCCGAGCGTCTCGACCAACGCGTTGGGGCGGACGACGCCATTGGCGTCACAGACCAGCCAGAACATCAGCGGGTCGCCGAGGTAGTTGGCGGCGAGCAGATCGAGCCGATCATCCTGCTTTACCGTATGGCGCGCGACAGTCGCATAGTTGGGCGCGCCCGGCTGCGGCACAAAGCGCCGCGCGAGATAGGTCACAGGTTTGCCATCCGGTGCGACGTATTGCAGGGTGCTGGAGCCGTAATAGCGGCTGTCAGTAGGAAACGTGACCGGCGGTATCACGCCGAGGTTGATCAGGGACTGAAGAGGGTAATTCATGGCAGACCTCCGAGGCCCAGCACCGAGATCGCGAAATTGGCGGCTTGCGCGGCGAGTTGCTCCTTGTTGCCGAGATAGGTCATGAACATGCGGCCACCAGGATGAGCGAAGCCGAGATCGTCCACGCTTAGGACCCGCAGGCCGAGACTGACCTTGGCGCGGATCGGATTCAGTCGCGCGTCGAAGGCCTCTTCGGTGACGGAAAAGTCAGTAAGGCGCACCGGAACCACGCGGCTCTTGCTCCAGACAAACAGCGTCAGCGGCTGTTCGAGGGGGATAATTTCGAGGGTGCCGGCGTTAGCCATCGAATCGTCGGCTTGCAGCGTCTCGACGGTGGGATTGATCAGCATTTCGAGTTGCGACAATTGGGGCAGCAGGCCGAACTGTACGGCGTTGGGAAACTGCTTCGGAAATTCGAGTTGATCAGTCGCGTCGAGCGCAGCCTCGAGTCTGATCGATTCCACCGCCGGACCGCGAAGTCTAAGGACATCGACGCGGACACCGTCCTGACCACCGGGCATCGCTTGAATCTGCAAGGTCCGGCTGAGCGAGTCTGGGTTGTACTGCAAGGCAATCACGCTCTTAACCGCAGAGGTATCGGAGTCCATCGTGACGATGCCTCCCTTAACGAGGCGTGGTGAATTGGGAAACCCGCTCATCGCGTCTCTCCTAGGGGCGACCGGATGTCGCGACCTCGAGGCCCGGCAACGCCGACGTCAGCCCGTCAACCTGAGCTTCACCGATCGAAGTGTTTTGAAGGTCCAAAAACGTCAGCCGCCGGAGCTGCAGTAATGGCGATATGTCGCACACCAAGGTCCCAGCAAGATTCAGATTTTCCAGATGGGCCAGCGGTCGCAGGGGTACCAAATCGGTAACTCGCGTTCCTGCCAAATCGAGCACGCGGAGATTCGTCAGCGTACTTAGCGCTGAGAGATCGTCTATGGCGGTACCCGAGAGCGTCAGTCGCTCGAGACGGCGCAACCTTTTCAACGGCCGCACATTAGTAACTGCAGTATTGTCAAGGCCGAGAGTTTTCAGACCCTTCAGGCGCGCGAGCGGCTCAAGGTCGGTTACCGGGGTGTTGAAGAGAAACAACTCCTCAAGGTGAACGGCGCGACTTAGTCCTGACAGATCGGTGAGGCGGGTACCGTCGAGATACAGCCGTGCGGACTCGCTTACGATCTTCAGATCGGCGATTGGCATGAGGTCGTCGATCGGAGTACGCGCGATGCCGAGCTGTTCGAGGTTGGTCAATCCACGCAGCGGCGCAAGGTCGCTCACGGCGGTTGCGTTCAGGCGCAGGACGGTCAATCCGTGCAGGTCTTTCAAGGCATCCAGGTTATCGACGAGAGTATTGGACACATCGAGCTTTGCGAGGCCGCGCAAACCGCGGAGAGGCGTCAGATCATGAACCCGCGTGAAATGGAGATCGAGGTTCGTAAGGTTCCGCAGACTCGCCAGTGGAAGCAGATCGCTGACCGCGGAATTCGGCATTTCTAGCACTTCGAGATTCTCCAAATTGCTGAGCGGGCGTAAGTCATTCAGCGAATGACTCGAATCGTGGTGCGGATCGGTGCACCAAAGCCGCAAGCGTCGCAGCCTCGTGAATCGGCTGAGGGGAGCCAGGCTATCGACGCTGCGGTTGACGCAGTCAATTTCCTGGGTATCAAGTGGAAAGTCCTCCCCGCAGAACTGCATTTTTCATTCTCTTGCGCGGCAAACTAGCCGCTAACGCAAACGGTTCTCGTCAATTGGAAACGACACGATCTAAAGATCCTTCTGATACTCGGCGACCAGCCAATCCCAAAGTTTTCGGTCTTCCGCAAAATTGCCGGTGATCGTTCCCGCGGCCTTGATGGAATCGTCAATGACCTTGTCTGCGGCGACGTCCTCGGTGAGCAGCACAGGAGCCCCGATTGGCGGACCCAGTTCCGGCATCGGTTTGAGTTCCAATCGTTGCTCCATTACCGACGAACGCCTCGGCCTAAAAAGTGGTTCGGGAGTGGGCATTTTCAGCGCCAGGGGATCGGGTACGGAAGCTGCGCGGCCAGTTTTATAAGCATTGGAAGTTGCGTGGGCGACGCCTTCCACCAAAACAACATCTATCTGATTGATCGAAGCAGTAGCGGCAGGTTGCTCATGAACGGTGAGATGCATAAGTCGGGAAAGCTCAAGGACGCGCGCCTTGTGAGCCTTAAAGCCGGCTGTTTTGCCCGACAATTGCTCGTTGCGAAGGTCTCGGATGAATCCATGAACGTCGCCCGCCTTGTCCCATGCCTTCCTCAGATAATCGTTCGAGCGGCCTTTGACCCGCTGTTCGAAGTTAAGCGGAGCTCCGGAAGCTCCCGCACCCGGCTTAAAGTCAAGATAGTTTCCGGTTGCCGGGTCCTTGTATTTGCTCAGCGTCTGGCCTTTATCATCGGACAGCAGACGCTTGGGTATTTCTTCGTAGTGAGCGGCATTGGTGATCTTTACTTCTTCCTTCGCACCTTCGAATCCAGTTGAGCCGTAGTATCCGCCTTCATCGCCGATTGACGAATTGGTCAAATGACATGATTCATGAATGATCGTGACCTTGGCTTCATTTTCGTTGGTGACCTGAGCCACAGCCCCCTTTAGGTGGATGTGTTGGTCGTTAAACGTGGCCCATCCACCGAGGCCGGTCTCGGGGTCGTCGAGGTTGTAGTCGGTGTCGATCTGGCCATCGATATGATTCCTGGCGTTGGTCAAAACGACCTTGGCCAACGTGTAAACGTCTTTGGCAATGCCCTGCTTGGAGCCGAAGACCGATCTCAAGTTGACTTTGTCGGCCGCGCACTTTCCGAGCAACGTGATGCAATCCGCCATGACTGCTTTCAGCTTGGGCTTGTCCGCGCTGGTAACCTTCGTCCGTGCGTCGAGGACGCTTTGGTAGATTTTTGTGCGGTCCGTGACATCCACGGCCTTTTCGTACTCGGCTTCGTCAAATAGTCCCGGGTTCGGGAATATCTTCTTCATGAGCTCGGGAACGGGGTCGGTGCTTTTGAGCTTTTTCTCTTCTGCCATCCGCGCGAGCGCTAGCTGGACGCGGTCCTTGAGCACGTCTTCGGGGACGTTGCCCATGTCGAAGAGCACTTTCATATCGCCGGTCGTGGGAACCCGGAAACGCACTGGCCCATGTGAGCGTATCGCCGCTACGTGACGATCGTGCGCTTGGCGCAAGTTGGCCGCGGCCTGGCCAACAGTGATCAAGCCACTGTCAGGGGCGCGCGGCGCGGAGGGCGGATCGATACTCATCCGGGCGAGCGACCAATCTAATCGCGGCCCGAGAGCGGTCGTAATCTCGTCGGCGCCACGGTCGCTCTCGCGGGTGCGATCGGGTTCGGCTACACGTAAACCGCTGTCGGCGGCCTTCGCTGGGGTGGTCACCTTAGGTGCTGCAGCGCTTGTGCTTTTCCGCGCAAGTATCGCGACGCTCATCGAACGGGCTCCGTCATGGCTTTCCTCCCGAACCAGGCCCGCCGGTAGATGTGGTGGGCGATGCTGGCGGAGGCGCGAAGGTCGAGGTCGCGAAGAAATTCGGATCGCTTTCAGGACGATCGAAGGGTTGATGCGGTGCTGGATCCAGACTCCCGTGATGCAGGTAAGCGATGGCCCGTTCCCCAATGGCCGATTTTGTGGAGGTTCCGGTTTTGCTATGAGTTACTTCGACGCGCCAGGCGTAACGTTCGGGATTAGTAACCTTAGCTTTGGCCTTTGCGAGCAAATCGTCATCGGTTAAAGGGCTATCCGCGGGCATGGTTATGGTGTCGTCATGGGCCTTTTCACCCGGTGGGGCAGTGGTTCCCTCGATGGTGAAAATCCGTTGAGATCCTTTCTCCACGACCGAAACAATGTTCTTCGCGGTGAAATGCCCGCTGGCAAAAGCAGGGGCAAAGGCCCGGTTCGCCTCGGCTGCATCTTGAGGATCGGCAAACGGAAAGGAAAACTTCTGAATTTGGACTCGCTGTCCCTGTTGGCCGCTAACGCTGGCCTCAGCGCCTCGCCGGTCAGGTGCGAGCAAACGTTTGACCATGTCGCCCTGCTGCTTCTCATTCAGATGTGAATAAAGCTTCGCCACCTGCGGCGCGAGTTCATCCTTGTTGAACAGGGTAGTGCCCGGCCGCTGAAACATCGGCCCGGAAAAGGACTCGACGTTCCCTGCAAGTTCGCCGGCCGCCTGCGCTTCGGGTTTGATGCGTGTGCGTTCCGCCTTGATGAGGTTCGGGCGGTCCGCGATCATCTGTCCTCTTGCAGCAACTGCGTCGGCGCGTTGCTTTTGCGCCTGCTTGAGCGCATCGCCTTTCAATGACCGGTCCACCGGCGGTGGTACCGGTGGAATGGGCGGAAGATTTGAAGTGAATTCTGCGACCTTCGCAGTCTCCACTCTCTTCGCTTCGGCAGTCGCGATCGCGGGATCGAAGGCAAAACGTTGCTCGTGCGTTGGAGCGGTAACCGTCCCGGCGCCGCCAAAGGCTTCGTCGATCAACTCGACCATCTGCTGTGTGCGCCCGATATCGCAGCCCTTGATGTGAATCCGTGTCTGAGCGTCGATCCGGCTCGAGACGTCGGCCAGGGTGCTTTTCCCGCCGCCCTTCGGATGAAGAGCGTTTCGTAACTCGATAACGCCCATACGCTTATCCTGAGTCGGCTGGTCCAGACCGAAGCTCAGCGTGCCATCCTCATTCGCATGCGAGACGATGTAGAGATTGCCGATTGGTGTTTTCGTATTGGCGAGGAGATGATCGAGGAGATCGCTGAGGTTGCGAATCGAGGTCACAAAAGTCGCGTTTGGTAGATGCGCCTTATAGTAATCAAGAGCTGCGGTGTAGAACTTGTTCGGGTTGTCGGCGCGGTCCTCGCCCATGATAAAGACGAAATCTTGCCGCGGCACCGCAGGTGTCGGTTGAGCCGCCGGCGGGGGCACGGGTTGATTGGTCTGTGCTGGCTGACGCTGTACGAGCGCATGCTGAGCCGCATCCTGTTGCACGACGTGTGTCAGCTCGTGCGCGAGCAAGGAACGACCGGAGCAGGTCTCGGGCTCGTACTGTCCCGCACCGAAAACGATGTGGTCTCCGCTGGTGAAGGCTAGGGCACTTACGCTCGCGGCGGAGGCGGTCGCGCGCGAATCGTTATGAACTTTCACCTTGCTGAAGTCGTGCCCGAAGCGCTCTCCCATAAAAGCGCTCGTAGAATGATCGAGCGGATGACCCGGTGAACTTAGGACTTCTCCGACGATCTTTGGCACGTCGGAGTTATGGGCTGTGGATTGTGGCGAGACACTCTTGCTTTGTAGTGTGGCAATTTTGGCGAGCGACCAATGGCGCCGTGGTGCGCTGCTCGCGCCGATTTCGACGGCGGCATGATCCGCTTCCCGCTCGAAGGCGCTACCTGATACGCCAATTTGCAAACCATTCGACGCCTTCCAAGGATGCCCGATCTTGGGCGGGGCTGCGGGTTCTCGGTTCTGCGCGCGCTTTGCGAGGCTCATGGCTTCAGCCCCCGGCCGATGCCTTGCGCTATACCCCGGCCGAACTTGTTGCTGCCGGCGGAACCGCTCTGAATCGGTAGTTGGCCAAGATTGAGCACCGGTCGGCGATGCGAGCGCACCCATTCCGCGCGGGCGATGGGATCGGCCAGCACGCGAGTAAGTTCGCTCCGCAGGCCCTCGCCAACTGCACGGCCCTCGTCGGCGGCGAAGCCCTTCAGGGTCAGCTTGTCGATCGTCACGCGGATTCGGCTCATACCCACCCCCGGATCTCAGCATCCGTCAGCGGCCGTTCGATCTTTTGGGCCTCCAGACGGGCAGCTTCGAGCAGATCCGCCATACGGACCGGGACGCCCTTCGCGGCAGCGAGAAACGCTGCGTTCATCGCGATGTTACGGATATTTCCGCCAGCGATGTTGAGCTGGGCGAGACGCTGTGGCTGGATTCCTTCGGTCGGTGTCTTCGAGGGGAAAATACGACACCAGATGGCCTCGCGCTGTGCGGCATCCGGGAACGGAAAATTCACACTGAAGCGCAGACGGCGCTGGAAAGCCTTGTCGAGGGAAGCTTTGAGATTGGTGGTGAGAATGGCCAACCCGCGATAGGCCTCCATCCGCTGCAACAGGTAACCGACCTCGATATTGGCGTAGCGGTCGTGGCTGTCCCTGACTTCGCTCCTTTTGCCGAAGAGCGCATCGGCTTCGTCGAAGAGCAGTAGTGCGCCGCCCTCTTCGGCCGCATCGAAAACCTGCTTGAGGTTCTTCTCGGTCTCGCCGATGTACTTGCTCACCACGGCCGAAAGATCGATGCGGTAGAGATCAAGTTTCAGTTCGCCTGCGAGAACTTCCGCAGCGAGTGTCTTGCCGGTTCCGCTCGGTCCAGAGAAAAGTGCGCTCAAGCCCAGGCCACGCTGACTCTTGTCGGAAAAGCCCCAGCTCTCGTAAACTTTCAGGCGCTGCTGGACCTGTGCAGCCAGATGCCGAAGGATAAGCTTTTGCGACTCTGGCAACACCAGGTCGTCCCATCCCGCGCACGGTACGATGCGCTCCGCCAAGTCCTCGAGGCGGGGGCGAGCGAGCGAGCGGCAGGCGTTCCAAAGTTCTTGCGCAGCGGTCGCTGTCCCGCCCTGCTGCGGCACCGCGGCAGTGGTAAAAATGGTCCGGGCGCTCAGGCGGAACTGCTCAGAAATAGCGTCGACCGCGCCATTGAGTTCATTCGCTTTTGCGCCCAGAGCCTTCTGCCACAGGCGCTTTTGCTCGGCCGGGGGAGGCTTGTCGAGGTCGAATCGAATCACCGGATGGTTCAGGCGAAGCGGTTCGCGGCAGGCGATGAACAATGGGCCGGGAGCGCGTTCGGCCAAATGACGGGCAGCAGCCGAAAGTCCATTCGCCGCGGAACGTATGAAGAGCGCGCCCGGCAGCAGGCGCGACTCGCGCTCCCACAAAGTCGTCAGAAGGTTCAAATCCGGGCCGACTGTAGGCAGGTCTTCGGCGTAGAGCGTTAACAATCGCCAGCCCATCTGACGAGCCGCGAAGGACGCCGCATCCTCCTGGCCCTGAAGATCGTCGCCGCAAAAATGCACCACTGGTGGACGATGCGGATTAGCTTCGAAGACAGCTGCTACTTGTTCTGCGATGACCTTCTGATTGTCAGCGATCCAATCGGGAGATTGCCCCGGTTGTAGAAAGGCTTGTAGGCGCGAGTCGATCGCGTCGACGCCGGCAAGGAAATGGAGGATACGCTCGTCGAGGCGCAGCGGCGCGGAAGTCAGCCCCGCGGTTCCATCGATCTCGATCATGCGGAAATGCCGCAGCGGACGAGCACTGCTCAGTGCGCTCCAGTGTGGGTCTGAAAGAACGGACAGCGCCAGGCCGAAGCTGGCCCGCGGCAGATGTCCATGAGCCTCGGCGCAGAGACCCGCCAGCTCAGAATCCATCTCGACGCCGGCACAGAGCAGCAGGATGCCGCGCTCGAACTCGCTCAACTTGAACAGCTCAGTCAGTCGGTCACTGGCAGCTGGCGGGTCGATAGCGAGGCGCATTTTTTTGGCCGCCGCCGCAGTGGGTTTGCCGTCGGCGCGAAGCAGACTTTTGAGCCACGCGAATTCGGCGACTAAATAATTTTGATTGGCTTCCGTCCAGGAAATATTCGTTTTGGATTTGGCCGCGGTCATACGGTCACCCAAGGTCCCGTAAACGCGGGTGGAACAGCCGCCCAATTGACGCTCACGGGGCTCTCTACTCCGTCGATACGAAGGCGTGCGAGGTGCTGTCCGCTGGTGAGCGTCGAGGGGAATTGAAACGAGAGTACCGCCGTCTTCACGTCGAAGATTTGGGCGGGCACGGCCATCGCACCAAGGGCGAGTGAGGCGCTTTGACTCGGCAGCACCTCAGGAGCGCTGTGGATTGTGATCAGAAAGCCGCTGGTGTTCGGGACGACCGTCGGAGCCGAGAGCGTCGGCGCTATCGAAAGCGGTACCGAATTGGTGCTTTGAACGACGCGGCCGCTGGTATCAACGAACTGCATCACGAGGCTGTACAGACCCGCGGGCAAGTTCGTGGGATCGCTCGGGATCGCAAAAGAAGCGGTAGTACCAGTGACGGTCAAAGGTGGAAATGGATTGTATTGGATACCCAGATGCTGCTGGACGAGCGCCACCCGGTTGGCGCCGGAGAGCGACTTGCCGCTCACGGTGACTATATCCCCGGTGGTGGCCGCGGCCTGACCAGTAGGCGGCATAGCCTCAATCAATTGCGGCGTTGGCCCAGTCTGCGCGGTGATATTGCGGCTCAAGACGGGCAATCCATCGGTCGTAGCAAATTGCGGCTCGATCAAGACCACGGAAACCAGGAACGGAAACGTCGGGCGATAGTCGGCCTTCAGAGCCGTCCAGAGCCAGGCCAATTCCTCGCGGCCAAGCGTCGCCGGCGTGATCTTCAACATCTCGAACTGATCGGCGAGGCCCGAAGTAGCAAGGAGACCCGAGACCGGGTTGGCGCCGGGCAAGCTGTTCAGGCCGAGCGCGATCTGGCTGCGCGGAATCATGGGAGTCTCGTGCATAAACTGGATCGCAAAACCGAGTAGCGCTTCGGCTTCACAATCCTCGGAGCCGTAAGCCGTCAGGAGGTAGTGGAGATCGAGCGCAAGCGGCGGATTTCCCAACCGGGTCTTGCCGTCGGCGGCCACTGCGGGCTGTCCCGAGTTGCGCCACGCGGCATTGTAGGTCACCTGATGCAAGAAAAGGTTCACTTGCAATGGCGTATCGGATCCGCTCGGGGAACCGCTCTTGATCAGGTCAGGCGCTACGGCCGAAACGGACACGATGCCCAATTTCGCGCCCGAGTAAACGTTATTCAGCAGGTACTCGAGCACGGCGGTAACGCCTGAGATGGCCATCGCGTTGCTCATGACGTGATGCCATCGCGGCGTTTCAGGTACTCGTCGAGCGAGGCGGCGCGACGCGGGGTCTTGGCCGGCGCCGGACGAATCGACGGCGCTTGGATCGCGGCAACCTCGATACGGCCGATGTGAATTTCAATGTCGTCGCTCGCGCGCGATCGCGAGCCGAATGACTGAGTGGCGTCGTCGCTTGGCTTCGACGCTGATCGCATAGTAACTGGCTGCGGGCTCTGCGTGAGAACCGCAGGCATGAAGGGCGTGAACTTGCGCCTCACGGGATTCGCGTCATGCGCGGGGACCTTTTCCGATAAATTGGCGCGGCTACTATCCGGCACAAGCCCGTCGGGCTTGACGGAAGCCGACCGCACAGTATCGGGATGGCGCAAGAATAGATCGGCGGGAACAACACCTGAGGTGATGGTGGCGGCCGGACTGGCAGGCTGCGTCTCTTCGGTGTCGCGCGGTACTAAACGCGCACCACTCATCGATGGCGAGGAATTCGCGGTGGTGGATAAAGCGTCGCGAAGGAATTCGCGGCGGTCGCCAGTCGCGAGGTTTTCTACCTCGGCGAACGATTCGAAGGAATCCGGCGGTTTCGGAGCAGAGAAGATCGATCCGACCACCGGGTGAATCGCAGCTTCGGGTTTCAGGACGCTCAAAGCCATCCGCTGAAGGTAACCGCTCAAGATTGCACCATCTCGACGTAGCGCGCGCGTCGAAATTCGCTTAAGGACAAAATCTCCGCCTCGGACCAGCCGTAGGCCGCGGCCAAGGTATTTATTTCCAAGAGCAGGCGGCGCGCGTGCGCTTCGATTTCGGCCCATAGAAACGCCGCGACATCGAGCGACTCTTGCCAGTCGCTTTGACATCTGGGGCAATGCAATGCCAGTCGGGTTTCGGCCAGTGGATCCGCCAGAGCCATCAGCTCGCCAATTTCATCGAGCTCCTCGTCCGCCCATGACTCGAAAGACGGAACGTTCGCACTGTTTGCCTCATTCTCAGTGGAAGATGACGGCGCCAAACGACAATTTTCCGCTATGCATATCGCCGCCCGGCGCGGATCAGTCTCATGCGCCGCCTTGGTCAGGTCACGGCTGGTAGGAAGGCGATAGCTCCGTTGATTGAACACAATCAATCCGTCTCGACTATTGGTATAAGAACTTCTTCCATCCGCTTTCGTTGCAACCTCGATGAGTGCCCCGCCATCGAGATCGAACTCCAGCTTTTCTCCGCAAGACGCGCATGAGACCCAACCGGCCATTTTCCTCCCGAAGCAACTACAACGCAGGTCGACCAACGCCTCATTGCGGCGACCCAACGGCCATTCGGCCAGGCGTTCATAAGGCATCTCAGGAAATGCCGCGCCGAGCGCCAACAACGCTCGATCGAGGGGATGACGACCCATACCTCCTTCCCACAAATGCAGAAGGTCAGAATCCGAAAGCGACCGCATCAGGTGGCCACGCTGCTTAGAGTGGGTTCTTGCGCCTCGGTGACACTGGTATCGCGTTCCCAGCCCTCGTTCTCCAGCTTGATATGCTCGATGGCAATAGCGTTCGCGTTCGCGTCCAGGTCCGGCAAGGCCTGATACTCTGAGACCCAGCAACGAAAGATCTTATAAGCGATGACCAATTGCCCGGCTTCGTTGTAGACCTCGAGGTAGAGGTTCTTGCGGAAATTGGCGAGCGACACTTCGGCTCCCAGGGCCGCGCCGAAGTTCCAGACCAAACCGGCCCAGTCGTGGAAGTTGAGGTCCTGGGTTAAGCCTCGCTCAAGCGTGATAGCTTCAAACTTGTTACGCCCGGGCGATTTATGCGAGGTTGACGGGTCGCCACCTTCGCGGTGCTCGACAACCTCGGTGGAACGTTTCAAACTACCTACTTTGCTGACCCCCGCGACGTACTTACCATCCCACTTCACGCGGAATTTGAAATTCTTGTAGGGATCCAAGCGGTGCGGATTGACCGGAAATTGAGCCATTGCAATTTCTCCCGAAGTTTCAGACTTGACCCGCCATCTGTTGGATCTGGATAACGACAAATTCGGCGGGATACAGCGGAGCAAAGCCGACCAATATGTTTACGATCCCTTGGTCGATACTGGACTGAGGATTGTTCTCCCCGTCGCATTTCACGAAATAGGCCTGTTGAGGAGTGGTACCTTGAAAGGCTCCCTGGAGGAACAGTCCCTGCATGAAGGCACCTACATTAAGGCGGATCTGGCTCCATAAGCGCTCATCGTTGGGCTCGAACACGACCCATTGCGTACCGTTGTACAAACTCGATTCGAGAAACAACGCCAGGCGCCGGATCGGAACGTATTTCCACTCGGAGGCCAGCTGATCGTTTCCGCGTAATGTCCGCGCGCCCCAAATCACGTCTCCATAGACAGGAAAATGCCGGATACAGTTAATCGCCTGGACGTTCAAAGTGCCATTTTGAAGATCGGTTAGTGGCACGCTGGGTCCGGCTTCGCCAGTAAGGCTAGCGTCAATTCCCGCCGGCGCCTTCCATACTCCTCGCGATGCGTCTGTGGCGGCGTAAAGGCCAGCTACGAAGCCACAAGGTGGAAAAACGTTCAAACGGCCTTGTTGTAGTGGATCCGGCGCGTCGAGCCACGGAAAGTAAAAGGCTGAGTTGATAGCGTTAACACCGGTGATTCCGGCAAGCTTACTCTGCACGGAGGTAAAGGTGTCATTGGACGCCGAATCAACAATGTAAAACGCCCGTTGTGCGTGGCAATACCCTTGCAAGTTACCAATTACAGTTGAATTGGTTTCACCGGGCACGCATAGCAGATTGAAGATCGAAACCGTGTCAAGAAGATGAACCCCTCCGGTGCCGGTCCCGTCGGAGTTAAGGGCAGTATGGAAATCAGAGGCACCAGGAAGGAGTACCGTACCATCCAGTCCGCCCAGTAGCACATAAGGGCCGACAGTTGGAGGTATAGTCAACGGGTTCGGCGCCGGTTGATTGGTGCCTACACCACTGATTCGGATGATTTGAGAGCCAGTGCCAGGGTCGTTGACTACGCTAAGGATGCTCCGGCCCTGCGTGTCCGCTGGATCAATTGAGAGATTAAGAAAGCTCTCGACGGTTGTCTCCTGGCCACCGGCCGGAGTGTACACGACGAGCAATGAAAAGCGCGTCGCGTCGATCGGATTAACTACAATTCGAATACCATAGACGTTATTCGCCCACTGGCCTTCGTCAATGGCGGTCGCGGTAAAGGCGGTTCCACCGCCATCCGGAATAGGTACGCTCGCTGCTACCGCCAGCGTGTCGCTCGCGTGGGCGGCCTTGACAGCTGCATTAGCGACCAATCGAACGATATACGTTTGGCTGCCGCCATTACCGAAGAACTGATTGACGGTATAGCCTAGGTAGTTAGGCGTCCCGCTGCTGTTGGTCAAGCCGCCAAATTGGTTTTCAAAATCGCTCCAGCTTTGGACCAGCACCGCATGGTCAGTCGGCCCCGTGTTCGCCCATCCAACGAACGCCGCAATCGAGGTGGCAACACCGGTAATCGTGTGAACGCCACTCGAGATTTCCTCTATGTAAACACCAGGATAAGTGAACGCCGCCATGACTCAATCCTCCCTCCCCCGGAGCTCAAGTTAAGCTAGAGTTGTGGTCGTCCGCGCACCATGGGCAATCTCGCGATCACCTGCGCGCCAACCAACCCGCCACGAACGTTTCTCCGGCTAGAGACCCGCAGGTCTAAAGGCCGCACTCACGCTTAGCTCAAAAACGTGGGTTAGCCGCACTATCGAATACGAAATAGCGCACCTATTGCCGCCTGGATGATCGGAACTGTACTAGCTGAGTGGATCCACCCCTTTTGATCCGTCTCGCGCACTTAATCGTCGAGTCGTAAGGTCCATTCCGGCCTTCCTGGTCGGGAACCTCACTCTTCGACGAATGCTAGGCGAATACCGTAAAATCAGCGGCGAAGTCAAGCACAGAATGGATGATCACTTTTTTGTAACAATGGCTTCGTGAGGCGTTCGCCGAACCTCGCACAATCGCGCCGCGCCCGTGTCCGGGTGTTCGAATTTCTTCAATTCTCCCGCGACCTGCCACTCGTTGGAGAGTTCGATTAGCTCGTACTTCAGACGAGTAACGGCGCGGCGAAATCAGAACTCTCGGAATATGGATATCAAATGCGTTCGATGGCTGCCGGCCGGAATGGTCGTCGACGACGACGAGTACCGCGCGACGCCCCGCCTCGCGAATATCTTCAGAGTTACACCCTCTGGCAGTCCGTCCACTGGTGTCTAACCGGCAGAGTAAGAGCATTACCAGCACGAACTCACGGTAGGAGTGGCTTGATTTGACGGCTCTGAATAACGACGCGCAGCGATGGGTCACGTGGAAGTTCATGCGGCTCCCCAGCCACGATCAGCTTCAATGGTTCCCCTTCTTCCAAAGTTGCGCTAAGTAGATTTCGCTCCTGCGCGATTAGAACCCGAAGCTTCCGGCCTCGCCACTGGAGGTGAAATGACGATGAATGGGTTTCCGTCGGCGCGAGAGCGGCAGTATGCGAGCGGCTTGGCGCCTATGGATGTTGTGCTGCGAAGAGAACGGACTAAGCGGCGATCCGCAGTGCCCGCTGCCACTTAGTGGATGGCGCGCGAGCCAAAGCGGCGCGGTTGAGTTGGCGAAGATCCTGCGCGAGAAATCTCTGGAAGGTCGGGCCATCGCACCGGCGATCGATAAGAGTACCATCCAGTGCCGCTCGCGCCGCCCACAGGAAGCGACGCTCCCAATCTCGCCGATTCAATCGGCTCTGATTGACCCCCTAGTAGTCGGGTTAGGGATTTCTTCACTTGCCGCAACTGGTTGAACGGGTTCCCCGTCGCGCGCTGCCTGGCCGACATTTATAGCTATCATCTCGCCAGCTAGTAGATCGCCGCTCACCTCGACCCGATAGCCATTGTCGTGTCCGAGTGTTACCTCGACCAGGCTGAGACGCTCGTCGCGCACCACCGGCAAATAGACGTTGTTATCACGGAAGATAAGGGCATCATCAGGTACCGTAATGCCCTTAGAGGCGACCTTCGTGGTCATCCTCATATCGGCGTACATCCCAGGATAAAGCGACCGATCCTGATTTGGCAGATCGACCTCGACCAGCATCGTGCGCGTGGTCTGATCGAGAGCCTCAGGATGCCGGGTCACTGTGCCCGGGTAATCGCGATTTGGAAACTCGGACACCGTTATATTTGCGGGATCGCCGTCTTTGATGAACGGCGAAAGGCTTTGCGGAACATAGGCATAGATTCTCAGCGGCGCCATAGTCGCCAGCGCGACGATTGGCGCATTGGTTGTAATCGAGGTCGGCGTGGTCGATTGCGGAATCAAAGCTCCGGGATCAACATAGCGCGCAGTTACTATGCCGTCGAACGGCGCTCGCACTATTTCATACTGTTGGAGGGCGAGTTGTTGTTCGTACGACGCTTTGGCTTGCAACATCGTGGCGTGCGAATCGTCCGCCGTTTGCTGCGGAATAACCTCCTTGCGAACGAGCTCCTGATAGCGGCGATCGGTCACAGCCTGGAGCCAGTAATAAGAACGAGCATCGGAAACCTGCTTGTCGGTTTCTGGAGATTCGATGACTGCTATAACCTGGCCCGCCTTGACGTGATCGCCCTTGTCAACGTTGATCGTTTTCATGTAGCCAGCAACCTTTGCGTACACTGGAGTTTCAATGTAGCCGTGAACGCTGGCCGGAATCGCGATCGTTTGCGACGACCTGCTATCGGCAAGTCGCATGACCAGCACATGCGGTCCGCGAGCGACGGCCTGCTGCAGATCGGCCGTCTGGTGCTGGAGCCGGATTTGCCGAGCCATCACGAGTCCTGCTGACGCACCGAACACGCAGAGCAGAACAACGATCCACGCAGCTAGCAACCGCCAGTTGGAGGGGTGACGTTTGCTGCTGTTGTCTATTCCAGATTCCACGTTCGTAACCTCCGTTTGCTTAGGCTCCGGGCAGGCGGATGGCGGCTATGCGCGCATCGCGCTCGTGTTTGCCAATCAATGTTCGACTGAAGATCGAGTAGACCGCAGGCACCACGAAAAGTGTCATCAATGTCGCCGCGAAAAGTCCGCCGATGACCGCGCGGCCGAGCGGGGCGTTCTGTTCAGCCCCAGTGCCGAGCGCAAGCGCCATCGGCAGCATGCCCAAGATCATCGCGAGCGCTGTCATCACGATCGGCCTGAAACGAACATGGCCTGCCTCGATCGCCGCCTCGACCGGTCCCCTCCCCTCTTCGCGCATCTCATTGGCGAAGGTGATCAGCAGGTTGCCGTTGGCGACGCCCACGCCGACAGCCATGATCGCGCCCATCAGAGATTCGACGTTGATCGTTGTGGCGGTCAGCACCAGCATCCAGACCACGCCCGCGAGAGCGCCAGGAACCGCCATTATTATGATGAAGGGTTCGAACCAGGACTGAAAATTCGCGACCATCAGAAGATAGACCAGGATGATCGCGAGGATCAGACCCGCGCCCATTGTCACGAACGACTGGCGCATCGCCTGGCTCTGACCGCGAATCACGATCTTAGTGCCGGCGGGCAATTGACCGAGACTGTTGATCGCTTTCTGCACCGCGTTAGTGGTTCCGCCGAGATCGCGCCCACTGACGCCACAATCCACGTCGATCACGCGTTGCACGGTGTAGTGCGCGACGACCGCGGGATCGATCCCGTGATGAATCGTGGCGACGTTTCCGAGGAACTGCACCGCCGTGCCGGTCTGCGCCGCGGCCCCGTTGGTGAGCGGCGTATTGGCTATCTGGTCAACCGAGTGAGTAAGCTGAATAGGCGTTTGGGTTACGACGTTATAGTTGACGCCGTTGGCCGGGTCGAGCCAATAGTTGGGTGAGATCAGACTATTTCCGCTCAGTGACGAAAGCAGTCCGGACGCGACCTGCTGCTCGGTTACACCGAGTTCGAGTGCTTTAGCGCGATCCACTTCGATCTTGAAAGACGGGTAATCCAGGGGTTCCGCAATTCGCAGGTCCGTAACCCCTGGAATCATCGACACCTTTGAGGCGAGGCGCGACGCGATTTCGTAATCGGAGTTGAGATCGTTGCCGGAAATCTGCGCGTCGATCGCGGCCGAGAGCCCAAAGTTCAGGACCTCGTTCACCATGTCGGCCGCCATGAAGTAGCCTTCAACGTTGGGAAACTTCGCCGCCATCATGTCGCGAATGCGCTGTTGGTACATCGCCGTCGGATGGTGCTTTGCCGTAAGCTGGATCATGATCTCGCCGTCCTGCGGGCCGAGATTGTCGCTGGGAAAGAACGCGATCGCGTAAGGCTGCGGCAAATCGATATCGTCGCTGATTTGCTGGAGCTCGTCCGCGGGAATTATTTGCCTGATGGAGCGCTCGATTTCATCGACCAATAAGGTGGTTCGTTCGATTCGCGTTCCACTTGGCGCGCGCACATGCAGCTTCATCAGACCCGCGTCAACGGTAGGAAAGAAATCCTCTCCGGTCACCAATAGCAGTGGCAGCGTCCCGACGATCAGAAGAGCCACACATGAAAGCGAGAGCGTTCGATGCGAAATGAAAACAGTGAGGCCGGCTATATAGCGTTGTCGCAGTCGCTCGAAAGTGCCTTCAAACGAGCCCAGAAAACGGCTCCAGAGGCCGGCGCCATGTTTCTCCTCATGATTTTCGGGCAAGAGGTAGGCGGCCATCGTCGGCACCAGCGTGCGCGACAGCAGGTACGAGGTTAGCATCGCGAAGACCACCGCGAGAGCGAGCGGGGTGAACAGAAAGCGTGCTACGCCATCCAACAACACCACCGGGAAAAACACGATGCAGATGGCAAGCGTCCCGACGAGTGTCGGAGTGGCAATCTGCGATGCGCCGTCCAGAATCGCGACGAGCAACGGCTTGTTCATTGCGTGGTTGCGATGGATGTTTTCAATCTCCACGGTCGCGTCGTCCACGAGCATCCCGACGGCGAGTGCGATCCCACCCAGCGTCATCGTGTTGATCGTCTGCCCCACAAGCTTCAGGCACGCGATCGAGGTCAAAATCGAGAGCGGAATCGACGCGATTACGATCAACATGCTGCGCGGCGAACCAATGAACACCAGCACCATCAACGCCACCAGGGTGGCCGCGATTGCCGCCTCGCGCACGACCTCCCACAGCGATGCGCGCACGAAGGTGGATTGATCAAAGGTCATTGCCACCTTGAGGCCCTTTGGGGCAACCGCGAGAATATCCGGAATACGCGCTCGCACCGCATCGACCACCGCCAAGGTCGACGCGGCGGCATGCTTGATGACCAGCAAGAAGGTTGCCGGCCGCCCATCAATGCGCACGACATTGCTTTGCGGTTGATGGGTATCGCTCACCGGCGCAACATCGCCCAGAAAAACCGGGATACCGTTGACCACCTTAACCGGCAGGTGATTGAAGTCGGCCACCTTGTGCGGACTCATGTTCAGATCGACGTCGTACTCGTAATTGCCCATGCGGGCGGTGCCGGAAGGGATGACCACGTTTGTGGTAGCCAGCGCATTTCCGATATCCACAGGAGACAGGCCGTTCGCGTACAGCTGCTTGGGATCGAGGTTGACGACGATCGCACGTTGAACACCACCGATCGGGGCGGGCGACGAGAATCCCGGTATCGTGAAAAGCTGCAGACGAATGAAGTTCAGGCCATAGTCAAAGAGCTGCTGTTCGGAGAGCGTATCGCTATAGATATTCAATTGCGCCACCGGAACGTTGGTGGCGTTGTAAGAAATAATATTCGGCGGCGTGGTGCCGTTGGGGGCCTGGCGCAGGATTGTTTCGGAAACCGCATTGATTTGTGCAATTGCCGCGCCGATGTCAGTACCAGGTTGGAAGTAAACTTTGAGGATGCCGATCCCCAGCATCGATTCGGACTCGATGTGATCGATGCCGTCAACGGTCGTCGAGTAGGCTCGCTCGCTGATGATCACCAGCCGTCGTTCGGTGTCGATGGCATTGAGTCCCGGATAACTCCAGACAACCATCACTACCGGCAGATTGATCGAGGGGAATATATCGACGTTCATCAATGTGAACGAGAGAACGCCCATCACCAGCATGAGCAGCGCCATCACCGCGACCGAGAGCGGGCGCCGAAGTGCCAATTTAACCAATGCCATCATGGGAAATCTTTGCCTCGATCAGGGGGCGTGAAAACTCACCGCACAACCAGTGGGCGTAGTCAGCAGATTAGAGAGACTCCGGCCGATCGCGTTCATTGCGAGTTGTGATGATTCCAGCCTTGAATTTTTCAAGGATAGGGATAAGGGAGTCCAGGCATGCCAATTGGGACGCGATACCACCATTGGCTGAAGATAGGGAATTTGAGGATCGTCTCACGGCTCAACCTGACCTCCATTCACTCTGGGCATGAACGTTCCGTTCATTTGCGGCAGCGGTGGTTCCACCGCTTCCTTAGGCGCAGGCGACAGAGCCGGGTCGGCGAGTGAGTGGGGGGTGACGGTCCATGGGTCGTCCAGATTAGCAGTCAGCGGGATTCCGAAATGTTCGATTGACCCCGCCGGTAGGAATCCTTCGTCGGTCTGTGCCAAGGCCGGTCGAACAGTAACGAGTACCGCCGCCGCGAGGCACACTGTGGCCAGCGATGTGAGGCGGGTGAAACTTCGCGGAGAGCTCTTAAGAATTTGCGATATTGCTTTCATTTTTTGGATGTACCCCTTCCGATGTATTGAGCGGAATCCTCAATTCCGCCATCTCTTCGATCTCCCGCCGCTGATCGGTAAATCGAAAATCGCTATCTATGAGCCGCAAATCACTGAATTCCTCGCGGATTCGAATTTGCTCGGAAACTAATCTGGAGGCGTGAAGATGGACCGCACAACTTTGTGCGGTTTTGACTGTCAGGGCGGGGACTTAGCAGGGGAGCCAAAATATCTTTGGCGTTCCGGAAGCGGCGGTTTCGGTCTGAAGGCTATGGAAGCGTCGCGGCTGGGCAGCGATAGATCCAAGAGATCGCCCGTTAACGCGCCAACTCTTTGAGCCCTTCTTCCCGCTATTTCGGGCTTCGTCAACACCGCCATAAGCATTGGATGTCCTCTGGTCGAGGACCGAGCCATTGGTGCCGTCGCCGCGACTGCGGATTCGGGCAGGGCGCTTTGTATAAACAAAGCGGCCTGCCCGAGAGACTTGGACATGCCTAACTCGTTTCGGCCAGCGACTAGCTTTCGGCGATGACCTCAGACAAGAACCAGGTTCGCCGCTCGGTCTCGTCGATCCAGTTCTCAATCAGGCTAGCGGTAGCGAAATCGTCGCTCCGCTCGCAAAGCTCGTGTGCAGTGCGCAGGCTTCGCGTCAGTTCCTGGTTGTCGCTCCGTAGCTCAACCAACATGTCACGCGGCGCTACGAATTCGGCGTTGTTGTCCGCTAATCGCTGATGCCGCGAGATATCGCTGATAGATCGGATAGTGGTTCCGCCAAGCTTGCGCGCTCGCTCGGCAATCACATCCGTCATCGCGAAGACTTGCGCCGCTTGATCGTCCAGAAGCAGGTGGTAGTCACGAAAGTGCGGACCGGTCATGTGCCAATGGAAGTTCTTCGTCTTCAATTAGAGTGCGAACACATCGGCGAGTAGTTTACGGAGTGCTCCCGATATTGCCACTAGGGACTCGCCACCGATATCGCTCGCCACATCCGGACGGTGTCTCATCTGGGTTGCGTAATTGGTATTCATTGCTGTTTCTCCTTTTTTGGTGTCTCAAATCCGTAAGCTAAGTTTTGCAGTCTTTTAACGACCGATTGATGTCTTTGAACACGGATCAACGAGTTCCCCCGTCCCCTGATGACAGCTCTTGCATCTCAACGATCACGCTGGAGTAGTCTTCGGCCGGTTGCCGTGCTGCTCGAGCCACGTTCATTTGGTAGGCGGCTGCGGTAGCCGGCATCGGCACCCCCGTCGCCGCAGCCTGCTCCAGAACCAAGCGGAAGTCCTTGTTCATAAGAGCCATGGGGAACTGCGGCGAATAATCGTTCGCTGCGGCGCGAAGCAGCTTATTTTGCTGAGCGGGCGCAACCACCGCGGTCTGCGACAGCACGTTCAGCAGGCATTGACGCGGGAGTCCCAACTTCTCCCCCAACGCAATCGCCTCTGCGAGAGCCTGCATGCTCACGCCCATTACGGCGTTGACGACCAGTTTCATGGCGGTGCCGCTGCCGCTGGGTCCCAGCCGGAAGTGCTGCTTGGCGAGGGCGTTGAAAATCGGCGCGCAGTCGGCAAAGGCATTTTCGTCGCCGCCGCCCAGGAGCGTTAGCGTTCCGTTTTCCGCAAGAGGAGGGCCTCCGGAGATTGCGACATCGAGCACTTCGACGTCGCGTGCCCTGCCGATTCTCCACAGCTTGCGCGACGTTTCGGGCGAAACGGTGCTCATCTCGATTACGATGCTGCCCGGAGCAGCCGACGAAATTACGCCATCGTCGCCCTCGTAGACTTCTCGGACCGCGTCGTCATTTGACAGGCACGACATGATCACGTCCGACTCCATCGCGAGCGTTCGCGCGCTTGGCGCCACAGCGGCTCCGGACGCGGATAGCGTCTTCATCTTCTCTCGGTGCGATCGAAGACCAGGACCTTAAAGTCCGCGGCGATTAGTCGCTGGGCCATCCGCGATCCCATCGCGCCCAAGCCAATAAAACCGATCACTGAATTGCGAGTGTTCACGGCAATTCTCCTTAGCCTTGAGCATCAGTCACAGATGAGCTTCTTGCGCGTTCTGCGTCGAGGGACGTGGACGGGTGGGCGGCGCCATAAATTCGGGTCCAACCGGGTCCGTGACATTGGCGTGAACGATTCGATCGATTTCCGTGATCGCATCATTGCTCAACCTCCAGCCCATGACCTCGCTGAGGGGATCGAGCTGCGCCGGACGGCGCGCGCCCATCAATGCGACACTCACGCCGGGCTGATCGAGCACCCATCGCAACGCCAGGTGCATCGCATGCTTGCCGAAGTTGTCACGGGCAAAGTTATCCAGCGCTTTTACGGCACGAAGGTATTGGCCGTAGCGTGGTGGCAGGAATTTGGGATCGGTGTTGCGCTGATCGTCACCATCAAAGTGCGTGTCGGGTTTCATTCGGCCGCTTAGTAGCCCACGACAGATCGGTCCGTATACGAACGTCGCGATTCCGTGCCATAAGCAGTACGGCAGCACTTCCTTATCCGCCTCGCGCTCGAAGAGATTGTATGGGGGCTGCACGGTATGAATTGGCGCAACCTCGCGAAACTCACGCATTTGCTCGCGTGAAAAATTGCTCACGCCGATCGCGCGAATCTTGCCCTGTCGATACAGGGCGAGCATCGCCTCGGCGCAATCGTCGACGGGCGTCAGCGGGTCGGGCCAATGAACCTGGTAGACGTCGATGTAGTCTGTGCGCAGCCGGCGCAGCGAGTGCTCCACCTCAGCGAATATCCGTTCGCGGCTGGCGTTGCGGAACGGTTGCCCATCCCGCCAGTCCAAACCGGCCTTGGTGGCGATCGTGACGCGATTTCTCAATCCGCCGTCGTCCAGCGCTTTGCCCACGATTTCCTCCGAGCGGCCAAACCCGTAAACCGGAGCGGTATCGATAAGCGTGATCTCGCGCTCAATCGCGGCGTGGATCGTTTTGATCGACTGCGCTTCGTCGGAACCGCCCCACATCCATCCGCCGATCGCCCAGGTCCCTAAGGCGATCCGCGACACAGTAAGATCGGTGCCTGATATCTTCGTGAACTCCATGTGATTGGTGTTTGTCATCGACTCACTCCCGAGTTTCAACTGGATAACGCACGTCGTGTCCGGTGTGCGCGTCTCCGCTTCGACCACTTATTAGGCGTGAAGACAAAGCCGGTGTGGTGTGAAAAACGACCGCACAACCGGGGTTGGGCTGAGGTCGCGACAGGTGCTACGATTTTGTGAGCACTGGGTCAGCATAAAGTTGCGCCGCGAGCGCCTTAGACAATCCGATGACAGCTGGGGAGCGAAGCACTCGATTCGACTCGACTCGCACCGACGGCTCTGCGCCGAGCGCGCGCGATTCGCGACGCGGGCTGCTCCGTAAAGAGGGCGAGTTCTGGACTGTCGGCTATGACCGACGCACGTTTCGCCTCAAGGACAGTAAGGGACTTGGATACCTAGCCCATCTGCTCCGTTATCCGTCGGTCGAGTTTCACGTGCTGGATCTTGTCGGCGGATTTGCGAGCCAGCGCGATCAAGACGAAAGCGAACAGAAGACGCTCGGGCTGCCTCGCGGAGGCGAGGATCTCGAAAGGGCTGGAATCCATGTCGCTAGTCTCGGTGACGCGGGCGACATGCTCGACGAGCAAGCCAAGGTCGCCTATCGACGCCGGCTCGCTGACCTGCGAGAGGAACTTGAGGAAGCGAACGAGCTCGGAAACGTCGAGCGCGCCGAGCAGGCGGAGGCGGAGATCGATGCGCTGACGCGTGAGTTATCGCGCGCTGTGGGACTCGGCGGACGCAACCGCCGGGCCGCATCAGCTTCAGAGCGCGCCCGACAGACTGTCACCAAGACTATCAGAGCTGTGCTTGAAAGGATCGCAGATAACGACGCGACCTTGGGGGATGCCCTCTCGCACTGTGTCCGGACCGGCACCTTCTGCTCCTACCAGCCTGACCCTGATTTCCCGATCGCATGGGAATTCGCTGCAACGCTCATCGATTCACCGCAGCCGCCGGCCACTACTGGCGATCACGTGCATGTGCTTTCTGGTCGTCAGAAAGAGCCGCTAGTAGCGCTCGGAATTTCTCCATTTCCTGTCGCGGAACGGACCGCGTTTGTAGGCCGGAAAATCGAACGGCGCGCGATTCACGGAGCGATCGATCATGCGCTCAACGGCCATGGCTCGCTCGTAATGCTCGAGGGCGCACCCGGCGCGGGCAAAACTCGGTTGGCAATGGAGGTGGCCGAGTACGCGTCGCGCGTGGGCTTCAGTTGCTGGGTCGGGCACTGCTACGAACGGGACGAGCCGTTCCCTTATTTACCATTCGTCGAGATCATTGAAAGTAATCTAGCGCAGGCGACGAGCCTCGACGATTTCCGCTCCCGGATGAGCGACAACGCACCCGAACTGGCGCAGATTGCTCCAAGCCTTCGCCGAGTTTTCCCGGATATCCCGCGACCGCCGGAACTGCCGCCAACGCAAAGGCGCCGCTATCTCTTTCAGAGCGTTTCCGAGGCGCTGGGCCGCGCGGCCCAGACGCGTTCGTATCTGTACATCCTGGATGATCTCCATTGGGCCGACGAGTCCTCGCTCGCGCTTTTGAACTACCTGGCCAATCGCATCAGTCAACTTCCGATCGTGATCATCGGGACTTATCGCGAGGGATATTTGGCCGACAACCGAGCATTCGTCAGGACTCTGGAAGAGCTAATTCGGCTTGGTGTCCGTCCGATAAAGCTGGATGGCCTATCGAAGAACGACATCGCACAGATGCTGGCGGAGCTAAGCAGGCGTGAGGCTCCGGAAAGTCTTGTTAACCAAATCTTTGAGGAGAGCCAGGGAAATCCTTTCTTTGTCGAGGAGGTTTATCGACATCTAGTCGAGGAGGGAAAAGTCTTTGACGCGGCTGGGCAATTTCGCACAGAGATCTCGATCGATGAGAGCGAGGTCCCAGAAAACTTGCGGTTGATCATCGGCCGTCGTCTCGAGCGGCTCGACGAGAACGAGAAGCGGGTGCTCGCTGCAGCGGCAGTGATCGGTCGGAGTTTCAGTTTTCAACTTCTGACCAGCATCAGCCGCGTCGACCTTGACGAGCTCTTTGCCGTCATCGAAAAAGCGCAGCAGATGGGAATAATCATTCCGAGTGCTGAGGGCCCCGAAAGGCCCTTTACCTTCAGCCATGAACTTGTGCGTCAGACTCTACTCGCTGGAATTGCGGGTCCCCGCAGACAGCAATTGCACGCCGCAGTCGCTGAGGCGATCGCCACCCTCCATCCCGATGCGGTCAATGAGGGCGCGGGTTACATGGCTGATCATCTCACCAAGGCTGGGTCATTCGGCGACGATAGGAAATTGGTCGATTGCCTGATGCTTGCGGGGCGGAACGCGCTGGAGGCCGCCGCCTTCGACGAAGCCCGAGCGAACTTCCGGTCGGCCCTGTCACGTCGAGCAACGATAAGTGTGACAGAGAGGGCGGAACTGTTGGCTAGTCTTGCGATGGCGGAGTTGGGACTTGAACGATGGGATACGGCACTCGCCAATCTGCGCGAGGTGCTCGACATTTACACCAATCTCGGCGACCGGGAGATGATCGGCGGCAGTTTTGCCGAGTTGGCCGACGCTTTAGTCTGGGTCGGTCGTTTCCGTGAAGCAGTCGAAACCGCTCGCCGGGGGCTCACTTACCTTGGCGCCGACGTCAGTGCCAGCCGGCTACGCCTTCTCGCTGTCCTCGGACAAGCCAGCGCGGCTTCCGCAGGCTACGAGCCGGCGTGTGCGGCGCTGCGCGGAGCTCTGGAGGTTGCATCCAGACTGTCTGACCCAAAGCTCAAAGCCCGAGTGCTTGGTGCTCGGTCGATAGTAAATTTGCATTTCTTCCGATTGAAAGAAGCCGCCGCAGATGGACTACTTAGCGAACGGTTGGGTGGGTCGGAAGCGCCTCCTTGGCAGCGCGCCCTGCAGCTGCGCGTTCTACACCAAGCTCTGTTGAGTCTCGGACGCTTGAAGGAAGCGATCAGTATTGCGGATGTGCTTGAGCCTTTGGCAACCAGGATAGGGCAAGCTTATTCCATCGCGCTTTGCTTGAGTACGCGAACGTGGCTCGAATTTGTCAGAGAGCCTAACCTGGTCAAGCTCGAAGCCGGTTTCCAGGAGGTGTCGAAGTCCGATGCGAAGGCGAAGTTTCCCTTCTGGGCAGTTCTATCCGAGGTACAACTAAGCGTGTTGGATTTCATTCGCGGCAATTGGGCGGGCGCTCTATCGCATGCTCGCGCCTCGTCCAGTATCGACGCCGAGATGAGCTCAATCCAGGGCATCGGGGAGGGAGCTCTATTTCGGCAGATGGCCTACTCCTGGAACAGGAACGGCGCATTGGCATTGCTTGAAAAACATCGAGCATCGCTGCCGGTCAGCGGCCGGGAAAACATCAGAGGCTCGTGGTGGATGCTCGTGATGGCGGTCGAGGGCCTTGCCATGCTCGGAGAGCAAGCGCAAGCCGGACAGCTTTACCCGCTTGTTCGCGAGTTGATTGACACCGGAGCGATAGTGGCTTGGCCGATCCCTCGCTACGCACAGACTATAGCGGGGCTCGCTGCGGCTGGGTCACATCATTGGACGGCCGCCGAAGAGCATTTTCAGATCGCACGGCGCCAGGCAGATTATTTTCCGGATCTCCTCGAGCAGGCCGAGATACGCCGCTTCCACGCGATGATGCTAATAGATCGCGCCGCATCGGGTGATCGCGAAAAAGCTCACACCTTCCTTAATGAAGCCCTAGGGATCTACACTCAGATCGGAATGCCCCGCCACATCGAGATGACCCAAAAACTCCGAAGCTAGAACGGCTGACAAGTCCGACGGACTGCCCCATTAAGTTTGGAGGCTTTAAGATCCGTGGCTCCCAAAATCGACTCGGTAGCAAACCCGCCGACCTTGAGAGTTGACCGAGGGGTAATTGCATGCATATACAATCAATATGACCCTGGATGCCAAAAGTCTGGATACCAAGAGTGTCGAAGGCGTATGTATCGGTGGCTGCGTGCGCATGCTGAATCGGATGGTCAGTGCAATCTATGACGGCGCGCTGGCTCCGAGCTATTCGTCGACGGCGGCGCAGCCCAAAACCTGACCATCATGCAGCACCGGCGCGACTTTCGCCGTACACGACAGCAAAAACAGCGCGACAGAAACAACTCCTGTGAGGCTTGAAACTACTCAGACTCTGATGGACAGGAACTAGTTAGACTTGCCGATAAACCTTCAGCTGGATATCCGATGCATGACAAATTTCAGCAGTAGTCGCCTAAATTTCATCCCGCGACTGTTCAAGCGTTGGAAGATCTCGATCACTTGATCGCGATCGTAGTAAAGCGCGGTGACAAGCAACTCGCGCTCACCCATCTCCACGACTTTGTGCAATCTGCCCGCAATCGTTTCGAGCTCCATTCCTTGACAACAACCACGTTCGCGCAATTCGCTTGAGAATTGGCGCACCCTGTCTTGATAACAATTGTGTTCTGGTTTCAGTTCGAGGACGGATTCGAGTGGAATCAGTCCCGGCCGAGATTTCTGCAGATGTGAGCTTACGAATCTGGGGCCGTTTTCGGCTTCCACGTCAAAATAAACAGCGAATCGTCTAGTCACGTCTTGGCTAGGCTTTAGCCAGGAGGGCATACGACCAAACAGGAAACAGAGTGAGGTCAGGCGATGGAGGCCATCGGCGATGAAACCCCCGTTCATCCCGTACGAGTTCTTTTCACTGCAGTGCCTAAACCACACCAGCAGCGGGCCGATCGGATAGCCGTGCCATAGCGAGTCGGCCAAGGCACATACCTGGGAAGGCTTCCACACAAATCCGCGTTGAAAATCGGGAAGCTGCCAAGTCCCGTTTACTGCCAGTTCAGTCGCCTCTCGTACTGAAAGCGTAAGGTAACGATATTGTCCACGCCGCGAAGGCGACCCCCAGCCGACGGCGAGGGGGCGCGCCCCTGCTTTACGCAGAAAGCGATCGATGGCTTCTTTACCAGATATGCTCACGTTCCCTATGCGGATAGGGCGCTGGAAAGGCCGGCACCGACTACTATTTCTTCAAGCGATTTCGATGGCAGACCTTTGGAGCGAGCAAACTTCAGTATCTCGTCAAAGAGCGACGAACGACTTTTTCGTTTCCATACAGAGTCGAACCGCTTCAACCCGAGTTCGCCTGGATGCGCGAAGGCTATGATAGGCAAACCTATCGTCGCCATCGCCAATAAACGGTCACGCGTCAATGACGCCGCTGAATGACGATAGAGCACGACAGAACCAGATTCCTCGTCGCGGCGGCAAGGAAGCGAGCAACTTAGATGTCTTGGGTACAGGTCATTTGCAGACACGCTACGCGGCACTTCGACAGTCGCAAGAAATCGATGCCGCTGAAGCAAAGCCAACTGAGCCGGAACATGGCGCTCGAAGGGGAAAACCATGATTGGTTGAAGGTATACACTGAAACGCCGCTCGATCGCGGCAACTGCCTGTCTGCCGAGAGAGAGCTCCAGTTCGGAATCAGCGATCGCAGCATGGTCGACGTGGCGGAACAATCCATGCCATACGAACCCGCACGAGGCGCGTTTGATCTCATCAATATACGCACGCGGTGGGTGCGAGTAGGCGGGTGTCCACGCAAAGTCGATATGCGCACCCGGACAAGTCTCAGCGAAATGGTTCAACAATGACTTCAGTGCGGCGATATTGAAGTAGTCGTAATGTGTCGGACGGTCGTCGATCATCAGACTGAACGGCGCCAATTGATCTTCTGCGTCTGACGACACCTGGTTCAGAGCGATGAGTGGGCCAATTTCAGCAGGACGGCGCAGCGGATCCGCGAGACGCGCGATAATGGAATCGCCGGATCCCTCCCAACTCTCATGAAGGTCATATATTACCTCGCCTCTGCCGTACCGAGATGAAAAGATAACGGCCCGATCGACGCCATCAATATGACGCACGGATAGCTGAACCTCAGCGTTCGACGTGAGCCCTTCGGCACTACGGACCTCGACCAGGAAGTTGGCTATTTCCTGTCGCAGCACCCTGGGAACCTTCGGACTCGCGCTAAACAAATACGCACGTGCGGCCTGCTTTGGAGCGACCCGGACAGACGCTAATGGAAGTGGTTCCGGCGCGAGTGACGTTGAACTATCGTCAATTCCGCGCACGTAGAGCGTTGCACCCGCGCGTACCAGCGCGGCCATGTGGGCTTGGAAGAAAGGCGCGAGGCCGTTTAACTGCGTGCCTTGGATAGCAATCAACATTCGGGGGGTCGCGATAGCCGGCAAATCAGTCGGGCTGCTACAAAGATTCAGGGCGCATTGGCGCAGTTGCGCATACTGCGCAACCAGCGATCGTCCGGGTGCTTTGCCGACATCGATCAACCAGCAGTTTGCGGTCCGCGTAATCTGTGACCTCTGCCTTGCGCCCATTGGCATCATGCCGTGTATTCATCCCGCATCGTCGGTTCGCGAAGTCTCGGAGTAGAGTGCAGCGCCGCCCTCGGTTGAGCAAGGTTCTTGCCAAGCAACCAAGCCGTGAAATGAAAAGAGGACGATAGAAATTCTCGAGGTAATTGTTACCATTGTGTGAAGTCATTACCGATTCGCTTCATAATCTGCTGTGAACTTCCTTCCCTCATGATAGCGGTGGTTTCCTGGAGAATTGCTACCAAGAGAGGGCGGCCTCACGGTTCAAACGGCTCAACGGAAGAAGCATCCCAGGCTGGAAAAATCTGTTCGACAGGAATTCGGCTCTTAACTGTTACCAATCGTTTCGTTCGCCACGCGTATGCGTGAATTTGATAGCGCAAACATCAGACGAGTGCCTGGAGTTCGATTCCCGGTCAGAGGTAGCCAAGTCGATTTGCAAGGTCGACCACCGCCTCCCAGATGAACGAACTCTCCATCCCCAGGCTCATCAAGTGCGATCAGAACTGTTACATGATGAGGTCACGAACTGCTCAAGAAACTTGGATCGTTGCCACCGCGAAGCCCGCCATCGGTGGCGCAAGGCAGCTCTCATGTGCGATCGACGAGTTTGTCGGCCCGGCGACGTCCCGGTACGCCCCGCAGGGGAAAAATCGTCGTCTCGAAAGAGAAAGACTCGCACCCCGTGATGACGATCCAGATACAACATCTCTTCGACGATTTTCACGGGCTTGCGGATCCCTACAACTTTGCCGGGTGCGGTGCGATAGCACGTATGAATTGACAGAACGAGCAGCGCCGCGCACACCCGCGTCTTACCAGGAGCGGCAACGTCCAAACCCGCCAATAATATCAGCGGGAATCGCGAGCCTCTCGAAGCTCAACATCGATAACTTTGAAGCCGTGGATAGCCCATTTACGGGAGAGCGCATTTCGGAAAATTGGCCTTTCCTTTCTCATTTGCGCGAATTGAACGTCACCTATCTGAAAGTGGCTTTCTCCGCGACCACATAATTGCAAATGACACCGCTGGCGTTGTCTTTCACCAATTTAGATGGAGTGTCCCCAGAAATAGGGACTCGGCGTATGACACAGTCTGCTGCGAACCGTTCTCTGGAACTCAAAATTCCTGCTCAAGAGGGAAAGAACAGGAAATTTCTGCGATTTGGGGAATTGATAGCGGATTCGATGGTTGAAAACCCAGACCGGCACAAGGACTTTCACGTCCAATTCCCCAATTGAGCGAGCAGGTAAATTCCCCTGAAGAGCAGGAATTAGATCACTCAAGCAGGGAACCTTCAGGAGGATCAGGAAATTTGAGCCCTTCTTGCCGCGTCGCGCGACCGGGTCGGCCAGCGGCGCTGGTCAACGGCCGTCGGCTGTTGAAGCACTCGGCGTCATCGGTCGTATCGCAGAATCGCTTGCCCACTTTCCCTTAGATGATTCGTCCACAGCGGTCACATACAGCGAATGGCCGCTGCGCTTCGAAGGCGGTCGAGGAGGAGCGTCCAAAACCGACCGACCGATTCCCTAGCCCGGCGAATCTGCACGGGCTCTTGCAGCCACCTATGCCAGGAGTCCTGTTCCAAAGCTTCCTCGAGGACACTTTCATCCCAGTGGCGACGCGACCCCTTTCCTTGGACGGTCAGCCGCGGCCTTCTGCCTTGAGCAATACATGCCGGGATCCTCTTTTGATCCAGCGTCGGTCAGAACCAGGAGTGTTCGATTGTGCGGTGGCCTCGCGATAGATATGGCTGCGCCTTTACCGTGACGGCTCGTAGCGCGCCTTGCCAGGTTCGAGGCACGCTGCCGCGCAATCGCGGACATTTGCCCTTGAGCAAACAGATCATCCAAGCTGCTGAGCAAGGGCATCGTTGAATCCAGCGGCTGGGGCCAGCGCAGAAGGACATGAAGCGCTACGCCGCCCTTGTCAGTGATCGCGATGGGGGGATCGTACTCTAACTTCTTCGACGGGAATCGCGCCGCGCTCTCGACTTCTTTTTCGCCAAGGTTGCGCAGCCGCTGCTCGCATCGGCTGAGGATCGCTAGGTAGGAGCCTCCCGCCATCTCGACTGCGAGACCGAAGCTAGCCTGATTTAATTCGCAAGATCTGACTTCTCGTCCACATTCGGAATCAATTCAGTAGTTTGCTCGAATCCCGGCTCAGATGGGATTTTAGGTCTGGTTAGGTAAAATCTGGTGAATCAACCTTTTCGATGAGCGAGAAAAGGATCAGTTAATATTTGACACCCGGTGAGTCTCTATTGGTCAATTTCGGATTCTTCGCCAACGACGCTCAGGTGTAGAATCAACGCGACAACGCATGAAACAGCGGTCCAGCTCACGTTGCGAACGCGATCGCGAAAGAGTCCGCACAGAGTCAAATGTCTTAGGACAAAGCACCAAGCACAGACGATTCCACGTCGATCGTTGCTATTCACCTTCGATGGCTTTCTTCCACAACCGCCGGCACTCAATCGCTGGGTCCAGATACTCGGTGCCCCACGAAGCGACGAACAGCCGAGCAGAGCGGTCTTCGGTGCAAACTGTCGCGCTTCGACGGGCGGAACCAGTTATTGAGATAGCCCTGGAAAGCTGGAGCGTCGGTCGCGACCCCCGGCTGCGCTTCAGTCTTGGATTCATCAACCGAGTACTCGTGAAGGAGGTCGGTTCACTTCGTGATCTTATTCGTAGTTTGCCTGCCTTGCGGGCCGTCAGGCTGGCGTTCGAGGGAGCCAAACTCACTGTGCTCGTAACGGCCGAACTAGCCAGCTTTTTCGACGGCATGAGTTGGATCGACGAGGTGATTCCGCACACGGCAGCTCCTTCGGGTCGCCCACACCGCGGTCATCGGAACACCATCAAGGCGATCCGTGCCCGTCAGTTCGATCTGGCGATAATCTTTGAGCGAACTTTCAGCGCGGCGTTATGGGTGACCCTTGCCGGAATACCGCGACGTGCGGGCTATGCCACGGACGGACGTGGTCTATTGTTAACGCATCGGGCGCCGCCGCCAGCGGATGCAGATTCCAAAGAGGGGGGAAACTATTGGGATCGTATGTTACGCGATACGTTGGGGGTAGCGCCGATCACTCATGCACAACATCATATCCTGGAAGTAGATAGTGAACACCGGACCCAAATGCGCACATGGCTGACAGCGCATGGTGTCGGGCGCGCACCTCCACTCATAGCAATCGCACCGTTTGCGTCGTATGGAAAGACGAGGGAATGGCCGGCGGCGCGTTTCGCTGCGCTGATCCAATGGATCGCAAAACGCTATAGCGGTCGATGTGTTTTGGTGGGCACGGAACCGGATCGTAAGAGGTGCGAACAATTGGTGAAGGAGTCAGGACCAAACGCAGTCGCGATGATCGGTGAAACTAGCATAGGCCAACTCACTGCATTGCTTTCGCTATGCGATGGCTTCGTTGGTAATGATACCGGCGTGACACTTTTAGCTGACGCTTTGGGGCTTCCGACGATTGGCATTCTCGGGTCAACCACCCCAGCAGAGATTGGACCTGTTGGGCAAAAGACACGTTTGATTTATCACCAGGTAGATTGCAGTCCGTGTCTGGCTCGCACCTGTCCATTTGAACACTATAACTGCCTTCTTTGGGTGACACCTCATGAAATAACCGACGCGCTCGAAGCATTGGGTGCGTTTAAGTCCGCTGATGAATCGTCGATTGAGCCGGGTTGGCTGGATTGGCAGCGTGAATGGCATGGAAGCCAAGCGATCGCCGTCAGGCGCCGATGACGATAGAACGGAGGTCCCGCACGAGCGGTACCGTCAGACAAGGCTTTACATGGAATTGCGATAATTAGGGGGTGCAGCGATGATTTACGAAGTCGAACTGGACGATGGAACGACCGCTCAAGTAGCCGCAAATAGTAATGAGGCTGCGAGACGCCTGGCAGTCGCAAAGTTTAAAGGAAGGCTCGTCGTGTCAGTGAGAAAGGCCGGTCTGCTCGGAATGTTACAGCGTCGCCCAGACCCGATGCAACATCAAAAATCCTGACCCGGGAGTTCTGACACGGTGAGTTAGAAGCGACCCCTGATCTTATCCACAGTTCCCAGTTACTAATTGGGAATTGAACTACGGTTGTTCATCGCCCAGACCGGGACGTCATCTTGGAAGTCAATCTCGATCTCTTTGCGCGAGTTAGCCATGGCCGGCAGGGTAGCCACGGACTTGCGTAATGTTGTGTCGATGACATCCCCGGAATCGCCTACGAACACGTACCGGCCGTCGCGGCTGTGATGTAACCAGCCATCTCGCAGGCAGTCGTAGGCACAGCCAACTTCGTCACCGGATAATGGTCCCACAAGTGGAATGTCGGCGACCTGTTTAGGTGGCATACTGGGCACGCCGCTAACATCGAACACGTGGACGTAGCTGCTAATCGAATCGATCAAGTAGAGTTCCGTACCGTTAGGGGACAAGGATATTCCATGGCTGAAGGCGGAACCCACCCCACCGCTGGTTGGAAACCCGACTACCTGTGTCGTATAGATTATCTTGCCACTGCCGACGTCAGCCACTTGTAAGCCAAGAAATCGAGAGGTGGTGATAAACGCGAGTGTTTCCGAAGCGTTTATCGTAAAGGGTCGTACACCATCCAGAACTGGTCCAATTTTCTGCGACACAGCGTTGGGCGACGTCGTTGCCTTGACGAGGTAATTGCTCGCTCTCGGTCCCATGTAAACATGTGCGCCATTTTTACTGATAAGCGTGTTATGGGGCCCGGCACCTTCCGTGTCAATTGAACCAATCACCGCTCCGTTAGCCGCATTCAGTACCTGCCAGATCCCGACCGGTGCCAGCTCTCCAACGGGCATGTAAATCCTCTTGCCGTCGGGCGTAATGGACATGCTGTCAATGCCGAACGGATAGGTTTGCTGCCACAATACCGTGTCGGAGCGCAGGTCGTAGGCCAGCATTGAACCACCGCTTCCAGCGTCCGTCCCATAGCTGAGATAAAGCACCCCGGTTGCTGCGCTGGCCACGCTACCTCGGACGCCAACGAGGGTGGGCACGCTGATCTGCTTGATCAAGTTGAATCCGTTGTCGATATCGTAAACGTAAATGTTGCCGTCGGGAAAGACATACTCATAATGGCGTACCGTCGCAGGCGGCGGCGCGTCCGGCGATACGAGCACGTTCAATAATTCTGGCCTACTATCGCAAACTAAATTAGTGTTATCGCAGCACCGAATGCTAATCTGATAAGTTCGCGGACCGACCTTGGTACACAGCTCTTTGCGCAGCCTTATGCCTCTGAGCGAAACCACATCATTTGCCGACCGTAATCGCCCGTGTGCCCTTAAACGACGAAAGTCTTTCGGCCTCCAATCCGTCTCGACGTTTTCACCGGCCTTCGTCCCGCACGCCACATCGGTCGCGTCATCCTGGACGACTTGATCATGGGTGACACTGCTCACAGCCAGACCGACATCCACCGGAATAGTGAGTTTCGTGGAGCCGGTGGCCAGCGACATTCTGATCGTCATGCGTCTGAAAGCGTTAGTTGGCGGCCACATCACCGCTGGCGAGACAGTCACTCTCGCGGGTGCTTGCAACGGCTGGATACCCTCCGCGGCCTGCAACACCCAGTCATTAGAGAGGCATCCTACCGAAAATGTATTGCTGTCAGCCTTCGCCAACGCGACACTCAGAAGCAGCAGTACAATCGCAGAACCAAATACCTTGGGCACAAACGCCAGCCGAGACATAGATACCTCTCATAGTGCGTTAGTGGTGCACTTGTTTTGAAAGCGTTCGGTGTTCAGTCTTCATCTTATCTGTAAACGATTTAATCGGCTGTCGCTGACACCGCACATCATTACGTTGCACCATGTTTGCTATCCAATGGAAGGGCACGGGCGAATGGGGACCGTCGCCGATAATTAATAGCGGAGTCCACTCAGCGACAATTTACGTACAATAATAACCGGTGCGAGTGTTGCAGCACCCGCACCGGGCATAACCTGACGTGCCCGAGAGCCGGACACAATCGAGGCTGGCAGACCAATTCTCTCGAAGTACTCGCGGTTGGTCAATCAGATGGAACCGCAGAGCACGAATAACGCTCTAATACCTTTTGATTGTGCTAACGGCAGGGCGCGGAAGTACTATATCAGGATCGCGTTTGCGTAAGCCAAGACCACGCCCAAACCTTGTGCGACTGTGTCATGGCTGGCGTGGTGCGGTTCATTCGAGTGGTCGTTGGCTCTCATCTGCCAACAGCGATCTCATTGAGGACATCATGGGGTGAAGGTGGCTATGACCGAGCTCCAATTGGTTGAAGAGTTCAGCCCGAATTTGCCGTTAAATGATCCTGTCGCACCCGCTATCAACGCTTCGTCAGCGGCTTTGGAAGTATTTGTATTCTCGAGCAAAATAGTGTATCCACTGCCCGCGGCGAAACTGCCACTATAAGCCGTGGCGGGCGCACCGACTGCAGCAAAGACGAGCTCATTAGGGTTTTTGGTTGTTCCGGTGGCGCCACTACTTGCGCTGGAACTGGTACCTTGCGCGTGTGCTGTCTGGTCCAGCGGGCTGGCCAGGCTCAGTCCGCTGTACTCGAATATCGCTAGCCATGGATGGGCATTGGTCGAAGAGAAGCTGGCAATCACTGTGTTCACTCCGCCTTTGATATTCTTAGCGTAGAAAACATGGATTTGATGGCCGTCAATACTCTGACCTTGGGCGACTGCGTCGGTATAGGCGTTTCCCGCGCTATCGGTGAGCGCAACGGTCTGCGAGGTTGTTGACATTCGCACGAACGCGATAATCAGGTTGCCAGCAGTATTGTTTGAACCAAATGAGAGTGACAGCGACCTGACTCCGCTGCCCTGTGCTGCGGTGGATTGCAGAAGCCCTATGCTGGGCGATGGGGTTGGGCTCGGCGATGGGGTTGGGCTCGGCGATGGGGTTGGGCTCGGCGATGGGGTTGGGCTCGGCGATGGGGTTGGGCTCGGCGATGGGGTTGGGCTCGGCGATGGGGTTGGGCTCGGCGATGGGGTTGGGCTCGGCGATGGGGCGGAGACCGTTATGCTCAATGCCTGGCTCGCGATCTGCGCGTGCGCGTCGCTCACCTGCGCGGTAAAGCTGCTGGTACCAGGTCCATCTGGCGTGCCGGAAATCAATCCGGTACTGGAAGAGAGGGCAAGTCCAGTGGGTAGAGCGCCTGAACTGATCGACCAGGCATAGGGTGTTGTACCGCCTGTCGCGCTCAGCGTTGTACTATAGGCTTGGCTTTGTATGCCACTGGGCAGTGAAGTTGTGCTGATCGAAAGTGCTTCGTTGACTTGGAACGTCGCCAGTACTGCGCTCCAATTGGTGGCGCTAGAGAACGCAAACGTGCCGGCAAACGAACCTATCGAGTTTACTGCGGCGGCTTCATTCGCCGCTCTCGACGTGTTCGTATCGCTCTGCTGAATTGTAAATCCCGTTCCGGGGGAGATCGTGCCAGTATAATTGTTCGGAACGCCTGCCCCGCCAAAAACCAGTTCATTGGCGTTTTTGGTAGTAGCTGTCGCTCCACTACTGGCGGTAGAACCTGCGCCCTGCGAGTGCGCAGTCTGGTCCACGGGAGCGGTCTGGCTCAGGCCACTATATTCGTATATCGCAAGCCACGGATGGTTATTGGTCGAGGAGAATGATGCGGTTACTGTATTGCTGCCGCCCAAAATATTCCGGGCGTAGAAGATATGCACTTGATGGCCGTCGGCGTTCTGCACCTGAGCCACAGCGTCCGTGTATGCATTTCCGGTGCTGTCGGTTAGCGCGACCGTTTGCGAACTCGAAGACATACGAACGAACGCGACGATCATATTTCCGCCGGTATTGGGCGAAGGGAATGCTGCCGAGACTGAACTAACCGCGGAACCCTCAGCCGCATTCGATTGCACCATAGCGATCGTATTCGCGACGCTCACGGTCGCGCCGTAAAACGCATACGTGCGGTTGTCCGACGACAGCGCTCGAAGGCCAAGCACATGACTTCCATTCGCGAGGCTGGACGTGTCGAGCATCCCAGTGGTCGCCTGATTGTATATGTAAGGCGAAACCGTATCCGTCTGTGTGAGCACGCCGTCCACGAAGAATTGGACAAAGTTGACCGCCGAGGATGGGGTCGCCTGCCACTGCAGGCTCCCGCTGACGGTGCTTCCGTCCAGGATCGTGGAGCCAAGACCAACAGGTGACAACGCGCTCGTGATCAGAAGGCCAGTACCAGACATCGCAGAGGCTGAACCGGACGTATTGGCAGCGTTCACCAGAACTTTCAGTGTGTTCCCGACATCAGCCGAACCCAGCAGAGCGTAATTGGCTGACGTCGCGCCTCCTATTGGTCTGCAGTTCGAACCGCCGCCGTCGCAGTGGTACCACTGATACGAGTAACTCGTTGGGACGCCGGACCATATTCCAGTTGATGCGCCCAGAACTGAGCCAAACTGGGGTGTTCCTCCGACCGTTGGCTGAGTGAGATTCACGGGCATTGCGGTCGAGGCCGAATTGCAACCGGGCACTGCTTTGCAAACGTTCAGGCGTCCGCCTGTAGCGACTACGCTTGCCAAACCGGAAAGCGAATCCACACTGTTCAAAATCGTGGCGCGTAAATTGGTGACGGATTGATACCCCATGGACAGGATCAACGCGGCAGTGCCGGAGACCTCGGCTGCCGACATTGAGGTACCGTTGACATAGCCGTAATTGCTGAGGCGAAGAGTCGAGTAGATATTCACCCCAGGAGCGGCCAGTCCTACGCTGTTTATGCCGTAGTTCGACGAGCTCCATAGATTATCATTCTGGTCGGTTGCGGCCACGCAAAGCATAGTTGGCCGATCGTATGAACATGGATAACGTGGAGTCGTATCATTGTTCTGAGCTGTGTTGCCCGCTGCTGTAACGAAAAGTATATCGTTCGCACCCAACAGGTCGATTTCGTCTGACAGCGCCTGAGAAGATGCTGTTCCTGGCCAGGTTGCGGAGTCGTTGACCACGCGGACATTGACGCCGGATTGTTTTGCCTGAATCACCCAATCCATAGCGCTTATCAGATCGCTCGTGAAGCCGCTCACATTCGCATAGACCCATTTGACCGCCATTATGCTGGTGATCCAGTTTGCTCCCGCGACACCGTTGGCGTTGTTCCCGACTGCACCGATAATTCCTGCTACATGGGATCCATGTCCGCCGTAGCCAGTGTCATCATCCATCGGATCGCAATTACTACTGATAATGTTGTAGCCGTGAGTACCAGCCGGACATCCACCGATGCCACCCGGATTGCTCCACATGTTACTGAGTAGATCCGGATGGGAATACTGAACACCGCTGTCTAAAACAGCCACAACCACGGAATTTGTCCCTGTCGTAAAGCTCCAGGCCTGCGCTGTCCGCTCGTCGGCGCCAGGGGTTCCCGTTGCTCCGTTTGCGGCTTGCCCGGTGTTCTGAAAGGCCCACTGATTTCCATAAAAGGCATCATTTGCCGGTGAACCGCCGTCTAGACGCTGAGCAAAATCGGGTTCGGCATAGCGAACCTCGTCGCGCGCTCTTAGGAATTTGATCGCATGTGATACGCGCCCTAAGCCGACCTTTAATACATGGACACCAACGCCAATGCTCTTTACGTGGGTGGCGCCGATGACGGCGAGGATCGCGCTCTGTTGCTCTTCAGAGACGCCGTTACGAAACGCGACGAGTACAATTCCGTCGCGGTAGGCTGCTGGCGCATCGTTTGGCGGCCCCGAGGCGCGCGCGAAAGTCATCGCCGATAGCATCACCATAGTTACCGCAACCACACACATCGCCGCGTACCATAGCGGACACTTCATGACTTCAGGCCGATTGCCAATTTTCGCTTTCAACGCGAGGGCTTCAAAAGCGAATCGATTGTTGATTGCAGACAATTTCACAGCCCCCCATGAGCAATTCTCACGTATTCAAGCATCAGCGCCGCGGCGCCACAGTTTGCCCTGCGTGTTCTCGACCGCGACAATTAGTGGATGTAATTTCCCGCGCGTATAGCGCGGGGAGGTGAGGGCTACAGATATGTCTATTGGAGATCTAACGCCTAAACGAAACTTGTCTGTGCTTGATGCTCACTCCGATGAGAGTTCGGCACGTTTCTTTGCCATGACGAGGTAATGGGATCCTAGCCCGCGAAACACTGGCACGGCGCGATCAGCTAGATATTGCATTGCGCCATGCACCTTTAATCCCACTTGCTGCGGTAGTAACTCTCGGTTGAAACACGTAAATGGACCAAAGCCGAGTGTTTCACTACTCACCTTTTCAATCCCGGCGGCCTTCATCGCCTTGTCAACTCTCGCACGCGAGCTCGGATGCCATCCGCTGCGATGCGCTTCACTGCCGAATCGCCGAAATATGTTCTTGGTAAACTCCACTGTGGGTCTCAGGATCGGGTTCGTAAGTGGATCGAAGAACCAGCGCAGCGCCCAAGCGTTATCCATTGTGACGATCATATAACCGTCAGACCTAAGTACGCGGCGCATCTCGTCTAATGGCTCTTTGATGGACGGCAACCACGGCAGGACGCCCAGCGCGACAACTATTGCAAAAGTATCATCTGCGAAAGGAAGCGAACACACGTCACCGACGTTGCTCCGTACTCTGCTTTCAACGCCATGTCGTCTCGCCCGAGCGCGGGTTAGATCAACCATCACTTGGACGGGATCGATCGCGTCCACGATATAGTTCTTCTCGGCCAGTGCGGTTGCGGCAATACCAGCGCCGCAGCCGACATCAAGCATGCGTGAACCAACGGGCGGGCAGATACCGTCAATCATCTCGAGTGTCAGCCGAAGCCTTTGTTGGTGTATAAACTCTTTGAGGCCCTGACCTTGATAAATCTCCTCCCAGTATAATGCTACTTCCGTGAAGTAACGATTAAGCGCCTGCTGCTCTTGTATAGAATCGTTTCCGTGTGATGTTCGCATATTTGAAGTGTGATTGCTTCCAGCCGGTCAGCGAATTCTGCGCCGATATGTTGGAGGAATCGAAAATTAGGAAATCAAGGCAGCCTTCGTCCCATCTGTTCAAAGCTTCACTTTATCGACGTATATTCGGACCATAAGAATGGTCACACGCGCTCAGGGATCAGATTAATCCCGAGGCCAGGTCCGCCGGGAATCGGGATCGAACCGCCCATCAGATCAGACTCTGGCGGATAGTCCACAACCGCAAAGTGCTCCGGCGGGCGATACGGACAGAGTTCCTGTATTGCGATATTCGCCGTGCAGGCATCGATCTGAAGGGCCGCAGCTGTTGATACCGGGCTGGCACACACGTGCGGCTGAATTCGAACACTGAACGCTTCCGCCATCGCGGCAACCTTCTTGGTTTCCATAATTCCGCCGGTGTTGCCAATATCGGGCTGAAGGATTATCCACAGCGCGGCTTTCCAGGATCGGACGAAATCCGTAGCGGGTATACACTCTCTCGCCCAGCGCGATGGGAATTTCGACGTGAGCGGAAATCTTTTCCAATTCGCCGAGGTCGAATGGCTCGGCGGGCTCTTCGATAAAGAACAAATCAAATCGCTCAAGCCGGCGGCACAAACGGATGGTCTCATCGGTGGTCAGACCGCCACTCAAGTCAACCATTATATCGACGGTCGCTCCGACAGCATCTCGGACAGCCCTTACTTTCTCGACTGCGAGGTCCGCAAACGACCGATCAACGGAGCGCCTCGACACGTGTCTGATACCGCCGGTTCCCGCTCGGTATCGCCAAGGGATAACACTTGAGGGCATTATAGCCGTCGCGAATGGTACGTTCAGCCGCCCTCGCATAGTCGGCGGGACTCGTACAGGAATAAGACCAGCCATTCGCGTACACGCGAACTCGATCACGCAGCATGCCTCCGAGAAGCTCGTAGATCGGTACGCCGAAGGATTTCCCCTTGATATCCCATAGTGCCTGCTCGATTGCACTAATACCAGCGAAAATGAATGGCCCTCCGCCTTTTGCCCAGAAGCTATGGTCATACATGTCCGACCACAGTTCTTCGATAAGCGACAAGTCGCGACCAGGTAGTACTGCCTCGACTAGGTCACTGACCATACCGGCGGCGGCTCTACCTCCCATCCCATAAGCGAACCCCGCTTCGCCAATACCAACTAGACCATCGTCGGTAACAAGTTCAGGCAAGATAGGATGAAGGTTCCCGATCTGTAGAAGATAGACCCTGGCGCTCGACAGTTTCACGTAGTTCTCCGATTAACAATCACAACTATGGCAAAACATCAAAACACCGCGAGGACAACTTGGAAAGACGATCAGTGAGCGGCGCGGGAGGGGAATCGAAGCGCATTTAGCACGGCTTGGAGGGCTCGCTTGCCATCCAGCATAAAAACGCCGGCAAGCGGCCATGGATCGTCCTTCGAGAAAAAGGCCTTTTCATTAATTCCCGATATTGATCGCAGCCACTCCTTAATGCTCAGGTTTCCGTCACGCCAGTAGCGAAGCGCCGAAATCCAATCGACATCCTCTACCATCCACTTTCGACCATCGAGAGCTTTGTCACTGTTCACCGGTTGATGAGTCATGTCTTGATAGAGCGCCCGGCTCACGTCCATGCCGGTGTTGCCGACGAAGACCCGAAACATCGCGCCCAGTCGAGGGTTCACGTCGTGAAGCTTGTAATTACCGTCACGCGTGTCGTAACGGAAACCGATATCCAAGACCCCCGAGTAGCCGATTTCCTTCATGAATGTGGTCACAATCTTGTAGACCACGTCGTTATGCTCGCAGATACCCAGCGAAGCCTGGCCAAAATAGGAAGGATAGTTGCGCAATTTGCGGCCGGTGAATCCAAGCAGACAGTCGCCATCTCGGTTAAAGTACCCGTTGAATACCCAAGTCATCTTGTCGCCGCCTGGGATGTATTCTTGCAGCATCACATTTGGGGCGGACAGATCTTCGATAGCGTCATAGCGGTCTAGCAGAACCTGGGCTGAATGAGCGAGGAACATTCGCCAGGACTTTGCCCCTCCAGATGAGGATCGGCTATAAATCGGCTTGACCAAGATCGGCAAACGCGCGGCGTCCAAGTATTCGACTACATCCGCTCTTGATCTGGGAAAGGCGGTCTCCGGAGTAAGGACATTGAATTGTCTGGCCAGATGATACATCTCTCGTTTGCTGCAAAGCGAACGCACCAAACTCGCGCTTCGGTCGGGAAAGATGAATTTATCAGCGAGTCTGTCGGTCTGATCCGCAACAAACATTGTCCCTGGATCACTGGTCGGGATCAGGATGGATCGCTGGCCGATACGTGAGCCCAGTTCGTCTAGAAAATCCAACGACGAATTGGCTGGTGCGCGGTCTATGTCCCAAACGAATTTTCCTCGACAATATTTTGAAAAAAAAGCTGGAGTAAGACGTTCGGCATCGACACCGTAAATAGGTACACCCAAACGCCCCAGACTCCGCATAACGCCGATACCACCTTGCCGGAAACATCCGAGTACTACTACTGGCGTTGAGAAATTTTGAATCACTCAATCCCACCCCGCCAATGTCAGGCACGAAGTTCGAGAGGAAGTTGATGTATTGCCACTTCTCCGTTTCGCAATTCGAACGGAGCATCGAGGTCGGCAACGTTTTTGAGGATGAAATCCAAGTCAGCCTCTTGTCCGCTGGCCCTGAGAAATGCCGCACTTTCGTTTCCGATCCAAGAGTCAACCGCTATTCTACTGCAGCCTTTGACGATCTCGAGAGTGTAGCGGTTGCCAGCGATAAAGCCCAATTGAAGAAGACTTTCAGCGACCCATGCACAGCACATCTTATCTTCTTCACGAAACTGACCTCTCGTGCCCGCACCGATTACCGCGACGGCCGGATATTGAGTCAGGTATCGCGCGACAGAATGATAATTTCTAAGGCAGGCCAAAAAAGCGACATCGCATTTCGAGGCCTCGTGACAGAGCCGGGTACCCGAGGATGAAAGCAGAACTACCGGCCGCTCGTTACCGTTGCGCGCCAACAATTCCGTAGGGCTGTTATTCGCTTCAAATGCCGACGGTACGATGCCGCCCTGCTCGCCGGCCAGCAGTGCGTTGGGGAGTCTGCCAGCCAACCGGAGCGCTGCCTCCACGGTCGGTACCGGAAAGCATCGGCGCCCCGACGCAGCAACTGTGATCGCGGTTGTAGTCGCGCGCACCACATCAATCGCAACAACTGCGTACCCATGCCGGTAGCGCGCGACGCTCTCGGGAAAGCAATCAATGAAGACTGAGTTTCGCATCTGGACCGCTCCCCACATCGCTTCGTTCTGGTCTGAGGTTAGCTTTGCCAAAGGCATCGGAGTGAAGGCCGCGTCGGTAAATTTCAACGCGAAGCAATTCCTCCAATCGGACATTCGAAAGTTTCACGTCACGCCCAAAATGATCGAGCAAAGCAAATTGACTCGGCTTGTTGGGTGCCTCAAATGTCAGGTTCGCCAAACCGAAAGCTTGCGCGAATCGATCGGCAAATTCACCGTTTAGAACTCCTTCGCTATCGAACAGACCCACTCCTTGAGCGATTCCGATTCCCGGGCTTCCACGACTATCTCCATAGCACCCGAATCCATCCATCGTTTGCCCTGCCCAATCAGCTCGTCCACGATCCGATTCTTAAAGGTACCCCCGTGTTTCTTACCTATTTCGAACTGAACCTCTAACCCCCTGGTATGTGCCATGCGCACGACACTGCGCGGTTCCAGCTCCATATCGGTAAAGCCTTCACCGCACTCGATCCGAGTCACTCCAATATCGGCGCATAGATCCAAGTATGCCCGCAGCTGCCCCTGAGCGACCGCTATCTCGAATGGGCCGCCGCCAGTAACCGTCGAAACCCTAAATGAATCTAGCGGTGGCGATCTTGCCGCGCGTGACGGTCTCATCCGCAATCAGCCAGCACGCCATGGAGATTTTCAGGATAGAGATCAAATGCGAGCTTTGTTCCAGGTGTCCCGCCAAGGTCACAGGGTCATATCCGGGATCGAACACGCTTGTCGATGGCCTGATCTCCGGAACGCCAATTAATCTGAGGAAGTCTCTCGTATGAATTACTCCGACGCCAGACATATGCATTTCTCCTGATCGTTCGTTTAGTTGCGGGGACACCGACCCGCAGTTGAGCGACAGCTGAACTAATGTAGCGCTTTGCTATCTTCGAGAACGCCCGAACACTTCGTTGTAGCAGATGGAGGATGTAGCGCAGTCGTGCAGATTTCGACCGCAAGAACCCAAGCAAGTACGGGTTCCACAACCGAATCGCAGGAATGTCGTATAGCAGTTCTCGATTGTTTAATGGAAGCACCATGCGGTGGCATTACTGAGAGGCAGGTGCACGTCCAACAAGCATGCTAACTGAGATGGAATACAGCAGGTCTATCGCGACTGCTAGTGCGATACATCAACGATGCGATTTTCTGGGATAGCCACTTCTCTGCTGTACACACAATACGCGGTAGTTCGGCCTGTGGTAGTTGCGAAGAACACTAGTGCGGATACTACAACACACCTGCCTAGCCGTCATTCCACACAGGAAGCAGCCATAGCAACCTCACGAGGCGCCACAGGAACCTTCGTCCAGGGGACGCAGTATACTCTAAAGGTCAAACACAAGATCCGATTCCGACACTGACGTTTCTTCGGCGAGCTCGAGAAAGCGCAACAGCTACTCAATTCAATTGAGGTCTTCGCTTTGGCTCGGCGGGGACAAAGCTTCTCATAGCGGAAAGGCCGGAAAACCGAACTTTCCCTTTGTGAGATGTCCCCAACACGAGACCTTCACGCGGGAGATAGCTGAATTCAACCTCCAGGCCAACGCCGTGTGTGTCAGAAGCAAAGTCTCGATCGTCCACCGCAGCATCCGGTCGCAAGCCGCCTCGCGATAAACTACTCACTATCTTGTTTGGCACAAAATCTGCCGCGTATCGCGGAATCAGATCGTCGTTGCCTTATTTCAGGTCTCGTGCGCATGAATACGCACGAACCTGCACCTTTCGCTCAGCACTCGCATGTTTACATCCGTGCGGAGAAATTGCTTGACTTAATCCCGACGCATAAATAAACCACAGCTATTGGAGACTTGGGGTGGGGCTCGTGGCGCGCTGCGTTGGGAAGTCTCCTGGCGCTTTCCCCCCTCATCGGTATTGGGCATCTGGGGTTTCCAACTGTGTGAGCAGATTGGAGAGGGAAAGGAATGTCTTCCAGCCAACGGCAACTCGCGAGCGTGGTATCTCACGACTCGGTGGCTTTAATGATTGCAACACGGGAGAGGTGCAGTAGATGGTGAAGGACAAATATCAATCAAGACTACCTAGCTATAGTTTATAGGATTGATCATTGACATCCTTGCGATTCTTCTTCCTGCTCTATCCTGACCCTCAGACCTTTTCTCACTTATGTCTGGACGACTCGGTCGGTCTAAACTATTGGCGCAATATCGCAGCCATATGACATGAGCATAGGACATGAGCGGTAAAGTAAATAACGCTTAAGAATAACTAAATAATTACCGATGCAGGTGTTGCAGCACTCGCACCGGAACACAACTGGCGTTCTCGAGAACCGGACATAATCGAGGCTGGCAAATCGATTGTCTCTCCGTTCTCGCGATCCGTCGATCAGAGGGAAGCGCAGAATATGAAGAGACTTTCACTCGTTATGATTGTGGTAACTTTATTTTTCGCTGTAACAAGTTCTGGCAGCGTGACGGCGGCCGCGCATGCGCAACGGCTCCGGCCGACACCGACACCCACTCCGGTAGCCACGTCCACTGCGACGCCACAACCCACTGCGACATCGACCCCAGGAGGCGGGATCGCTCTGATGCAATCGGACGCGACTGAGGGTAGCGGCGTCACGTCGATCTCAAGCGCATTCCCGTGGAATAACACGGCGGGGAACTTGATCGTCGCGTTCGTGCGTATGTCCACTACATTCCAGTCCGTCAGCGTCTCCGATAGCGCAGGAAATACATATACCAACGCAGTAACTCAGGCCCAAGATAACGACGGCCATCAGATCCATATTTTCTACGCCAAGAACATCGCCGGCGGACTGAATACTGTGACTGCGAAATTTTCGGCGATCAATAACCATCCGTGGCTATCGATATTCGAGTACCAAGGATTGAGCAAGACCAACCCGCTGGACCAGACAGCAGGCGCCGAGGGCTACAGCTCAATCGCCACGACCCGGATGGTCACGACCAATGGGACGGAATTGATATTTGCCGCGGGTGGTGCCCCAGCGACTTCGTATACCGGCACGTTCACAGCAGGCAGCGGCTACTGGCAGGAGCAGATGGATATTGGTACCTCGAAAGCTGAGACCGAACATCGAGTGATGTCAGGAGCGGTTGCTGGTAGTTACACGCTGAGCGGCAACACGAATTGGAGCACCGCAGTGGCCTCGTTTTTGGCCGCCGGCACCGTACCCAGTCCTACACCGACGCCCACGGCTACGCCTACACCAACTCCAACCCCGTTGGGCTCATGCCCGACGCAGCCGTCGCTGGTCAGCCCACATAGTCCGGTCAGTTACGGCGCCGACTCGTCAGGAACCTCCGATGCAACTTCAGCATTCCAATCGGCGATCAATGCAGGCGACCTCGACATTCCCGCAGGCACATTTTTGATCAACGGCTCAGTGCAAGTGCCGGACAACCGCAACATCCGATGCGAGGCGGGTGCGATACTGAAAGAAACTTCTTTGACTTCAAATGCAAAAATGTTTCAATGGAACGGTAAGATAAACGGGTCGCTGTTCAATTGCTCATTCCGGGGACCGAACTACAATGCATCCGGCAGGCCGAAGTTTGATACTAGCTTCTCTAATCAATATCAATTCTTTGTCCAACTCAACACGGTAAATGGTCGAGGTGGGAGCACGACGATTGTCGGTAATGACTTCAACGGTAATTATGGCAATTCGGCAATTATGCTTTATGGCAACGATACCTCTGGTCCGGTCAACAATAACACCATATGCGGTAATGCTTTCGAGCATTGCGGCTATTACGGACCTCTGATCGATTCCGGCTCACACAATACCATCTCCAACAACAAGTTGAGTGACTGTTCGGGTTTTGTTGAAGGGGATGATTCCGGTCAGATCAATTCTAATAACTTGTTCACTAACAACCATCTCACCTTTACATATGGCAACGGCTATACCGTATGGTCGGCTTTGACAGGTGGTTCGGCAGGTTGCCTTAACTACTCTGCTAACCTCGTACAAAACAATATAGTCGATGGGCCATACCCCTCCGTCATACTCCAAACCGTCTCGTGCGGTTCCCCGGCGCAATACAGCGGCAACACGTGCACGGGCGGATGCACGGTGCGCTGAACAACGGAGAGTACGGTTTTGATTAAGACCATCTCACAATCAAGTCCTTCATTCTTTTAGGATTAGGGGCGGCAACAGGGGGAGCGTAAGCTCCCCCCGTTACGCTGAAGAGCGGCAGATAGGGCTGATGTTTCACCGCGACCAGCGAAGCGAACAAGGCACCAATGAATTTGGCCTCTATCCGAACCCGCATTCACGAATCGACTCGCGATAGACTCGACGGAACCGTCCACGGACACGGTTGCGCTCCAGACGCGCTACCAGTTGGCGCGATGTTCACGATCAACTGGACTCCTTCGGTAGCGCAGCCCTCGGGGAGCAACGCCCTTACTTCGTCGATCGGTTCTAAGCTCTGCCAACCTCTGTTACCGCCCTGTCCCCGACCATCGGGTTGATCTTCGGCCATGCCACGCGAAATTGCATTAATTTCTTGCGACAGCTCGCATTGGTCCATGGGCGATCTCGGTTGACGTATCTGGCTTCCTGGTGTCGCCCTCTCGTTCGGAAGTGCGACATGGCCTGGCCCCGATTTAGGGGTTTGCAATTGATCAAGCTAAAGCAGTCGTAGAGGCAGCGAGACTACGCGCCTTTCGCCGTACTCCTCTGATCCTCGTCGCTGCTCGCAAATACGGGGTTAGAGCGAGGCGGTCCAGTATGTAAGCTAGATAGCCGATGGGATAGAGCGTCAGGATTAGTGCAGTCGCTGGGCGCCTGAAACCAAAAGCCTTTAGTATGGGATTACTTTTCGAATGCAGATGGAACCGGCTGAAATTGATCGCGCACCGGATAAACCACAAACGGTTAGAACTAAAATAGCGCCACTCGGTATCGAAAACGGAAGACATCCAGAGCACATTGCCGAGTGACGAACGAGCCGCAGGAAGTGAAACCCGCGTAATGCCGTCGGGGCTCAGATGATATATACGCAATACTTCATTTACGAACCGAGTCTTGTAGTGGGAGGAGATTTTGGACCACACCACACCCTCAGGAACATAGCCCTCTACCTCTTCTGGAAACGGAAACTGCCGCATTATGTCCGTTCGTTGGAACCCCCATTTTTCACCAGTGACCCGCCATCGATGGAATATCTCCATGGAATCGGAATCAAGCCATTCGTTACACGGGAAAAGATCGCCGACCACCGTCCCGTCTGGATATGAGCAAAGACCGGTTACGGCGGAAAACGCGTCGCGCTCGCTATCCGGAATATTCGTCCAGTGCCACCAGAACCGCTCCAGAGCAGTACGTGTGCATTCGTCGTCGCTGTCCAGGGTCAGGAAAAGGCGACCCCGAGCCTCTCGAACGGCGAGATTGGACGCCGCTTTCTTGTGCGCGTGTTCTTGCCAGAGATACCGGATCGGAAAGCGCGATTCTCGTGACCAGTTAGCGACTAGCTCACGCGTGTTGTCGCTTGAACCATCATCCACCACTATCCATTCAAAGTCCCGAAGCGTCTGTTGTCGCAAGCTATTCCACACCAGGGAAAGCGTATGTGCACGATTATACGTCGGCGTGAATACCGTGAAAGCGAACGCATAGCCATCATTGTTCATTGTTGTTCCTTCCATAGGAAAATCGCGATTTGAGAGTATGGCTAGCGCAACACCCTTCAATCGCTTACCACACGGCCATTACCCCTGGGCTTAACTGACTGATAAAGCCGGGTTCGCGTCTGAGGCTTATCCGTCACCTGGAATTTCATCCACAGGTCAGCAATACGTTTGATTATGGCTCGAGTCGCCTATCGGAAAATCGCTTGCAGTTCTCGATCATCCACCAGATTGTTGTGTAGAGGGCACACTGCACTCGAGTAGCCGAGTTGTACTCTTTGTCAGCTCCATCAAAAGACGTTTCAACATGATAGATACAAGACTCTGTGACGCTGCACGCTGGAAGCTAAACCGCGCTGGAAAACACTGTATGAACTGATTTAGGCCAGATGGTCTAGTGTCGACTTCAGCTCGCGGATTTCAGAATAAGATGCGTTGATTACCGTAGATGGCCGCTTCGGTTTGAAGGATGAGCATCTTGCCCGGTTCCCGTTATGGTGCTTATCCGCTTCGGTCAAATGAGTGTGAAGCGTAAACTTTACAAAGTTTCTCAGCCAGAGGGCTTTGTTTGGAAGCCCTCCAACTGCATCAAATCGTCTAAACCTTCCTCAGTACTGACCTCTGGAACCCACCCCAAGACTTCTTTGGCGCTCGAGGGATCAGCAAGCGTGTGTCGCGGCTCGCCATGGCGCGCTGGCAGGTGGAGCGTCGGGTGACCCACTCGCTCAGCGATCCAATTCACGCTGACTGATCTTCCCTGACCAATGTTGAGTGCGCGGCCATCGGCGATAGCCGAATCCATTGCGAGCAGGTTGGCCCGAACCACGTCGCGGACGTGAGTGAAATCCCGGGTTTGTTCGCCGTCGCCGTAGATCAACAGAGGCTTATGATTGCGGCGGGCACGCAAGAAACGCGCCGATCACCGTCGCATAAGTTCCCTCGATTGACATCCTCGGACCGAAAACGTTGAAATACCTGAGTGTCAGCGTTTGCATTCCGTAAAGGCGATGAAAGAGGCGCGTATATTGTTCTCCCGTGAGCTTCTGTAAGGAGTACGGGCTGAGCGGATTTGGTGTCATGTCCTCTTGCAGAGGCAAATGCGACTGATCTCCGTATACCGACGATGAACCCGAGAAAATTACCCGACGCACGTGCGCGGCCCGCGCGGCCATCAGCACATTGAGCGTCCCATCGACATTCACCAAGTGCGTATCCAACGGTTTCTCAATCGAGAGCGGCACCCGTGGCAGAGCTGCTACATGGAATACGCAATCGACTCCTCTGAAAGCGGAGGCGATCGATCGGGAGTCCCGAATATCGGCCCTCAGTACTTCAACCAAAGAATCCCGATGCTCATGGCTCCCCGTAGAGAAGTCGTCCAGCACTTGAACGGCATAACCTCTTTTGACTAGTGCGTCGACTAAGTGTGAGCCGATAAAACCGGCGCCGCCCGTTACTAACACTCTGCGGCCGCCCGACCTAGGGAACTCGGCTCGACGGTCTTCGAGATTTCACTCGTGTCCATGATTGCTCTACTGCTCCCTTGAGAAGCACGATCGACTCGCCGCTAGTCGGCGTGGTGACTGACTACGTTTTTTGCGTCGCGTACGCCCAACTTGAAGGACTCTGCTTTGTGGTATGCCGCGTTGCTATGTCTGGTCGAAGCAAGTGCTCGGCCGTTTCGCGCATGTTCATGCTCTCCATACCGTACTTGATATTAAGTGCTTGGAAATGATCGAGGATGCGCCGCAAGAATCTTACATTGGTATCTTGGTCGACACCAAAATTGTGCGGATGCCACCAAAGATGATATAGGAGCCTCTCCCGTGCTGCGAAGCTCATTTCGCGCTTGATCCGCGCGAGCCTGAGCTCTTCCAGACTGCGCAGTGCTGGTGAGAACGGCCTAAGGAAGCGGCTCGCTGGAATGTCCAACGGCAAGGCGCTAGCGGGCGCAGGTAGGGAGTGGCAGTTACCGCGACTCAGCGGAACGTACGCGTCTAACAGCCGTCCAACCCGGCGCGCCAACCCCTGCTCTTGATCAGAAGTTGCGCTATGAAGCCAAGACCTTTGGTTGCCGCGATAAGCGATGATTCCAGCCTCGGCGCACACCTCAAGAAAATCGGCGCGATACTGATTCTTCGGAAAAACCAGGCTCTTGAGATCGATCCCGAAACGATGCGCTGCATCGCGTGCTGCAGTTAGGTCGGCACGGAATGCGTCCGCATGCTGGCCCGCTTCCAGGCAGTAGTAATGCGAGAACGTATGTGTTCCGATCTCCTGATTGGCGACATTGGCTATCTGCCGTATCAAGCTTGGCGCGAAGAAGATCGACTCTGCTGTCTCGCGCGCATCGTCCGGCGGAAGATCCGAGTACGGTGATAGTATCGCGTTACTATATTGCGGTCGCAATTGTGGTGCATATTCGCGCAGCGTGCGGCCGCTGTCCGCGAAAAGAAAACCCACCACTGCCCATGTCGCATGAATTCCGTATTCGGTTAAACTGCTCCAGAATGGCGAGAACCGCGGAGCGTGCTCCAAGCAGGTTGCGACCATACTTGGCTACTCTAGGCAGGTGTCTCATGCCCCACCACAATTCGAAATCCAATGAGATTACGAACAGCCCCGGTCGTGTGAATTGTTCTCTCCTCAAGGCCTATCGTTCACTGTGATATGAACGCCCGATGCTTTTACCGCGCGCCCCGTCCGAACAGCACTACTTTCACGCTCTGCAGCATGATCTGTAGGTCAAGTGCGACTGACCAGTTCTTTACGTAATAGAGGTCGAAGCACGATTTCTCGCGCGCATCGTCGATTGATGCCCCGTAGGGGTAGCAGATTTGTGCCCAGCCAGTTATTCCCGCTTTCACGCTGAGTCGGCACCGATAGTGCGGAATCAGGTGCTCCAGCTCAGCCGTCATCTCCGGCCGTTCGGGTCTCGGCCCGACCAGGCTCATGTCACCCTTGAGCACATTAACTAATTGGGGCAATTCATCGATTCGAAACCGCCGGATAATCCGTCCGACGCGAGTGACACGTGGGTCGTCGACCTCCGCCCAGACCGGTCCCGAAGTCCTCTCCGCGTCGGTTCGCATCGAGCGAAACTTGTAGATCCAGAAGGTCCTGCCCGCCATTCCGGACCGCTCTTGCGAGTAGAAAATCGGACCAGGGGATTCAAACTTGATCGCGATCGAGGTCAACAGTGTAACTGGCAGAGTGCCGATCAGAATCGCAAATGCGGCGACCAAATCGAAAACGCGCTTGGTCGCAAGCGCGATCTTCGAACGCTTGAATCCCGGCGCAAAAGCAAGCCAGCTATCCTGCACACGCGCCACGGGCAGTCGGCCCGTCAGTCTCTCGTAGAAGGTATCGCAGTCGATCACTTGTGTACCGGCCAAGCGCCACTGCAACAGCTCTTCAGGTGCGAATGAGTCCTTTGCGCGGCAGGACACCACCACCACCTCGATCGCCTTACGCAGAGGAACATCGCTTAGCGATGTTACCCGAATTACCGGAACCTGCTGTGGGCCTTCGCTTGACGCGCCGTCCTCGCGGTCGAGGAAACCCAGGAACCGATAGCCCAGATGTTGACGATGCTTGACTTCATTCGCTATGTCCATGGCGCATTCGCCCGTCCCGACCACCACCAGGCCTACTTCGTGGACCGCTAGAGCCAACCGCCAGAACGTAAGTCCCACACCAGCCGCGACTCCGTATATGACGATGAAGCCGATATCAAAATCGACTCTCTGCGAAGACAGTGCGATTACCATAAACGCCAATGACCCCACCACGCCGGCACTCAAAAGCTTGACGAGGACCTCCGATTTCAATCGCGGTGTATCAAGTGCGTAAAGGTCTTCGAAGTATATTGCTGCGAGCCACGATCCGGCGAGCAGCAATGCTGTCTGGTAGAAACTTGGCGAAGTCTCGAGCGGCCAGGCATCGCGGATGATTTCAATTGCCAGGTAGGGCAAAAGCAACGTAGCAAACAGGTCACCACAAAACAGAGTGACCCAACGCCCGCGCAGCTCCTTAGGCACAGAGAATCCTACTTACCAGCGTCTCGATTACAAGTTTCGTAGAGAACATCCACCAAGCGATGGATGAATTGGGGGCGGATGAAGCCGCGGTCTTGTTGATGGCGTGGTCGTTCAGGGCCAGATGGAGGTTGAACTAGAGCGAGGTCTCGAAAATCGAGAGGTCGCGGAACTTTCTGAACTCAAAGGCACGACGTTAGCGATGCAACTGGCCGATGATTTAGCCGCTCTCTCGAGGATTCGATCGCTACGATCGCCGCGTAAGATGCACCTCGCGCGTGCTCTCTCGAGTCAGCGCTTCGACCACCACTCGAACGGCCCCTAGACTGGCTGAGCGGCGTCAAGTTGGACGAGTTTTGCAGAAAATCCTTCGTACAATTCTTCGTAACGAGCGACCACAGAAGAGAGTGAAAAATTCTCCTCCACGCGCTTGCGCGCTCGCATTCCGAGTTCGATTCGCTGGTCTTTCGGTAGCCTGATCAATTCGCGGCAGGCCTGCGCGAATGCGCTTGGGTCTTTGGGTTGCACAATTTTTCCCGTGTCTCCGACCAGTGGTGCGGAGTCACCGACGTCTGTCACAACGCACGGCACGCCGCACGCCATCGCTTCCGCCACCGTGTTGGAGGTTCCCTCTCCGTAAGCTGATGACGAGCAGGCGATATCAAAGCCAGCGGTTATGCGGCTGACATCATCCCTAAGCCCCATCAGATGGAAGCGATTTTCCAACCCGGCCGATCTGATCGGCAACATTATCTGCTCGTTATTTGATTCTAGCGCTTTACCCACCAAGACAAAGTTTAGGCCTGAGTCGTTGGCCGTAAGCAACTCGGCAGCGCGAACGAAGTTGCCGTGATCCTTCATTGGATCAAAGCGCCCAACGAGGCCGATGACGAACGCGTTCGGAGCGATCTGCAATTCCCGTCGCAGCCTATTGCACGCCGCTGGATCTGGCCGAAATTGGTCCAAATCAAGTGAGTTCGGAATCCACAGCCACCTCTTAGGTTTATAGCCAAGATCGCTATGCACACGGAGCCCCGATTGCGAATTCACCAGTACAGCATCTGGAATCCCAGACAGCGGAACAAGCGCCCGCAATACCAGCCGCGACATTTGTCGATAATTCGCCATGTCCATAAGCGAGCATTGCAGGTACCACAGAATTACCGGCACCCGCGCCATCTTGCCCACCAGCAAACCCAGCAAATCGGCGTGATACATCCAGGTCTGCAGGATCTGCGGCCGCACTTGCCGAACAATTCGCAGTAGCCGCACGAGCCCAGCGGGATTCGGCACTCCCGGGCGCATTCCGATGGACCAAAAACCCACGCCCGCCCGTTTCAACTGCTCCGAAAGCACAGCGTCATAGTCGCGACTCATCGACACGACCGTGTTCGAAAATCGAGACCGGTCCATGTTGCAGACTAATCGCGAGAGGTTGAGCTCGGCGCCTCCTCTCCCAAAGCCGGTAGCCAGGTGAAGAACATTGATCACGGCAACCTCAATAGCTCCTCGGACGTTTTCCTGATCAGCTCAGGCACGCTGAACATTGATTTCACGCGCTCGCGGGCAGCCTCTCCTAGTCGCGGATCATTTTCGATCTTGCCGACCATTATTTCCCATCCTTCAGCAAGCGCCTTTGGGTTTGAGGGCGGCACGATGACACCTAGCTCACCCACGACCAGCCGCGCATCCCCCACGTCGGTGACCACGCACGGTACTCCGCATGCCATTGCCTCCCCGATAGCGTTCGGTGTTCCTTCGCCGAATGCCGACGAGGAACAGCAGATGTCCAAAGCGCTGTACGCAGCCGGCATCTCAGACAGAACCCCGGTCCAGACGACTTTCTCTGCCACTCCGAGTTCCTCCGCGAGTTTTCGCAGCTTGGAGGCATACGAATCAGGCCCACCGCCAATACAGACGAACCTGGCATTGGGCCGGGTCTCGCTAAAAATGGCGACAGCCTTAAGAAAGGTCGGGTGATCCTTCATCGGATCGAGACGCCCAGCTACACCGATCAAAAGCGAGGTCTCAGGAATTCCCCATGACGCCCTATGCGCGGACCCACCCCGGTGATCATAAGCGAATTGCGCTACATCGATTCCGTTTGGAATCGTAACGCAGGATGCTCGAGCGAACCCTGCTGAGCGATAGTGCGCCTCCCCTGCCGCGGAGTTGAAGATGACGAGGTTCGACCACGAAGATAACGTGGTCTCTAGTCTTGTAAGGCATTCGTCGACCCAGCCATGCCAAGCGACCTCCATGTTAGAAGATCGCATTCCCCACACGATTCGGCTAGAAGGAAGGAGCGGCTTCATCATCATGGTCATCAGGTTCGGACCGGTCATATACGGATGGACGATGTCGGGCCGCAGCCTCCTGAGTTGCTTCGCGAGACGCAATAGAAAGCCAAAGACCTCCCACCGCCCCTTCTTGTTAAGCTGGATAACCGGAACTCCAGCTTCCACCAGCTCATTGGTAAATGCGCCGCCCGGATAAAGACATAGCACCACGACCTCAAAGACCTTCGAATCCAGCCCCTTAGCAAGTTCGACCAACTGCCGTTCGGCACCGCCTACCGTTAGCGCTCGAATCACGAAAGCAATTTTCAGGCGCCGTGTCGGATTTGCCGCTGCAAAGTGCCGCCCCAGTCGCGTCGTGTCAACCGGTTGCTCAATTGACTCCGCTTCCCTTTGAGAACCGATCGCCCTCTTTAAAACTTTGCCCGGCATTCCGTATAATCGAAGCCTTCGAACTTCTCGAATCTAACTGTCGGCTTCTCGCGCGCTCATACCGCGCGAACATTAAGGAATCCATTGTGGTCGCCCCGCCTTAGCGGCAGGGAACCGCCGGAGAATCATGACCTGCTATTCTCATTGATCCGCCGTCGCGAAAACGGCTTGATCAAGAGTCGAACGCCACATTTGCTCTATTTTTGCGAGACCGAACCTTTCGACGACGCCGATCGCATGCTCACCGAGTCGTTTGCGTTCGCTCTCAGCGCCCATCAGGTGGCTCATCGCTTTCGCTAGTGCGTCGACATCCTCCGGCGGCACTAGGATTCCATCAAAACCGTCACGAATGATTTCTCCTGGACCGCTGCGGCAATCGAAGCTCAAGACCGGAAGTCCGCAGGCCATTGCTTCGAGCAGGGCCATCGGAAATCCCTCAAAACGCGAAGAGAGAACGAACATATCTGCCTGCCGCAACATCTTCTCTGGTTCCTTGACGAGGCCTTGCAGTTTGACCCGATGAGCAATTCCAATCTCGTTAGCTAGGGCGCTCAAACGATCGCGCTCGGAACCTTGTCCAATAATATTGAGCGTCCAAGCGGGATGAGCATCCGCGCATTGCGCGAAGGCCTTCAACAGCAGGTCGAATCCCTTCTGTGACTCCATCCTGCCCATAGCGATCAAATTGTACCTGCTCGCGTGTGCGCGCGGTTCATGTAAATTGCCAAACTGCTTGCTGATCGGGTTAGGAATCACACGGATGGCTTTTCGCGCGACAATCCTGGTCGCCCACTGCGCCACTCCATCAGTTAAAACGACCACCGTTCGAGCGCGCCAATATAGCAGGCGGCGCAAAATCGCCGCGAGCTTCCCGATCGAATAAACGGTCGGGTCGATATGTTCTTCGACTATGACGGGAACCCCTGTTCCGAGCGCCGCGATCAACACGCGGATGTTAACGACGTCGACAAAGCTCACGACCACATCCGGCTTCAAAGAACGAATAGTAGCGCGAAGTGCCCTAACTATCCGTAAGTTGTTAGAGAGCGATTGCCGCCAGTTCTTTGAGCTGCGGCTTAGGTCCAATGCTACACGTTCGATTCGACGGTCGAGCTCATAAAAGTCACTGCTCGACGACGCAACAGTCACCAGGGACATCTCATCGCCTAAGCCGACCCAATGGTTAGCAAGAGTCGCAGCTACCCGTTCGGCGCCACCGGCTGTCATCGAGAAGATTGTGAGCATGATCTTCATCTCGATATCGTCACGCTCAACTTTCCACCCGAACCGTCTTTGACTAATGCCGATGGTTATTTAGCAAGCGAGCCCAACAACGGGCATCGAACCGAACGGTAGCGCGCGTTTAAGTAACGGGGCTGGTCAGCCATAACCGCAAGCGTTATTAGACCGAAAGGATTTCCGAACAGATTGTGGTTGAACATGCACCAGATCAGAAAGGCGCCAGCAAAAGCATAGTAATCCCACGCGCGACGCACCAGTGCCCACAGCAGGGCCGGAATCAGCAGTAAGCCCAGGATTCCGTGGTCCGCCATAAAGCTCAGATAAAGATTGTGCGATTCTTCCTCACCCCAATACGCAGTCGTGCCGAATCCGTTGCCGAGCAGTGGAGCATACTCGAATTGCTGCAGGACCTTCTGTGCCAGATCGACGTGATCACGAGCGCTCGTATCCGAAACCGCCAAGCTCAGCCGCGCCAGGTTTTCTTCTCGGAGTATGCCGTTACCCTCGAAAAAGGTCCCAAGGTTGAGAGCGAATGCGGCCAGGCCCCCAGCGACGGCCACTACAAGCACGCGCCGCGTTGCGAGTGCCCGGCCCAGACACGCTGTGAGGACAACAACCACGAATCCGGCCATCGCCTCCCGCGAAAATGTAACGATCACACCCGCGCCGACAACTAAAACGAATATCTCGCGCCAGCGGCTCGTAACGGACATGAGGCCGATGAGACAGCCAAATACCAATGCCATGCCGCAGGCGTTCGCGTCGCCGTAAAAACCGGTCGCACGCCCGTTACCTAAAGCACTAAACGTCCCAGGATTGATCGCCTCATAAATGTTCACCGCCGCTGCGAAAAGCGTCGCCAGGGCAATGGCACGTTTCACCGCGGTTACAACACTGTCCCCCTCAAAAAGAATCACGCACATCAGGATGAATCCAATCGCGTTAAGCCGCAGCAGAAACCAGCGCAGGAACTCGTAGTCTTCCACTCCACCAGGTGGATTGAACGCTCGTATTAGCATTCCCCAAGTGAACACTGCAGTTGCTGCTAATCCCCATCGGAAGATCGCTTTTCGAAAAGATCTGCGGACCACACTCGGGTCAAGCTCTATCAAAATCGCACAGAACAAATAGCCGAAGGCCTGCAGTGCATATGGCGAAGCGTTAATTCTGAAATCGATCGTGTGAGGATTGTTCTGACTGATGAAAGTGGCGAACTGGACCAGATTAGTGAACTCGGCGGCAATGATCACCAGCGCGAAAATCAATCGTCCCTTTGTCGCAAGCTCGATGCCCCTTAATCGCGTCCGATGATGAAGGCCAATGGACGCAACAGCTGGATAGGTTTGCTCAATGCTCATGGGTCGCTCGACTCACAACCAGGCTCGTTAAGCCGTGGAATTCACGGTCGAGACTTTGTAGGTGGCCTGCGCTTCATATTCGGAGAGAACTCGTTCCAACATCATCCATAGGAAGCCGCACGAAATTAGATAGACGCAGCTCGTTGATAGCGCGATTCCTGGCAGCCCGAACTTCCGCATGAGTACGACATTGAGCACTGCATTGACCACCACATTGATAACCGTTCCCCACATCAACACCTGATTGCGCCTGAGCGCGGAGAGCGCGCGCACGTACAGGATCCCCAGTGCGTAAAATGGAAGTTGCAGGCAAAGTAGCGTTTGCACTTGCGCCACCAGACGGACGTCTTGCGCCGTAAACTCACCACCCCGGAAGACGAAGGCCACCAAGGGTTCCGCAAACTTCACCAGTAAGACGGTGAATGGTACCGACACCAACACAATTAGAACCGTGTAGATAGAAAGCACCTTGCGAATTTCCGCCCAGTTCCGTTTCGCACTCAGCTGGGATAAGCTCGGAAACACGGCTACGGAAAGCGAATGCACCCCGATCCACATCGGCACGCTCAGCAGCTTGTTGGCGTAATTTAGCGCGGACACGCTGCCAGGATCGAGTGATGCAGCCATGGTCTGGTCGATCAATGTCGCCGAACCCATTAGCAACGCGGCGGCCACCATCGGCGCATATTGCGCAAGTACCTTGCGCAGCGCGGGGCTCAATCCATACCATTGGGGTCGAAGTGAAATTCCAGCGCGCCGCAGTGCGAAGCCGCAGAAAATCAAGTCTCCCACAGCGCCGAGCAGGCTGCCCACGGCCATCGGGTAGATTCCCCAATGCGAACTGAAAGTAATCAGGCTGGCGATTATGAGCACGGGAGTCATGATCGGTGCCAGCGCCGAGGCCCCAAACCTCTCGTGAGCATTTAGCGCCGCGTGCCAAATCGCGCTGATTCCGCATAATGCGAGCGATGCCAGCAGCGGTATCAACAGTGTTTCCGCGATACCAAGCTTCTCCGAGTCGAATCCCCATCCTATTAAGGGCATCAGCCTCGTGCGAAAAACCCCTAACAACACCGCCATGGACAGGAAGGCAACTAGCGTGAGGCACGCGACGCTCGACAGCAGACGCTCCGCCATCTGCCTCCCCTCGATCTCTCGCACCTCGATATAGACCGGAACAAACGAGGCATTGAACGATTCGCCGACAATATTGGCCAGAAAATTCGGCAGCAGCAGCGCGACGTAAAAGGCGTCGAGCGCGTCGCCGGCGCCGAAACGGTGGGCGACTACGATGTCTTTGACCATCGACACCACTTTCACCGACGCAGTCATCGTCGCTACGGTTATGGCGGCCGCCAATATCCGTCCGCTCGCCGACTCGTTGAAGAATCGAAGTCGGCTCTTCAATTCGATAAGGTACGGCATCATTACATGAACGGACTAATGCCACGGATTTCGCCTCGCAGTCCTTCGCGGCCGGATTCAGTTAGCTCGAGTAACAATGTGATCGATTTGCGAGCCCTCTCCAGATATGTACATTGGAACTAGCCCGCCCCGATACTTGCGATAGATAGTCCCGTTTACCGTAGATCCTGCGTCCTGATTCGACCCTGTTATAAAGACCCCACCATCGTCTAGAGAAGCCAACAGGTTATTAACGGCTCTGGCTATTAGATCGGCGGAAAAGTACGAGAGGTTAAAGATATTCATCGCTCGGACGATGGTGTAATTGCGACGCGGCCTTTCCAGCACGTCGTATGTTTCAACGTGAAAGTTGCGATTGCGCTCAAGATGCTCCCTGGCTTCACGACAGAGAAGCCTGATCTCGCATCTCTCCAGACCATCGCCGCCCTCACGGAAAAGACGCATCAGGCGTTTCACAGCGGTACACATGAGGAAAGCACGCAGAACCCGGTTCACGGGGTAAGGTAGCCACCTCTCTCTCAGCGCAGCCGAAAGTACAAAGGGCGGAAATACGATCTGCAGGACCTCTCCCTGCGGATCGACGACGGCTGTCGTACGGCCGCGTCTGCGGCGCAGTGCTGTCACAGCAATGCATGCATCAGTCGCATAGAACTCCATTAAGTCGCCCAATTCAGGTAGGAGCTGGTCGAAAAAGTCACATGCAGTCCGGCCGTCGGAGACTGCCATATCGTGGACCATGCAGCCTTCTTTTAGTGCGGGTACTTCTCGCAACAGCCGCACGGTCATCGCATCAAATTCGCTGAAGCGTTGCTTCTCCGTTCGCTTAAACACCGCATTCGCGATCGCAAACGGTTTAAGTATGGCCTCTTGGGTCGCATCTACCTGCGGCCCACCGATAGCTAGTGCCTCCTCGTACAGGCCGATGTAGCAGTTCTTCCGGAAGCGTCTGCCGCGCAATTGGTTTTTCGCAGCAATCAATTCTTGAACTGTGCAAATGCCGCGTTTGAACATACTGCGATAACAATTGGTAGAGCAGACGTGCCAGTTTCGACAGCTGTTGCGAGCCACTCAGTCCGGACTATCTCTAGTGCCATCAGTATTCTTGACACCCGCCAACCAATCGCTCCCGGGCGGATCGCCAGCCAGGATGCCGCTGCCGGATCGGCCAGCGTCGACCTGGCCTTCACCGAGGTTGAAGGCGGAGCGCAGATCTAAATGGCTATTTTCAAGCGCCGGCCTTTGCGGCGGCGTAACCCCGGCCGAGCAGTCCTTCGTAAATGCTCTCAAGGCTCGCCACCATACGAGCGGTCGAATGGCGCTCCCGTAATGCTGCGCTTCGCTCAGGCTCTACTCTGCTGCGCTTACGTGCCATTCGCCCCATTGCCTTCGCGAAAGCCACCTCGTCGTTTGACGTGACCAGTTCACCATCTGTTTCGGGAACCACTAGGTCCGAGACGCCACCGACGTCCGTTGCTACCACGGGGACGCTGGCAGCCAGACTTTCGATAAGGCAAACCGGGAGGCCTTCATTGAAGGAGGACAGACACATAACGTCGAGATCGCTGAAGACGAGCGCACGATCAAGTATCCAGCCACAAAACATAACATGCTGTTCGATTTGTAAACTGCGAGCGAGCGACTCTAGTTCTGCGCGCATCTCGCCGTCGCCAATCAGCACCAAGCGCGCGTCGATCGGCTCTGCGCGTATAAGTCGTGCGAACGCGCGCAGGATCAATGCAGTGTTCTTGATTTTTGCAAAGCGGCCCACTGCGCCGAAAAGGACTGTTGAACCGCCCACGCCGAGACGTGATCGCAGCCATCCCCTGCTGCGATCCAATTTGTGCACCCAGCCGAAATCGAAGCCTAATGGCACCACTCGAACCTTTTCGGCCGGTGCGATTCGATACTGCTCTACCAGTTCCCGTCGGATTCTCGGACTAACCGTGACTATCAAGTCGGTGAACCGCGCCAGCGCGCGCTCGATTGCGATGAAACCGGTGGTTGTGGCGCCCTTAAAATAACCACCGAAAACATGCCCATGAAAAGTATGAATCAGACGAGGCCGGTCATCGCTGCGCCCAAACGCGAGCAGCGCCGAGATTCGCCCAAGCGCGCCGGCCTTGGCAGTATGGGTCTCGACTATCGCCGGCTTCAATTCCCGCAAAAGCCGCGCGATCTTAATCATAGCCACCGCATCTCTCGGTCCTATGCCTCGGCGCATCTCGGGCACGTAAATCGGCATGATCCCTTCTTCTGCGGCCAGTTCCAGCCATTCTCGCTCGTTCGCGTCGCCTTTTCCGCAAATAAGCTCGCTCAGAAATTTCCGGCGATCGAGACGACCAGTCAACGAGCAGACGTAGCGCTCGGCGCCGCCCACGCTCAGGCGCGTGATGATCCGCACAATCCGATGGGGCAATGGGACTGTCTCCGCCGTCTTCGACCACGCGCGTTGCTCCGATCTGAGATCGGTGCGCAGGCAAACGGCGCCGAGCTCGTTACTGCGATCAGCAGTCGTGACTCCGTTTGCGTCCGACATCGAGTTCTCCGATGCCGAAACAAGTGCCCGATTGGTGGGTAACGGTAGCACGGATTCTGCAACTAATGGGTGCATCATAAATCCTGATTACGCATAACGTCCGGCAAGTCTGCGATATCTGACTTCTCAAGCTTAATCCCTTCCGACGACGATATGAGAAATCGCTAAATTGCGGACTTTTACGGAGACTCTGAGATGTTTCGATCCGCAAGCACAGACCCTGAACGAGATGGAAGCCTGGCGACGCTTTTAACCAATGCTGCTAGACCAATCTAACGGTATAAATTGTATGGTGCGTAACTGCTACGCTGAGTCGGATCGACGTCGTTCAACACTATGCCCAATATTTTGGCGCCTACGTTCACTAAGCGTGCGCAAGCATCGCGGACGAGTACTTTGGCCGTTTGGGCGTTGGCGATTACGATGACCCCATCCACGAGCGTCGATAACACCACGGAGTCGCTCACCGGGAGAGTTGGAGGGGAGTCAATCAATACATGTTCATACTCCGATGTGGCAAAAGTCAGAATCTCGCGCATCTTCTTCGAACCCAAGAGCTCACTCGGATTGGGTGGAGTCAACCCGGCGCTGAGAAGAAAAAGACCTTTCAGACCACTCGGCTGAATGGCGCCTTCCATTTTGTGCAGACCCGTAAGAACCTCGGTAAGTCCAGGGTGAGGATCGCAGCCCAGAATTTCGTGACAGCGAGGACGCCTGAGATCCGCATCTATCAGTAAGACTCGGTCAAACATTTGAGCAAATACGATCGCGCAGTTAATTGCTGTTAAGGATTTGCCTTCGCCTGCTATCGCGCTGGTGAAAAGAATAGATTTTGGCGGGCTTTCGGCTCGTGACAGGAGAATACCGGTTCGAACCGCTCGGTACGCTTCGCCTGCAGCGGCGAACATTCCTCGCCCCGGGAGCATTGCATGCTCCTGAGTCGCATTATGACCTTGCAGTAGCCGCCCTTTCGATTCGGCGTCTCGCGTATTCACATCCGAAACATGCAAGACTGTAGCTAGATTCGGTTGCTGCAGATAACTTTGCACTTCGTCTGACGTTTTGAGTCCACTATCGGTGCCCTCTTTGACGAATGCAAAGCCAATCCCAACAAGCATTGCGAGAAACCCGCTGATTATAAGACTCAATTTCTTTTTTGGGCTCGATGGCGAGATCGACATCTCAGCAGGATCCACAATGGACACGTTGGTGATCTGGGACTCGTTGGCCAGCCCAAGAAGCTTTATTCGTTCGAGTACACTCTGGTAAAGCTCTCGATTAGTATCAACTTCGCGCGCCAATACGACGTCTTGCAAAGAAGCATCCTTAAGCGCCATGACGCGGGTGGTTTCTTCTTCAAAGCCATTTCGTAGTTGCTTTTCCCGTTCCAGAGCAGACTGAAATTTCGCTTTGATACTTTCAACTACCCTTGCAACTTCTTGTTGCTCGCGCTGCCGCACCTGCTTTACTTGGGCGCGCAACTGTGCGACCTGCGGATAGTCTGGGGTGAACTGATTCGCCAGGTTCGCGTATTGCCCTTCTAACTTTGAAGACTCCTCTGCTAGATTTTGGATTAACGTACTATTGACTACCGCGGGGAGCGAATCGTAGTTTTTATTGTTGATGGTCTGAACATCCGCCTCAAGAGCGATGCGTTCCGCCTCAGCCTGCACCATATCCCGATTTAATTCGGTCATCCGCGCATTAATCATCTGATCTTTATCGTCAAGAGTAAAAGCTAGAATTCCTCGTTCTCGGCGATACTTGTTAAGCGCAGCCTCCGATTTTTCAATCCGGCTCTCCAGCTCGTCCAACTTCCCTTCTAGATAACGCTCCGCATCCTCGCTTGCTTCGGGCGTTCTGTTCGAAACCCTGGCGAATGAACGCGCGCGTATGAGCGTTCGCTACCTCGGCCGAAAGTGCGGAATCGGAAGTAGTAAAAGCGATGGACACCAAGCGAGTGTTGAGACTGGGTCGTATAGTCAGATCCTTCAAGTAAAGATCGATGCTATACGGCTTAACGCCTAGGATCTCTGCAGCGGACTGATCCGTGTGCACCGGAGGCCGAAACAATGCGGACGTGAACCAACCAACAATTGCTATCGACCATTCCCGGTTCGGTGCTCGCGCCAGTGAATCCAGGGTGTTTCTCCAGGGCTAAATCACGGATGACCCTGGCCGCAAGACTCCTGCTTTTCAGCATCTCGTATTGTGTCTTATAAAAGGTATCTCCGACATCAGTAGTCGGATTGGTCGCTTCGGGATTTAGACTGCAACACTTCAGGAGTTTGTCGTTCGATGAGAATGGTCGTTATACTTGTGTAAAGAGGCGTCTTGGACGAGGAGAGCGAGCAGAGTCAAGCATTCGGCGACCAAAAAGAAGCCCACTATGAAGCGGATGTGACGCCGTACCGGACTCCAATACTCTTTCAAGTCCAGTTGTCTGTCGTCTTCGAGGAACAGCCCATCGTTCCGGTTGAGCTGAACCGGAGGAGTCGGGAGCCGTAGATTGTAACCAATGATGTGATTTCTCTTGCACTTGAAAACTCGTTACGGGCTACGTGCGACGCGCGTCAGGACGCTGTCTTTACAAGTGTCTCACGGTTCGCCGTGCATCGCGGATCACTGACGATCTGGTGACTACTAGTACGGTACTCCGAGGTAGAGTTTGCTTAACAGGAAGTAAATCGAGTAGGGAACCGCGCCTGCCATTGACCTCTCAACTACGATCACATCGCCGCCCCGCACTCGAAGGTCAGCCGCCTCCCCCCGCTTAATCTTCGAGAGGTCCAGGGGAACACTGAGCTTACCGCCCTCACTCTGTTCTCGCAGAAGTGTGGCGGACGAACTAAAGTTTGGACCGCCGGCAGCAGCGATAGTGCCTAGGACAGTCAGTCCGGGTGTGATTTTGAATGCTCCGGGTTTGTCAACCCAACCCTGAACTGTAACCTCTCCCGCTGCAGGGACCACGATCACGTCACCGGGTCTAGCGGACATTTCCATGTAGCGCTGATTGTCAGGCCGCGATAAATCTATAATTAGCTGGGTGCTCGGCAATTCGTTCTTTTGTTCGGCCAGTGTATGTGTCCGGTCTATCGGATTCTCCGAAACGTCCGCGAGGCTCTCCTTCGTCACTTCGTTCTTCGCTAACAGCGTGGGAGAGCTAGTGCTCTGTGGCGTTTTCGTCGCTGTGCACGTCCGTCACGGGTCCTGTTTGATGTTCTTCCGGCCGTGGCGCAGGGAAAAGCATGATTCGGCTGGAGGCATCGTCATTCAGTCCGCCCGCTCGGCTTATCATTGTCATTATTGAGTCAGTGCGACTTGCCAGCATGTAGCGGCCTGGCTTCTTCACGGAGCCCAAAACCGCGACCTGCCGATTTTCCGTGTGCTGCAAAAAGACTTCCACTTGCGGATGGTACATATACTTCGCGACCCGACGGATGAGGTCGTTGCGAAGGTCTTGTTCAGTCAAGCCAGCGACGTTAATGACTCCTAATAGCGGGAGGGCGATTGTGCCATCTTCAGATACGCGCACGGTGCGATCTTTTAGTTGTTCGATCTGCGGGACTGAAACGCGAAGGAGATCGCCCGGCCCGAAGGTAAAATTATGAGTAGTTGTTGCGTTAGCGTCGTCTCCCGCCGCGCGGCTTTTCCAGAGATCCCCGATTACCGCGCCACTATTATCGTCTTCTATCTGAACATTACTGAGTGAACTGCCGTGATTTTTCGGTACGCTATCAGTTGCTGTGGAGACGTGTTGTTCTGCTCCATCATTGGATGAAGTTGAGTAGGTGGCGCAGCCGATTGCCAGAATGGCTGAAATGAAACGGATCAGAACGGGAATAGAGAGGTGCTTCTTTCCTGTAGACCAATGACGCATATACCGTCTCCGTTTCTATCGGGCGATGCGTAAGAGGACGATTCGGTCCCATGCGTCCGCCCTCCCTGCTGGCTAGGGCAAGCTAAAGAATCACCGCCTCAATCCCCCTGGTCTCATCCTCTAACGCGGATAGAGCTTACAACGTGTAATTGAACGCATGCGTGCCGTTTGTTTCGGAATCAGTAGCCTTGACAGTGAAAATTAGCACCTCATTGATTCAGCTTTGGTGAAAAAAGAATCTAGGCTGCGGAACAGCGTTAGATCAGTCGATTCACCGAGAAGCTAAGAACGGAAGAAATAAGAGACAGTGCATCCAAAGTCGTAGAGCATTCCGCTGGCGGAATAGCACACGATCGTTGACTCCGACTTGCTGGCCGATGAAGAAGCGATCACGATGCCTGGACACCGTCCGCCGATCTAACCACTCTGATCGGCAATGTTCAGGTCGCCTCTTATATGGCCAACCTCGTCAGTGTTTCGGACGAATGGATGAATCGGGATGTATCGGGATGTATCTCTATGGAATCCGGAGCCTTGGATAGGATAGCGACGATTCGCTGTAGGTGACGGGTCTCTTGCCGTGGTTGCTAATCGAATCAGGAAGCGAGTACAGGCGGTCTGACGCACCCTCTTCAGTTACACGATATTGGGCCGCTATGTTTTGGGCTACTACTGTTTCCGCGCGGTCCTATTGACGCCATTGAGAACCGGTTCAGCGCCACGGCCTTCCGATTCCTTGAGCCATCGATTCATGGCTTCCGCGCTGATACGCCAGTCTTTGCCGATCTTGAATGCCGGAAACTGATGCTTTTTCAATAAGCGGTAAAGCGTCGTCGGGTGAATCCGCAGATATCCCGAAACTTCTGACACTGTTAATATTGCAGTACTATTTTTTCTAGGAAATCGCATGTCGAGTCGAAACCCGGATTCGACTCTATCAAGCGGGGGCAATCTTGTTGCGCACTGATTGACTCAGGAGGGAGACCGTTTCTATATATTTTAACGTGTGTGACGAGTGGTACGGCTAATTTTGCTAATCGAACATTAGGGCTCAGAGCAGCTCTCGCTTTCCAGGCAATTTCGGGCGTGATGCGGGAGTGCCAACTATGCGGAGCGATTTGACGTAACCGTCCAAGACGGATCGAAGATCATCACTTCTCACTTTTCGCGTGCCGAATTGTCGATAACGCCGAATTGTCGATGATGATGTAGTGCTTGCCGTCTTGCGCAAGGCTGCCAGCTGAAATCATTCCCGCGATTAACCTGCTCACCATTGGCCTCGAGCAGCCGATCATTTCGGCAAAATCACTATGTCCGAATTCTGGAATCAATAGAGTGCCACGTGATTCTTTGACCCCAAATTTATCGGCAAGGCCCGCTAAGACCATCTCTAAACGATCAGTATAATTTGTGCCCAGGAACTGCGTGAAATGAAGTGTTACGTCGCTCAATGCAGCGACCAGTCCCTCCAATAAACGAAGAAGTAAAGTGGGGTCCTGTTGAGCAAGCACTTTATAGATACGGTCTCGTATCAAAAGCCCAATCTGGACGTTCGTTCGAGCACGTGCTTGAAATGCCTGTGCAGGTCTTCCTTTGTTGTCTTTAGATTCAATAAATCCGAAAAGCTCGCCGGGACCGAGCACATTCGCGTGTATTTGCTCTCCGTCAGGTCCTGAGCAGAGAATATCAACCAAACCGCTAGACACCCAAAACAGGAGATCGGTAGGCGCCCCTTCGAGAAAGATGAAAGAATCCCGACGATAGCTGACAATCGTGGGCTTTTCGAGCAATTCATCCAAAATGCTCTCAGGAATACCACACGATATCAGCCGATTCTTTAGCTTCTGGTAGCCATCTTTGCTCGCAGCACCCGGGACACCTATAACGCCGTTATGTTTCAGCTGAAACAGTTGCTGGCGATTACGGTTGGGCTTCGGAGCGCCATAAGTTTGAGGCTCAGACGAATGGCCTGTCTCTTGGATATTTTTGCCGAATCGATGAATGAGCGCGTTCATATTCCCCTCGACGTAATTTACTTCCAAATAATCGGAGAAATCTGCCCCGCACCCGCCAAGCGCCTCCCCAGCGGCCCGTCATGTCCAATCTGTGATAATTGAGACTCCTGCTTCATCAACCAAGTATCCACTCGCGCATCAAATATCCACGAAGTGGATATATCCCGCCAAGGGATACCGTGACCCGCTGTTGCCATTCTAGGAATAGGCATCTCATTCTAGCCTGTCAATCGGTTATCTATAAGCTTCCACGCTATTATTCACGTTACGGTATCCCATTTTGGTAACTATTTACTCTATTCACTCCTCCGGTGGATGCGGAGTGCATTTGATGATTTGTCGCCCGCTGATGATTTTTGACAAGTCGCTTGGTTCGTAGGCCGTTTAGGACAATGTACATAATGTATATTTATCAAATCATCACGGAGATATTGAAATTGCCACGGGCCCTAAGGTTGCTCGGGCGCCATCGGAATTCGTACGAAACAGGGATTGGTGCGTGGCGAGGTGGGCTTGCACGTAATCCTGCATCTTGTGCCTCGTAAGTCCCCATGACGCGGGATTGAATCTTTGGGTCGATTCGGCGACTACTTTCTCCTTGCAGACGCGATGCAAGGGGATCCGATTGTCGTCGACCGTGCCAATGAACCGGAATTTAACTTCAACGGGTTGCTGAAGCTCGCTTTTTCTCACGACCGAAGCGAAGCGGTACGAGCAATCGAAACTTGCTCAGCCGCCGCGCTCAGCCGACGCCGGACACAGCCATGATCGCGCACCGAAACTATAAATTGGCGAAAGCGTCAGTCCGGTCTTGCCCGCGCTCCTACCTTCGCCCCCAGATCAATATTCTCGACGATAAGGATCGTGCGTGGTAGTTAGTGCACCACCAGCTGCCAATTTGCAGCGCACGTAGCCGTTTTTTGCCTGTTCCTCTTTGGACGCCAGCAGATCCAGCTCTTCCTCTGCCACGATAGATTTCAGCCGCCGGTTCTATTCTTCGAGCTGCCGCAGCCGGCGCATCTCCGGCACCCCAACTCGCCGTTCTTTGCTCCGCCAGGTGTGGAAGGCAGGACCGTGGCGAGATCTTTCGCGTACCCGTGAGTATCGATTGGCATGCTTGCAGCTCTCTGCAAAAATCAAGAACCTCCGAGGATTGTCTTTTGACTGCCCGAGATAGCCCCGTGCTGCCGATCCTGCCGATGGCAGAAGTGGCGCTCTGTTTGCGCTGTATACGAGGACGATCTGTCGCTGGACCAAAATGGGGCGATACCGGCGGTTAGGTTCCTGAGCAACTGGCCGTTTTTGCAGCTTGACGCCTGTGAGTTGATCGCGTTCACGCGACGCGGTGGAGCTCTCGCGTGGCGTGCAGTTGCTCCAGGACTCGGAAGACGCGCTTTTCGGCTGCAGCATGATCGTCGCCCCGCCCATCCAATCGATTTCGGAGGTGACCGTATGGCTGAAGTCCGACACCCTTCTCTGCGGCAGACGAACGACCAGTTGGCTTCCGCTTCTGCGCGATACAGGCGCCGGCGCAAATGATGCTCGACATTCTCCTGGTGCGCGTATCTCGAATGGGCTCTGCATCTGCCCTAGCAACACGCGCGAGCCAACTAGCATCACAAAAGTGCCGAGCAAGAGAATCAACGACGGTTGCAGCCCGATGACAATAGACAGATCTAAGAACGGGCGATGCGTACCCCCGGCATCGCAATGACCGCCGAGATTTAGGCCCGCGATCTGCAGCGTCGGCAGTCAGCACGAACCAATGCCCTCGGTGAGAGGTGGGCACTCCGATCAGCTGCCAGCATGGCACCCCGAACAGCATCGCGAGATATGATCGCAGTGCATGCCTCGTCCGCTCGAGGACCGGCGCAGCCGTCGTGGATGCGCGCACGAATCCGGCCGCATCCGAGTAGTGAGAGTTGTCATGAGTGGGAGGATCCCACACGAGGGAAACGATATTCCAACCTGCATGATGACGCTCCACTGCTTCGACTTTTGGTGACAAGGGATTGGAAGCTCCTCATCTTTTTTTCGCGCATCGGTTTCCCGCTGCGCGACCATGGCTGGGACAGCCCGACCGTAGGTGGAATCAAATCGCGCAACGTTTCCTACTAATAGCACGCCGAACGTTCCGTGGCTTTTATCGGACCATTGCCCGCTCCCGAATACAGTGCATTTATCCCGATACCGTCATTACCGTCATAGCCCTGCCAAAACTGGGGACAGCTTCAGCCCATATCAGCGTCAAGCAGGACCCGCCTGGTTGCCAACCTTGGAAAACACCGTCAGTTATTGTCAGTGATCGTCAGTAGCCGCAGCGAATTGGTCTCAAGGTCCCGGATCACTGACGGCTACTGGCGATGACTGACGATCTCTTCTGAACCTGCGCAGCACCTAGCACCGAGACCAGCCGCTTGCCCTGCTGATTGTTGCGGCTGAACTGGAGCTCGATGCCGGCAGCACGGAGGTTGGTGGCCATGCGCCGGAGCGCGTTACCGAGGACGTTCGGCGCCTTCGGCCAGCGGACCGAGCGGCGCATGGCTTCGCTGACCATGGAATCGAGCCGCACACGAAGTTCCGCGACAGTGCCGGTAAAGCCCTCGCGGGCCAGTGCGGCCAGCGGTTCGTAGAGCGGAGAGGCCTCGAGCGCGAGGTCGCGGGCCTCGGCGCTATTGGCCCGACAGGCGGCGATGGCCTCGCCCGGCTGCATACCCAGGGCTTCCTCGCACGCGCTCACCCACCGGGCAAAGTCCGCCAACCGCGGCGGGCGCTCGAGCCTGACCTGCGGGAGATTGCGGAGTGCCGCCACCGTGGCGTCGAGCAAGGCACCCAGGATCCGCGGCCGTCGCGCGGAGAATTCGCTCCAGAACCGCGCCTCGTCCAGCCGAATCTCGGGGGTGATACTCAGGAACTCGACGATCAGCGCACGGTCGAGAAAGTCCGGCCTTGCAGTACCGAGGTCTGGGATGGCGTTGAAGACCAGCGGACGGGTGGCATCGAAGATCGCCTCATCGTGGTCGCTGTACAGTTCCCGCCCACCGAAGCCGCCACCGGTGGCGAGGCGACAGGCGGCATCGGCCAGCTCTTCGGGCAAGCGGCTCAGATTATCGAAACAGACCAGCCAGGAGTTACGGGCCGCCGCAGTGAGGTCGCGGACCTCGCGCGGGACGCCGCGGAGGGCCGAGGTGCGCGGGTCAATCAGCGAACTGATCACGCCGGCACGCGGTCGACTTGCCGGAGCCCTGCTCGCCCTTGGCGATCAGAATCGGCAGGGGGAAGCCTGGACGCAGCGTGGCGACCAGAAAGGCTCTGATTAATGTCCAGCCGTGGTGATCGACATTGAAGAAGGGTCGGAGCTCGGCGAGGCTGCCGCCGCACTCCGGTTCGGGCAGCGGTTGCGAGCCGCGTGAGCGGCGAAATTTCGCCGGCGGGCGATCGACTACCCGCCACCCCTCGTCATCGATCTCGACCGCTCGCCATTCACGATCGCAGAGGTCGAGGTAGAGCCGGCCCCGGCACTCGGCCACGCGCAGGTGGACCGGACACTCTTCGCCGTCAAACAGCGCGCGTGCCTCGAACAGCTCGGTGACGGCGCGGATGGCCTGACCACCAGGGCTCTCGTGGGTATCGGCGTAATAGATGCGCAGCAGAAAGAGCCGGAAGTCGCGCGAGCGCAGCGGATGGTTCTCCCAGTGGCCGCCAATGCGGACCGCAGCCCAGCCCTGCCGGTCGGGATCGTGAAACAGCTCGAGCCCCGTGGCCAGGGCCAGCCTGATCAGTCGGGCGGCCTTCGACTCCCAGTCCGGGTCTTCGCTGCGCGCCGGCTCGCGGAGCAGGTGCTCCATCAGCTGCGGCTTTTCGTGTTTCTCGAGAATCGCGCGCCAGTGTTGCCACTGGACTGGATCCGCACGTCTGATGGCAGCGAAGGACAGCACCGCCTCGGTCGAGACCAGCAGCTCGGGATCGTCTGCCACTTTGGCTTCAAGCTCGCGCAGGAACAGCAGGGCGAACTCGGCGGCGATGCTGCGTACTGGCCGGGTTGGGTCGTTCATCGACTCAGATCCGTGGAACCAGCTTCTTCCACTTGCTGCCGGTTGCAGCGCCGGCAGAGGGTCTGAAGATTGAGGTCTTCGGAATCCCCGCCGCGACTCAGCGGCACGATGTGATCGACCTCGAGGTTGCGGGCACTGCCGCAGCGCCGGCACCGTCCGCCGTCGCGCACCAGCACCAGCGCGCGAAGTCTGGTCGCTCAGCGGTCTGCGCTCGACTGTCTCGCCTGCTTGCGCACTCTCGAGCCGGGAGAATCGGATAAAGTCGGCGAACTCCGCCACCTCGATCGGTTCGGTCGCGCCGATCAACGAGCCGAGCTTGGCGGGCCGGTTGGGCAGCAGATTGCCCATCCGCGCGGCGAGCAGCAGCAGGCAGATCAGATGAGCCTTCTGCGCGTCGGCCAGACGCCGGAAGCGCTCGTCGTTGAGCAGATCGCAGGGCAGTCTCACCTCGTGGTGCTTCTGCTCGAACTGGCGCAGGTTTCGGAACCCGAAGTACTCATTCATCGACGGCTCCGCAAGGTTCGGGTGTGCGGATGTGCGCCAGGCTAGGAGCGGGGGAAAGGTTGATCCTGACCACTTCGACCGGTCTCTTCCGGTAGGGTTCGAGATCGACGCCATGCAGCTGCGGTATTCGGGAGTAGTCGATCGCGCCGCGCCGCAGGCTGCGCAGCACCTCGGTGCCGCAACCGAAGGTCCGTCGCGCGGTGGCGAGTTTCTGCAGTTCGTGCGCGGGCGTACTGTTCTTCCAGGGCAGCGCGATCGAGCCTGAGCCGGGCGGTGCGATAGCGCGACGCGGCAATCCGCCACTGCCGGTCGTTGCCGCGATTCAGTTCGTCGCCGTCATCGGGCCAGCGCTGTTCCAGCACCCGCAGCCAGAAGGCGGTTTCGGTCTCCAGCAGTCGCGCGACGTATTCGCGGTCGTGGTGCACCTTGACCAGGGTCCCGCCACTGCCGTCGAACGACCAGTAGTGCAGCTCCTCGGCTCCGCGAGACTTCCAGCTGGTGCTGGACCTGCGCGTAGTAGTGCCCCGGGATCCGTCCGGCACGTAAGGCGGCCTGATCGCGATCTCCCCAGGGGCACTTGATTTCGAGCGCGATCGCGCCGTCGAAGCTGAGCCCGTCGAGCGACGCCCGCATCCACTCCAGTCCGTCGTGCACCAGGCACAGCGGCTCCATCTGGATGCCGGTGTGGCGCTCGTAGGCGACTGCGCGCGCGCATGCTCGAGGGCGCGACCGCGCCGTGCCGCCGGACCACGGCGCTCTCTCTGGCGAGCCCGGTCTTCACCGACCAGAGATACCGCCGCGTCCTGAACGGCGCGTCACCCATGACCACCGGGGCGTCGCTGGCGCCGATGCCCTGAAGCCGCCAGCGATGCCACTCCGGCGTATTCTGTTTGAGCCGTTCAATCCTGGGCATGGACGGTCTCCCGCTGGCGGCGCTTGGCGAGCTTGCGGTTGAGCACCTCGAGCGCCCGCTGATAGGTCATTGCGGTCATCTCGCCGAGCGCGGCGACCTTGTAGTACGCCAGCACCCGTGGCAGCTCGGTGCCGGTCTCGCCGATCAGTTTCTCGAGTTCGTGCACCTCGTCGGCGCTGATCGGGCGATCGACACCTGGCGCCGTGAAACGCGTGTCCATCCGTTCGTCTTCCGGATCGTCGCCGGTGGCCAGCAGAAACGATTGCAGCAGCGCGTACTTCAGCGCCCCGGTCATCGCCTTGTAGGGCGCCTTGTCGCCGGCATCGAGCCCTTGCCCCGCCACTTTCGCGACGATCTCTTCGCCGCTGTCCACGTCGGCAAAAGGTGTAGGCCATCACCACCCGCGCCATGCGCGTGGTCTCGCCGCGGCCTGCCGTCGATTCGTAGGTGATGTTCTCGAGCGACGGGATCACCACCACGCCCAGCTCGGCGAGGATGTCGCCGACCGAGCCGGCGATGTCGGCGGCGGTTACGTAGCTGTAGTTGAAGCGCTCGTTGTGGCCGCGCTTCTGGATGTAGCCGATGCGGCGGCGCACCTCGGCCAGCTTCTGCCGGAGATTCAATCTCGGCGATTCTTCGACGGCAGAGCGCCGTTTAGCGCCAATCCGCTTGGCTCGATCGGAGGCGATGCTTCCTCTCGTTTTGGCTCCGTCGTCGCGCGGCGCGACCTGCAAGCTCAGCTGCTTGCGGCCGGCCGCCTCGATTCTTTTTGAACAGCCGCTTTCGGCGCCGTCACGTTTGACCGGCTACTGTTTCGTCCGGTCCAACGAAGCTTCAAGTAAGCCCTTCCAGCTCGGATTTTCTCAGTTCGCGCTGCTGGAGGTTCGACCTTGATCGGCTGGGTCTCGCCTTTGTCCATCAGCTGATAGACGATGCCCTGTTCGTCCACATAGATTCCTTCCGCCGCATCGATCAGGCTGGACCGGTCGCCCTTCGAGCGTCTGCGGCTCGCCGTCGTCGGCCGTGCGCACAGGCAGCCAAGAGCTCAACCCGTTCCGTTCCTCCTGTATGCAAAGCAGGCCTTCTATAAATCCAATCGCAGTGCTCATTTTGCTATGCCTCGTCATGTTTTACGACGCTTACGTTGCGTATCGTCGTCCGATGTCATAGCTCCGCTCGCCTAAGACAGTCAACTGTACAGGACGTGACGTGAAGGAATTATTGCGAACTTCCGAGCTGGTTATTACAGGTGCGACTGTTGGCCTTATGGCCGGCAGGGTGGTAGGCGTTAATAGGACGAACTAGGTCCACTGCAAAGGACGAACATACGCGGGTCTTCGGATGGGCGACGTCCGAGTGAGTCTGGAGTCTGACCGATGGGACGAAGAAAAATCGGCGGTCCGCCACAAGGGCGCAAGGCCAACAAGATCAACCTGGTCGCCGCCGCCGTTGAGATTGCCGGCGGTCCGACCGCCGTGGCGCGGCTGTGCGGCGTCCGCCGCCAGTCGATCTATCTGTGGATCAACGAATGGAAGGTCGAAAGACTGGTCGATGCGCTGAAATTGTCGCGCGCATCGGAATCCCGATTGAAAAATTCGCCGGCACGAGCACTCGATGCTTACGCAATGCGCGCACTAACTCCTTTTGATCGTAACCCTTGTCGGCGCCCAGCGTGACCCGGCCTTGGCCCGTGATCTCTGCACCATCGCCAACGCCGCGCCGCGGTCGGCTCGGCCCTGCCGCTGGCCTGAGTCAGGCGAGTGTTGACTACCAAGCCGTGGCGATTGTCCATCTGCACGTGCCCCGCGTAGCAGAGCCGGGCCTCTTTGCCCGGCCCTTTGCGGGCCAGACGCGCGTCAGGATCGGTGGTCGATTGGTGAGTCGCGTTGGAGCGTCGCTCACCATGAAAGTTCACGCTCGGATTGCCCGGATCGTCGGGCGGGGTTGGCTGTTCAGCCCCTTTGCGCTTGAAACTCTTGTGCCCGGCCCAGGCCTCGATCAGCGTGCCGTCGACCGTAAAATGATGGTATGGACCCGGCCCGTCTTTCGAAACGGCGTCGCGTAAGCGCGCCAGGATGGTAGCTTCGACCATCCGCAAACGGAGAGAGGAAGGGTCCGAAATGAAGGTTACGATACTGGGGATTGATCTCGCAAAGAACGTGTTTCGCTTGCACGGGGTGGACGCCGAGGGTCGGCCGGTTTTGCGCAAGCAATTGCGGCGGGCTCAGTTGCTGCCCTTTATGCGGCAGACTGACGCCGTGCCTGGTCGGACTGGAGGCCTGTCATAGCGCGCACTATTAGGGACGAGAGCTCTCAAACTATGTTTCACTTTTCGTTTGAGTTTTCTTGTCAACCACTGCCGCAGGAAGTTGTCAACCGCTCCCCTTACCTCGTCCGTCAACCACCGCTTGTCAACCGCCGCTAGAGTGTCAACCGGTTAGAAATTAGATTGTGAAGTCCTAGCTTGTGGATAAAACGTATCGGAATGGGTGACGTTGTCGGTAAATTCATGTACTTAACGCCATCAAATCCACTTCGACCGAATTGGATTCAGGGGGAGGTTCAGACGGCGTGGAGATTCACCCAGAAAGGTGCCCGGAATATCGGTGCCACGAATGTGGTGGCAAATGCGCTGTCTTTGTTCTCGCGCGCGATAACGAATTGCGTCTGTGCGAATCCTGCTTCGAAACGCTCCGCGATTTATTCCAATCGCCTATGGCAATTGGCGTGGCGACGACTCGTGACGCGAGGCTTCGCGTGAAAAGCTTGCTGTCCCGGAAGCGGATCCTGAAGCTGCGGTCGGTCTTACACGCGATGTGAGCGTCTGCCGCCAGGCGGTCATCCGTCCCTGCCAAATACTCCCTCCGAACCGCAAATTTGAAGTTGCTGCGGGTATCGACAGTGAAATGGGGCGAGAAGTAAATCGAGCTTGCGATCTAAACCAAAGGCAATCTTAGGTTCGATTATCGAGGTCGAACGATTTTCTATCTCGCGTCTTCACTTGAGCAATTCGCCGTGAATCTGGGGCGCCCCCCCAGAGCGGGTTGGCTGCGTTCATCTGCTGAATCAGCTTGCGAATATCGCGATCCACTGACCGCGAGCTCGAGCGCCCACGCCAAAACAGGCGGACAGCCTGGCGGCAGTGACGCTGCCGGCCAACGTGGCCGGCGGGACGAGTACCGCGTACAATGCCGACAATGAGCAGACGAAGTTCAACGGCACGAGCCTCAGCTACGACGCCAACGGCAATCTGACGAGCGACGGAACCTACACTTACATTTATGGGCTTCGCAACCAGCTCAACCAGATCAAGCAGGGTAGCACGGTGGTGGCGTCGATCGCCTATGACGGACTGGGGCGGCGGCAGGTGCGGGTAGTCGGCACGAACGCGACCCAGTATCTCTATGATGGGCTCAATCCGGTGCAGGAACTCAATGGAGGGGCCCCGCCGGTGCCTACCGCTAATTTGCTGACGGGGCTCGGGATCGACGAGTACTTCACGCGCACAGATTCCAGCGGCAACGTCTCCAGTTTGTTGCGCGACGCTTTGGGCTCGACCATCGGCTTGGTCGGATCAGGGGGAACGATTGCGACGAACTACACCTATCAGCCGTTCGGTGCGACCACGGTTGGTGGTTCGGCCAACGGCAATTCGTACGAATTCACCGACCGGGAAAATGATGGAACAGGACTGTACTTCAATCGCATGCGATGCTACAGCCCAACCTTTCAGCGGTTCATTGGACAGGATCCGATTGACTTCACAGGCGGCATAAACCTATACGCCTACGCGCTGAACAATCCTATTAGCCTTCACGATCTGCTCGGTCTGTGCGGAGGGGCGACACCAGACCCTCAACCCAACGCAACCCCGACTAGCTCTCCGCCAACGACGGTCCCGCTGCCTATCTCCATCTCCCCGCAATATGGAGAATGCCTTCTAGGCGCCGCGGGAGATACTCATCTAATCATTGTTCCTTTCGTGTGCGGGGGAAGTACGTTCTGGTGCCTCCAGGCCGAGGCCCCTGGATTGAACCTGCCCGGTTGCAGGCACAGGAAGGAAAATACCCGGGTCGATGGGATACCTGTCCACCACAGCTCTCATAGTTCTTTCTTCACCGTCGGCTAAGGAATTAGATGGAGCGACAGCCTGGCCCTCTGAGAGCGAGGTGGCTGGGAAGACACTTGATCGCCATTTCTGGACGACGCAATGTCCCGAAGATGGGAGAACGAAAATGCCAAAGGTCCTGATAGCCGCCGCCGGTGGTCGCGTCGCCCGACGTGTCGCCGCCGCGCTCTGCGCCCGTAGCGAGCCTCCGCGAGCGCTGGTGCGAAACGCTAGCAAGGCTCGTGACGTGCTGGTCGACAATCGAGGTGCACCATTGCCGCTCGAGATGGTGGTGAGCGACTTCGACCGAACGCGACGGCTTGCGGCGAGCGCTAGCTGGCATCGAGATAGCGTTCCTGGCGCTCGGCAGCAGCCTGCAGCAGGTGGAGCTTGAGCAACGCTTCATCGACGTTGCCGCCGAAGTGGGCTTGCCACACCTCGTGAAGCTGTCGGCCGCCGACGCACGCAGCGACAGCGTGGCCTCGGTTCTTCGCTGGCATGCCGCAATCGAGTCACATCTCGCGACAAGCGGCATTCCACACACCCTGCTCCGTCCATCGACATTCGCCGATGTGCTCATGTTGGCCGCGCCGTCGATACGCGAGACTGGCCGATGGTCGGGGAGCGCGCCGCACGGCCGCAACGCGCTGATCGACTCGGCCGACGTGGTCGACGCGGCCGTCGCGGTCCTCAGCGAACCCTCGAAGCGCGGAAGGCCTCACGTCTTGACGGGGCCAATCGCCCTGACGTGGCCGGAAGTCGCCGCTCGCCTGACGCAAGTGCTCGGGCGACCGATCCGCTACGATGCGGTATCGATCGAAGAGCGGCGCGCGCAGCTCGAAGCGAGCGGTCTCGCTCCATGGCGCGTCGAGCTCGTTCTCGGACTGGACGAGATCAACCGATCGGATCTCTACGCGACGCCGACGGATGCCGTGCGACAGCTTACTGGCCATCCGCCGCGTACCGTCGAAGATTACATCGAGCGCAACCGCGCGGCGTTTTCCTGATCCCGAAGGCCTTTAAAGCGGCAATAATGTCCTGGTCCTCGGTGGTTAGATCGGAGCTCAGGAACTCATCCAGTCCCACGATCTCCTGATCCGAAAGCGCTTCATCCAACGGCCACCAGCACTCTCACAGACTGGCGAGGGGGAAAGTCCCCCTCGCACTCCCCCCTAATCAGAAAGTACGCGGTGGATCAATTTTACTTCGGCGATTCGCGCCCAGGCGGGTCAGAATTAAATCGGCGTTGACAACGAAGCGTGAGATTCTCCAGTTCGAGAACGGCCCGACTGCGGAACCAGCGGGCAAGAGCCGAGACGATGGAACGCACATGCGTAAGCATGCCGGCGAAACGCTACGTCGACTCTGCCCAAAACTCTAGACTTTCGCCCCTTTTCGGAGTTTTCAGTACGGACAGGCGGATCTTCTGCGTCGGCTGGAACTCTGGGGCGTGTTTCGCCACGAGAACATATTTTCGTCTGTCAGCCTGAGTCGCGGCGGTTGCCGCCGCGAAGTTATTCGGGTTTACGAGGTATCGCGAGCTCCAAGGGCTCTGGCTCTTCGAGCTTGCGGTATAAAGTCTTGCGATCGATTTGCAAAATCGCCGACGCCTCGGTCTTGTTACCATTTACAGATTCCAGGACCGCGCGGACATATTCTCGCTCCAGCTGATCGAGGCTCAGGTGACGCTGCACCACGTCTTCAAGGACCTTTGCGGAGGGGGCATCGCGGCCAGTTACTTTAGTCGGCAGGTCCTTCACTCCGAGCTTGCTGTCGCGGCAGAGAATGACGCCCGTCTGTATCGCACTCTGTAACTCCCGGACGTTGCCAGGCCATCGATAGCGTTTCAGGCACGCCATGGTATCAGGATCGAGGTCGGGAACAGTCCTCCCTGCCTCCGCGCTTGCACGGATTAGAAAATGCTTGGCAAGGAGTGCTACGTCTTGCGGCCGTTCGCGCAGTGGCGGGACGGCCAAGGTCACTGTAGCCAGGCGATAGTAAAGATCGGATCGAAACCTGCCCTCGTCGATCGCTTTGTCAAGATCGGTGTTTGAGGCTGCAACAATTCGCACATCAATTGAAGTTTCCTCGATTGCACCCAGCGGACGGATGCGTTTGTCCTCGATCGCCCGCAGCAGTTTGGATTGGAGATGCGCGGGCATTTCTCCAATCTCGTCGAGAAAGAGGGTCCCTCCTCGGGCCGCTGCGAACAGGCCGGTCTTGCTAAGGCGTGCGTCGGTGAAAGCGCCTTTGACGTAGCCGAAGAGTTCGCTCTCGATCAGGTTTTCGGGAAGTGCCGCACAATTGATTGGTATGAAAGGGCAATCACGACGCGAGCTCGAAAAATGCAGGGCCCGGGCGATAAGATCCTTGCCGGTGCCGCTTTCGCCGGTGATCAGAACGCTCGCCGAACTATCTGCGATCTGCTTGATCAATTCGAGCACTGCGATCATTTTCGGATCAGCGGCTATGATGTTCGGTAACCCATAGCTACGGGCGAGTTCGCCGCGAAGCCGCCTGACCTCCTGGCGCAGCTGACAATGCTCAAGCGCGCGCGAAACGACCAGCAGCAATTCATCGTTGCCAAAGGGTTTGGTGAGGTAATCGAACGCGCCGAGTTTCATGGATTCAATCGCGGTGGGAATTGAACCGAAGGCGGTGATGATGATCACCGGCAAACTTGGTGCTACGCGCTTGAGCTCGATCTGCAGTTGCTGACCGCTCATCCCGCTCATCCGTAAGTCAGTTATGAGCAGGTCGTGATCATTCTCCCTAACTAAAGCCAGGGCGTCTGCCCCTGAGCTGGCGCTCAACACGCGATATCCTGCCTCGCCCAGAACATCACGCAGTACGTTGGCCATCTCACGATCGTCGTCGACTACGATGACGGTTGCTTGGTCAGTACTCACATTCTGAGCCTCTCGGACGGCCAGCAGTCGCTGCGCCCCTAGGAATTTCCGTTTGCTGATGTCATTGGCATTGTGACAAAAAACCGAGTGCCCGACGCGCCGGAGTCGAATGTTATCTCACCATTGTGGTCGCGCATTATCGACTGGCTAACTGCAAGGCCCATTCCTGTGCCCTTGCCCGGTTCCTTGGTCGTGAAAAAGGGGTCAAAGACCCTAGCCTTGTGTTGCGGAGAGACACCAGTGCCTGTGTCTTCAAAAGTGATCATCAAACGTGACGCATGATTGGTGTCCTCGGTTTCGGCTGCCACCCGAAAGGTTCCGCCGTTGATCGCCATCGCGTCAAGCGCATTTACTGCGAGATTCACGAAAACCTGCTGCAGCTGGTCTACATCACATTCCACTATCAGCCGCTTATCACCTAGCTCCTTTACGACTGCGACGTTACGCCGCGCGGCTTCAGTTTCAACGAGACCCAGCGCGCGTTCGACGATGGGTCGCACGTCGCAAGCAACCCTGAGCGACTCGCGCGCGCGCGCGTAGTCCAGGAGCATTCTCACAATACGCGAAATCCGGTCGATTTGGCCGACGATGATTTCGAGGCCCTCTTGGGTCTTCGCCGGCGCCGGCTTGATTTGCAGCAGATACTCTGCCCGAGCGCGAATGACGCCCATTGGCGTACCAATTTCGTGAGCTAGCCCTGACGCCAGAGTGCCGATGGTAGCGAGTCTGTCCGCGTGTTGCAGTCTTCGCTCGAGTCCCAATTCTCGGCGATGTCTCTCTATCAGATCGGCGCGGGCCTTGGTGAGCTGCCCATCTAGCCTCCAAAATTCCTCGGTGAGCAGTTTTACTTCGTCTCCGACGAGGTCTCTGCCCGACTCGTCTTCTTTGGGGAAGCGCATTACTTTTTCGGTCAACTCGGCCAACGGTCCAGAAATATAACGGCGGACGACGAGAGGTATGACCGTAGCGATGCCGATGATGAGCAATAGTGCGGCGACGGCAGACACGATCGTGCGGGCCCTCAGGTCCTCGGTGATATCGGTCCAATCCTGAGCAACCAGCAAGTGACCGATGTTCTTGTGACTCTGGTTATTCAGTGATATCAGCCGACAAAACCAGTGTCGTTTCATCGCTGTCCGGTCAAATTCGGCAAACCCTTTCGAGTTACACAGTTCGAACTCCTTGGCGGTTGGAATCAATTCAGATGGGAAGTCATGCGGAGCGTACCAGAGGTTGCCATTTGGACCGAACAGCGCACTTTCGTTGTCGTCCGCGCTGAACCGCTCTAAAACACTCCCAATCTGGTCCCACTGGCCTTGCCGAATCTCATGTTCCAGCGCGGGAGCGAGACCTCGTGTGGTCGCACGGGTTTCGCGCTTTAAATCATTGATGTAGGCTCGCGTTGATCGATGGACGCTCCAATACGTATAGGCTACGACCGCGGGCGTCAGTACCAGCAGCAACACAAATGTAACGCGCGTCCCGACTCGCACGAACCACATTATACACATATCCGGTTAATGGCACCGCTCGGCTCGAGCTCAGGAGCCCGGCGGAGCGGAACCGCCCATAGGGGCACTGACCGAAATAATCTTTGCAATTCAGGCTAGCACTCATCGCGGGAACCACGGCCGTCGCCACGCGGGCAATGATTCAGCGAAACGGTCGATATAGGGGCGGTGCGTTTCCCAAAGAGAGTGAGCGTGAGGACGTCATCCCTACGCACAAACGCTGGAAACACCCTGTCATAAGAACGCTTCATATAAATTCCGTCGCTTACATCTCGATATTTCTTGGCTCGCCGGCGACTCTATGTTTCACCCTGGTCCATTCTTTACAGAGTGCAATCTGGCGGCCAACCGCGGCCAAGACTTTTCCATACTGATCCTCCGCCCCAGCGAAGACTTTCGCGGCGTGAATTCGTTAGGACTCAGAAAACCGCTGCCCGGTTCGAATGACGTGGAGAAACTCCCCAACGAGTGTGGCAATTCGCCCCGGAAGCTTTGATCGTCGTTCGGAGTCTGTCTGGGATTTCCGGCTGGTCTGTTCCTTGCTCGGGTTCGATTTGAGACCTGAGCTCAGAAACAAGAATCCTGCTACGGAACTCAAAGGTGAGATTATGAAGCGTGCCTTCTTAATTATAGTCGGCGCCCTGGTGCTGGCTGGCTTCCTCATCGCCGACATCGGGTGGCCCAAGGCGAGCGTCAGCGAGAAGGTTTCTGCAGCAGCGTCGGCCGCAGAAGCCGCCTCGACTGCATAGCCTGAAACCCGTTTCGTTCCCAAAGGGACGGGACCGAACCTCTGACGGCTCCATCCAGGACACCAAAGCTAAGGAATCTTCTGCACCAGGCGAGGCTCTACTGAAGCGGTATCAGACCATCACGAGCGATGGCAGCCAAGGAAACGCCCGTTCGGCTGAAATAAATTGAATATCCTGAACGGCGAGCCGCTACCACCCGCAGAAAGAATGCCCCGAACAGGTAACAACAATCAAAAAACTGACAATAGAACTCCCAACAAAGGATCGGAGATTTCATGGAAGCGGTTAATTCACAATATCGTCGACAGAAGCCAGAAGTAACCACCGCGGCTAACCCTCTATCATCGGTGGGGCGAAGCGTTCTTCGTAATTCCCAACCGATATTTCCTCAGAAACACGGACCCGCCACTAATCGGCCAGGCGGTGCAAGAGAGGGACACCAGAAGCTCAAGGAGCGGCTCGTTTCGCATGGTCTCCCTTTAAGCATCATCGACGAATTGTTGGAGCAGCCCACGGTTATCAGTTACGGTCGGGGTTCCTTCATTTTCTTTCAAGGAGGGCCTACCGATCTCCTATTCTGGGTGTCCAGCGGCCTCGTCGATATTCTTTGCCCAGGACCGAACGGAGAGCAGATTATCGCGAGTGTCCTTGGTCCCGGTGAATTTTTCGGATTTGTTGAATTCAAAGATCATAGGGAACGATCCGCACAAGCATTTCACGCACGCGCCCGAACTAGTGCCCAGATTGGATTAGTAGTTCGCGCTCAAGCCTATAAGGTGCTCGCTAGACAAGACCCGACGCTGCTCGTTCATATTATGAGAGCAGTGGTCGCTGGATGGAGCGAATTATCACTTCGACAAGCGCAATTCCTGGGCAAAGATTATGCGGCCAGGCTCGAAATGGTGTTTGATCACCTGGCAACAAAATTTGGTGTCTGTGAATCGCGTGGAACTCTATTGATCCCAGAATTTAGACACCGCGACTTCGCAGAAATGATTGGTAGCTCCAGGCCAATGGTGAGCAGGTTGATCTCCGAAATGATTTCCGCAGGTAAGCTTGCTGCCCAGGGGAAGCAGTACATCGTTCTTCGCGATGCGCCTTCTGATATTCAAGAGGCCAAACTAAAAAGTTGTTGAAGGCTGGCGTTTGACCAGTCGAGGAGTGAAACCAAAGTAGCTCGGTTTTCAAAGGCGTCTATTGAGAGCTTGGGTAGCGATATGTAGCTGTCCGACATCTTGATTCATCTACCCAATGATCGCGTTTCTCACCGGACAGGATTCTTTTTCCGGTCCACGCCCGAGTGAGAGCTCATTGGTAGCCGGATGATAAACGCATCACCGAGAAACACACGATTGTAGGACGAGAACCTTTTGTGTGATGCACCGAAACCTCAGGTTCGACCGCTTCGCCAACACCCTTCGGCAAACCAGGCTAACTGGCATAACGTTTTCGGAGGTAATGAGAATGAAACGTCAGTGGCGAGTTATAGCAATGAGTTTGTTAATACTTGCGCTCCCCACATTGGGGTGGGCGCAGGGAGCAACCGATCGCAGCGAGATGGATCAGTGGGTGAAGGAGACCCAGAACCAAGGTCCGCCACCTGTTGGCGCCAAGATCACGATGGCTAACTGGCAACAGTACAAGCAGTTCATGCCGCTGGGGATGCAGAAGCTGTTCCAGGGCATCTACTTCTGGAAGATGCCGGCCAACGTAGAAATAAATGTCGGTCCGGTGATCAGCAACACCTTCCTGCCAAAAACCTGGGTTGAGGCGAGCGAGAAATACGGCCCGCAGACCGGGGTCGAGGTGCTGCCCAACGGTCACTACGTGATCAAGAACTACCATGGCGGCACACCCTTCCCGAATCCACAGGAGCCGCACAAGGGCTGGAAGATCCTGGCCAATGTTTTCTGGGGATACGTGCCCTCGGTCTACGTGAACAGCCCGAATAACTACGGTTCGGTCTGGTCAAATGACCGCTTCGGCAACTCCAACACGACCACGCTCGATGTCGTATATCGCTGGAGCGATTTCAACACTGACCCCGGATTCCCGGTTAAGCAGGACTACGCGCCTGGCACTTGGTACACGGAATGGCTGATGGAAGAGTCGCCTGAGCAGGCGCGCTATACGTCCTCGCTTAATCTCTTCTTCGTCGACCAGGAGAAGCAGCCCTTCCCTGATACCTTCGTGTTCGTACCGGCCCTGCGCCGTTCGCTACGCCTGGCCAGCACTGCCCGCTGCTCGCCGGTGTTCGGCTTCGACTGGAGTTACGATGACGCTAAGACCAATGGCTTCAACGGCAGCACCTCGATCTACACCGGAGACTTCCTCGCTGATCGCAATCTCCTCACCCTCGCGCACTTCAACGAGGATGGCGCGATCTACCCGGGCGGCTACCTTATGCCGCTAGGTTTCCCCAAGCCCTCGTGGGGCAAGTGGGAAACACGCGCGATGGCGGTGGCTGACGTCCATCGAATCGCCAGCGAGGCCCAGGGCTACTGCTACTCGAGCCGCATCATTTACGCCGACAAGGAACACTGGAACTCGGACTGGGTCGACCTGTACGACTCGAACAAGAAGCTCTGGAAGTCAATTTCCTACTACAACGATGCCGGCGAAGTACCGGGACTCGGTTCCGCATGGGATGGCGTTGCGTCTTCCGCGATCGATTTCCAGAATTCGCACCAGACCACCTGGTCCGGCTTTGGGAACCCGTGGAAGCGTAAGCCATACCTCAATAACAATGCGCCCAAGGAGTACCTAGACGGCGTCAAGTACGGCAGCCCCAGCGGTCTCATGATGATCATGCGTTAATGGATCGAGGCATCACCCGGGCACACTGTCCGTTAATGGCGCAATTTGACTGCGAGCGGCGTAAAGAAACCGCTCGCAGCCATTTACGGCCTTGCCGCAAATCGGTTCGAAGCCTTCGAGCAATCTGGCGGCCGCTATTGCGGTGATTCTCGATGATTGTACAGCTATCGTCGACTACGTCGATTTTATCGGTAGTCGGTGCGAATGGCATAACTTCAATTTTTGCGAGTGCCGCAGAGATGAGTAAGCGCCTTCGCTCAGAGGCTGAGGTAGCGATAGCACTAAAAACACTGGTCGAGCACGCGGAGTGGCACCAGTCCGATTGTGTAGAGTGCGGTCGCACTCGTATCGCTAAAGAAGCATCGACACGCTACTCGCAACGATAATCAAGAATACAAATGTGCCAATTTACTTTATTGTGAGTTCGTAAGGGGAGCGTGGGATTTGCTGTGCCGCAACGGCGACAGACTCGAGGATTTCCGATTACATCCTTGCGCCATGCGTGAAAACGGGACGCTCGCTACGCCATTGGTCTGTGCGATGCTGTCGAGAAAAATGGCGCGGCGGGATGCTCCAGCTTCAATGCGAGCAAATACCGGCAAACTGGTCGACGGTAGAGGCTCTTCACTGGAAGCCAGCGGTCATCCCGCAGCAGTCATAGCCTACGCGCCCTCTAACAAACACCCCTCGTGTTTATTCACATCCGCTTGCTAATGTTTGGTTACCTTTGGGCCGAAATTCTGGGAAAATCCGAAAACACACATCGTACGATAAAGGTCGAACTTGAACTCGTCTTAGCCAAGCTGATCATCCAGCGGCTTGTCCACCGTGGGAGCATACCCTTTGGTCGCAGCCTTCGTCTCCGACATGAATTTTAGCGTACTGGTTTAGAATCGTTTTCGGGGCTGGGCGAACAAGTCCAGGCATTCAGATTAACGGCGGATAGCCCAGGCTTTGCGCAATTTGATTGCCGCTCCCTTAGCAATTTAAATCTCAATATCAGTAAAAAGTGAACCGGAGAATCGCATCGGTTGGGCAGTAGCACCGCTATTTGGTGAGAGTTCCAGCAAATTTCGAATCGCTAGCCTACCCACCGATGGTAAAAATTGAGACTGGCAATTGCCATGGACGCCCGAAGTCAATCGATGCCGCCCCTGCTAACGGTGGTGGAAGTCGCTCGTTATCTGCGGGTTCATCCGACGACGATCTATCGTTTGTTGCGCAGGCACAAGATTCCGGCGTTTCGAGTCGGCGAGGACTGGCGGTTTAGTGTCGCGGAGATTGATCGCTGGCGCCGAGTGCGGGAGCGCGAGCAATGATCAGTGTCAAAGTATACTCGTTGATGATGGTTCGTGTAGCGCGGTAGCGTCAGAACCACAAATACTGCTCATCGCCGATGACAAGCGTGGCCGGGCGGAAATAACTAACCTACTGGTCGAATACGCTGGGGGATTCCATCTCTGATAGAGCGCCTCAAATCAGGTTTTGGAATTGCGACACCTTCTTACTGAAAGCCAAGTGATTGCCGTCGAATCAGTTACCGGACGGGTCGCAATTTTGAATGAGGCGATCCGCAACGCCATTCGCACCGAGGACGCTCGGTTCCCCTACGAGCACTTTATCGCGAGTACTGGTCGCTTGCGCGAGGAAATCGCCACCGTCAACTTAATCCTCGATCGGCTATTAGTGCGCCCCCAGGGAAATTAGGCACTCGCGCGATCGTTCGCGGTGTCTGAGCCTGCCGCCGGCTGCGCTCAATTTCAAAAAACCCGTCGGTGATGACGATTTACATGGGCGATCAGCTCTGCTCCAGATGGAAGAACGGAATCGCTGGTTTCCGCCCAAAGTACGGATCGCAGAGAGCGGCGAAGGAAGCATCAGTGCGGCTCACCGGTCGGCATCCAGAAAACGCGGCCCGAGGTCGATCCAAAAATCAGGGGTCCTTTGGTAGATCATTGGAGGAGCGCCGCCTGATGCATCACGCGTGCGGCATGCATCTTACCGGTCGCGGTGAAGGCGCCCGTCGCTCCGGTCGCGGGATTGTAGAGCTCGGCTGAGGCCAGCGGATGCGGTGTGCGTACGCCCGACTTCACACCGCCGACGCCGCCCGCCAGCAGTACCTCACCCGCGAGCGTCCCGCTCATGAGCAAGGTGGCCGAATGACCCGCGCGAGCGTTGATCATGCTCTTATTGCAATGCAACGAGGTTGCGACGCCGTTGACGCAGGTCAGCGTCGAGCCGGCAGGGTCGAAGATCTCTGCGGAATTGCGCGCCCCGCCGCCCCTTACTGCGGTAATTGTATGTTCGGGCTCGACGATTGTGGCGGGGTTGCGAGCGTCGCCCGCGAAAACGTTAAACGTCACGTTCCCGTTCACGCCGCCAGCGATCAGTACCCTGCCGCCAGCAAGGAGCGTCGCGGTATGAAACGCGCGATCATCGGTCAAGCTCATTGGAGCCGAGAAGTCCGGCGCCACCGGATCGTAGATCTGCACTTGGTTGGTGCTGGCGGCGGTTCCGTCGGTTGCGATAAAACCACCAGTCATTACGACCTTCCCATCCATCGGGCATGTGCACCCTGAGATCAGAGTTGCGGTGTGACCCGCCGTGCCCGAAATCATCGGGGCCGCCACGTTTGCCGTGAAAGTTTTCAGGATGGGGTCGTAAATTTCGGTCGTGCCGGTGGTGTTAAGCTCTACGCCAGTCATACCGCCCGCGATCAGAACAGAGCCATCGTCTAGCAGAGTCGCCGTATGAAAAGCGCGGGCCGTATTCATCGGGCCGGCGGTCGCCGTGAAATTCCCGCTCGATGGATCAAAAATTTCGGCAGTACTCAGTGGAGTACCCCTGAAATCGACTCCCCCGGCGACCAGCACGGTCCCATCAAGGAGCTCTGTGGTGGTGAATAATCCCCTGCCGGCGATCATCTGCCCGGTGCCGCTGAATTTGCCGCTCGTTGGATCGTACAGTTCCGTGGTGTCAACCACGGATTCCTTCAGCGTCAACGTGTGCAACCGGATAGGGTCGGGTCCGCTCGCGCCTCCAGCGACCATTACCATGTGGTTTAGCATGCCGCCGGTAAAGGCCATTGCGCCGAACGACACGCGACTCGAAGCCATCTTGCCGGTCAAGCGGAACTTGAGTGTGGTCGGATCGTAAAATTCAGCCGTCTGAAGGGTTTTGAGACGACCGCCAACGCCCCCTGCAATCAAGACGTCGCCCGCCGTCGGCAAACGAGTAATGACCTGGGGATCGATCTGAATACTCTGCGCCTGATCTGAATTCTTGGGCTGGACTCCTGCTGAATAGATGAGTGGCCTGGGTTCCGCACATGCGACTAGAAATGATGCCACAAACAGACCCATGATCGAATGATGATGCATTGAAAGATTGATCCATCCTATTTGGGCGCTACAACATCCAAATCCGATTTGTACCACGGGGATGGTTTCGGTGAGAGATAAAACTATCCAACAGAATCCTTCGGTGTGTAAGGTAGTAACCGAACGTCCGAAAATTAGAACCACCCAATTGCAGTGTTCTTCGATGAGTGAGAGTAGGAATGGCCCGCACCCCGATTTCCCACCATTCGTAGGTAGAGACCGTGGTTGTTTACGCTCTCCCGGGTGTGGTTGTATTTCCGGTCCTTTGAGCATCGCGAACTCGTCTGGCGTCAAGGCATCGAGGCTGCCGTGCCGCGGAGGTGATTGTAATCGTAGCGCCATGCTTGGATGGTCTGACGGGCCTCCGCGAGGCTGAGGAACACGTGCTCGTTAAGGCACGCATCGCGCAACTTACTATTGAATGTTTCGATGAAGCGTTTTGCATCGGCTTGCCGGGCTCCCAGGCACTCGCAGCTGAAGTCGTCGACTATGTACAGGATGCGGAAGCGGCGCCCGTCACTCAGAGTGTCGGACAGGAAGTCGAGCGACCAGCGTTGGTTGCTCGCACGCGGTAACAGTATCGGCGCTCGGGTTCCCAGCGCTCGTTTGCACCGGCCACGCCGGCGCACCATGAGACGCTCTTCACGATACAGGCGAGATAGGCGCTTCTGGTTCAGCATGACCTTCGCAGGCCAGCATCCAGCCTAAGCGCCGATAGCCGAAGCGGCAACGCTCCGCGGCGAGTTGGCGCAGTCGCTGGCGAGGTCCCGAGTCGTCCGGCCGCTTGCCCTGGTAGCGTAGTGTCGAACGATCGAGGCAGGCGTGTCGCTGACTCAGTGCGTGGCGCTCGCCTTGTTCGCCGCCAGTCTTTGCGCCGCAGGCTTCAAACGTTTTTTCCTAGCAGGTCCTTAAGCGCCGCGTTGTCGAGCATCGACTCGGCCAGCAGCCTCTTCAGCGCCGGTTCTCGTCCTCAGCGCCTTGAGGCGGCGGGCCTCCGAGACTTCCAGGCCGTCGTATTTGGATTTTCCACTTGGACAGCGTTGCGCTTGAGATCCCGTGGCCCCGGCACACCTCTTCGATCTTTGCCCCGGCCTCAAGCTCCCATAGCACCCCGATGATTTGCTCCCTGCTGAAGCGGCTTCCCTTCATGGCCCGTCTCCTTTCCGGCGACGGACTCTACCTCAATTTGGCTGAGTTTTAGGGGCGCAAGCCACCTGTTCACACTGGAAACTTCGGCGGTGTGCGGGCTTCAATCCTCGACACGCAGTCCATTATCACCGCGACGTTCCGCGATACGTTGAAAGATCCAAAAAAGGCGCTCGAGACTCATGTTTAGGAAGACAGGCGAGAATTCAAGGTCGAAGTGGCAGGCCATATCGCCGTGTTCCATCTCAAAGTGCAGAGCTTTATTTTCCTCGTTGTACCAAATAGTCATACCTTCGGTCTCGCCGCCGCAATGCGGGCATAACTGCAATTCGGCTTTCATCGACGGACTCCTTACCGGTTTTCGTGTGACTCGCGCAGGATTCGTGCCGAAACGAAGCACAAACTTGACAGGCTTCGGATGTCGGCGGCGTGCGGAGAAGCCTACGCATGAGTTTTATGGAACGAACTCTCGGGCGCCTGCCGCAGCGTTACGCGTAAAATCGCGGCTCCGCCCAAGGGCCCAATCATTAGCAGCCAAGCTTCCATCGTAGCGCAGCAACTTTGTTGCCATTCAGCGCGTTCGCTTTACACCGTCAGTGGGAGAGGAAACCTCGATGCCTATACAGACCGCATTTGTCATGCTGCAGAGTTTGCGTGGCGAAACGCCCCACCACGTGGAGCGTTTTACCCCGGATTCACATCTGCTTAGTCAAAACCTAAACCCTGACGTATTTATGATCAGCCCACCGAGAATCGAGATACTTGCAGCGGGGCCGAGCTTTTGAGGGCGCCTAAAATCGGGCGGCATCCTTGTGAATGAGAGTTGTGTGCGGACCTGATTGTAATAAGTAGCGTAATTTTTCAGAACGCGACGTCGCTGTGCTTCGTCCAAGGGAAAGGCGTCAGTCACGTGCCCAGCGATCCGGTCGGCGATCGGATTGGCGGTGACGCGGATCGTTACAGCAGTGTGCGCGCGTAGCAAAGGATTACGAGGCCATAGAGCAGCTTAAACGAGATCGTGCGAGGGTCAGAAACGCAACCATCGGCCGCTTCAGTATCACACGACCACCTGCGCGTCATCCCAGGATATGGATTTCGGTAGGCACAAGCCTTAGGCGCGCCCTTCTCAAGAACAGCCCACATTAAAGGTCGCGGGAATCAGTCTGCGCTCCGCTCATTGCGATCGCAGAGTTACGCACCGTGCTTGGCTACCGTGTCCGGCGGCTCAAGGACGGCGTTGCATTGGGGAGCGAGCCCGGAGAGCGCCGGCAATTGACGGTAATGTTCTGCGACCTCGTCGGCTCGACGCCGCTAGCCGAGCGCAGCGACCCCGAGGAGGTGCGGGAGGTAATGCGAGCGTATCAGCACGCGTGCGTTACCGTCATCACAAAATTCGGGGGGCACGTCGCGAAATATCTCAGCGACGGGATGTTAGTCTATTTTGGCTATCCGATCGCTCATGAAGATGACGCGCAGCGGGCGGTCCGCACGGGTTTAGGCATTCTGGAAGTGATGCGAACCCTCAATGCTCAACTACTGGCGGCGGAGAAAATCGCGAAACCGCTTCAAGTGGGCAGAGGAATTCATACGGGGCTAGTCGTCGCCGGAGAGATGGGCGGCGGCGAATATCGAGAGCAAATGGCGATCGTGGGCGAGGCGCCTAATATCGCCGCTCGGTTGCAGGAGCAGGCCACTCCCGACGCGGTCCTGATCAGCGCCGCCACCTATCAATTGGTGACGGGTTTGCTCGATTGCGATCCGTTGGGACCGAAGTCGCTCAGGGGCGTCTCCAACCCAGTGCGCGGTGGCGGAGAAAGCCACTTTTGAGCGCGCGGCAATACGCATAGGATTCGCTGCACGGTCCTAATGCGCGGCAAGCGCCTGCTGCACCAAGCCATCAAATCCGGCGACAATCGTGACTCAAGTTGCTTTGGGCCACGCCAGCATTTCGCGAACTGCCTTACCGAGAATCCATTCCTTGTCGCTTTCGGACAAGTTATCTGCGCAGCGTATGCAGAAGAGGGATTCTGCATAGGTATGGTGATCAGCCGTAACCGTGAAATCACTCGCCCACATCAGGCGTTTGACGCCGAAGGCGTCAATAACCCTTCGTAGTTGCGTCAGCAGGTCGTGATAGGGAAAGGGCTCTCGCGACAGCCGCGGCGCATGCCCCCATTTGATCGCGACGTTAGGATATTTCGCATAGGTCAAAAGCTGGTCGATCGTCGTTTGCAACTGGTTGGGCAATGCGGCGCGGTCCACGCCCATACCGACGTGGTCGATGATGAACTGAACGCTATCGAACTTGCGCACGTAGTCGGTCAGAGTTTGATGCTCGCCACCGGGATAGATCATCACCGGCACCCGATACTTGCTTGCCGCGGCCAAAACACGCCCGTGGCCGCCTTCTCGCATGACCTTGAAATCCAGACCCGAGGCGATGCGCAAGCATAGGCAGCCTGGGGTTTTACGTACTTGAGCGACCAGCTGGTCGATCTCCGGGTCGTTCGGATCAAAGCGGACGACATAGGCGAAGCGCGCCGGAAAGCGCCCGACCGCCTCCTCGGCGAAGGGATATTCAAAGCGTGTGGTACCGCTCGGCAGCTTCTGCCGCGTCGGTGGCCAATCGTCGAGCACCGCAGCACTCACGCCCATCGCATCCATGATAGCGATTGACTGCTCGAGCCCTCTATGCGTGGCGTGGATTTGTGCGTCAACTATCTCCATTGTTTGCTCCGCCTCCTCGCCCTTCTCCTACAGCGATTGAGCATATCCTTGCAATGACTTCTCCCGAAAAAGAAAAGTTCGGATGTGTTGCAAACCCGAAGTGGGTGGCCGGTAGGCTGAAAAGACGGTGAATCCGCAAAAAGCTGCCGGACAAACATCGAGAGATGGCCGGTTACAAAGCTGCCTGAGGGCGGCGCCCGTCCCACGAACTAAAGTTCGACGGCTATCGCACTCGGGCGTGAAGTCGGCGGACAGAGGCCCGATTGTTCCGCAACGGCAAAGACTTCACCCAACGCTTCGCTTCGATTGCGCCAGGGTAACCGAATGTCAGCGATCTCATGTGAATAAATGTTAGAGCCCTGGCCAAAGAGCGAGTAGGCTCAAAGTGCTGCGGGATGCCGCCGGCTGTTGATGAAAGGGTTCTCTGCCGCCAGTCGGCATTGACGATCATCAAAGCTTGACGCATCCCGCTGCGCCATTTCTCCGGCGTCAGACAGACTAGTGGCTCAGCGGTCGTCTTAATAGACCCGTGTCCGGTCATACCACCCCGGAGCTGAAGTGTCGTCGCCTTCCCGCAAGTCGATGGCTTGCACCACCGCTACGAACGGCTCGCTGCCTGATTCGTCCCTGCTTCCTGCTGACCAACAGTTGTGCCGCGGCCGCTACGCTGCCGTCTGAGTATCCATGTATCGGAGGTTTTTCGATCTTGATCCCGAGCCGATCGCTTTGACGTTGCATTGCGGCCCGCTTCACCTCAGCGGATCGATTCGATAGAAATTCCCCGCGCCGCTCAAATTCCGCAAATGGGATTTTCAGTAGGGACAACTCTGATTCTAAACAATGTTGCCGATCACGTGTGGCCTGGTTCTACAACTAACGCTGCACCGCCGAAAAGTGGGAGTTGTTGACGCTGGGGGCGCCCCTGGGCTATGAATCGCGATGTTTTGAAGGTCAGAAAGCGAAATTCTTACTTAATCCGGCTTCGATTCAAATTTTGCATTTTGGCTTTACTAAACCCATTAGCATCGGGTGGGGCTCTAGTGACTAGCGAGAAGGGAGGATTCAAGGTGCGAAGAAGACTCGGAACATACCTGATGTGGGTAGCCGTCTTGGGGATGGTTTCCGGTTGTGCGTCGATGAGCGACCGGCAGCAGTGCATGCTGATCGGCGCGGGTGGGGGCGCATTCGTTGGGGGATTAGTGGCAACTGGGACGGTCGCAGTCCACGGTCGTAGTGACCAATACGCCTGGGCGGTTCCCGCGGGCGTGGTAGGGGGCGCCCTGATCGGTGGCTTGGCTGGCTACCTGATGTGTCCGCCACCGCCGCCACCACCGCCACCGCCGCCACCACCGCCACCGCCGCCACCACCACCGCCGCCACCACCGCCGCCGCCGGAGAAGATCGTGTTGCGCGGGGTGCACTTCAACTTCGACAAGTACTACATCCGCAATGTGGACAAGCCGGTGCTGGATGAAGCGGCGGAGACCTTGAAGGCGAATCCGAACGTGAAGATTTACGTCAACGGCTACTGCGACGCGATTGGGTCGGTGCCGTACAATCTGAAGCTGTCGCAACGGCGTGCGGAATCGGTCGCGGCATACCTTGAGGACAAGGGTATCCCGGCGAGCCAGTTAATCCCGCAGGGCTTTGGCAAGACGCACTTCGTGGCGACCAACCATACGGCCGAGGGTCGGGCAGAGAACCGCCGGGTCGAGTTGGTGCCGGTCGACCAATAGCAACCATCGTGCAGTCGCGGCGTCACCTCACGCCGCGACTGCATGTACGCTTCAACCACGGTCACAGTTCCCTAATCGGAGCTGCCGTCCGGACGAAGTAGGCGGAGTCTCGAGGCGGATGGAAGCTCATGTGTAACCTGCTGCCATCCGCCTGTGCCTTCTACGGACCCAGCCCGAACAATCAAGGCGAGGGCCATCGACAACGCAAGGTATTGCCCCGGGTCGCCTGCGGCAAGCGGAACCAGTGCCGCAGCCACGATCGTGCAGGTTGCGGTGTCAGGACCGACGATCATCTGGCGCGACGAGCCGAGGCATGCCGTATGCCACGCGGGGAAGGATGCTCGAATAGATACCGAAGACCGGAGGAAGTCCGCAAGCTCCGCGTAAGCCATTGTAGTCGGCCCCGATTGTAATGCGTTAGCCAGGACCGCAGCGTTTTTCGAAGATGTTTTTCCAATCGGACCAGTGGCTGAGCCACACAAGCGTCAAGCGTGCTGGATGGGAAGTCCGGCGCGCTTTGATTTTGCGTTACCGGTAGAACGCGAGCTGTTGCGCAGGAAGAGATTCTCCACGAGCGAGCGTTTAGATCGCAAACTGAGAACCAGAAAACGGAGCAAATCGGTAAAGAGGTTCAGGCAAAGCAAGCGGGATTTTATCATGGACCGATGCCACTGGGTTCCGATCTCCTCCTTTCAAGTTGATCACAATTTAGCGCTTTCCAAGCCAGGCACGTAATTTTAGCGGGGGACAGGTATAACTTTAGGGTGCAGGAATCTTGCCTTTTGCGCTAGGAGACGAAAGATTCTACGGGGGCCACTCGCGTCGTCAGATCCTCGCCTCGACGGCGACCGGCGCGCCCGGACGAGCGTTTTTTCGGCGCGCCGCAGGTAAAAAATGTGGCCGCGAAGCTGACGGTCTTCGTTCGGGCTATTTTCGAATCAGGAAGGATGAAAAATGGGAGATTCAGTACAAGCGACTTCGACGGTGAAAGAGAATGGAATCGTCAAAGAATATGACGCGATCGTCATCGGAGCCGGAGTAGCCGGTCTTTACCAGCTCTACCGCCTGCGCCAGGCTGGCCTGTCCGTGCGTCTCTACGAGGATGGCAGCGGGGTTGGGGGCACTTGGTATTGGAACCGTTACCCGGGGTGCCGCTTCGATTCCGAGAGCGAGTCCTACGGCTACTCGTGGTCGCCCGAGCTGCTCCGGGAATGGGACTGGAAAGAGCATTATTCGGGGCAGCCGGAGAACGAGCGCTATCTCAATTTTGTCGCCGATAAATTCGATCTACGCAAAGACATCCAGCTCAATTCGCGAGTAACCTCGGCGATCTACGATGAGCGAGCGAATCGCTGGGACATCCAATTGGAGAATGGCGAGCGGGCCCGGGCGCAGTTTCTGGTTGCGGCCACCGGTCTGCTATCCGCCCGCTACACGCCACCGTTCGAGGGTATAGACACCTTCCAGGGTGAGTCCTTCCATACCTCGCGATGGCCCAAGGAAGCGGTCGATTTCAAAGGCAAGCGAGTTGCGGTGATCGGGACGGGAGCAACCGGGGTGCAGCTTATTCCTGAAATCGCCAAGGAGGTCGGCCATCTAACCGTCTTCCAGCGGACTCCCAACTACTGCGCGCCGTGCCGGAACTCGCTAGTGAGCCCTGAGACGCAGCGCGAATGGAAGGCCAATTACGAGCAGATTCATAAGCGGATTCGTGAAACGACGGCGGCTTTCATCCACGACTTCGACCGCCGCAAGACCCTCGAAGTTCCAAAGGAAGAGCGGTTGGCCTTCTACGAGGAGCTGTGGACGCAGCCCGGGTTCAAGAAATGGCTGAGTAATTTCTACGATATCATGATCGACCCGGCGGCCAACGAAGACTTCGCTGAATTTGTCCGCAACAAGATCCGGCAGCGGGTCAAGGATCCGGTTGTCGCCGAAAAGCTAATCCCGAGGGATCACCCCTTCGGCTCCAAGCGCATACCCCTCGAGACTGGGTATTACGATGCGTACAACCGGGACAATGTGCTGCTGATTGACGTGCGCGAGGCTCCAATCGAGCGCATCACGCCCAAGGGCGTGATGACCACCGAAAAAGAGTATGAATTCGACATGATCATCTACGCCACCGGTTTCGACGCGGTTACCGGATCGCTGACTCGGATGGATATTCGGGGTCTCGGTGGCCAGACTATCAAGGACAAGTGGGCGAACGGACCGCGTACCCTGCTCGGAATCCAGACCGCGGGCTTCCCTAACCTGTTCATCGCGATCAACAACTCCTTTTGCAACTACACAGTTTGCGCCGAGTCGATGGTCGAGTGGATTACCGGTTGCATCGGTTACATCCGCGAGAAAGGCTACAAGCGAATCGCTCCGACGCCGCAAGCCGAAAGCGGATGGGTGGAATATATCAACAAAGCCGGCACGGGCTCGATTTTCACTCAGGCCAAGTCTGCATGGTTCATGGGTACGAACATTCCGGGTAAGACGCGCGCCATCCTGCTCAATCCGATTCCCGCACCGGCCTATCGGGCCAAATGCAATGAAGCGGCGGCGAACGGATACCGAGATTTCGTGGTGGAGTAGGGAGCCGAGTATCATGGCGGTCTGATGCTATAGACGGGCAGACGTGCGCCGCCGCGGTGTGCGCTCTGCCTGCCGATGATTCGGCGTCAGTGAACTGGGTGTGATTTCCCATGGCGAGCCTTTCGCCCCATCCATACTTGTGATTTGCGACTCCAGTGACCTCGCGCCACAGCTACCGATGGGCGTTGCGGTCCAGAACGCGCGCAATTGCATCCAGTTGCCGTTGCGCGACCCGGACGATGACCTTCGGATTCCGTCGGATGTTCTTGACCCATCCGATGGCTTCGCCACTTTCGACGAGCAAGTAGAACCGTTCGCCGCACATACAAACCAAATCTCGATCTCGCGCCGCAGGCCCGCCTTACGCCCAATGGTGGTCAGACATAGGAACTGCGCGTCTCTATATTCTGCGATATGGACAGTGCGGCCCAGACCACCCTTGATATTCAGATTGCCCTACCGTAAATCGAGCCCGGCAGCCTCTGGGAGAACGGCTCTTGCGAAAGTTTCAATGGCAAGCTCCGTGATGAATGCCTCAACGGTAGAGGGACCGGCTGACCTATGTATTGACCGATTCTTCTTTGGTTAAATTCCGGCCGGTTTCAGATTGAGAGTTTGTACAGGCGTGCGGCGTTGCGCCACAGGATCAGCTCGCGATCGGTCACGGGGACTTCGGCAAAATTGCTCTCAATCATGCGCATGGAGTCCGGATACGTCGACGCCGATCGCGGAAATTCAGATTCCCACAGTATACGGTCTATTCCGACGTAGTTGCGATTGCGCAGCCCTACCCGTTCCCTCCACGTCGTCACGTAGCACTGTCTGTGGAAAATTTCAGACGGGCGCTGCGTGAACCCTTCGTTCTCGACCAAGTGTTGGCGTTCCCATTGATGGTCCAGCGCTTCAAGCGCGAATGGCACGTAATCGATCGCGCTGCCGGGGAATACCGGCTGTAATTTAGGAAACCGGTACAGGATCCCCGACAGCACCATCCCATTGATTAGCGCTGCGCTGCCCGCCGACTGCCGGACGTTGTCGAATGCGCGGGCGCTGGCCCGGTCGTAGGCCGGACTGATCTCGAACATGACGCTGGGCGCGCTTCCGGCGTGAAAGCATATCGGCACGTCCAGTTCCTGGATTGCGGTCCACAGTGGGTCCCAATCGGGTTTGTATAGATGTGGCGCGGCTGGATTTATTTGGGAGGGCTGCGCTGGCATGATTAGGCCCTTATGACCGCGGGCAACCGCGCGCTGGGCTTCGCCGGCCGCTGCTTCGACCGATCCTGCAGGGAGGATGGCTTGCGGAACGAAACGGGAACTGGCCGCGGTCCAGACGTCGATAATCCAGTCGTTGTAGACCCGCGCGCACTCGACTTGGAGATCGAGAGCCTTAATGGCGCAGATTGCTTCACCGCTTACGCCCGCTGCCGAGGGATAGAGCACCGAATAATCGATTCCGTCGGCATCCATCGCAGCCAGCCGCGCATGCGGGTCGTAAACGCTTTGGGGAACCTGACTCCAGACCTGAGGTTCCGTGCCGCGATCCTTCGACAATGCGCCCGTTGGGGCTAGCGAACTGGCGGTACTTACTTGTCCTTCGATCACCCAGCGTTCCTTACCGTCAGCCTGCATAACAACGTGCGGAATGAGGTCGCCCCATTTTGCATGCGACATGCCTTGCACCCACAGGTCGGGCACCTCCACTACATGGTCATCAACGGATATCACGCCAAATCGTAACGCCACGGCATCACCTTTCCAAAAGAGCGTGGGCAAGGAACGGTGGCAGCCCGAAACTGCTGTCGTTTTTTCACTTGGTTACAGTTTGTAGACCCGCTTCGGATTCTCAACCAGGATCTTGTGCTGTTCCTCTTCCGGAACTCCCTCGAAGCTCCATTTGAGCCACTTGTCGGCCGCAGGCCAGATCGACGTCGGGTGTGGGAAGTCCGTCTCCCACAGGATCCGGTCGACGCCAATGAAATCACGCAGCTTAATGCCTGCCTGCTCGTACCAGAAGTCGACGTAGCATTGCTGGCGGAAGACATCGCTTGGCTTGCGCTTAAGCCCGTTTTTGTAAAGCTCATTGCGTTCCCATTCGTAGTCGCAGGCTTCAAGCACGTACGGAACCCACCCGATGCCGCTCTCTGCGCCAACGAAGGTAAGCTTTGGGAAACGCTCGAGCACGCCGCCGAGCAAGAGATTGGCAAAAATTTGTGAAGAGAGAGCGAAGGAATTGGCACTCCCCATCGCGAGCGTTTTCATGTCGCTGGCGCCCGGTTCCGAGCCAAGGTTGAGCCGCTTGGCGCCCGCCACGTTGTGGAAGTGCACCGGCATGTCGAGTTCCTGAGCAGTTGCCCAGAGTGGATCCCAATAGCGCTCGGCAAAAGCTGGTAGACGATACTGCTCGGTGGCGCCAATCATGAGAAAACCGCGATGGCCGCGATTGGCGGCATGCTTCAACTCGGCGACCGCAGCCTCTACCGTTGCAAGTGGCAGTTCGGCCAGCGTGATGAAGCGATGCGGAGCGACATCGTAAAACTCTTCGGCCAGATAGTCGTTGTACGCCCGTACGCAGTCCTTCTGCAGCTCTGGATCCATTCTCATCATGAAAGCCTCCCCACCGACCCCGGCGGTGTTGGGGAAGAGCACCTGAGCGGAGACGCCGTCGCGGTCCATTGCTCGCATCCGCCCGTCCGCCGTGTAGACTATCGACGGCACGTCGCGCCAATGCGTGGGCAGGCTTTTTCGGTCAGGAATCACGCCATGACACAAGGAGAGCCATCCGTTCATCATCACCCTGCCGTCGCACATCCAGATCTCGCGGCCATCTTTCTCGACGATCTGTGGTATGCGGTCACCCCATTTCGCTTTGGACATCCGGCTGGTCCAGGCGTCAGGTTTCTCCTGGCAGTGACTGTCGACGTCGATGCGCTTGTACTCGAACGCCATGACCTAAGCCTCCTTATGCAGCGAAATGTCTGATGCTATGAGCAATATCCGGCATCCGAAACCCTCACCAAATCGCATACACCATCCGGCGGGCTCGCCTCAAGTGACTCGCCTGACGGCCAACAACGCCGATTATACCAATCCGACGTGGCAGACTTTACTCTCCGCGGTACGACATTAGAGGAATCTTCAAATTAACGCGTTTGCCCGGTTTCAGAGCCCGGAGAATCTCAATCCACGGGCCAATGGTTATCCTATTTATGGCCTTTCGCCGAGGCAGTGAATGCTCGCTCGGAGGATTTCGGTGCGATTACGTGCGGGTCGCTGTACAGGGCAGGGAGCGCAGGCGCTCATTGATTCAAATTCGTTAATTCAAATTCGTTATTAATGTGACACGATCGCCCGCCCCCTCCAATCTGCGAACGCGGACCAGCATTGACCTCGCATTTACAGTCCTTTGGAGATGGAACTACTAACGCAGGCGGACAATCGTTATCGCAGACTACCACCGTTGACGGCAGACCTCGGAGGGTGGTACTCGGTGGGCTTCAGCAGCAGTCCCAACTAGCAGACGTGCTCTATCCCACTCTGGAAGCGAAAGGGACGAAAGAATGTCCAAACAGTCTCCCATACCCAATGCGTTGGACAAGCCCTTCTACGACGCTTGCAACGAGGAGCGGCTGGTAGTCCAGTATTGCACCGATTGCCGTAGGTATCAGTTCCCGCCGCAGTCAGCCTGTACCCGTTGTGGCAACAATGCCTCGGTGGAATGGCGCCAGCTTAGCGGCCGCGGCCGGATCATCAGCCGTGTGGTGGTGCATGACACCCCGACCTCCGCGCTGATTCCGCAGCAGCCCTTCAACGTCGCGGCGATCGCGTTGGATGAAGAGCCCGAGGTGGTCATGTTGTCCCATCTCCCCGGGACTCCGGTGGATCAAGTGCCGATCGGGGCTGCGGTCGAGGTGATCTTTGAAACGACCCCTGCGACGGGCCAAAAGGTGCCCGAATGGCGGGTGGTAAGCTAGATTCATAGGCATGGCGACACGGCGGAAACGCCAAGCAGGAGGTGAACGATGCCGCATCCGGGAGTTCCTCGCGATTGGTTTAGAAACAGAGATGGCATGGGACTCTGGGAGGGCCGCGGCAAGGTTGTAGCCACTGGCATCGGAACCTCCCCCACCGCGCGGCGCTGGGACGAGAAGCCCGAGACCAGCATGGGCGCCATGACCATCATCGCGATCCGGAAGGCCATCGCAGATGCCGGGATTTCGCCCGACGAGATCGATGGACTGGTTCTGACTCCTGACTCAACCACCGGGGTTTCCAAGGATCCGAACACCCCTCCGCCCCCGGGCTGGGATCAGCACTTCAAAATGGCGTCTTTCCCCCAGGCCGGCATTACCCGGGGAGACATTGACTGGCTCCTCCTGAACATGCCGGAGCTGAAGAACGTCAAGTTCATGATGAACGGCGCCATCTGTATGTCCGTGTCTTTTGTCGCCGCGGCGGAGGCGGTGGCGCGTGGACTCACCAAGACCTGCCTGGTGGTTCGGGGCTGGCACAACCTGGCCGGCCGCTACTATGTGGGCGTGGGGGCTAGTGCGCTGGACACCGCTCAAGGTCGGGGCAAGTACGGCAGCATCTGGGGCCTGCCGGCTTGCGGGACCACCGCCATGGTCTTCGAGGAGTACTGCCGGAAGTACGGCAAGAGCCACGATCAGATGGCCAACTTCGTGGTGACCCAACGCCGCAACGGCCTCATGAATCCGGACGGGTACTACAGCCAGCACCGGCCGGAGATGATCACCGTCGAAGACTACCTCACGGCGCGATGGATCGCGAAGCCGGCGAACATCTACGACAACGACCTGCCGATCATGGCTGCCTTGGCCGTGGTGTTCACTACTCCGGAGCGAGCCAGGAACCACCGGCAGAGGCCCGTTTACATCTTGAGCCACGGTCAAACCCGGCCGGAATCCCAAGGCATCGCGCCCACCTTGGAGCTGTGGGAACAGAGCACCGACCGAATGGGCCGGATTCTCTACGAAGGCGCGGGCGTCGGCCCCGACGATCTGGCGTTCGAAAACATGTACGACGGCTTCACCCTGTTCCACCAGTTCCACCTGGAGGGTCTGCGGTTCGCCGCCCGTGGAGAGCAAGCGGGGCTACGCTCTTGACCTCTACGAGACAGATATCGGCATTGAGGGGCCGAATCCGGTTTCCCCGAGCGGTGGTAACAACGGGAACGGACGCACCCGCTGGTGGAACCATCGGGACAGCATTCTCCAATTGCAGGGGCGATCACCCTCGCAAATCAAGAAAAAGGCCGAGATCGGCGTCTCTGGTGCTCCCATGCCGGACGCCTGCGACGCGCTGATTTGGAGCGCCATTCCCCCCGTTTAGGCCCACGGCTTGAGCGTGGTCTGACCAATATCACTATAGATAGAAGCGCAAGGAGGACGAAAGTTGGCTTTCCTCATCAGCTTTGATATCGACGGCACCATGGAATTCGGCGACCCAGCCGGCGGTGTCACTGTAGAGATGGTCCGAAAGGCTAAAGAGCTAGGCTTCATCGTCGGGAGTTGCTCGGACCGTTTCCCCTCCTGGCAGAAGAAAGTTTGGGATAGTCACGGCATCGCTGTAGATTTTTGGGTGCCAAAGCACATGCTGTCTGACGTGAAGGCCCGTTTTCAGGCTGATCGGTACGTTCACATCGGCGATCGGGACATCGATCGCCAGCTCGCCGAACAAGTAGGGTTCCATTTCTGGTGGGACCACGAGGCCGTTGCTGAGCCTTGGCTCGCCTGGCTAACTGACCAGCGTTGAAGAGGCTCAACGCCTGCGGTATGAAGATTGGCCTGATCTCAGACACCCACATCCCATCCATGGGTGCGGAGCCACCATCCCAGGTGGTCCAGGCCTTTGAGGGGGTCGATCTCATCCTCCATGCCGGGCATGTTGAAATCGCCTCTTGCATAGAGTGGCTGGAGCGTATCGCTCCGGTTACGGCAACGACGTCGTGGCTGGTGGGCACGGGTGAGGCTCTCCCGAGGATGAACACTGTCAAGGTGGTGGAGGCGGAGAACCATACCATTGGCATGTGCCACGAGTTGATCTTAAAGAGCTTGGGCGACGATGTTATTCCCGGTGCGATCGGGAGGTCATTCCCTTCTGAAGAGTCGCTGCCCGACACGTTACAGGGCATCTTTGGCAAGCCGGTGGACATTGTGGTCTTCGGCTACACCCATGAGGCTATGGTGGAGACTCACCAAGGGGTGCTTCTCGTCAATCCTGGAAGTCCCAGCTTGGTGAAACAGAACATAAGACTCGGCACAGTAGCCATCCTGGAGATTACACCAGAGAGCAGGGCTGCCCGGATAATTGACCTGGCCGCACTGGACGCGTGAGGTGTATTCCTTCGCATGAGTCTCGCCCAGGCCCGAGGGTCCGAGGAAGACCACGTTTTCGGCACGCTCGACGAAGGCCAGGCTGGCTAGTTCCATGATCTGCTTGGGCGGCGCGCCGGTAGCGAAGCCGAAGTCGTACTGGTCAAGCGTCTTGATCGCCGGGAAGCCGGCCACCCGCGCGAACATTTCGCGCGCCCGCGCCCGGCGCGATTCGCGCTCGGCCACCAGTAACTCCTCCAGGAAGTCGGTAAACGAAGTGCGCTTTTCGGCCGCGGTCTGGGCCAGTGCCGGATACTGCGCCGCGATCCCGCCCAGCCGCAGCTCGTTACACAGCTCGATCAGGCGTTCGTGCTGTACGCTCATCCAGGCTCCACCGCGGTAATCAGTTCTTCGTAGACCCGCAGCGGATGCTGATACCCGTGTGGCAGCGGCGCCGGACGCTGCGGAGCAGCAGGCTGGAGCGTTCCTGGCCACGACGCGGGAATCGGTTGCAGACGCTCACGCTCCTGCTCGAGCCGCACCCAAGGGATCTCCCCCGGTGGTCGCGTGCACGCGAGCGTTGGCGACCTCGCGCAGCCAGGTACCGACCCGTGCATTGGCGGTCTCACGATCGACCTTCAGTCCTTCGCGGCTGAGCTGGCTGGCCAGCGGGACGTAGAAGCTCGTGCGCAGATAGCGGATGCAACGTTCCACCTTGCCCTTGGTCCGGGGTCGATAGGGCTGGCACAGCCGCGGCACGAAACCGTGATGATGCGCGAAGTCGAGGAAGGTGCGGTTGTAACGATGGAGACCCGGTCCGTAGCGATCCCGCTCGGTCACCACCGTCCGCATGTTGTCGTAGAGCACCTCGCGCGGCACGCCGCCGAAGAAGTAAAACGCGCGCTCATGACAGCCGCGCAGCGTCTCCATGCGCTCGTCGGTGACGAACTCGACGTAGGTCGCCCGGCTCCAGCCCAGCGTCGCGATGAACACCGCCAGCCGATCCTTCCCTCGGCGAATGGTCGCGAAGTCGGCCTGTATCTGGCGCCCTGGATCGGTCTCGAACCGGATCAGCGGCTCCGGCGTGGCCACCGGCTTCAGCGTCGCGAGGTGATCCTTCAGGATGCTGATGCCGCCCGCATAACCGAGTGCCCTCAGCTCGCGCAGCAGCACCGTCGCCGGGATCCATTCTGGTGCGGCGGCCCTTACCCGTTCAGCGATATACTGCTTGTAATGATCGAGCTTGCTCGGTCGCGCCTTACGCTCATAGTGCGGCAGTGCCTCACCTCGTACGTAGCGCCGCACCGTGTTCCGCGAGACCTCGAGCATCCGCGCGATCTCGCGAATGCTCTTCCCTTGTCGACTCAACACCCGGATCTCCACCGCTTCCTCCGCCACCAGCATGAGGCCCTCCGCTGCGGACTACCTCACGCCGGGGTCGGTCAGTTTTCAATCGGCGACCCGGGTCAGTTTTGCACCGGCGACTACACATTTTCACCCGTCGGTGCAAATTCCGATCCCTAGTCACTGCGATGGAGGGTGCTGAGAAGATGTCTCGCATCTCCGTCTCTGATTTGAAGAAGCGCCTTAGAGTCAATCAGAGAGATGGGTTTGCCACGAGCAAACTGTTCAACAGCCGAGGTGAAGCCTCCAAGGCATATCAACATGGCGTGTGGCGCCCTTCGATGTTGCATCGCTCCATAGCGTTCCCGTACTACTGCCGGTCCGCATGCAGTCTTATAGCGTTTGCACTGAACAACCGCGTACAGCTTTCCTTTCATGAAAATCTCAATATCGATTCCGCCGTCACCTGACCCGCGAGTCGTTCTCGCATCGAGACGATGACCCCTAAAGATGCGGGTTACAGCATGCTCGAATCCATGTCCGCTCAACTGGGTCCACGGTCGCACGAGGCGCTTGTGTTCAGAGAGTGGGCGCCCAAACCGCAGCCATCGATCTTGCGCTCGCTCGAAAACTTTAACCTGAGCTTCTTCGGGATGCGCTCCGTACCGAGTCGACAGAAACCCGAGGACGAAGCACATGGGTATCCATCCAAAAACGACCTCGACACGTATGCCAGCGTAACCCCACCCTCGGAATACCGCCAGTGTGGCTAAAAGCACGACGGCGATTCCCCATCCCGCGACAAATCGCGTGCGGGCGGATTTCCACTGATTAACGGCCTCGACAATTTGCGGAGTCAGCCCATAGCCTTCGGCAGTAGGTTGCTGGGATGGAGCGCCAACATCAAAATAGCGGTGACCCCAATAGTTTTTGAGCTTTCGACGAGGCTTAAAAGGTTCCGTCATTTGCGCTCGGTGAGTTCGGTAATTTGAGTCCATTCGTAGCGATCGGGGTCCGGGACTCGCCCTCCATTGAGCATCGGCCCGGCGCCTAACCGAATCGCGCGACTTCCGAACTCCTTCGCGAAAGGCAAGACATAATCCGCTACAAAATTGGCGAAAAAATCGATGTGAACGAGATCAAACCCATAGTGCCTGACCTTTCGCTCTGAGTATGGATCTAGGGTTGGCTCTTGGCGGATTACCCTTACCCAGGGGCTTAATATCGGGTCGGACCATTTCTCTGGGCTTTCGACCAGCAGCATCGGCGCATCGAGAACCGCTACGCAAAGGATTAACTGAGGGAACACGACAGCGGTTCCCCTTCCCCCGGCATAGCCGAAAGTTTGCATGGCGTGATCGGACGCATGCGCCAGGGGAATCACCACTTTGTTAAAAAGGTCCGCCCCCGACAGGACGACTTTGTTACCATTTGCTTCCGCTCTGCTGAAAGCGGCGCAAATTTCAGGACCATTCACAATAAAAGGAAGCTGAGCCAGCCCAAGCGATTCGGCTCCCGTGAGAAGGCGGCTAACTGCCTGCATTCCGTCCACCTGAGTTAGCAGGCTGATTCCTCCATGAGGCAGCCCTGCTATGCGCGGGAACCAAGACATGTCGTGATGCGAAAGCGTGTGAAAAAATACGTAGGGGTGAACCGACCTCTTGCATTCAATTAATAGGCGCAACCCTGGATACACATTCGCACCGTCCATCTTTGCCAAGGCTGCGTATGCAATCAGATCTAGGGTTCTGGAGTGATTACTTTCCCTGTCTGGGAATCCCCATTCTTCGGTGATGTGAAAGTCCAACTTGAGCAACTTCGTCGCAACTATCCCTTGTAGCGGGTAGCCAGAATTTTCGATAGCTCTGATGAGGCTCTCTTCATTGACACTATTAGGGATCTGATTTCGGGCTGGATTAGTCGGTTTGGTTCTCACTGAAATTCACTCTTTGAGGCGAATGCTACATCGCTTCTCTCTCGACTGCTGTGATTTCTACGATACGTCCGATTCTGCGTCGCGGTAACTGAAAATCCGGATTTGGAAGCCTCCATTGTCAGCACTAGCGAGTCTCTCGGTAAACATGCCGAGGTGCTTTGCGAGCGAATCCAGCGCTTGAATCTTGTGCGCGAAGCGAATTTTATGGAGGCGGCCGATGTGGCGCCGCTCCTCGCCCCGCCCTGCGAAAATCTCTTCGACTTCAATTCCAGCGATCGCTCGACGTGCATCCTTAGGTATCTCAGCGATAGGGAGTAGGTCACCATTTGCGCTGAAAAACGCGGCCGGGTCCAGGAATGCGAGTCGCGCATATTCAGCGATAACTCGCTCGATCGTGACCTCAGCGCTGGCGAAAGCCTTCACCTGAGACTCTTCAATAGCCGCTTCGATGTTGACGTTTGTTAACAGCCGAGCGGCTTGAAAGCGAGCGGTCTTAGGCGAATACCCGGCCCTAGTCGCCGCCTTCGTAGCGTTGAAGTCGTGTAGATATTCGGTGACGAATTGCCGCTGTCGGGCGGTAAGGGAACGGTTCATATTCCATTCACGCTTCGGGTTGTTTTGAGTCCGCGTTGGCCTTCGCACGAGCCGGTTCTGCATTACCAGAGTCGAGATTGTATCGCGCGTCTGCTTCAAAGCTCTCGATCAGGTGATCACCGCAATTGCACCCGCCGAAGTACCGACCGCAGTCTGGACAGGACATATAGCCATTTGCTTCCGCTCGCGCTCTTTGGTCTTCTGTTCGAGCTTTGGGCTCCGACCGACTCCGCAGGGTCGATCTTGAAGACTTATCGATCGATTCAGTCTCAGTAACATAAGAAGAATAATCGTTCGTCCTAAGAGAAGATCCCTTGTGCGCATCCGGTGCACGGGGGGGGCACGCCGTACGCCCCCTGTCGTCGGTACTTCCGATCCCTCGTCGGCCAGATTTTCGAGCCGCACCCGATATAGGTCACTGCCGGACTTGTTCGGCGCATAGTTGGCGATGCACTCAAGCTCGCCAGCCTTAACAGCCGCTCTCTTTGCCGCTTGGACCGCGCGTCTTGTATAGCCGCTGTCGCGAGCAATTGTTGCCACGCTAGGGTACGCTCCTCCGCCATCCTCATCAGCGTACAGCGCGATAATGATCAGGATCGATTTGGCGGTTCGCTTGAGCTTTGATCGTTTTGCGACGAGCTTCGCGACCGTCTGGCTCATGGTTCGTGCAGCAAGCCTGTCGAGCGCGTCACGTCTACCTGGGCTCGACTTTCCAGCCAACGCGCTATCTCGGAAGCCATCCAACCGACTGACCGCTTACCGAGCTTGCGACGGCCGGGAAACTTGCCTTCCCGCTCCTGTCGCCAGAGAGTCGTCCGACTCAAACCAGTTATCCGCTGAACTTCCCCGGCCCGAAGCACTTGATCCATGTCTGCAACCGCCTCCCACGTTTTGCACAAGCCAGATAAGCCATGTGCTACTGGGAAACGATCTAGGCTTTTGAGTTCAGGAAAGTGGCCGGCGTTTTTCCTACTTTTTTGGTCTCGCGTGATTCCGCACGGAGCGAGCGGTTAAATTCTTGCCCAGTTTCTTGCTGAGCCGATTCGCAACGATCTTAGATGCCTGGGTGAAACTTAGATTAGGGTTGCGCCCTAATTCTTCGTCGAGCATCGTCTGCATCGCGGCCCAGATCCGACCTTTTTCCTTCGCGTTGCCATGCGTTACGGAATGCGCGGTGCGCGCACCAGCGAGGACTTTTATCCCACGTCGCGCATCGGGTCCCTGTGCAAGTGCGGCTTCTCTAAGCGCAAACTCAATTTGCTTGACCTGGATTTGGAAAGTTTCACCCTTCGAGAGTTTCTCGCGCGAGACATTTACTAAAACCAAAAGCATGAACTTGCAGACCAGGGCTATTTGTTCCGGTCGCCATTTTTTCCATGCTGTCGCGGAAGCCTCGGCTAGAGCTTCCCTAAACTCAAAAACGTCTTGAGCGTACGACTCTGTTTTGTTTAGCCAGCTATGCCAGTATTCGTCGCTCTGCCGTCGGCTTTCTATGGACTCGGCGCTTTCGGGATCCAACAACGGATCATTTGGATCCATTCCGAGCAGGGTTCTGGCACCGATTCCCATGACTAAGCCTGCAACGGGATTACGTTTGAGGCAGTCTTTTCGCCTGTCGCCACTGCAACGAGATGACGCTCCCACTTGATCAGCGCCCCGCGCTTCTCTGCGTCATAAGAGTGCCGGTCATAAACGGCGGTTATGCCGCGCTCGACATGGTTGAGAAGTTTGCTCACCACGAGACGGGGTATTCCGATCCCCGTCATATGGCTTGCGGCCGTGCGCCGCAGGTCGTGAAACTTGAAATCGATGGCACTAGCTTTTTTTATCCGCCTCATTGGCTTTTGCAGATTCCCGAGCGATTGTCCGACTCGGCCGCCTCGGAAAACCAGAGTTTCCTCAGGCGAAGCATCTCTAATTTGCCGGAGTAGCGTTGCGGCTTGCGGCGCCAGCGGGACACGATGCGCCAAATTGTTTTTTGAACGCTCAGCGGGAATCGTCCACCAGCCCGCGTCGAGGTCCAGTTCGTTCCAGCGCATTCCAAGAATTTCGCTGCGCCTCTGTGCCGTTAGCAATCCCAGCCGAAATATGGCGGACATTCGCGCGGGCTCCACTTGGAGCGCTTGCCACAAGATTCGGATTTCATCTTCGGAAAGGACGCGATCGCGCTGACGCTCCGGGCCGGGATTCTCAACGCCAGCGGCCGGATTCACCTCGACAACACCCCGCTTGATACCGAAATTAAAAATCTTTGAAATGAGCGCCCGAGTCCGGTTCGCCATCACCGGAGCGCCTCGATCGACGATCGCATCGAGTAGTGCAAGCACGTCGGCTCGCTTTATTTCGTGTGCTTTGCGATTGCGCCATTTCGGCAATAGGTCCGCCTTCAGGATGCGTTCGTCCTCGCGCCAGGAGCGTTTCTCCGGCTTCGCATGGCGATCGAGGTAGAGTTGAGCCAGTTCGCCGAAATTGTCGGCGCTGCGAGCCTCTTGCTTCGCCGTGGCGGGATCGGTCCCGTGCTGAGCCTCCCGAAGCGCGGTAGCCGCGAGCCTTCGCGCATCCGCGAGCGAGAGGATCGGGTAGGTTCCCAAGGTCAACCGGCGCATCCGGCCGTGAAAGCGAAAAAAGACGGTCCAAGCTTTCCGGCCGCCTTGCGAAACTCTCAAACTCAGACCTGGGGTCCGAGCGTCCCAGTAATCGACCTGTCCAACCTTCGGAGTTTCGGCCGATTCGACGAACTGAGCGGTCAAAGTTTTGCGCATGAGAGGCTCCTGCGGTTGCTACCTAATGAGCCGTTAGGTAGCGCCTAGGTAGCGAAATGAACGAAACTCAGTGAAACGTTCTAGGTAGATAAGAACATAAGAATCCACGCTCGGTCAAGGGCTTTGACAACGAGAGCGCGTTTCGTGAGAGATTACTTTGTTTCACTCAGTACCTGGGTATCACTGAATGGCATTCAGGAGGTCAACGGTTCGACCCCGTTCAGCTCCACCAATAAAATCAAATCGCTCTTTGCCTCTCGTGGCCGTTAGCCTGGTTCACACGTGCGTCTATGACTTTGTGTGCCGAAGCCCTCGCCGAGGCGCAGGATTTTCCTTTGGAACCCGGCAGCGAAACGGTTTTCAAAAGTTGCAACAATTCTTCTAATACCGGACAATCGGACGCCGACGCGCGGGCCAAGACGAGCAGAGTCGATTACGACCGGCTATGTTGCGGCAGTTCGGCCAATAAGCACGCACTGGAGCAAATCATGATCGACCGGAACAAGTCGCACTACGAGGTTATCGTTATCGGCGCCGGAGTCGCCGGGATCTATCAGATCAAACTTTTGGCCGACCTCGGAGTTGAGGCGACCGTGCTCGATGCCGCCGACGACCTGGGTGGGACCTGGTACTGGAACCGCTATCCCGGGGCTCGATTCGACTCCGAGAGCTACACTTACGGTTTCTCGTTTTCCAAGGAATTGCTCAACGAATGGCATTGGAAGGAGCGGTTCTCCGGTCAGCCTGAAAATCTGCGCTACCTGAACTACGTCACAGACAAGTTCGATCTGCGCAAATACATGCAGTTCAATTGCAAGGTCGAGTCGATGCAATTCGACGAGGCGAACGACCAGTGGCGGCTCAAGATCGCCGACGGCCGCGAGCTGACGAGCCGTTTCGTCGTCATGGCAGTCGGCCTGCTTTCGATACCGACCCCGCCGCGACTCACGGGGATGGATAAATTCAAGGGGAAATCGTTCCACACGTTCTACTGGCCGCACGAACCGGTCGATCTGGCCGGCAAGAAGGTTGCCGTAATCGGTACCGGGGCCACGGGCATCCAGGTGATTGCGGACATCGCGGACAAGGTCGCCGATCTGACCGTATTCCAGCGGCGACCTAATTGGTCCGCGCCGCTGAACAATGGTCCGATCTCCAACGCCGAGATGGCCGATATCCGGGCACGCTATGATGAGATCTTCGCGACCTGCTCGCGTACGCCCGGTGGCTTCGAGCACGAGCCGGATCGGCGCGGCTTTTACGAGGTCTCTCGCGAGGAGCGCGTAGCGTTGTGGGACCGGCTCTATGACACTCCCGGCTTTGCGATTTGGCTGCGGAACTTCCGCGAAATCTTTACCGACGAGAAGGCGAACGCCGAGTTCTCCGAATACGTTGCCGACCGAATTCGCCGGCGGGTGAATGATCCGGCCGTCGCGGAGAAGCTGATTCCGCGCGATCACGGCTTCGGGGTGCAGCGCGTGCCGATGGAGACGCGTTATTTCGAAGTTTACAATCGCAAAAACGCCCACCTGGTGGACATCAGCGAGACGCCGATCGTCGAGGTGACCGAGACCGGGCTGCGCACGACAGATCGCAGCTACGATTTCGACATCATCGTATATGCCACCGGCTTCGACGCGATCACCGGCGCCTTCGACCATATCGATATTAGAGGCGTCGGCGGCGCCAAGTTACGTGACGCGTGGAGCGATGGTCCATCGACGTTTCTCGGCGTTTTCGTTCATGGCTTCCCGAATTTCCTGATGCCGTCAGGGCCGCAGAGCGGTTCCGCGTCGACGAATTATCCGCGCGGCATCGAGATCGGCGTCGGCTGGTGCACGAAGTTCCTCAAGTACATGTGGGCCCACGGCTACGTTCGCGCCGAACCCACGATCGAGGCCCAGGCGCGTTGGACCGACCACGTGAAAAAGATGTATTCGACGATGTTGATGCGCAAGGCCAAGTCCTGGTTCACCGGGTACAACTCAAATATCCCGGGCCACGAACATGGCAAGACCCGATACTTCGTCTATAACGGCGGCACTCCAAAGTACGTGAGCAAAATCAACGAAATAGCCGATAACGGCTACGAAGGTATGGTCTTTGGCGCAGGCCCTCTTCTGCCTCGCCCTCAGGGCAACGAGACGGCAGCCATCGAAGAGAAAATCCCCGACTGAAGAGTCGACCGGGCAGGTTGCGCCGACGCTGAAAATCGGGCGCGACCTGCCCTTTTCGGCCACATCGAAGGTTCTACAGCCGCGCGGCTTTTTGCGATTAGTCGCACGCCGCGGCCTGGATTCGATGCCCGGCAAAAAGACCGTCCATCAACGCGCCCTCTAACATCTATCTTTATCTCAGGAACTCGCGGGTTTAAGCTACTTCGCTGCCTCATTTTCCGTCAGCGGACCCTATCATGGTGTCCCGTGCAATGTGCAATTGCCTACGATGTGGGCATTGAAAAATGCAGCCTAGTCGATAGTACTATCCTTTCTTGCAACCTTTGTTGGCATTCGTCTTGCTGAATGTCGGTTTCGCTCGTCTGTCCTTTGCTCGGGACATCTGAGACTCGCAGAGCTGATCGACTTAAGGAGGAAAGATGGCTGCTACACCCGAAGCACCCAAGATGCAAGCAACACTTGGGCTTACCGGAGTCACGGTCAACGCGATGGCGCTGATCGCTCCAGGGGCGTTTTTATGGATCACGTTTGTCATCCAGGCGGGATATGTCATGCCCTCGGGACAGGCCATGTGGTTCGGAATCCTGGTGGCGTTGACGCTCGCCTACGCAACGGCACTTTCGTATTCGGAACTGGCGAAGCTCTATCCTGGCGCCGGCAGCTCTTACCTGTTCGCTGAACAGGCGTTTCTGAATACCACCAAGGCTTACCGCTTCGCTCGCATCGCGAAATTCGTCATTGGCTGGGCCTCACATCTGTATTATTGGATTTACCCCGCCGTCATGGTCGCGACGATGGGCGTCCTGATTGGATACATCATCGGAATCCTGTTCCCGGGCATGATGAACAGCACCATACCCGGACCGGTTTTCATGGCATTAGTCGCGGTCATCTTTTCCTATGCGGTCGCCTACATCGCGTACCGCGGCGTGAACGGTTCGACCAACGTCAACATCGCGATTAACGCGATTCAGATCACAGCGTTGATATTCTTTGGCGCCCTCGCGATCGCCTACCGCATCGGACATCCTGAAGGTTCGAGTGGGCTGGGTTTCGACGCGAATGGAAACGTGGTCTCGCAGACCCTGCACTACGCGCTATCCGGCGACAACCCGGCGCATTCCAGCGCACTATCGGTCGTTGCCCCGCACAATATTTCGTACACGATGCTGCAGGCGACCATCGCAATTCTGCTCCTGGTCGGTTTCGAATCGGTCACCGCGATGGGTGAGGAAGCGAAAAATCCCAAGCGGGATATTCCGCGCGCGGTCATCCTTTCGCTGACTATCCAGGGACTCGTCTGCTACATGTTCGAGTATTTCGCTGCCAATTACTTTCTGAGCAGCGCATATAGTCTCAAAGCGGCGAGCGGCTCGGCGGCTCCGATCGGCGACATGATGACCCTCGTCGGTGACGCGTTGTTGGGCGGTCACGGCGTCGCCTTCATGCTGATCGAGGCCTTCACGGTATTCCTTGCCCTCATCGGTACAACGCTCAGTTGCATCAATACCGGTGCCCGCGTGACCTATGCGATGGGCCGCGACGAAGAGGTGCCGGAACATTTCGGGCTGCTTCATGGCGACAACCTGACACCCCATCGCGCGATCTGGACGCTTGCCGGTATTTCGGCGGTACTCGGCGCGATCGCGGCGTTGGCGTTTTTCACCGGCGGTTCCGCCCCGACCGACGATGCGATGAAGGCCCTGCCGCATAATATCTGGTACTCGTTCGGCCTCGCTTCGAATGCGACGATGGCGTCTTTGCCCAACGGGCTGCTAACAGTCACCCTGCTGTCGAACTTCGGTACCTTTGTGCTCTACGGACTGACCAATATCGTGTGCATCGTCGCCTTCCGGGAGCGTAACGAATTCCATGGCATCAAGCACATGGTGGTGCCGGTGTTCGGTGCGATCGCCAACTTCGCATGCCTGGCCTTTTACATCGTCGGCCCACTGGAAGGCCTCGGGAGTTGGAAGGAGCCAATTATCGCCGTCGTGCTCTCAGCGGTATGGGGCATCTACGGCGCGATCTACTTCACACGCAACTCGAGAAAGAAGGGCAAGGAAACGATACTCATCGCGAAGCCGGCTTGAGCAAAGATCGGATCGAACAACGGCTTTCGAGTTGAAGAAGGGAGGGGACCGCAACGGCGGTCCTCCCTGATTTTTGAGATGCTGGAACGGCCACGAGAACTAGCACGACATTGCGGCGCGCAGGCTGACGAACCCATTGATTGAGCGCAGGCCAAATGTTGTCGCGAACCCGTCTATTGGCGTGATGTCTAATTCAGCGAGCGGCCGGCCGGCCAGCGTTCAACTGCTCGGTGGCTGACTTGGAGGCGCCAGTGGAATCGTCGAGCCGAACGGCCTCGGACCGCAGTCAGACCTACGACCTCGCTCTGATTTCCGACGTCGGCACGAAGCGCGAAGGCAACGAGGACTCGTGCGGCCATTTAGTCGAGAATGATAGCACCGTGGTCTTCCTGGTGGCCGACGGGGTGGGTGGTTACGAAGGCGGCGAGATCGCCAGCGCGATGTCAGTAGAGACCACGCTCGAAGCATTTCGCACGAGCTCGCCAAGCCTCGGACCCGCGAAACGGCTTAATCGCGCGCTTCAGCAGGCCAATATCGAGATTCACAACCGCGCTTTAACCGTGCCCGAGTTGCGCGGGATGGCCACAACCACGACCGCGGTCGCCGTCAGTCTTAGCGAGGGGATGCTCTATGGGGTTCATTGCGGCGATTGCCGCTTGTATCTGGTGCGCGGTCACCAAATTGAGCAGCTTACGCGTGACCATACGGTAGTCGCCGAGCGGATGAGGATGGGCTTGATGACTGCCGAGCGCGCGCGGAATCATCCTGATCGCTCCGCGTTGAGCCGCAGCATCGGGCGCGAACTGATTCCTTCCATAGATCGGATCACGACTCCGTTGCAGCAACATGATCGCTTGATCCTTTGCAGCGATGGTCTCTGGTCGGTGATTCCAGACCCCGAAATCGAGCGACTCGCTCGCGACGTCGATGCGCAAACAGCATGCCGACGATTGGTGGATGCTGCCAATTCTAGGGGCACGCCCGACAACCTGACCGTCGCGATTTTCACCCTGCTGGTCGAGAGCCCCAACGGAGCGGTCCGGCGCGGATGGCGCGAGCGTATCGCCGGGATGTTCGGCCGGACCAACTGATCCGGGCGTTCGTAGCCAACGTCTGCAAATGCTTCGCGACAGTCTCACCGCCCACCACCGATCGCCATTGATTCGCCGTCAAACCTGATGCTAACGTCCGACCCGGATTTGGCCCCACCAACTATATGCGCGAGCTCAACGTTGGCGACAAGCTCGATCAGTACGAGCTGACGGAGCTTATTGCCCGGAGCGGAATGGCCTCGATTTTCAAGGCAGTTGACCGGCTCAACGGCCAGACGGTGGCGATCAAAATCCCTTACACACATTTCGAGAGCGACGTGGTCTTCTACGGACGCTTCCAGCGCGAGGAAGAGGTCGTTCGCCGGCTCGACCACCCGAATATCATCAAAGTTTTCACGCCCAAGCGCAAATCCCGCATGTACATCGCGATGGAGTACGTCGAGGGTGTTTCGCTTCGGGAGGAGTTGCGCGACCGGCGGATGCTGGATACCGCGCGTGCACTCGACTTTGCCCGTCAGATTTGCAACGCCATGGTCTACCTGCACGGACAGCAGGTCGTCCATAGGGATATAAAACCGGAGAACATTCTCATTACGGCTTCTGGATTGCTTAAGATAATGGACTTCGGCATCGCACTCGACGAACAGGGGCGCCGCCTTACATGGTCCGGCCTATCGTCCACCATCGGCACGCCCGACTATATGGCACCCGAGCAGGTCAGCGGACGGCGCGGCGACGCCCGCACCGACATCTACGCTTTAGGCACCATGCTCTTCGAGATGTTAACCGGCCATCTTCCATACTCGAGCGAAAGCGTTTACGAGATGATGCGGGCTAAAACCAGCGAGGACCCGCGACCCCCGACCCAATACCAGCCTGAGCTCGACCCGCATCTCGAGGAGGTAATTCTCCACGCGATCGAGCGCGTGCCGCGCGACCGTTACCCGAACGCAGCCGAGATGCTCCGCGACCTCGAGCATCCGGAGCAGGTCGAAATCACCGGGCGCGCCTCGCGTATGCATCCGCGCAGCCAGCAGGGTCAGAAAGTTCGCCGCGTGCTGTGGACCGTGCTCTTCTTCGGCTCAATCGCCGGTATCCTCACGCTGCTGATCTGGCTGGCAAACCGTTATCCGGCCGCTCCGAATCAGGCTCGACGCTCATTTCGGGGGCAAACCAAATGATGACGCGAATCGAAGCTGGACCACCGTCGCGACGATCTCGCCGGCAGTCGGTACGGCGCATCGCCACAATCCTGGTGGCGACGCTCGCGCTCGTCTTCACGGGTCCGCCGACCTGGGCCGACGACACGGGCGCAAGGCAGGAGATCGCGCAGTCGCTCAATCTCGCGTGGGTGCTGGTCTGCGGCTTTCTTGTAATGTTCATGCAGGTCGGCTTCGCGATGCTCGAGACCGGCTTCACGCGCGCCAGGAACGCCGTCAACACGATGGCGATGAATCTGGTCATCTACCCGGTGGGGCTGATTGGTTTCTGGTTTTCCGGTTATGCCCTGATGATGGGCGGAGTGAGCAACTGGCCATCGCTCGGTGCGTCACCCATTCCTCATCGAGAACTGTCGATCACGGTCGGCGCCCATCAGTACGGCTTGGTTGGCTGCGCGAAATTCGCGCTCGTGAGCATCGGCCATGATCCCGGCAGCCTCGCTATGTTTCTGTTCGCGGTGGTCTTCATGGATACCGCCGCTACCATCCCGACCGGAGCGCTGGCTGAGCGCTGGAAGTTCTCGGCCTTCTTCGTTTACGGCATTTTCATGTCGATGGTTCTCTACCCGCTCTTCGGCAACTGGGTTTGGGGTGGCGGATGGCTTTCACAACTCGGCGTGAACCTGGGCCTCGGCCACGGCGACGTCGATTTTGCCGGGTCTTCCGTGGTCCACATGACGGGCGGGGTTACTGCGCTAGCGGGCGCGATGACGCTCGGACCACGCATCGGCAAGTTTAGGCGTGACGGCGCGATCGGGTTGCTACCCGGCCATAACCTACCGATGGCGATGGTGGGGACGCTGATTCTCGCGTTCGGATGGTTCGGCTTCAACACCGGGTCGACGCTGGCGGCGTCCGATACGCGCATCGGGCTTATCGCGGTGAACACGATGTTGGCGTCTGCCGCGGGCTCGCTCTCAGGCCTGCTTTACTTGTGGCATCGGTATCACAAGCCGGACGTCGCAATGACCTGTAACGGTCTCCTCGGCGGACTCGTGTCGATTACTGCGCCATGCGCCTTTGTCTCGCCCGCGGCCGCCGTGATGATCGGCGCGATCGCGGGCCTGATCGTTGTCGCCGGCGTGCTGATCATCGAGCGCCGTTTTCGCATCGACGACCCCGTCGGCGCAATTGCGGTGCATGGCGTGTGCGGCCTTTGGGGTGCGCTCGCCCTCGGTTTGTTCGCCGATGGCACTTACGGTGACGGATGGAACGGCATCGCCGGTCCCGTGCGTGGGTTGTTTTACGGCGACGTTGGCCAGTTTACCGCGCAACTGATCGGCGTCGTGGTGAACCTCGTGGTGGTATTCGGACTGGCCTGGCTCTTTTTTCGCGTGGTCGAACACACGCTTGGAAACCGCGTGCCGGCCGAGGTCGAGTGGAGTGGTCTCGACGCGCTTGAGATGGGTAGCGACGCTTATCCGAATTGATCTCGGCCTGCCTTCCACACTTCTCGCAGTTAAACCAGCGTCTTGAAATAGTGCCGGATTAACTAAAGATCGTCCGGCGCGAGGCGGATCAAGAAACTCTCCGGCGGGCCCGAACTCCTAATAGAAGATCTCATTGGCCGGCGACGCCATGAAAGTCATGGACTCCTGCGCGACGGCTTGATTCATCTCCTCCGTGATCTCCTCCTGGTTAACAACCTGATTTTGTTCGCGAGCCCGCTCAAAGGCTTCGTAGGCTTCTTCGTTGCCGCTGAAGACGCAGCGGCAATGGTAGGGATCGGCGAACCAATAATGCATCTTGCCTTCGCGCGGCGTGAACCGAATCTCCAAGGGCGTCATACGTTGCATCTGCGCCTTGCGGGCGGGAGTATCCGCGGGTGCCGCGTGAAAGCCGGCGGCGGAAAGCATCGGCTCGATGCGCATCGCGCGCTCCACGGGCGTCTCCTGCGACGTGGCGCATCCGGTGGCAGATAGCGCGAGCATCGGAATGACGAACAGAATCAATCCGATGGCGCGAGTGAAATAGGGCATGTGAGCCGCTTCTCGAGGATTTCTACTATGACCGTTCCGACTCGCGACAATACTATGCGTCAGGCTACTTGAGCTGCCCTGTGAAGGGGAGCAGTCAGTTTCTCTACGCACTCACATGAACCGGGGGTCTGCGCTTGGACCATGGGCGCGCTTGTTCGAGTTGCGAGGCAAGTCGAATTAGCGTGGCCTCATCGCCGAATCGTCCCGCGATTTGCACCCCGACCGGAAGTCCAGCGGGCGTCGCATATAGAGGAAGCGATATCGCGGGCTGGCCGGTCGTGTTGAACAGCGGCGTGAACGGACAATAGGCGAAGACCTGGCGCGTCCACTCCATTGCGGTCATGCCTGCTTTGTTTTGGTTGATTTCGCCGAGCGGCACGGCCTGACGCGCGATCGTCGGTGTCACAAGCGCATCGACCGTTTGGAAAAATGCGCCGACCGATCGCGAGAGCATGTTGCCGAACCCCTGCGCGTGAAGCAGCTCCAGCGCGGTGATCCGCTTGCCATCTTCGTAGCATGCGAGCGTGACTGCCTCGAGGTTATCGGGACCAGGCGTGCGACCGAGACTCTTCGCGGCGACATCGACCGAGAGCGCCGTGAAGGCGGCCCAGATGACATGCACATTGGTGAGGAAAGCATCCCAGTTATACGAGGGTCCGCCTTCGCTCAGCGTGTGACCAAGTCCTTCTAGCGTGCGCACCGTTTCATGCACCGCCTTGACGCATTCGCCATCGATTTTCTCACCGGATGCGGGAGTAGTCGTCCATGCGATGCGCAGCTTGCCGGTCGGCGCGCCAACCTCCTGCGCCAGCGGTCGTTCGAACGGAGCGATCATGCCGGGAGCTCCAACGTCGGGGCCGGCTACCGCATCGAGCAGCGCAGCCGCGTCGCGAACGGACCGCGTGACGGCAAACTCGATCGCCAGGCCGCAAAGCGGGTCCGCATAATCGGGACCCGTCGGAGTGCGATCGCGCGAGGGCTTGAGGCCGACCAGCCCATTGCAAGCGGCCGGGATGCGAATCGATCCGCCCCCGTCGTTGGCATGCGCAACGGGCACGATGCCCGCGGCCACCGCCGCACCCGAACCTCCACTCGATCCGCCGGCGCTGCGGCCGAGATCCCATGGATTGTGCACCGGGCCGAACAACACGGTTTCGGTCGTCGGATTGTAGCCGAGTTCCGGAGTCTGCGTGGTTCCCATCAGCACCAGGCCGGCGCGACGAAAGCGCGCCATCAGCTCGGTATCGGCGTCAGGGATAACGCCCTGTGTCAGTCGGCATCCGGAATCGATGCGCACCCCTTTCGCGTTCAGCAGCAGCTCTTTGATTACGAAGGGGACGCCCGCGAACGGGCCCGAAGGGGGTCGCGATGCGATTTCCGCTGCTGCCATCTCGGGAAGTGTCTGCAACACTGCATTGAGTTGCGGATTAACTTTTGCGACCCCCGCCAGCGCCGCGTCGAGCAGTTCCTTCGCGGTGACTTCCTTGCGCGCAACGAGCGCGGCGAGTCCGAGTCCGTCATACGAGCTGTAGTCGTTGAGAGAAATCATTGACGCCACCTTTACAAAGGTCTCCCAGAAATGAGGGGGTACTAGCTATGCATAGCTAATAACGCCGTGCCTGGGCTATGTGTTGAAAAAGCAGATACGACGTTTTTTCGGTGGTGGGCCGTTCCGGGCTCGAACCGGAGACCCGCTGATTAAGAGTTCTCCGAAGCCCACCAACCAAGCCAAACCAGACCAAAGATTCCCAGAGTTTTCAAGCCATTTGCGTTCCCGCTTTGGGTAGATTTGGTCTGGTCCGCGGCCAGTTCACGGACGATTCACGGACAAATTTTGGACCGCAAACCGTCTCTCGGTTTGCCGGTCGCCGAGGAGCGTCTGTATGGCCGCAAATCCTTACGTCGAAGCGCGTCGAGAATGGGATGAGCGATACGCCGATCTCGTTCTCGGCAACGCAACTGGCAGATAGCGGCCGGCGGGCTGCTGTCTGCTCTCGCTGATTCTCGCCAGCGGCATGGTCTGGCTCATCAGCCGAAGCCGTTACATTCCCTACGTCGTCGAAGTCGACAAACTCGGATACGCGCTCACGGTCCCGCAGCCACTCAGTCCCGCGTCCGTTCCCGATGTAACCGCGCGAATGCAGCGCTACGAGATCGCGGCATTTATACGCAACGCGCGATCGGTCACCAGCGATACGCAGGTCCAACATCAGATGCTCGATTCACTGCTCGCGCATGCCCGCGGCGCAGCAGACAGATTCCTCGACGCTTACTTTCACTCCGACGGCTTCACTCATAACCCTTTCAAGCTCGCGGAGAAGCAAACCGTCTCGATCCAGATCGATTCGATCCTTCAGCTCTCGCCCAGCAGCTACCAGGTGCGGTGGTCAGAACAGCAGCGCGATCTGAACGGCAGTTGTGATCGGAGCGCCCACGCATTGGGAGGCCGTACTCCAGACGCAGATCGTCCCGCCCAACTCCGACGACGCGATCGTCAGCAATCCGCTCGGATTTTACGTCACGCAGATCAGCTGGACCGAGCAGCAGGGATAGTCGAACGAAAAGGGAGGAAGCGCGATGAAGTTTATAGCCGCTGGCACAATGACACTCGCACTCGTGTTGAGTGCATGCGCGACTCAGCACCAGACACCCGCACCGCCGCCACTGAAGATCGTAACAGAGGCTCCGGCAGAGTCGCCCGCCAATCCACCACCGCCGACCGGAGCGCAACTGCTCGCCCAGCAGCCAGCCGAGGTGCAGGCCGCAATCAAAGAGCATCAGCAAGACGGCAAATGGCCGGTCTACCGAACGGCCGAGTACACGCTCTATCCGTACAACCAAAAGCCGGAACCGGCGGTCGATTGCGCGCCGCTGCGCACCACCGACATTCAGCTGCAGCCGGGCGAGACGATCACCGACGTTGCGCTCGGAGATACCGAGCGCTGGATGGCAACGCCGGCCGCCTCTGGTGACCCGCGCAACGCTGTCCCTCACCTGGCGGGAAGCCACAGGTTCCGGGGATCGAAACCAACCTGACCATCTACACGACGAAGCATATTTACCACCTGCTGCTCCGGTCGCGCGGACGCGCAATGCAGGAGGTGCAGTTCTACTACCCCGACGAGCTGTCCGAGGCGATGAAAGCTGCCGATACGGCGGCAGCGAATGCCAAGCAGGAGGCGGCCGATCCTCCGGGTGATTCCGACAACGTCGTGAAGGTCGCTGCGGTCGATCCGGCACAGCTTAACTTTGCCTACACCGTCGCAGGGCCAAACGTTCCGTGGAAGCCGGTTCGAGCCTTCGACGATGGCTCTAACGTCTATGTCCAGATGCCGGCCGGAATGAAGTCGAGCGAAGCTCCCGCGCTCCTCATCAACGCGGGCAGCGGAACCCAGATGGTGAACTACCGGGTCAAGGGAAATTACTACGTCGTCGACCGGCTCTTCAGCGACGCGATCCTGGTTTCCGGCGTGGGCCGCGATCAGGACCGCGTGACCATCTCCTGTGCAGGCGGAACAAGGTAACGGTCATGGCAACTGCAGAGCTGATTCAGGAAAAGGAAGAGCAGGAACAGGAGCATCTCGGGGGCGGGCGTTTCAATCGCCTTCTCGGTGTCGTTTTCGTAGCGGTCGCGATGGTCGGCGGAGTGGCGCTCGCACTCGGCGTCCAGTCCTCAGGAAGCAGTCAAGTTCCGCTTCCCAGAAATTGGCGGACGACCCAAGCTGAGCAGCACGAGACGCAGATCCAGCCTGATCGCCACCGCCCAGGAACATCCTTCCGGGCTCTTGCAGTACTTCCGGTTTCAGGTCCATCGAATCGACGAATTTCTGCGTCACTGCGAAGGAGCCGAAGTCCACCGCCTAAACGGGCAATGGAGAGAAAGCCCGAAAATCGAGTTACGAGGCCTCGAGAGAGCCTCTCTCAGGTCCCTTTCGACTGCGGATACCCGCGCCCACACGGCATGTTGATGAATGTCTGAAGATAATATGGACAGCTTAAGACTCAATGGCGGATGACGCAGTCTGCTGCGAAATCGTCTCTCCAGCGCGGTAAAGCCGCCTCCGTAAATGAACGAGCAAAGCCTATTGTTTTCAATTTTTTCAAGCGACATTTACAATCTATCTAATTTCAAGACCGTTATAATAGACTAAAAGGCTAATAGCATTTGATAGCTTAATAAAGCTCAAACATTCGTCATCCCAAAAAGGACCTTTCTTGAACATTCCACGATTCAGTTTTCGAAATCATTAGGTATCTCTGCATCGTTACCCTGTTATTTTCAACCGGCGTCACCTAGTCGTCGCTTGGTCCGTCAGCGCGCGGAATCGTGGGTCTGCTCGCGCCCTTCGAGGTATCTGAATTTGCCATTTTCCGAACCTTCACAGGAGCGCCCTGGACCTTTTCCCCATCGCGAGCGACTTGGCCCACACCTTCTACGGAGGAAAAACTTCGGACCGGTCTCAGGGTCAAAAAGCGGCTATATTTCCTAGCGCTTGCGTAAGTCCCGAGATGTCCGGCACCCTTCCATAGAGCTTAAAGGGCTTCGCTGGAGCGAGAAATCGAAAGTCGCTCACCGACGCAGTGGCTCCGCGTGAGAATCGGGGAGTAGTGGAAGCAAAGCATGAGGAAGAAAAAGGATCTGGTCGGAGACCGTCAATTTATAGATATCCGAGCTTGGTACCGAAACAAGCTGCTGGGACAGGAAACCGTGCTCCGCGATTTGGCGCGTAAATTTGGCGTCAAGGATTCACGAGGCATCCTGCTTATCCCGGAGTTAGGACATGTCGATTTCGCCGAGATGATCGGCTCGTCGCGGCCGATGGTGAGCCGTTTGATCGCCGAGATGGTTGCCAATCAGCGACTCATGTACGACGGCAAACACTACATCGTGATCGATCATTTGGCCATTGACAGCGTCAAGTTGAACGGCGGCAGCATGGCCAATAGAGATTGAATTCGCTCCTGACATACTGCTCTCCGCGTCAAATTCCCTGATCTTCAGGGAAAATACAGGGAATTTCTCCGATTCTGGTCGCCTGCCCGTCGACTTTGCGGCGAGAACACCTTGTCTGCGCTATGATTTTTTTCGGAATTCCCTACTCAACGGAACAGGGAGTTTTGATTTGCGAACAGGGAATTCTTTTGGCCTATCAGGGAATCCTCCGGGCGGAGCAGCGAAATTCATCTAAGTAGCCTGAATTAGGAACACTAATGCCTTGTGGACTGATATCGGTTGACACTATACGGCAGTTGACAAAAGGACAGTTCCGCACAGTAACGATTTATAGAACATTTAGTTCACTTATTTAGAAACAACGTTCTAACATTGTTTGGTCTCCGGTTCCGCTGATCATCGTTCTGACACTCCTGTATTTACGACCTCGCAAACCAAGGACGTGGTTAACCTGGGCGACGTTAAAATTCAGAGCACCGAACGATCGACGCACGTCGTTCCTCAAGCGCTGAGCGTGGGCGCGCTGGTCCTGGGAGTCGTACTCATAGGGGCCGGCGTTTATACCAAGCGATCAGCATGAAAGAAGTGCAAAGCGCCAATGTCGAAAGTGAGTCAACCCCTTGCTGCGAGGGCAAAGTCGTAAATCGACAATTGTGCTATCGTGATTGAGGGTTGGGTAGGACCGACGCTAGAGAATCGGGTTAGTAGGACAATCTTAAACTTCCGTTCGTAGGAGCAGATTATGCTGATATTAATTCTAATCTTGCTTTTGCTGTTTGGCGGCGGTGGCGGCTACTATGCCTATGGACCCACGGGCGGCATTGGAATCGGCGGCGTTATACTGATTGTCCTGGTGGTGTTGCTCCTCTCCGGGCGTCTGTCGTTACGATAACTCCAGGCTCGCGATCGAACCGGGGTGATGACCTTCTTGTTCAGTAGGCTGCGCTCTGGTGACTCGTTCTCATGTTGTCTTCGATGACTTCGCCCCGGTTTTAGGAGTTGCATCCACAGGCGGCTGCGGAGCGGCCAATCGGGGCACGGGCTCGGTTCGTGATGCTGTTCGGGTGGCACACGCTGCCAGGGACAGTACGAGGCAAAGGCAGATAGCCATACACGCGATGCCGCGGTTGAATCGCCAATTGCTGAGCGTCAGTGGTCTATCCTCCGGATGATTTCGACTCTCCGCTATGAACCAGGAAAGAGTCAACGCTGGTCTTAGCGTTACCCACAGATTCACCTGTGGTTCCCGAAAACTCAGATCCTGGCCCCTGTGGCTTCTCAAAACTTGATCCTTAAGAAATCATTGTCGGTTTGGAGGGCGGGGCCGCTAGCCTGCGACGATGCCGACCGGCTCAATCGGAGGCGATCGCTGAAGGCACCACGCGACCTGTCACCGATCTGGTGCTCGAAAGGATCGCGCTCTGTCATCAAATCGCCGTGCTCAAGCGGTGCGGGACGTGCCGTCCATATTTTCGCTGGTGCGATCGGCTGTTCTGGATGTTCCTTTCGTGGCTGTGGCCGGGCTGGCGCAGGAGCCTGATGATTGTCTAACCAAAAACCGTCTTGCGCTGGCGTCGCCAGGGCTGGTCTCTCTTCTGGCGCTACCGGGGGTGGGGACACTGACGGGGTGGTCGTCCCCCGAATTCCTCGTGAATTGCGCTTGTTGATCGGGCGCATCATGGCCCGAGAGAATTTCCTCTGGGGCGCCCCGCGCATCCATGGGGAATTGTTGATGCTCGGGTTCAAGGTCTCGCAGGCCACTATGTCGCGCTATACGCCGCCGCCATATGCACGACGGGGTCGATCGTGGCGGACATTTCTGCGCAATCAGCTGCCGGCGCTTCCCTCCGGTCAGGGTGCAGACGGTGAGAGGATCCACGCTCGCCGATATTCTTTGAGCACAATGGCCGGCCGCGATCTATTGCACCGAGGACAGGGTCAAGCCCCAACTCGTTCACGCCTACTTTGGAGCTGGCGGCCCCACGCCCGAGTTTATCGCGCGCCACAAGACCCGGCAGACGGATAAGCGCACTCAGCAGCTGTCATTCCAGCAGTACCACAAGGAGGAATCCGCAGACCGAAGCACGCGCTTCGCCCCGGGACCATCAGTCGAACCTTAATCAGGTGCCCATTCTTACTCGGACGAGGTTTTGAGAAGAGACAGCGGTGCGGGTTCGAGGTTCGCCGCGGGCCGGTGGCAGCGCTGCATTTGTCGGCATCGCCATCAAGGCAACCTACCGCCAGACGTGCAAAACCACCAACCAATTCGCACGGTTTAAGTTTTGAGGAGGGACAGGCTATTCTTACACTCCGACTGCAAATTGATGAGCGACGAAACCGCCTCTTGATAGGCCGATCTCACGTTGTTCATTTTTCGCTAATCTCCTACGGTCTGGCGCTGAGCAATTGGTCTCGGCAACTTTCGGGAATTTGGGTCACCAAGGTAACCAAAGTCTAGCAATGTCACGGAGGTAAACTCGAAGTGTCCCCTCAAGTACATATAAGCTTTAATTTCGGCGGGATGGCCGCTGGCTCCCCGGTGAAAGGTCTCTACCGTCTAAGCCCCCGCGTCCGGTAAATTCTTTCATCAAAGCTGACGCGTCCCGCCGCACGGCACCATCAGATACCAGCCCACAAGCGCCGAAGTCCGGAAATCTGCTCGTGCGCGGCGTTAGTTGCTGGTACGCACTCGCCTTGCCCGTGCGAGATCGAGAAAGTTTCGAGCACCATCCAGCCCGCTTGCGCGACCGCCTTGAACTCGAATAACGGCCGCGATTTGCGGATCCCAGGCTCTGCCATCCCTGCGACAATCTGACCGTGGCCCGCCTAAGCCTAATTGCTGAACCCGCGCGGTCTTATGGGCCGAGAGGTTGTCGGCAATGAGATGAATCTCCTTGCCGCGCTGCTGATTGGCGACCAGATCCGCGAGGAAGGCCACAAACTCCAGGCTGGTGTGGCGCGCAGCGGTTTTGCCCACCACCTCGCCATTGCGCGTGTCAAGCGCGGCGTACAGCGAAAGGGTGCCGTCGCGATAGTATTCAAAACCGTGGCGCTCCAGTCGCCCGGGCGACAGCGGCAACACCGGATCAAGCCGGTCCAAGGCTTGGATGGCGGTCTTTTCGTCCACGCAAAACACCGCCGCATGTTGCGGCGGTTTGACGTACTTGGCTTTCACACGTGAGATACCGGTAGATGTGCGCTTGGTAGCCTCGACCAACCGAGACCCGGAAGAGGCCGTCCGCAGCGGCAATCTGCGCCAGGATCTCTATTGTCGCCTGCAGGCCGGTGTCCTCAACGTGCCGCCGCTGCGCGAGCGCGCCGATGATATCCAATTGTTGGTCGAACACTTTATCGCGTTCTTCAACGACAGGCTCCAACCGCCCATTTCCGTAGCGGGGCATCGAGGAAAATGCGATTGCGGCTATGACAGAATACTTCTGGCCGGGGAATGTTCACGAACTATCCAACTCTTGAAGGTGCGTTTACTTTCGGCCGTTCGCCGTTGATTCGGCCATATGATCTGCCGGGCGGTGTCGCCGGAAGTCTAAAAGACCTTTGCAGAATTCGACCGAGGCCTCGCAGGAAGCTGCGCCGGCCCTGCCTATAGGTTCTTTCGCTGAAGCCGAGCGCGAATTGATCGCTCGCGCGCTCAAGAGTACCGACGGCAACTAGGTCGCCGCCGCAGCTTTGCTGCGAATCTCCCACGGAATCTAGGGCGTCACTCTCGGTGCAGAGGAAGAAGCCTGAGCGGAGCAAATACAGGCGGCGGGGCGGGGAGCCGCACGCTAGACCAACCGCCGATGCGTTAGTGCTAAACCCGTTTGGTTCTTCGAAGCACAATTTCCAGCTTTCCAGTTCGCCTGTCAGCGCGTTTGGCCGTAAGCTTATGGACCGGGCTTGCTACGGTCAGGCGCGTCTTGACCAGCGGAGCGCGAAACGCTCCAAACTGCTAACCCCCAGGGAGAAGAAAATGAAAGTCATTAAACGTTCTGCAATTGGCGTATTGAGTCTCACATTAGTTAGCCTCGTTAGCGCCTGTGGCACCACCACCAAGGAAACCACCACTTATGTGCCGGCGCCGCCGCCTCAGGTTATTGTGCAAGCTCCGCCAGCAGATCCCGCTCCTTCGTCTCCAACGACCACTACGAGTACTTCCAGCGATCGGACGAGTAATTCATCGAGTTCCGGTCCGAACGCAGGAACTCAAGACTCAAGCAGTCAACATCACAGTGAGTCCACGACCACGACTCCTAGTAACTAAGCAATCTGCCGCATCCGTCGCCCCGAAGAATGTATAATGTGGAGCCTACGTTCAGTAAAGTTTGGAAAGACTGTGCTGGCAAGCACGGTGATGGCCATATTAGCGGGAACCCAAATGCTCACCTGTCAGGTTCAGGCCGCGGAGGGCACCTCCGTTGAATCGAGTTCGGTCACGAGCACCAACGACAGAGCGAATCTTGAAGGACATCATCATTACCAATCCTCGGCTGAGCGTGCTACCGATGCCCTTCTAATAACCGAGGTCAAGAGTGCACTGGCCGACGATGGAGTCGCTGAGGGTTCTCCCATTGTTGTCGATTGCGATCACGGCACAATCCTAATAAGCGGAGTAATGAAGTCAGCCGATGATGCCAGGCGCGCCGGGAATATAGCGGCCAGCGCACCAGGCGTTATCGCGGTAAAAAATCAGCTCACCTGGCACTAACGCGAGGTCAGGCACTTAGCATCGATAGTTACGCGAAGATCGAAAAATACGGTATATAGCAACTGCTAGCAACTGCCGCAAGCAATGCTCTCGCCAAGAGAATGTGAAAAACCGAACATAAAGCACTCATTAGAGAATAATACAAGCAGGAAGTTCAAGATAAAGTACACAGCTAGTTCCGCGGCAGCTATTTGTGGCATCGCGATGGCATGTCTGGTCGGCTGTACGCCTACTACTCATGTCACGGAAACAACGACCACCAGGCAATACGATACTACGAATCCGCCTGTGCTGGCACCGGTCGGGAATTCAAACACGACCACGACAACCCAGTATAACAATGGTACCGTGCAGCGGACATACACGCAGCCCACTCCTTATGTGCCTTCAGATCAGAGCACAACTACGGTAACAACCGATTCAAATAACGGAACTGTAAAGAAGCAGACCACTACGACATATACGACGCCGTGATGCGTTCGTCGAGAGTGGCGGTTTGGGAATTCGCTTCGACAGGGTCCGCCAGGCGAGTAGATAGGATCCCGAATTGCGTACTTCGTTTCTGCTCGTAGACTTGAACCTGGTTGACCCGACTTGGCGACTCAGCAAGGTCCCGGTTGACGAAATAAGATGCAACGCTGGGCGGATGGAAGACAAGCGTCCTCGCAACGTAGCGAGGCGCGCAGCAAGGCCAGGGACTCGATCGCCGCTCTGTGCCTTCTCAAATCTGAATCGGCCGGGATTCATTGGTGATATGAATCGAGCGGGAGTAGCTTGCGCTGATGGCGATGCAGCTCGCAGAGGCTTCCGGGGACGCCCGCAGCGAACACCCGACATGGACCGCGCTAGTGTTGGAAATGGTTGCGCTGCGTCACCAAATCGCGGTGCTCAAGCGCAGCGGTACGCGTCGTCCGCGCTTCCGTTATAGCGATCGGCTGTTTTGGCTTTTGCTGGTGCGGTGGCGGCCGGGTTGGCGTGACAGCCTAGTAATCGTCCAGCCGGCGACGGTCTTGCGTTGGCAGCGTGAGGGCTGGTCGGGGTTGTGGCGATATCGCTCACGTGGTCGTTGGCGCGGTGGACGGCCCAGAATCTCCAGAGAAATTCGCCAGCTGATCGTCCGCATGGCGCGTGAGAATTTTCTGTGGGGAGCGCCACGGATTCATGGCGAGCCGAGGATGCTCGGGTTCACGGTCTCGCAGGCCGCCGTATCGCGCTATCTGCCACACCTGTGGTTCCTCACCTGGTCCATGCACACGGAAGCGCGAGAGCTGACGGCGCCGGCTCGCTTCGCAGCCGATGAATTCGAGGCGTCCGCCTGGCACGACGAATTCTGGTGCAACTCCGCACTCGCCGCGTCTTGAGTCGACCAGCGGCCCCGGCAATCGCGGCCGCGAGCTTGATGCGGTGGACTGCGGATCGAAAGAGCAGGGGTGGATCGCTCATGCAACGCTGTCCTTGAGCCGCCGGACACGGAAACCGAGCGGTGCTTAACTCCGCGATCGCAATGAGCGGAGCGCAGACTGATTCCTGCGACCTTTATTGTGGGCTGTTCTTGAGCAAGGGCGCGCATGAGGCTAGCCCAAAGCGTCGCAACCCACGCAGCCCCGGAACGCTCGAGCCGGGCCTGTAGGACTCAATATTCAAGCCAGAGTCTGCAACATGCTTCCGTCCGTCAGTTCAGGCAGCGAGATTCCGCGCGCGAAGTCAGGGCCAGTCAGCTCTTTCTTTTCTGCCATTGTTTGCTGCTCTTTACGACCGATCGACAAGTGTTGAATCCGTGACGACTGCTAATTGGCGACCTTGGTTAGCATGTTGGCCAATTCTTCGGCGTGTTCTTCCTCGCTCTTCAGGATCTCGACGATTAGTCGACGTGTCGTCGGATCGTCTTCACCAAGCCAGCGCGCGATATCGGAGTAAGATTGGACCGCGATGCGTTCGGCTATCAGGTCTTCCTTGATCATCTCGATCAGACTAGAACCTTCTTGGTATTGCGAATGGCTGCGCGAAGCCATTCCTTCCGGATTGAAATTCGGCTCACCGTTGAGTTGGGTGATTCGCTCAGCCACCCAGTCGGCATGCTGCTGCTCATCATTGGCATGCTGCAGGAACTCGGCTTTTATTGAGTCGGCGTTGATCCCGCGCGCCATGAAGAAATGGCGCTTGTAGCGTAGGACGCAAATGATTTCGGTCGCCAGCACATCGTTCAGTACCGCGATTACCTGCTCACGATCTGCCTTGTAACCATCGGTTACGGCGCCGGCCTCCATGTGCCTCCGTGCCTGTTCCCTGATCTTCTTTAGGTCCGAGACAAAATGTTCCATTGCTTTCTCCTTACAAACCCTTTCTGGACGTTCCCCTGTCAGATCTTAACTATGCATCTCCGCGGTTCGGTCACGCGCTCGGATGCGAACACGCCGGTCCACCCCCCTTTTCAGATTGCTAACGCGATCCTGGCTGCACTTGTTGCGACGGACGTTCCGCCAGCTTAATCATTCGAACTCGATTATGAACCGGGCGCGGCAATGGTTGGCAAACACCTGGATTTATCAGACAGCCGGACCACGGTCAGGAAAGGGCGGATCTTTTACCTGCTGAACTGTGGGACTCACCGAAGTCCGCGCAGGCACAGGCGGCGTATCGTAGGCACTATCCTCAAGGTCTTCGGCTGCCGAAACCGCGTCGGCGTTCTTGAAGATCTCTTTCGCCCGAGTGCGCTCTGCCCCATCCTCGGTATGCACGGAGATCAGAATATTACCGCCTTTCATTTTTTCTTCGTACTGCTTGGCTTCATATTCCGGCATTCCCATGCCGATGAGAGCTCCCGTTATGCCTCCCGCCGCGGCGCCGGCGCCCGCGCCCGCGAGCGCGGCCATGATAGGACCCGCCACTATGAATGGTCCCGCACCCGGGATCACCAGTGTCCCAATACCCACCAGCCAACCTAGAGCCCCACCGATGACTACGCCGCCACCGGCTCCGGCCGCCGCGCCCTCCGGCGCCTTGGTGTGCTGCTCGTGGGCGAAATGCCTTGTTGCGTCGCTGTCGTGAAACAGGGCTGAAATATCACTGTCGGAAAAACCAGCTCCTATGAGCTGGTTGAAAATGCTAACTGCCTGAGCTTCGCTCTCGGCCAAACCAAATAATACCTTTTTCATGGAGAATTGCCGTTAACCCTTCGACTTGTCTATGACTCGCTCGACAGCCTTCTTCACCTTGCCGGCGGCTTGGTCCAGCTTGCCCTCGTCTTTAAGCTGCTGATGATCGGTCAACACGCCGACTGCTTCCTCGACCCGGCCCTTAATCTCGTCGCTGGTTCCGTTACTCATAACACCGCCCTCCTTGCGCTGATTACTGATGCGCGCGTGACTCCGGGCGAGCACGGCACCGCTGCGATCCATGGAGCAAACTTCGCTTCAGTCCGCCGGACTAGCCCGATCTAAATTCCGCGCGAAGATCATTCGTGGGCTTGCAAATGCTTATTCGTTTGCAGATGTTTAGCAGTTGACGTTTTCGGCCTGTTCGGACAGGGCGCAGGCGCCACAGCTGCGTCAGACGACGCCGAGCAGCCAGAGCACGAGCACGATCACAACAACTGTTCCTAAAGAAATGGGAACCATACAGGCCCTTTGCTCAAGCCTTGATTCCACACACTTGGTGTTGGTCTAGCGAGACGTGGTCGAAGGCGAGCGAAAGGGCCACTGTAGGGCTGAGATCAAATGCGGACTCGATTCCTATGTCGATCCCGACTCTCAGATTGTATCAAGCATGACACACATAAGCCACGAGACAGCTGCTCGATTTGGTTACGTGAGTTACCGGGATCATCGATTGGAGACTACGACTGGAAACGGTAACTGCGCATCAGAGGCTCGTTACGCCGCATATCATGGTTCTTTTCGCGATCCATCACGTGTTGTCTGAAAGATCACGATGGGTGGCGATGACGCCGAACACATCGCAGTTCTCACGGTTCGAGTCGACGATCTGTCCCTGCTGAATTCCATCTGAAGCAAGCGTGTGAAGGCGTGAGAACCTGAGATCGACAAGCGGCAACTAACTAACGCAAGCTGCAGCACGCTTCAACAAAACTCCAGCCATGCGGCATCGGCGCAAAGCAGCTTTGACCCGCTGCTCACCAACACATTCCATCGCTCTGAAGCTGCGTACCGGCCGGGCAAGTGGTGGTGGTCGTCGTCGTGGTCTCCTGACGTGGGTAAGATTCGAAGGGCCAGCAACTCGCAGCAACAACGCCTCCAGAACCAGTAGCACCAGGCTGAGCCTTTTACCCATGATGATTCCACTCCGTCCGTAATCGTCGGCCGTATTCGCGCGCATAGGTCAAGGCGGGCGGCTCCTTCAGGACGGCTAGGCGCGGCCGCCCGGAGTCACGCTCAAGGCGTCTCATCGAACTGATAATCTTGCCAGCCAAACTCGCCGTCTTTGCGCTGGAAAGTCGGCCGTTCGATGACGACCGAGCCGCGAGAGTCATAAGTCACCTATGCCGGCCGGGCGCCAACCGCTCCCGCTTTCTTTGATGGAGCACGCTCGACCGGGTCACCGCAATTGCATCAGGCGGCGTGAGACGCGGACGACGACTCGCGGGCCGCGTTCTGCATGGACAACGACTCCGTCAGCCGGGCGGCGCATACGATAAATTGACGCCCCTGCCGGACCAGGTAGTGATCCCGTTCCATCTTACCCAGATGCTCGGTGACCCGCGGCCGCGAGGCGCCCACAATGCTCGCGATATCCTTGTGACTGAAGCTCGCCTTCAACAGCGTGCCGCGCGCATCCTCGATGCCGAAATCATCGCATAGATCGAGCATCGTCATCGCAACGCGATCGTGGAGATCGAGGTTGAGCAGACCTGAGCTGCGCAGAAACAGCCGATACCAGTGCTTGAGATCGTTCTGGTGAAATTTCTTGAACGCAGCCTCGCGGCCATTCGCCGTCAGGCTCTCGAAGCCGTTCCAATCCATCGTACCGACCCGGCAGTTGCTGTAAGCTTCGCAGCGGAAATCGAAGCGGTTGATCGGCAACATGGGGAAGCCGGGAATCGCACCGGGTGCGATTAAGGCCACCGTCACGCGATCGTTGCGGCCGTTGAGGCAGGTGACGCGTCCGATGCCGGAGACCAGCACGTGGGCGTCGTTGACGACTGTGGATTCGCGGAAAATCACTTCATTGCGTTGAAAGTTCAGCATCTTGAGCGAGCTGCCCAAGGCTTTCACCTCCGACGGGGAAAGCCACGAGAAGATTTTCAGACGAGCGAGCTTGTCGAAATCGGTCTCGCGTAACGATTTTAGGTAATTCATATTTTGCACCGGACGGAAGGAAGCCTGACTCTACTCCTTCCGCCCGGATAAGCGAAATGAAATGTTACATGAGGAACCTCTCGATAGTCTCAGATATTACAAGTTCGAAGACGGTAGGGCGATAGAGGTGGACGCATTCGCGTTGCTCGATCAAGATACCGCTCGACCGATCTACGCCGAGGAAGCCTTTCCGGGAGAGGCCAACGCGCAGTAGCATCAGGCCCACAAGTTCAAATTAAGCCTGCGGAACCTCCGAGTGAGACGAGCGTCATGTATTGTGGCGGTCGGAAAGCGCTGAGCCGTGGTAAACCGTGATACCTCCAGTTCGCGGAGAAGGAATGACGGCGGAGGACCTTAAGACCCACTTCTGGAACGGCAGCAAGCCACGCGAAGTCAAGACTAACGGCACTTCGCTTATTTCTTTATGGCCGCCCGCGATGCGCACGTGAGTTTGCACGCGAACCGGATCAAACGGCTTGGACAGCTTTGCAGGTCGGGGTGTTTCGGTTTGAGTTTCTCAATAACGCAACGAACCAGCAGCGGGTGTCGGAGCCATATCCGGTCAGCCTGCCGGAAAACGGGAGCGGCGTTGTGAGGCGGCAAACCCTCCAGAGAGCGCGCTGTTCCGCGTAAGTTGCACTCACGCTGTATTTTTCTTCGGATAGATGATTGGCACTACCAGGTTGGTCGCTTCCGGGTGCCTGATCGCTTCATCATTCCGATCGTGGCGCACAGTACGCCGCCGAATCGTATCGCAGCGAACTAACAGCGCACGGGCTGGTCGGTTCGATGAGCCGACGCGGTAATCCTTACGACAAAGGGAAGGCCGAGAGCTTTATGAAGACGCTCGAGTGCGAGGAGGTCTACCTGAGCGATTACCAAACCTTCGACTAGGTCGTCGCTCGCCTTCCTTGCTTCATCGATGAAGTCTACAACCAGCGCAGGCTGCACTCGGCCTTGGGCTATCTCGCTGGCGCCAGCCTGTGGAGCTGACCGTAGAGGCGCTCTCCCGACGAATGGATCTTCTTTTGCTCTGGAGCGCCCAGGAGCAGGCGCTAGGTATCGAATAGCTCGGAGACGTTGATTCCTGTCTAGGCGTTCGCTCGATAGAGTCGCGAAGCCGCTCCCAACGCGCGATCTGCCCGAGCCTTCGATGAGCCCAGCCCCCGATCCAATTCGACCTTTGACCAAAGCTACTTGGTGGCCTTCGTCTTCCGAGTGCGCGCAGTCTTCTTGCCCTGCAAGACCGAGCCATAGCCCTTCTTGAAGCAGGCGCGGCAGCGGGCGTCGCGTCTCTTTTTGAAGGGCGGCTCAAGGTCGTCGCTGCCGCAATATCGGCAGACCAGCTTCCCCGTCCCGGACGCCGCCCGCGACGACCGCGGCGGTCGCTGCGGGGCCTTCGTGGTTTTCGCTGCACGAGCACCCTTCGGCCGTTGGCCGAACCGCCGACGGTGGTCGCGCGGAACGGCTGATAGGTGTAACTGGTCGCGATCGTTCCCCCTGATCCGACCAAGCCGATGGTCGAGCCCAAAGCGTCGCGCAACAAGCTGGAGACGTTGCCGCTGGAATCCGTGCGCGTGAAGTACTCGTCGACCCCGAGCCCCGTCAGCAAATTAGCGGTCGGCACGGGCGGCGCCGCTCCGTTGAGCTCCTGCACCGGATTGAGCCCATCGTAGAGATACTGGGTCGCGTTCGTGCCGACCACTCGCGCCTGCCGCCGCCCCAGCCCGTCATAGGCGATCGACGCCACTGTGTGGCGGAGAGAGGGGGATTCGAACCCCCGAGACCCTTTGGAAATCGCTGGGCGGAATTCTGCCCGAGCTTAGCGCTCAATTTGGCCCTAAAAGAAGAATCTATGCTGGTGAGAATCGGTTCGCTTACAATTCGGCTGTTCTTCGGATCTCTCTGGTCCCTTTGGCTGTTCGGACAGTTCGGGTAGTTCCCTTCCTCCCTCCCTATGGCGCACGACCATCGAAGATGTGGCGCCGGCGCGAAACAACAGCTCGGGCTTGACCAGCACAATCGCTTTCAGGCAGCGGGGCATTTTCGACCCGCCGTTCCATGCCAGCGGACCCGTCTTGAAGAACGGCATGGCTCCGACGTGCTGCACGCTCATCAATAGATCGAACGCCTGTTTCTCCGGAGCGGTGGCGAAGCCATACAGCGGGATCACGTCCTCCGCACGCTTTCATCGAGCGACTGATCGGGACGATCCGGCGCGAATACCTCGATCAGACGCTTTTTTGGAACCAAGGCGATCTTGAACGGAAGCTCGACCGCTACCAAGTTGACTACAACCGATATCGCTGCCACAGCGGACTGGTCGGCATCACCCCGGCTCAACGCAGTGGGGCCTCTGCGAATCCGATCGCAAACCTTCACTCATACCGTTGGCGAAAACACTGCAACGGCCTCTTTCAGACTCCGGCCGCTGTTGAATAGATATTTCGCCACACACAGGATTTAACCTCGGGATGTTGTGGGACCTTAGTGACGTTCAACCCATCATGTTCTCGGCTGGTCCCGCTTTGAGAGGACCGAACCAACTCCAAGGATATTTCGCTTACCAACTGACCATTGGATTATAATGTCAGCTTGATCTGACGGCAGATCGCATTTGGAAGGACCGACTAAGCAGAAATGTCGCGTGCGAAAAACTTCGGGCGGTGGTTAAGGATCGGCCGACACCTTCGAAAACTGAGCCCAGTCGATAGTGTTCCAGTCGAGAGCGATATCCAGGCGGCCGTCCATGAGCATCTGGAGGTTGAGGTCAACTGGCGCGCGCCCCGCAGCGACGGCTTCGACCAGGCAAGGCGCAACGAAGGCCAACCTGGTGAGCCGGGTCACATAGCGTCGCCGGAGTCCTTCGCGGCGCGCGATCTCGGCGAGTGAACGGACTTGGCCCGAGGCTACCTCGTGGAACCAGCAGCGGGCGCGGGCGAAAGCCTTGAGCAAGGCCTCATCGACGTGTGGCGGGTTGCCGGCGTGCCCATCGAGAACCAACCGTAGCTCGACCCCGCGCCGGGCCAGCTTCATTGGGAGGAAATGTGACAACGGCAGTTCACGAAGTCGTGAGTTTGGCCCCGGGTTCAGCTCGGCAGCTACGACGACAGTCACCTGAAGGCCGGTTTCCGAGACCTGTACCTTATGGATGATTTCGGCGAGCGCCTTGCCGGCGTCCTCAGCGCACAACCGTCGGTGCATATCCTTGGCCACACCAAGAACCTTATCGAGGTCGTCGCCGTTATCGTGTGCATCGAGTGCGATGAGTATGGCCCGATGGTCATGGAGAATTATTTGCGCAGCGCTGAGGACGCCGCGTTCAAGCTCCGATGCAGGCAGGCGCCAGCCCCGGTGATTCTTGGCTGCCGTGCCGCGAACCAAGGCTCGCGAGACGTAGTAGCGGTAACGTCGCCCACGCGTGACTGCGCCTTGGACATAGAGCGGCTCACCTTCCTCATCAAATACCTTCCCTCCCAGCGGACTGGCCGGCGCTTTAACGGGAGGCTGGTCGCCGCGCCGCGTACCGTCGCGCAGCCGTTGTTGCACCCGCTCCCACATTTCGCGGTCGAGAATCAGCTCATGCTGGCCGGGATAGCGCTCACCCTTGTGACGAATCTCACCGAGGTAGATCGGATTGGCCAGTAGCTCGTACAGCGCACCGCGCGAGAAGCTCCGCCCGCCTGAACGAACTCCGCGCCGTGAGACTCGCACCTTGGACACGACACCGCGACGGTCCAGTTCTCGTTTGAGCAGCCGTACCGAGCCGAGTTCGAGGTAGAGCTGGTAGATATCCATAACCTGAGCGGCTTCGGCGTCATTGATAACCAGCCGACGATCGCGTACGTGGTAACCCAAGGGCGGATAACCACCCATCCACATGCCCTTGCGTTTGGACGCGGCGATCTTGTCGCGGATGCGCTCCCCGGTGACCTCGCGCTCGAACTGCGCGAACGACAGTAGGACGTTGAGCGTCAGACGCCCCATTGAGGAGGTGGTATTGAATTGCTGCGTCACGGCGACGAAGGACACGCCATGGGCATCGAACAGTTCGACCATCCTGGCGAAGTCAGCGAGCGAGCGGGTAAGGCGGTCGACCTTGTACACCACTACGACGTCGACCAGTTCTTGTCGGATATCTTCGAGCAGCCGCTGTAAACTCGGACGCTCCATCGTGCCGCCCGAGATCCCGCCGTCATCGTAGTCGGTCTTGAGCGGCCGCCAGCCTTCGCCCTGCTGGCTCTTGATGAAGGCGGCACAGGCTTCGCGTTGGGCCTGCAGTGAGTTGAATTCCTGTTCGAGTCCTTCCTCGGACGACTTACGGGTATAAATGGCGCACCGTCGAGACGCCGGTTTATTCTCCATCAGTCGAGACCTCAGGTACACGACCCTTCAAGCCGAAAAACAACGGTCCCGACCAGCGATTGCCGGTGATCACCCGGGCCACTTCCGACAATGAGCGATAGCGTTGGTCGCGGAAGCGAACGCCGCTTTCAAGGATGACTACCCGATGTTTGGTCCCATTCCACTCGCGGACCAGGATGGCGCCCGGTTCGAGCTTGCGCATCGGCGCGAGCTTGATCGGTTTGCGTGCCCGAGCCTCGTCGGCCACGCGTTGCAGCAACCGGCGGGTGGCGGGTTTCAGTCTGCCGAGCACGAGCTCCTGCATCCGATAGGCGATGGCGCGCCGCAGCAGGTCGCGACTGAAGCGCGGTGGTGGAACGGTTTCATAGAGCTGGCGCCAACGCGCGCGCAGTTCGTCGAGGCCTAGCGCCTCGAGTTGCGCGACCTCGGCGCCGAGCTTGTCACGCTCGATTGATGAGACGGTTCGCTGCATGACGGGCCTGCCTCCTCGCAGACGGTCACACACATCGCTCTCTTGCGCCCCTTTATCCAGTCGTTAAGCGTGCCCGAATCCGAATTAAATGACCAATTTGCAGCTCTGATTATCCAGCTGGCGGGCAAGTCAATTTCTTGGCGAATTGCGTGAAAACGACTTCCCATGGCGGCGCTTCAGAGCAATGTGTGATGAGGACGGCCAGGGTCGTAAAGCCCCTGCCCGCGAAGGAGATCACCATGAAGAAGCCGCGCAAATCCGCACCGGCAGCGCACCTCAACGGCAACGGCCAAGAGAGTCTTGGCACCGCGAACCCAATTCCATCCGACGAACCCGCGCTCGCGAAGCAGGAGACGGTCGTCACCGCGAGGAAGGTCGCCGCCAAAACCGGGAAGAGCGCACGGCGACCGCCGCGGGCGGCGTCAGGTTCACACCCGGAGAAACTGGTTTGCCGCTACTGCGGCAGCGGCGATCTCGCGCCGTCGTTTATCAAGCGCCGCGACGCTCGCTGTCGCGCCTGTTTCAAACAGCGCTACGGTTCCGCGGCACGAAACGAGAACACAACTCAAACCCGCAAAGCAGCAATGGCTAAGTAAATTTCATTACGAGGTGGCGCAGGAGGAACTTGTGAAAGTGGCCCTCCGGGCCGGAGCTCAATTACAAGAGCATGTGACTATATAAACTAATGGCCTGTAACAGTAGAGGGGCAGGGGCGCGGCACTGTTTAGGCCACAGTTTATTCAGGGCAGCGCGACACGGGCGAGGCGCTCGATCTTCGCTCGGTAGTCGCCTTCGAACAGGGGTTCCGACGCACTGACTTCGACCACCCGGTTCACTCCAAGTTCGCTCAACTGTGTCAGAAGATCCCGAGTCTGTGAGCGCTCGGCTGTTAGTGAAATCATCAGGGTAATATCCAACTTGCCGAAGTCGCGGCGGGCCTTGTCGCACTCTTCCTTCAGCTCCGCCAGTTTTTTACGCATGAAGGAAATCGCTTTGTCGGTGATGAAACAGACCGGATTATAGCCGTCGCCCCATCGTGCGACCCATTTCAGCGCGTTCTTGTCCGCACTTCCGATCAGTATTGGCGGTCCGGATGGCAGGACTGGCTTGGGGTTGCAGACGATATGGTCGAAATTGACGTACTTGCCATGGAACGACGCGGATGGCTTCGACCACAGCTCGCGCATCGCCGCGACATGCTCTGCTGCCTGCGTCCAGCGATGCGGAAAGTCGGAACCCAGTGGTTCCGCAGCTTCGCGTAACCAGCCGGTGCCGATGCCGAGAATCAAACGCCCGCCCGACAGCCGATCGAGTGTCGCGATCCGTTTGGCGGTCGCGAGTGGTTCGTGCTCAGGCACCAGCAGCACCGAGGTGCCGATCCGCAGCGTTTTAGTTGTCGCCGCCGCCATCGAGAGCACGACAAATGGCTCTGGAAAATGCGCGTAATGCTCGGGTATCGGCCCGCCGGCGGGGAAAGGTGTCTTCGGCTCGGCGTGAAATAGCATGTGATCGCCGACCCAGACCGATTCGAGACCGATCGCTTCGCATTCCTTCGCGAACTCTCCGGGATTTGGCGTTGCTTCGTCGACTCTTTTGTAGATCATCGAGATTCCGACTTTCATGGCTCCTCCTTGTCACCGTGAGGCCGTTACTTAGTTATGCTCAGCCGGCGAGTGTGGCACCTTACCCAGAGACTCCAAAGGTTAGTATCGCCGCTCTCGCTGCCGAATCCTGTCTCGGGTGATTTCTGTTCGAGTCACTGTCTTACTTGCGCGCCGTTGGCGAGGATAACGCAGGACATCGGCCCGGGCTTCAGCTTGACGCCTTGCGGGGTGGCAGTGGAGAATCATACCTTCGACAACTATTTCCAGACGTGCCCGCGGGCGAATGGCGCGACGACGGGGTCCGTAAACTCTTTAGTGGTAGTCTGCAGCGGCCTATAGCATAGGGCCGTTATTCCTGCGGCAGACGATGAACTTGCACCCTCGCCATTCTACTATCGGGCCTCGACCCTTTTTTCATCTTAGCCTGCTAGTGCCGCCTTAGTTGGGGCCGCACCTCTTCGGCGAATAGACGAATCGAGTCCAGGATCTTGTCATGCGGAGTGGTCGCACCTTGCATGAAAAGCAAGACCTCATCCACGCCAGCGTCTATGAGTTTACTGATGAAGCGAATGCAGGTCTCGGGACTGCCGATAATGGCTTGTCCGGCTTCGACGAGTTCTTTCATAGAATAGGTTTGGCCCATCGCCAACTGCTCCTTGAAACTCTGGATGATGTACTCGTAAGTCGGCGGCGGCTTGCCTTCGAGCCACGGTGCGAAGAGACCGGTCACCTGCTCATAGAAGAGACGGTAGTTTGGCTCCTGCAGCGCAATGGCTTCGTCATCGGTCGGTGTGCACAGGGCAACGCGCAGAAGCCCGAACTGATTGTTGATGATTCCATGTTCCGGCTTCGCTTGGCTGATCGCATCGCGGTACATTTGCACGTAGTTAGCGCAATGGGCATCGCTGACGCCGAAGCCAAGGCACCCGAGTCCATTCTTCCCGGCAAACTCGACGCTATAAGGCTGGGTGGAAGCAACCCACATCGGCGGAAAGGGCTTTTGGATCGGCTGCGGGGTGACGCGACGCGGCGGGAGCTTGATGTACTTACTCTCCCAACCTTCGAATACTCGCTGCGTCCACATTTTTGGCAGTAGACGCAGCACCTCTTCCCATTGTGGCTGCGTCTCCGTCGGATCTACCCCAAAACCAAATAATTCCTCTTGCGAGGTCGCCCTACCGGCGCCGAATTCCACACGCCCTCCGCTGAGGACGTCCAGAGTGCCTATATGCTCTGCGACTCGAAACGGATGATTGATTTTAAACGGTACATGCATGATCGCGTGACCGAGCCGGATGCGCTTGGTCACCATGGCCGCTGCCGCCAGAAACTGTTCCGGACAGGACATATGCGAGTAGCCAGGCAGGAAATGATGCTCGACCGCCCACACCGTGTCAAAGCCCAATTCATCGGCATATCGGATCTGTTCCAGGGCCTCGTCAAAGCGCTGCTTGACGGCCCCGGGGACATCGGGATCCTGGGTGGTCAGCTCGTAGAAGAGAGATAGTTTCATGGTCTACTCCTCCTTTCGGCTTTCGTGCTCTCCGGGGAATAAGCTCCGCCTTAGCGGCCGCATCGCTTAAGAGCGTCAGAACTTCTGTCGCGGCGCTGAATCCTTACACGCAAGACAATCAGGTCGCGTCTGAACGCGGATGCTATTCTGCGCACCCGGGAAGGTGACTATTACCAGCACGATCGATGCTGCGTGGCGCCGCCGTCAATTGTATAGGTCGCACCGGTGATAAAGGCCGCCTCATCGGATACTAGAAAGGTGATTAGAGACGCAACTTCCTCCGGCCGGCGCAATCCGTGGAATCGTTCCGGGTCGCGAGGCCATAGTCGTGAGCCCCAGTTTCTTCATCGATATCTGCAGCATCGGTGTGTCCACCGGTCCCGGACAGATCGAGTTGCAGCGGATCCCCTCCGCCGCGTTCTGAAAAGCGACGGCCCGTGTAATCGCGGTGACCCCGCCCTTACTGGCGGTGTACGACGTCCCGCCGCCGCCACCCAACGCCGCACTCGACGCGAGATTGACGATCGCGCCGCCGCCCGACTGCTTGAGCGCGGGCACCGCGTACTTGCACAACAGGAAGATGCTGCGCAGATTGACGGCGATGGTGCGGTCGAAGGTCTCCTCGGGGACGTCGACAATGCGCGTGTCCTCCATCAACGAGATACCGTGGCAATTCGCCATCGTGGTCAACTGCCCGTACTTCGACATCGCCGTGTCGATCGCGCTCCGCACATCGTTGGAGCGCGAGACGTCGGCCGGCACGCCGATCGCCTGATCTTCGGGAAGGCCGGTGAGGGTTTCGCGCAGGCCGGCCTCGTTGATATCGACTAAAGTGAGTCGGGCGCCTTCGCGGGCGAATACGTGAGCGACGCTGCGTCCGATTCCCGAGGCCGCTCCAGTGACAATCGCGACTTTGTCTTTAAGTCTCATGGCCGTTGTTCCGGCGAATCGATCAATGGGATGCTCCCGCGTGGACGGCGCCGTTTTGTCTGGCGAAATGCGGGATGACGTGTTTTCCGAACAATCGGATCGATTTCATCACCTTTTGATGTGGCGTTGACCAGAACTGCTGCATGCACATCATGTGATCGAGCCCGGTGACTTTCTGAATGTGCTCGATTTGCTCGATGCAGGTGTCGGGGCTGCCGCAGATCACTGTGCGATTGCGCAGCAGGTATTCCATGTTGACCTCTTGCGCGGATACCCCTGGCGGCAGGTTGGCGCCGGCGCGGAGCGGCACGTCGCGCGTCCCCTCCTTCACCGCGGCCTGCAGTTGCCCGCCGACCGTGAAAATCGTGTTGACGTAAGACATGAAGCCGCGCTCGGCGTTCTCCCGCGCCTCCTTGTCGGTGTCGGCGCAGTGCACCATGTAGAAGACCGCCGTGCGGTTGTTGACGAACGAGCCGACGGGTTGCACTTCTTTCAGCGCGTCGCGATACAGGTTGATCCGCCGCGCAACCTCTTCGGGGCCCACCATCACCACCAGGGTGAGCAGGCCCAAGCCCATTCTTCCGGCGATCTTGTGCGTCTCCTCGTTGCTGCAGGCAAGCCACAGCGGCGGATGGGGCTTCTGCACCGGCAACGGTACAATGGAACGCTCCGGGATATCGAAATACTTTCCCTTCCAGGAGAAGGTTCCTTCCTTGCTGGTCCAGATGGTGACCAGCAGGCGCAACGCCTCCTCCCATCGCGGACGGGTTTCCTCTGGCGGAATCCCGAAGCCACCCAGTTCCTGGATAGTCCCGGACCGGCCAGTGCCTACTTCCACCCGGCCTTTGCTCAGGATGTCGAGCGTCGCGATCCGCTCGGCGACGCGCACGGGGTGGTTGTAGGGAAACGGCAGCAGCACCACCGCGTGGCCGATACGGATCCTTGAGGTCCGCTGGCTGAGCGCGCCGTAGAGCACCTCGGGCGCTGAAGAATGCGAGAATCCAGGCTGAAAATGATGCTCGACGCTCCAGAAGTTGTTGAATCCAGCCTCTTCCGCCTCCACCACCTGGTCCAACACTTGATGAAAGACCTCGGCCTCGCGCTCGCGATGCTTCAGCGGGCTGTTAACT
>CAVZFW010000009.1:0-12124 GCA_963774705.1 uncultured delta proteobacterium
TTCAGGCGCTCTCCCAACTGAGCTACAGCCCCACCGCCTAGGCGAGGCGTATCAGCTAACCGTAACCGACCCGTGGAGTCAACCGCGCTCCCAGCCTACGTCGCTCTTCGATGCCCGCCTATTTCGCGCTCTGACGCAACTCGATTACGTTGCCGTCTGGGTCGCGAATCCATAGCTGACGGCCAACCATCTTCTGCGCTTCCGGCGTCATCTTCGCGACCATCTTCGCACCGTCCAGATATGGCAATCCCAGCTCCTCGACGCGCGCCTTGGTCGCCTCGAAATCCTCGACTTCGATCGCCATATGCGGCCCCGTCGGGTCGATTCCCTCCGATCGCGGCTCGCCGCCAATAATGTGCAACGCGTTGTCGCCGATGCCGTACCATTCGCCCGGGATATTGATCTTCGGCCGCGGCAGCTTGCGCAGCCCGATTACGTTCTCGTAAAAGTCTTTTGCCTTATCGACGTCGGTGACCCTCACCGCGACGTGATTCAATGTGGTCGTCTTAATCATTCAGCTTCTCCACGGACTCGTCATCCGCCCCAGTCGCTAACCTGCACCGCGCATTACGCTCTCACCCCTCTCTAATCCATCTCCCGCCCCGCCCGCAAGTCCGCCAGTGCAGACCCCAGCTCGCCGGTGCAGACACCAGCTCGGCGGTACACACAAGCTCGGTAATGCAGGATGCAGACACAGTGGTCGAGGAGCGCAAAACCTTACTTCAACTGAAACCTCACGAGGTTTCAGACTTCCCATTGGGTTAAGCGCGAGCGTTTCAACCGACACCTCCCACGCTGCCGCCGGCCGAGTGGCGCGCGCACCTGAAGAAGATAGATCCGTCGATCGGTGACGATACGGTGGCGATATTCGCGCGCACGCGGCAATTAAAGGACAATTTTTGACCACTCGATTTTCGATTATCCCAGCAAATCCGCGGGATAATTGGGTTTGTTATGTACCGGCGATTTTCCCCGCAATGCGCCGCCTGCGGGGCGAGGCGGTTTTCGGTTGGCACCTCGAGGTCACGTGAGTATCGCTGATGGACGACCAGATTTTTTCCTGATGGGAACTCGAGGTCAGGGGAATACCGCTGAGATACGGCCTTCCTTTTCGAAGTGGGATAGTGGTAACGGACGGGGGTCATTTTCCTGTTGATATCCCAGATAGCAGCGCCGGGGAGCTGGAAGCAGGCGCCACGACGCGGCGGGCGGTCGCGACGAGTAAAAGGCCGCGAGATTCCGAGGTCAGGTTCAACCGCATCAGCGCCAGGCACGGGCCGCAGGGTGAGTGAACGAGGTCAGCGCGCGCTGGTCGCCTCCATGTAGGAGTATACTCCTTCAAGGCGAGGATTGACAGCCCGGGCCCGCGAAGGTTGACCCAGGAGCAACTTGGTCGCCTGCTCGGCTCAAACCAATCACGGATCGCGAAAGTGGAAGCGGCCGACCCCTCGGTGAGCATCGATTTGATGGTTCCTGCGCTCCTGCGCATGGGCGCCAGCCGGCAGGAGGTCGCCTCCTACATTTCAGCGCCCCGAGAAAGCACGCAGCACCCGGGGATTCGGAACTGAAACCTATAATAGGTTTCAGACTTCCCATTGGGTTAAAACCGAGCGTTTCAACCGACACCTCCCATTGGGGATAGGTTGCTCGCCGCCTTATGCTATAAAGCGGCGTCTTCGTTTTCTCTTTGCCACTGCGCTCGCAATGTTTCGGCTCGTCTCCTGATTCGCTCGACAACGGCATTTGGATCCGGCGCCGTGCCGCCTTCTCCGAGTGGTTCGATCCCAAGTTGATCCAGTTTGACGAACACCGGAGCCATCGCCGCATCGGGGTCTCTGAAGAAAACGCTTCCGCGGATACGGACAAATTTCCACCCGAGTCTTTGAAGGATCGCTTCCCGTTCAATATCGTGCTGAAGCTGCTCTGCGGTATGCCATTTCTCGCCGTCGCATTCGACGGCAAGCCGTCTGGTGTTTCCGTCGACGACGAGGTCAATCCGATACGCTCCAACTGGCCATTGCGTTTCCACTCGATAACGAGCTGCGAGCAATCGTTGGAGCACCAGCTTTTCGAAGATCGAGTCGGTCCGCTTGCCCTGTACTTCCATCGCGCGCAACAGCGCTTGGGGGTCGCGAGCATGCTCGATAAGCCGACGCCGAAGGTCGCGGGGTCTGAGGTGCGCGCTCGGGTCTAGCGAATGCACAACCCACAGCTGATTTCGCGCTCGGCTGACAGCGACGTTGTAGCGCTTCTTAAAGAGACCCCTTGGACCTTCGTCACGGATAGGCAACTGACCGTCGTCCGGTGGCCCATCGACCATCGAAAGAAAGATCACGTCTCGCTCGTCCCCCTGAAACTGCGCGGCGTTTCCGCACAGCAACCGATGCTTGGCGAAGATGGTCGGGGAGAGCCTTCGCCGCAGCATCTCCTCAATCAGGAGAGCCTGCTCAACACCAAGAGCGAGATGACGCCGAACGTCGTTGGCTGCTGAGATTCGTTAAGGGCATATGCCGGGTCGCTGAGGCATGTGACGATCAGAGAGGCAATCTCCTCGGCTTCCACTTGATTGGTCTTCCCGTTGTTGCGTCGGAAGCCATGCACCCGGTGGGCAATCAATGCCGGCCGCACCGAGGCGGACATTGGTTCGCGCAGCGGACGAATGGTCAAGTTGTAGGAGAGGTCGTTGCTGAACTGTATGATTTCAGGGACGCACCGGAAGTGCTCGCGCAGAGCGACAACGCCTCCGAATGCCGTCTCAGCGAGGTCGTATATCGAGGTCTGGCCGTCGTAGAGGTGGCTGTTCGGAATGCCTTGTAAGTTCGTGTCAATCAGCCGCTGCACCTGATCCAGGCGCTGGCCAACGGCGTCGGGTGTCACCTGCTCCTTATCGCCGACGACAACATGCTCGCGTCCGAAGTAGAGCGCGGCGAGGGCGGTCACATCGCTTTGGCTGGCTTCGTCGATGATGACCACATCGAACCGAGTTTCGCGCGGATCGAAGCTCTCATACACCCGGCTCAAGGGCATGATCCACACGGGCACTGCACGCCGCGCCGAAGCCAGCAAGTTACGTGCTTGGCGAAGGAGTTGCGGGGCACGTTTGCCGGTACCCTTGCCAACGTTGCGGATGGTCTGCACGTAGCCCATGAGGGCCTGCTGCGACTGCAAGGCGGTGCGCTCGCGTTGCGCCGCCCACGTTTCGTGCTCGATAATTTGCGCCGCCAAACTCCGCAGTTCGTCTTGCGTCGAATTAAGCCGCTCTTGGAGATCCGGAATCGAGACCGATGCGCGGCGCTCCAATTCCTCATGCCACTGCCGCCAGCGCCAGGCGGCAGCTGAGTCGCCCGGTGGCTGCGCATTCCCGTGTCCCATGTGCCGCTGCGCGATGGCGTGCGCCCAAGCTGAAGCAGCGTCCTCGATCCGCGCTAGCAGAGCGCAGCGAGTGTGATAAATCTCTTTGATCCCTTCGAGTCGGGCCAACTCGTCATAGACTTGATCGTACATCTCCGCGTTCCACTCGTCTTGTGCTTGCAGTAAGACACCCGCCGCTTCGCTCTGCGGGAAGGTCGCGAGATAAGTCCGCTGCTGGGATAACTCTGCGGACAACTCAGCTTGTCGCATTAGTGCTGCCTGCGCCTCGACTACCTCCGCCAGACCCTGTGAGCCTGCTCGCTCAACTCGCGTCAACTCTCCGTGATCCCCTATTACTGGGGGGAATGCTGCCAGCCATTCTTCCCAACGAAACCCGGTGACGCTCAACTCTCCTATGAGCGGTTCCCAGACGGTGGTCCGCCACTCCAGCCGTTTGCGAATCTCGTGCGCGTAACCCTGCGCAGTCAGTTCTGGCAGCTGGCCGAAGCTAGCGAAAGACGGTCCGTCGTGGCACTCGACGAGTCGACGCCAGCGATCGGCAAGGCGGCCTCGATCAACCTCAAGTTGCGCTTTCGCTCGCAGCGCGCGGATTTTGTCGGAGGCCTTGGCCGCCCGGATATCGATACCGCACATTTCGAGAAGTGTGTGCCAGGCGCGGCGTGTCACCCTCGTCTTAAGCCCGAGCGCTCCGCCGCTCTCGAGATGGTGAATAACTTCACCCGAAACCTGCGCAACCTCGCCGACCGGGTGTCCTTCTGGCAATTCCGGTCCGTATTCCACGATAAGTCGTCGGGCGGTCGCCGCTTCAGACGCAAGTGCGTCTACAGCCGAGAGCAAGTCGCGCCACATTCCGCACAGATCGCCGCCTGACCATCCGGCAAACAGCACTTCTCGCAACCAGAGATTCTGCTCGCCGAGAACCGATGCTGCTGCCTTGACGCGCTGATGGAGCGGTTGAAGTTCGGCCGCCAACAGATTGCGGCCTCCGGTGTTAGCCCAGAGTTCCTGGCGATGCGCCATCTTGCGCGAATCTGCACCCATTTTTTCCACAGCAAGCACACGAAAATCTGCCGGCGAAACAAGTTGCGCAAGCGCTGGTTGCGACACAGGGAGCTGCTTCTCGTCCCCGAGTGTGAGCGTAGCGTTAGACTCGTAGAGCTGGCGCACCTCCGTTTCAGTGAGTGGGCATAGGACGCCGGGTTGGAGCGGACCGGGGATCCATCCGTCACGGTCCGTGTCTGCGTTGACGCGCTTGGCCACTTCGATGGGACTGAGCGCTTCGCCGCCGATCACTATTTCATCGACTTCACTGAACCGCGCGTCGCGTAGCTGCCGCCGCAGTGCCTCTTCCGCACTAAGAAGCCTGGCTCTTTTCTCACGAAGCAGCCCGGCGTCGCGGCGCATGCTAGCCGCATTTGAGGTCGATAACCGGCCGGCGATCTCTTGCGCCGCGTGTGAAAGTTGGGCGTGGCTTTCCGCGTCACTGTCGAGCACGCTCAGACAAAGTGGTTTCAACGCGTCGTCGACCTGGTCACGTAGTACTCGAAGCGCCTTCGTAGTGTGCGCAGTCACCAGTACGGTTTTCCCTTGCGCCAACAGGCAGCCCAGCAAGTTAGCAATCGTATGAGTCTTGCCGGTCCCCGGCGGCCCTTGAACAAGAACCGCATTCGACTGGGCTAGCCGCATCGCGATCTCGTACTGCTCAGCGTTGGCGGGCTTACTAAACAGAATGTCCGGTTCGGGTCCCGAAGGGGTCCTGTCATGTTCGTGGTCCCCCACGTTGTTGATCGCTGATTCGACGTCGCTAGTCTCTACGCCAACGATACGCGCCAGCCCCTCTGGAGGCGCGGTGTCGTTTCCTTCCAAGTCCTGGATTATGTGATCGAGAGTAGTGGCCAATCCCGCAGTGCGCGCTCGCAGGAAAATTACGGGCTTCCGCCGCATGCTCGGGCAGTCTGAGGGAACGTCGCGTTTCCCGCCTTCGAGGAACTCGCCCTCTGTCGCAAATAGGCCCTGCACCAGGCGCCTGAGGAATCCGGTGGTGCTTTCACCACCGAGCGGCTCTACCGGCGTTTCTTCGAGTTCTTTGTCGAACTGCGCAATCATCGGCGACTCTACGCTGGATACGAGCCGCAACAGCGCGCGGTGCAGTTCCACTTTTTCCGTACCGGTATCAAAGCTGAACTCTGGCCCAGCTGGATCGAATCTCAGATTCAATTTCTGGAGAAGCACGGGATGTCTGATAAGGTCACTTGAAACCTCCAAAATCCCATCGCCGAGCACAAGTTCCGTGCGCTCACCTTCACGCTGTATCGTAGTCCAGAATAGGTGAATTTCCTCGAAGAGCTTCCTGGCCGAAACCGCCGGCTGCTCTGCGGCCGCCCAGTTCGTTCGCGCCGTCGCCCATATCTTCAGACTGGTAACTCGCCGATCGTCATCCTCAAATCCAACGGTAATGCTGCCTTTCTCCCGATCGGGGAAGTTGCGCGACGCAAGCACTTCCGCCTCCGTTTCGACAGATTGCCAGCCTGGTTTCAACCAGCCATCGAGCGTTTCAGGCGGCTTGGGACATGGCGTCAGCTCAGCGCGCCGGATGCAGATCAGCGGTTCAGGCTTCGCATCGTCGCCCTCGTCATCGTTCTCCTCCCTACGGTCACCACGCCGCACCTCGATTAGCGGGTGCGCCGGCCACTCATCGATGCTCAGGACCTTCGTATAACTCGATAAATCTCGGGGAACCGGATTCCGCAGCGCGTTCAGTTCCTTCAGGAACTCGAACATTTGGGTAAGACGGCTTTTCGCTACGTTAGTTGGCATGATTAGGTCGCCGGCAATGTAATATCGGGACGCGGCGAGCCAACCATTTTGTACATAGAAAGCTAATGAAATGCTACAAAGCGATACGAAGACGAAGTTGCGCGGGCCGCGAACTCGCGAAGGCGGCTAAGCCTCGCATCAACGCCAACGCTATTTGAGCATCCCGGCTGCAGCGCAGCCGCCGCCGTTCGATATCGCTTGCGCTTAGCCCAACGGGAAGTCTGAACCCTTTATAAGGTTTCAGTTTCCTGAAATCTCCGGTCTGCTTTCTTCTCAGCCCGGGCCCGCGTCCCGCGCGCCCGCGCTAATCGAAGGCGCTCGCGCCCGTGATGTCCCGCCCCAGGATCAGCGTATGCACGTCGTAGGTGCCCTCGTAGGTGTTGACGGTTTCGAGGTTCAGCATGTGCCGGATGACCGGGTACTCGTTCACGATACCGTTGGCGCCGAGCATGTCGCGTGCGGAGCGGGCGATCTCGAGCGCCGCCTGCACGTTGTTGCGTTTGGCGAACGACACGTGCTCCGGCCGCATCGTGCCCGCATCCTTCATCTGGCCGAGCCGCAGGCAGACCAGTTGGCCCTTGGTAATCTCGGTCAGCATATTGACCAGCTTGTTCTGCACCAATTGATAACCGGCGAGCGGCCGTGAGAACTGTTTGCGCGCTTTCACGTAATCGAGCGCGCAATGGTAGCAACTGCGCGCCGCGCCGAGCGCGCCCCATGCGATGCCGTAGCGGGCCTGCGTCAGACACGCGAGCGGCGCCTTGAGTCCGCGCGCCGCCGGCAACTGCGCCTTGGCGTCGAGCCTGACATCGTCGAAATGCAGCTCTGAGGTAATCGACGCGCGCATCGAGAACTTGCCGTGGATATCGCGCGTGGTGAAGCCAGGCGTCCCCTTCTCGACGATAAAGCCGGTGATGCCCTGGTCGCTTTTCGCCCACACCACCGCCACGTCGGCGATCGAGCCGTTGGTAATCCAGCGCTTGGTGCCGTTGAGCATCCAGCCGCCGCCGTCGGGCTTCGCCCGCGTTTCCATCCCGCCCGGGTCGGAGCCATGGTCGGGCTCGGTCAGCCCGAAACAACCGATCAGCTTGCCCTGCGCCATGCCCGGCAGGTAGCGCTGCTTCTGCTCCTCGGAACCCCACGCATAAATCGCGTACATCGAGAGCGCGCTTTGCACCGACGCGAACGACCGCAGCCCCGAGTCCGCCGCCTCGAGCTCCTGCATAATCAGCCCGTAGGCGACGTTGTTCATTCCGGCGCATCCGTAACCCTTGAGATTCGCGCCGAAGATTCCCAGTTCGGCCAGTTTCGGAATCACCTCGAGCGGAAAGCTCTCACCCGCAAAATGGCCTTCGACGTTCGGCATCACTTCGCGCTGCACGAACTGCCGGACCGCATCGCGTGTCATGCGATCCTCAGGGCTGAGCAATTCGTCAAGGTTATAGAAGTCCAAATCCGCTAATGTACTTGGCATTTTCACTTCCCAACTCTTCAAACATGATTTTATTATGATTAGACGTTCTCACGACTGGCCTGCCCACTGTTGCCGCCGTCGCGCCTTGTGATTGACAGTGATCAGGCAAAGTCAGCACCGGGCGATCTGGCTCATCACGAACAGTTCCAGCGTAAACCCCCGTTGCGCCAACCACGTCCATCAAATACGCTTATACTACGACGTAGTTGTATGCACATCGAAACGCTAAAGGTCTTCTGCGACATTATCGAAAGCGGCAGCGTTTCTTATGCTGCCTCGCAAAACTTCGTGACTCAATCGGCGGTCAGCCAGCAGGTCCGAAGCCTCGAAGACAAGTACGAGTGCCGATTGTTGGAGCGCGCGCGGGCCGGCGTCAAACCAACGCCGGCCGGGCAGATTCTTTACAATTCGAGCAAGGAGATCGTGCGGCGGTTCGTCGAGTTGGAAAACCGCCTGCGCGAAATCGGCTCGGTGATCGCGGGTTCGATCCGCGTCGGTACGGTGTACAGCGTCGGACTGCATGAATTGCCGCCCTACCTGAGCGAGTACCTGCGCACCTTTCCGCAGGTCAACGTCCATCTCGAATATCTGCGCTCGAACAAGATCTACGACGACCTCGTCGAGGGCAAGATCGATCTGGGCGTGGTCGCGTATCCGAACAAGCGCAGCCAGATCGTCACGATCGCGTTTCGCCACGACGAACTCGTGCTGGTGGTGCCGCCGGATGATGCGCTCGCGAAGCATCACAAGGTCGGGGTGGCGCAGCTCGCCGGGCAGCGCTTTGTCGGCTACGAGCGCGATATCGCAACCCGCAAGGCCTCCGATCGCATCCTGCGCGAGTACGGCGTCAAGCCGAACTATACGATGGAATTCGACAACATCGAGACCATCAAGCGCGCCGTCGAGATCGGCCAGGGGATCGCGATTGTGCCGCGTTCGACGGTCGAGCTGGAAACCGCGCGCAACTCGCTTAAGGTCCTCGAATTCGCCGAGGGTCCGTTTACACGTCCACTAGCTATCATCTATAAGCGCGGCCGCGAGCTCTCACCCGCTGTGCGCAAGTTTATCGAAGTATTGACCACCAGCAAGGTCAAGGTCCCGGGCGGCCATCCGGTGCGCAACAACGAAAAGGGCGATCACAGCGAACGCGCCGAGAAGGCCGAGCGCCTCGAGAAGGTTGAGAAATCAGCGTGAGCCGCGCATGGGACATGCTCAATACGGCATCAAGTGGTTGAGGAACTAAGAACCTTGGTTCTGGAACTCGGCGATGACCATCCCTGAGCTTATTTCAGTTCACGGTAGCGGTCGCGATCGAAACCCGCGACGATCGTGCGACCCGCGATCACGATCGGCCGCTTGATCAGATTCGGCTGTTCCGCCATCAAGTTGAGCGCGTCCGTCGCGGAGAATGTCTTCCCGCGCAACCCCATCGCCTTGAACGCCGGGCTCTTCGGATTCAGATAGTCGCGCGGGTCGACACCCTTGAAGAGCGCCTTCAATTCCTCGAGCGAAAACGGCTCCTTGGCGTAGTCGCGTTCGTCGAGTTCCATTCGCAGTTCGTCGCGCAGGAAACTCCTGGCGTTGCGGCAGGTGGTTCAGGTTGATTTCCAGATGAAGCGTGCCTTTTTCATTGCCGGTTATCCTGCGCGACGCTGCGCTCCGATGCTCTCCACGAGCAAACTCGCGATCCAGCCGAACTACTCGATACTGGTGCTCGGCAAGGGTCCCGACATGCTCGAGGATCGCGACGATCCGCTGCCGATCGGACCCGCACCACTATCTATGGGATGAGTCCCGCTGCTCGCCGGTACGCCGCCCATCGAGCTGCCCGTCGAACTGCTCGTCGGATGACTGGACGGGGGTAGCGGATTCGCACCGGTCGCCATCGCGGTGTTGCTGCCGCTCGCAGAGGAATCTGCCTGGGGCAGGGGCGGCTGCGATGCGGTCGTCGTCGGACCGCTGAAATGAATCGGATCCTGACCCGCGACCATATTCGGCGTCAGCACGTAATCGCCGCCGAGCGAGCTGCGCCAGATCGTATTCGAGACCTGCGTGTTGCCGCCGGTCAGCGCCCATCCGGCGCCGCCCGCGATGCCGCCGAGAATCCCGTAAACCAGCTTGGCGGGCACGTAGAGCACATTGCCGACCACCGTTCCGGCACCGACGCCGACGCCTTTCCAGTTGACGCCTTGATCGGGCGCGGGTTGCGGCACCTGGGCTTGTGGCGCCGAGGCGGTGCCGGGCAATTGCAGCGGCGACACCACTGCTGGCCCATTACTGTTACCGCTGTTGTCCTGGGCCAGCGCGCCGATGGGCAGCGCCAGCGCGAAGGCGACCGCTGTCGCGATCATCATCGTTCGGTTTTTCATCATCCGTCCTCCTCCCCCCACTAAATCGATTCAATCGATTGCCGATTCTTATTCGGTCTTCACCACCACCTCTCTCGGCAACAATCCTAGCAGATAATCGAACGCGCGTTTGAGATAGTCCCGATCTTTCGATTCGAGCGTCAGCTTGACCCGGTACTCGGCATTGCCGATGCGGGGATATGAACCCAGCAGTAGCTCGGGATAGCGCTTGAGGCAATCATTCAGATGATCGGCGATCAGTCCCTCGCCGGCGCTGCTATAGATCGCATTGATAAAATACGGGTCGGTCGTAAAGCGTCCCGCCAACGCGGTCAGCTTTGCCTCGAAGATTTGCGGAATGCCCGGCAGGACATACACGTTCTCGAGCTGCACAGTCGGGAAGCGCACGTCGCCCGCCGCGCCGGCGGCGATCAGCACAGCGCCCTCGGGCACCTGCGCCATCTTGAGCCCGGCCGCATTGAGTCCGCCGGAAAAGTATTTCTCGACGATCAGCTTGAGGTCGGGGTTTATGACGACTTTGCGGCCGAACGCATTCGCGACCGCCTCGATCGTGATGTCGTCATGGGTCGGGCCGACGCCGCCCGAGGTGAGCACGAAGTCGAAGGTCTTCGCACAATGGGCGACCTCGGCTACGATCGCCGGAATTTCGTCGGGCACCACCGCGATTCGCCTGAGCTCGACGCCCAACTTGCGCAATTCGCGCGCGGCAAAGTAGGCATTGCTGTCCTGGACCTTGCCGGACAGGATCTCATTGCCCACGACTACCATCGCGCAGCTTCGCTCGGCCATCAGGCGCGTCTCCGCCGATCAGATTCTTCTTCGGATCGTTCTTATTATGGCCGCAGGCGAAGCGCCCCGGCAAGGCGGCTCCGGGCGGTGCAGCAAATCTGCCGCGAGCAGTTGAAAGAAGTCGTTAAGGAGTGCAAAACCTTCACAATGAAGTGGCTCGATGCAATCCCCAGTCTTCTATCTTTGGGAAGCTTCTACAAGCGCTTGGAGCCTAGAACAGCTGGGGCGAAAAGAACCGTAGTCGTGTTACTGGTGCTCGCATCAGCGGGTTGCGCGCCATCGACGGCTCGGACCCAGGCCGCACAGTACGTCGCTGCCTCGACATCGACGCCGGTGTTCCTCGCCCCTCCCGAGGTCGCCAACAAGCCAGGCTACATCGAACTCAAGGTGTCCGTCACAAATCGATCCGGCGGCGCGATTCCGGGTTTGAAGCGTGACGATTTCATTGCCGATACATCCGGGACGCATCTACCGATCGCCTTCTTCGGCGAAAATGTGCGCGCGCCGATCGCGATTGGAGTCCTGATCGATACCCCCGGAAGCATGGCGCCAAAGCTCTCCACGGTTCAACTCAAGCTCTCCGAGTTTATTAACGATCTCAGCCCCTCGGACGAGGTGTCCCTGATTGCGTTTAGCACTCAACCGCACCTGCTCCAGCCACTGACCACAGACCATCCAGCTGTGCTCCAGGAATTGTCGCTGCTTCACGGCTTTGGCCAAACCTCGATCTACGACTCGATCGTTCTGGCGGTCGGAAAATTTAACAAGACAGACCTCAAACCGAAGGCGATTCTCCTCATCACCGACGGCATGGACAACGCAAGTAGTGTGAAAGAGCAGGACGCTGTGAGATCGCTGAAAGCCACGGATGTGAAGATTTACGCGATTGGAATCGGCGACCCGACTGCTACTCACATGCCGGGCATCGCGCTGGGGCCATTCATTTTTGGCGGGGACGTCGATCACGTCGATGCGAAAGCCTTACAGGACATGGCTCGCGACGCTGGAGGTGAGGCGTGCATCGTGCCACCAGTGGGCGAAGACGACGGCAAAGGCTTCGGCAAAGCAGTAAAAACGATTTCGAATATGATCAGCGCCACCTATACCATCGGCGTAGTAGTCCCAGCGGGCGTATCTGCGACTGATCTCCGAATCGCGATCGCTAAGAATCCGACCGCGGTGGTAACAACGCATATCGTCAATCGGCCAGTCGCCTGACACTAGTTCTTCTTGAACGAATGGCACGGCAAAGGCATCGTATAAAATCCTTCTTCTTTTTGGCAACTGTCGCGACATGATCTAC
>CAVZFW010000010.1:0-455120 GCA_963774705.1 uncultured delta proteobacterium
GGAGGACTTGATCGAGAGCGAATTGTTTGGCCACCACAAAGGTTCGTTCGCCGGAGCCGCCGCCAACAAGGAAGGCAAATTTCAAAAAGCCCACGGCGGCACACTTTTCCTCGATGAAGTCGGAGACATGAGCCTGAAGACGCAGTCGAAAGTCCTGCGCACCCTGGAAGAGCAGCGCTTCACGTCCGGTGGGCAGCGAACGAGACCATCACCGTCGACGTGCGCGTGATTGCCTCGACCAATAAAGATCTGGAAGAAGAAATTTCCCGCGGCAACTTTCGCGAAGATCTTTTCTACCGCCTCAACGTGATTCCATTCTTCGTGCCGCCGCTGCGCGAGCGAAAAGAAGACATCCCGCTCTTCGCGCGGCATTTTCTGAAAGAACTGGCCGCCACCTACGGACGCCGCCCCCGCGAAATCACCGACGACGCCATCGACATTCTCATGCGCTACTCCTGGCCCGGCAACGTGCGCGAACTGCGCAACGTGATCGAGCGCATCGTCATCATGAACCCCACCACCACGCGCTTCGACAGCAAACACCTGCCCCCGCTGGTCTACCGCGACGGCAGCCGCCGCGCCCCCAAGAGCGAATTCTCCACCCTGCACCAGGCCCGCGACGCCTACGAGCGCGACTACATCCTCAAAACCCTCGACCAAAACCACGGCAACGTAACCCGCACCGCCGAAGTGCTCGGCCTGGAACGCAGCCATCTTTATCGGAAGATGAAGACGCTGGGGATCGCCGCGAAAGAGTAAGGCGTTCTTTCCCTCACAAGGCCGGGTATCCCCCCTCCCCCATGAATCTCCCGATTCATGGAGTTAGCGCAAAATTCCCAGCAAAATCCGGCCTTCAAAGAAGTTAGATATCAAAATCCATGAAACAAGGAACTTAGGGCCGGGAGGGGTTTGATCTTGTGTCAGATGGTCGCGGACATGATGCATGATTTTCGCGATTGAAATCCTCAGTCAAGGTTGGACGTCACATGAAGAGTGATTGTGGCTGTGGATTTCGGAGTTGTCGCCCTCGTTTGATCCCGTCCGACAAACCTGGAGGATGTCCGGTCTGTCCCAGGTTTCCCTAAGTCCGGACTACGGGACGATTCCGTATTGTCTGCCCCTCGCCGCCGTGTCCTCCAGCAGGAGTGACGCCGAAAAGCACGCCATTCTTCCAATAAAGAAGGCCGCTATTCGGTTGAGCACCGTCGGGCCCATTGCCTTGAGTTCCCGGATCGAAGGCGTGCAGGGGGGTCTCCGTCCAGTCGCCGCCAGGTGAGGCCGGCGGGGCGCAGCGAAAGACGGTCCCTCCGTTCGCGTACGGATTTCCTCCGGCAATCGTTACGCCATAAATGTTTCCGGAGGAGTCGAAGATGACGCTAGCTGTCGGGTTGACGCCATCGCCAGCTGCGGAACCGAAGCTACAGAGAATGTTTTCGATCCAAGAAGCGCCGCCCGCTACCGCGGGAGGGATGAACTGAAAGACCGTGCCCGCTACGTATTTCCCTCCAATTTCGGTGGTACCGTAGAGAACTCCGCTGCCGTGGAGGGTGAGAGCACCTGTAGGCTCGCCACCGTCCGGCCCGGCTGTGAAGGCGTGGAGCACGCGGTAAGTCCAGGATCCGCCGGGGTTTGCTGGGGGCGTAAGACGGTAGATCACTTCCTCGTGATTCGCTCCGCCCTGGTAAGTCGTGCCGTAGAAAATGCCGTCCGCAGCGACAACGGGAGCTCCCCTCGGATAGGCACCCTGTGCGTACGTGAAGTCTCGGATTATCGTTTCCGTCCAAGCCCCCGCCGGGAGTCGGAGGGGGCAACAAGTGAAACACCGTGCCGCATCCCCCCGAGCAGGCGGTTCCGGTTCCGGTTCCGCCCTGAAGGGTTACACCGTATAGGTTGCCGGAATGATCCCAGACAACTTCCGTCTCAATCGTCGCTCCGTCGGCGGCTCCGCCTTGGAAGCTATGAATCACATTTTCGGTCCACGCTCCACCGGGTGTGGTCGGGGCCGCGAGCTCGAAGACAGTTCCGGCGCCTGCTGTACCGCCCTGGCTCGTCGTGCCATAAAGATTGCCGGCGTCGTCGAATATTAATCCCGCCAGGGGCGTGCTGCCGTCGGCGCCACCGGTGAAGCTGTATAGAACGATTTCGGTCCACGCGGTCTTCGGAGGGACAGGCCGAACGAGTTCGTAGACCGTTCCCCAACCCTGGGAAGATCCGCCCTCTTCGGTCGTGCCATAGAGATTGCCCGAGCTGTCGGCGACAAGGTTCCCCATGGGATAGAGGCCCTGAGCAACGGAGCCGAAGGAATGAACAAGCCACTCGCTCTGGCTAGCGGCCAAGGTGGAACCAGCGAACAGCATTGCAAAGAAAATCGCGGCTAGTCGAGTGCAGGGCGATGAGGACCGTTTGTCTGTCATTGGGGAAATCTCCTGAACTTCAGATGGCTTGCCTATTCCCGGGGGATGAAGCGCTCAGCGAGCCTTTGCCGAGTGCCCCGTCCTTGCGTTCTTTGCAAGGGCAGGTACGATGCTGCTCGTACCATGAGCTTCTAGGCCAGCGGACGCACTTCATCTGCACTGAGATTTCTTTCGCGATCACGCAGCCTAATCTGCGCTGCTGGCATTCCCGTTCGCGCCCTTCGCAAACACCCGCGAAGGACGGGGCACCCACAGTATTGGTTATTTCCGCAAAGTCAAAAGCCTGGGCCACCCGTCCACTCGCGTGCAGAGAAATCAGGCTCCCGGCCCGCTGGGTGAATCTCCAGCGGAATATCTACACTTCCCACATAGCCGGTGCGAATGTCGCGAACGACCAGGCGTACGTGGTAGCTCCCCGCGCGAAGTTCGAGTTTGGTGTGAAAGGGCAGGCCGTCCGCGCGAATTCCTTCGTAGCTGGCGCGGCTGGCCCAGGTATTGGCTTGCGTGTCGCTGTGGGCGACCAGCTTGCCATCCGAAGAAAAGGCGACCGCGTGGAATTCCAGATTGAAATGGTGGCCGCCATCGGGCATGGACTCGGAAGAAAGCGTCCGCGTATCCACCATGAAATCGATTAAATATTTGCGCGCCGCATATGCCGAGGACGGAAGATCGAAGGGCGCGGGCTGCACTTTCGCATCGAAAATCACCATGGTCGCGGGAGGCGCGTCACTACGCAGGGCCTGCACCAGTTCCACGTCACGGATTCGTGGGTCCTGGCTGGCGTCGGTGGCGAAATAGCCGTTGCGGTACCGCAGCCGCACTCCCTTGCGCGCGACCCGCACGCTGATCTTGCGGAACTCACCGTGCCACGCCTTGTTCGCCGGATAGTACGCCAAAGTGTAGTACGAAGATCCGTCGGCGACGCTGAGAGCCACAGCGTTATCAATGTCATTGCGGTTTATGAACGCCCGGCCTCCGGTCAGACTCGCAACCTCTTCCATGCTGGCCTGCGCGGTCAGCCGTTCATCGCTGCTTCGACTGACCATTCGTCCAAGGGTCGGGCCGGAATAGGCGTGGCCACTTTCGTCTCTCATGGGCGAGCTGGCGTCCACGAGTTCGGCACCGACTAAGCCGCGGGCATCCACCGGATAGATGGAAATCTGCGCGTCTCCCATCACGTTGGCGGTCTGGCGAATCTCGCGCTGGTAGTTTCGGTAGTAAGCGATGCGGCTCGGCTCAGAACTCAGTGCCAGTTGCGACTGATACGAAAGAGGGAACGATCCCGAAACCCACACCAGATTTTTGCGCCCGGGATAACCGGCGACGGAGCGGGCGATAGTACGGAATGCTGCCAGCGTCGTGCCCACCTTTTCATTGGCCGTCACTTCGCCATGATCCGCGGCCAGTTGTTTCAACGTGCGCAACATTCGCAGGTAGGCTTCGGTGCTGCTGGCCTCTTTTGGAGGAGGAGGAGCGACAAACTTCTCCTGAGCAAGTTGCAGCGACGTTTTCGGTGTAAAGTTCTCGACCGCGCGGCGCAGCAACTCGGTGTCTGAAGTGAAGTCTTGCAGCATATGCAAGTCGGAACCAAGCACAAAGACCCCGATGCGCTGGCCCGGCCTGATCTGGTTGTCGATGTAGCGGAGCAATTCCTGCCGGAAGTAAAGCTGGTCCTGCGCCTGAGTGTTTAATGCATCCATCAGCAGGATCGTTAGCGGACCGGAGGGTCTGATGTAGTCAGGGCGATTCGTGTACACGTTCGGCGGCACCGGAGCCGTCACGCTCCGCTCCGCGAGCGAGGGCTTTTCAAACGCAAAGGCCGCCAGCTTCTGCGGCCTGCCGTCTTCGAGCACGGAAAAATCCTTAGCTGTGAGGTCGCTAATGGGGCCGGACTTGTCGGCGGCGACTACGGTGAGCAAAATCATCCGCGAGTTGGCGCGAATGGTCGGCACCGGAACCTGAGCGGAAGGGGTTTGAGCCCTCAGAAGCGGTGCGGCAAGAAGCAGAATGAGGGCCGACAGCCTGCGCACAACCAGCCTCCGTTCCACCGGACACTATCGGACACAAGTTTACCTCAGGCGCCGGTCGTTCAACAGAGCTTCTGCCCACAGCCCTCGCTGTTCTTCGAACGGGCCTACTGATTCAGTGGCAACAGCGCCTGGCACGCCGCTTCGCTGGCGATTCCCGCGCCCGTGGGCTGCACGCGAATCACGGCATCTTCAAACGAGCAGAAGCTGCGGATGCCGGTCTGGTTGATCGTGACCGGAATCGCCGTCATGTAGTACTGCGAGGCTGGAGGACCGCCGGCGCCGACGGCGGTAAACGTGTATCCGCTCTTGGTGCCGGATGCCAGCACGCTGTCGATCAGGCACGCGGTGGTCGAACTCGGCGTGCACGGCGAAATTCCGCCGAGAGCCGACAGGGTGGCCGCATAGCCGATCGTCGGTCCGCCGTCCTGAGGAGAAAACAATATGGCAGGTTCTGTGCAAACTACGCAGGAAACCGGCACCAAGCCGGCCACTCAAGTCGCCCAGTTCGATGCGGTTATCATCGGCGGCGGACTCACCGGTCTCTATCAGCTTTATCGCCTGCGGGAACTCGGCCTCAAGGTGCGACTCTTCGAGGATGGCAACGGCGTCGGCGGCACCTGGCATTGGAACCGCTATCCCGGCTGCCGCTTCGATTCCGAGAGCGAAACCTATGGCTTCTCGTTTTCGAAGGAGCTGCTGCAGGAGTGGGATTGGAAGGAGCATTTCTCCGGCCAGCCGGAGAACGAGCGCTACCTCAACTATTTCGCGGACAAGTTTCAATTGCGGCCCTACATCCAGCTCAATTCCCGGGTAACTTCGGCAGTCTATGATAAGCGCGAGAATCGTTGGGACGTCGTCATCAATGATGGGCAGGAACGCGCGCGCTGCCAATATCTGATCGCGGCCGTCGGAATTCTCTCCGCCCACTTCACGCCCCCGTTTGAGGGCGTCGACGACTTCAAAGGCCTGTCGCTCCATACCGGCAGATGGCCGAAGGAACACGTCGATCTCGCGGGCAAGCGGGTGGCCGTCATCGGTACGGGCCCAACCGGCGTTCAGCTGATCACCGAGATCGCGAAGGAAGTCGGCCAATTAACGGTTTTCCAGCGCACGCCGAATTATTGTGCGCCTCTGCGTAACGGCCCGGTCAGTCCTGAGACCCAGCGCCGTTTCAAGGAGAACTATCCGGAAATTCACAAAAGGATTCGCGAAACTCCGGCCGGCTTCGATTACAACTTCGACCCGCGGAACACCTTAGATGTTTCCCGCGAAGAGCGGCTGGCGCTCTATGAGCAACTCTGGGCGAAACCCGGATTTTCCAAATGGTTGGCGAATTTCCACGACATCATGACGAATCGCGACGCCAACGAGGACTTCGCGGAGTTCGTGCGCAACAAGATTCGCGAACGCGTGAAAAATCCGGCGGTCGCGGAAAAGCTTGTGCCCACGGACCATCCCTTTGGCTCCAAGCGCATACCGCTCGAGAGCGGCTACTACGAAGCGTTCAACCGCGACAACGTGCTGCTGGTTGACGTCCGCGAGACCCCGATCGAGCGCATCACCGCCAAGGGCATCAAGACCAGCGAGAAGGAGTACGACTTCGACATCATCATCTACGCCACCGGGTTCGACGCCGTCAGCGGCTCGCTGACTCGCATGGACATCCGTGGTGAGAGCGGGCAAACCTTCAAGGACACATGGGCCAACGGTCCGCGCAGCTATCTCAATATGCTGACCGCTGGTTTCCCTAACTTCTTCATGGCCATTAACTCCGCATTCTGTAACTACCCGGTATGCGCGGAAACGGTCGTGGAATGGATTACCGATTGCATTCGCTATATGCGCGAGAAGGGGATTTCGCGCATAGCGCCCACTTCCGAAGCGGAAGAAGCGTGGGTCAAGCATACCGCCGAGATGGCCAGTCTCACGCTCTTGAGCGACGCGAAATCCTGGTTCATGGGATCGAATATCCCCGGCAAGGCGCGCGCGCTTCTGCTCTATGCGAACTCCGCCCCTAACTACCGCAAGAAGTGTGAAGAGGTCGCCACCAGCGGTTATGAAGGCTTCTCCCTCGAGTAGGAGCCGCCAGTCAAAGTAGCGCCCGATTCAAGCACGACGAGCTGAACGCGGCGCCGAACGTCACTCGATAGTGACGTTCGGCGCCGTTCGACGTTCTGGATTGTCAGAATCATGCGTCGCCGTTGCATTTCGCGCCATGAGGACCGCCTTGGCGAAAACGTATGGCAGCTGGCAGATATCGGCTACCATTTGAATCCTATTACCTCAAAATCGCGCTTACAAATATGTTAATGGAGGGCTTAGCCAAAAAAGCATTTGCAATTCACCTTTGCCGGCTATTGAGATCGTCAGTTCCGTAAATGGCGGCACTACTTGGAGCGCGCCAGTTGAAATAACGCATGTCTGTGACAACGCGACGACGCCAATATCTTCGTGCAGGGATCGCAGACCGCAATCAAACCCGACGGCTCGGTCTAGGTCGCCTGGGAAACAACGGGCGCCAGTTCCAGATCGCGGTTTAAAAATGTTGGTGGGCTTGTCAATGCAAAAGCTCAGTCTTTGATTCTGGGCCGGGCACGATCGGCGCAACTAACGCCCGCGCTTGTTTTTGAGGAGAACTTCCAGTGATCGAGTTCCCTTCCGGCGGTCATCAGTAGTTGATTTCGTCAAGTGCGGATCCGTGTCAGGAACACAGCGGATAAAATCGCCCGGACCCCTGATGCCATATTTATTCCAGCCGCCTCGCAAAATCAGACCTTGCTCACGCCACGCCGCGATAAGTTGATCGCGTGAAGGTTCGCAGTCTTCGCGCGACGAAAACTCACCCCTGGAGCTGAGTTCAAGCGGTCCCAAGACTGCACCCTTGACCAATCTGTCCGCGACGCTCGGATCGCTCACGACCTTTGCATCAGCCGCCATCAAATACCACCTGGCAGCATGCGCAGTTGCCGTGAGTATCAGGATGAGAACGACAGTAACAATCGTGCGCATCCACTTAGCGAACCGACGGTGACCGACTTTCGCAGGACGGCTCGGAACCAATTAAGCGACCACGACCTTTTGCGCGCGTTCGACGATGGGCTCGAACCGTTTTATCAATTCAAGCGCGGCACCATCTGCTATCGAGATCGCCATCCGTTGCGAGAAGAGCACGACCCGGCTGGCGCCGGCATCGGCATATTTCTTCAGGTCATCGAGCGAAGGTCCGTTCTCCTGCGGATCGACGAGAGCGGTTATATCCAATGCCTCGGCTTTGCGGTCGTGATCTGCGGCGAGCTTTCTCAGTGTCGTCACGTCACGCTTCAGCGATTCAGGATTCGGCACCAACGGCATCCAGCCATCGTAAGTCCGCGCCACCCGTTCGAGGACCTTGGGCCCATGACCGCCCAGGAGAATCGGTGGATAGGGCTTCTGGAGCGGCTTCGGTTCGCATCGTAGGGCCGGGAAATGCACTATTTCGCCTTTGTACGATGGCTCCGGATCGCTCCAACACACGCGCATTGCCTCGACCGTTTCGCGCAGGCGCTTCCAGCGCGAACCGAAGTTGGCGCCCATCGCCTCAGTTTCTTCCCTGAGCCAGCCCGCCCCGACTCCGAGAACCACCCTTCCGCCGGAATAAAGGTCGAGGCTGGCAACCGCCTTGGCGGTGATCAGCGGTTCGCGCTCTGGCAAAAGGCAGATGCCCGTCGCGAGCTTGATGCGCTTGGTCACCGTCGCAGCGATCGAGAGCGCCACGAATGGATCTACCCAACGCCCATAATGTTCGGGCAACTTGCCACCACCGGGAACCGGAGTCTTGAAGCCCACCGGGATTACCGGGTGTTCGGGAATCCAAAGCGATTCGTAGCCGCCGTTCTCAACCGCGCGCGCGATTCCGTCGATAGCGCCGGTCCGCGCCGTGGTAGCTACCAAAATGCCAATGTCCATCGAATATCTCCCGCTACGCTGCACTATTGCGCCTAACCGTTGCGCAACGGAGAGATCTCGTCAAGTTGGATTGCGCTCATTTGAACTGGCGAATTAGTATTGTTGCGCTATCGCGAATCGGTCCCGCCCTAATCCCATAGCAGCGCTCATCCGTACCGCAAGCAATCCTGGGCACTTCGGCCATACCGCTTAGAGGGCGTTCGAACCCAACGACCTACAAACTAACATTTCGCCGACCGAACGATCTCTTAGGCAACCCTGACCAACTGAACGATTTCCTAGGCGACTCCGATATGGCTCGGTTCGTTGAATGATTACTTATCATATCCAAATCAACTCAATTGCAGCACTGAGCCCTTGATACTTTGTCTTTTATGCGCCATGATTCCGCACGCGTTCGGTCCGGCGAACCTGCACTTTGGACTCGCGGGCCTGCGTGCGATACCCGGCAAACGCTGAACTGGAAGGTCAGGAGTAAATCAACGAGCGATCGAATACCGCCCCCTCATGCGGCAGATAGCCTCACAGTGTATCGAAGGAGAATCGTCATGAAACCAGGGTTTACATCCAGCCTGAAGGCGGCCGCGCTGGCCTTGCCGATCGCAATTTTTGCGACGGTATCCAGCAGACCTGCCAGCGCCTTTGCCGCGGTCATCGCCAATGGCACGGTAATGGTTGGAACGGGCAACGGCAGAGTAACCGAATTCAGTCAGAGTGGAACTAACCTGGGACAACTGGACACCACTACAGGGGCCCTTGAGGAGACCGGGTCAGCATTTGATTCGAGCGGCAATTTCTTCGTGACCGATTTTGGTGCGAATCAGGTCACCAAATTCGATCCAACCGGGGCTCTTATCGGCGCCTTCGGCAGCGGCTATAACGCCGATCCAGAATCAATCGTTTTCGATGCGAGTGGGAACGTATTTATCGGTCAGGCGGATGGAACTCACCACGTTCTGGAGTTCAATTCTTCGGGAGCCCTGGTGAACACGTTCTCCCCGGCAACGGAAGAGCGAGGGACTGATTGGATCGAATTAGCGGCCGACAATTGCACCCTTTTCTATACCTCGGAGAGCAATAACGTAAAGCGGTTCAATGTCTGCACCAATACCCAATTAGCCGACTTCAACGTTGCGCCGCTTCCGGGCGATGCAGCATACGCGCACAGAATTCTGCTGCCGTTTCAATTTGGCGCCGGCGGAATGCTCGTGGCGGATACCAATGCCGTAATACGTCTGGACCCGTCCGGCGTGCAGGTTCAGACCTATACGCTCCCCAGCGCAACCTTCCTTTTCGCGCTAAATCTGGATCCGGACGGGACCTCATTCTGGACAGCCGATTTGACCAGCGGCCAGGTGTACAAACTGGACATTCAGACCGGCGCGATTCTTCAGAACTGGAGCGCCACCGGCGCGGCCAATTTTAGTGATGTGGCTGGACTGTCCGTCAAGGGCGAGCTCACTGCACCGCTGCCGCCACCTGATTGCAGCGCTGCCGCCGCCAGTGATCCCTTGCTTTGGCCGCCGAATCACAAATTCAAGACTGAGACAGTTCTTGGCGTGACCGCGGTCAATGGGCCAGTCACTATCAATATCGACTCCATCTTTCAGGACGAGGCACCCACTGCCAAAGGCAGCGGGCACACCTGTCCGGATGGCAAGGGCGTTGGGACTTCGACCGCCTTCGTCCGTTCCGAGCGGTCCGGGCAGTCCGATGGTCGTGTTTACCATATCGATTTCACGGCCACCGATACGCAAAACCAGACGTGTACCGGGGAAGTGACGGTCTGCGTACCGCATGACCAGGGCCAAGGAAAGGCGCACGGACACACCAAGGCAAAGCCCGATGGTAGCTGTATAGACGAGGGACCGGTTTACGACTCGACGGTTTGCCCGTAACGAATCTCGGTTAGCACCAGGCGCGGGGCTTCGCTGGCGGAGCCCCGCGCCCGCGTCTTCTGATTCTCCTTAGACCGAATTCATCGCTGCTGCTGCAATGGCGACCCGCTACCCCGGTACCAGAACTTGTTCCTTTGGGCCCAGGCGCTCGTCGGGTAGCGGCGATGGAGCAAATTGAACGCCGACTCCGCCAGCGCATCGCAGCGTTCGCTCGACGGACTAAAATGCACCGCACCGATGCATCGGGAGAGCGCCTCAGGAACGCGCGCATCAGCGGGACTCGCGTCGGCGCGTTTGAGCGCCTCGCGGCAAAGGAACTCCGACCCGTCAAGCGCCGACCATGCGGTCCATTCACGGTCCGCCGATTTTCTTTCGTCAACCGGTAGGAAGCTCGGATATTTGAGCGCCGGGGTTGGCCGAACCGGGACTCCGGTTGAATCTGTCGGCGTCGGTTGAACCGGGGGAATAATCGCGGGCCACCAATTGTCGCGAAACGGATCCATCTTGTCGACGGACGCGAGTCTCCCTAATCCTGACTGTACGTACGGACGCATGCCTGGATTGCGTAAGATGATCAGCGCGGCCTCGAAACGCTCACCATCACCGGGCTTCGCCGCGAGCCAGGCGTCGAACCCCGGCTTCAGCGCGGGCGTCAAGCCGCTTACGATCGGCGCGAGTCCGCGCGCCGTAGCTTGATCGCCGAGTAGAATCGATCGCACCCACACGCTTATCGCGACGCCCGCGCGCAATGGTGCCGGCAATATAGGACTGCGCGCGATTTCGTTCAGCATGCTGAGCGGCAGCCAGCGGTCGATCACCGTCGCGCTATCCTCGTCGAATAGCGCGCCCGCTGCTCGCGACTGAAATACGTCTAGCGGGCCGGCGGCGACCTTCTGCGTGTACGGATTGTTGAACTGATCGGGATAGACGTCGCCGTCGAGCGCGACCGGAAAGCGCAGCGCGTACTTGAGGTACTCGTCGAGATTGCGCGCGAGCTTCAGTCCGAGCGCCTTGAACTGGTTAACCGCCGACGGCGGCAGAACGTCGGGCTTGGCAAGGATCGCCTCGATCCGCCCACGCGCTTCATCGTTCTTGCCGTGCTCGATCAGCCGCTGATCGATAGAATATTCAACGGTTACGTAAGCCGGCGAACTCCGCTCAACCCGCTCTGCGGCTTTGATCAATTCATCGGCGCGCGCGTCTGAACCCCGCGTCGATGCGATCGCTGCTACCAGCCACGCTGGCGATCCGGTCCGCTTCCATTTGTCGATCGCACGCGTCGGATCGTAGGAGGAAAAGGCTGCAATCCAATCATCGAGATCATCGGCATAGTAGTCGCCCTCCTTGCGCGCGGTACCGCATTGGCGGAAGTCGTTCATGTCCTGCGCCAGCGTTCGCTCAGAGTGCGGTCGCATGATTGCGCGGACCGCATCCGCATGGCGCTCCTGCGGATGCAGACGGCATCCCACGAAGCCGAGCAGCCGGCGCGCGGAAGCCTTGAGACTGTCAGGACCCGCGCCGTCAGCGATAGCGGTGAGTTGTTTCTCAGCCTGTGCGAGCAACACCGGGTCGTTCTTCTCCCCTATCAGCGTGGCTTTTCGGATCGTTGTTCGCGCCACCAGGTAAGGCGCAATCGTGCGGAACGGAGAGTTCGGATCCGCGGTGACGGCGGTGAACATGGTGGCGGCTGTATCGAAGTTCCCACTGTAAAAGTTGGCCGATGCGATCTGATATGCGCGGAGCGCCTGCTCGCCCGGAGTCCCACCATTGAGCGGGGGCGGAATATGCGGGGCCTTCTCGGAATCCGAGCAGTTTTGAAAGACCATGTCTTGAGCATCCAGCCATTGTTTAACTTGCGGACTGGTGGCACCCAACATTGTGGCAATCACTTGAAGAGTCACGGTTGCGGTACGGAACGCGTCGTCATGGCAATTGATGAACGTCGCATAGAAACGGCTGTCGGGTTTGTCTGGGTCGTTCAGCTCGATTGTTTTTGGATACCCGCCGAATGCGTCGTAAGGTTCCTGATGCGATGCCCCCGGAATCTTGGCGCGCGCCGCTAGCCACTCGTCCTGCGCCTTCGTATCCGGCTGAGGGAAAGTGGGCTGATTCCACAACGCAACGAGCACCTTCTGCTCTGCCGCATCGAAGCCCGGTCCGGCGAGAATGCGGTACGCGGCATAAAGGTAGGTTTCATTCCAGCTCGGCAGTATCAGGCCAAGACGACCGGCGGCGAATTGATCCAAAGGCGGATCGGGTTGGTTTCCATTAACGAAGACCGCATACGGCGGAGTGTAACCGCTCGCCCAGGTAGCCGGTACGAAGACTGACAGACCAAGCACGATCGCCGTCGCCAACGCGCCGATGAAATTCACTGCGAGACCACGGCAATCGCGGCTGCCGCCGATTCCGGCGTCCAGGCGTGTGGCGAGAAGATATAGACTCGTCTCCCGGCCGGCACGGCTCTGGACGGTTCGTCGGTCGAAATGCCAACGCTATAGCGGCCCAGCGCCGGCGCGAAATCCGCGCCCCGCCGGAGAAACTGATCGATCGCTGCGGAATCCGCACCCATCCGGAACAACATCGGGACGGCTTCATCGATCGGCAAATCGGTGATCCAATCGTCGTAGATGCACCACGACGCGAGCGCGGTAATCGAGAGCGGCATCGCAGGCGGAATTCTGCCGCGAACATCGGCGAGCAGATCGCGATAGAACGCGCGTTGTGAATGGGTCGCATCGAAGTCGATCTGAATTGCGGCGGGAGAATGATCGGCGATACGCGCGATGGCACGAGCTGCATCCGCGCGCTGACGAGGCGACATAGTCGGTGCGGGCATCCGGTCGGCCTCGATCCTGATTACCGCGACCATAACGGCGTCAAGAGGTACGATCAGAGGTTGCAGTCGCGACCTCATCAGAGCCCGGGCGCCGCTAAGATGAAGGGTGCCAGCCAGATATGCGATGCCGACTTTTTGCGGATCGATGAAGCTGAGGTCCTCGCGCCGTTCCCAGGCCCACAACATCACGTGCGGCAGACGCCCCATCCGATTGATCGGAGTTCCGCGGAAGCTGGATAAGCCAGCGCGAGCGCCAGCCAACACCAGCGCGGCGACGGCGAGCATCGCTAACGCGGTGCACCTTCCAGCGTGCTTCACACGCGTTTGCCGGTCGCGATGATCAGCAACAACTCCGATAGGCGGTGGCGCCCGACGGGCCGGGATCCGGCTCCCAGCCCCACGGCCGCGGACCCCATTCGGGAGCGAACACCTCGCCGCGCTTTACCGTCAGCGCCGGCATCACCGCCTTGGTCACCTGCAGAGTGGCGCCGAGAACGTCACGCACCGTCCAGTCGCCTTCCTCGATGCGCAGTACCGAGATATCCGCTTGCCGCCCGACGGCAAGGCTCCCCAGGCGTTCCTCGACTCCGATCGCCTTCGCGGGATTGGCAGTGCACATGGTGATCACCTGCTCGAGCGTGAATCCGAGGCCGAGAAAGCGCGTCATCATCTCGGTCATACTGTGCACCGCGCGGATGCGGCCCGGCACGGTGAGGTCGGTGCTGATGCAATGCGGCAGCAGGCCCTGATCGATAATCCGGCGGCCGATGTCGAAGCTGAAGTTCGCCTGTCCGTGTGCGGTATCGAACCAGACGCCGGTTTTCTCGGCCTCCCAGGCCTCCGGCACCAGCCGCCCGTTACCGTCCAGCACCCCACCCGGATTGGCGGTGAAGTAATGCGTGAGGATGTCGCCCTTCTTCCAGCAGCGGCAGCAGGCGTCGGATCACGGTCGGGTCGTAGCGCTTCTCGGTGTCGCCAATGTGCACCATCAGCTTGATGCCGCTTTCGCGGGCCGCGCGTTTGGCGAGGCGCGGCATCTCCATGCCCAAGATCTCGAGCGCGGGCGAGACCATGCGCGCCTTGATGCCGCGAATGAGATTCTTGTGGCGGTTCGCCATTCGCAAGGTCGCGTCGAGATCGATGCTGCCTTCGGCGATGATGTCCGGAATGGTCGCGAGGCCGGTCTGGCAGATGTGCAGGAAAGGGATAATCTCGGTGTGGCAATGCGGCAGGATGTGGCGCGTGAAACCTTCGAAGGTGGCGCTCCCGGAACTGCCCGCGTCGACGATGGTGGTGACGCCCGCGTGCACGCCGGCGATATCGGGATTCACGCCGAACCGGGTGAATCCTTCGAAGACGTGAGCGTGAAGATCGATCAGGCCGGGCGCTACGACGAGGCCCTTCGCCTCGATCACGCGTCGCGCCTCTCGCATCGGGAATCGTCGGCGCGATTTGCGCGATAGCACCCTGCTCGATCGCGATATCGTGAATTCCGCTCAGACCCTGCGCGGGGTCAATCAGAGATCCGCCCTTTAGGATTAGGTCATACATCGCGGGGAGAAATTCCGTGCAGGGAGTGCTCGAGAACACTCCCCCCACAGTCAAATCGATCGAGATAGAGTTCTAGATGCGCTCGATCAGCGTGCCCGTGCCAAGTCCGCCACCGCAGCACATCGTAATGATCGCGCGCTGCCGGTGGTGCGCTCGAGTTCGTTGAGCGCCTTGGTTACCAGCCCGCATCCGGTCGCGCCGAGCGGATGGCCAAGGGCGATCGCGCCACCGTTCGGATTGACCCTCGCCATGTCGGGTTCGAGCGTTTTCGCCCAGCTCAGGACCACCGACGCGAACGCCTCGTTGATCTCGAACACGTCGATGTCGCCGATGTTCAAACCGTTCTTCTTGAGCAGCTTGCGCGTGGCCGGAATCGGTCCTTCGAGCATCAGCACGGGATCGCATCCGACGAGGCAGGTATCGACGACGCGCGCACGCGCGCGCAGGCCGAGTTCGCGCGCCTTCTCTGGAGTCATCAGCAGCACGGCCGCGGCGCCGTCGGCCACCTGCGATGATGTGCCGGCGGTGTGGATACCGTCAGGGCGTGCGACCGGCTTCAATGCGGCCAGCGCTTCGAGGCTGGTGTTGCGCGGGACTTCGTCGCGGCTCACGGTGTAGGTCTCGCCGGTCTTCTCGCCGGCTTTGGCCGCGGGGACGATGACCGGCACGATCTGCGCTTCAAAGCGATGCTCCGCAATCGCGCGAGCCGCCCGGATTTGCGATTCGAGACCGAAGCGTTCGGTATCGAGCCGCGTGATGCCGTATTTGGTGGCGATGCGCTCGGCGCCTTCGAACTGGCTGGTGAACTCGAAATGGTCGCGGTACTTGCGCGTGATCGGCTTGCCGTAGCCGGCCTGCGCCCCGGCGATGGCGTCGGAACCAATCGGCAGCAAGCTCATATTTTCGACGCCGCACGCGAGCACCACATCTTCGGCGCCCGATGCGATCATGTTCGCGGCGAGGTTAGTGGCAAACTGGCTCGAGCCGCATTGCGAATCGATCGTCGAACACGCGACGTCCACATCGCCGCCGCCCGTCAGCCATGCGGTGCGGATCACGTTCATCGCCTGTGCGCCGACTTTGTTGATACAGCCGCCAATCACTTGCCCCACCGAAGAGGACGGGATGTGCGCACGCTCGAGCACCGCCGTCATCACTTGCGCCAGCAGTTCGGTCGGATGAGCGGCCGACAGCGCTCCATTCTTTTTCCCGATCGGCGACCGGCCAGCCTCGACGATTACAACTTCTCGCATCTGTCCCTCCGTGATTTCCTAACGGCCTTCATTCCGACGGCCCGGTGCAGTCGATCATCCAACTAAGCGGCCTCTTGAGTTTTGTCAAACCGCGGCGCGGCGGTCGCGAGTTGGTTCGATCGGGCGGCTGCTTGCGATTCGCTAGCAACTGTGGTGATTAGCTTCACAGGTAGCCCGACCGGGTCGAACAACGAAAGCGAGGTGTGCAGCACATGAAAGCACTGGTGTTGGAAGAAATCGGCAAACCGATGGTGGTCAAGAACGATTGGCCCGAACCGAAGTGCCCGCCGGACGGCGCGATCGTGCGCATCGAGGGCAGCGGCATCTGCCGGTCGGACTGGCACCTGTGGCAGGGCGACTGGGGCTGGATCGGGATGAAGCCGCGGCTGCCAACGATCCTGGGGCATGAATTCGCCGGCGTGATCGAGGAAGTCGGCAAGGATGTGAAAACGCTCAAACCCGGCACGCGCGTGGTGGTTCCGCTCGCTCAAGGCTGCGGGACCTGTGTTGACTGCCGCACCGGACATTCCAACCATTGCCTCGGTCCCGGGATGGGCGGTTATGCTCGTTTCGGCGTGCTCAGCCATGCCGACTTCAACTGCGCACCGCTGCCCGACAAGATCGATTTCGTCGAGGCGTCTTCGATGGGATGCCGCTACGTCACCGCCTTCCACGGCATCCTCGATCAGGGCAAGGTGCAGGCCGATGAAACGGTCGTGGTCTATGGATGCGGCGGCGTCGGCCTCTCGGCGATCCAGATTTGCGCGGGGCTGGGCGCGCGGGTGATCGCGGTCGATCTGGACGATCGCAAGCTCGAACTGGCCAAGCAGATCGGCGCATCCGACGTCATCAATGGCAAGAAGACCGATCCGGTAAAGGCCGTGATGGACCTGACCCACGGCGGCGCCGATGTCAGCGTGGACGCATTGGGGATCGCCACGACCTGCCGCAACGCGGTGCTCAGCCTGCGCAAGCGCGGACGCCATATTCAGATCGGCCTGACGACGCAGGGCGAGAAGGGCGAAGTCGCGCTGCCGATCGACCAGATCGTGTTCAAGGAGATTCAGATTACCGGCTCGCTGGCAATTCAGTCGTTCCGCTATCCGGCGCTGCTGAGCATGGTCGAGCGCGGCAAGTTGCAACCCAAGAAGTTGATCACCGAGACCATCCCGCTGGAGAAGGCTTTCGGGGTGCTCGACCAGATGTCGAAATTCGAAAACGTCGGCATCAGCGTGATCAACCAGTTCTGATTCATTCACCTCCGTTCAATCCGAGCGAGTGTCGGCGGTCGTCATCGTGATGACCGCCGGCAATCGCCGGTTGGCGATGACCAACCACATTCAGCGGTCTCCGCGTTGCAGCACGCCCTCCCGTTGGAGTGCGGCGATCCGATCGGTCGAATAGCCAAGGTAGTCGCGCAGCACTTCCGCGTTATGCTCGCCGAGAGTCGGCGCCTGCATCTCGGGATGCCGTTGGTAGCCGGAGAACCTCATCGGAAAACCGGGCACGTCGAACTCACCGAGAAAGCGATCGTTGACCGTCCGTACGATTTCGCGTTCGCGCAGATGTGGGTGCGCCATCGCGTCGGCGATCGACAGCACCTGCGCGAACGGCACGCGATGCTCTTCGAAAAGCCGGTAAACCTCGTCGTCGCTCGGCATCGAGTCGAACCAGTCCTGAATCAGGCGCTTCAATTCCTCGACGTTTTCCATCCGGGTCGGGTTGTTGCAAAAGCGCGGATCGGCCGGCAACTCTGGCCGTCCCATTGCGCGGCACAGGTAGCCGAACTGATGCTCGGTGCTCGCCATGATCAGGATGGGACTGCGCTTGCCCTTGAAGATGCCGAGCGGCGCCACGCCGAAATGATGGGCACCGTTGCGGGTGGGCGAAAACGCACCGCCGCTCAAACTCGCGGTGTGCACGGTCATGTCGTTGTAGCTGAAGTAGCAATCGAGCAGCGAGGTCTCGATGAACTGGCCTTCGCCGGTGCGTTCGCGATGGAGCAGAGCGGCCATGATCCCCGACAAGGCGTGCACGCCGGTGGTGATATCGCCGACGCCGACTTGGGGCAGCGACGGCATCCCGTTGCGCTCGCCGATCATGCTCAACACGCCGGAGTATGCGCAGCCGATAAAGTCGTAGCCGGGGCGATTGGCCAGCGGGCCCTCCTGGCCGAAGGTCGAGATCGAACACATGACGATTTTCGGATTGATAGCGCGCACTGCTTCGTAGCCGAAGCCCAGCCGCCCGATTACGCCGGGCGCGTAATTCTCGACGAGCACATCGACCTTCGGGATTAGTTCCTTGATGATCGCGTTGGCCGCCGGATGCTTGAGATCGAGGCAGAGGCTTTTCTTGCCGCGGTTCTGTTGCACGTAGTAGGCGCTACGCCCATCGCGCAGATACGGAACGCCACGCGAGATATCGCCGCTTGGCGCGAATTCGACCTTGACGACCTCGGCGCCCATCTCGCCGAGGTAACGGGTCGTGGTTGGTCCGGCCAGCACCTGGGTGAAATCGAGAACGCGGTAGCCCTCGAGCATGCGTTTGGACGTTTGCGCCATGGTTTGCGCCTCCTCGGCACGAGGCAAACTCATCGCATCACCGCGACACAAAAGGCAAGCGGCTGCTCCTCGATGGCGAAAACCGGGCTAAAAACTACCGATTTTTGCACGCCGTTTTCCATTAAACGTAACAGAATCAAGGGGAAATTGGGTTCGTTATGTATATTTTGTTTCACGAGGGGGATGTCGGCTGCCGGAAGAAGGGTCCGTCAAGATCACGACAGCGGCCGGGAGCATTGCATCCGACCGCCAGGAGTAAATCTTAGCACAATGACGGACGCGCGGCTAATTTTTGTTGAGCGCAGCAGCGTCATGAGTGATGGAGCGGGCGGATGATTGCCTAATCGTTGGTCCATTGGACTTTAGTTCGGCTGGACGAAGCCGCGCTACCGCGCCGCGATTCAATAGTGGCCTCTGTTTTCTTACTGAGACCCTAGGCGAGATTTGGCAGTGTATCAGTTTGAAATCCGGCGCTCTTGAAAACTTCGTGCGTCGGCGATCCGCGATGGCCGCTGGCGTCGTGGACACGCTCTGGTCGCTTGAGGATATCGTGCGAATCGTGGCCGACTGGGAAGCTAAAGATAAACAATCGTGAGACCCCGTCAAACTCGAATTACTTTGATCTTGCTCAGATTTGCGGCCTTGAGCGTTGTGCTTTTCTTCCTTCTGAATTGGGAGAAAGGCGGAGTCTCGAAGGACAATCTGATAGTCGTCGCCACAGTCGGGATCGGTGGCGCAGCGGTCGCTATCCTGAAAGATTACCGACGGCACGTCAGAGCAAAGGGACATTGGTAAATTTCAAACTGATACACTACCCGAGATTTGGGTGGGTTGCGTCGGTAAATTGAACTCGGCACACTTTTTCGTGGACCGCGGGATCTCGCGTTTGCGGCAACGCAAGGATCGAAGGTTTCAATGGCTTTGGTAACGCAGAGCCGGCGGTTCAAATGGCTGAGGGGATTCGGCCGAGATCGGTTTCGTTGGAGGCCATGCCGAGATCGACGGTTCGAATGGCTCGAGAGATGGGTTGAGATTGGTTCGTGGAGGCCATGCCGATGACGTCCGTGCCCGATCAGAAAGCGAACACCCTTAAGATCACGCTCGTCTATGCGCTGATGATTATCGGGGTGGGCTTTGCCTACCTGATTATCCGCGGATACGGCGAGGGTCTGACCGCCTCCGGGGCTGCCCTGGCGGCGAGGTCGAAGGGGTCGGCGGGACCGAGCTCAGCAGACGTGATGCTGCATGTGCTGCTGGCGTTGAGCGTGGTGATCGTGATGGCGCGAGCGCTCGGAGCACTCTTTCGCGCCGTGCATCAGCCGCCGGTGATCGGTGAGATAATCGCCGGCATCGTGCTCGGGCCGTCGGTCCTGGGACGCCTGGCTCCGGGGGTCGCCGCCTACGTGCTGCCGGCCTCGGTCGCGCCCGTGCTTAACGTGATCGCGCAGATTGGCGTGATCCTCTACATGTTCCTGGTCGGGCTGGAACTCGACCCGACGCTGCTGCGAAATCGCGGCCACGCGACGGTTGCGATATCCCACGCGAGCATTCTCGCACCGTTCCTGATGGGTGCGGCGCTGGCGCTAGTCCTCTTTCCGACCCTATCACCGGGCAACGTTTCGTTTACGAGCTTCTCACTATTCATCGCGGTTTCGATGTCGATCACGGCCTTCCCGGTGCTCGCGCGCATCCTGACCGACCGGAGCATCCATAAGTCCCGTATGGGCGCTCTTGCACTGACCTGCGCGGCGGTCGATGACGTGACCGCGTGGTGCCTGCTGGCGTTGGTTGTGAGTATCGTCGAGGCGCATACGGCGGGCGCGCTGATGACGATCGTGATGGCGCTGGCGTTTATCGCCGCGATGATAGTGGTGGGGCGACCGGCGATGGTGCGGTTGACCTTCCTCTATGGCAATCGAGGTCTGACGCAAGGGCTGATGGCGGGAATTTTCGTCGCGCTATTGATCTCCGCGATGACGACCGACCTGATCGGAATTCACGCAGTGTTCGGCGCGTTCGCGCTGGGCGCGATAATCCCGCATGACAGCAGCCTCGCGCGCGAACTCACCGACCGACTGGAAGATCTGGTCATCGTTCTACTGTTGCCGGCATTCTTCGCCTTTACCGGATTGCGCACACAGATCGGCCTGGTCAACGGATTGGACCAATGGCTGATCTGCGGACTGATAATCGCGGTCGCGTCGATGGGGAAATTCGGCGGCGCGGCGATCGCGGCGAAGCTGACCGGGCTCAACTGGCGCGATTCGTCGGCGCTCGGCATTTTGATGAATACCCGCGGGCTGATGGAGCTGATCGTACTGAATATCGGCTACGACCTTAAAATTATTCCACCGACGCTGTTCGCGATGCTCGTGATCATGGCGCTGGTGACCACTTTTGCGACAACCCCGATCCTGCATTTTATCGCGCCGAAAGAGGAATTCCTGAATGAGGAGGCCGCGCCCGAGCCGGCGGCTAAATTGCGCCTGGTGCGTCCGCTGCGCCAAGGCATCCTGGTGCCAATCTCGAATCCCGAAAAAGTCGATTCGCTGTTGGACCTCGCGCTGTCGGCGACCGCCGCGGACGATTCGCCGCCGCGCATCGCGGCTTTCGTCCGGCGTCCGGTCGGCGGCATCAGATCGGGGTTGAGAGAAGTTGAACATCGCGTGGCGCCGCGGTCGCAGGCGCTATCGGCGGCCCTGGATTATGCACTCGAACGGGAGGCCGCGATTGTCCCGCAGGCGACCTGGACCGAAGCTCCGGCGCGCGACATCATCCACCTGGCCACGGAAATTCAGGCGGCGTGGATACTGATGGGATTTCATCGACCGGTGTTCGGTGCGGATTTTCGCGGCGGCGTGGTCGGCGAAGTCCTCGAACAGGTTGCCAACTTTCCGATCAACGTCGGCGTGGTGGTTAACGGAATTCGGGGCGCGATCGGGCCTATTTCCGCGGTGATCGATCACAGCCCGGACGGATGGGCCGCTCTCGACCTCGCGACCCGGGTTGCCCAACGAAGGAATTGCGAACTCGAGGTTGTGTGGGTTCAGTCAGCGAATAGCAGGGCTTCAGAACTCGACGAAATGTTGAGCGCGGTCTCGACGCGGGTGCCGCGAATTAAAACGGTAATGCTCGAATCGGGTTCCGCGACGGCATCCAGGGAAATGAATTTGAGCAACCTGGTAATAATTGGCGCGAGCCTGATCGCACCATTGAAGTTTGCCGATGAACTGAGAGCGCCACAGCGATGTACGATTGTGGTTCAAGGGACCGCGGCGGGTTTGGCTTCGGCGACGACGAGCGCGCCGCCATCGGTAGCCGCACGGTAACGGGGGCCCTTCAAATCACGAACAATCAGATCAGGGGGGAGTCATCAGAAACGCACAAGCGGGATTCCAGTGGCGCAAGTGGATAGTACTGTTTTTGTGCTGCGTGCTCAGCGCATGCGGCGGCGACAGTGGTGGCGGGAGTAATGTTTCGAGCACCAGGCCGCCCATAACAGGGAGCCCCGGCCCGGTAACATCGATTGGGATCGACTACACGCCGGAGGCGCGCTGCAGCGACAACAATTGGAGCACGACGACGCCGGTGGCCTGCAATCCGCAGTTGTCGTTCGGCTGCCCGAGCGGGAATCCGTTGAGCCTGTGTCCGGCGACCTGCCAGGCTTGCTATGTCAGCGACCTTACCAATCTGCAGAGTACGCTGAGTACGTCGGAAATTACGTCGTATCAACCGAACTACTACATTCTGACGGCGGCGGATCAGCTTCATATCAAGGTGTTGCAAGGGCTGTTCAACGATGCGATCCCGAGCCTGGCGGCCGCGAGCACGTCGACGAATTGCACTTATGCCGGTGCGCCGATTGCGCTGTGCGGATCAAAATATGCGGGTGCAATCCTGGATGGCGCGTGCGGCACGACCACTCCATGGAACCCGGCGACGTTCTGCTCGGGAGGGGCATATATCGAACCGCTGAGCATGCCGGCGGGTACAACCGGACAGTTCATCAAGGACGGTACGATCGTCGGTATTCAACTGGGCAATGAAGCACTCAACACGGTGGTGAACGGGCAGACGATCACGGCGACAATGATCAGCACCGCGGCGCAAACCCTGCGCACGGCGCTGAACGCGCGCCATTTCAATACCACGCCGATTATCGTTTCGCTGGTGTTGGGTCAGGAGACGGATTTTTGCAGCGGGGACAAGCCCCCGACGGGCGTCGATTTTATCGCGGCACATCCGTACTGCAACTCGGTCGCGAGCGTACCGCCGCAGTGGCCCAATAACGGTGCGCAATGCTGGACACAGGTGCAGAGTCTGTTCAGCACGATATCGCAAGCGGCTTGCGGCACGGCGCATACGTTTATCGGGGAGACCGGCTATAACACCGGGTGTCCGAACAGCGTGAACGTGCCGACGACGACGCTCGTCGATGAGCAGGATTTCATCAGCGATATGATCAATGCGAGCTGCGCGGCACCATCGGCCTCGGGCTTTCCACCGTTCCTGTTTGCATATTCGGATGTCTGCCCGTCAACCGGATGCGCACCCGGATGCAGCGATGCGGGCCTGTCGCTGGAGGGTAACGGCTACTTCGGCATCTACCATACGGAGAACTATCAGACCGAAGGCACGCCGGTGCCCAAGTTCACGCCGGTGCCTTCGCTCGCGTGTCCGTAAGGCTCCTCGAGACTTTCGGCGATGGTCCAGCGGAGCGATCGATCGTGGCGATTGCGCGGGGAATGTTTTATGGTCGCGGCATCAGCCTGCACCTCGGGGAAGATGAGCGATGAAAATCGGAATATCGTCGATCGGATTTGGCACGCTGGCCGCGCCCGGACTGATTCGCGCACTGGTGACGAATGCGGAACGGCTTAACTTCTCGACCGTGTGGGCGCCGGAGCATGTCGTTCTGCTTGACCGCTACACCTCGAAGTATCCGTATTCGACCGACGGCACCGGGCAGTTTCTAGCGCCGACCGAAATTCCGATCGGCGATCCGTTTCCGACGCTGACCTACGCCGCGGCGTGTACGAGCCGGATTCGGCTGGCGACCGGAATCTGCCTCGTCCCGGAACATAACCCGCTGGTGCTGGGAAAGACGGTTGCGACGGTCGATTACCTGAGCGGCGGGCGCTTCATCCTGGGGGTCGGAATCGGCTGGCTGGCGGAGGAATTTCAGGCGCTGGGAATACCGTTCGAGCGCCGCGCGCAGCGGACTCGCGAGTATATCGAGGCGATGCGGGCGCTGTGGGGCGACGATCACAGCAGCTATCGCGGCGAGTTCGTAAAGTTCGAAGACGTGCGATGTTTTCCGAAACCGATCAAGCGCGGCAAGCTGCCGGTGTGGTTCGGCGGCGAGAGCGTACCGGCGTTGCGGCGCGCGGCCGAGTATGGCGACGGCTGGTACGGCTTGAACCTGAGTACCGACGAGGCGGCGTCGCGGATCAAGCGGATCGAACAGATGCTCGGCGATTACGGCCGCAAGCGATCCGAGCTTGAAATCGCGGTGTCGCCGTACACGCGGCCGACGACCGTCGATGATCTGAAACGGTACCGCGACGCCGGGGCGGACGAAGTCGAATTGATCATGCTCGATGCGCCGGATGATGAGCGTGAAGTGATTCGGGAGCTTGAACGACTGGCCCGCGAATACGTCGAGCCGGCCGCCAAGCTCCAGGCAACGGCGTCGGCTTAGCAGCGCGGGGGCAGATATGCGCCTCGTCTCATGGAACTGCGGGTCGGGGTTCCATCGCAAGATTAAAGCGTTGTCGACGCTCGCACCGGACGTGGCGATCGTGCAGGAATGCGCGGACCTCGAAACGCTCGCGCGCAAGGCACCCGAGTTCACGCCCACCTGTGCAATATGGACGGGAAACAACCCGAATAGAGGTCTGGGGGTATTTTCCTTTGGCGGCTATCGGCTGGAGCGCGCCGGGGATGACGCGACGATTACCTACGCGCTAGCGGTCCGGGTACTCGGGCCGAGCACCTTCAATCTCGTCGCGCTGTGGTCGCATTACGGGACGGTGCCCTTGCGCGTCGCCACACAGGGGCCGACGTTAATGGCGCTGCGCGCATACGCGAGCCTGCTCCTCGAGCACCCCTCGATCATGGCGGGGGATCTCAATAATAACGTCGGCTGGGACAAGCCCGGCAAGGCCAGCAATCACGCGAACACGATAGCGGTGGGCGCGAAACTCGGCCTGGTCAGCGCCTATCATGTGTTTCATGGAATCGAGCACGGAGCCGAGCGGCATCCGACGCTCTACTGGCGCGATCGCACGCGTGAGGGGCCGACCTTCCATATCGATTATGTTTTCGTGCCAAGGGCGGCCGCGAGCCTGATGGATCGAGTTGCGGTTGGCTCCTATGCGAAGTGGATTGCCAAGGGCCTGAGCGATCATGCGCCGGTAATCGTTGATTTCGCTGCGCGGTTCGGGACCGAGTCGACATAGCGATCCCGTGTGGAATGTCCTATGTTCGCGAACAGGGGTGCGCCATGGCAGCAAATTTGCGCGAAATTTCGGACATGGAAAGCAGCGTGATGGAGTCGGTCAAGGCGCTCGAACCGCAGATCCGCGCGGCGCGTGACTCGATCGAGGAGCAGCGCTGTCTGCCGCCTGTACTCGCGCGCGGCCTGATGGAGGCCGGAGTGTTCCGCATGGGCGTACCGCGGATCTATGGCGGCCCGGAACTCGACCCGATGGCGCAGGTGCGCGTCGTCGAGGAATTGTCGCGCATCGAAGGCGCGGTCGGGTGGCTGTCGATGATATCGAGTGCCGGCAGTTTTCTCGCGGCGTTCCTGAAGACCGAGCCTGCGCAGCGCTTGTTCGGCGGCGTCGAGAGCGTGCTGGCGGGACAGTTGCGGCCGCCGCAGCGTGCGGACCTCGTCGATGGCGGCTATCGCGTCAGCGGCCGGTTCCATTTCGCGAGCGGCAGCGGTCATGCGTCGGTGATGACGTGCGGCTGCACGGTTTACGAAAATGGACGGCCGCGACTCACGCGCAACGGTAATCCCGAGATTCGCGTGATGCTGGTGCCGGCGGCCAAGACCAGAATTATCGACGTGTGGGATACGACCGGAATGCGCGGGACCGGCAGCAATGATTTTGTCGTCGAAGACGTGTTCGTGCCGTTCGACGATTGTCCGAATCTGGGTAGCGGGCCATCTTTTATTCGCGGACCACTGTATAGCTGGCCGGCGCTGTTCCTGGTCTCGCATGCGGGCGTGCCGCTTGGCCTCGCGCGCAGTGCGCTCGATTTCGTCGAAGAACTAAGCGCGCGCAAGGAGCTGACCCCCGGAACCGCGTTGCGCGCAGACGGACAGGTGCAGGAGACGATCGCGAAGGCGGAAGCCTCGATCGAAGCGGCGCGCTGTTACGTCTATGGGACGGTCGAAAACCTGTGGGCGACGTTGTGCGCCGAAGAGAAGCCGTCGCCGCGACAGCGCGCGCATTATCGGCTGATGATGACGCACGCCCATCAGACGGCCAAAGACGTAATCAACGTCCTGTACGACCTGGCGGCGACCAGCGCGATCTTTCGGTGGAGTCCGCTCGAGCGCAACATGCGCGACATCCTGACGTCGTCGCAACATCGCGTGGTACATCCCAAGATGTATCGCCCAGCGGGGCGGCTGATCCTGGGGCTCGAACCTGAGGAACTATTCTTTTAAGAATTTCTGAAACCTTACTAATATCGTAACGCACCTCGCGGACTCGTTAGCTCGGCTCGCAAGCTCGCCTAGTGTAAAAGATTTCAGACTTCCCACAGGGAAGCCTGGTCAAGTATTGCGCAAGACTTCGCCCAGTTCAGGTGCGCCAAGGGCCGCCTTTCAGACAACGGAGATAAGCCATGAGCGGTTACACGATTATCGATGCCGATACGCATGTGACTGAAACGCCGGATTTGTGGACGAGTCGCGCGCCGGCGAGCATGCGCGACCGCGTCCCGCGGGTGGAGACCAGCGCCAAAGGGGCACAGCGCTGGGTGCTCGGCGGGGTGCGCGGCGTGCTAGCAAGTCCCGGGATGACCGCGACCGCCGGCGTCGGGAGCTTCAAGAATCCGCCGCGAACTTATGAGGAGATGCATCCGGGGGCCTACGATGCGAAAGCGCGGCTGAAGTACATGGACGACATGGGCATCTGGGCGATGGTGATGTACCCGAACGTCGGCGGCTTCGGCGCGCAGCAATTCCTTAAGCTCAACGACCCGGAGCTGATGCTGACGTGCGTGCAGATTTACAATGATTGGCAGACCGAATGGGCATCCGCGGATGCGCGCCGGCTGCTGCCGATCGCGTCGATTCCGTTCTGGGACGTGAAGGCCGCGGCGAAAGAAGTGCGCCGCTGCGCGGCAATGGGCCATCGGGGGATCCTCTTCACCGGCGAGCCGCAATACTTCGGTCAGCCGCTGCTGGGCGACCCGCATTGGAATCCGTTGTGGGAGGCGGCGGTCGAGTTCGACCTGCCGATCAGCTTTCACGTTGGCTCGGGGGACATGACGGAGGGCCTGCTGAAGAATCGCGTGGCGGCGTATGGTCAGGCGGCGGCGTTCACCGCGTTGGCGATCAACATCCTGTTTCAAAACGGGATGCAGGTGAGCGACCTGATAATGTCGGGCTTGTTGACCCGCTTTCCGCAGATAAAGTTCGTCTCGGTGGAGAGCGGCATCGGCTGGATTCCGTTCATGCTCGAAACGATGGACTATCAGTTCCAGGGTAATAGCGTGGCCGAGGAACGTCCGGAATTCGATCGGCTGCCGTCGGAATACTTCGCGCGCAACGTCTATGCGTGTTACTGGTTCGAGCAGACCGCACCGCGCCGCCTGCTGGACAAGATTGGCGTGGACAACATCCTGTTCGAGACCGACTTCCCGCATCCGACGTCGCTCTACGGCGACGAGGTGCATGCGCGAATCAAGGCGGGCCTCGCCGACTGCGAAGAATCCGCTCGGCGCAAGATCTTGTGGGGCAACGCCGAGAGGCTCTACAAAGTGACTCCGCCGACATCGGCGGACGAGGCGGCCTTGGCCGCCAAAAGCGCCTAAGGAACCTCTGCACAATGCAGGTTGTCTTTTGAGTCTGCGGAGGATTCCGAAAAAATCCCGAATCCGGGACCCGTTCGCTACCGTAGGCTCCGCTCAGGGTGACACCGTGCGCCGTTGTTGCAGAAGGTCCCCTAACGTACTCCGACCGCGTGAATCAGCCGGTACTGTCTGAGTCGCGACAGTACCGGCATTTCGTTTATCCTTGAATCTTCGTCGCTGGTTGAGTAATGCTCGATCGAGTACGCGAGCCATCCCCGCAACGCATCAGGCACGGAACGATCTGATCGATCTGCCGCCGCCGAGGAGTCTGCCAATGAGTGAAGAGGCGAAGGTTCAGTCCACGGAAAACAGTAACCCCGGAATCGATTTCGATCCCGATGCCTTGCGCGCCAAGTATCGCGAGGAACGCGATCGGCGTATCCGCACCGACGGCAACGAGCAATACGTCGAAGTACAGGGCGACTTCAGCCGTTATGTGGATGATCCGTACGTCGATCCGGGCTTTACCCGCGAACCGCTGACCGACGAGGTCGGGGTGCTGATAATCGGCGGCGGCTTCGGCGGACTGCTGGCGGCCGCGCGATTGCGCGAGGCGGGTATCGATGACCTCCGGATTATCGAGAAGGGCGGCGACTTCGGCGGCACCTGGTACTGGAACCGCTATCCGGGCGCGCAATGCGATATCGAGGCATACATCTATCTGCCGCTGCTCGAAGAGACCGGCTACATCCCCAAGGAGAAGTACTCCTTCGCGCCGGAGATCATGGAGCATTCGCGGCGCATCGGCAGGCATTTCGATCTGTATCGGCACGCGTGCTTTCAGACGCAGATCAAGATCGATCACGTGGAACGAAGAAGAGTTCCGCTGGATTATCACGACCGAACCGCAATGACTGTTTCCGGGCGCGTTTCGTCGTCATGTCCAACGGGCCGTTGAATCGGCCGAAGCTGCCCGGGATTCCCGGCATCGACAGCTTCAAAGGGCACACGTTTCACACCAGCCGCTGGGATTATGGCTACACCGGCGGCGATACCAACGGCAATTTGCATAAGCTCGCGGACAAGCGCGTGGCGATTATCGGCACCGGCGCGACGGCCGTGCAGTGCGTCCCGACGCTCGCGAAGGACTGCGAAGCAGCTATACGTTTTTCAGCGCACGCCGTCGTCGGTCGATGAGCGCGGGAATCGTCCGACCGATCCGGAGTGGGTGAAGACGCTGACGCCCGGCTGGCAGAAGCGGCGGATGGACAACTTCAACATCCTTGTTACCGGCGGCCATCAGGATGAGGACCTCGTCGGCGACGGCTGGACCGACATTTTCCGCAACCTAGGTGGACTGCTCCCGTCCAAGACCGGCGCGGGCTTGTCGCCGGCGGAACGTGCGAAGATGATCGAGTTGGCAGACTTCAAGAAGATGAACGAGGTCCGTGCGCGCGTCGACGCGATCGTAAAGGACAAGAAGACCGCGGAGGCGCTCAAGCCGTGGTATCGTCAGTTCTGCAAGCGGCCGACTTTCAATGATGAGTACCTGCCGGCGTTCAACCGGCCGAACGTAACGCTGGTGGACACCAAGGGGCGCGGCGTCGATCGAATCACGGAGAAGGGCCTGGTGTTCGACGGCGTCGAGTACGAGGTGGACTGCATCATCTTCGGCACCGGCTTCGAAGTGGGCACCGCTTACACGCGGCGCGCGGGCTTCGAGGTTTACGGTCGTGACGGCAAGACCCTGACGGAACATTGGGCGAAGGGTCTCAAGACGCTGCACGGTTTCTACAGCTCGGGTTTCCCGAACTGCTTCCACATGGGCCTCACGCAAAATGGCCTGACCGCGAACTTCCCGCATATGCTCGAGGAGCAGGCGCGCCACATCACCGAGGTGATCGAGCATGCGAAATCGAGCGAGGCGCGCTGCCTCGAACCGACGCCGGAGGCGGAAGCTCAATGGGTCGCGACGATCCGCGAGAAAGCGATCCACAATCAGCGGTTCCTGCGCGAGTGCACGCCGGGGTATTACAATAATGAAGGCGGCTCGCTTGAAGGCGGCGGCTTCCTGGGTGAGCAATATGGCGGCGGGCCGGTCGAGTTCCACGAACTCATTCGCCAATGGCGTGCGGATGGGGAGATGAAAGGGCTAAAACTGACCTGAGAACTATCGCGAGCAAGTAGCGGGAAGCCCGACGCGCCTGCGGCGCCGTCTCCCGACCAAGGGAGGAGAATATGTCCTACGATCTAATTATTCGCAACGGCACGGTCGTCGATGGGTCGGGACTGCCGCGCTATCAAGCGGACGTCGCGATCGAGAGCGGGCGGATCGCTGCGATCGGCAAAATCAACGAGTCGGCGAAAGAGGTCATCGACGCCGAGGGGCACGTCGTGTCGCCGGGCTTTATCGACGGCCATACGCATATGGACGCGCAGATTTTCTGGGATGCGCTCGGCACCTGCTCGTGCTGGCATGGCGTCACCACGGTCGTGATGGGCAATTGCGGCTTCTCGCTCGCGCCGTGTGCCGAGAAGGACAAGGCGCGGGTGATCCGCAATCTGGAGCGCGCCGAGGATATTTCGCCCAAGGCGATGGAAGCCGGCATCAAGTGGTCGTGGGACACCTTCCCGCAGTACCTTGATGCGATCGATCGGACGCCCAAAGGGATCAACTACACCGCCTACATGGGCCATTCGGCGCTGCGCACGTACGTGATGGGCGAGCGGGCGTTCACCGACGAAGCGACCTCGGAAGACCTCGCGGCGATGAAGCGCGAGCTGCGCATCGCGATCAAGGCGGGCGCGGCGGGCTTCAGCACTTCGCGCAATCGCAATCATGAGACGCCCGACAGCCGGCCGGTCGCGAGCCGCCTCGCGAATTGGAACGAGGTGCGCGAACTGGTGGGCGTGATGGGCGATCTCGGCGCGGGCGTTTTCGAGCTCGCACAGGAAGACGTCGAACGCGATCCGGAAAAGCAGCAGGAATTTCTAGGGCGGTTGCAGCGCCTCGCGCTCGATACCCGAGTGCCGACGACCTTCGGCGTGGTCTCGATGCGCAAGGCACCGCATACCTGGCGTCCCTACTTCCGCATGATCGACGAGACCGTCGCGGCGGGCGGGCGGATGCTGGCGCAGGGTACGAGCCGCTGGATCAGCTCATTGCTGTCGTTCGAAACCAACATGCCGTTCGACAAGACGCCGGTGTGGTCGGAGATGCGCCAGTTGCCGCTGGCGGAACAGGAAGCCGCCTTGCGCAATCCCGAATCGCGCCGTGCGCTGCTCGAGGCAGCGCGCGAGTACATGACGAAGCCCGATCGCGCGATCGGCGCGGAGGCGCGCAAGCCCAATTTCGATTACCTGTTCCTGTTCGATAAGCCGTTGCCGCCGTACCGTTCGATCGCGCAGATCGCGAAGGAGTCGAACAAGGACCCGCTGGAGCTGATTATCGACCTCGCGCTGGAGAAACATCTGAAGCAGTTTTTCATTCAGCCGATCGTCAACGAGGACCAGGATATCGTGCTCGGCATGATGCGCCATCCGCGCTCGGTGGTAACGTTCTCGGATTCAGGCGCGCACGTCTCGCAGATTATGGATTCGTCGATTCAGACGCATCTGCTCGGTCACTGGGTGCGCGATCGCCAGGCGCTGACGCTCGAATATGCGATCCGCAAGATCACTTTCGAGCTGGCGTCGTTCTGGGGTCTGCAGGGCCGCGGGATGATCCGCGAGGGCAATTTCGCGGACGTCACGATTTTCAATCCGGACACTGTATCGCCGACCATGCCGACGCTCGAGTACGACTTGCCCGCCGGGGCGCGCCGGCTCAAGCAGAAGTCGGTCGGAATCAAGGCGACGATCGTCAACGGCCAGGTGTTGATGCGCGAGAACGAACATACCGGTGCGCTGCCGGGTCAGTTGATCCGCGGGCCATTGGCCGCTTCGGCCTAGTAACTCAACTTCAGTATTGCGCTTGACGCGACGGGCGGGTGGACTTCGTTCCCCGCCCGTTGCTTATTCAGTTCCCTCGCCATTTCGCGCGGCGTCTCCTGCGAGTTGTCCAGCGAGACCTATCTCTTTCAGAAACGGAAGTAAGGCGTCGAGCAGGCCACGAGGATTGTCGCCCTGAACGTTGTGGCCGGCCTTGGCGACCTTGACCCATCGCGCGCGCGGCAACGACCTGGCGAATCTCTCGGCGGCCGCGTCACTCAGTACGTCGCTCAGCGCGCCGCGCAAGATCAACGTGGGACAACTGATCTTAGTCACCTCGCTGCTGAGGCGCTCGCGCTGCGCCGTGCTGATGCGCCACGCGTCTTCGGAAGCGCGTCGTTGATCGTGCTTGAGGGCAACCTTCCCGCTCGGCAACTGGCGGAGATTGTAAAAAAGGCTGCGCCGCAGCACCGCGGGATCGCGCAGCGGATTGAACTTGACCGCGAGTTCGACGAACTCGTCGATCGATGAAAGCTCCGGCGTGCTGGCGAACTCGCGAATCCGTTGTGCGCCAGCGGCTTCGATCTCCGGGCCAACATCGACCACCACGAGGCCCTTCAGGCGATCGCTGTGCCGCACCGCATAGGCCATCGAGTTGAGTCCGCCCATCGATTGGCCAATCAGCACCGGATTGTTGAGCTTAAGTGCGTCGATGAATCCTTCGACATCGCGGACCTGGGTCTCGACGCCATAATCGATGGCTGGAGACCATTCGCTATCGCCATGCCCACGCTGGTCGAGCGCGATACAGCGGTAACGATCATGCAGCATCAGCGCGACGACATCCCAGGTATGAGCGTTGATACCGCCGCCGTGCAGGAAAAGAATCGGATAGCCGTTACCGCCCCAATCGAGGTAGTGGAAGCGCATCGAACCGATGATCAGTTGATGGTCCTTAGGAAGGTCGATCTTGCGCGCGTCCAGGCCTGCGATTTCGACGGCCTTACGCAACATCTCGAGTTGTCCGACTCTATCCATGGGCGTGCTCCGGGCGTGACGTGTTCCGAACATCCTTCATAGACGTTTTTTCGGTTGACGCAAAGCGCGTCCGGATACCGCCGCTAGAGGACGAATCAGGCCTCACGAATCGGATCGCGCGGCGGTGGGCAGGCGAGTGTCACTTAGTAGGATCGCGGCATCCCAAGCACATGCTCACCGACGAAGCTCAGGACCAGGTTGTTGGAGATCGGGGCGGTACGGTAGAGGCGCGCCTCGCGCCATTTGCGCTCGACGTGATATTCCTTGGCGAAGCCGTAGCCGCCGAGCGCGGACATCGCGGCCTCGCCCGCCTCCCAAGCCGCTTCCGAGGCGAGGTACTTGGTCATGTTCGCTTCAGGCCCGCACGGCAAGCCGGCATCGAATAGCGCTGCCGCCTTGAGCCGCATCAGATCGGCGGCCTGCACCGCCATGTGGGCCTTGGCGATGGGAAACTGCACGCCCTGATTCATGCCGATCGGCCGGTCGAAAACCCGCCGTTCCTTGGTATAGTTCACCGCGTATTCGACAAACCACCGCCCGTCGCCGATCGACTCGCTGCCGACCAGGATGCGCTCAGCGTTGAGCGAACTGAGGACGTAGGAGAAGCCCCTGCCCTCCTCGCCGATCAGCGCCTCACGCGGCAGGATCAGATTGTCGATGAAGAGCTGGTTGGTCCCGTGATTCACCATCGTGGCGATCGGCACCGCTTTGATCGCGTCGCCGATCTCGTTGAGGTTCACCAGGAACAAGCTCATGCCATCGGTCTTTTTCTTGACGTCGTCGAAAGGTGTGGTGCGCGTCAGCAGCAGGAGCATGTCCGAATGCTGATAGCGGGAGGTGAAGATCTTCTGCCCGTTGACGACGTAGTGATCGCCTTGGCGGCGCGCGAAGGTCTTGATGCGGGGAGTTTCGGAGCCGGCGTCCGGCTCGGTAATGCCGAACGATTGCAGGCGCAACTCGCCCGAGGCGATGCGCGGCAGATAGCGCTGCTTCTGCTCGGCACTGCCGTGCTTAAGGATCGACGCCATCGTGTACATCTGGGCGTGGCAAGCGACGGCGTTGCCGCCGCTGCGATTGATTTCCTCGAGAATGATTGAGGCTTCCATCATGCCAAGTCCCGCGCCGCCATACTCTGCCGGAATCAACGCAGCGAGCCAGCCGGCCTCGCTCAGCGTTTTGACGAATTCCTCCGGATAGGCGTTTTTCTCGTCGCATCCGCGCCAGTACTCGTTGCCGAAGCGCGTGCACAGCGCGGCCACGGCCGTGCGGATTTCCTTCTGGCTATCGGAGAATTCGAAATCCATTTAGGCACTCCCTGGACTGCGCCGGATGACCGGGTTCTATACGGGCGGATGAGGATACGATCAAGCCGGTCGGGTCTCCAGTAATCCGCTTTCGCCGTTACCGATTTTTCCAGACCGGTTTGCGCTTTTCGTTGAAGGCCGCGATACCCTCGAGCCGGTCTTCACTGCCGATAAGCACGTTGTACGCCGCGATATCGAGCGCATAGGCGGTACGCGAATCGCAATCCATGCCACGGTTGACTGCGACTTTGGCGGCGCGCACGGCCATCGGCGCGCTGGCGACAATCTCTTCCGCGATCTGGACGGCGGTCGCGAGCGCGCTACCGGCCGGTACTACGCGATTGACGAGCCCCCACGCATACGCCTGATCGGCCTTGATGGCCCGGCCGGTGAAGATCAGTTCATTGGCGCGGCGAACGCCGATACTGCGAGCCAGACGATGGATTCCACCGCCGCCGGGCATGATGCCCCGGGTGATTTCCTTGACCGCAAACTCGGCGGTTTCCGAGGCGATGATAAAGTCGGTCCCGAGCGCCAACTCGCAGCCACCGGCGTAGGCAAAGCCCTCGACCGCGGCGATTATCGGCACGGGGAAATTCCACAGCGCCTCGAACATCTCTTCGATCAGATGATGTTGATGACGCCATTGCTCGTTGCTCATCCCGTTGCGTTCCTTGAGGTCGCCACCGGTTGAAAACGAGCGTGCGCCCGCGCCCGTGAGAACCATACATCGCAGGTCATTGTTGTAGGACTGTTCACGAAACAGATCGAGGAGTTCCGTGATCATCAGGGTGTTCATCGCGTTGAGCGCGTCGGGGCGATTGAGGGTCAGGACCGCGAGATTGCGCGGGTCGCCTGTCCAATCCAGTTGCAGGGTTTCCATTGTCGTAAGTGATGTGCCTCCGAGCGAATCCTAACCAATTTCACTGCTGAAGACTGCCGCCGAATACTAATCGGTATATACTGCTCACTGCCGTCTCCGCGAAACCGACTGAACTGGTGCGAAACAACATTGGGGAGGGAACTGCGATGACCTACGGGGTGCGAAAAAGAATTGTGAGTGGTCTGGCCGCCACGGGTCTGGTCGCGGCGCTGCTTGTATCGGGATGCTCAACGACCGTTGAGAGCGCACCAGCGGCAGCGAAGGCGCTCGAGTCGGGCGGTCCATTGCCGTCCGCGGTCACCGGGTTCCTGGGTCCCGATGCGTCCAAGCTCGCACCGGGTCCAGAGGGCGGCGCAGCGTTGGCGTGGATAAATCCCAATGCGCAATGGAGCAACTACACCAAGATACAGCTGATGCCGGTCGAGTTCTGGGCCGCCGCCGACTCAAAGGTACCAACCGCGGATCAGGCAACGCTCACGGAGTATTTTTACAACCAACTGCAGACCAATCTGTCCAAGAGTTTCACCTTGGTGAATCAGCCGGGTCCGGGCGTCCTGACGCTGCGGGTAGCGTTGATGGACGCGACTACCGCAGTCCCGGGACTTCGCACAATCTCAGTAGTTGTCCCGCAAGCGCGCGTACTCAATCTTGCACAGTCCATGGTCAGTGACAGCTATGCGTTCGTCGGCTCGGCCGAAGCTGAAATGAAGATGACCGATTCGACGACAGGCGAAGTACTCGGCGAAGCGGTCGATCAACGTGCGGGCGGGATGGGGCTCAAGGGTGCGGCCTCATTTCAATGGGGCGACGCGCAGAACGCGATGGACTACTGGGCGCAGAAAATTCCCAATCGCATTTTGCAACTGCAGGGCAAGACTCCACCACAGAGCTAGAGGAATTCAATGGTGGAAATGGTAACTCAAGCCAATGCCCTAGGAGCATTAGAATGCATAGTTGGAGAAACACCTTATTCGCGATCACGCTCCTGATCGGCGCAATTGTTAGTCTGTCGGGATCAGGGGCCACGGCACAGCAACAGGCAAAGCCGAATATCCTGTTTATCATGGGCGATGATATCGGCATCATGCAGCCGAGCATTTACCATGAAGGACTGATGGTCGGGGAAACACCCAATATCGACCGCATCGGGCATGAGGGCGCCAAATTCATGGCCTACTATGCCGAGCAGAGCTGCACGGCCGGACGCAACGCCTTCTTCACCGGCATGCATCCGCTGCGTACGGGCATGATTCCGCCGCAACTCCCGGGTAGCCCGAGCTACCTGCGGCCCGGTACGCCAGCGCTCGCCAAGTTTCTGCACGATCTCGGCTATACCACCGGCGAGTTCGGCAAGAATCACTTGGGCGACCACACCGCGGCTCTGCCGACGGCGCACGGTTTCCAGGAATTCTGGGGCTACCTCTATCACCTGGATGCGATGCAGGGAGTCAGCTTCCCCGACATCAATAAGACCCCGACCGAGCAGGGAATTGTTCCGCCGTGCAAAAACACGCCGATTCCGCGGCCTCGCCGAAGTCCCCGGAGCCGTGGATCCGAGAACCACGACCTGCTTGACGCCGCCACGCCCAGTTCTCTGGTGCACGTCCTCGGATGGTACGGAGGCGAAGAGTGACGTGTCACGACGAGGGCCCGCTAACGCTGGAGCGGTCCAAGACAGTGGACGAGGAAATCTCGTCCAAGGTTATCGACTTTCTCGACCGCAACGACCCCAAGAAGACCAACAAGCCATTCTTCGTCTGGTACAACCCGGCGCGCATGCACGTCACGACAGTGCTGTCGCCTAAATACATGGCCATGGTGGGCGAACCCGGCGGCAAGGACTGGGGCGTCAACGAAGCCGGCATGAAGCAGATGGACGACAACATCGGTTACGTCCTCAAGAAACTGGAAGACATGGGCCAACTGGATAACACCATTGTCGTTTTCACTACCGACAACGGCGCGGAGGTGATCACCTACCCTGACGGCGGTACCACGCCCTTCAAGGGTGGCAAGCTCACCACCTGGGAAGGCGGCATGCGCGCTCCGCTAGTCGTCCGATGGCCCGGACCACATCAAGCCGAATACGATCAAGGACCAAATCTTCGCGTCTCTGGACTGGGTGCCGACGTTTGTGGACATCGCAGGCGGTCCCAGGGCGATGGACTAAAGAAGCAGATTGAGGGCGGTAAATATCCCGGCATCGTTAAAACCACGCTCGACGGCGTCGATCAACGCAACTACCTCGAAGGCAAGTCGGACAAGTCGGCGCGCGACACCTTTTTCTACTATACAGGCGCTACACCGTCTGCGGTGCGGTACAAGAACTGGAAGATCTATTTCTCGATGATGGGTGCCTGTGCGACCTGCGGACTCAAAGGGGTTGAAACCTATAAATGGCCGATGGTCGACAACATCAAGCGCGATCCATTTGAAACAGCCGTGGGCGCCGAACCGGCCACGCTTTCGGCCTGGCTGGCGCACTTGCCGGACCGGTATCCGCTTACATCTACGACTGGAACGTCATTCCTATCGGTCAACTCCTGTGGCTGAAGGAACTCGAGTCGTACAGCAAGTATCCGCCTCTGCAGGACCCGGCGAGCTACAACCTCACTCAGGTTTTCCAGCAGATCAAGGAGCAACGAGCCATCAGTCACGCCGGCGATTAGAGATAGAACGGGCGACCCGAATGGGTCGCCTGTCATTTATAGTCAAGCGACTCATGAAAAACCCAGTCTCACTTGGCCTCCTGTCAGCACTCATGTCTCGGCGTGTTTGAATTAGTGGAAAGGGCTGCTCATGTTCAGACCGATCTTTTGGCAATTTGGGACGATGGTACGACGAAAGGAGCAATCACGGTTTCGGATCGGTTATGTGCTCGACAATTACGCCGGTAATACGGATGGCGCCCGACCTGGGACGGGTGTTGACGCATAGCTCTACGTGGATGGCGATCGGCTCGACGACTCGATCGAACCTGCGACAGGGCGTGTTACTTTTTCGCGAGGACGCGGCCTTCGGCCTCGTCGAGCCGACGGCGCGCCAACTCGAATATGTGCATATTGCCCTCGTTCCACGTCACAGTCAGCTTGCATGCACGAATCTTCCAGCCCGCGGAGGTGCGGACGAAGCGGTTGGTGTAGAAGCCGTACATGGCCTGGTTGCTGCCACCGGACTCGTTCGGAAGATGGTGGCGGGCCTGCACATAAGCGACGCAGTCGGCCTCGTCGCCGTGAAGCGTGATGACATGATTGGTAATCATGTGTTGCGTGGCCTTCATACCGTCGATGGTGCGGCGGGCGAATTCGACCCAGTGGTCGGCTTTCATCCGCTGCGCCGGGGCGCCGACGGCGGACGAAAAATCGGTGTCAATCTCGTCGGTGAAGCATGACCGGTACAGCGGCCAGTCGCGCATATCGATGCCGGTGGCGTAGCGGAGTTGGACGTCGCTGATCGCGGCGCGATCGAGCAGAGACTGGAGCTGGTTTTCGTCGATGGCCATGCAGCCACTTATAGCGCCGCGCCGAGAAACCCGCCAGAGTCTCGGCGGCACGCCGGGCTTTTGGATTGAAGCCGTCGTATCGTGAGCACGGCGCGAGTGCTTCCGAACCGACGCATTACGTTCTTGGACAGATCGGCTGTGCGGTTAGCTGCCCTGCCATTCGGCGTTCGGAGTAAGGTCGCGGTGGAACGGGGCGCTCGCAACGACGGCGGGCAGAAAGCGCTTCCTGAAAGCCTCGGGCGAAAGGTTGGTCTCCTTCGCCAGCCGCGACAGCATCGGCTCTTCCAAGTCCTCGGCCTCCAGCCGAATCATGTAGGAACGCGCGACCTGATACGACTCGGCGGTGACGTCAACGCCGCGGGTGCGGATGTGGCCGGTGTCGGGTTCTAGCAGGTCTTCGAGCTTTAGCGGCATGATGCGGCCGTTAACGATCGCGATCATCGCGCCGGAGCCGCCGCGGAGCAAATAACGCACCGCGCCGTAACCCAGCGTGCGGGTGTAGTCGATATCGAATGGCAGCGGACGAGCGCAGCGCAGTTCGTAGCCGATCTCCTTGTTAGCGACTGTCACCTCGATGCCGAGGCCGGCGAGCGCCTCACGCACGGTATCGCGAATGAAAAGCCCGAGCGGAATTTCACCAAGCCGCCGATGGCCGTAGGCGTCGCGCTCGACGTTCTCGGCCTGGGGCAGGGTGGCAGGATCTATGAGAGCCGCGATGCCCTCGGCGATCAGCGCGACCCCGTCCTGGCGGCCGAACGCGCTGCGTTTGATTATGGCGCCCGCGATGAGGTCCACCACGGTGGTGAGTTCGAGTTTGGAAACGAGAAACTCTTCGGGAATCAGCGCGAGGGTGGCACCGGCGGCCTTGCACATGCCGAGTGCGAGGGCGCCGGAGCCGCGGCCCATCGTAACCACCGTGTACCATCGCGCGGTGGTGCGCGCGTCTTCCATCAGGGATTCGACCACGGTGGTGCCGGCCGAGCGCGCGGTTTCGAAGCCGAAGGTCGGAAGATTTTCCGGCAAAGGCAGATCGTTATCGATGGTTTTTGGCACCGTGACCACGCTCAGGCCGTTACCGGCGCGTTCGGCAATTTTGGCGGCGGCGGTGGTCGTGTCGTCCCCGCCGATGCAAACGAGATAGCGGACCGAAAGCTCGCGCAGCGTCATGACCGCGCGCTCGAGGCTGGCCTCGTCGCGGGCGGGGTTGGTGCGCGAGGTACCGAGAATCGAGCCGCCCGTAAAGTGGATGCGGCTCACGTCGGCAATTTGTAGTTCTGCTGCGCGCGAGGCGTCGCCGCGGGCGAGCCAATGGTAGCCCTGACGGATGCCGATCACGCGCAGGCCGGAGTTGATCGCCTCAATCGTGGCGGCGGCAATAACGCCGTTGATGCCGGGAGCGGGACCGCCCCCGACGAGAATCGCGAGAGTTTGCTTTTGCGGCATGATTCAGCGCCTTTGGGTCTCGCCGTGCCGAGTTGTCCGCGTCAGGGCATCGAGAACCTCGGGTAACATTGCTGTCTATATTGCACTGGTGCGATAAGCGATGGGAGTGGTCGAGGAACACGGAGAATCATACTTACGTGAAACTTGATGAGGTTTCAGACTTCCGATTACGATCAACGTCTCGCGATGGTCGGTTGAGCGGCAAAGTCCCAGGCGGAGGATGATAGCGGCCGGCCTTGAACCAGGTTGGTTCTGATTTCGGTTCGAGGATGGAGTCACTACAGGTGCATCACGCCGAGATCGACGCTATTTGTAAGGCAAGGCGAATGAACCGGAATCCAGCGCATTAGGCCGGCAAACATGTCTAAATCGAAGCGCCCCCATCCGGCGTCAGCCTCAACTTCGATTGCAATGGACGAGTTCGGAGCTACTTTTGGGGCGTCGGCCTGCGAAGCCCGACGCTCTTCGAATTCCGCGTAACTATCGGAGCTACGCTAGTGGCGAAATTCCTCCGGGTCGGCGTTCATCATTCCAACGTGGGCGGATATACGTCCAAGGCATGGATGATTCACCGGATCGGCTCGACTGTGTTCTTGAAATGGGGCTCCGTCGAGGTACGCGGAACGGGCCGCGGCAGACGGATTTATTGGACGGTAAGACCACGGCAGAAAACTGTGCGATTGGATTCGGAGAAACCGGCGCTGGACTACGTGAAAAGAGCAATTGCGCTGCGGCTTGGCCACCGATACGAAAAGCTGCTGGGAACTGTGCAAATAGGACGGCGGCCTGTACACCGCCGCGTCGAACCCGGACGCGTTCTTGCGACTGTGCTATTTGTCGATATCGTAGGATCGACCGAGAAAGCCGCGCGGCTGGGCGACCGTCGCTGGAACGAGGTGTTGGGTCACTACTATGCAAAGCTCCGCAGAGAGCTTCGCGCGTCCCGGGGAAGAGAAATAACCACTACCGGCGACGGAATGCTCGCCGCTTTCGATGGACCGCCAGGGGCGGCAAGAGCGATTCGATGCGCGGCCGCAATTCAACAGGCCGTTCGCACTCTCGGCCTGGAGGTCAGGGCAGGGGTACATGCGGGCGAGTGTGAACTGGTCGGAGATACGATCGGCGGTATTACGGTCCATATAGGCGCGCGCGTCATGGCAAGGGCTATCGCGGACGAAGTGTTGATCTCTAGCACGGTCAAGGATCTGGTCGCCGGGTCGGGGATCAAATTCAAGGACCGCGGCGCCCATCGGCTCAAGGGCGTGCCCAAACAATGGCGATTATACCGGGTACTTCATGATTAACCCGCCTGGCGAGGTGGAGTTGATCGAAAGACGCATCTATCGTTGGCAAGAGAGGGCGGTCAAACGGCAAACGTCAATTAGCGCGAATGAATCCGTCTAGAAAGATTAGCCGGGAGGGGAGCATGAAACAGCGCAACTTTCAGATGATCGAAACCAATGGCGTCAAACTGCGCACGGTGGTAGAGGGCAAGGGGCCGCTGGTCATCCTGCTGCACGGATTTCCGCAATGCTGGTACCTGTGGCGCCATCAGATCGATCCGATCGTGGCGGCGGGCTTCCAGGTCGCGGTACCGGACCAGCGCGGGTACGGCGGCAGCGACAAACCGGCGGCGATCGAAGCCTACAACATCGTGGAGTTGAGCAACGACGTCGCGGGAATCGCGACCGCGCTCGGCCACGAGAAGTTTATCGTAGTCGGTCACGATTGGGGCGCGCCGGTCGCGTGGCATACGGCGTTGCTGCATGCGAATCGCGTACGCGCAGTGGTCGGGATGAGCGTGCCGTACGTGCGCGGCATGGAAGGCGCGATGACCAAGCAGGAAAATTTCGGCGACAATTTCTGGTACATCGTGTACTTCCAGAAGCCCGGTGTGGCCGAGGCGGAACTCGACGCCGACATCCGGAAATCGTTGCGCATGACCTACTACTCGATTTCGGGTGACGCGCCGGAGGGTATCTGGTTCGTGAAGAAGCCGGCCTCGGCGAAGTTCCTCGACGGGCTGGTCGATCCGCCTGCGCTGCCATCGTGGCTGACCGCCGAGGACCTCGACTACTACGTCGCGCAGTATCAGCAGGACGGCTTTCGGGGACCGCTCAACTGGTATCGCAACATCGATCGCAACGTCGCGATTACGCCGCAACTCGCGAATGCGAAAATCGAGCAGCCGGCGTTTTTTATCGCGGGCAAGAAGGACCTCGTGCTGAGCTTCGCGGGCGGCGGTCTGCTCGCGGCGATGGACCATTGGGTGCCGAACTTGAAGGGCAAGGTGATTATCGAGGGCGCCGGACATTGGGTGCAGGCGGAACGTCCGGAGCCGACGAACGAGGCGCTGCTGGGCTTCCTCAAGACCGTCGCATGAAAAGACCGTTTGCGCGGCGATCGAATTTTCACTGAGGGATGTGCTGAATGTTTCTGAAGAATTGCTGGTATGCGGCTGCGACCTCCGGCGAAATCGAACGGGACCTGTTGGGTCCTCGGATTTTACTAAACGAGCCGGTGGTCCTGTTTCGCAACGAGGCGAGAGCGGTCGTCGCGTTGGAAGACCGCTGCTCGCATCGCGGGTACCCGTTGCATCGGGGACGTCTGATCGGAGCTGCGGTCGAATGCGGTTATCACGGGATTACGTTCGACTGTGCCGGACGATGCATCAAGGTCCCGGGCCAGGCGCAAATTCCATCGGGCGCCGACGTCAGGAGCTATCCGATCGTCGAGCAATGGGGAATCGTGTGGATTTGGATGGGCGACCCGGCGCTCGCGGATCCCGCGTCGATCGCAGACTGCCATTGGCTCGACGATCCGGAGTGGGACGCGCGCGGCGAACGGCTGCACGTCGCATGCAACTACAAGTTGATCATCGATAATCTGCTGGACCTGTCGCACCTGGCGTTCGTGCATCCGCGCACGCTTGGCTCATCGGCAAAGCTGGACGAAGTGCAAATTGAAAATGAAATCGCGGAAAGATCGGTCACTATTTCGCGATGGTTAATTGATATTGCGCCACCGCCGACGTATGCGCGCGGCGGCTTTAAGGGCAATGTCGATCGTTGGCAGATTACAAATTTCCAACCACCTGGATTCGTCAGTTTGTACGCCGGCGCGGCGAACACCGGAATCGGCGCGCGGGAGGGAAATCTTGGCGGAGGAGGAATCGGGCTGCATACGTTTAATCTGATGACGCCCGAAACTGAAAGGACCACACATTATTTCTGGTCGATTGCACAGCGGTGCGCGTCCCAGGAAGAAAATCTGACGGACGGAATTTTCCACGACATCCAAAAGACCGTGCAGGAAGACGTGGCGGTCTTCGAGGCCCAGCAGCGATCGCTCGAGTTGAAGCCGAATGCGCCGATGGTGACGATCAAATCCGATGTGGGGCCGATCGCCGCCCGTCGAATTATCGATCGGTTGATAGCCGGAGAAGAACTGGGGCGACGACGCCAAGCTGGATAATTGCGCGCCGTCGCCCAATTTTTCGAGCTAGGGTTTGGCGTCGATCAGCACCGCAGCCAGCACTGCCGGTTCCTTGCCCTTGTTGACCCAGGCGTGATTGGTGCCGCGCTGGACAACGACGTCGAAAGGCTTCAGATCGACCTCGCCTTTGTCGAGCATCAGCGTGACCTCGCCCGAGAGCAGCACTATGTAATCGATGGTGCGGGTCTTGTGCATGCCGGGATGGCGGCTGGTATCGGGACGGCAATGCTCGGCGTCCATCTGCGCAAACATCTTCGCGGTCTGACGCTCGCGTTCCTCGCGCGAGACCTTGGGGTCCTCCGGCGGAATCGCGGCGAAGCGGAAGATACTGCCGCCCGGCGGCGGCTCAAGTTTGCGCACCTGTAAACCTGCGTCGGCGGAACCCGTATTATCTACGGGAGTCGAATCGGTGAGCCAGTAGGCGCCGAACGGCGTCGGCGGCGCGTCAATTATAAAAACGGATTTACCCTCGGCGTCGTGACCGGTGATGACTCGTCGTGGCTCGCGTGCCATGGCAGACCTCCCATACGGAATTTGGTTTATCGCGCCCAGATATTCGCGCTTTCCCGACAAAATGGGAAACGAAAGGTGCGGCTGAAGACATGTCGCGCGCTGCGACGCAGCGTTCTCGCAATCCACCCGAACCCTGCGCGCCGCGCTACCTCTGATCGCCGCTTATGTGTTAACCGATTGCCATAATCAGATCGGGAGGACCTCATCATGAGTAAGGTCAGCGGCAACGATCTCGTCGCGAAGGCGCTGCAGGACGAAGGCGTCGATACCGTTTTCTATCTCACCGGCGGTCCGATGGTTGACGTCGCCTCGCGGTGTATCGAGCGTTTCCGCTCGGTCGATGTGCGCCACGAGCAAGCGGCGTCGATGGCGGCGCATGCCTATAGCCGCGTGAGCGGCAAGCCAGGTGTATGCTTCGCGGCCTCGGGTCCGGGCGTCACCAACTTGATAACCGGCGTCGGCAATGCCTTTCTCGATGCGGTGCCGGTCGTCGCGCTGGGCGGAGCGAGCGCCGTCTCGCAAGCTGGAATGGGCGCGTTTCAGGAGATGGAGCAGGTGGGGATGTTCAAGCCTATCACCAAGTACGCCGAACGGGTCATCGACGTGCGGCGCATCCCGGAGATCATCAACAAGGCATTTCGCGTTGCCACCGGCGGGCAGCCCGGCCCTGTCTACGTCGATTTGCCAGGCGACGTGCTCTATAACCGGGTTGAAGAGAGCGAAGTGATGTTTCCGAATCGGCCGCATTCGATTCCGCGCGTCGCCGCCGATCCCGCTTTGATCAAGCAAGCGATCACGATGCTCAAGCAGGCCCAACGTCCGATCATCCTGACTGGGACGGGCGTGTTCTGGTCGGGCGCGATGGACGAGCTGAAGGAGTTCGTCGATCTCACGCAGATTCCGTTTTACACCACGCCGCAGGGGCGCGGCGTCATCCCGGAGGACCATCCGCTGAGTTTTCTCGGCGCGCGAAATCAGGCGTGGAAGGAAGCTGACGCGGTGCTGATTATCGGGACGCGTCTCAACTTCATTGTCGGCTTCGGCCTGCCGCCGCGCTGGGACGCGGCCGTGAAAATCGCACAAGTGGACATTTCCGATGAGGAAATCGGGCGCAACCGGCCGGTCGATCTCGGGATCGTGGGCGACGCGAAAACTGTTTTGCACCAACTGATCGATGAGGCGGGCGACGCCTTTCACAAGCGTGGCGAATCGCCGTGGGTCGAGAAACTGCGCGGGTACGATCGTAAATCGCAGGAGAAATCCGAGGCCCTGCTCAATTCCGACGCCATGCCGATTCATCCGCTGCGGCTATGCAAGGAAGTTCGCGACTTCATGGACCGCGACGCGATTATCGTGGTCGATGGGCATGAGATTCTGAACTTCGCCCGCCAGTCGATTCCGTTCTTCGCACCAGGCCATTCGGTCAACGCGGGGCCGAACGGATGCATGGGCGTCGCGGTGCCGTTCGGACTCGGCGCGAAAGTAGCAAAACCCGACAAGCAGGTGATCGTGCTCAGCGGCGATGGGTCGTTCGGCATGAACGGCATGGAAATCGATACGATGGTGCGCCACAACATTCCCGCGCTGATCGTCGTCAGCAACAACGGCGGATGGGCGGGCAAGGGCACGATGGACGCAGGCCGCGACCTCGGCTTCAGCCGTTACGACAAGATGGCGGAAGTCTTCGGCGCGTACGGCGAACTGGTCGAGCGCCCGAAGGACATTCGGCCGGCGATGGAGCGCGCGGTCAAGTCGGGCAAGCCGGCCGTGGTCAACGTAATCACGGACCCGAACGCGCGGTCGTCGACGGTGTCGTTCGCCAACTACCGAGCGATTTAGCGAACACGCGTGCTTTAGCCGCGCGGCGCGGCGCCGGACGGGTGAGGTGCGCGAGCCGATCAGATGGTCGGATCGCGCACCAGCACGCCGTTTGCGTATAACTCCGCAATCCGTTTGTCGGTGAAGTCGAGGTAATCGCGCAGAACGCGCTCGTTGTCCTCGCCGAGTCGCGCCGAACGCAATTCCATGCGGTCCGGCCATGCGGAGAATTTCACCGGCACGGCGGGAGTGGCGACCTTGCCCAGCAACGGATCCTGCACCCAGCGCACGGTCTTGCGTTCGTTCAGATGCGGATGGGCGACGGCTTCGTTGACCGTCAAAACCGGAGCGCAGGGCACGCGCTCCTTGTCCAGTGCAGCGATCGCGTCCTCGCGAGTCGGAAAACTCGCGAGCCATTTCTCGACAATCGCCTGTAATTCGAATCGATTCACGTGCCGGCCCTTCGCACCCTTGAACCGCGGGTCGCTGGCGAGTTCGGGCATGCCCATCGCGCGCACCATCTGTGGCCATTGATGGGGCGTGATGAGGATCATGACGTACTCCTCGTCGCGGTAGCGGAAAACGCCGCCCGGACCGGGACCGTCAATCTGCGATCCCGCGCGCTTGGGCCGCACCCGGTCGCCCGCCAGCGCGATCTTGGGCACGTTCATTTCGTGCATGTGGAAATAGGTATCGGTGAGCGAGGCGTCGAGATATTGCCCTTCGCCGGTGCGCTCGCGATGCAGTAGTGCAGCGCATACCGCCATCGCGGCGGCCACCCCGGTCGAAACGTCGCCGATCGCCATCCCGATGACTGCCGGCGCGCGATCGGGCTCGCCGATGCCATCGGTCACGCCCGCATAGGCCTGCCCGATCAGATCGTAGCCGGCCTTGTCGGAGAGCGGCCCGGTCTGACCCGCCATCGAGATCGAGCACATGATGATTTTCGGATTGACCTTCTTCACATCTTCGTAAGAGAAGCCCAGCCGCCCGATCACGCCGGGTGCAAAATTTTCAACGAGCACGTCGAACTTCGGGATCATCGCGAGCACCAGTTCACGCGCGCCGGGCTGCTTCATGTCAATCGCCAGGCTGAGCTTGCTGTGATCGTGCTGCATGTAATAGGTGCTGTGACTGCTCGCTGGCACGGTGCGCGGCTTCAGGCCCCAATCGCGCACACGGTCGCCGCCGGGCGCGAGCTCCAGCTTCACGACCTCTGCGCCGAACTCGGCCATCAGGCGCGTGCAGGTCGGTCCCGCGACATATTGAGTAAAATCGAGGACGCGGTAGCCTTCGAGCATTCTCGGCGAGTTCGTCATTGCAGCTTTTCCTCGGCGGAGAGCATCTCGCAGATGTAATTATGCGACACGAACTACTGGTCGCAGTACGTGTATCCGCTACTTCAGTTGGCGCGCTCGATAACGATCACCGGTATGCGCCGGGTGGTCTTCTTCTGGTACTCGTTAAAAATCGGCAACTGGTCGGCTTGCTGCTTGAATAACCGATCGCGCTCCGCGCCTTGCGCGATGGTCGCCTTCGCCTGGAACTTTTCGCCGCCGAGTTCGATGGTGACGTCAGGGTGCGCAACGAGGTTGTGATACCAGGACGGATTCTGCGGAGCGCCGGCAAAGGATGCGATCACGACGAACCGGCTCCCGTCCTTGCTGTAGGCGAGCGGCAGCGTGATCGTCCGACCGCTCTTGGCGCCCTTCATGGTGACCAGCAGGAGCGGTATGTTTTCCATCTGCCCGCCGACCTTGCCGCCATTGGCGCGGAAATCATTGATGACGCCCGCGTTGAATTCTTTCATGTCCGGCATCTTCATTCTCCTTTCAAACGGCCGCGAGCGGGCGCCATCGCCAGTCTCACGACCGGTTGCCTAGCTCATCATGCGACACTTATCGCTCATACCGCAGAATCAGACCGAGAGGTTGTACACGCGTCGGACGTTATCGCCGAGGACGTCGCGACGGCGCTGCGGGTCGCTGACCTGGTTGCCGAATTCCTCGACCGCCTCGATATAGCTGCCGGTGTGGTCAGGATGCGGAAAGTCAGTCGCCCAGAAGAAGCGATCGCTGCCGCAGAGATCGACCATCGCGGGCAATGACTTCTCGTCGGGATCGGCGGACACCCAGACGTTGCGTCGGAAGTAGAAGCTGGGCTTTTCCTTGAGCGGCACGCCGCGCCCCATCACGCTGTCGTAAACCGCGTCCATCCGATCGAGCCAGTACTGCACCCAGCCAGCGCCAACTTCGAGGATGACGATCTTGAGCTTCGGGAACTTATCGAAGGTGCCGTACTGCATGAAGCTTGCGAGCGCGTGGCGAATCGCGTCGGAGGCCGTCACGTTGAGGAACCACGGTCTGCTTGCGGACGAACTCCTTGTCGTAGCGTCCTGGCCAGCACCATTGCGGTTCGAGTGACACGTGGATGCCAAGCGGGACGTCGAGTTCCTGCGCCTTGGCGAAGAGCACATCGTGATCGTTATGGCCGTGTGGCTTGCGCGTCGGGACGAACTGCACCACCCATCCGCCCTTTGTGACCGGCCTTGACCGCGCGTTCGAGTTCGGTCGCGGCGCCCGCGGGATCGCCCAGCGATAGATGGGCGACGGGGATCAGACGTCCGCCGCTGTCCGCGGACCAGTCGGTGACCCAGCGGTTGTAGGCGCGGCACATCGCCTGCGAGTATTCGGCATCGTCGGTGTCGGTCTCCCAGGTGAGGTCGAGACTGGGATATATGATCGCGGCGTCGAGCCCCTCTTTGTCGAGACGCGATAAGGCGATCCTTGGCGTCGCAGGCGCCGAGCGGAACGTCATCGCCATATTTTATCCGCGGATCGAAATGTCCCGAGTTGCGCGTGACCTTGCCCATCTGCGAGACGTTGCCGAAGTTGCCACCGCGATTCACGCGCGACGGCACGCCGTTCACTTCGAGGTATTCGAGCCCGTCCTTATCTTCCTTCATGCGGATGGCGTTGGCTGCGCCACTTGGCCTCGCAATACTCCTCCCAGCACTTGGCTGATTCGAGGATATGACCGTCGGCGTCAACTGCGCCGGGATATTTCAGCTTGTGGATGTTTTCTTCGGTCTGCGCCATTTTTGCCTCGATTCAATTTGGATTTAGTAACCGGGCGAGCGTAGTTCTTCTTTTTGGTGACGCCGACGCTTCAAGCTTCGCCGTGCGTGATCTTTGGTTTAGCCGGAAATCCCTCTTTAATCTCCGGTGCATTTATCGTATAGGCCGGACGGCTTCCCGCTGCAAGATCCGGACGCGCCTCAGGAAATGTGCGGCTGTCTAACTATATGAGAGTGTATGACGGACTCCCGCTGGAAAAGGTGTAGAGCGAATGATGCTTCGATTTGTGGCCCTGCTGTTAATGCTCGTGCTTTCCGTACCTGGGTATTCGTTTGCGCAAGTACCCGCGTCGTCGCCGAATCACACCAGCGCTGCGGATGCGCCGGGCGCTCCGTCCAACGACGCGATCCCAACCGGAACTCACATAACGATGCAGAACTGGCAGAATTTCAAGCAGTTCATGCCGGATGGCATGGTGGCGCTGTTCGAAGGCAAATATTTCTGGAAGATGCCCGCCGACGTCTCGATGGAAATCGGACCGACGGTAAATTATCCGCTACCGAAGAACTATCTCGAAGCGACCGAGAAGTATTCGGGCCAGGTGAGAATAGTTGAATTGCCCGATGGAGGGCTGACCCTGACGGGCTATCGAGGCGGGATTCCGTTTCCAAATCCGGCGGAGCCGCACCAGGGTTGGAAGGTCCTCGCGAACCTTTGGTATCGCTATATGCCGCGCCTGATCGCGGATACCTATGGTTACACCTGCGGCGTCAACTCGATGGGCGCGTCGAACTGCATCGCGTATGAATTCGTGCTGCGCCAATTCGCCTACAACACCGATCCGGGGACCATGCCGGCGACCGCGCAGAGTCCCATCTTCTTTACTAACTGGTTTTTGCTGCTGGTCCCTGAACAGCAGAAATATACCACTACCCTGACAATCGAATACGCCGATCCGTCGCGAACGGAGGATTCCTACGTCTTTATTCCCTCATTGCGCCGCTATCAGCCGCTTTCATCGCTGGCGCGATGTGCCGAGACCGCGGGCACCGACGCCAATCACGATGATTATCAGTTCGGCTTCGATTCCAATATCACGCAACTGAAAGTTGACTATGTGGCGAAACGAAAAATGCTGACGTTGGCCGATCCCAATCTACCGCGGGAGAGTTTTCCGGCCGGTTTCGAGATGCCGCTCGGCTGGCCGCAGCCTTCGATGGGCAAATGGCAAGTCCGCGACGTCGATGTGATCAGCGTAAGCACGCTCCCCTCACACGGCGGGGCGAGTTGCTACGGCAAGCGCGTGCTGTACGTCGATAGCCACTTCTACACGCCGCTATGGGTTGAGAACTTCGATAAACAGATGAAGCCGCAGCGGCTCCACGCTATTTTTCCACATACGGTCGATGCGCCTGGTATCGGACCGATCAACGCAAACGGCTCCGACGTGGAAATCTTCTGGGACCTCGCGCAAAACCATGCGACCTTCACTGTCGAGCCTACGGCTGATGGCAAGCACTACATCAATGAACAGGTGCCCAAGGAATTCGATGACGTTTCCCGCTATAGCACGCCTTCCGGCCTGAATTTGATTATGCGTTAGTCATTGTAAGTCTCTCGGCCGCGTTGTTATCGTTGCCGAACGCGATGGTCGGTGCGATACAAACACAGGAAACCGGGCCAAGCGGTACGGCCTTCACCGACTGAGGAGGGACTAACGATGGCAGGCATTCGTGTGATTTCCGCCGACTCCCACATGATGGAGCCGGCCGACCTCTGGGAGACTCGGCTGGACCACAAGTTTTCGGACCGCGCACCGAAGGTGGTCAAGAACGAACGTGGCAAGGGCTTCATGTTTGTCGCACCCGGGGTGCGGCCGTTTCCGGTGGCGGGTGGCTTCGGCATCGGCAAGAGCGGCGAGGAACTCAAGGAACATCTGCAGAAGGGTTACGAAGCAGCGCGGCCCAGCGGATGGGATCCGGCCGAGCGGTTGAAGGATCAGGACATCGACGGCGTGCAGGCCGAAGTGATCTATACGACGTTGGGGATGCCGCTGTTCGGACTCGACGACGACGAGCTGCGGCGCGCGTGCTTCGCCGTTTACAACGACTGGGTCGCGGAATTCCGCTCCTACAGCCCGAAGCGGTTGCATCCGATAGCTCTGCTGTCGCTCGACGATATACCGTTGGCCGTGTGTGAGCTCGAGCGCTGCGCGAAGATGGGGCTCAAGGGCGCGATGATCTGGGGCGTGCCGCCGGAGGACAAGCCTTACTACAACGAGATCTACGATCCGTTCTGGGCCGCGGCGCAGGCGATGAAGATGCCGCTGTCGCTACATGTGATTACGCAACGAGATCAGAAAGGCAAGAATCGCGACGAGAGTCGGGAGAAGAAGGCCGAAGAGAGCGGCCCGATCGTATTCGGCGGCGTGAAGATGCTGATCGGGACGATGCAGCCGGTCTATCAAGTGCAACGCACGCTCTCGAGCTTCATCTTCGGCAAGGTCTTCGAGCGTTTCCCGGAACTGCGCATCGTGTCGGCGGAAAACGACACCGGATGGATCGCGCATTTCATGTACCGCAGCGATCATATGTACGGGAAGTTCGGCACCATGCGTGAGGAAACCAAGCTGGCGATGAAACCGTCGGACTATGTGCGGCGCAACGTCTGGGCGACCTTCCAGGACGACGCGATCGGGCCGATGACCTACAAGTTCTTCGGTGAAAACAATTACATGTGGGCGTCGGACTTCCCGCACACGGATTCGACATGGCCGAACTCGCTCAAGGTGATCAAGCAGGATTTCGAGGGCGTGCCGGAGGACATCACACGGAAGATCGTCTGCGACAACGCAGCGAAGCTCTACAACATCGAATTGAACTGAATCGAGAAGTAGCACTGCGTTGTTAGTCGCAAGCGCCGTCGTTAACGGTGGCAAGTCGGGAACTTCAGCTGGCGATCGAGCTCTGCCGCTTATCGCGGCGCAGATCGCGTCCTTCGATTGTGCAACTTGGGCATCTCGCCGAATTGCGCGCCGAGTACGACGATCTCGCCGAGAGGCACGCGCTTCCCGACGACATCGTTTATCAACCGGTGGATGCCGGCGGCGTTCGCGCGGAATGGATCAGCGCACAAAAGTCGCGCGACGATCGCGCGATGCTTTATCTGCACGGCGGCTGTTACGGCAGCGGCTCGGTCGAGACCCATCGCGAATTGATGACGCGGTTGTCGCTCGCGGCCTCGATGCGAGTGCTCGGCCTGAATTATCGTCTCGCTCCCGAGCATCCGTTTCCCGCCGCCGTAGAGGACTCAGCGACGGCCTACCGATGGCTGCTCGATAGCGGCATCGATCCGGCTCGTATCGCCATTGCGGGAGATTCCGCTGGCGGCGGGCTCGCGATCGCGACGACGATCACGAGTCGCGATGCGCGGCTGCCGCTTCCTGGTGCCGTGGCCTGCATTTCGCCTTGGGTTGACCTTGCACTCGACGGCGCGTCGATGGCCACTGTGGCCGGCGCCGACCCCATCGTCAGTCGCGAGATGCTTCACGGATGGGTGGAACTGTACCTCGGCGACCGCGATGCTCGCACACCGCTCGCGTCACCGTTGTATGCGAGCCTTGAGGGGCTTCCACCACTACTGATCCAGGTTGGTTCATCGGAGGTCCTGCTCGACGATGCGACCCGTCTGGCTGAGCGAGCGTCGGCCGCCGGCGTCAAAACGACGCTGGAAGTCTGGCCGGAGATGATCCACGTGTGGCACACCTTCGCAGCGATTCTGCCGGAGGGGCGTCGGGCCATCGCGCGGATCGGCGAATTCGTCCGCACGCACCTCGGCGATTAGCGGACGCCGCGTCGCGCTCAGAGGAGAGGATCGAGCGAGACCGAGACGGCGTGCTCGCCTGCGACGCGGCCCGCCAACGTATTGATCGCGCGCTCGAGATCTTTTAGCGCGAAGCTGTGCGTGTGCATCTTTTCGAACGGATACTTGCGCGACTCGAGGAGCTTCACGGCGATCGCGAACGAGTCGAAATCCGCATTCTTGACGCCGCGAATCGTCAGCTCCTTGGTGAAGATGCGATCGTTGCGCAAATCGGGGATGGCGGCATTAGGGCCTTTGACACCCGCAAGAATTATCGTCCCGCCCGGCCGCGCCATTTCGACCGCCTGCGCAATTGGCGTCATCGTTTCCGCGGTCACATCGACGACCACGTCGGCGCCTTCGCCTCGCGTCAATTCGCGCACTCGTGCGACCACGTCCTCGTCGGCAAAAATCGTCGCGTCGGCACCGAACTCCTCCGCGAGCTTCAACCGGCGCGCGCTTTGCCGTCGCGCGATTACCGCGACGTGCGATGCACCCGCTTCACGTGCAGCGGCCGCGCAGGCGATCCCTCGCTGCCCCGCCCCGAAGATCACTACCGTGTCACCGATCTTGGTGCCGGGTACGCGATGCGCCCAACTGACCCCTGCGGCGATCGGCTGATAGAGCGCCGCCAGCTCGGCCGGAACTTCGGGCGAAATCTTATGCAGCGCAACCTCTGGATCGAGGTACATGAACTCCGCCATCCCGCCCCATAGCGCAGGCGAAATCGTCGTCGGAATAAATCCGCAAACCGAGATTTTTGCGCCCGCGCGACCGGTGCGGCAATTGCGCGAGTCGCCACGTTTGCAGGCGCGGCAATGCCCGCATCCGCGCGTCGGCTCGACCGCGACTCGATCGCCCGCCTTGAGGCCCCAGCGTCGCGCCGCCTCTGCGCCGATCTCCTCGATGATGCCGACCGGCTCGTGCCCCGGGATCATCGGCAAGCTCAGGAGTCCGTTGAGCTTGCCGTCATATTGATCGACGTCGCTGCCGCAGATGCCGCAGGCTTCGATCCGCATCAACGCGTCGTCGGCGCCGATCCGTGGCAACTCGAATTGCTGCATCTCGAATTTCTTATCGCCGACCTGAACGACCGCGCGTGCCTTGGCCATATTTCATTCGTCCGCCGCTCGCGATTCTCCCGCACTGCGACGGTCCTCCTTGGCGACGCAACTGTAGAACTTTTTTCGTGCGGCAGGGTAGCTCGATCGCAAATCTTTATTCCTAGCGACGGCGGTTGGTTTGCGCGTTGCAATGCCGCCGCTCGCGATTTGCGGTTGCGGGCGATGTCGTAGTATGACGGGACACGGGAGAATTCTACCGCGATGGCATCTGGTAACGGTCCGCAAGAATGGGTCGAGGAGACTGTCCGCGTCGACGATAGCGATCTGATCGTCGTGAAAGGCGGCAGTGGGCGATCGCTTCTGGTCCTCCACGAGGAGTTGGGTTGGCCCGGATGGCTCAAATGGAATTCCGCGCTCGCGCGCAATCACACGCTCATCATTCCGCAGCATCCGGGGTATAGCCGCACTCCGCGCGCCGAATGGATTAGCAACATTCGCGACCTCGCCGGCTTTTACGCGCGTTACCTGATGGAGCAAAATCTTGCTCCGCTCGACGTCATCGGGTTCTCGCTAGGTGGCTGGGTCGCAGCGGAAATGGCCGCCGCCAATCCCGCCCAATTCCGCAAAATGGCCTTGGTCGCGCCGATGGGCATCCGCCCGCGCGAAGGCGTCATCCTCGATTTCTTTCAGTTGATGGCGCCCAAGCATCTCTTCGCCACCGTCCACGATCCTGACGCGACGCCCGAATTCGATCAGCTCTATGGTGGGCAGGGCCCGGCCGAGTTCGAACGCTGGGAGGAGGCCCGCGCGCAGTCGGCACGACTCGCATGGCAGCCCTTCATGCACAATCCAAGTCTGCCCCATCTGCTCGCGACGGCGCGCGATTTGCCGACGCTCCTGCTCTGGGGATGCGAGGATCGCGTCGTACCGGTATCTGCCGCCGAGGACTACAAGCGCTCGCTCAAGTCGGCGACCGTCTGCGTGTTCGACCACTGCGGCCATCGTCCGGAAGTTGAGAAATCGGCCGATTTCCTGCGTGAAGTTGAGAAATTTCTGGCTTGAAGCACCCGAGGAGGTGACGCGATGCACATAATGTATTTCACCGAACGTCCGTACCGCTACGTCTCCAATGACGAGATCATTAAAACCGGATTCTTCGGTATCGAGAACAAACATTTCGATTCTGTCAAAGGCGGTCAACTCCTCAACGAATACCTCGATGAGAAAATCCTCGCCGAGGAACTCGGCTTCGACGGCGTGATGCTCAACGAACATCACGACACCGCCTTCTGCATGGGCTCCGTGATGAACGTCGAGGCGTCGGTGCTCGCCCGCATCACCAAGCGTGTGAAGATCGTCCTGCTCGGCAATCCGCTGCCGGTCGTTGGCAATCCCCTGCGCCTGGCCGAGGAGCTCGGCATGATCGACATGATCTCGGGTGGCCGCCTCGTCACCGGATGGGTGCGCGGCGGTGGCAGCGAGCAGTTCGCCTCCAATGCCAACCCGGCGTTCAACCGCGAGCTTTTCAATGAAGCACACGAGGTCGTCATCCAGGCGTGGACCAAGCCCGGCCCGTTCCGCTACGAAGGCAAGCATTTCCACTATCGCTTCGTCGATCCGTGGTGCCTGCCGATCCAGAAGCCGCATCCTCCTATTTGGATTCCCGGCTTGCTGAGCCCCGAGACCGTCGTGTGGTGTGCGAAGCATCGCTACCCGTACATCGCGCTCGCGACCTTCCTCGAGCCGACCGTCGAGCTTTGGGATATGTACCGCGATGTCGCGGCCCAGGAAGGCTATCAGGTCGGTCCCGAGAATTTCGGCTACCTGCAGAAAGTATATGTCGCCGAGACCGACGAGAAGGCGCGCGAGATCGCCAAGTGGGACATGTTCGGCGGCGCCGGCATCGGCTACAGCCTGTTCGGCCAACCGCAATGGATGTTCCCGCCGGGGTACAATTCCAAGGATGCGACCAAGCGCATGGCGCGCCAGTTCACTGACCCGGAGTCCACCGAGGGCAGTCCCTGGGCGGGCCTCGCCGATGGCACCACGACCGAGAAGATCTCAGACGCGCAGATCAACACACGCTCGGCCGTATGGCAGGAACAGCAGGTCGATGTCGAGAAAACGCGTAAGCAAATTTTCGACGCGTTCCCCGCCGTCGAACGCTCGATGCAGGTAATTTGCGGCACGCCGAAGACCGTCATCCCGAAGCTGCGCACCGTGCTCGAGGTGTTGCGGCCGGGCATTTTCGCGTTCTGGCAGAACGACGGCCCGATTTCCAAGGAGGACCGTCTCAACAACATTCGCCTGCTCGCGACCGAAGTGATGCCCGCGGTTCGCGAGATCGGCAAGGAACTCGGTCTCACTTCGCCCTTCGAGGTGACGCCCGGTTCGCGACCGCTCAACGGCGGCAAGCCGCAGTCGGTCGGTCGCCTCGAACCGCTGCTCGCGATGCGCGAGCAGTCGGCCGCCGATCTGTGACCGCGGCCTCGACCTGAGCTGTCCTATGAACCAAGCGCCGCGCGGTCATCAGCCGCGCGGCGTTTCGTTTCTCGCCAAAAGCTCATTGCGCTAAGCTCCCTACGGCCACAATCTCGCTGGAGGCTGGGCGCATGAAGTTTTACACCTTCGACGAACTGACCTATCCGGACGTTCCGCCCGAGGTCGGCCCCGAGGTCCGCTTCACCAATCGCTTCTGCGATCCGCGCACCGTCACTCAAGCCTATCGCGATCACCTCGACGAGTGGGCGATTTGCGAGGACCTCGGCTTCGACGGCGCCTTCGTCAACGAGCACCACTTCACGGCGGTTAATATTCAGCCCGCCTGCAACATCATGGCCGCCGCCATCATCATGCGCACGAAGTCCATGAAGGTCGGCGTCATCGGTAACGTCATTCCGCTGCGCCATCCAATCCGCACCGCGGAAGAGTTCGCGATGCTCGATTGTCTTTCCGGCGGCAGATTTATCGCCGGCATCGTTCGCGGCGTGCCGCAGGAATACGTCTCCTACAACGTCGATCCCTTCACGAGCCGCGAGCGCCTCGCCGAGTCTTACGACATCATTCACAAATGCCTCAACGAGGAAGTCTTCGACTATGACGGCAAGTATTGGCAGCTTGCCGGCGTCTCGATTTGGCCCAAGCCGATTCAGCGCCCGATGCCCTTCTGGATGCCCGCCGGCTCGCTCGAGACCATCGAGTTTGCCGCGCAACGGCATATCGGAGGCGCCCAGGTCTTCTATCCACCCGAGGCTTTTCGGGACGCCTTCGACCAATACAAAAAGGTCGCTCGCGAGCGCTTCGGCTGGCATCCCGATTTCGACAATTTTATTGGCGCGCGCTTCATCCACGTCGCCGAGACCAACGACAAAGCGATCGCTGAAGCTCGCGATGCGCTCGGTTACCTCTTCCGCGTCTTCTCCCGTCCGATTAACAATCCCGCGCCGGTCCCCGGCCTTCATAGCGACCAGTCATTCCAGCATCGCACAAATATCAAGCGCGACTTCCCCGGTCCCGAGACACCCTTCGAGCAGATGCGCGAGGATGGCTTCATCGTCTGCGGCGACCCCGACTATGTCACGCGATGGCTCGAGCGCGACATGAAAATTTCCGGCTACGGTCATTTCCTCGGGATGTTCCATATCGGCAATATCGCGCATGACCATGTGATGAACGCGAAACGTCTCTTCGCCCAGCACGTGATGCCGGCGCTGCGCGATATCAACGTGGTCGCTCCATCCCCCGAACCAGCACGCGCGGTGCACCTGGCGATTCATTCGAGCAACGGACCCGATGGCGACAGCTCGGAATTGCCGCTGTATGGTGATTTCAACTATGTCCTCACCCGCGACGCCCCCGAAGTTTTGCGCGACTTTAACCGGCGCGAGAACGGCCGCATCGTTGCCGGATGGGAAATCGGCGTCCCGAGTCGCGGGCCCGATGGTTTCCCGTATCAGATCATTTTTGCCGGACCCGCGCGGGAATATCGTGGCAGCGCGATCAGATTACGCCTCACGACGACCGCCGGAGGCGAAGTCTCCGGCGACGCGGATGTGGCACTCGAAATTTGCCACCCGTCAGACGGCAATAGTCAGTCGATTTTTCAAACTAAGTATAGTCAGTTCGCGGAAATTCCGGATCAGTATGCGTCCAATGCCGCCAATGCACTTCACCAACGCGCAGTGGTCGCGGAGCCTTTTATCATCCGCCTCAAGGTGACGGCGCCAGCCGGATCGCCACCACCCGATCCTGCGTCGGACGAGTCTTTTTTCGAGATCGAATGCTTCAAGCACTGGCTGAACGTAACCGCGTAAGCATGCGGCGGGAGTAGTCAATGGGCGCCGGAGACGCATCGCAGTTTCGCCGCCATAGCGCGCGAGCCGGCGACCTCACGATTTCCTATCTGAAGGGCGGACGCGGCAATCCGCTCCTCTATCTGCACGGTCTCTCCGGATGGGGACGCTGGGAGACATATCATCTCGCTTTCGCCATTTCGCATATGGTGTACGCGCCGCAACTCCCAGGATGGCCGGACGGACAGCTACCCGCACTCAGCAAGTCGGTCCGCGACTACGCCGGAGTGATGTTCGAATTTCTCGACGCTCTAGAAATCGCAACTACCGACATCGTGGCGCATTCGTTCGGCGGGTGGATCGCCCTCTACATGGCCATCGAACAACCGGCTCGATTTTCGAAAATGGTGCTCGCCGACGCGATGGGTCTCGAAGTCCCCGACGCGCGGGCCGCAGATCTCGCCAGTCTGAACGAGGATAGTTTTTTGCGCGCCGCGTTCGCGCAAACTGGAGTGAGATTATTCCCCAGTGACTTCGGCGCGATGGTCGAAGACGTCCGTCAGAGTCAGGAGTTCCGGCGTCAATGGAAAAGCCTCGGGATCGTCGCAAGCCTCATCAATGGGCGATACGCCGATCCCGAGTTGACCAGTTCACTGCACAAGATTACCGCCGATACGCTCGTCGTTTGGGGTCGCGAGGATCACCTCGTCCCACTGCGTCACGCCGAAGTCCTCAACGCATCGATTCCGCGCTCAAAGCTTGCCGTAATCGATGGGGCCGGTCACACGCCGATGGGCGAAAAGCGCGAAAGCTTTCAGCGCCTCGCCCACGACTTCCTCGCGGCTCGGTAGTCCCTGTACCAGCGCCAGCGAACGCTGCAATCCCAACGATTGTCGATATGGGCCAGCATGGCGCGAGAGATAGCCGTACATACTCCCGCGCGACCACCACCCGAGCAACGCGAGCAGTCCGAAAGATCAGGTCAAGACTGTTGGGCTGCTCGTCAAGCCCAACGGGAAGTCTGAAACCTCACTGAGGTTTCAGTAAATTCTTTGCCTTTCTCCTCTCCCTCCCCCTCATCCCGCGAACTCCGGCATCACTTTCCTGCCGAACAACTCGAGCTGTTTCTTCACTTCATGTAAGGGCAGATAGCCCTGGTCGCACAGCCACAGAAAATACTCCGGATTCATTTGGGTCTGCACCGCGGACATCTTCCGCCGTATATCATCGACGGTCCCGACGAATGCCGTACCGCTTTCGATATACGGTTCGATCATGTCCGGAATCATCTGCGGATGGAACTTCGAATGGAAGTTGCGGAACAGGAACACCGATCCGTTGCGCGCGCTTTCGAGCGCGTCGGCGAAGGTCTCGCCGATATTCACCATTCGGCACAGCCCGACGTTTTGCCCGAGCTTGAGCGTGCGTCCGGCCTTGGCCGCCTCATCGACGTAGGTTTGCGCACTGGCGACCGCCATATCCGGGAACGGCAGGAAGATCACCGGTATCACGCCTTCCCGCGCCGCCCAGCGGATCGTTCCCTCGCTCATTGTCAACGCCTGGAAGATCAGCGGATGCGGTTTCTGATACGTCTTCGGCACCGGCGAAATTCGCCGTAACCAGCCCTTTTCGTCCAATTCCCCGGGCGCTCCGTAGCGCGCAGTCGCCTCATGCGCGAGCCACGCATGCCCCTCCGCCGGATTCGGCACCTGGTAATACTTGCCCTTGAAGGAAAACGGTTCGTCGCGCCAGCAGAGTTTGACGACCTCGAACAGTTCTTCAAAAACCTCGCGATTATGCGCCTCCGCCTCCGGCCCGAGGATCGACGGTTGCGCATTATAATGCTGTCCGAGCACGTTCACCCAGCGCGGAAAGAACCCGCGCGCGAGTCCTACGATCACCCGCCCATGACTAATCTGATCCGCCCACGCGACGTCGCACGCCAGCCGAATCGGATCCCACGTCGGCAGCACGAACCCCAGCGGCCCCACCTTGATTCGCTTGGTCTTCGACAGCAGGTCCACGATATGCGGCGTCGGCGTCGAGCCCGCCTCCATACCCTCTGTATAAAAATGATGCTCCGAGAACGTTACCGCCTCGAAGCCCAGCTCCTCGGCCATCTGCGTCAGCTCGGTCATCTCCGCGAGCATCTCTTGAATCTTCTCCGTCCGATGGGCGATCGGACGCAGCCGCTCGCGTTCCTCGGGCGAAGCTGGGACTACCGGATTGATATGCAGCATGAACTTCATTTCGCGCTAACCCTCCGCATTCGCTCTCGCGCTATCGAATCTCTCCGCGTATCACCCTCTTCACCGTCCAGATGGCCCTTTTGCAGTACCACCATCCGAGCAACGCGAGCGGCAGACCAAACGGGAAGTCTGAAACCTCCCCGAGGTTTCAGAAAATCCGCTCCCTCCGGCCTCGCCTAGTCCGGCATCCGCTTCATGAATCCGGTCGTAAACGTCCGCGATTGAAACTTCCAGCCGTCGCCGACCTTCACGTATTTGTCGTCATAGAAGCCGGTCCCCACCCATTCGAAGTCCTTCTGCTGGTTGCGGATTTCAACGTAGCAGCGGCCCGACGCATGCCCATTGCCGTCGAGCTGCAGCACGTGGTTATGGATATAAGGACGCGGCGTCAACGCCCCTCCGGTCAGTCCGCCGTAGAGCTTGAGCAGACCCTCGCGTCCCGACGCCGTATGGTCGCGCTTCATCCCTTTCGTGATAAAGGCGCCGTCGGCCGCGAACAGGTCCACGATTCCCGTCATGTCCCCGCGCCAGACGCAATCGCAATACTTGATCGGCAACTCGCGAATCGCTTCGCGGTCCGCCAGTTCCGCCACCATCGTTTCGATATTTTTCGCCATCGTCGTCTTCCTCTGTTCTTTTAGCGCACCGCGTCGTCCGCATTCCTAGCGCGCATGCTGATGCACGAACTCGATGATCTTCTGGATCGCCTTCACCCCGTTCGGCGAATCCGGCTTGCGCACCGCGAAGCCTTCCGCCTCGCCCTCGTAGAGCTCCAGGTCCACCTTGCCGCCCGCCTCGCGATAGCTCGCCACGAAGCGGTCCAGATCGACCCGCGGATGCGCCACGTCGTCGGTCCCCTGTATATACAGCACCGGCGGCTTATCGACCGGTTCGCCGCGTTGCAGCGCGAGCACCGGATTCCCTTCGGCCATCGCCGCTTCGGTCTGCCAGTATTTATCGTGCAGCGGCAGCACCAGGTCGATCAGCTCCGGATACGGCTGGCCGCCCGCCTTCAATTTCTTCGCATAATGGTACCGCGCCAGCGGATCGATCACCGGCCAGTACATCACCACGTAGCGGACGCTCGCATCGACCGCCGGCGACCCCGCGGGCAGCCGCACTTCTGTATAGCGCGGATCGCGCGGACGCATAGCCGCCAGCATCGCCTGATGGCCCCCGCTCGAGCTCCCCATGATCCCCACCGTCTCTGCGCGCGCCTTGAATTCCGCCGCATGCGCCTTGAGCCAGCGCACGCCGTAGTTGATATCGGCCAGCGAGCCCGGGTAGGTCGCGGCGGGCGGCACGCGAAAATCCAGCGACGCCACCACTACGCCGCTCTTCGCCAGCGCTTCATGGATCGGCTTGTCAATCAGCCGATCGCCGAGGCACCACGCCCCGCCATGCAGTTCGACCACCGCCGGGAACGGGCCGGCGCCGCGCGGCTTGAACATTCGCGCCAGCAGCGGCTGGTCGCCGTGACGGAGGTACTCGACGTCTTCTACCTCGACTTCATAAGTCTTGTCCGCGTTTGCCATATAAGACCTCCCGCGATATTTGCATTCTCGATTCGCCGCGCTCGGGCCTCGCCCCGACCTTTCCGCGATTTCGAGAACCCGCCGGCACCTCTACAGGCTGGTCCACTGGCTCTCGAATGAGCGAACTCGGATTCGTCTTCGGAGGTTGCGCCCGTCAGCTTCCGGCGTCAAGGAAAACCCGCCCCGCGGACTTTTGCTTCAATCTTTGGTTTCTCGAGGGCGGATGTCCTGAAATAAGGGGCCAGTACCCGGCACTTGACGGATACTGGCAATGGTCGTGTATTCTCAAGCGGACAGGCAGGTTTTCTATTCCTGACGTTGCTCTGCGGGCTGCTGCTCTGCGGCTTTCTCTTTCTTGCGTCGGCGCGCGAAGCGTTGCTTCTGCGCCCGATAGTGAGTGCTGGTTTTCGGCTCGTAGTCCCGACAGGTGTAGCAATAGAAGAAAAGAATTTTCTGAGCGGGCTTAGCCATAAAGACCCCTATGGTTTTTTGCCGACTGCGACGTTTATGGCCGCGTCATCCCTAAGTTGCACATTACGCCATGCTCGCGTTGCAATTCCCGATGCGTTCAATTCGTTCGCGAGTAGAGCCGCAATCTCAGCACGTTTCATCTCTGCCTTCGGCGTTATTTCTACCACTACGCCGGTTACAAATATTTGGCCCGCGTCCCCGATTTCGACAGCGCCAAGCTGTGTCGGAATTTGTACCCAGCCCGCAGATACGAGAATCGCTTTCAGCGTTTTAAGAAGGTCGATGGCTTCGGCCTCGCCTTGCACAGACAGTGAGAATTTCTGTCCTGCAAATGGCTTTAGAACCGACAGTAAATGCGCCTGCTGTTCGGACGTTAATGTTCTCGGCACTCTCATTTTTGCCAATTCCAGATTAGTTTCAGCTAGACGCGCTTTCGCTTCTGCGGCGTCTTTCTCTGCATCCGCAATTCCAAGCCGGAACTGTTCGGCTTTAGCGCTTGCTTCGGCAGCCCGTGCGTTGGCCTCAGAAAGATGGGATTCAGCTTCGGACGCTCGTTCTGCGGCTTTGGCCGCATCACGCGCTGCATTAGCTACTCGTTCGTCCGCGTTCGCTAGTTGGAGACGGAGTGTCTCCGTGTCCTTCGCTAATTGGATCGCCCGCAAATTTAACGCGGCTATTTCGCTCGCGGCGATAGTTTGTAAGTGCTCGCTGAGTTCAAATACTGCGAGGTCGGCAATCCATTCGCCAGTGACACCGACGATTGCGATCACAACAAAGAGCCGATGGTACTTCTTCCATCCCTCCGATTTTGTAAATTCCTCAGCGATCCAGCCTGTCAGGAAAAAGAAGCCAAATCCTAGCACGGCAAGGTCAGCGACGTGCAGTCCCATTAAGGTGGCAGAGTTGGATAATGAGGCGAGCGCGCCCATCGACCCTTATAGCTTACTCGTTACGTGCTTTCTGGTGGCGCAGGCGATTGTAGTGGCCGCGCCACTCATACGGCGCGTTTGGAAAGACGATGACCATAATTGCAATTGAACCGGCTTGCTGGCGCGCTTTTGCTTGCTCTGAAGCGCCCGCCAGTTGCCACGCTTCAGCAGCCTCGTACCGCTTCCACGAAGATATCGGGATTAGTGCGATTGTTATGACGGAATTGAAACTCCGCGAGGTAGAGCGGCAGGTATTTCTTGCTCACGTTGTGGTACGTCCCGACTACTCCGCGCTTCAAGAGGCTCCAGAAATTCTCGATGTTGTTCGTGTGAACGGTTCCCCGCACGTACTCTTGTGCTTTGTGCTTGACGATTTGGTGGGAGTAGAAGTGCCGCAGATCGCGGTATCCGCCCGCTTCGTCAGTGACGATCAGCGAGACCTTATCCGAGACAGTCTTTTCGACAAACCCGCTCAGCGAATCGGCGGACGTATCTTCGATGATCTGGCAGACGACATTGCCCTTGCGCGAGATCGCCCCGATGACAGTGGTTTTGCTAGTATGCGCAGACCCGCCGCCACGATACTTCTGGCGGGCCTTCCAATGGCGATTCTCCTGCTTCCCGCCGATGTAGGTTTCGTCAATTTCAACGATTCCCATCAACTGCTTGAAGTCTGGATCGTGCATCGAGGCCCGCAAGCGATGGCACATATACCAAGCTGTCTGGTACGACTTGCTGCCGATTTGGCGCTGAATCTGGAGTGCGCTGACGCCTTTCTTGGAATTGAGCATCTGCAAGAGCACTTCAAACCACGTCTTGAGCGGATATTTTGTATTCTCGAAAATCGTTCCAGCGGTGAGCGAGAAGCGATAGGCGTGTCCCTTTCGGCAAGCCTTATTCGTGCACTCCCATTTCCACGCGAGCGCGATGTTGTAAACCGTGTCGGACTTCCCGCAACGCGGGCAGCGCGGGCGACCGTCAGGCCAGCGACGGAAAAACAAGAAATCTTTACAAGCCTCATCGGTCGGAAAGGCTTCCATCAATTCGCGTAAGGTCATCATGCAATGGACAATAGCGAGGAATCAGTAATCCGTCAAGTGCCGGATACTCGCCTTCGGTTTCGCGGCGCTGTTCGGAGCTCTGAATATGGTATGTTTACTTCATTCGCAAAGAGTTATCTGCGTTTGGAACAATGGCGGACGGCACTCTAAGTACCACCCCAAACATTGAAAAGGTGGCGCCCGGTGCGCACGCCGTCGTCGTGATGGCGAAGGCACCCGTTAGCGGCGCCGTCAAAAGCCGCCTGGTGCCGCCCCTCACCGACGATGAAGCCGCGGCCCTGAATCGCTGCTTCATCCGCGACGTCTGCGGCGCTATCGAAGCCGCCGCCGCGATCGTCGCCGCCGATGGAAACGCGCGCGTCCCCGATGGTAACGCGGACTCGTTAGATCGAAATGCCCGGGTCGTCGGCATGATCGCCTACACCCCCGCCGGAACGCAGGCCGCCTTCCATGGACTGGTCCCGCCGTCCTTCAAATTTATCGCGCAACGGGGCGACGGCCTCACCGCACGCCTCACCAATGTCGCTGCAGATCTCTTCGCGGAGGGTTACGCATCCGTCTCGCTGATGAACTCCGACAGCCCGACCATTCCGCCCGCATTCATCGCCGCGGCCGTCACCCATCTCGCCGATGCCCTGGAAGGCGGCGTCGGCCAAACTTGCGACGACCGCCGCACACATCCTGCAAATCCACTGGCCCGCTCCGGCGCTCCGCTCGCGCACGCCGAAAACGACCGCCGCATGCCCGCCGCGGATATACTCGCACCCGCTGGCGATCGCCTTGCAGGCGCCGGCGACCGTCTCGCGCAGGCCGAGCACCGCTTCGGACGCGCCAGCGATCGCAATGCGCCGGTAAACGACCGTATCGCGCACCCTGACCACGATCCCGGTGAGCAAGGCGGCGACCGCCTCGCGATCATCGGCGCCGACGATGGCGGCTACTGCCTGATCGGCCTCAACCGCCCCCATTCGCGCATCTTCGAGGAGATTTCCTGGAGCACCGGCGCGGTTCTTGGCCAGACCCTACAGCGGGCTGCTGAATTGCGCCTGATTGTATTACAAACGCCTTCGTGGTACGATGTCGATGACGCTGGTGCGCTCCGCCGTTTAATTATTGAGTTGTCGCGCGAGTTGTCCAGTGAAGTGTCCGGCGGGCCGTCTCGCAAACTGTCAAAAAATGCACGAATCAGCGAAAACTCGTCTGGCGTTCCAGTCAGTAATCATTCTCTCGAGCGAGCAGTGTTAAGCCAAGGTAGGCAACTATCGATTCAAATCCAAAAACAGAGGGAACAGAACGAACCCAATTTTTTCACCCCTCTAGCCACCCGCGCCTGGCTTGCGGAGGCGCTTGCCAAGGGCCTCGCCGACCGCCTCGGGCTCCCACCCTCGGAGCATTCCAGTGGCTCGGCTGCTCCTCGTTCGCCAAGGTCCCGATGAGTAAGGTCTGGCCCGCGTCGCCGGAAGAAGTCACGCATCTTACCAATCGGAAGTCTGAAACCTTGAGAGGTTTCAGAAAGGGCTGTGGTTCTGCGTTCCTCACACCTTCCTTCCCGCCGTGTCCAGGTATGAAGAGGATGCGTTGCCCGCGTTCGAGGCGCATGATAATCCGTGAGCGCGGTGCGGGTGAAGGAACCTATAAAGACAATCGGAATCGTGGTCCGGCGCGACCGGCCCGCCAAAGCGATGGCCCTCGCGACACAGCTTTGCGGATGGATTCGCCGCGAAGGTCTGCAGCCGATCTCTGACCATGGCGTCGCCGCAACTATCGGCGCCGATGCGGCCGCCGAAGAAAACCTCGCCCTGCGCGCCGACCTGCTCGTCGTCCTCGGCGGCGACGGCACCCTGCTCGGAGTCGCCCGCGAAATCGGCGCTCTCCAGAAACCTATCCTCGGCATCAATCTCGGCGGTCTGGGTTTTCTCACCGAGGTCAGCACCGACGAGGCAATGTCGATGCTGGCGCGAATCGTCGCCGGCGACTATGCGGTCGATGATCGCATCATGCTGCAAGCCGCCGTCCATCGCGACGGCGACGGCGTCGTGCAGGAATACTCGGCCCTCAACGACGTCGTAATCGTCAAGCGCGCCGTCGGCCGCATGCTCGAACTCAACGTCGTCGCCAATCACATCCCGTTCTGCACCTATCGCGCCGACGGCCTGATCGTCGCGACTCCGACCGGCTCGACCGCATATGCGCTGAGCGCCGGCGGTCCGATCGTTTATCCAAGCCTCCGCGTGATCGTACTCGCGCCCATCTGTCCGCATACTCTGAGCAACCGGCCGGTCCTGCTGCCCGATTCCTTCGCTCTCGAAATCCGCGTGCAGACCGATGATCAGGGCGCGATGCTGACCTGCGACGGCCAGGAGTCGGCCCCGCTCGGCTCCACCGATACGATAGTAATCACGCGCGGCAAGTTCGCGGTCCGCCTGATTCGTTCGACGCATCCGTCCTTCGAAATCTGGCGCGACAAGCTGCACTGGGGCTGACGAGCGACCACCGGGATGCTCACCGAACTGCGCATCCGTAACTTCGCCGTGATCGAGGAAGCGGCGCTCTCCTTTGGCCCCGGGCTCAATGTGCTCACCGGCGAGACCGGCGCCGGCAAGACGATCGTGATGACCGCGCTGGGGTTGCTGCTGGGCGGCCGCGCCTCGCCCGAGGTGATTCGCACCGGCGCGAAGGAAGCGGTCATCGAGGGTGTGTTCGAACTTGAGGGTGAGGCCCCGCTGCCGGAAGCGGCCGATTGGCTGAACGAAGATAATCCCCGGGAACTGCTGATCCGGCGGGTCGTCGCAGAGGGCGGGCGATCGCGAGTTACTATCAACGACTCGCTGGCGACCGTGAACGTCCTGTCCCGTCTCGGCGGCGCGCTGGTCCAGATTTACGGCCAGCACGAACAACAATCGCTGGCGCTGCGCGAGAACCATCAGCAGATTCTCGATCGTCACGCCGGTCTGGAAGCAGAGCTCGACGCCTACACCTCGGCGTACGCGCACGTCCGCGCGATTCGTGAGCGGCTCGGCGATCTCGAAAAGCGCGAACGGGAGAGAGCCGAGTTGCTCGAAATCGCGCGCTTTCGAGTCGCCGAACTGGAGCGCGCCGCCCTGGTCGCGGGCGAAGATGACTCACTAGCATCGGACCGCGCGGTAATGGCTAACGCTACGCGCCTGGCCGAGGCTGCGAACGCAGCCGAACAATCGCTGTATGGTGGCGACACCGCAGTGATTGACGTGATCGCGCGTGCGATCGCGAGACTGGCAGAAGCCGCTGCGATCGATCCGAAACTCGCCAACACGCTTGAGCTGATCACCAGCGCGCACGCCAATCTGGATGAAGCCGCGCGCTCGCTCGGCGCCTATGCCGCCCAAATCGAGGCCGATCCCAAGCGCCTCGAGGAGGTCGACAACCGCCTGCAAGAGATTGCGCGGCTCAAGCGCAAGTACGGCGGCACGATCGAGTCGGCGATCGAAACCCTGGAGCAGTCGCGACGCGAAATCGCGGAACTTGAAGCCGTGGGCGAGACCCGCACCACGACCGAGGCGGAACTGGCGCGCGCGCTAGGTGGCCTGCTCGAGCGCGCACGCCAGCTCCATCAGCGACGCTCCCACGATGCCGCCGCACTCAAACGCCGGATGGAGGCCGAGCTCAAGACGCTCGGCATGCGCAGCGCGATCTTCGAACCGCGGCTCACTCCACTCGCGATCGAGGGCGCCGCTTTCGTCCACGACGACATCGCGCTCGGGCCGACCGGCTTCGATATGGTCGAGTTCTATCTCTCGCCCAATCTCGGCCAACCACCGCTGCCGCTGGCGAAGGTCGCCTCGGGCGGGGAACTCTCGCGCGTCATGCTCGCACTCAAGCGCCTCGAGGCACAGCGGCGTGGCGTTGCGACGATCATTTTCGACGAAGTGGACGCCGGCATCGGCGGTGCGGTTGGCGAAATCGTCGGCCGCAAGCTCAAACAACTTGCGCGCTTCCATCAGATCCTCTGCGTCACTCACCTTGCTCAGATCGCAGCCTTCGCCGACCGTCATTTCGCAGTCGAAAAGGAGGAACGCCGCGGCACTACCCGCAGCCGCACGACCGCACTCGAAGATGACGATCGACCGGCCGCGATTGCACGCATGCTCGGTGGTGCGGAGACCAGCGACAAGTTCGTCCGCGCCGCCCGCGAACTGATCGAACGCGCCGGCGAATGACTCGTATCGCTGGTTGCTAATCTGCACCACGGATTCCTTGACGATTTCGTGCCAAGCGGGCTAAGGCTTTGCGCGTAGTTCCGCGCCGTGACGACGGATCTCCGCGCCGCACGCAATCGTCCCGCGCGTAACGCACGAAAAGGGCCGCAGGAGGGAGCGATGGGAGCACTTACGGACAAATACTGCATCGTCGGCGTCGGCGAGACGCCGCACATGCGGCCGTCCAATCGCACGACGTTATCGATGGCGTGCGAGGCTATCAGCAAGGCGCTCGCCGATGCGGGACTCAAGCCCAGCGACGTCGATGGCATGACCAGCTACCAGGCCGGCGATTCGACCACCTCGCCGCACGTCGCGACGGCGCTCGGAATGCGGCTCAATTATGCGGTCGATATCCTCGGCGGCGGTTCCAGCGGCGAGGCCCTGGTGGCGAATTCAATCGGGTTGATCGAAGCGGGCTATTGCAAGACCATGGTGATCTTCCGTTCGATGAACGGCCGCTCGGGCCGGCGCATGGGCGGGCAGACTCCGGGCGGTCCGATTCCAGTTGCGACCGCCGAAGGCGACGCGCAATTCAATATGGGCTGGGGTTGGACCACGCCCGCGCAGCGTTTCGGCATGAGCGCGATGCGCTATCTGCACGACACCGGCTGTACGACCAAAGCGTTCGCGGAAATCGCCGTCGCGCATCGTTATCATGCAACGCTGAATCCCAAGGCAATCCATCGGAGCCCGATCACGATCGAAGACCATCAGCGGTCGCGCTGGATCGTGAAACCGTTTCGTCTGCTCGATTGTTGCCAGGAGACCGATGTCTCAGTCGCGATGATAGTCACTTCGCGCGAACGCGCGTACGACTTGCGCCATCCGCCGGTGTTCATCATGGGCGGCTACGCGCGCACGCTGACCGACAGTCCGCAATGGAATTACTCGCGCGACGAAATCCATTACGTCGCGGGGAATTACGGCTGGAAACGCGCATTTGGCATGGCGGGCATTACTCACAAGGATGTCGATTTCGTCTCGTGCTACGACGCCTTCACATTCACAACTCTGATTCAGCTTGAGGCCAATGGCTTCTGCGGCAAAGGCGAGGCGGGCGAATTCGTCAAGGGCGGGCGCTTGCAGATCGATCACGAGCTGCCGAGTAATCTGTCAGGCGGCCATCTTTCGGAAGGCTATACGCACGGCGTGCAAATGGTAATCGAAAATGTCCGCCAGTTGCGTCATCGCGCGGACGACGCCTGCCCCGGATGGGCCCAGGGAAAACATACTTACGATCGCAAGGCCGGGTGCCGTCAGCTACGCAAGGCCGATATCTGTTACGGCATGGGGTGGGGCTGGGAAAACATGGCAAGCTGCCTCGTTCTGAGAGGCATGGCGGCGTAGCGAGCCACCGCGCCGTGAAATAATGAAGTATCGCGACTGACTATTCGAGGAATACTCAGATGCCCGGACCGATTGACTACAGCAAGCTGCGCATTTTGCCTGACTTCGATACCGCCGAATGGTGGGCTGGTACGCGCCAGCACAAATACCTGGTTCGCCAGTGCAAGGCCTGCGGGCATAAATGGTTTCCGCCAATCTTTCCGGCCTGTGCAAAGTGCGCCTCGATGGAAACCACTTGGTTCGAGACCGCAGGCAAGGGCCGAATTTACAGTTACGTGGTAGTGGTGCAGCCGATTGTCGGCGCCTTCATCGGCACCGTTCCCTACATCGTCGCGATCGTCGAACTGGACGATTGCAAGGAGGCTGATGGCCGAGTCACGCGCGTGGCCGGTGTAATGCTCAACGATGAATCCGAGGTCGCGATCGGACTGCCGTGCGAAGTGGTATATGAGGAGACCAACGATCCAAAAATCGTGATGCCGCGCTGGAAAATCAGTGGCAGCGGCGCCAACACCTGGAGGTTTGCCGAATAGCCACGCGATGACTCACGGCTTCATGCATCTGCTGTGGTGGCTGATTGTGGGCCACGCTCTGGCGGATTTCGTGCTCCAATCCGGCGCGATGGCGGTAGGGAAAAGCCGATTCCACGTCGGAAATCCTGGTGAACCCCCGTGGTATTACTGGTTAACTTCGCACGCTCTGATGCATGGCGGCGTCGTCGGTGTCATTACTGGATCCGCGGGCCTCGGCGTCGCCGAATTCATCACGCACTGGCTAATCGATATTGGCAAGTGCGAGCATTATTATGGCTTCAATACCGACCAGGCCTTCCACTTGGTATGTAAGCTGATCTGGATTGTAATCGTTCTCAAAGCCTGAAACCTTCAGTAGAAATTTCGACCGCGCCAGTTTCGTTTCGCCGATTGTTCGCTACTAGTCACTGCTTCGCCCGATGCCCGTGCGCGAGGTCTATGATGATGCTTATAGTTAATTGATATGATCGCGAACTCGACCCGTCCTAGGCAACGCCTTCACCAGGGAGACTATCCAGCGTGAATATGTCAGCCATCGTTCCGGTGGGATTGCCCGATCTTGAGGTCGGCAAGCGACTGTTGGCGCGCGTGTTGCGCAAACGCGATACGCCCGAACCGGTCGCGGCATGGCGCGCCGTTCCGGAGGCCGCGCTGGACTCGCTGACCATGCCAGCGCGGATTGAGTATATACACGCGCTCCTGCCCCTGATTCGTAGCGGACGCACGATCGCTCGGCGGCGCTTGCGGCGCCTGTACCAGTTATTCGCGTTTCTCGAATTACCCGCCGAAGCGCGGCTCGATGCGATCGCGGCGCTGCATACCAAACTGCGGCTGGAACCGGTGACGCTGCCATATTTTCGCGATCTCGAAGTGCGCCGATCGCTGATAACCGAAGCGGTCATGATGGCCGGCAAGTCGCCGGCGCATGAAGCCGCGGACTATCTTGCGCGCCTGCGCAGTCAGATGGGCGTCAAAGCGAACGACGCGAATCGCTGGACGCGACTCTTCGAATCGCTAACCGACCTGGAAAATCGTGTGGCTTCGGCGCTCGGCAAGCGCGGCCATATAGTGCGCATCGACGATCGGAAGCTCGAGATTTTCAAGAAGGCGGTCGCCTCGATCGGAATTCCCGGCGCGGTGATTTTTCCGCTAGGTACGGTCGGTTTGTCGGTGGAGGGGATCACGACTGGTCTGGTTGCACTCGGCGGAGGATTTTTGCTGCCGACCGGAATCGCGATGGTGACGGGACTCGGCGTCGCGGTTGCGCTCGGAGTCACTAGCAAGAAGATTCTCGACATGGTGTGGCCGACGACCGATGCCGATCGCACCTCGATCGATCTCGAGAAGTTCAACGCCAATGCGGCGCGGATTCGCGACGTACTCGACGAAGCGGTCGCCGATGACGCCGATCGCGCCAAGGTCGAGTCGGCTCGCGTCGAAATCGCCCGCATCATCGCCGAGATCGTCCCGCTAGACGCGGCCAGCCGCGCGAAGCTGGAGGCCGCGTTCTCGCATGCACGCCTTCTCGGCGCGCGCTACCTCGAATACCTCGCGCACGATCGCGCGGCGCTCGAGCGCAACAATCAACTGGCCGCCGACGAGCTCGGCGGACTACTGGATCTGGACGCGCCAGTCATTCAATAGAGGCCAGGGAGAAGTTCGGTTTTCGCGGATAGACACTATACAGCCTCGACCGGCGGCGCGGTCCACCACCCGGGGGGCTTGTACGGCGCCACTCACGATAAACCGAATTATTGCGCCTGAGCGCTTACTTAGACGCCCGCGAGCTTGCGCGCGTAGGCTGCGACGGTTTTGAAATCGTACTCGCGATAGGCCTGCAGCTTCTCCGCCTCGAAGCCGCCCTCGGCATGCACCGCGAGCACCTCCTGGTAGCCGCCGAAATCCGATGCGGTGAGATCGCCGATCAGGTTAAGCAGGCGCAGCCGCTTGTCGGCGTCGAAGCCCTTGGCCCCGCCCATATACTTCATTACGTAGTCGCGCGTCGCCTCACTGGTCATATCCTCTGCCGAGGGCGCCGTGACTAGTAGGCCGCCCGCGAGATCCTGAACGATCTGTACCGCCTGATGATAGTTGTGCGCGAAGTGATATTTCGCGACGTTGGTGATCAGAGTATTGGGAACCGCGAGGCCTTCCTCGATCGTGCAAGTCGCCGCCGCGTGTTCGATCAGACCGCGCACCGTAGTGTGATACGCAGCCAGATGCGTGAGCTTGTCGCGCACGTGCGCCGCCTTGCTGACGCCGTTGGCCTCCGCGATCGCAAAACCCGCCCCAGCCATCAGTTCGAGCAGCGGCAGCTTGTAGGACACCGCGGTGAAGCGATGGTAGCGCACGAAGGTCAGTGCGAGCAGGCCGGCGAATTCGATCTCGCCGTTGAGGAAAATGCGCTCGTTCGGCACGAAGACATCATCGAATACTGTCAGCGTCTCCATCATCTTGTGGCGCGCGCTGATCGGATGCTCGTAGGGATCCTTCTTGGCGCTGCCGTGCGGACTCGCGATCAGCTTGAGCCCCGGCGTATTGATCGGCAAGCGCAAAGGCCACAGCGTAGGGCTTGTCCTCGGCGCGCATCGCGCGCGTCGGCAGGACGATCACCTCATCGGTGTTGGTCGAGACCGAAGTGTGGACTTTTGCGCCGCGCACCACGATGCCGTCGGGACGCTCTTCAACCACGCGCACATAGTGATCCGGATGCTCCTGCGCGGTGGGTCCGAGCGAACGATCGCCCTTGGTGTCGGTCTGCGCGACCGCAATCGCCAGATCGTTGTCGCGGCAATGCGCATGGTACTTGTGAATGCGCTCGCGATATTGCGGCTTGCCCGCAGCGGTGAGTTTCTCACCAACCAGATGCAGCGCGTTCAGTGCGTCGGTGCCGATCTCCTTGATCAGGACGACCAGCGTCGCACCCTCGCGCGTCGAGGCGGCGATCAATTCGCTGCGCTTGAGCAGGTCGTTACCGTTGCGCGGCAGATGGAAGTAGCGGCTGTACTCATGCCCGCCCTCGTTGATCACCGCGAGGTCGCGATACTTCGGATCTTCGGTCATTTGATAGTCGATACAGGCGTGCTCGACGGCGATGCCGATTACGGGATGCTTGGTGACGTCGGCCACCTTCTCGCCACGGAAATAAACCGCACGCCCGTCGCGCAGCGCCTGCTTGTACTGTTCTGGCGTCCTCAGTCCCATCTTGATTCCTCTGATCTTCGAAATTCGCGAAGGCCGACGCTCGACCGGAGAGCCCGCGGCCAATCCGACACGCCAATATAGAGGCGGCGGCGGACGCTGTCCAACCGTGCCGTCGATCCCGCATAATTGCGCGAAGCTATCCTGGGAGACATTGAAATGGCGACTGGTGAAGCAACTCGCAAACTGTTCGACCTCGGCGGCCGCGTCGCGGTCGTGACCGGAGGAAATCGCGGACTCGGACGCGCGATGGCGATCGCGTTGGCGGACGCCGGCGCGGCGGTCGCGATCATGGCGCGCGACGAGGAGAAGAATCGCGAAACGGTCGGCGGAACTCAAAAGGCATCGGCGTTCCCGCACTCGCGCTCAAGGTCGATCTGATGAAGCGCGCCGAGACTCAAACCCGCGATGGACGAGGTCGAACGCGTCCTCGGTCCGGTTGATATCCTGGTCAACAATGCGGCCTTCGCGATTTTGAAAGGGCGTGCTCGATCAGACCGCCGACGAATGGGACCAGGTGATCGCGACCAATCTCAACGCGTGCTTTCTGCTCGCGCAAATCGCGGCGCGCTCGATGGTCGCGCGGAAAAGCGGCGGCAAGATAATCAACGTCAGCAGTATCGCGGGGAATTTCGGCTCGCCGGTCTTTCCGTCGTACGCGGTCGCCAAGGGCGGACTGCAGCAGCTCACGCGATGCCTCGCGATCGAGCTGGCGCCGCACAATATCCAAATCAATTCGCTGCTGCCCGGATGGTTCTCGACCGACATGACCGACTGGATTCGCAACTGGCCGGAATGGGCCGAGGGGCTCAAGGAGATGATCCAGCGCACTCCGCGCGGACGCTTCGGCGAGCCCGATGAACTCGCGGGGTCGATCGTGTTCCTCGCGTCGAACGCGTTCGATCACATGACCGGCGCCGAACTGGTCGTCGACGGCGGCTTCTCGGTGCGCTAGAACGGCTCGCGAAGGAATGGCCGTGCGAAAGAAGAGGTCACCGAAATCTCAAGCGATGCCGAGCCGCGACGGATTGGCGCTTCCGGAACTGAAACCACTGCGCATCCTGGTGGCCGGCGAAGTGATTCTCGATCGCTATCTGTGGGGCGACGTCTCGCGCATCTCGCCCGAGGCGCCGATACCGATATTGCAAGTCCATCGACGCGAGGAAAAACCGGGCAACGCGGGCTTCGTGATGGCGAACTTGCGGGCACTGGGCGCGCGGCCGAGCGCGCTCAGCGTCGTCGGCGCCGATCGCGATGGCGGCGTGTTGCGCGAGATGTTCCGTGCGCTCGGAATCGGCACTCGATCGCTGGTGGTCGATCCGGATCGGCCGACGATCGTGAAGCAGCGGATGCTCGGATCGGTGCAATCGGCGAATCGCGCGACGCAGCAACTGTTGCGCGTGGACGAGGAAGATCCGCGACCGCTGTCGCCTGTGCGCGAACGCGCGCTGAAGGCGCGCATTGCCGATGAACTCAAACGCGCCGACGGCGTGCTGGTCTCCGATATCAACAAGGGCCTGCTCACGCCCGGCTCTGTTGCGCGCGCTGATCGATCGGCGCCAATCGCCGCGATATTCCGATCGTGATCGACCCGCGCCTGAGCGACGATTTCTCGATCTATCGCGGCGCCACTGCGCTCACGCCGAATCGCTTCGAGACCGAGACCGCCACCGGCATGCGCCTGACCGATCGCGCCGCGTGGCGCGCCGCATCCGAGTTCCTGGTGCAAAAGCTCGACCTCAAGGCCTGCCTGATCACGCTCGATCGCGACGGCATGTACCTGGCCGAACGCGGCGGCGCCGACACCTACATTCCGACGACGCCGCGTGAGGTTTACGACGTGACCGGCGCGGGCGATGTCGTCCTGACTTTCTTCGGCCTGATGAGTCGCGGCTGGACTGAGTTTCGCGTCCGCCGCGGCGATCGCCAACCTGGCGGCCGGAATCGAAGTCGGGCGCATCGGCACGGAGATCGTCTCGCGCGAGGATCTCGCGATGGCGTTGAAACCGGCGCACAACGCCTACGAGCGCAAGATCGTCTCGGACGATGAATTGACGCTCGCACTTGGAACGCGATCGGCGCGCGGGACACCGGATCGTCTTCACCAACGGCTGTTTCGATCTGATGCATGCGGGTCATCTGCAGATGCTCGGCTTCGCGCGCGCACAGGGCGATCGGGTGGTGGTGGGACTCAACAGCGATCGCAGCGTGCGCGCGCTCAAGGGCGCCGGCCGTCCGATCAATCACGTCGGCGATCGCGCGCGGATGCTCGCGGCGCTGGAGTTGGTTGATTACGTGGTGGTCTTCGACGAGAGCCGGGCCGAGCGAATCATCCGCAGGGTGCGCCCCGACATCCTGGTCAAGGGCGAGGACTATCGCGGACAAATCGTCGATGGGCAACGCTTCGTCGAATCGTACGGCGGACAGGTCGTGCTCGCGCCATTGCTGGAAGGCCACAGCACCACCTCGACGGTCGCGCGCTTGCGCGGCGCGCGCGACACCGCGATCAGCCGTCCACGCCCGCAGCGCAAGCGCAAGTGACCACTACAATCGACTCGAGACGCTCTGCACATTCGCCGATTATCTTCGGTACAACTGTCTCCGCATTTGCCGTTTACCTTTAGTTTCGAAAGGTCGAGAAGCCACGGGATCGGTTCTAACCGTAGGCGTCGCAGACCCTTTGGCACTATCGTTTCGACATCCTGCTTATTTGTGCTACGACGTGCTTACCTCGATAATTCCATGCGCGCTCGCTGTTTGAATCGAATATGAGCGTTGTGACAGATTACACGTCGCGTTTGACGCGAATCGGAGGGTTGTGCGGGGTTTTATGATGCAACGCATAGGGCTTTGGGCATTCTTACTTACACTCTGCTTGAGCGTGCCCGCCCGCGCTCAGGTCAGCGATGAGACGCTGACAAACTTCGAGGCTGCGACGACGGTAATTGGACAAAAGAATTTCACGACCGGAGGCGACTCGAATGCGGGCAATCTCGTGCCCTCGGCGCAAACCCTCAGCAATCCGTATGGGTTATTCATCAGCGGGATCAAGCTATACGTCAGCGACTTTAACGACGCGCGAGTGCTGATCTTCGGCCTGTAGTGAGCGGGGAGTCGCCGGATCGCTCAGTCCACTGGGCGCCGAGAGGATAAAAAGAGAGACGTGGGCTAGTCGCGTCGGCGCAAACGCCGCGAGGCGTACGCGATGAAACGCTGCAGCTCCGGCTCGTGCGTGAGATACGCGAGGCCCAGATAGACGATCGCATAGACGGCGATGACCGCGAGCGCGACCAGACGCGGAGAAGCCGCGAACGCGGCTAAGAGCGAGGGCGCGGCGAGCATCGGGAGCTGCTGCGCTGCAATTCCCGGCGACGCCGGGATTGCAGCGAGGTGGGGGGGGCCGGAGAGCGCGAACTTGAGCGCGATGCCGGCGGCCGACGCCGCCAAAGCCATCGCCCATAAGCGAATCAGGTAGACGCCGCTCGATGCCGGTCCAGCCGAGCCGTCGATTAAGGCTCATCCGCAACAACACGAACTCGAGCCACGCGGCGACACCGGAAGAGGCGGTGAGGCCGACCACACCCCATCGTTGCTCGACGCCGATGAGGTGCGGCAGCGGAATCGCGCAGAGATAGCCGAGGACCAGCGTCAAAGTCACGCGGACGAGCGCGAAGCGAAACGGGGTGCGCGGATCGGAAAGCGCGTAGAAGGCCGAGATGTAGAGGCGCGCGGTTGTTGCCGGCGAGCATCCCGACCGCCACGCCGGCGACGGTGGCCCATACGTAGAGCGCGTCGCGATGGGTGAACGCGCCGGACTGGAAGAGCAGCGTCACGATGGCATCGCCGATGAAAATAAAGGCTGCCGAGGACGGCACCACGAAGAAGGCGATTTGGCGCAGGCCGGCGTTGAGGCGGACGCGCAGGGTCTCGAAGACAGCGGCGTTGGTGGCGACGGTCGCACGGGACATCGAGGGGAGCTCGGCGGCGGCGACCGACAGGCCGAAGAGGCTGACCGGCAGGAAGTAGAGAATCTGGGCGTAGTTGATCGCGGCGACCGCGCCGGTCGGCAGAAGGCTCGCGAGCAGGTTATCGACATAACCGCTGACCTGGCCTACGCCGCGACCGACGACCACGGGCAGGAGATTGCGAAAAACGATGCGCAGAGAATCGCGGACGCGAGCGAACTGGAAGCGCATCGCGCCGAGCACCGGCAGCGTTTGCGGCAGTTGCACGACTATCTGGAGTGCGGCGCCGGCGACCGAAGCGAATGCGAGATCGATAGCGAGGCGATCTTGGGCGGAGCGCGGGCCATAGAAGATCAGCGCCGCGATCATCACGAGGTTCCACGCGACCGGCGCGGCGTACGACGCGAAGAATCGATGATGGCTGTTGAGCACGCCAAGGCACCACGCGGACATCACGAGCAGGCCCGCGCCGGGGAAGAGAATGCGCACGAGGCGAATCGTCAAGTCGCGCTTGTCGCCATGAAAGCCCGGCGCGATGACGTCGATAAGATAGGGCGCGGCGAACACACCGAGCACGACGAAGAGCGAAATCGCGAGCGCGAGAATCGCACCGACTGCCCACGCCAGGAGGTCGGCGGTGTCCTCATCGCCCTCGCCCAGCAGGCGGCTGTAAACCGGAATGAATGACGCGGACAGCACGCCCTCGCCGAAGAGGTTTTGCAGGATGTTGGGGATGCGAAAGCCGGCCTTGAAGGCGTCGGCGGCGGCGGAGTTGCCAAGGTAATGGGCGAAGATGCTCTCGCGGATCAGGCCGGCGATGCGGCTGAGGAGGATGCCGGCGGCCACCAACCCAGCGAGATTCGAGCTGTAACGAACGTCGCGCGGTTTGCGGTCTCTTTCCGGGTCCGGCGCGGCTGGCTCGAGCGCAGGTCCGGCGATTGGCGGTTCGTGATGCGTTGCGACTTGGAACGTCCCCTGGGCGAATCGATGCGGGCAAGTATAGCGGCGCGACGCAGGGCGTTGTAGCCACCAGGTTCCTAGCAGAAGATCACGCGGATAGCGGATGAGGACCTTGCGGCATAAGATTGCCGCATCAGATGTGAGTCACGTCGTGCGATGAGTTTTTCGCTCTATATCCATATTCCGTGGTGCCAATCGAAGTGCCCGTATTGTGATTTCAATTCGCATGCGGCGGCGGCGTGGCCCGAGGATGAATATGTGCGCGCGCTGATCGCCGAGTTGGAACGTCGCGCGGAGGAACCGGCGTGGGCAGGTAAATCGTTGCGCACAATTTTTTTTGGCGGGGGCACTCCGTCGCTCTTCGAGCCGCGATCGATCGGGCGGATACTCGACGCGGCGCAACGGCGCTTCGGCTTCGATCGCGATATCGAGATCACGCTCGAAGCGAATCCGGGGACGGTCGACGGCAGGCAAATTGGGCTGAATGCGCGCCGCGGGAATCAATCGAATCAGTTTCGGTGCGCAATCGTTCAATCCGGCGATTCTGAAATTCCTCGGGCGCATTCATAGCGCGGAGGAGACGCGGCAGGCCGCGCGCGCCGCGCATCGCGCCGGCTTCGAGCGGCTCAACCTCGACATTATTTTCGCGGTGCCCGGACAGACCTTCGACGGATGTACACCACGATATCGCGGAGGTTGTCGCGCTCGAGCCCGACCATATTTCGGCCTACAACCTGACGTTCGAGGAGGGCACGGCATTTTTCACCGAGATGAAACGCGGGCGGATAACGCCTCTGACAAACGACGATCAGGCAGCGATGTTCGCGATCGTGCGCGAGGAACTGCCGCGACGCGGATTTCCGATGTACGAGATTTCGAACTACGCGGCGCCCGGCCATGAGGCGCGTCACAATCTGACCTACTGGCGCGGCGAGAGTTACCTCGGCATCGGCGCGGGGGCGCACAGCTTCGCGCGTGATGGCGTGGGTGGACGGCGCTGGTGGAACGAGCGGATGCCGGTGCGCTATAGCGCAGCAGCATTGGGCGGTGGCATCGCGGAAGCCGGTGCAGAAACGGTTGACGCGGTGGTCGCAGCCGGAGAGTTTGTCTTTTTGAATTTGCGCTTACGCGACGGCTTTACATTGGCGGCGTTCGAAGAGCGCTTCGGCAGGAGCTTCGAGGCGATCTTCGGCGCGCGCTCGGCGATACTTTTCGACGCGAGGCTGCTGCTCCGCGAGAACGGCCGGATTCAACTGAGCGATCGCGGCCTCGAGGTCGCCGATTCAGTGTTCGCCGAATTCGTCTAGTTCGCGGACGCTACAGGCGGCGCGAGGGCAGCGCGCAGCGATTGAGCGATCTTCTCGGGCGTCGCCAGCCGGATAAAAGCCCCCAGGCGCGGGCCACGTTCCTGGCCCATCAGGGTGCGGTAGATGACCGGAAAGATTTTTCCGGGCTTGTCGTAATTTGCGCGCCCGAGATCGTAGATCGACTTTTCAATCGCTTCCGCATTCACGCCGGAGTTCGCCTCGAGCCAACTCGCCAGCGAATCGAGCTGCTCGCGTTCGGCAACGCTCGGCACGTAGGTCTGCTTGGCGGGCTCGATAAAGTCGCTGTAGAAGTTCAACGCACACTCCACCAGGTTGCGCGCAAGCCGCTCGGTCTCGGGATCGCCTGCGATGCCCGGATCGTAATTGACCAGGTAGGTCCAGATGAGCTCGCGATCCGCGGTGCTGAGCGCCGGCACCAGGTTCATGATCAAGCTGAAGGTGACGGTCGAATTGAAGCGACGGGCGCTGTCGCTCTGCAGTACGAAGGTCAGCGGCGAGTTCGCGCGCGTGTCGGACTCGGCCGAACTCCAGGCGCGCAGGGCGTCGAGGTATTCGTCAACGTATTGCGGAATCGCCTCGAGGAAAAGCTTGCGCGCGCGCTTGGGGTTGAGGATGAGAAAATACTTGAGGACCTCGATCGGCGCATAGCGACGCCATTGTTCGACACCGACGCCGCGGCCGACCGACTTCGAAACCTTATGGCCGTCTTCGTCGAGATACATCTCGAAGGCGAAACCGAGCGGTGGGCGGCCGCCGAGCAGCTTCACGATCTGCCCCGAGAGACGCGCCGAGTCGATCAGGTCCTTGCCGTAGAGTTCGTAATCGACCTTGAGGACGAACCAGCGCAGCGCCCAATCGACCTTCCATTGGACCTTCGCGCGGCCGCCGAGGATGCTTTGCTCGTCCTGAAAACCGCATCCGTGAGCGCCGCCAAAACTGCGCTCGCAGGAAAACTCGATGGTGCCGCGATCGGGATGGTAGGCGGTGACCAGCGTCGAATTTACCTGCCCGCAGCCCGGACACAACGGCATCACCGGCGACCATCCGGCGCGATTCTCCTCGCGCAGGGTCGGCGTCACGATGCGGATGATTTCCTGATGCTTGGCGAGCACCAGCTTCAGCGCGTCATCGAAGGCGCCGCCACCGTACATCTCGCTCGAGCGCATCAGCTCGTACTCAACCTCAACGGGGGCGAGAAACGATCCGAGCAGCGCGATCATGTGAGAGGCGAAGCTGTCGTGGCAATCGCCATATGGATCCGGTATGCGCGAGACCGGCTTACCGAGATGGGGAGTGAAAGCCTCGCGATTGGGAATGTTCTCCGGCACTTTGCGCAGACCATCCATGTCGTCGATGAAAACGACAAAACGCCGGGGTCGCGCGGGCGAGAGCAGCTTGAAAGCATGGAGTACGTACGATGGCCGCAAGACTTCGCCCATCGTGCCAAGGTGGGGCAGTCCCGAGGGTCCGAAGCCGCTCTGGAAAACGACCGCGCGGCCAGTTTCGTAATCGCCGACGCGCTCGGCAAGTCGGCGCGCCTCTTCGTAGGGCCAGAGGTCGAGGCCGACTGGAGTTTGCGGAGCGGACGCCATGCTCGATTCTATTCCTTGCCGGCGAGCACGCGAGCGACCGCCTCGCGGACCCACGGGTCGATTTGCAAATCGCGGGTTTTCTCCGAGGCCAGGCGGAGCTTGATGCCGCAATTCGCACAAATAAAGGCGGTCTCGGCAAAGCCCGCGCGGTCTTCGACGGTCATCCGCAGCAGCCATTCGCTGGTCGGCCGCCGGCAGATCTGACAGGTTTCTTCGTTCATTTTTAACTACGTATAGCGACGTTCACTTATTCTACTCAAGGCGACGTTGCTCCGATTGCTTCGACTTCTGGCGCTGTGTTAATTCGATTCTAATGATGCGAACTCGAGGGGCCATGAAGCTCTGCCCATCTCGCTATCCACTCTCTACTTTAGAAGCAGCGGGCTGTCACTGCTAGCAGGATTCTCGACCGATGTCCGCTCGGCACGCCCTTGCCGTCGTGGACTGATTCTATGGATCAAGCGTTTACCAAGCAAAAAATCCGCGAACTTCGCGCCCTGGTGGATGAAGGCGATCGTGTGGCGATCGTGCTCCAGGATGATCCTGACCCAGACGCGATGTCGAGTGCGATCGCACTGCGCGCGCTGCTCGGACGAAACAAGCAGACGACCCCGATTTTCGCGTTCAAACCGGTCACGCGACCCGAGAACCGTACGATGATGCATCTGTTGGAGATCGAGATCTCGCCGGCCGAGACCGAGGAATTAAGGGAGTACCAGCGGATCGCGATGGTCGATGTGGAACCGCCCTACTTCGGGGATCGCATCCCGCGCGCCGATATCGTGATCGATCATCATCCAGGATACGAAGGCGGGCATGCGCCGTTCGAGGACGTCCGCGTGGGATATGGCGCGACCGCGACCATCATGACGGAATATTTCATCGGCGCTGACGAACGCATCAGCGAGCGCATCGCGACCGCCCTGCTGTACGGCATCCGGAGCGACACGCTGGCGCTCTCGCGGCGCGTCACCGAAAACGATATCGAGGCCTTCACCCATCTCTATCCGCTGGCGAATTACAGCCTGCTGCGGCAAATCGATCGTCCGGAGTTGCCGCTCAGCTTTGCGCGTATTCTGTCGCGCGCGATGGGCCGGCTGGACTTGCGCGACGGCCTCGTTGCGCTCCATCTGGGACCGGTCGAGCGCGACGATCTAATCGTCCAGATGGCGGACTTCTGCCTGCAATTCGAGGGCGTGGAATGGGTAGCGGTGGCGGGTAAGCTCGGCCCCAACCTGGTAATCGCGGTGCGCAATCATGGCATCGGCAGGCGTAACGCGGGCGAATCTGGTCAAGCGGCTGTTCGGCGACATCGGGAGTGCCGGCGGCCATCGCAACATGGCGAAGGCGGTGATTCCACTTAGGGCGTGGCGGCGGCGCGAGGGCACGACTCGCGACAGGACGATCGAGCCGCGGCTGCACGAACTGTTCATGGCGGGCCTTACGGGCGACGACGAGCCGAGCGAAATGCGCTCCTCGCGCAACGGTTCGTGAGCGGCTCAACACTGACGCTATCGACGTCCGAGTCTTCAAAAAGCGCGATTCTTCCATAATCAGGTTCGCCGCGGCGGCCGGTATTTTGTCGCCAGACGTTTACGCGAAGCCCGCGACCATTTATCGTTGAGGCCGTGAGTTCTTTGGAAGCAACCCTGGAAATCAAAAATCGGCTTGGATTACATTTGCGCGCCGCCAGCACGCTGGCCGAGACAGTCAAGAAGTTCAATGCCACAGTTACCCTTGGCAACGGCGCGCAAGCGGTCAACGCGCGCAGCGTCACCAACTTGATCATGCTGGGCGCCGGGCAGGGCACCAAACTGAAGGTTAAAGTCGAGGGTCCAGAAGCACAGGCCGCGATGGGCGCGATCAAAAAGATTTTTGAACAGCGTTTTAATGAAGAATGAGGACGGCTTTGGGTGCGTTCTCAGGGCGGACAATGTTGACCCGGATATTACGGTTGGTTATATGAAAGCGATCTGGTTTTAAGCCAGAATGAACAGAGACGGATCGCTCGCTTTACCGCAAAACTGCCCGGTACAGTTGGCGTCTCGCAAATCGCTGGACAGCCTGATCAATCGCTTACCACACTCAGCCCAGTCGAGGCGGCCGCCCGCCAGCGATTCCATAGCCGCATCTCCAAGGAGCCCGCGTTCATGCCGTTAAAAGATTTCCTATTCACTTCGGAATCCGTATCCGAAGGCCACCCGGACAAGATGTGCGATCAGATCTCGGATGCCGTCCTCGATGCACTGATCGCCGAAGATCCCAATTCCCGCGTCGCCCTTGAGACCCTTGTCAAGACGGGGTTGATCGTTCTGGCCGGCGAGATTACCTCGAAATGCAACCCGGACTTCATAAAAATTGCGCGCAAGACCGCGGTCGATATCGGCTACGATAACGATGAGGTCGGCTTTAATGGCAATATGTGCGCCGTTCTGACTGCAATCGAACCGCAGTCGCCCGATATCTCGCAAGGGGTAACCGAAGGCCAAGGGCTGTTCAAGGAACAGGGCGCAGGCGACCAGGGCCTGATGTTCGGCTTTGCGTGCGACGAAACGGCCGAACTGATGCCGCTGCCGATCGCCTTGGCGCATCGCCTGATGGAAAATCTGACGCGCCTGCGGAAGGACAAAAAGCTGGACTTCCTGCGCCCCGACGGCAAAAGCCAGGTGAGCGTGCGCTACGTCAACGGCCATCCGGTGGGCGTCGATACGGTCGTGGTCTCGACCCAGCACAGCCCTGCGGTGGGACACTCGACGATCCGCGAAGCGGTCATCGAAGAGCTGATTAAAAAAACGATCCCCGAACAGTACCTCGACAAATCCACCGTAATTCATGTCAATCCGACCGGCAGCTTCGTCGTTGGTGGACCACATGGCGACTGCGGACTTACAGGCCGCAAGATTATCGTCGATAGCTACGGCGGCTACGGGCGTCATGGCGGCGGTGCGTTTTCGGGCAAGGATCCGAGCAAGGTCGATCGGTCAGCGTGTTACATGGCGCGCCACGTCGCCAAGAACGTCGTCGCGGCGGGGCTCGCAACTAAGTGCGAAATCCAGGTCGCTTATGCGATTGGCGTCGCGGAACCGGTCTCGTTGCTGATCGATACCTTCGACACCGGCGTGGTCCCCGACCACAAGCTGTCTTCGACACTGCGCGAATTGTTCGATTTCCGCCCAGCGGGAATTATTCGCACGCTCGACTTGAAGCGCCCCATCTACCAGGCGACCGCCGCGTATGGCCATTTCGGCCGTCCGCCGCACAATGGCCTCTTTCCGTGGGAGCAGGTCGATATGGTCGGTGCGCTGCAGAGCGCGTTCGGCGTGAGCGGCGGTCGTTGAGCCAGCCGGTCGAAATCCGTTTCGAGCGAGGCCTGAGATTGGGCGTCGACGCGGACATTCCGTCATTATAAGTAACAATTAGTAGCAGGAGGATTCCTATGCCCAGTGCCAAGGGCAACGAGCATGACGTTCGCGATCTCGCACTGGCGGCCGCCGGCCGTAAACGTATCGAATGGGCCGACCGGCAAATGCCGGTACTGCGGCTCATCCGCGAACGCTTCGCCAAGGAGCTGCCGCTCAAGGGGCAACGGCTCGGCGCATGCCTGCATATCACCTGTGAGACCGCCAACCTGCTACGCGCGCTCAAGGCGGGCGGCGCCGAGGTTTTCTGCTGCGCGAGCAATCCGCTGTCCACTCAGGATGACGTCGCGGCGGCGCTGGTCGCGGAATACGGCATCCCGACCTATGCGATTCACGACGAAGATCGCGACACCTATTACAGCCATCTGCGAGCGGTGATCCAGCGTCATCCGACGATCACGATGGACGACGGCGCCGACCTCGTCAGCATGCTGCACACCGAGTTCAAGGAGCAGGCGAGCGAAGTCCGCGCGAGCATGGAAGAGACCACCACCGGAGTCATCCGGCTGCGCGCGATGGCGCACGATGGCGCGCTCAAGATTCCGGTCGTGGCGGTCAACGACGCCCAGACCAAGCATCTGTTCGACAATCGCTACGGCACCGGCCAGTCCACGATGGATGGCATCATCCGCGCGACCGGCGTGCTGATCGCGGGCTCGATCGTGGTGGTCGCGGGCTACGGATGGTGCGGGCGCGGCATCGCCTCACGCGCCCGCGGACTCGGCGCTGACGTGATCGTCACGGAAGTCGATCCGGTGCGCGCGCTGGAAGCCGCGATGGATGGATTGCGCGTCATGCCGATGGTCGCGGCCGCCAAAATCGGCGATATCTTCATCAGCGCAACCGGCGACCGCTCGGTGCTCAACACGTCGCATTTCAGCCTGATGAAGGACGGCGCGATCCTGTGCAACTCCGGACATTTCGACGTCGAGATCGACCTCGCCTACCTCAACGATTCGGCCAAACAGATCAATCGCAACGTCACCAATCACGTTGACGGCTACCTGCTCGCCAACGGCCACACGCTCTACATTCTGGGCCAGGGCCGGCTGGTGAATCTGGCGTGCGCCGAAGGCCATCCCGCGCAGGTGATGGACATGAGTTTCGCGACCCAGGCACTCGCCGCGCGCTGGACGGCGACGATCGATCCGCTGCCGGTTGAGGTGCATAACGTACCGCTGGCGATCGATGAGGAAGTCGCGAGCCTCAAGCTCGCCGCGATGAGCATCAAGATCGACACGCTGTCGGCCGAGCAGAAGAAATATCTGACGAGCTGGGAAACCGGCACCTGATCCGGCGCACATCGTTCAACTCACAATTCAGAGGCGGGCGGGCGTCATCGATGATGCCCGCCCGTTGTGGTCTTTTCAGGCTTCCACGCTTTGAGATGTGATTGCCATTCAGCGGCTCCCGCCTTCCGCCGCACTAACGCTTCCTCTAACAGCGCCAAAGTTTCTCGACGCCCTTTAACTTCTGCTTCGAACGCTGCGATATTCGCCTTTCGGCTGTCAAGAATTCTCTGAAAATACCGCTTACTTTCACGCTCGATGGCCAGGAGCACGCGCGCTTCGAAACGCGGCCCTTGGTGCGTCGGAATAAACCGGGGAATTCCAGAGCCGGCTTTGTCCGGATCTGTCTCCAGCCAAGTGAAACGGCTTCCGGTCTTGTCGAGAGCTACCCTTGCACCTTCAATAGCAAGCAGGAGGGCTTGTAGTGAGTCTCCACCCCAACCTGAACGAGTCTGTAGTCTACCTAAGCCTTTAATCCAAAAACGGCATTTCCAATGTCCGCGTCGATCTTGCTGGGGCTCCTCGAAAGAGACCTCAATCTCGCGAAGCGAACCGCCGACCTCATTAAGCAACCGGCTTGCGATCACGCGACTTGGTACGGTTTTTTCGCGACCTTTGCGCACTGGAAAACGGGCCGTAGGTGCCCAGAGAACTCAGACTTCGACGGCGACCTTGTTGCGGCGGCGGAAGATCTCGCCGGCGGCGAAGCAGCAGAGGATCAGGCCGATGGCAACGAAGAAGCGCGGCTGCATCGGATGCCACAGCGCGTCGCCGAGGATCGCGAACAGGATCGTTCCCGGCAGGATGCCAATCGCGCTCGCCCAGAAGTAGTCGCGAAACTCGATTGGCGACGCGCCGGCCAGCAAATTGAGCGCGTTGTAGGGAATTACCGGAACAATCCGCAAATACAGAATGATGTAGAAGCCGTTGCGGGCCAGCCGCCCCATCAGCGCCTGGAAGCGCTCGCCAACGAACTTTTGCACGAAGGAGTGGCCGAGAAAGCGTCCCGCGCCGAAGGCGACCAGCGCACCCAGGTCGGCGCCCACCAACGACCATACGGCCCCCCATAGAGCACCGAAGGCGAGCCCGCCGGCGATCGTCATCACCGCGCCGGGCACCAGGAACGATGGTCCGACGGCGAATAGCAGAATGTAGGCGATCGGTCCCCATACGCCCGAATTGCTTTATTTCGATCTTGATCAGCCGCGGATTTTCGAACCATTCCGCATGAGCCGCCAGTAGGTAAATAGATCCGCCCACCAGTAACAGCAGAACTGCGATCCGCAGGAAATTCAGGAACGACGAGCTGTCCAGCGGCTTTCCCCGGAGGCATGGTGATTTCTCTAACTGCAGCCATGGTTACGAGTTGCCCATGATACGGAGCGGCCAGATATGTGACAAGCCAAAATTGGCCGGAGAACAGCCGTAACAAAACAATCCCTTCAAGGGCATCATGCGTTTGTCATCGGTCGCGAAATGGGGCTAGATTCGGCCTCAAAATCCGATTGCTGCAAGCGAGTACGAGTCCCCCTAGAGGTAAATCGGCGATGCAGGAACTGAAGGACAAGGTCGCGCTGATCACGGGCGGAGGTTACGGAATCGGTAAGGAGATCGCATTGCTATATGCGCGTGAGGGCATGAAGATCGCACTTGCGGCCCGCTCCGAAGGCCCGTTGAACGACACTCGCGCGGCGGTCGAAAAGCTCGGGGTAAGCGCGATCGCGGTCCGCGCCGACGTGTCGAAAGAAAGCGATTGTGCCCGTATGGTCGAAGAGACCGTGAAGGCCTTCGGGCGTGTCGATATCCTCGTCAATAACGCCGGCATCGCCGGTCCGACCAAGCGCACCACCGAAATGGCGCTCGCGGAATGGCAGGAGGTCCTCGATATCAACCTGACCGGCGCGTGGCTGGCGTCTCGCGCCGCAATACCCACGATGGTCAAGCAGCGCGCCGGCAACATCCTGATGATCTCCTCGGGAGCGGGACGGCGCGGCTATCCGTTGCGATCGCCGTACGCGTCCTCGAAATGGGCGATGATCGGACTAACTCAAACGCTCGCTGGCGAATGGGGCGCCGACGGGATCCGTGTCAATTGCATCTGCCCCGGCGCGGTCGAAGGCGATCGCATCGAGCGCGTAATCCGCGCACGCGCCGAAGCGATGGGCGTGCCCTACGATCAAATCAAGAAGGGCTTTACTTCGACGGCGGCGCTGCAACGGATGGTTACGGAATTCGAGGTCGCACGCGTCGCGCTGTTCCTGGTCAGCGATTTGTCTTCGGGCGTCAGCGGACAGACGATCAATGTGGATGCCGGCAGCATCATGAACTGAGAGCGGCGACTACGCTATTTCAACGGGCGATGTCGTGATCTCGGACGCTGCGAGTCGAAGCCGGCACCCGCCAGAGCGTTCCCGCAGTTCGCGCGCCAACACCGGCGACCGATGGCGTCCGCCGGTGCAGCCGAGGCCGATCGTCAGGTAGCTCTTGCCTTCGCGCTGATAGAGCGGCAGCAGAAATTCCAGTAGGCGGCCGACTTCGTCGATAAAGCGGCGCGCCTCCCCGTGCCCCATCACGTATTGGTTGACGCGCGCGTCGAGTCCGGTGAGCGGGCGCAATTCCGGCACGAAAAACGGATTCGGGATGAAGCGCACGTCGAGCACGAGGTCGAGGCCGACCGGCTGTCCGTACTTGTAGCCGAACGAGACGATCGCGATCGCCATGCGCGCACCGCCGCTGGCCCGCAGGACCGCAGCGGTCATGACCTCGCGCAATTCGTGCACCGTCAGCGTGGTGGTATCGATGATGCGCGTGGCGCGCTCGCGCATCTCGGCCAGCGCCAGTCGTTCGAGCCGGATACTGTCGGCGACGCTGGCTCCGCTCGCGGCCATCGGATGGGGACGGCGGCTCTCGGAGTAACGACGCGCAAGCACGTCGTCGGAAGCGTCCAGAAAAATTATCTCCGGGACGAAGCCATCGCGCTTGAGCTCGTCGAGCACCTGCGGCCATTGGGGAAAGAAGATCCGCTCGCGGGCGTCGATACCGAGTGCGACGTTGGCAATCGCAGGGTCGCGCTCCCGCGCGAGCTTGACGACCGTCGGCGCCAGGGCGACTGGCAGATTATCGACGCAGTAAAAGCCGAGATCCTCAAGCACGCGCATCGCAGAGACGCGACCCGAGCCGGAGACGCCGGTGACGATGATCAGGCGCGGCTCAGTCTGCGTCGGGCTGGGATTCGAAGTCATCTCTATTTGCGCGGAAGGTTCGTTGGGCGAGCCGCGCGCATTGGCCAAGTCAGGCTGCGAGGCAGCCACCCGGCTGAAGCACGAGTGGTAGGGTGCGAGGTCAGTAGCGGCCGTCCTCTTCGACAATCAAGCGGTAAATATCATTCGCATCGGCGGCCGCGAGCAGCCGCTCGCGAAAAGCGTTGTCCTTGAGCAGGCGCGACACGCGCGCCAAGGCCTTCAGATGCAGGCTGGTCGAATCTTCGGGTGCGATGAGGACGAAAAACAGATGCGTGAGACCACCGTCGAGCGAATCGAAATCGACTCCTGCGACATTCGCGGCCAAAGGCACCGACGATCTTGGTCGCGCTTTTTATCTTGCCGTGCGGTATCGCGATACCGTCACCGATCGCAGTCGAACCGAGACGTTCACGTTCGGCGAGCACCGCCGCCAAGGCATTAACTTCGATAGCGGGAAACCTGCGCCGCGAGACAGCCGGCCAGTTCGCGCAGTATGTCCGCTTTATTTGCGCCCGCAGATCCGGCACGACCAGATCCGGAGTTAGAATTTCGGTGATTTTCATCGGCTCAAGCGCGATTGATCCGGCTCGCGGAGGCTGAATCCTCGGCGGCGGTCAGGATCTCTCCAGTGGATGGCGCGCGCAGTTTCTTGTCCGTGGATTTTCCCAGTTGGCTCTTCAGTCGGCGCCCGACTTTGTCCGCCAGCAAATCGATGACCGAATAGAGGTCGTGCGTCTCCTCGAGCGCGGTCACCGATCAGGCGCCCGGACTTGACGATGACTTCGCCGTGCTGGCGGTACTTATCGACCGTAAGAATCAGATGCACCTCACAGGTGCGCTTCAAAAATTTGGCGACATGCGAGAACTTGCGTTCCGCATAGGTTCGAATCGCGTCGGTCGGCGCGATGTGCCGAAACGTCACATTCACGACCACTGGCGGAATTTTGGCCGCGGAGCCATCCGACCGCTCTTACCCGCAATAGCTTTTGCCATAACGCCTACATCCTTCCTCTCGACGAGGCTATCCCAGCCGCTTGCGGCGGCCCGAAGGCAGGATGCCCAGCGCTTGCCGATACTTTGCCACGGTGCGCCGGGCAATATCGATCTGGTCCGTCCGTAGAATGTCGGCGATCGCCTGATCCGAAAGCGGATCACCCTGTTTTTCGTCGACGACCAACGCGCGAATCTTTTCCTTTACTGTCTCGGCGCTGACGTCGCCGCCGTCGGTGCCTTTGACGCCCGAAGTAAAAAAGAATTTGAGCTCGTGGATACCCTGCGGAGTGTGCGCGTACTTGTTCGCCGTGGCCCGGCTGATCGTTGACTCGTGCATGTTGATATCTTCGGCCACGTCCTTAAGAACCAGCGGCTTCAACTGGCCGACGCCATGCTCGAAAAAGGCACGCTGAAACTTTACGATCGAGTTGGCGACTTTGAAGATGGTCTGCTGGCGTTGGAAAATCGATTTCACCAGCCAGCGCGCCGATCGCAACCGCTCTTGCAAATACTCCTTGGTCTCGGCGGTAGCCGCATTATCGTTGAGCACCCGCTGGTAGTAATTCGCTAGTCGCAGGCGCGGCACCGCGCTCTCGTTGAGCGTCACCATGAATTCGGTGCCGACCTTCTGGATGTAAACGTCCGGCACGATATAGGCGGGCTCCTGTCCGCCGTAATCGCGGCCCGGCTTGGGCTCGAGCAGCGAGATAACCTTTTGCGCCTCGCGGACCATGTCGAGCGTGATGCCGAGAAACTTGGCGATTTCGTTGTAGCGATGCTTCTCGAGCAGGCCCAGATGATTGAGGACGATCCGTGCGGCGAGCGATTCTTCCATCCCGAGGTTGGTCAACTGCGCGTGGAGGCATTCACGCAGATCGCGCGCTCCGACCCCCGGCGGGTCGAGCCGCTGCACTCGTTTCAGGACGCGCTCGACGCGCTCCGGATCGCATTCGAGTTGCGCGGCCAGCTCCTCGAGCGGAGTCTCGAGGTAACCATCGTCGCTTAAATTGTAGATGATGGTCGCGCCGACCCGCTGATCGAGTTCGTCGAGGTTGGAGAGCCGCAACTGCCACATCAAGTGGTCCTCGAGCGAGCTCTTGCGGGTCAGGGTGTTTTCGAGCGTTTGCCGGCGATCATCGTCCGAGTCGGGCGCCTCGCCTTGCCAGTTGTTCGAATAGTCTTCGAGGTATTCGCGCCAGTCGAGCTTTTCCAGCTGATTGAGCTCGCGAATCTCGACGGTGGCGTCCGGCGCTTCGGTGGCCACCGTTTCCGGGGCGCGGTCCTCGGTCACCGGGTCCCAGTCGCTTTCACCGATGGTGCCGCCGCCATCCCCATTCAGTTCCGGCTCGGGCTGAAGCGGTTCCGGCTCGGCGCCCGCCTCCGAAGTTTCGTTGGTCTCGCTGTTGGCGGCACCCTCCGCGACGCTTTGATCGAGCGGCTCGAGCATCGGGTTGGCGTCGAGCTCGCTCTGCACCACCGCCTCCAGCTCGGGCAGCGAAAGCTGCAGGATCTTGATCGCCTGCTGGAGTTGCGGCGTCATCACCAACTGCTGACGCAGCCGCAGGTCTTGTCCGAGTTTTACTTCGAGCGCCATTAACCCATCGCGCTATGACCGCCCGCCTCAGGTAGCCGGGTCGGTCGCCGTACCACTATTATTCGGTGTTTTCGACTCGTGAGGGAAGATCACCGCCTTCGGATCGGTGACTTCGCTGACGCTGGTCTTCAGATGGACCGTGATCTTCGTCCCCGCAATCTGATCTTTTCCGTCATGTACCACCGGGCTGCCGGTCAAGACCAGCGTGTGCAGGTTTTCGTCCAGCACGGCATGATCGCCGGTCGCCCAGCGTTGACCCTGGCTCATGCGCACGTTGCCGTCCGCGATCATTTCCTGAATCTGGCTCTGCTTATTCATTTGCACGTGCAATGTATTGGAGGTCAATTCGCTGCCGGACTGTTCAGCGTGCACATGACCTGAAAATACTACCACGTTGTTCTTGTAATCGAACTGCATTGTTTCCGACTTGATATTGATCGGTCCGTGATTCGAGCTGCTCTCGAAGCCCCCGAACGGCGAGGAATCGGCTTGACTGTCCTTGTTTTTTTCCTTGCCCGTAACCGAGGCCGCCTTCTTACCGCCAGTTGCGACCGACGGAGCTGCGGCCTCGGGCGTCGCCATAACGGCGGCGGGAGGAGTGGCGTTGTTCGATGGTGAAGGCGCCGAAACTGTGTCGGCCGCGGGCGGCAGATCTGCGCCGGTCGGCGGCGACACCTCTCCGGTCGGCGGTGGCATTTCGACAGTGCGAGCCGGCGTGGCGGTGGCGTCCTGAGCCTTGGCAAACCCCGTCGGAGCCAGCGGGCTCATCGCAATGACCCAACCTGCCGCCGTCAGAATCAATAATTTGCGCTTCACCGAGTCAGGAAACTTTGGCGTTGTCGCCCTTGGTCTTGGGTACAATCTGGGTATTCACTTCCTTGAGCAATTCGAATGTCTGAGTCTTCGTATGTCCGGTCATCCCTATTCCGGTGACGACCAGCCCGGCGCCTTCGATCTTGACCGCCCCAGGCGCATTCAGTTTGTCGTCATCGGGCGTGAATACGGCCTGATCGGTGGTCAGCGTGTAATCGCCGTAATGGGCCACGATACCGCCGTCCAACTCCGCTCGCTTCACATGATTGCCGTCCATCGTCAGCGAGGCCGCAGGCGCCTGGAGCCTGACTTGCTTGCCTTCTGTCGAAATCATCGAAACGCTCGCATCCTTCAGCGTAACGGTGGTGCGATCGGCCGAATAACTCGCATCCTTCGCCGTCAACACCCATTGGCTCGCCTGACCCTTCATCTGCGTCCAATGGAAGCTGCGCGCATGCAATAGCGCGGTCGGCAACAGTCCCGCCGCCGACGCGAGCTTCTGCTCGGGCCGACGGTGCCTGACGACCCAGATCGTGACGATCAGGATCACACCCAGCGCCACGCTGCCAAACAATGCCAGGGCCTTCGCAATGCGCCGTGGACTCATTGGGGTCCCCCGCCGAAGTGAAAGCTAGCAACCGGCATTTTTAGTGTAAACAATAGTGGGATTGAGCGCCGAACCGCGATGAATTTTCCTACGATACGCCGCTCTGGCGATTACGACAACGCCGGCGAGGTCAGGTGCGAGCGGCGCTCTCACGCTGCAACTCGTCGATTCGCCGCAAATCGCCCAACAGCGCGGCGACCATTGCGAGCGGATACGAATTCGGACCGTCGCTGAGCGCGCGATCGGGGTCTTCGTGGACCTCCATGAAGATCGCATCGACGCCGACCGCCGCCGCCGCCCGCGCCAACGGTGCGACGAATTCGCGCCGCCCGCCTGAGCTCTCGCCACCGTCGCCCGCGCCCGGCAACTGCACCGAATGGGTCGCGTCGAAGACCACCGGATAGCCCATCGCGCGCATAATCACGAGCGAGCGCATATCGGAGACCAGGTTGTTGTAGCCGAATGAAAATCCGCGCTCGGTCAAAATCAGTTTCCGGTTCCCGGCGGTCTCGGCCTTGCGCACGACCGCCTGCATGTCCCACGGCGCCAGGAATTGCCCCTTCTTGAGATTGACGGCGCAGCCGGTTGCGGCGGCCGCGACTACAAGATCGGTCTGGCGCGAGAGCAGCGCCGGAATCTGCAGGATATCGACGATCGCCGCTGCCGCGATCGCGTGCGACGGCTCATGGATATCCGTGAGCACCGCCATCCCGGTCTCGCGCTTGACCCGTTCCAGGATGCGCAGCCCCTCCTCGATTCCGGGGCCGCGAAACGAGCCGTGGCTGGTGCGATTCGCCTTGTCGAACGACGACTTGAAGACGATTGGCACGCCGGTGGTGCGGGCGATCGCGGACAAGCGCTCCGCGTGGCGCAACGCCGAGTCGGCACTCTCGATCACGCAGGGACCGGCGATCGCGACCAGACGCGGTCCGCCAAAGATAACGCCACCCGCATCTACGGAAGTGACCTTCATGAAACCGATCGCAGCTCACGCACCTTCGAGCGTTCCGGCGCCTGCGCCGCGCGCCGCTGGACTGCCGCACGAATAAGTCCGCGAAACAGCGGATGACAATCGAGCGGACGCGACCGCAGTTCCGGATGGAACTGGCAGCCGAGGAACCACGGATGGTTCGACAGCTCCATGATCTCGACCAGCGAATCGTCCGGCGAAGTGCCGGTCGCCTTGAAGCCCGCCTTTTCCAGCGCCGCACGATAGCTGTTGTTCACTTCGTAGCGATGGCGATGGCGCTCCGCGATCGCATTGCGCCGATAGAGCGACGCCGCCAGCGACCCCGACCGGATCGCGCACGGATATGAGCCCAGCCGCATCGTGCCGCCCTTGTTCGCGACGTCCTTCTGATATTCCATCATGTCGATCACCGCGTCGGGCGTCTTGTCGTCGAACTCGCGTGAATTCGCCCGCTTGATGCCGAGAATGTTGCGCGCGTGCTCGATCACCATCACCTGCAGACCCAGGCAAATCCCCAAAATCGGCACGCCGTTTTCGCGCGCATACCGCACCGCATTGATCTTGCCCTCGATGCCGCGCTCGCCAAAACCGCCCGGAATTATAATCGCATGGGCGTTGGCCAACCGCTTGCCGACGTCGCCCTTTTCCAGCTCCTCGGCATCGACGTAATCGATTTCGACCTTTGCCTCGTTCGCGATCGCCCCATGCGCGATTGCCTCGTGCAGGCTCTTGTAGGAATCGACCAGGTTCACGTACTTGCCGACGACCGCGATATTGACGGTCACCTTCGGATTCTGCGCGGTTTTGATCAGGCGGCGCCACTTGGTCAGATTCGGCTGCCCAGTCCAGATGTTGAGCTTCTCGACGACGCGTTGATCGAAGCCCTCTTCGTGAAACTTGATCGGCACTTCGTAGATCGTCTTGACGTCGATCGCCGCGATTACGCAGTTCTCCTCGACGTTACAGAAATGCGCAATCTTCGCGCGAAAGCGCTGCTCGAGCGCGCGATCGCAACGGCATAGCAGGACGTCGGGCTGGATACCGAGGCCGGTCAATTCCTTCACGCTGTGCTGCGTCGGTTTGGTCTTGAGTTCGCCCGCCGCCGGGATAAACGGCACCAGCGTCAGGTGCACATAGAGCACGTTTTCGCGCCCGAGGTCCCAGCGAAATTGCCGCACCGCTTCCAGAAACGGCAGGCTCTCGATATCGCCGACCGTCCCGCCGACCTCCACGATACAAATGTCGCTGCCCTCGGCCGCAAGCTGAATCCGCCGCTTGATCTCATCGGTGATATGCGGAATCACCTGCACCGTCGCGCCGAGATAATCGCCCCGCCGTTCCTTCTGAATTACTGTGTCGTAAATCTGCCCGGTCGTGCAGTTGTTGCGACGCCCCATCGTGGTATTCACGAAGCGCTCGTAATGCCCCAAATCGAGGTCGGTCTCGGCGCCGTCGTCGGTGACGAAGACTTCGCCATGCTGTAACGGACTCATCGTGCCCGGATCGATATTGATGTACGGGTCCATTTTGAGCAGCGTGACGCTGAGCCCGCGCGCCTCCAGCAACGCCCCCAGGGACGCCGCCGCGAGCCCCTTGCCCAGCGACGAAACCACTCCGCCGCTGACGAAAATAAATTTGGTCTTGCCGCGTTCCACCGTACGTCCCTCCCCGGTTAATGATTCGCCACCGCCACCTGATTTGCCCGCGCCAGATCCTCGGGCGTATCTACTTCGAGCGAGGGCGCTACCGACGCCACCACCCGGATGCGATAGCCGCGCTCAAGCGCGCGCAATTGCTCCAGCTTCTCGATCTGTTCGAGTACGCCCGGCTCCAACGCCGCGAAGGCCAACAGGAAATCGCGCCGATAGCCGTAAACGCCGATATGCCGTCGCGCCAGCGCCGACCGGCCGCCGTCGCGCGCAAACGGAATCGGACTGCGCGAGAAGTAGAGCGCGTCGCCGCGAGCGTCGCACACCACCTTTACTTTGTTAGGATTATACCACTCTTCGTCATCGATTATCGGAGTCGCCAAAGTCGCCATTGCGAGCGACGGATCGGCGATCATTGGCGCCGCCAGCGCATCGAGATCGGCGGGCGCGATAAACGGCTGATCGCCCTGTACGTTGAGATAAATCTCGGCGTCAATGCGCCCCGCCACTTCCGCGATACGGTCGGTCCCGCTCTGATGGGTGGTCGCGGTGATCTCCGCTTCGCCACCGACCGCGCGTATTGCCCGCGCGATCCGCTCATCGTCGGTCGCCACGATTACCCGTTCGAGCGATCGCGCCTGCCGCGTCTGCCGCCACACCCGCACGATCATCGGCACACCGCCAATTTCGGCGAGCGCCTTGCCCGGCAGCCGCGTCGAATCGAAACGCGCGGGGATAACCGCGATTACCGACACCGCTTCCTCGACTTCGTAATTTTTCTGAATGGTCCGAACGGCAGGCGCACAATGAACGGTAACTGGCGCGCCACGGCATTGTCAATTCGCCCTGCCCTCATCAATCCACCGTTCATGGACACACCGCTTACACACCGATAATCGAGTTATCGTGGCGCGTGGTGCGTCAATCGTGAAGGCGAGAGCGCGCTTGCGTTGGGGTCGCAGCTCGCGCAGGATTCCACCCGCGCATGGGCGCATCAGACTGCATGAATTTTTATCTGGTAGCGGCCGCGATTGGCGCCGCACTAATTGTCATCTGGATCGGATGGCTCCTGGCGGTTCGGGCCTTTCTGCGCTCGGCGAAATCAACGCCCGGCGCATTGCTCTCGGTCCTTCAGGTAGTGGTCGTGCTCGCCCTGATGCTTGGAGCTTATCGCGTCTCCGAATGGTATTTCCGCATTAACGGCATCGACGCCGCGGCTGCGCCCGCCCTGATGGTAAAGTTTCGCCGCGTCTGGATCATCGTATGGGCGCTCGGGATGGCCGCGAGCATCCAGTTGTTCATCGACATTCGCCGCATGAGCATGCCGCCGCCCCCGTCCATCCGCCGCCCACCACCGTCCGTGCGCAAGCGCGGACGCCGTTAACTCTCTCCGCCGAGCCACAGAGTCATCGGACAACCGCCCTTTCGCTGAAGCGCCATACATGTAAGCGACATACCGACAGAGCACGCAAACTTGCGGCTGGCGGCACTACTGGGCTATGGTCCCGCTGCCGCGGCGAACGGGAATCCGGTTGTAGTTGAGCGCCAAACTTCGCTAGAGCGGTGAGGTGAGATCGGCGCGCCCGTTGAGACGCCTTATAGCGCGAATCGCCGCGGCGATCAGGTGCGCGTCGCGATAGGTTACCGGGATGTTATTGGTTGAATGTCTGATCGATTTACTTGCGGTCGATTTGCCTCCGCTGAAGCGCCGAGCGGGTCGCTCAACCTCATGCGTGTGATTGCCGGCAATGCTCACGGACGCCGCATCAGTGCGCCGCGCGGACTCGAGACCCGGCCGGCGACGGCACGCGTGCGATCGTCGATCTTCTCGCGCCTCGATGCACGCTTCGATCTGACCGGTGCGCGAGTGCTCGATCTCTTCGCCGGCAGCGGTTCGCTCGGACTCGAAGCGCTTTCGCGCGGCGCGGCGCACGTGACGTTTGTCGATTCGTCGCGCGCGGCCGCAGCCACCATCGCGAAGAATCTCAAGGTCTTCGGCCTCATCGACGCTGGGCGGGTATTGACGGCTGACGTGATGCAGACGCTGACGGACTTGGACGCGGCGCATGAGCGCTTCGATCTGGTCTTCGTCGATGCGCCCTACGCCAATGACCTTAGCGCGGCCGTGCTCGCGGCAGTGGTTGAAATGGAATTGGCGGTTCGGCGCGGCTGGATCGTGGTGCGGCAGGCGGGCCGCGCACCGGCACTCGCACCGGCGGGCCTGGAACGTGTAAACCAAGCAACTCTCGGCGATCATCGCATCGCCCTCTACCGGCGCTTCGACCAGGCGCCGAATTAGGCGGAACGGCCCGGCATGACCAACAAATCGAAGGAACACACCAAGTCCATCGCCATCTACCCGGGCAGCTTCGACCCGATCCACAACGGTCACGTCGATATCATCCGGCGCAGCGTCGCGCTCTTTGACGAAGTGATCGTCGCCGTCGCCTACAATCCGCACAAGGACTCGGCCCTCTTCACGCCCGACGAACGGGTCGAGATGATTCGCGACTGCATCAAGGACCTCGAGCCGCGGGCGCGCGTCGATAAATTCAGCGGCCTCTCAGTGGATTACGCCGAACGTATCGGCGCCGCCGTCATCATCCGGAGTCTGCGCGCAGTCACCGACTTCGACTATGAATTGCAGATGGCGCAGATGAACAAGCAGATGATCAGCACGATCGAAACGGTCTTCCTCTTCGCCAATCCCAAGCTGTTTTTCACCGCGTCGCGCCTGATCAAGGAGGTCGCTGGCTACGGCAAGCGGCTGCCCGAGCTGGTGCCCGAATCGGTGATGAATCGTTTGCGCGTGAAGCTCAAAATCGACTGACCCTGCAAAGCTGGCTCGCGCAAACAGCGTCCCACGGCCCTTCCGATTATCGTCATCTGAGGTGCCGCCTTCAGTAGCGGGAATACACCGGATGCTCCAGCAGATTCCGTCAAAAGGCTCAAACGGAACCAGTGCTTGGAATACCGCGTAGTTTCTCAATTTGAGTGTCAAGCACTAAGTTCAATACACGAGTGTTGAATTTTAATGTCCAAATTCCCGTCATTCCCCTAAAGAATCTGTTGAGCCCCTTTGCCAAAAAAGTGATTCCATTCACCTGGCGGTCGGAGTGGGCAGAGGCGAGAATCAACGTTTGTTGACTATTGATTCCTGCGAACGCTGGCATGTACTGTGGCGTCAGGTTTGATACGGTTTAGCCGTATATAGCGTGCTGGAGAGTCTGGATTGTGGCGAAGCTAACGATTCCACAGCGCAGTCGCGAGGGTCTTTCGAAGCTACTGGGGCTTCGGCCTGAGGCATTCGATCAACTTGTTGTGGCTTTGGAAGCTCTACGACCGAACCTCGGATTACCCTCGCGATTGCCCGACTCTGTCGTGTTGCAGGAAGTGTCAAAAACCGATCTCGATCAGATCGGGACTGCGGTCATCTCTCTTTACGTTGTGAGAGTGTCGCGCACCGCTCCGTTGGAATCGTTCGTCGACGATGTCGCCGAAGCCATTGCTACCTATAATTCGATCGCGTCATCCGAAGAATCCAAGCGCAGACTTACACGGATTCTCAGCATCGAGTCTCTAGCTATTGCCTCGAAGACGCTCGTTATTTTCACAGACTACCAGCGCACCTTATATCCAGGCAGCAAGATTCTTACAGACCTAAGATATATATTCCAAGATGATCCGAAGCAAGACCCGCACGGTGCGGTAATTGTCCATCTACTTAAGCTCACATATCACGAGGCTGCGGAGCACAAAGAATTCTTCGTAGCGATGGATGATAAGGACTTGGCGAGTTTAGAGAACCTGATAGAGCGAGCGAAAGAAAAGGCTTCGACGCTACGTAAAAAATTGAAGGCGGCGAATACTGAGTATCTGGGAGACAACGAATAAATGGAAGCGCATCAATATCGTTGGTTTCCAGAAGGGGACGATGGACTCTCTTATGAGTCTGAAACGATACACCCCAAGCGAGCGACCAAAGAATTTTGTGACGATACCATCAGGATAGCCTCGGTTAGTGGGACATTTTTAATTGTTGCGCATCATGCGGCGAGCTTATTTACGCGGGAAGACTTACCTAAAACAGATTCGCCCAAGATTTACGATGACCGTTCCGCTCGTTGGGTTGCTACGCACGCTCAGGAATTGTACTCGCTGTATCCAGACCAATGGATTCTTGTTGAAGGTGAAACGTTAGTCGCGCATTCAATGGAGCCTGCCGATTTAGAGGAAGCGGCCGAGAAACACGGGCTTAAGAGCGCCTTCGTTACGAGGGTCATAGCACCCTCACCACAATCGCAAAGGCTAATCTATGTTGTTACATAGATTAATGTATGCCCGATAAGTCATTTGAGCATGTTATTCCATTTATTGAAGTCGTAGCTGGAAAGTGGCTGCCGATCGTCACCGTCACATTTCTTCGTCCTAAACTAAATTTGGAGGTATCGCTACTCTTCGATACGGGAGCCGATCATATTTCTCTGTATCCTCGCTACGAAAAATGGTTTTCCAATCTACAGGACACCAACTTTTTTGGATTAGGTTCATACAAACAGGGAGACCCAGGCAGTTACCCGGAAAGTATACTGAGGGCCAAGTGAGGTTTTTGGGAGTCGATGTGAACTGTGAAATAGACTTCACGGAGATGAGGGAATTTCCGTGGATGGCGGGTTTGTTCGGCCGCAGTTGCTTCAGCGCTTTCGGCTTCGGCGTTTGGGAGAGCGCGAGAGAGCTTTACGTGACTCTAACACCGTAAACATCGAGACTCTGGCTCACTTCCGTCTCTCATTTCGCCTGACTCCATCTCGCCAACGCAGCCTGTCGCGCGATATCCGATCTCCGTTGTTTGCTCAGTTTCGCAGCGCGCGCCAGCCCGCCCTTGCGAGCATATTCCTTTCCGACCTCTGGCGGGTCTTCCGCGATCTCGCCCGTCGCGAACTGCAATCACGCGGACGGCGTTCCCGGTGACATGGGCAGGGCGCTTCTGGCCTTTTTGTCCTCGGGACATCGCCTCAAGTATGGCAAACTCCGTAAATTCATCAAACTCTGAAAACTGCTGCGGCCATTCAAAATGAGACACTGCCGAATGCCGCGGAAGGTTTCGTCACGCGCGGATGACCGCTACAATCTTGCCTCGCGCCGCCTGCCGATGCGCGGCGCGACGGTATCAAATGATCAAGCTCAATCGCCGTATCGCCGCCCTGAAGCCCTCCGCCACGATGGCGGCCGAGACCCGCGCCACCGAACTCAAAGCCGCGGGCGTCGACGTCATCTCGCTCGCCGCCGGTGAGCCCGACTTCGACACTCCGGAACGCATCAAGAATGCGGCGCGGCGCGCGCTCGACGCCGGGCAGACCAAGTACACGCCGGTCACCGGCACGCGCGACCTGAAAGAAGCGATCAAGTCCAAGCTCAAGCGCGAGAACGGGCTCGACTACGACATCACGTGAGATCATGGCGTCTGCCGGCGGCAAGCAGGCCGAGGCCAACATCATTGCGGCGCTGTTCGACGAGGGCGACGAGGTCATCATTCCGACGCCCGCGTGGGTGAGTTTCGTCGCGATGGTTAACCTCGCCGGGGCCGAGGCCAAGCTGGTCGAATGTCCCGAGGATCGCGGCTTCAACCTCGATCCGGCGACTCTGCGCCGCGCGATTACCCCGCGAACTCGCGGCATCATCCTCAATTCACCCTCGAATCCGACCGGCGCGGTGTACTCGCCGAGTCAGCTCGGCGAGCTGGCGAAAATCCTGCTCGAGGCCGACCTGTGGGTGCTCTCCGACGACGTTTACGAGCACATCGTTTACGACGGCGCGGTCCCGCACATCTTCCAGATCGAGCCGCGGCTCAAGGCCAAAGGTTTCGCCCTGAACTCGCTCTCGAAGGCCTATGCGATGACCGGCTGGCGTATCGGCTTTGCCGCCGGCCCGAAGGAAGTGATCGCGGCGGCGTCGCGCCTGCAGGGCCAGAACAGTGGCAATCCCAATTCGATCACGCAGGCGGCGGCGATCGAGGCTTTGACCGGACCGCAGGACGAAATCAAAACGATGATGGCGGAGTTCCGGAGGCGTCGCGAATTGGTCGTCGAGCGCGTGCGCAAGCTGCCCGGCTTTCGACTCCCGAATGTGCCCGCAGGCGCTTTCTACGCCTTCCCGAATATTTCCGAACTGATTGGCCTCAGCCTGAACGGCAAAACGATCAGCGATGGTAATTCATTCGCCGATCTGGTCCTCAACGAGGCTAACGTCGCTTTGGTCGGCGGCAACGATTTCGGTGCGCCTCATCACGTGCGGCTGTCTTACGCGACGTCGATCGAAAACCTCAACTCTGCGTTCGATCGAATCGCGGCGATGTTGGCGAAATTGAGACGTTGAGCGCTCGCTGGCCGAGCCCAGATCTATCGAAATCGTCCTAACGAATATCGTCTCGCGGAACATCGTCGCGGACGATATCTCGGCGAGTCCGCGCAGAAGCCCGCCGGACTCCCATTGATTTAGACCGCTGAACTCTTTCGATGCTCCGGACGCCGCCTGCCTCTGGACGAGCCGGTGAAGTCACGATCGTCGCTTCAACGACATGAACACGAGCGCCGTACACGACTGAATCTGCATACGGCGCCTTTTCGTTACTTGCGAACGATTTATCAGCCGCCGACGGCCACTCACGAGTCGCGGCTATCGGTCTATTCGTGGGCGGTAGCTGGCTTGTCGTTTTTGAGCAGCCACCACGCTCCGGTCAGCGGCCCAATCAATCCGAGCGTCGGGTTAGGCTTTAACTCGGAAGCCACTTGCTGGCTGGTTTCGACGTTAGCGCCCGCATCCTTGAGCGCTTGCAGCGCCTGATCGCGAGATTCCGCCGTCGCGCCGGCGAGCGCATCGCTCACCACTGTCACCTTGTAGCCCAGCTTTAACGCGGTCTTCACCGAGGCGAGCACCGAGCGATCGGCGTAGGCGCCGCCGACCACCAAATGTCCGACGTACTGCTCGTTCAGCCACGGTTCCAGCGCCGAATTGCAGAACGCGTCGCGATGCTGTTTGGCGAAGGTCGGTCCGGCCAGGACCGCCGCTCTTTCATCCTTCTGCGAGCCCGCCCACAAGCGCGGCGTCGCCTGGTGGCGATGCCAATTACTGAGGAAGGTGAAGGGACTGCTATCGTCCACGACGTAGAACACGCCGACCGAGTTTTTGGTCGCGGCCTCGACGATCGCGTTAGTGGCTTGAATCATCGGTGCAACCTGATCCTGAGCCACCGGTAAACGGCCATTCGGCTCGAGGTAGTCGAGCTGGTAGCCGATCAGCATCAAGGCCGTGTTGTCCCCTCGCGCCTTGGTCGGCGCGCCTTCGCATCCGGCCAGCATCAGGAGGGCGGCGAGCGCCATCGACATCGTTAGTGCGGAGCCAAAACGGACCATCATCCAAAACCTCCGAAAATCAGTGCCCGTCAATTTCGGTCCAACCCTTATCACAGGCGCGTGAGATTGATTAGCTGACCCTCCCGCCGCCGAGCGCTCGAATTAGTCGGGCTTAATTCACGCGCGATGGCCGGCTAGCTTACGCAATCTCGATGATATGAGCAACGCTAATATCCAAGGTGGAGGACACCGGCGTTGCGCAACGCCAATCCGATTGTGTGGCATCGATCAACCTAATGCTCGCTTGATGGCGCTCGGTCTTGCCTGCCGCGCCCGCGCGCCGCATGCTTGCTGCTTATGGACCATCATCGTCGTCCCGTTCTGAAGCTCGGCGTTGTCGATGTCGGCGTCGAGCGCGCCGCGCTGCCCAACGGCGTCACGATCGATCTCGCCGTCATTCGCCATCCGGGCGCCAGCGCAATCGTTGCGATTGACAGCGACGGCGCAATTCCGCTGCTGACTCAGTACCGTCACGCGGTCGGTGGTTGGCTCAAGGAGATCCCCGCCGGATGTATCAACCGGGGCGAGACGCCGCGGCTTTGCGCCGAGCGCGAGTTGCGTGAGGAAGCGGGATTGGTGGCGCGGCGATGGGATCAGTTAGGGACGATAGTCACCATTCCGAGCTTCTGCGACGAGCGAATCACGCTTATTTCTCGCCCGCGACTTGTCTGGCACTGAACGTAAACTCGATCACGACGAGGTCATCAATGTCGATCGCGTACCGCTCGACGAGGCGCTGCGGATGATTGCACGAGGCGAGATCATGGACGCCAAAACGATCTGCCGCGCTGCATTTAACGCGCGAATTCCTGAATGCCGAAAGAGGATAGAGAACTTCTGCCCACCGGAAGCTAGAATTGCGGCAGAACGCTATAAGGGCGGTCGGAGCGCCTAACGTTCGACTTCGTCTTCTTTCAACATCGCCACGTACTCGTCGATGGGCATCGCTTCCGAGATCTCCACAGTGAAGAGACCCTCGGCGAGCATCGTGGTCATGGCACGTTGCATCGCGGTGCCATTCGGGAAGTCCATGATGGCAACGTAATCGAAACGCCCAAAGGTCGCGTAAGCATTAATCAATTTGCCGCCGTGGGCTTCGCGGATTCTCGCTGCGCGACCCATCACGCTCGAGAACTCCTTCAGGCTTTGATGTCCTTTCTCCGTGCGGCGGACTCCTACGATGTAGATCGGCATGACGACTCCTACGCGCGCCGCCTGCGGCAAAGGATCATTGCGCGCGCTTCGCAATCATACCCGGCGCTTGAACCTGACGAAAACGATGTGGCCGGAATTTGACTTCGAGCCGCTGGCATAGCTCGACACTAAATTTGTCAGTTCTGGACGACTAGCGGGTACTGGCCAAAAGCCAGTACCGACCAGCATGTGCAAATCGTCGTCGCGGAACGTTCCCGCAAGGGCGCGGGTCATCGCGACTGAGAGGACCTCGCCCGGCGCAACGTAGATCTCATTGAGATCAAGCCGGTTCGGATAGCCAGCGAGGATCCTTCACCGCTCCGCCCGCGACGAATCACCACTCGTGCGACGATCACCACGAGCATAGTCAGCTCGGCGCCAAGCCAAGCTGAACCGACAGCAGCGAACTAATTATTGACGGAGACTTCGGTCGGGAAGAGAAATGTCGTGCTGCCATCGTCGAATTGGACGAGCAACATGTGCCGGCCAAGGTTATCGACTTCGCGCACGATCAACGGCTCTTCGGTGAAGCGGCTGCGCCCGGAATTGTCGCGCACCGCTCGTAGCAATCGACAATGACGACCGACAAGTGATTCAGGGTTTATTGTTTCCATATGTGTCTAACCGCCTTATCCGCCCAACCAGCGACATCAGACTAATGCAAGACCCAAGACAGATTATAGCAATTCTCGGGCCCGATAGTTAGACGTTTTCTGTTGGTTTCAAAATTTGTTCATTTACCGTCTTATTGTCGCCAACGTGCCAATTTCGCGAGCGTATGAAGTATCCGGCGAAATGCGAAAGCGCGGCCGTGCTATCGTGCGCGACGTTTGCTACACGATTACAGACGATGACCGCACGATTCGGGTCGGGTCACCGATAAGGGGCGGTTTAATGGTAATTTTTGGCGACGGAATGGGGAAAACGCGATGACGACCTGGTATCCGCTGGTGATGGGCCGAGAGGCGATGGTGGCTACTGAGCATTATCTTTCGGCCGCCGCAGGCGCGCGCATTTTCGCCAAGGGTGGCAATGCGATCGATGCTGCGGTGGCCGCGACGCTGGTTGAAGGCGTCGTGAATCCGCATATGCATACGATTGGCGGCGAAGCGCCAATGCTCATTTATCTGGCAAATGCGCGCCGAGTGGTCGCAATCAACGGCAACATGACCGCTCCGGCGCGCGCGACTCTCGACCATTACCGCAGCCTTGGCATGAAGCTGATTCCACCCGAAGGCCTGCTCGCAGCGGGCGTACCGGCGGCCTTCGACGCGCTCGCGACGGCGCTGCGAGAGTTCGGCACGATGTCGCTCGGGGAAGTCGTCGCGCCTGCGATGGCACTCTGCGAGGACGGCATCCCGATGCATCCGGGATTGGCCGGTGATGGCGAGACACCGCAGGACTTGTCGGGGCTGATCGGCACCGCGTCGATTCGCTTCAATGCGAAGAAATTTCGCGAGAGATGGCCGACCACCGCGGCCATTTATATGCCGGGTGGCGAGCTGCCGCATACCGGCGACATTATCCGTAATCCGGCGCTCGCGAAATTCTTTCAGGCGCCTTGTCGATGCCGAAGCATCCGCGCGCAATCGTGGACGCGAAGCTGCGATCGACGCTGCGCGCGATCGCTTTTATCGCGGCGATATCGCACGCGACATTGTGAAGTGGTCTGACGCCAACGGCGGCCTGGTCGCGGAGAGCGACCTCGCCGCGTTCACGACCAAAATCGAAGCGCCGGTCAGCGCCGACTATCGCGGCGTCACGGTGCACAAGTGCCAGCCATGGTCGCAAGGCCCCGTCTTTCTGCAGCAACTGCGCCTGCTCGAAGGCTTCGACCTTGCAGGCGATGGGCCACAATTCCGCCGACTACATTCATCACCTGGTAGAGGCCGCGAAACTCGCGTTCGCCGATCGCGAGCAATACTACGGCGACCCGGAGTTCACCCCGGTCCCGCTCGAAGGTTTGCTCGCGGAAAGATATTCGGAGCTCCGTCGCGCGTTGATCGATCCGCGCCACGCCTCGATGGATCAGCGGCCCGGCGACCCGAATCGCAATGCGTGCTTTGCTCAACGCCAACGGCGCCGACGCCCGCTCATGGGGGCCGGGTACGATTCATGTGACGGCGGCCGATGGCCGCGGCAATATGATCGCGGTCACGGCCAGCGGCGGCTGGATTCCGAGCTCACCGGTGATCGACACGCTCGGCTTCCCGCTGGGCTCGCGAATGCAGACGTTTTTCCTCGACGAGCATCACGCCAACGCGCTGCAGCCGGGCAAGCGTCCGCGGACGACCTTGACGCCTTCGCTGGCGACCCGCAACGGCGATCCGTTCCTGTCGTTCGGCACGCCCGGCGGCGACCAGCAGGATCAATGGACGCTGCAATTCTTCCTCAATCTGATCGACTTCGGGATGGACGTGCAGGACGGCGATCGAGGCGCCGCGCTTCTCCACGGCGCATTTTCCCTCGACCTTTTACCCGCATAACACGCGGCCGGGAGTGCTGCGGGTCGAGGATCGGATCGCGGAGAGCGTCCGCAACGATTTGATCGCGCGCGGTCATCAAGTGGAAGCGCGCCCGCCGTGGTGCGAGGGCCATGTGCTGGGTATCCAGTTCGATCCCGCACGGCGTCTGTTGCAGGGCGGAGCCGATCCGCGCGGCCAGATGGCGGTGGTGATGCCGGCGCAAGCGATCGGATGGTAACCACGTCGGGCATTCACAATCGCGAAAGCGGAAAGGGAATTCGATGAAACTGCAGTCGCTCGCGCTCGGCCTCCTGGTGGTGGCGTGTGTCGTAAAATCAGCCTTCGCCGCGGGCGGGACACCTGCTCCAATCGATCCCACGAAGATTGTCGACCTGACGTACCCGTTCGACGCGTCGACGATTTACTGGCCGACCGAGCATCCGTTCACGCACGAGTTCGAGCATTACGGGATGGAAGCGGGCGGCTATTTCTATGCGGCGGCAAAATACGCGGCACCCGAGCATGGCGGCACTCACATGGACGCCCCGGTGCACTTCAATCGCCAGGGCATGACGGTAGATCAAGTGCCGCTGGCGGCGATGGTCGGTCCGGCCGCGGTGATCGATTTCTCGGCCCGCGCCGCGCTCGATCAGGACGCCATGCTGACAGTCGCGGACATCACCGCATGGGAAAACGCTCACGGCAGGATCCCGGACGGCGCGATCGTGGTAGCGCGATCCGGATGGGGGCGTTTCTGGCCCGACAAACTGCACTATCTCGGAACCGACAAACCGGGCGACGTACCACATTTACGTTTCCCCGGCTTTTCCGCCGAGGCGGTAGATTTCCTGCTGCAAAACCGCAAGGTCTCCGCGATCGCGATCGACACCGCCAGTATCGATCCTGGCAACTCGAAGGAGTTTCCCGTGCACCGCCATTGGCTGGGCGCGAACAAGCCGGCGTTCGAGAACCTGGCAAACGCTGACAAACTGCCGCCGACCGGTGCGCTGCTGTTTTGCATCCCGATGAAGATCGGCAAGGGCACCGGGGCTCCGACGCGAATCTTCGCGATTCTGCCGTAGCCTGTCGATTTCGCACTTCTTCACTATAATCCATTACCGGCGCGGGTCGCTCCAGCGGCCTTCGCCATCCTTTCGAAGGCTGACAACGATCATGTAGCAAAGAGCCGAATACAATACCCAAATACGTCTCGTATTGTCCTTATTTCATGTTTTTAGACGTTTAAACCTTCCATCGTTATCGATCGATTCAGGCACAAAAGCTGCTTGATCCAACTACAGCTCGCGACGCGCGTCGGTTGCCCTCAAATCAAACTGCAATCGCCGTACGTGAACGCGAGATTGTGGTGCGATCGATTGGGGGGAGGACTGACTCGAATGAGAAAGAAGTGGACAGCAACCTGGGTGTTAATCGGAGCGATTGCTACGGCTCCGGTGGTCGCGTCGGCCCAGTTCACGGAGACCCAAAAGGGGACCGGCGTCGGCGCACTGTTGGGCGCGGGCACCGGCGCGATCGTTGGTGCGGCGGTTCATCATCCGGTCGCCGGTACCTTCATCGGTGCTGGAATCGGCGGCGTGGGCGGTTACGCAGTGGGTCACGAACTCCAGCAGCAGCAAGATACGAACTACGAGAACCGCCGCATACTGATCTCCCAGGAGCGCCAAATCGAGCGCCAACGGCGGGAAATTCAGCAGTTGAAGCAGGAAGAGAGCACTGAATGAACGGCGGATGACGGTTATGAGTGTACGAAATTCTGGAGCAGCGGGATTGGTTCTGGCAGCCGTGTTTCTGATCGGGGGCTGTTCGGGGCAACCACTGAGCACGCGTGAGAAAGGCACCGGAGTCGGCGCGCTGTTAGGCGCAGGCACTGGCGCAATCGTTGGCGCAGCAGTCGGTCATCCGGGGGCGGGGGCAGCGATCGGCGGCGGCCTGGGCGCGGGAACCGGTTTCCTGGTCGGCAACGAGCTGCAAAATATTCAGACCGAAAACGCTCACACGCGCCGAGCGTTGCGATCGCAACAGCGGGAATTGTCCACGCAGCGGGCGGAGATTCATCGTCTGCAGCAACAAAGCGAAACGGAATAATCCAGAGGCCGAAAGCGGGAAAATCGATCGGGCGGTTGAAACAATTTGAACCGTCGAACGTTCTAATTAGTGACGGCGCGGAGTGCGCCCACTGGGAATTATGAAAACGTGCACGGGAACGACAGGAGGAATTTTTATGCGCAAAGGTTGGATTGCGACCGCCGGAATCGCACTCGCGGTTGTGCTCTTCCTTGGCGGATGTTCGGGACAACCGCTCACCGATCGTGAAAAAGGCACTGGCGTCGGCGCGGTGCTTGGCGCAGGTACCGGAGCAATAATCGGCGCGGCAGTTGGCCATCCGGCGGCAGGAGCGGCGATCGGCGGCGGTATCGGCGCAGTCGGCGGCTATGCGGTCGGCAACCAATGCAGAATCAGCAGGTGCAGAACGATCAGACCCAGAGCCGACTTCAACAACAGCAGAGCCAGATCGAGCAGCAGCGACGGCAGATCGAGGAGATGCGGAGCCAGCAGAATACGGAATGATTTGACGAACAGCTTGATCATGGCGCGGAGACACCCGGTCGATGGGTGTCTCCGCTTTTTCGACCTTCTGGAACCGGCTTCTGACATCTTCCATCTCAGGCGGGACGACAGAGCTTGCAGGCTCGCATCCCGGCCCCGCGCGCATGCGTCGGAATCGGTGAAGATAATCCACTTCTTGCGTTCGGCGCGGCGCACTGCGGAACAGGTCGGCTGGCAGAAAATTCGCGATTGCCAATGGCCATAGACGACGTGCGGCGGAACGCGGTCGCCGCGATCGACCTCGAAGCCTTCGGCTCGCAGCAATTTCAGCTTGCGCTCGACGCCGCCGCCATAATTACCGATGTTGCCGTCGGATTTGATCACGCGATGGCAAGGGATGTAGATCGGCAACGGATTCGTCGCCATCGAGGTGCCGACCGCGCGCTGACTCGACGGCGATCCGATCGCCGCGGCGAGTCCCTGATAGGTGACAACCGAACCCGGCCGGAACGTCGCGCAGACGGGTCAGCGCGCGACGCTGAAACGGGCTGACGACAAGACTCAAGTCGATCGGACGATGCTCGGTCGCCTCGCGATCGCCGGCCAGGTGCCGCTCGATTTCATCGCTGATGCGCGCAGCCGTCTGCGGATCCTCGATCGAGGTCGAAGCGTTTCTTCAAGGCCGTGAGCGTCGCCGCACCGTCGCTCGTATCGAGATAGGTGAGCGCGACCAGGCCGCGCGGACTTTCGGCCGCGAGCAGGCGCCCGAGGCGGGAATCAATCAATGCCGACATGCGCAACCGATCGGCGAATCGGAGCAATCGCACGAGCGAGTCGCTGTCGCGCGAGGCTCAGCATTTTATCGATCGCGGCGTCGGTCGCCTGGTCGCTGGCGGGATCGAATTCGTCGGGTTGCATGACTTCTTCATGACGACAACTCCACCGACAATTTGAGCTTCTTGAGCGCCTGGTAAACGCCGGCGCGGGCACTTTCCGACGAGCAACCCAGCGCCGTCGCGATTTCGGCGTACTCGAGGCCGCCGAATTTGCGCATCACGAGGGCCTCTCGCTGATTGTGCGGCAGGTGTGAGATGGCGGCCTTCAGATGGAGCACGCCCTCATGCGCACCGTTGGAACTCGCCGGCGCGCGCGCCAAATCGAGTTCCTCGTCACCGATCACGCGCGATCGCCGCATCCGATCGCGCGCGCGGTTCAGACATAGATTGGTCGCGATACGGTACAGCCATGGGCGCAAGCCGGCCGCCGACTCGAGCTTCGGCCATGCGCGATAGGCGCGCAGCCAGGTCTCCTGAAAGAGATCGAGCGCGTCGTCGTGGTCGCGCGTCGTGCGCAACAGAAAACGCATCAGCTCACGCTCATGGCGCGCGACTGCCTCATCGAAGGGCGGCGGCAGATCCAAGGTGATTGGCGTGCTCATTCGACCGGTTATAACCCCAAACCGAGGTTCAGTGTGAAATGCGCGGAGGGGCGATGTGCATTGACAATCGCGAGTTGCCGGCGCAGTCGATTCGCGGTAAGCGATCGTCACCGATGCGCCCGCGTCATTCATCCGCTGGTACCCGGCAGAGAAACCTCGGGCGGAGAAACTCGATGAACCCGATCACCGCAATCGCCTTCTGGGCGACAATGTTTGTCGCGAGTCACTTACTGATCTCATCACAAGCGATTCGATCGGCCTTGGTCAATCGGCTGGGCGAAATGCCGTTTCGCGGACTGTATTCGATAGTCGCGTTCGGCACTGTGATTCCGCTGACGATGACCTTCTTCCGGCACAAACACGCGGGCGCGATGCTGTGGTATTTGCGCGGCTTCGTCGTGATGCGAGTGTTCACCTGGGTGCTCATGTTCGCCGCGTTCATCATGCTGGTCGCGAGCCTCATCAGCCCGAGTCCTGGCGCGATCGGTGCGCGTCCAAGCAGCCGCAGCGGTGGCGTCCATGGGATGCTCAAGTTCACTCGGCATCCGGGGCACGTCGCTTTCAGCCTGTTCGGCATCGCGCACCTGCTGATGAACGGATGGGTGGGGGACGTGATTTTCTTCGGCACGTTTCCGGCGCTCGGAATAATCGGCGGACTTCATCAGGATCGCCGCAAGCTCGGCGAAATCGGCGAGAGCTATCGCAGTTTCGTCGAGCAGACCTCGTTCTTCCCCGGCGCGGCTCTGATGAGCGGACGCCAGCATTGGAGTCTCATGGACCTGCCGTGGGCGGCCATCGCGATCGGTTCAGCGATTACGGTAATTATCGTGATCTTCCATTCGTATCTGTTCGGCGGATCGCCGTTGGGTTGAGGTGTGCGGCTCACGCTGCCGGGATTTGAAACAGGCGCGCCGCATTCGCTGCGATCTGTGCACTCAAGACGTCGCAATCTACGTTGCGCAGTCGCGCGAGAACTTCGAACGTGCGCGCGACGAAAGCGGGCTCGTTGCGCTTACCACGATACGGCTCCGGCGCGAGAAACGGCGCGTCGGTTTCGGCCAGTAGACGTTCGTCGGGAACGATCGGCACGGCTTCGCGCAGGGTAGCGGCGCTCTTGAACGTTACGATGCCGGAAAACGAGATGTGGAAGCCGAGCGCAAGGAATTCGCGTGCCGCGGCCGCGTCGCCGGTGAAGCAATGGATCACGCCGCCGCGCGGCGGCATCCCGACTTCACGGACGATGGCCACGATGCGCGCCTCGGCGTCGCGGCAATGAATCACGATCGGGCGATTCACTTCCGCCGCGAGTTCGAGATGCCGTGCGCAGCGCCGCTTCCTGCGCCTCGATCGGCGAATGCATGTAATGGAAATCGAGACCGCTCTCGCCGATCGCGACGACTCGCGACGACTGCGCGAGATCGCGCAACTGTGCGATACGATCGGCGTCGCAGTCCTTGGCGTCATGCGGATGCACGCCGACGGCGGCATAGACGTCGGCATTGCGCTCGGCGATCGCGACGGTTTCGCGATCGCATTCGATCGAGCCAATCGCGCCAACGGAAATCATTGTGCGCAGTCCCGCTTCACGGGCGCGCCCGAGGATGGCGTCCAGATCACCGCGCAGCTTGGGGTCGGCGAGATGGCAATGCGTGTCGGTTAGATTCAACGCGGATTCAATCAGCTTCAGGTTCGAGACGGTGTTCGAGTTGCGATCAGTCTGCCGCGAGCTTTTCGCGGCGGGGAAACAACGGGACCGGCGCGTTGACCTTATGCCCTGGCTTCAATCCCTCGCCGTAAGGTTGGCGCGCGGTGGCGTCGTCCACATTGAGCAGGTCGAAGATTTTGTGCGCGGTCACCGGCATGAAGGGTTCGAGCGCGTCGGCGACGACCCGAATGGTCTCGAGCAGGTTGACGAGAATGTGCGCGACTTGCGGCAGGTTCGCCGGCTCCTTCGCGAGGCTGAACGGCGCCGTCGCGACGATATATTTGTTGGCCGCATCGAGCGCCTGCCAGATCGTTTCGAGAGCGCCTTTGAAATCCAGATCGTCAACGGCGGCAGCGACTTTCTGCTCCAGGGCTTTCCCATCGTCGCTGAAACACAGGTAGAGCCTATGTTCCGACGAACGGATCAGGTCAATCGCATCGGCGGCATGCGCGAGTTTCGGCGCGACCGTAATTTCGCCATTGAAATAACGCACGGCCATCGACAACACGCGGCTGACGACGTTGCCGAGGTCGTTGGCGAGGTCGGCGTTATAGCGATCGGTGAGGCGCTCCTCGGAAAAATCGCCGTCGAGTCCATAGACCACTTCGCGCATCACGAAGTAGCGCAGGACGTCGGGGCCGAAGGCTCGCTCGTAGCTGACCGGATCGCGCACGTTGCCCGAGCTTTTCGACATCCGCGAGCCGCCGAAATTGAGCCATCCGTGAACGTTCGAGGCTGCGGAACAACGGCAGTCCGGCGGCGAGTAAAATCGCGGGCCAATAGACGGCGTGCGTTTTGAGGATATCCTTGCCGATGAAGTGCTCGGTGTGCGGCCACCAGTCCCGCATGAATGCGTCGAGGCCGAGGCGGCTCGCGGGTTCGCTGACATAGGCCCAGAAGGCGTCGTACCAGACGTAGGTGACGTACTTGTCGTCGAACGGCAGCTCGATACCCCAATCCATGCGCGCCTTGGGCCGCGAGATACAGAGATCGCTGAGCGGCTCGCCGAGCATGTTCAGTGCTTCGTTCTTGTAGCGCTCGGGGCGAATCAAAATTTCGTCGCGCCTGATTTTCTCGATTACCTGCTCGCGAAACTGATCGATCTTTAGAAAGTAATTGCTTTCCTTGATCAGCTCGACCGCGCGTGTTATGCGTCGGGCACAGATTACCGGGTTGCTGCAATTCCTTTTCGGTGTAGAACCGTTCGCAGCCGACACAGTAGAGGCCTTCGTATTCCTTGAATTCGATATTCCCTTCGGCGTGCGTCGCCAGCGAGCATCTGCTGGACGAACTTTTCATGCACCGTCGTCGGTGGTGCGCACCCAGTAATCGAGGTCGACGTTGAGGCCGTTGAAGGCGTCGCGAAAGAGCACGCTCATCTTGTCGGTGTAGGCCTTGGGCGCGAGTCCCTCGGCGATCGCGGCGCGGCGAATCTTGTCGCCATGCTCATCGGTGCCGCTCAGGAACGAAACGTTTTCGCGGCCGCGGCGCCGGCGCTGGCATCGCGCAAAGGCGTCGGCCGCCAGCGCCTCGTAGGCGCTGCCGACGTGCGGCGTGCCGTTGCTGTAAAAAATCGCGGTGGTGATATGGATGCGGTCGGCCATCGTCGTTTGGTCAGGCGTCAGACACCGGATTCGTCAGTTCTTCGCGGGACGCGTATCCACCAGATCGGCGAGCGTCGCTTCAACCACGCCGCCGTCCTCCTCGCGCTGGATCAGGACGGTTTGCTTGAGGATGTTCTGGCGGATGACTTTGCCGTTGCCCTGGACCGATTCGACGCGGCGGCCGAGATTGGGCAGCGCCCGCTTGAGTTCGAGCGTAGGTCGCGTATTCGTAGCGGAGGCAGCACTTGAGGCGCCCACACATGCCGGCGAGGCGGGACGGATTGAGCGCCAGGCCCTGATCGCGCGCCATTTTGACCGTGACTGCCTCGAAATCGCGCAACCATGACGAGCAACATAGCTCGCGGCCGCATGGGCCGAGTCCGCCGGTCACTTTCGATTCGTCGCGCGCACCGATCTGCTTCATCTCGACGCGCACCCGCAGCGTATTCGCGAGGTCGCGCACCAGGTCGCGAAAGTCGACGCGATTCTCCGCCGTGAAATAGAAGATCGCCTTACGCCCATCGTAGGTGTAGTCGACGGTGACCAGCTTCATCGGCAGGTCGCGCTCGCGGATGCGGGTGACGCACAGACGCTGCGCATTGTGTTCGCGGCTGAGGGTGTCCTCTTCGACCCGGAGATCGGTGTCCCGCGCCAGACGCACCACCGGGCGCATCGCGGCGAGGTCGAGCGTTCGCGCCGGTTCATGCGGCTCGATTTCGACCGTGCCGAGGCGGGTGCCGGCTTCGCCCTCGACCAGCACGCGGTCGCCGCGCTTCAGTTCAAGTCCGCCGCTGAGGTAGTTGTACAGATGGCCGGTCTGCTGAAGACTAATGGCGACAATCTTGGGCTGCTTCCGTGCTGGTTTCGAAGGGATCGATCTCGCCGGCCACTATTCACCCCGCAGCGCTTCTCCCGCGCCGATCCAGAATTGCTCGGCCTGGAGTCTGGAATTCGCCATCTCGTCAACCGCCATCGCCGCCGCCAACGCCGCGGTTGCGACTCGCGCGAGCGCGGCGGTGTCGCTGCGCGCAGCAATTTCGGCCATTGCGGCGGCGGCTTCCGGAGCAGGCGCCATCAGCTCCGTGCCGAGCAGCTTGAAGCATAGCATTTCCTCCAGCAGCCGCGCGATTAGCTCGAAATTTCCCACCGCTTGATCGCGCGCGCCGAACAACTCCTGCGCGATACTCTGCGCGCCGGCGAAATCGAGTTTGGTGGCGCGGCCCAGCGCCTCGATCAGTTCCCTGACTGGAGGCTCGTCCCCCTGGGCCAAGGCCAGCGCACGCGCGAGGCTGCCGCGAGCCAGCGGCGCAATCGCCTTGGCCCGCTCGGGCTCGACCTTCACCGCGCCTTCCAGCACAGCCGACGATCTCGGCGACGCTTAGCGGCCCGAAACGAACCGGCCGCATACGCGATCGCACGGTATCGAGCAGGGCGCGCTCACTGCTCGTCACAAGGATCATCATGGTGTGGCCGGGCGGCTCTTCGAGCGTTTTCAAGCAGGGCATTTTGCGCCGGCAGATTCAAGCGTTTCGGCGTCATCGACGATGGCGATTCGCCGCGGTCCGCGCGACGGCCGCACGCCCAGCCGTTCGATCAGATCGCGCACCTGCTCGATCAGCAGGTCGCTGCGATTGGGCTGACGCGCAACGTAAACGTAGTCCGGATGCACGCCGAGGGCGATTTGGACGCAAGCCGCACAACAATCGCATCGCGGGGCGGCGTTAGCAGCGGCGCGTCCGCGGGCGGGCGTCGCCGGCGCCGAGCGCACGGGACAATCGGAGACGTTGCAGCAGAATTGCGCACCGGGAGAGCGCTCGCAGAGAATGTTGTGCGCGATGCCGCGCGCAACGATCGACTTACCGACACCGCGCGGGCCGGCGAACAGATACGCATGCGCCGGGCGGCGCGCGAGTTCGGCTTCGAGCCCCGCGATCAACTCGCGATTTCCAGCGACACCCGCGAGCGGCATCAGCGCGCCAGCAGATCGGTGAACGCCGCGACGATACGGGCGGTGATTTCGGCGAGCGGAGCGGTCGCGTCGATCATCTTCACGCGGCGCGGCTCGTCGCGCGCGATTGTCAGAAACCCCTCGCGCACGCGGCGGTGGAACTCGACCTGCTCCCCCTCGAAACGATCCGGCCCGCGTACGTCCCCACGCACCCGCGCACGCGTCCTCTCAAGGCCGGTCTCGACGGCGAGATCGAGCACGATCGTCAGATCCGGCCGCGTGCCGTCGCTAGCCAGCCGGTTCAGTTCTTCGAGCAGATTCAGATCGAGACCGCGACCGTAACCCTGATAAGCCACGGTGGAATCGGAGTAGCGATCGGACAGGACGATTTCGCCGGCAGCGAGCGCGGGCTTGAGTTTTTCGCGCACGTGCTGCGCGCGGTCGGCGAGCACCAGCAACAACTCAGCAGCGGCGTGTAGCGAGACCGCGGGGTCGAGAAAGATCGCGCGAATCGCCTCGCCTGCACGAGTTCCGCCCGGTTCACGGGTCACGGTGACGCGATGGCCCAAAAGGCGCAATGCGTCGGCCACCAAGGCCGTCTGTGTGGTCTTGCCGGAGCCTTCGACGCCTTCGAGCGTGATAAAAAACCCTTTGTCCATCATCGCGAAAGATACCAGTGCAGCAGTTGTGGCTGAAAGAGCGTGTAAAAAGCCGCCGCCAGCGCCAGGAATGGGCCGAATGGCACCTCGGTGCGCATCAGCGAGACGTCATCGGCATTCTCGTCAAGAGGCGGCGGATCGCCGCGCCGCACGCCGGTGACCTCCGCGATCGCCGCCGGGATCTCCGTTTCGGGCGGTACCGAGACAGCACCGCTCAAGGCGAAGGCGAGGCCGCCAATCGCACCAAGAATCGAGCCGACGAACATCGTGAACATTACCCCCGGCCAGCCGAGAAACGCACCGACCATGCCGAGCAGAAACACATCGCCCAAGCCGACGCCTTCTCTCCTGCGGATCAGGAGGTAAACCTCGCCAGTGATGAAGAGGAAGCCCGCACCGCCCACGGCGCCGATCAGCGAGCTCCACAGACCGACCTCTGGCATCAACAGCCATGCGGCCAGAATGCCGATCGGAATCCCTGCGAAGGTTATGAGATTCGGAATCACGCGCCAGTCGTAATCGATCAATGCGACGACATAGAGGGCGGCGCACAAGGAGTAGCGCGCAATTGCGTCGCCGAGCGGAAATGAAAGAAAGAGGTAGGCAGCGGCTGCGGCGAGAGCGAGTTCGGTGAGAAAGTAACGGAACGGAATCGTGCCGCCGCATATCAGACAGCGGCCGCGCAGGCCAATGTAAGCGAGAATCGGGATGTTCGCCCATAGGGGGATCGGCCGGTTGCATCGCGGACAGAACGATCGCGGCGTGGCTATCGAGATTTCGCGCGGCACCCGGTATGCAGCGACGTTAACGAAGCTGCCGACGCACGCACCAAACACTAAGGCGAAGAGCGCGCCCAGCCCACGCGGTATTTCCATCAACGAATCCACTCCCCCGCTTCGGATCCCGCACAACTCCACAAGCAGATGCATTCGCTATCGTGCTCACGGCTACAAGCTTACTTTTGTGGCGCGCGCGGTTCTATCACCCGTTGGAGGCGGCATAGTCGAATGGAGGTCTATTTTTGGCAACGCGGACAGTAAAAGCTCGAACGCTGGCCGATAACGATCGCGCGAATCGGCGTGGCGCATTCGACGCACGGCTGATTCTCACGATCATAAACGCGCAGTTTGGCTGCAAATCGGCCGGGCTGGCCCTGCGAATCGCGATAACTGCGAAAGGTGGTCCCGCGGCCACCGATCGCTTCCCGCAGAACTTGCGCCGTGATCGCCGCGATACGTTCGTGTTCGATGCGAGTTATCCGTCCGGCCCGCCGCGTCGGCCGCACGCGTGCGCGAAAGAGGATCTCGGATGCATAGATATTGCCGACACCCGCGACGATTCGTTGATCCATCAGCAGGTTTTTGATCGCACCTTTGCGCCCGCGGGAGACGCGCCACAGGTACTCGGCGTTGAATTCCTTTGCGAAAGGCTCCGGCCCGAGGCCCTTCAATTCGGCGAGCGCTTCGACCTCGCCGCGCGGTAGCAGCATCATCAGGCCGAAGCGGCGCGGGTCGTTGTAAACGAGGCGCGTGCCGTCGTCGAGCGTGAATTCGACGTGGTCGTGCCGCGCGTCGAAGGAGTGGCCGTCAAAATCCACGCGCCGATGGGTCAGGCTGCCGGACATGCCGAGGTGGACCATCATCAGGTGGTCGCCACTCATTTCAATCAGCAGATATTTCGCCCGCCGGCCGATTGCCTCGATCGTCCGCCCGGCAATCGTCGCGGCGAAATCGGGCGCGACGGTGCGCCGTAAGCGCTGCTCCCTGACAACCGCGGCGACAACGGTGCGACCTACTGCGGATCGCGCGAGGATGCGGCGCAAGGATTCAACTTCGGGCAGTTCAGGCATGGCGACCAGGCCTTCGCGCGTTATCGAGATGCCGGTCAAGGGCGCGGGCGAGGCGCACGAAATCCTCGACGGCGAGGGTCGCCGCGCGCGCCGCGGGATCGATCGCGGCGCTGGCGAACGCAGCTTCAAGTAGCGCAGGATCGATGGCAAGCGCCTTGCCCACCGCATTGCGCAGCGTCTTACGCGGTGCAGAAAAGGCCGCGCGCACGGTCGCCAGCACGGCACGCTCCTCGTCCGGAGCGAACGGCATCGGTCGCCGGGGCGCGAACGTCAGCACCTCTGCGTCGACCTTGGGCTTCGGATGAAAGCTGCCGGCGAAGACGCGAAAATGGCCGGTGACCTCCCAATACATCGAGGTGAAGACGCTCAGCGCGCCGTAGTTATTCGAGCCGGTCCGCGCGCGGATTCGCTCGGCAACTTCGCGCTGAAACATCAGGACCATCCGCGCGATCGTCGCATGCATCGCGCATAGCCGTTCGAGGATCGCCGCGGCAACATTGAAGGGGAGATTCGCGACGACACGCAAATGAGCGACTGACGAATCGGTGTCCGGGTCGAGGTTGGACAGATCGCGCGGATCGCAGTTCAGGAAATCACGATTGATAACAGTGATGCGAACGTCATCGGCATAGCGTTCGCGCAATTGCGCTGCGAGGCGATCGTCGAGTTCGACCATGGTCAAACGGCGCAATAGCCCGCGCGCGAGGCGTTCGCTGAGAATGCCCAGGCCGGGACCGATTTCGAGAACGTCGTCGCCGCTGACGATTTCGGCGGCCTCGACGATGCGATCGGCGACGCGCGGCTGCACGAGGAAATTCTGTCCCTTCGATTTGTGCGGGGTCACTCCGGCCAGCGCAAGCGCGCCGGCGGGGCGCGGCTGGTTGGCGTCCTGCGCGTGGACGCGATTCGGCGCGCCGAGCGAGTAATGCGAACGGGTCACAGGGCGAGGTTGGCCTCGGCGTCGATCGTAAGCGGATCGCGTTCACCGCGGAGCAGTCGATAGCTGCCGGCCAGCGCAATCATCGCGGCATTGTCGGTGCAGTATTTGAACGAGGGTGCCACCAACCGCCGGCCGTCGGCCTCGGCTGCCGCGGCGAGACGCTCGCGCAAGCGCGAATTTGCGGCGACGCCACCGGTCAAGGCAATGGTGGACGGCATCGAGTTCGCGGGCCGCCGCGATCGTCGGCCGTACGAGCATCTCGACCACTGCCTCCTGGAAGCTCGCGGCGAGATCGGCCGACGCGGTCGCCGCCCCCGCCGGGGTGGCGAGATAGAGCGCGACCGCAGTTTTGACACCGCTGAAGCTGAAGTCGAGCGGCGCGCCCTTGACCCGTGCGCGCGTAATCTTCACACGATCGCGAGCGCCGTCGCGCGACAGTTCGTCGATTATCTTTCCGCCCGGGTAACCAAGTCCCATCAGCTTCGCAACCTTGTCGAAGGCCTCGCCGGCGGCATCATCGCGAGTCGATCCGAGACGCCGGTAGCACCCGAAATCCTCGACGGCAAAGAGCGCGGTATGGCCGCCCGAGACCACCAACGCGAGATACGGCATCGCGACCGCGTGCTCGAGCAGCGGCGCCAGCAAATGCCCCTCGATATGATTAACGCCGACCATCGCGATGCCGGTCGCCTGCGCTAACCCCTTCGCGCACATGAGGCCGATCAGGAGTGAACCGACCAGGCCAGGGCCGCGCGTTACCGCGATACCGTCGAGGTCGCGCAAACTGCACCCCGCGCCGCCCAGTGCGCGCTCGATCACCGGCAAAATTGTGATGACGTGATTGCGCGACGCGAGCTCCGGCACGATGCCGCCGTAGGCGCGATGGATATCGTCCTGGTTGGCGACGGCGCTGGCACGCACACGCGCGACTCCAGGCCGGTCGCATTCAAGCACCGCCGCAGCCGCATCGTCGCAGGACGATTCGATTCCGAGTATCAGCATCTCAGTAGTGTTCGGGGCTTAGAATATCGCGCAAGGAGGCCGCGGTTAATCTACCGGCGCATCGCCATTATGATTCGGCGCGTCATCCTGCGGGAGCGGTGCGGGCGGCGGCGGCGGCGCGGCTTCGGCGGGCGCCGGTTGTACTGCGTCATGTTCGGGCGGTGGCGGAGCGTCTCGCATTGGCGATGCCGCGGCCTCGACCGCAGCAGGCGGGCTCGGCAAATAGGCCGCCAGTCGCGAATAGCCGACGCGAGCCGTCAGATTGCCCGGTGCCGTTCCAAGCGCGCGTTGATAGGCCAGCGCTGCCTCCGGATTTCGTCCGAGCTCCTCGTAGCAAGCTCCCTCGAATCCGACCGTTGCACCCAGCCAGTCGGGCCGCCCCGCGAATCCGATTTCAGCGCGCTTCAGGAAGATCAGCGCCTGCGCATAATTACGGCGCACGATGTAGGCGCGCCCGAGGTACAGATACTCGAACGGATTGCCCGGATCGATTGAAACGGCACGGCCGAGGTCACGGATCGCATCGTTCGTCCTGCCCGCCTGCAGTTCCGTTCGCGCTTGTTCGGTTACGCGCAACGCGGCAGCACGCGCGGGCGTATCGGCCTTCTTGATCTCATCGTCGAGCGAAGCAGCGGCAAGATCGGGACCGCTTTGCATCATGCCAAGGTCGAGCGCTGGTGGCGGTCCCGAATCTTCGCCGCCAACGCTGCCCATGGCTCCGACGGCGGGGTTATTCGCCGTCACCGCTGGACTCATGCTGACACCCGCATCCGGTGCAATGGGCGCCGGTGCTGGCGCGTCTGACCCGGGCTTGATCCTGAGATTCGCGGGATGCACGCTAGCGCTGGTGGTAGAAATAGCTGCCGTGTTGAGCGGCGCGGGTGCGGACGCCGCCTCATGATGCGTGGACACCGCGATCGGCCCTACGTTGGTCGAAGATCCGGATTGCGTGCTAGAAGGGCGGCCGGATGCGTGAATTGGTGAGGCCCCGACATTCGCTGGATTACTTGATAGCGGAGCGGCGCCGTCGGTGGGTAGGCGATCCCAATCGGTGGATGGCCCCGGATTCGCGTCAGGCGCAGTAGTATCGAGAGCCGGATTGCTGCCGGGATTCTGGGCCGCCGGCACGCTCTCCTCGGCGAGATGCGCCAATACGACCGGGCGCGTAGCGCTCGATGGCGACACCGCACCGTATTGCCCAATCGGCGCGGCCGAGCGATGTACCCTGATGCCGCTCGCCGCATTTGCCAACCCGGGCATCAACGCCAAAGCTATTGTGGTGGCGACGAATGGAATGAATCCGGTCGATTTGGCGCGCACTTGAATCCCTACCGCAGAGCGTTCTCGGACGCCGATCGTATCATCGCCGTCAATCGTTAGGCGATGCCCCAAGGTCTGGGGTCTCCTGCCAGTTCGCGTCCTCGCCGGGGCTGGCGGCCGAAGGTTCATGATCGGCAGCCGGCGTCGCACCACAGATCTGTGTCGGCGCCATCTCCTTCGGAAATACGCCCGCGATTGTTTCGGGGCAAGCTGGTCCTCCCAGATCTCCTGTCTGCGGATCGATGTTAGCGATCACAATGCCCGGCGGAATGCCGAAATCAAGAGCGGGACGTGGCGCCGTCGCGACTTTCATGAAGTTGGTCCAGGCCGGCAGCGAGGCCTCTGCACCGGTCAGCCCGAGCGCCTCTTTTTGATCGAAGCCGGTCCATACGACCGTCAGTAGATTCGGCGTGAAGCCCGCAAACCACGCGTCCATGGAATCGTTGGTGGTGCCCGTTTTGCCGGCGGCGGGGCGCGTGAATCCCATCTGACGAGCGGCCTTGCCGGTGCCATGATTGATCACCTGCTCGAGCATGAAGTCCATGGTGTACGCGAGTTCGGGTGAGAGCACCTGCTCGGCCTTGAGTTCATGGCCTTCGATGACCTTGTTGTTCTGATCGACCACCGCGGTGACCGCGTACGCCGGCACGCTCGAGTCCCTCGTTGGCCAGGATCGCATAGGCGTTGGCGATCTGCATCGGCGCGACCTCGATACCGCCGAGCACAATCGACGGGTACGGAGGCAGGTCGCCAAAGCCAAGCTTCGCCGCCATCGCGCGCACGCGATCGAGGCCGATCGCATTGGCGAGGCGGGAGGTCGCAGAGTTAAGCGATTCCTCGAGCGCAAATTCGAGCGTGACGCGGCCAAAGTAGCGATTCTTGAAATTCTTCGGCGTCCAGTTGGTTTCGCCGATCTGCCAGGTGAAAGGGGTGTCCTCGATGAAAGTCGTTGGCAGAAAATGGCCTGGACCACCTTCGAGCGTCTCGTCCAACGCGGCGAGGTAAGTGACCGGCTTGAACGCGGACCCCGGTTGACGCTTGGATTGAGTCACCCGATTGAACTGCGATTCTCGATAGTCGCGGCCGCCGGTCATCGCACGAATTTTCCCGGTCTGCGGCTCGATTGCGACGAGGCATGACTGCAGCTGCTGCGTTCTTTTCCTTGCGCCGCAATGACGCGTGCTGCGTCGTCAAGCCGATCGAGATTGTCGGTGATCGCACGATCGCCCTCCTTCTGCATGTGCACGTCGAGGGTGGTGAAGATGCGCAGGCCTTCGCCGGTCAGCACTGTAGGCGGATATCGTTCGGCCAGTTCGTGCTTGACGTAGTCGACAAAGTACGGCGCGTCGTTGGTTTCCACGAACGGCTCGCGTGCGCGAATCGGCTCAGTCACCGCGACATCGTAAGCCGCCTTGCTGACGTAGCCATCCTGCAACATCGAGGAGAGCACTTCGTTGCGGCGCACGCGCGCCGTCTCCGCGTGACGTATCGGATTGTAGCGGTTGGGCGATCGGATCATCCCGGCGATCGTCGCCATCTCGGCAATCGTCAGGTCGCGCGGCTCTTTGGAAAAGAAAAATTCGGACGCCTCCCAAATGCCGTAGATGCCCTCCTGTCCGCGCTGCCCCAGGTAGATATCGTTGATATAGTTTTCGAGAATTTCGTCCTTGGAATAGTGGCGCTCAGCGATATACGCCATCAGCGCTTCCTTGACCTTGCGATGCCAGTCGCGCTTGCTGGTCAGGAAGAAGTTCTTCATCAATTGCTGCGTCAAGGTCGATCCGCCCTGCACCACATGGCCCGCGTTGAAGTCGATCCACCCGGCCTTGAGCGTACGCGCCACATCGATGCCGTGATGCTCGTAAAAGCGATGGTCCTCGGCGGCCAGGATCGCATCGACGAAGGCCGGCGGAATATCGCTCAGCGGGACCAGGCGGCGCTGCCGCCAGTCGCCTTGGAAAATCGCACCGAGCAGTTCCGGCTCGAGTTCGATCGAGTACACCGGCGTGTGCGAACCGACATCGTCGATCGACATTGAGGGTACCGTCGGACGCGAGCTTGAGTTGGACCAGCTCGCCGCTGAATTCACTGAACGGATACGGAAAGCTGTGCAGAAAGATCGTCAGCCGCCCATGCTTCTGATCGTAGAAGTACAGTCCCGCGCGCGTTCACCTCGGCGGACGAATCGCGACCCGATGATAATTGAGCCGCGCGATGCGCTCGAAGAAACCGATATCGTCCAAGTCGCTGGCCCGGGTAGATCGTCACGGAGTCCGAGTAGATGCGCGATGGAATCGTCCAGCGCTTGCCGGAGAAGCGGGTGATGACTTCCTGCTGCAGGCCGTTGTAGTAGCTGATGAAAGAATAGACGAGGGGCGCGACGGCAAATAGCGCGCAACGCTCACAACCGGCGAGCAAATCGGATTTAAGCGCGCTTCGGTCACACCGATTAAGTGGGTCGCCAGCTGCGCTCAGCCGCGACCACGCAGCGTGATGAATATGGTACCACGGTCGCGTCGGACCAGCAGCAAGGTGATCTTGTCGTTCGCCGCATCATCGAGCGCCTGACGCCAATCGGCGAGATCCTTCACCGGCACGCCGATCGACTTCGAGGATTATGTCGTGCGGTCGCAAGCCGGCGATCGCGCCGCGGCCAGCCGGATCGATGGCCGCGACGATTACCCCGCCGGTCTCGGGCAGGTCGAGTTGGTGCGCCAGCGTTCGCGTCCATCTTGCCTGACGGTGAGTCCGAGCGCGAGTCCGGTGCGGTGGCCGCCGGTTCGAAGCGAGGCCAGTTCCGCTTCATGTGAAGGCGTAATCACGATCGGTATTTGGCGGGTCGCCCGGTCCCGAATGACGGTGAGCATCGCGCGGCGCCCGACCGGAACGCTGCCGACGATTAGCGGCAATTGTTGCGAGTCGCTGATTTGATGCTCGTCGATCTGAACGATGATATCGCCACGTGCGCAAACCCGCCGCTTGCGCCGGGCTGTTATCGATCACTTCCGTGACCAGCGCACCGTGCGGCGAATGCAGCCCCGCCGTCTCTGCCTGCGCCTCCGTGAGACCGGTTGAATATACACGCCGAGCCATCCGCGCACGACCTTGCCCAAGCTGCGCAGTTCCGGCAGTTCCGCCTTCACGAGGTTGACCGGGACCGCGAAGCCAATTCCCATGTTCGCGCCGGTGCGCGTGTAGATTGCCGAATTGACGCCGATTACGGCGCCATACTCGTTGATTAACGGACCGCCGGAATTGCCTGGATTTATCGAGGCGTCGGTCTGAATAAAGTCATCGTAGTTGCCCGGAATGAAGCGGCCCTTCGCGCTGACGATGCCGGCGGTCACCGAATGGTCGAAGCCGAAGGGATTGCCGATCGCGATAACCCACGCGCCGACGCGTACGCCGTCGGAATCGCCCAGCGCAGCGACCGGCAAGCGGCCGGCGGCGTCGATTTTAATCAGCGCGATGTCGGTCTTAGCGTCGCGACCGACTACCCGCGCCTTGAACTCGCGGCCGTCCTGCAGTGTGACGACGATTCGTTGTGCGTTTTCGACCACGTGATCATTGGTCAAGATGAAGCCGTCGGCGCTGATGATAAAGCCGGAGCCGAGGCTGCGCGGATGGGCTGGATCGTCGTTATCAAACGGCTGCTCCGGCAGACCGTCCCCGTTCTCATCGGTGGAGGGCGCGTCGACCCGCGGAAGATTCTTCTGCTCGCTTGCGACATTGACCACCGTCGGCGACAGCTTCGTCGCGAGGTCAACGAAATCCGGCAGCGTCTCAGCCTTGCCGCGTGCGGGTCCGTTGGCGGTCTCGGTCCAAAACGACGGCTCCGCCGAGGTGGTCGTAGCATGCAACGCGAGCGCTATGACGGACGCCGTGATCCATGGCAGTCGCAGCAATATGCGCTTGCGGAACATCGAGGTGGTCGAACAAATCGCGCCGCGGAACCCCTTCAGCGCGCGGTCCGCGCCCGCTCAACATACTTCATGCGCAATTCATAGAGGATTGCCTCGATCAATTGTGCTTCTTCGCGATCGAGGTTTCCTCGCGTTTTCAGTTCGAGCATTCCGATTATGTCGATAAGCTGTTGTGCGCCTACCAGATCCTGCTGCGGGCGGCCGGCTTGCGGATCCGGAATATCGCCCAGCAGCATCAAGGCTTGCGTCGAGAGTCCAACGAGGAAGGTGCCGAAAGTCATCTCGGCCGCCTGCGCGCCTCCATGCGTGTGACCGGGATGGTCCCCATGGTCATGCGGATGCGTGTCGTCCGGATGCGCCGCGTGCCCCGCAGGCGATTGGCCACCACTCGCCGCTGGCTCACCACCCAGTGGCACGCTCGCGGCAGCCGGCGGCGGCTCCGGCGCTGAGGGCGCTTCCGGGCCTTGGAATTCGGGCTTGAGTTCGCCCTCCGAGGAAAACCGGCGGCGGTCGTCGACCTTGAATGCTTTAGGTTTTTCTTCTTCGTGTTCCATCGTACCTACCCGCTATGCGCCATTTGCTCGAGGCGGCGAATCCGTTCTTCGATCGGCGGATGGGTGGAGAAGAGCCGGCTCATGCCTTCGGCGCTCAAGGGATTGACGATAAACAAATGCGCGGTGGCGGGGGAGGCATCCGGCATCGGCATCCGCTCGTTGGCCGACTCCAGTTTGCGCAGCGCATTGGCCAGCAACAACGGATTGTGCGTCAGATGCGCACCGCTGGCATCGGCCTGGTATTCGCGCGTGCGCGAAATCGCGAGCTGGATCATCGTCGCCGCGAGCGGTGCGAGAATCGCCATCGCCAACAACTCGATAAGGCCGCCGCCGCGATTGTTATCGTCCCGTCCACCGAAGCCGCCGAACATCGCGCCGAATCGCGCCATCGATCCGATCATCATGACGACCCCGGCCAGCGTCGCCGCCACCGAACTGATAAGGATGTCGCGATTCAGCACGTGCGAAAGCTCGTGTCCGATTACGCCCTTGAGCTCCTCGCGCGTGCAAATCCGCATGATCCCGCGCGTCACCGCCACCGCCGCATGCCTGGGATTACGGCCGGTCGCAAACGCGTTGGGCGTATCGCTATCGATCAGATAGAGGCGCGGCATCGGGATATTCGCCGAATTGGCCAACTCGTTGACGATCGCATAGAGCTCGGGCGCACTGGTCGCATCGAGCGGCTGTGCTCCGTACGCCCGCAAGACCATCTTGTCGGAGAACCAGTAGCTGAAGAAGTTCATGCCTACCGCGAAGACGAAGGCGATCTCGAGACCGCCACGACCGCCCAGCATCCCGCCGATCAGCATGATAAGTCCGGTCAGCAACGCCAACAGCACTGTGGTTTTGATCATACTCGACATGTTTTTTCTCGCGTCTCCTCGACGGCTCATCCAGGGCATACTGGATCAACGCTGCGACTTCGCTCTCTATTCATTACTATTCTAACCATCGCGCGGCGAAGGGCCACTACCTCGGCGACCTGCTGGCGCTCCACTGGCCGATTATTTCGCTCATCGCGGCGGCCACTTCGTCCATGGTGATAGCGTTCAGCGGTTGGCGCCGGATGACGGTCGTACGTCCGAGTGGACGCCAGCGCTCCGGGTCGGTCGGCCCGAAAATCGCGAGACCGGTCGCGCCTGCGGCGGCGGCCAGGTGCGAAACGCCGGAATCGTTGCCGACAAAACCACGGGAAAGGCGTGCTAACGCTGCCACTTCGGCCAGTTCGACCTTTGTGACCGTGGGTAAATCGCTCGCGGTAAAGAGTGCTTCCAAGGCGGACTCGGCTGGCCCCAAAATCACAATCGAGGGTATTCGCGATGCCAGCTTCTTCGCGAGAGCGACGAAATTCTCGGCCGCCCAGTTCTTCGTCGGACTGCCGCTCCCCGGTAGGACAATCATATAGCGGCCGGCTTCGAGACCGAGGCCGACGAGGCGATCTTCCGCCACGTCCAGGTCCTCGCGGTAAAGCTCGATTGAACAATCGAGGGGATGCGACACGTCTTCGCCAATTTCCTGCAAGTATCCGGCGGCAACGTGAACCGCACCGGGCGGACGGAACGAATAACACCTGGCGCGGCCGTTGGTTGCGGCGTCCAATGCAGCGCGGAAATGCGCGTCATCGGCAGCGAAGAACGAGTACACCTGTGCGAATGATCCGAAGAACCGGAGCGCCTCTGCGGCGACCGGTCCACCCCGCGCTGCAAAGAGCTGCGTAACTTCGCGCCGGTCGATCGAATGTCCATGCGAAATGCCGAGCCGGCCGATTGTAAAGCGCGCCAGCTCCGCCCGCGCCATCAGCTCGATCTGAGCGCCCGGATGGCGTCGTGCGATCGCGCGCAGCGTCGGCCCGAGGCAAATCAGATCGCCCAGCGCTCCGGGGAAAATCACCAGTACGGCTCGTGTGACGGCGGACGGCGGCATCGGTAGCAAGTCTAGCATCGCATTACGCCAATTCCGCGCCGCCGCGATTTGGCTCGGTTACTTGATGTAAAAGTGCCCTCGGCAGTCGCCAAGCGCAAGCGAAAGCGGCTAAAATGCGCTTCATGCCGATCAGCGTTGCCCGCTCTCCCCTGGAGCTCATTGGTCATACGCCAGTGGTTCGTCTCAATCGCTTGCCCGGCAAGGACGACGCCGAGGTCTGGGCCAAGCTCGAAAACTACAATCCGGGCGGCAGCGTCAAGGATCGCATCTGCCTCGCGATGATCGAGCGCGCCGAACGCGAAGGCCGCATCAAGCCCGGCGATACGATCGTCGAGCCGACCTCCGGCAACACCGGAATCGGTCTCGCGCTGGTCTGCGCGGTGAAGGGCTACAAGCTCACGCTGACGATGCCCGACACCATGAGCGAGGAGCGGCGCTCGCTGCTGGCGGCTTACGGCGCGACGCTGGTGCTCACGCCCGACACGCGCGGGATGCACGGGGCGATCGCCAAGGCCGAGGAGCTGGTGCGCGCCAATCCCGGCTACTTCATGCCGCAGCAGTTCAGCAATCCGGCTAATCCCGAGATCCATTATCAGACCACCGGGCCGGAACTGGTCGAACAGCTCGCGCGCATCGACGCGTTCGTTGCGGGCGTCGGCACTGGCGGCACGATCAGCGGCACGGGTCGCTACCTGCGTGAGAAGCTGCCCAATCGGCCATTGATCGTCGCGGTCGAGCCGAAAAACTCGCCGGTGCTCGAGGGCGGCGAGGCCGGTTTCCATAAGATTCAGGGTATCGGCGCAGGCTTTGTCCCGACCAATCTCGACACCACGGTCTATGACGAGGTGATCGCGGTCAGCGACGAGGACGCGACCACTCTGCACGCGCCGTCTCGCGCGCGAAGAGGGCCTGCTGGTCGGAATTTCCTCGGGCGCAAATTGCTGCGCCGCGCTCCAGGTCGCCAAGCGGTTCGGCAAGGGCAAAATCGTCGTCGTGGTTTTCTGCGATACCGGCGAGCGCTATCTGACCACCGACCTCTTCCAGGCCGAAGGCATCTAGCGAGGGCATCGAGCAGATGATCACCGTGAGCTCGGACCTTCGCTGTGCGCCGGTTAAGGTCCGCGCACTGTGCAATTGGATACGACCCGGCACTATCCCTTGTCGGCCACTGTGCTTGAACGGCCACATTTGATGAATCCGCTCGATACAAAGCTCGAACACTTGCGCGAGATCTTCGGCCGATGCGATCGGTGATGGTCGCATTTTCGGGCGGCGTCGATTCGACCTTCGTGCTCAAGGTCGCGCAGGATACGATCGGCGATCGGGTGCTCGCTCTGACCACGACCTCGCCCACGATGCCCGATGATGATCGGCTAGTCAGCGCTCGAAATGGCCGCGCTGATCGGCGCGCGCCACCTCGTGATCGATTCGAACGAACTCGAGATTCCCGGATATGCGCGCAATCCGATCGATCGCTGTTATCTTTGCAAACACAACCTCTTCACGGTCTGCGAAGCGAAGGCGCATGAGCTGCGAATCGAGGAAATTGTGGATGGGCTCAATCTCGACGACCTCCACGATTATCGTCCGGGGATCAAGGCGGCATCGGAGAAGCGCGTTCGGCATCCGCTGGTCGAAGCGGAGATGACCAAGGCCGATATCCGCGAGCTGTCGCATGCGATGGGCCTGCCGACGTGGGATCGGCCCGCATCGCCGTGCCTTTCATCGCGGTTTCCTTATGGCACGCAAATTACCCTGGAGGGATTGCGGCGGGTCGAACAGGGCGAACACCTTTTGCATGAGATGGGCTTTCGCGTCGCGCGCGTGCGTTATCATGGCGAAATCGCCCGCCTCGAAGTGGAGACCGCGGAGATCGGCCGCCTGCTCGAACCGGCGACTCGCGCCGTGGTCGATCGCGAGCTCAAGGAACTCGGCTTTCGCTTCGTCACCGTCGATTTGAAGGGCTTCCGCTCCGGGTCGCTCAACGAAGGCCTCGGCGTCGCGAAAGACCGCTGACGACTCCTGGCGTTGTGTGGGCGTTGCTTGCTGCTGGTTGCAGGCGATGCCGATTCAGTGATGCGCACGACCGATATCCCGCTCGCTGCAGGTGAATTAGCATTATTTGCGGCTACCGGTGACAGGCGGCGAGGCGGCGAGTTCCGCGAGGCGCAGGTCTTCAACGGTCGTGATCTTGAAATTGAACGCCGACCCATCGATGACCGCGACGGTCGCGTCCAACTGCTCGACGAGGTCGGCATCGTCGGTCGCGATTACTCGATCCCTAACCGCGCGCTCATGCGCCCGGACCAGTAAATCACGGCGAAAGGCCTGCGGGGTCTGCGCCTGCCACAGCGTGTCGCGCGCGACCGTCGCAAGAATCACGCGATGGTCCCGGTCGCCGCCACGATCTATATCGCTGTGATGGTCGCTCACGTTGGGACCATCGTTCGGTCTGCGATGGTCGCTGTCGCCGCCAAGATGGTCCTCGCTGCGATGATCGTGCAGGCTGCGACTGTCGCCCAAGGTGCGAGAATGTTCCAGACTGCGATGATCGCCGAGACTGCGTCGGTCGCCGGCGGTCCGATGATCGTCTGGGCTGCGATGTTCGTCTGAGCTCCGAGAATCGGCGACGCGCTTGAGTGTGTCGGCGAGCGGGATAGCAGCGATCGCGCCGCCGATCCGAGCCGCGGTCGCAAGCGCCGCTTCGAACATCGCGGGCGTCGCGAACGGGCGGGCCGCATCGTGAACGACGACCAGTTCGGCCGCCGCGCTGGTAAGTGCGAGCGCAATCCGTACCGAGTCCTGGCGCTCGGCGCCGCCCGGCGTTAGTTTGACCGGAATTTCGAGGCCGGCCGAGCGCACCTCGCTGCGCGCACGCGACTCCATCCCGGCGGGCACTGTGATAACGGCTTCCTCGATAGCAGGGACGGCGGCGATGGCGCGCAGGGAGTAGGAGAGCATCGAACGACCACATAGCTCGACGAACGCCTTCGGCAGGTCGAGGCCGAGACGAGTGCCGCTGCCGGCGGCGACGATGATGGCAGAGGCTTTCATTGGAAGGCCGATTCGTTGGTCAGATCATGGCCGCGCGACGGGGTGAAAAATTGGGTTTGTTATGTACACTGCGATCGTTGAAGAGAGGGAGGCGGTGGAGAGCCGTTATCGAAGTCTATGTGCCGTTTCCGATACTTTTGTGAGGCCGAGGGACGCTTTCGCGGTCATGAATTCCAGGCTTGTCGGGCACCGATCCGGCCGCGAAAACGACGATTTCAGACACGAGCTTAATCCTCACGATCAGGGTGACCGAGCACCAATCGGCGCTCAATTGGCGAAGATGGTTTTGAGTTCCTCCATAATCTTTTCTTCAGGATGAGCCTTGGCGATGGAGAGTTCCTTGACCAGCAGGCTGCGCGCCGTATCGAGCATCTTGCGCTCGCCGAACGAGAGTTCCTTATCACCCTTGAGGACCAGCAGATCGCGCAGAACCTTGGCGATTTCCAGCGGCGAGCCGGTCTTAATCTTTTCAGTGTATTCGCGATAGCGACGGTTCCAGGTCTGCGAATCGCCCTCGACCTTGCGCTGACGCAGGATCTTGTAGATTTTAGTTACGGTTTCCTTCCCGATTACACGCCGCAAGCCCACCGCCTCAACATTTTCGGTCGGAATCATGATCGTCATCTTCTCGGTGCCGAGAATACGCAGCATGTAAAAGCGGCGTTCGGTGCCGGAGATTATCTTGGTCTGGATGTCCTCGATAACCGCGACTCCATGAGCAGGATAGACGACTTTTTCACCCTTCTTGAACGACAGATTCATTTGTGATGGCGTTTCGTTCCGAGCCTCTAATTTCGGCGTGGAGACAGCGCTGCAATGGACCTGAACACTGCCGATTAGCCCGACTGTCACGATTATTGCACAATTGTAGTAAGTTTGTAACCCCTCTGCCTCCGTGAGATTGCAGAACAGCATTTGATTGGACGTGCGAAGTTCAGGCGAGTTTGAGTTCCATCACAATGGCATCTTCGCCCTGACCATAGTAATTCCGGCGCAAACGCCGTTCTTGAAATTCGAGTTTGCGGTAGAGACTGCGTGCGGCCAGATTGGAGCGCCTGACCTCAAGGGTTACGACGTGAGCGCTTTTTGAGCGCGCGTCGGCCAGTGCGTGCTGCATGAGCAGTTTGCCGATTCCGTTCTGGCGCATCTGCGGATGCACGGCGACGTTGAGGATGTGGCATTCGTCGGCGACGATCCAGCGGCAGAGAAACCCGCTGAGGCTGACGTCTTCAACGGGAATTGGGGCGGTAATTTGTACCGCATTTTTGGCCGAGGCTTCGGCGGCAACGATCAACCGGGAAAATGGCAGTAAGAGCTCGCGCTCGAAGGCGTCGCGACTCCACGGATTGTCGAAGGAGAGCCGTTCGATTTGAACGATTCCGGAGAGGTCGCGATGGGTGGCGTCGCGGATTTTCATCGGAGTGGGAGAGATATCATGTGGCCGAGCCGGGTCCCCAGGCGTTAGTGAGCGATCAGACCGAGGGCTCGAACCTGGTCAAGAGAGTACGTGAGGAGCCCGGCGGGGAAAACCGATTCTGCGGCGAAGGTGACGATTCGGCGGTGTCATTGGTCGATGCTTGCCGCGAAAACAGAATTCGGCTCGCCTGATTGAAGACTTAGCGGGGCGAAGTGCGCGAATTCTTCAGGCACCGGGCTTCCGACCGCGTCTCATAAACGGCGGACTGCAACCGGAATGCGGCCGGAATGAAGTTTGCCCGGAAGTCGCGAGGATGGCCCTCATCGCTCTGCTGACAAAGACTCCCGCCCGGCGAAGAGCTTCGATATTTGGCGTGCCGTGGTCCGTGAGGCGAGACAAAGCCGTCCGGTTTCGACCACAATTGCAACATTGAACTGCATCGCCGCTACAAGTTGGACACGTCCCGCAGAAAGCTAACATCGCCTAACATAGCGATAATAACAGTGTCGATAGTGGTATTGATATTGCAGAGCGTCTCTCTAGGGTTCAATGCCACCTGTTAATGAATTAAGACGATTTTTATCGGTAATGGCTATTCGCCCTCTGTGTGGCGGAATTTGTTGAAGGCACTGTTCCGATGCAGACAAGGTCGAAATCAAGTTCGGGTCAGATCGCCATAATCGTTGCGCTCGTCATAGTCACGTTGCTCGCTTGCGGAGCTTTGGCGACGGATATCGGTTTTCTTCAGAACAGTCGACGAGAGATGCAAAGCGCCGCGGACAGTGCGGCCATAGCAGGCGAGCACGAAATACTTGCGGGTCAGAGCGGATCCGTCACAAGTGCGGCTCAACATGACGCAGTGCTGAACGGATTCACCGATGGAAGCGGCACAATCAGGGTGACGGTAAATTCCCCACCAACCAGTGGGCCGCACGCTGGCTCCTCGAAAGCGGTCGAGGTTATCGTCTCCGAATCCCAGCCGACTTATATACTCAGAGTGGTCGGCATCCCGAACGTTGTGGTATCGGCGCGGGCGGTCGCGATTGCTGGAAGCAGCTTCAACTGTATTCACGCGATCGATCCATCCGCACCAAATACGGTCACGCTCACCGGCGTATCGCTTTTCTATACGAATTGCACGATCGTCGATAATTCGAACAGCAGCGTTGCGCTCTCCTTCAACATCGTTACCCTTGCACACGCGAAGGCCTGGGATGTCGTCGGCAAGGTCGGCAGTTTTCTGCTAACCCTGGTATCACCTGCGCCGGTCACACAGGTTGCACCTGAAAACGATCCGCTCGCCTACCTTCCGGCACCAGTCGTGGGCGCTTGTGATCACACCAATTATACCCTTCCGCTACTTGGCGCCGTAACGCTCAATCCCGGCGTCTATTGCGGGGGTATCACCGCTCCGCTGGTCTCGGTCGCAATCCTCACGCTCAACCCGGGCGTCTATATCATGCGCGGTGGCGGACTCTCGATCACCGGCGCGGCAATCATAAAGAACCTGAAGACCGGCGGTGATGGGAGCGGCGGCGTGATGTTCTATCTGACCGGCGATTCGACCTATGCCTATGGCGCCGTCAATCTCACCGGCGCGGCGATCAACTTGCTCAACGCGCCAACCTCCGGGACATACGAAGGCATCCTGTTCTTTCAGGACCGCAATATTTCGAGCGCGACCGCGTCTTCGAATCCAAATACGGTGATCGGCGCAGCGCTCGCCAAATATGAAGGAGCGCTGTATTTCCCGACCACCGAACTATTTTATACGGGAGCGAACCTGGCAGCCTACACCATCATCGTTGCCGACAAAGTACATTTCATGCTGGCCAATGCCACTTACATTTACAGTGACTATTCGTCATTGCCCGATGGTTCGCCGATCAAAACAGCATTTCTGGCTGAATAGGATTGAGAGTTACGACGATGATTTCCGCCGATGAAAGCGTAGCGTGCAAAAAAGCGAGACTGCGGCGCGGTCAAGCTACCGTTGAGTGGGCACTCACGGCACCTATGCTGGCCGTGTTGCTCGTGATCAGCGGCGATCTGATGCGTATGTATTATACCTCGATCGAGATTAACAATGCGGCCAAGGCTGGCGTCCAGTATGGAGCGCAGAATGCAGGAACGGCGGCGGATCTCTCCGGCATGCAACAGGCCGCCCAAAATGACGCCTTCGACCTGTCGGCAATGACCGCCACCGCCTCCTTCTACTGTCAATGCCCAGGCAGTTCTACGACATTCGATTGTGGCGATACCAATAGCTGCTCGGACAAACGGGTGTACGTCGAGGTGGATACGGCCGCAACTTTCAATACCTTGCTTCACTATCCGGGCTTACCCTCATCAATACAGCTAACGGCGAAAGCCAAAATGAGAGAACAATAAAATGCGCAAATCAGAAGATAGAAACTGGCGTCACAAACGTGGTCAGTCGATGGTCGAGTTTTCGATTATCGCGGCGTCGGCCTTGATCCTGATCTTCGGAATGATGAACTGCGCGATAGGGGTTTATGACTATAATTTCGTTTCGTTCGCGGCGCGCGAAGCCACGCGCTATGCAGCGGTACACGGAAGCTCGAGTGCTTCGGCGGCCAGCAGTGGAGACATCTCGAATTTTGTCATTGCGCAGTCCAAAGGCCTGAACGGCAGCAAAATAGCCGTCTCGACGAGTTGGATTCCGGATAACAGCCCGGGCAGCATGGTGCGGGTTCAGGTCAGTTATCCGTTTGCTGTCGCGATCCCCTTCATGAATGCGAACACGCTCAACTTTACCAGCACCTCTCAACTTACAATTACGCAATAACTTCGTGATGCCGGGGGGCGCGGCTGGTGGCGTCGCGGATCGACCACGTCAACTGCCGAGCGGAACGGATGACTGCTTGAATCACGATCTGCAATTTCCTCTTTCGGATATAACCAAAAATCGCTCAGCGGTTCCGCGCGTTGCGATCAGTTGCAGTTGGGTGTTTGACGAGGCTAGCTGAGGGTGGCCTCGCGAGAGCGATCTTGCTTCAGGAAACCTGATTTGTCACTATGACGAGGTTTCCACAGCCCGCAATTACATCTGATAGTCGACGCAGTTGGGGTCCGCTGGCCGGACTGGCATTAGAGGGAGGAGCCTTAGGATGATGAAGAACCTGGTAAAATCGATTGTGATCGTAATGCTGGTGGCGTTCGCCGCCGCCTGCTCGAATGGCGCCACAATCGCTGCAGCGAAGCAAAAGGCCCAATCGGACGCAACCGCGGCGGGAACGTCGGCGACGAGCGCCGAATCAGCCGCGCAGCAGGCCCAGGCCGCGGCGCAGAAGGCCGATGCCGGCGCCCAGGAAGCGGCGGATGCGGCGCGTCGCGCGGACGATGCGGTGGCTCGTCTCGAAGCGGCATTTTCAAGCTCGGTGACGAAGTAAGCTCGGTCGATTGACTTCAGGGCGCGGTGGGTGGCGCGAGCGCTGCCCACCGCGCCTGCGTTTAGCCGAGGCTGTCGATACGGCGAACGAAGGGCGGGAGCTAAGGTGTCGCCGGGGCCGCCGTTGAAGTCGCAGCGGGGCTATCGTGGGCGGCCGCCTGAAGTTCGCGGCGGACTTGCTCGCGGGCGACGTCGTCGCGCTCGATCTTCTGCTCGAGTTCGCGAAATTGGCTCAGTGTAAGGCTTTCTTTGGCCGCAGCGTTCTCCACGGTGAGTCCGCGGTCGTTATGCATCTCGCGATAGACCGCGACGTACTTCTGGAGCTGGTCGGACGACACGCCGGTTTCATCGTTGGAATTCGAGTCTTGAGCGACTACCGGCCCGTGCCATACAGCGGGATGCCGGCGGGAAGCATCGGCGGTCGAAGCGATGACGGTGGCAGTCCGTCCGCAGCAGGCCGAATCCAGCGACAGCTGTAACCAGGAGGAAGCGGGCTGAGCGGGTATAAAGATTGACAGGCGAATTGTGCATCATGCTCCTGGGAACATCCTGCCACCTGGATGGAGGGGCGAAAAGGGGCGGCGCTCTTGCATTATGGTGGTGGATGCTTAAGTTCAACGCGGCCTGTCTGCGGGACGATATTCTCGCGGCCGGGTTCCAACGATCTAGAAAATTAACCGAATGGAGATAGCGCTCAATGCCAGCCAAGGTAGTTGAACTTCACGAACGCGCCCGTGCCGGAATCGTCAAAGGGGCCACGCTGGTGGCCGAAGCCGCCCGCGTGACGCTCGGACCCAAGGGCCGCAACGTCCTGATCGAAAAGAGCTTCGGCGCCCCGGTCGTGACCAAGGACGGCGTCACCGTGGTCCGGGAAATCGAATTCGAAGATCGCTTCGAGAATATCGGCGCCAAGATGATTCGCGAGGTCGCGCAAAAGACCAACGACGTCGCAGGCGACGGCACAACCACCGCGACTCTGCTGGCGCGCGCGATCATCCGCGAGGGTATCAAGCTGCTGGCGGCCGGGATTCCCGCGATGGAGCTCAAGCGCGGCATCGACGCGGCGGTGAAGGCCGCGGTGGCGATCGATCAAGGAAATGGCGCGGCCGATCAAAGACCACACGCGGATGCAGCAGGTTGCCACGATCGCATCCAACGGCGACACCAGCATCGGCAAGATTCTCGCCGACGCGATGGAGAAGGTCGGCAAAGAGGGCGTGATCACGGTGGAAGAAGCGCGCGGCCTCGATACCACGCTCGACCTGGTCGAGGGCATGCGCTTCGATCGCGGCTATCTCTCGCCCTACTTCATCACCAATCCGGATCGGCTGACGGTCGAACTCGACGAGCCGCTGATCCTGTTCCACGAAAAGAAGATTTCGAATCTGCGCGAGATGGTGCCGCTGCTCGAGCGCGTGGTGCAGGCGGGACGGCCGCTGCTGATTATCGCGGAGGACGTCGAGAACGAGGCGCTGGCGACGCTGGTGGTGAACAAGTTGCGCGGGACGTTGAAGGTGACGGCGGTCAAGGCACCGGGCTTCGGCGATCGGCGCAAGGAGAACATGCAGGACATGGCGATCCTGACCGGCGGTGAAATGATCGCCGAAGAGTTGGGCGGCAAGCTCGAGAATGTCCAGCTCAATCAGTTGGGCAAATGCCGCCGTGTGATTATCGACAAGGACAACACCACGATCGTGGGCGGGTCGGGCAAGAAGGCGGAGATCAACGGGCGCATCGAATTGATTCGCAATCAAATCGCGGACACGACCTCCGATTATGATCGCGAGAAGCTGCAGGAGCGCTTGGCCAAGCTGACCGGCGGCGTTGCGGTGATTCGCGTTGGTGCGGCCACGGAAGTCGAACTCAAGGAAAAGAAGATGCGCGTGGACGACGCGGTTCATGCGTTGCGCGCGGCAGCCGAGGAAGGGATCGTGGCCGGCGGCGGCGTCGCATTGGTGCGCGCAATCAAGGCGGTCAAGGATCTCAAGCTGAACACCGAGCAAAAGGCCGGGGCCGAAGTCGTCGAACGGGCGATGTCGGAGCCGCTCAGGCAAATTGTATTCAATGCGGGCCACGAACCTGCAGTGGTCTTCAATCAGGTTAACGAGGGCAAAGGTGACTATGGCTACAACGCCGCCACCGATGAATACGAAGACATGGTAAAGGCGGGCGTGATCGATCCAGCAAAGGTCGTGCGTATCGCGCTCGAAAACGCCGCCAGCGCCGCCTCGCTGCTGCTTACGACCGAAGCCGCGATCTGCGAGTTGCCGCGAAAGCCCCAGCCTGCGGCTGGGATGCCCCATCCCGGCGGTATGGGTGGCATGGGCGGTATGGGTGGAATGGGAGGAATGGGGGAATGGGAGGTATGGGTGGAATGGGCGGTATGGGGGGAATGGGTGGCATGGGCGATGACTTCGGCGGCGACGATTTCTAGCCGATTCGCCCAGATAGAAAGGCATGAGACAGGGACCATCGATGAATAGAGTTGGAATTTACACGAAGATCATCGAACAACTGTTGATAAATTAATTGCTAGGCTAGTCATCGTGAGATAGGGTGGCGATGATAGGCATTCGTTACGAAGGGGATTTGAGTAAAGGAGCGGCCTGAATCGCGAAAGGCGCGATGCTGCCCGGAGAATTCAAGGAGGAACAGGATGGAAGGATCGATCACGAAATCTAAGCTGTTGGGACTGGCGGGGGCATTCTTGGCGCCTGTCGTTGCTCGCGGGGTGCGGTCCGAACCAGGATGTTCAGCAGGCGCAGGCAGCGGCGCAGCAAGCCGATCGGCAGCCTCGCGCGCTGAAGCGGCGAGCCAGCAGGCGCAGCAGGCAGCGGCCTCGGCGCAGGCCTCGGCGAGCAAGGTCGAGCAGTCGGCGGCGGATGCGAAGGCCGCCGCGGATCGCGCGGAAGCAATCGCGGCGAAGACCGACAGCGGTCCAGTAGTGCATCGTCATTGGCACCGCCATACGCATCATCACCGTAAGGCGATGGAGGAACCGGCAGCACCGGCAGAAAGCTCGGCTCCGGCTCCAGCTCCGGCAGAGCCGCCTGCACCGGCTCCGGCAGCGTCGTAAGTTCGTCAAACAACGGCCATTGCAAAAAGGGCATCCCGATGGGGTGCCTTTTTTCTTTCGGGTGCCCCGTCGTGAACTTACGTCGCGTCGCGCGAGCCGACGGCGAGGTTCGACGGCAGCGAGAGCACGACCGCATCGTCGCGGGCAATTCTCAACTATCCCGATTCGATTTCGGAAGTGAACCGGCTATTTAATAGTACCTTGCCAAGGTCGGATATGGCCGCAGATGGCGGCGCGGGGGGAAATCAAAGCCATGGAAATGACGCGAGCCGAACGCCAGCAGAAGTTTATCGAGATCGCCGCGACACATGCCGAGGACTTCAAGATCCGTGTGACGCAGCACGACCGCGAGAACAGCTTTCCCTTCGAGAACGTCGCCGCGATGAAGGCCTCCGGCTACACGAGCATGACGGCGCCCGCGGAATTCGGCGGCGGCGACGCCGATATTCTCGACACAGTATTGGCTCAGGAACGGCTCGGACGCGGTGACTTGCCGACCGCGATTACGATCAACATGCATCTGTTTGCGGTCGGCTGGCTAGCGGATTTGTGGCGCCTGGATAAGCGCCGGAATGCGATAGGCGCGCTGCTCGAATCGGTAGTTCGCGACCGGATGATCCTGTCCGGGGGCATCAGCGATCCCAAAATCAACAGCGGCGTCGGCTTCGGCGGGCTGCTCGATACCAGCCGTCGCGCGGAGAAAGTCGATGGCGGTTACCTGGTAAACGGCGTCGCGAAATTCGGCACGCTTTCGGCTTGTGCGGACTTGCTGTTCGAGACCGCGCATTACGACGATCCGGTCAAAGGCCCCCAAGTTTTGGGTTTCTACCTGTCGGCCAAGACCAAAGGCATAAAACTTCAGGAGAACTGGGATACGTTGAGCATCCGCTCGTCGGCGAGCAACGACATCGTGTGGGAGAACGTGTTCGTTCCCGACGAGATCGTAAATGCCCGGCCGGCACGCACCTGGGACCCGTCGCACAATGTTTTTGCTTGCTGGATGCCCTCGCTGGACGCGTGTTACGTGGGACTCGCCGAGGCCGCGCGGGACTGGGCGATCAACTGGACGCGCGATCGCAAGCAGGCGCCGTTCGATCGCCCGACCAGCCATTACCCGGGAAATCAGTTCCTCGCGGCCGAGATGGAGATTGGGGTGCGGGCAGCGCGGGCGATGCTGCTACAGACTGCCGGCAGTCTCACCGATCTGAAGGTGCGCACCGAGCCGCCGATGATGGATATCATCGCATGCCATCATTTTGTGATGGAGACCGCGGTGAGCGTGGTGGACAAGGCGATGCGACTGGTGGGCGGCGCCGCGCTGTTTCGGTCGGGTCCGCTCGAACAGATGTACCGCGACGTGCGCGCCGCGATCGTGCATCAGCCGTTCGCGGGTCATGACGGCCTCGGCTGGCTCGGCAAGCTGGCCTTTGGAATCCCGCACGACACAATGCCGCGATGGGTCTGACGCGGCCGCGATCAGAAAGTAACGATCACTTTCAGCGATTCGGGCTTTTGCGCCTGCTCATAGGCCTCATTGATTCGGGCGAGCGGAAACTCATGGGTAACGAGTTCGCGCGCGTTGATGACGCCGCGGCGGACGAGGTCGAGGGCTTCGCGCGTATCGTCGGGGCCGCACGAATAGCTCGGCACCAGGCGAGTCTCGTTGAAATAGAGATCGTGCGGCTTCACGAGCATTTCCTCGTCGGGCGGCGTGGCGGTGAATTGCACCACGGTAGCGCCCTTGCCGGCGGCGGCGATACCGGTATTGATGGCGCGTGAGCTGCCTGGACCAACGATAACCACGTCGGCCATCGCGCCGCGCGTCACGTCGCGCACCTGATCGACGAGATTGTCGCCGGAGACCACGAGGCCGAAATCCGCGCCGAGCTCATGCGCGCGCTGCGCCCGCCGCTCGAACAGGTCGGCGCCGATCACGATACCCGCGCCGAGTTGCCGCGCGAGCTTCACGTGCATCATGCCCATGATGCCCAATCCAATCACGAGTACGGATTCGCCCGGTTTGAGGCCCGAACGCCGCAGCGACTTGACGACGCAGGCGGCCGGCTCGATCAGCACGCCATCGCTATCGCCGACGTCGCCAGGGAGCTTGAGCGTATCGCGCTGATTGGCCGCACTGACCAGAAAAAACTCGGCCATGCCGCCGGGATTCAGATTGGTCGCGCGCCACGTGGGGCATTGGACGTACTCGCCGCGGCGGCACGCGGCGCATTGGAAACACGGCGCGTGGTGATGGACGAAGACGCGATCGCCGGGACGAAATTCGCTCACGCCGGCGCCGATTTCCTCGACCACGCCGACGGGCTCATGGCCGAGCACCAGCGGCGCCTTGCGCCGGATGTACCACGGCATGATGTCGCCGGAGCAGATGCCGCACGCGCTCACTCGCACCAGCATATCGGAGGGACCGACCTCGGGGCGGGCGCTTGGTTCGACGCGAATATCGCCGAAATCGTAGAGCCGCGCGACTTGCATTGCCACGTCAGAACTTTGTGGGCCGCAGCCGCGGATGTCAACTCATGCGGTGCGCTGCCGCGACTTTGGAAGTCGTGTTAGAGTTTTCGGATGCCCCGCCCCGAATGTCCGCCGATTGCCGCCGACGTGATTATCGAAATTGGCGATCGCATCGTATTGATCGAACGAAAGAACTTTCCGCCCGGCTGGGCAGTACCGGGCGGTTTCGTCGATTTCGGTGAAACGGTCGAGAACGCCGCCCTGCGCGAGGCGCTCGAGGAAACCTCGCTCGAAGTCGAGTTGCGGGCGCTGCTCGGAGTCTATTCGCGACCGGATCGCGATCCGCGCGGGCAGACAATCAGCGTCGTGTATATCGGAAGGGCGCACGGCACGCCGGAGGCACGCGATGACGCGAAAGGGGTCGGGCTCTTCGCAGCCGATCAGCCGCCGGCGCCGCTTGCGTTCGATCACGCGGAAATTTTGCAGGATTACCTGCGCTTCCTGCAGACCGGCGAATTTCCGGTGCCCTGGCGCAAATAGTCGCACGAAATTTCCGCGACGGCGCACACGTGCCATGTCGAAAATCGTGATTCCAATTTATTTCGACTACGCCTCGACGCTTTGTTATGTGGCGTGGCGCATCGTCAGCGAACTCGAAACCGAATTGGAATTCGAAGCGCTATGGAAAGGCGTGCCGATTCGATTGCGCGACGGACACAGCCGGCCCGGCAATGCGCTCGGGCCAATCGAGCGGATGAAGGTGCTCAACGTGATCGCCGAAACCGGCGTGCAAGTCACACCGCCGGAGCGCTGGATCGATTCCGACGCGGCTCTGCAAGGAGCCGAGCTGGCGCGGGAGGCGCAGGCCTTTGCGGCGTATCACACGGGCGTTTTTCGGGCAGCGTTCGAGGACCGGGTCGATATCGGAGACGCGAACGTGTTAGCTGAGATCGCGGCGAGGGCTGGCCTCGATCGCGATCACTTCCTCGAGGGCTTACGCACGCGGCGCATGGAACGGCGCATCGCGGAGCATAAGGCCGAGGCCGATCGCTTTTCGGCGCTGGGGTATCCGGCGTTCATCCTGGGCGACTTTCCGCTGATCGGGATTCAACCGATCGCAACGATGCGCCTGCTGCTGCGGCGGTTTATCGATCAACGCACGCAGAATCCCGGCAACTAAGATGGCGAGATTTTCAGCGCGACATGAAGACCGGGCATGGCGCGTTGCGCAGCACGTACTCGGTATTCGAGCCGAGCACCATCTCGATAATGCGGCTGTGGCCATACGCGCCGATGAAGAGCAGGTCGGCGTCGAATTCCTTGATCGACCCGATGATGCCTTCGTGGGCGTGGCCGGGTACCAGCTTGAAGTCGGTTTTGATCGCATAGGGCTCGAGGTAGCTGCGCGCCTGATTTAAGGTGCGCTCGCCGAGCGCCAGGTCACGCGCTACGGTGATCACGGTCAAGGGGATATTCAGGGTCAAGGCGAAATCGGCGGCGGCGCGCATCGCGCGTGACGCCCGGTCGCTGCCGTCATACGCGAGCAGGGCGCGGTTTACTTCGCGAAAGCGGACGGGAGAGACCAGCATCTGGCGCGGCGATTTGCGCGCGACGCTTTCGGTGGTGGATCCGAGCAGGCCGGTCGAGAAGCGTTCGTTGACCCCGCGATGGCCAATCATCAGCAGGTCAACGGACTTCGCGCGTTCACAGATTTGATTGGCTACGATCCCCATGTCGAGCACAGTCTCGGCGGGTATAGCCTCGCGCCGGGCGGCGTGAGCAAAGTCTTCAAGAACGCCCTTGCCGCGCGCGTGGAGGACCTCGCGCATTTTGGTGGAGAACTCGAGGTAGGGTTCAAGTCCGAGCGAACCTGATATATCATGAAAAAAGGAGCCCTCGATCGACACAATATCGACCACGTGGACGCCAATCAGGGTGGCGCCCAAGCGCCGCGCAAGATGGAAAGCGTAGGTTTGTGCAGTGCGCGCATGTTCGGAAGTGTCGATGCCGAGGAGGATTCGTTTGATCATCGGCGCGGTCTCCGCTGTATGATCCGCGATATCACGGCGCGCGCAGCATGTGAACCGTCCAGTCATCGCCCGAAGGCAAGCGGGTGGATTCGGTGACGACACCAATGAGCGAAATCAAGAGCACGCGGGTTCTGCGGCTGATCGACGAACTGGCCGAGGCGGCGAAGCGGGTCGGTATCGAAGTGCGGCGCGAAAAGATCTTGCGTGAAGTCGGTTATCGCGCGCGCGGCGGCGCCTGCCGGTTGCGCGAGCAGGACCTGCTAATCCTCGATCGCGATCAGGCGCCCGCCGATCAAATCGAGGTGCTGGCCGAGGCGTTACGCGGCCGCGATCTCGAAGCGGTTTACCTCTCGCCGGCGGCCCGGCGCATCCTGCAGACCGGGCCCGAATAGGGTGCCTGGACAATCCGCCATGGCGCGCGAAGACCTCAGCGAAGCGGCCCGCCCCGTCACCGAACGGCGCGGCCGTCCGACCGCCGACGATCGGATGCGCACCTTCCACTCGCGGCTACGCGAGCATGGACTGAAATCGACGGGCCAGCGCGATGACATCGCGCGCGTGTTTTTCGAATTGCGGCGGCATATCAGCGCCGAGGAACTTTATGGCGAAGTCAAAAAGGTCAATCCGCACGTCGGCTATGCGACGATCTATCGCACGCTCAAGTTATTGAAGGAATGCGACCTGCTGTTCGAGCGCCATTTCGACGAGGGACAGGCGCGCTATGAAGTCGCGGGCGAACACCATCACGATCATTTCATCTGCGAGCGCTGCGGCAAGATTATGGAGTTCGAGAACGACGAGCTCGAACGGATGCAGCAGGCGATCGCGCACAAGCTGGGCGTGCTGCTGACCCATCATAAGATGGAGCTTTACGGGCTCTGCGCCGACTGCCGAAAGCAGCAGTAGGACAGTTACACAGTCAAAATCAGTTCGCGGCGGACCGCATGGACGTCGATCTCGACTTCGAGGCCGGTCACCGGCGGTCGCGAGTAATGCCAATTGACGCCGACCTGCGCGGCGAGGCCAATCGAAGGCAGCAGGGTCGAGGCGAGCGCATGGTGAACGTCGTGGACGGTGTAAAGATTCACTGCCGTCGCGAGCTCCCAGCTTAGATTAAACTCACGCAGGTGCCCGGCGAGCGCCTCGATCACGCATTCGAGTTTGCGCCGAATCCCGTCCGCGGAAGTATCGCCGGGCGCGACGAGCTCGCGTTTGCCGTCTTTGCCGACGCGCATTTCCGCCGCGCCGGAAAGCACGAACGTCGCGGACTTCGGATCGGCAATCTGCGCGGGCGAGCGGTCGGCGTAGAAAAAGCCGGCCAGCATCGCCTCGGTCACCGGACTCAATTCGAGCGCGACGTTGGTGCGCGCGACCGGATTGGCGCCATCGACTTCGAGTCCCCACGATTGCAGGCGTTCGACGTACGGGCGGTTGAATTCGTCGAAGCCCTTCATGGTCAATGGCTGTGGGATGCGCAGATGCATCGCGCACAGCGCATCGATTGGCCGGCCGAGCTCTTTCAGATGACGTTCGACCAGCTCAAATCCTCGCGCAAGCGACACGAACGGGCGAATGGCGGCGTGGACGATCTCGAAGCCCGGCCGGGCCGCGCATCCGGAGGAAAACGGACCGATGCCACGGATGAAGCCGTAATTACCCTTGACGTTTTCGATAACCATCGCGAATCCTCCCTGCGACATTAAACCAGCCTCAACCTAATCCGTTCAGTCCGCAACGAGAACTGCCAACAGACGAAAATCGCACTCGATTCGACCGGCGCTTTTCATGGACAGTCGGCGCGGGACCTTAGTATGATGCGGCGTTGGCGTGATCGCAGCACAGTATGGAGAAGTCCCGCATGGCGCAGCAGGCACAGATGCTGAAGGGCTACCGCGTCCTCGATTTTACTCATTTCGTCGCAGGCCCGACCTGCACCCGAATCATGGCCGAACTCGGCGCCGACGTGATCAAGGTCGAGCGTTCGCTCGAAGGCGATCATGTCCGCCAGATGGGCATCATGAAAGACGGGATGAGCACCTATTACTTCCAGCACAGCCACAGCAAACGCTCGCTCGGCATCGACCTGCGCAATCCGCGCGCGAAGGATCTAATCCTCGCGATGATCCCGAAGATCGACGTCGTGGTCGAGAATTTTGCGCCAGGCGTCATCGCGAGCATGGGTTTCGGCTACGAGGCGCTCAAAAAGATCAATCCAAAAATAGTGATGTGTTCGATTTCCGCGACCGGGCAGACGGGCCCGTTGAGCAATCGCCCGGGCTACGATTTCATCGGCGCGGCGTTTGCGGGCGTCACGGATTTGCTGGGTGAGGCCGACCGTCCGCCGATCGTGCCGACGATGGCGATTGGCGATGTTTCCACCGGCGTCGCCGCGGCGATGGCGGTCGGGTATGCGTTGCTGAGCGCCGAGCGCAATGGCAGCGGCCAGTACCTCGATGCGTCCCTGCTCGATACCTACTTCCATATGCACGAACTCGCGGTGCCGGTGATCTCGCAGCGGCGCGGCACCTGGAGTCCGCGGCGCAACGGCTCGCAACATCCGTCTGGCAGTCCAACCGGCGTATATCAGGCCAACGGCGGCTTCATCATGCTGCTGGTGCAGCAGCATGAGTTTCATCGCCTCGCGACGGCGATAGGAATGCCCGAACTGGCTACCGACCCGCGTTTTTCCAGCAACGGCCGGCGCGTCCGCAACAACGCCGCGCTCAAGGAGCTGATCGAGAAATGGCTGGCGACCTTCCCCGATCGCGATTCCGCGGTGGCCGCTCTCGACGCGCATCGCGTGCCGTGCGGACCGGTGTTGACGCTCGAGGAGGCGGTGGATCATCCGCATTTGCGCGAGCGCAAGACCGTGCGCAAGGTCAGCGATCCGCGGCTGGGCGAATTCGACCTGCCGGCGATGCCCGTCAAATTTTCCGACTGGCCCGATCGAACCGATCTCAAGGCGTCGCTGGTCGGTCAGGACAATGAGGCGATTCTTAGCGACTTGCTCGGACTTTCGGACGCGCAAATCGCTGAACTTTATGATGCGCAGATTCTAATCAAGGCGCCGACCGAAAAGGAGCCAGCGGCGGCCGCGTCCTGAACGGAACGCGCATTTTTTGACGGCTCGCGAAGGCCCGCGCTCCGCGCGCTGAAGCTTCGCCGCAGCGTCTGGCTGCAGCGCGATAAATCATGCCGACGGAGGCGACCTCATGGCGCTGACCGTCGCGCCAACACGGAGGGACACCGGCACATGGCAGAATGGACCGAGGAAATGACCCATATCGCGGGGACTGACCTCGCGATGATCAAGGGCGGCAAGGGCAAGCCATTGCTCGTGTTGCACGAGGAGCTAGGGCATCCGGGGTGGATGACCTACCATCAGGAACTGGCCAAAGATCGCGCGCTGATCATTCCGATTCAGCCCGGGTACGGCAAGTCGCCACGGCTGGAGGCGATTCGCAACGTGCACGAGCTCGGCCTCTTTTACATCCGCATGCTCAACGAAATGAACCTGGCGCCGATCGACGTGATCGGTTTTTCGTTAGGCGGATGGGCGGCAGCCGAGATGGCCAGCGCCAACAGCAAAATCTTTCGCAAGATGATGCTGATAGCACCGTCGGGAATTAAACCGACCGAAGGCGAGATCCTCGACATCTTTGCCGTCACCATTGGAACGCAGGTCAACGCGACGGTTCACGACGCCGCCGCGGCACCGGAGTTTCGCAAGCTATACGGCGGCGAGCGCACACCGGAGCAGTTCGAGGCGTTCGAGGAAGCGCGGACCGAGAGCGCGCGCATCGCATGGGATCCGATTCTGCACAACCCCAGCCTGCCCTTCTTTCTGAATGGCGTGAAAGGACTGCCGACGCAGGTCGTCTGGGGACGCGAGGACGCCACGGTGCCGGTCAGCGCGGCCGCGGCGTACAAGGACGCGCTCAAAAACACCGACGTCAAGCTGACGATTTTCGATCGCTGCGGCCATCGCCCGGAAATCGAGAAATCGGTGGAATTCGTCAAACTGGTGCGTGAGTTCCTGGCTTAGGCCGGACCGCGACCAAGGAGAATTGCGATGCACATAATGTATTTCACCGAGCGTCCGTATCGCGACGTCCCGGAAGACGAAGTAATCAAGAACCGCAGCTTCTTCGGCGTCCCGAACCGCTTCTACGATGCCCAGGTCGGAGCGCGCCTCTACAACGAATATCTCGACGAAGACGTGTACGCAGAGGAAGTCGGCTTCGACGGCATCATGCTCAACGAACATCACGGCAACCCGTTCTGCATGGGGGCTGTGATGAACGTCGAGGCCGCGATTCTCGCGCGTATCACCAAGAAGGCGCGCATTGTCCTGCTCGGTAATCCGCTGCCGGTGGTGAAGAATCCGGTGCAGGCTTGCCGAGGAACTTGCGGAAATCGATCTAATCTCGAAGGGCCGCCTGGTGCCCGGATGGGTCCGTGGCGCGGGCAGCGAGCAGATCTTCAATCAGGCCAATCCCGCCTACAACCGCGAGTACTTCAACGAAGCGCATGACCTCGTAATGGCATGCTGGACCAAGCCCGGTCCGTTTCGCTGGGAGGGCAAGCACTTCAATTTCCGTTACGTCAATCCGTGGGCGCTGCCATACCAGAAGCCCCGTCCGCCGATTTGGATTCCGGGCGTGATCAGTGCCGAGACCGTGGTCTGGTGCGCGAAGCATAAGTACCCGTACATCGGGCTCGGCACCGCGCTGCAATCGACCGTCGAGTTGTGGAATCTCTACGGCCAGACCGCCGCGCAGGAAGGCTACATGGCGGGTACCGAAAACTTCGGTTACCTGCAACAGATCCACGTCGCCGAGACCGAAGAAGAAGCGCAACAGCAGGGCAAGGCCGCGATGTTCGGTGGCGGCGCGGCGAATTTCTCGCGCCCGGAACATACGCTGCCTCCGGGCTACAATTCGAAGGAAGCGACGCGCCGGCTCGCCAAACAGGCGACCGATTATGGCTTCCTCGGTATCACTTCCGAGAAGCTGAAAGAATCGCAATCGGGGGATGTGCGTCATATCGGTATCCCTAAGCAGAACGGCGACACGCGCGAAAAATTGCGCAGGGGCGAGGTCAGTATCGAGGAGGCCAAGCGGAAGATTTACGCCAATTATCAAAAGGCGCAGGACGGCCTGCAGATTATCATCGGCACGCCGAAGACCGTCATCCCCAAGCTCAAGCTGATCATGGAAGTGCTGCGACCGGGCGTCTTCGGCCTCTTCCAGGCGAACGGACCATTGACGACACAACAGCGCCTCACCAGCATCCGTCTGATGGGTCAGGAAGTGCTGCCCGCGATGCGCGAGATCGCCAAGGGCCTCGGGATCGTCGATCCGTTCGAGCGCGAACCCGGCTCGCGTCCGTACACCGCCGGCACGCAGTACGACTCGCTGGTCGATCTCGAGGCGCTCAAGCGCGCTCCCAAGCGTGACGAATCGGTGCGCGTATGAAGTCGTGCGCGCGAAGGGAAATTGTAACTCGGCAGCCAGCCAGGAGATGACGATATGATCCTGATGTATTTTACGGAGCGGCCTTACCGGGACGTGCCCGAGGATGCGGTAATCGAGAATCGCGCTTTTTTTGGCGTACCCAATCGCTATTTCGATCGCGACGTCGGCGCGCGCCTCTACAACGAATATCTCGACGAGATGGTCTATGCCGAAGACGTCGGCTTCGACGCCATCATGCTCAACGAGCATCACGGCACACCCTTTTGCATGGGCGCCGTGATGAACGTCGAGGCGTCGATACTCGCGCGCATCACGAAGAAGGCGCGTATCGTGCTGCTCGGCAATCCGCTGCCAACGTTCAAGAATCCGCTGCGCATCGCCGAGGAACTCGCCACCATCGATTGTATCTCGCATGGACGGCTGGTCCCCGGATGGGTGCGCGGCGCGGGCAGCGAACAGATCTTCAATCAGGCCAATCCCGCTTACAATCGCGAGCGCTTCGAAGAGGCCCACGACCTCATCCTGGCGGCGTGGACGCGTCCCGGTCCGTTCCGCTGGGAAGGGAAGCACTTCAACTACCGTTACGTGAATCCGTGGGTGACGCCGTATCAGAAGCCGCATCCGCCGATCATGATTCCGGGCGTCCTCAGTCCCGAGACAGTCGTGTGGTGCGCGGAACATCGTTATCCGTATCTCGGACTCGGCACTGCGCTGTCGGCGACCGCAGAACTCTGGAACATCTACGGCGACACCGCGGCCAAGCAAGGTTACGTTGCGGGTTCGGAGAATTTCGGCTACCTGCAGCACGTCTTCGTCGCCGAGACCGAGGAGAAGGCGCAGGAACTCGGCAAGGCGCATCTGTTCGGCGGCGGCCAGGGAGCCTTTTCACGGCCCGAGCACACGCTCCCTCCGGGTTACAATTCCAAGGAGGCGACCAAGCGCTTGGCGCGCACGATGACCGCGGGGTCGGGCGGTTTCCTCGGTGTTAGTGCCGAGCAACTCGGCCGTTCGAAGTCCAACGACGATCAGCCCGCCAATTTGCAGCAGGTCGCCGATAGCACGCGGCGGCGTCTGGCGCGCGGCGAGGCGACTATCGAGGAAGCCAAGACCGCCATCTACAAGAGCTACCAGAAGGCGCAGGACAACCTGCAGATCATCACTGGCACGCCCAAGACCGTCATCCCAAAGATTCGCACGATTCTCGAGGTCCTGCGGCCGGGCGTGTTCGGCGTCTTCCAGAGCCAGGGACCGGTGAGCTTCGAGGATCGCATGACGAGCATCCGGCTGCTCGGGCAGGAAGTACTGCCGGCGGTGCGCGATATCGCCAAGGAGCTGGGCATCCTCGATCCGTTCGAGCGTCAACCGGGTACGCGTCCGTACACTACGGGCACCAAGCGCGATCAGCTGATCTCGCTGGAGGCCCTGCGCGCGCAGTCGTAGCGGACAGACCGCTCGCCGCGGGAGCGGCGAGCGGTGCAACCACGCAGAGGGAGAAGAAGAGAGTGTGAAACCTTTGGAAGGTTTCACACTTCCCACACTGAGTAAGCGGGAAGTCGGGTACGAGTGCTGTAGTAATGCGCGCGGAGGGTCACGCCTTACATCGTTCACCCTCCACGATGACAGCGCAGTGGCGGAGGGTGAGTGTCATCATCCGCCGCCTGCGCGCTTGCCACTAAAGTTTCCCTCACTTCGGTGGTTGGTGTGAAACTTTTCAAAGCTCTGAAGAAACTACGCATCTAACGAGCGGCGGTACGCTCGCCCGGCGCAGCGTCGCGGACTAGAATTCATCACGGCTATTCGGGCCGTCGATGAAAAATTTCCACGAGGTTTCGATTCTCATGGCAGATGTGGGCAGCGCAACAATCCAAGACTCCACGCCGCGTCCCGGATGGTTCGCCGTATGGATGCAGGCGAGCCGCGCATGGACGCTCGGGATGCCGTTCATGTGCGTCTCGGTGGGCACCTTCACCGCGCTTGTATTCGCGCGGGCTGTTTTCGCCGTGGAAGTATCTGTTAGCGGCAGTTGCCGCGATGGCGTTGCAGGCCGGCGCCAACATGGTCAACGACTACTACGACTTCGTCAGCGGCACCGATTCGCCGGATTGGCAAGCGCCAGAGAACTTCGGCCCTGGACTCGTGATTCAGCGCGGCTTCCTCAAGCCGGACGCGGTTTTCATGGGCGGCATCGTGGCCTTCGTCATTGGCATCGCGCTTGGCATCATTCTGGTCGCGCTCTGCGGATGGCCGATACTGTGGCTCGGCTTGATCGGCGTCTTCGGGCTCCTACTTTTACACCGCTGCGCCGCTGAGCCTCGCCTATCGCGGGTTGGGCGATTTCATGGTCTTCGCCCTGATGGGTCCGGGCTACGTGCTTGGCGCCTACTACGTTCAGACCTTGTCCTTTCTCGTGGAGCGCGTTCCTTGCTTCGATCCCGATCGGGTTACTCTGCTCGGGCGTTCTGCAGGCGAACAATTTGCGCGATATCGACAACGACGCAGCGCACGGCAAGCGCACGATGGCGGTGCATTATCGGCCGCAACGCCGCCGTCAAGGAATTCCGCCTCTCCAATCTCTTTGCTTACCTGACGGTTCTGATCGGCGTCTTGATTGGACAATTTCCCTGGCTGGCGCTGGCCGTCGCGATCACCGCGCCGCATGCGCTCGAAGAAATCCGGCTGGTCTCAGAGGGGCCCGACGCCGAGCGGCATAATCGCGCGATGGCGCTCTCGGGTCAGTTGCAGTTCGAGTTCGGCGCCGTGCTGGTTGCGGCCTTCCTACTCCGGTACCTGTTGTAAGCGCGCGGGCTATCGGGCCCTGGAACGTTAATCGTAACCGATTCCCCACGTACTCACTGTGGGAAGTGTGAAACCTTTGAAAGGTTTCACAAATTCTTCTGCTCCCTGTCTTACAGCATGCCGGCAGCGAGCGCCTTTTCGAGTGCGCCGATATTGATATCGTGGCCTTCGGCCATCAACTTCAGAAAAATGCCTTCAGGCGTTCGTCACCGATAGTGCCAAGCTGCTCGCCGATTTTTCGCACCACCCAGCGTTGCCCACGATTCAGTAGTTCAAGTTTGCCCCTGAAATCGGTGACGGCACGAACTTTCTCGACGAAATCGCCGGTTTTGTTGGAGGGCGTACCGCCGAGTCGCCGCACGTGCGCCGCCAGTTCGCCAGCATAGTAGCCTTCATCGTGGCCGACTTTCTTGAGCATCTCGCGCAATTCAAACGAATGCGCCTGGTCGGTCAATTCATGCAAAATGCGGCCGCCGGCGCGTTCCGCTTCGCCCAGCGAATTCAGAAAACTTTCGAGCGTGGTATCCATGAGCGCTCATACCTCGTGGTTGTGGCCGCGGGAAAAGTCTAACACCGATTAGCGCGATCAATATTTCAGCGATCACATGATCGGCGTCACCGGGCAATACACTTGCCCCAGTTCGGCACGCCGCGTAAGGGCCTCGCGCACCAACCAGATCAGCGGTTCGAGCGCACGCGGCGGTTGCCATTGCGCGACCGTACCTGTGATTTGTCCGCTCATCAGTTTGCCAAGGAAACCGGCCTGCTCGGGGAGTTCTTCTAGCTGGGGGTGAACGTGCGCATCGATCTTCGCCAGCGTCTTCGCCCGATCGATGGCGTCGGTAAGGCCGCCCAGCTTATCGACCAGCTTGACCTTCAACGCCTGGTCGCCCGTCCACACGCGTCCCTGCGCGACGTCGTTGACCTGCGCGACAGTCAGATGGCGTTGCTTCGCCACCAGCTCCAGAAAGTACTGGTAGGTTCCACCGAGCAACTGGTCGCGAAAGAGCTTGTTCCTGCGCGGGCGTGAAGTCGGAGAACGAATCGAACATCAGCGCATTGGCGCCGTGCGAGATCGCGCCGCTGTTGATACCGAGCGCACCCGCCGCTCCCGCCACATTGAACTTGCCGCCGAGCACTCCGATCGAACCGGTGATGGTGCCGGGATCCGAGATGATCGCCGCCGCCGGCGTCGAAACCCAGTAGCCGCCCGACGCCGCATAGCCCGACATGCTGACGACCACCGGTTTCTTGGCCGCGGTCAACTCGACGGCGCGACGGATCAGCTCCGATGCAATCACCGAACCGCCTGGCGAATCCACGCGAAACACAACCGCGCGGACGCCGTCGTCTTCGCGCGCGTCCTTGAAGGCCTTGACCATATCGTCCGATCCCATCGCGCTCGAGCCCGGCGACAGAATCGGATCGAAGCCGCCGGCGCCGCGCTGAATCGCGCCGAGTCCGTAGATCACCGCGATCTTGTTGCGGCCGCCGAAACGCGGCCCTGCCGAACGCATGTATGACGACGCGTCGATCGTCTCGTGATGTTCTCCGCGATACTTCTTCACGCGCTCGTCGAACTGGTCTTCATACTCGAGGCGATCCAGCAGGTGCGACTTGAGACCCTCGCTCGCGGTCAAGGGAGCGCGGTCCACGATCGCGCGCATCTGGTCGGCGCGTTAGATGACGATTGGCGGCGGACTGAGTGACGATCTGATCGAACATATCGCCCATCAGCGCCTCGTCTTCCTCGCGTTGCGACGGGCGTGAAGTCCTTCTCCGTGAAGATGTTCGCGGCGCTCTTGAATTTGCCGATCGACGCGAAGTTGGGATTCACCTTGATCCAATCGAGCAGTCCGCGCGCGAACATCTCGCGCATGCCGACGCCCAGGATATTCAACTCGCCTTGCGGCATCATCGAGACTTCGCTGGCTGCGCTCGCGACCAGGTACGGCAGAGTTGCCGAAGCCACCCTCGCCCGCCGTTTCCATGTAGGCGGTCGTCCATTTGCCGTGGCTGCGGAACTCGGCGATCATCGCGCAGAGTTCCTGCGCCTGCGCGAGTTCCATCTGCGGATCGACGATCTTGATGGCGAGACCGACGATGCGATCGTCGGTCTCGGCGGACTTGAGCGCGCGGCGGATCACATTGAGCGCTGTCTGGTCGGAGTTGAGTATGCCGAGAGCGTTGGTGCTGCTGCGCTCGACCACCAGCACCGTCAAGACTCAGCACCAGCACCGATCCCGGCTTGTAGCGATGCGACAGGTACTGGCTGATGATGACGATCGCGAACAGCACCGCCATCATCAGCACGCTCTTGATAAACCATCGCAGCAATCTCTTCAGCATGCGCAACCTCGCGTCCTAACTCAGTCCGATTGTCTGACGGCCGTGTAAACGAAAGTGGTAACGACCTGAACTTCGCGGCCGGAACATCGCGCTAGCCGAGTGATTCCGCTTGAATGCCAGGCCGGAAATCCAAATGATAGCCAACCATAACAGCGCGGGCCTCGGCCAGTCGCGATCTTATCGCGGCGTGGCGCTGGCGTCCGGTAACCATGAACCCGATGGCATCGTTGAAGCCCACCACCGCAAACAACGCGCATGTCGTGCCGCTGATAAGCGAGCGTCCGATAGGCGCGATTCATTACCGAATCATCGCGCTGTGCTTCGCCGCCTGGATTTTCGATTTTTACGATCTCATTCTGTACTCCTTCATGCTCCTGCCGATCGCGCGCGACCTGCATCTGAGTCAAACAGAGTCGTCACTTACCCTCGGCCTCGCACTCGCGATGACGGCGGTTGGCGGGGTGATTTTCGGCTTCGTCGGCGATCGCTTCGGACGCAAGCCGACGATCATCGTCGTGCGTGCTGATCTACGGCGTCGGCACCACGCTATGCGCCGCCTCACACACTCTGCTGCAGTTGCTCGTGTTCCGGTCGTTCACCGGAATCGGAATCGGCGGCGAATGGGCCGGCGGACAGAGCTTGATCGCCGAGACCGTGCCGCGCGCATAGGCGTGCGCGCTACGCCGCCTACGTGCAGGTCGGCGCACCACTCGGTGCGATGCTTGCGGCGGCGGCCGGCGGCCATCTCGAACCGCTGATCGGTTGGCGCAACGTATTTCTGCTGTCGTCGGCGCCATCGTTTATCGTCGCGGCTGTTCGTATGGCGATGGCTGCCGGAGAGCGACGTGTGGTAAGCAGACGCCGCGCCATCGATGGTTCGGCGAAGGCTCGCTTGACAGCCTTGCGCCCTTATCGGCGCATTATCGGATTGCTGTTCGTCGTGCTGCTGGTGAACTCGGCCGCGTACTGGTTCACCTACACCTGGATGCCGAGTTACCTGCGCATCGCGCGCAAGCTGACACCTCAAGCCGCGGGCAACCTGATGATCTGGATGCAGACGGGAGCGCTGGCGGGATACGCTGCGTTCGGCGCGCTCGCTGATCGTTTCGGACGCCGCCCGGTCTTTTCGGTTTACGCCTCGATGATGGCGCTCGGCCTGCTGCCGGCCACGCTCTTCTGGAATTGGTCGGCGGGAACTCCCGGTCTGATTCGCGCCGGGCTGATCGTCGCCGGCTTCGGCACCGGTATCTGGTCGGGTGCCGGACCGATGATCTCCGAGATGTTGCCGACCAGCGTGCGCAATACCGCGCTCGGCCTGCTGCTGAACGTTACCCGCGGCATCCAGTTCTTCACGCCGCTGATTATCACGGCGCTCAGCCCGGTGCTCGGCTTCGGGCCGACGCTGGCGATTGGCGCATTGTTTTCGGCGATCGGCGCAATGATGGTATGGCTGCTGCCGGAGACTCGCGGGAGCACGATAACGCAACTTGATTCGGCCTTTCTTAGTCCTCGGGCAGGCGGTTAAGCCTTACGATCGCGGGTGAAAGAATCCGGCAGATGCGAGTGCTCAATGCGGAAGCTCTCGAGCTTCTAGTGAGAGATCGGGGTGGTGCCCACAGCCGGCTATCTGAGCGGGAGCGCTTGGACGTGCGAACCGTCGAGATACTCGTGGCCGGCATAGCGAGTGAGTTGCAGGGTAGTGACGATACGCGATTTGTTGAGGGTCAGCGTGGTCGCGACGGTGAAGGACTTCGGCTGGGATGGCCGGTCGACGCCGCCGGTCGAGAGCGACTCGCGCAGGATACGGCCGGTCGCGCCTACTGACGGTGCGCGCCCGAGGATGAGGGCGGCCGTCGGAGCAATGTCGGCATTGCCGGTCGGTGCGTTGTCAACCATGCCGCGACGGAAGTCCGGACCAATCGCGGCGCAGAAGTTGTGCAGTTCGCGCATGCCCGCGGCGCCATGCATGCCCATGCCAGTGGTGAACGAACCGGCGTCGGCATAGATCACGCCCGGTACCGGATGCACCAGCGCAGCTCGATTTATTGACTGACCGATTCCGGTTCGCCGGGTCCGATTACGACGGCAGGATTTTGCGGGACCGGTCAGCGATCGATTGTCGGCGTCAGAAAGTTCGCGAAACGAAATGATCAAATCGGGCGCGCGTGGATTATCGCCGAGACCGAAGGCGGACTCGTTGAAGGTGCCGGCGATCGATCCCAGATACTCCGGATAGGCAAAATAGTCGGATCGGCCGTGACATTCCTAGCCTGCACGATGTTCCGCGAGGCGGCGGAGTCGGCGAAAAGATCGGACCGCTCCATTCTTGCGCTTCAACGTATTCGACAATTCGTCGCATTATTTCACGGCGCGCCGCTGCGGTCGGAAAATCTTCTTTGGAAACGTAAATCCAGTCGCCCCCGCCATCGGACGCGACAACGATCTCTTTACTCTTCAGGTCCTTCTTCAACCCCGCCGCCACCAGCAGGCGCGCGACCGGAACGGCCGCCTTGATGGTCGCAAAGCCGTGATCGGAAACGACCACGAGGTCGGTGCGATCGGCGATGCCGAGCGCGGCGATAGCGGCGCGCATCGTTGCGAGATTGGTGTCGCAGGCGTGGAGCGCATCAACCGCGGGTTTTGTTCCGAGTCCCGCGATGTGTTGCGTGATATCGGGATTGTGCTGCCACAGCACGACCATCGACGGCTTGCCATTGGCGGACGCCAACTTCGCCGCGGGCAATGCCTGTTCCGCAGCAATCCTTGTGAACCACGCATCGCGAGCGATTATCGAGCTGAAATCGCCGCGCGACATCGGGGGCATCTGCGCGAATTGCGCCGCGGCCGATGCGGGCGCGGCCATGTCATCGGCGATGAACATGAAATTGCGCGCAGCCTTTTCGGAGACGTCGGCTTTAGCGAAATCGTCGTCAAACAGGAGCGTCGGTCCCTGCTTGCCGAACACTCCGACGAATCCGCCGGCCCGCTCGACCTCCTTCGCGGTAGTGCCGAGACCCACTAGACGACCGTCGAAGGCGCGCGGATCGTTCAGCCCGGCCAAGTATTGCGAATGTTCGAGATTGAGCGGATCGCCGAGGAGAACGCCGAGGTTGCGGGATCGTTGCCGCCCGTGACATGTCTAAAACCGGCGCCAGATACATCATGTCGCCGTAGATACCGGACCGACTCGGGGACGCGCCGGTCGCGAGACCCGCTGCATCAACCATCGTCAAGGTCGGATAGATCGAATGGTGCCGCGCGAAGCTCACGCCCGCGTTTTCCAGCGCGACCAGGTTGGGCGTATCGACGGCATTGACGAGGTCGGGCCGAAGTCCGTCCCACACCATCAGCACGAAGATGCGCCCGGAGTGGAAGTTTCGCGCGCTCGCGCGTCCTTCGCGAACGAACTGGCGACGATCGCGATCACCGCCACAGCGCATCCGCCTAAGCCAGCCACAATCGTCTCATCGTCATCGAGATGGTCAATTATGCAGACGAGCAGACCGAGTCAACGGCAATTCGGTTAATTCCAAGGCGCAGCAATGGATCACGTAATGCGCCGGCCACAGCTTCAGTTAGCTGGTGGCGCGTACTTGAATTTCTGCGAAGCAGTGCGGTCAGCGCAACAGGTGCTCGACGAACCAATCGCGGGCGGCGCCGCTAGCGCGCTCGAAATCGTCCACGTAAGCGTCGAAGTGACCGCCCTTGAGGACCAGTATCCGCTTGGGTTCGAGTGCGCGACTGAAAGCGATGAAGGCCTCTTCGGCGATTGCGAGGTGATCGCCGGCTGCAATTAGCATAAGCAACGGGGTCGGGCTGATTCGCGCAACGTACTCGCCCGGCTCATACTCGCCGAGCATTTCGACTGTACGCAGAGTGACTTCGTTGCGCCACGCAGGGGCGCGGGTGCGTCCCGTTTCGGTGAACCACTGCCAGGAATCGGCGGTCGGCAGTGCCGCTGGGGCCAGCGGATCTTCCGCCACCACCGGCATCATGAGGGGCGTCGAACCGTTGAAGCGTGCCTCGCGATCGGCGTCGAATTGTTTGCGCACCTCGGCGAACATGTCGGCGCGAATCAGACGCTTCAGATTGCGCGATCCGCTCACCAGCGGCACTTGGGACACCACGCATTTTACCCGGCGATCGATCGCACCGACGGTCAGCACGTGCCCGCCGCTATAGCTCGATCCCCAGATACCAATACGGGCGCCATCGATCTCGGTGCGACTGCCTATCCACGTGATAGCGTGGCGATAATCACGCACCTGCTGCCACGGATCGATTTCCTGGCGCGGTTGACCATCGCTCGCGCCGAAATTGCGATTATCGTAAACCAGCGCCGCGATTCCCGCGTCGCAGAAAACCTCGGCGAACCGATCGAGATACATCTCCTTGACCGCCGAAAAGCCATGCGCCATCACGACTGCGGGCACTCGGCCTCTGGCTCGTTCAGGCAGGTATAGCCAGCCGCGGAGAATTGTACCTTCGGCGTTGAATTCGATATCACGGCGCATGATGTCACCCTCGCGCGGGATAATAGACGAACTATCGAATGACCGGAAGGGAAGACCACCCGGCTCCGAACAAGTCCAGCCTTCGGTGGAAACTGAGAGGTAAATAAAAACCGCGGCGGACGCACATGGCGCCCGCCGCGGTATGGTTCGGCTCGAATTAGAGCAGGTTGAAGTTGTACTGGAACTGCGCGGTCAGCAGGCTCTGGCCCTTGAGGATACCGCCTGCCTGTGAGGTGCCTTTGTCGCCGCCGAGGACTTCGATCGCCTGCAGCTTCATGAAGTATTGCTTGGTCCACGGTGGATTCAGCACCAGCGACGGGAAGAGCAGGAACGTGCGGCCCTTCGGATTGAAGACCATCGTCCACGTCGGCTCGATGTCGTTCCACAGCCATGACGTGCCGATGTTGAACAGGGCCGACGACGTTGTTCTTGATGTTGGTGACGTTTTCGATGCCGCCACCGGTCCACGGTCCGAAGGTTTCGAACATGCTGTTGCGACGAGTCCATCGCGATCTCGTCGTAAAGCTCGATGTTAGCCGACAGGTTACCGGTGCTGGTCAGCCACGGCGCGTATGCCTGGTCGACGTCCAGCGCCAGCATCCAGCTCGCCGATATCGGTGAAACGAACGCCATTGGGATGCGCGATCAGGTCGAAACTCAAGACCGGCTGATGGTTCGTGTAAACGCCTTCCGCGCGACCGACGAACGGCAGGTACTCCGACACGCTCGACGGCATCGGAATCGGCATGTCGCCGGTCACGCCCACCTTTGAATCGGCGCGAAGCGGGCGCGGAACTGATTGGTGTACTGCTGCCAGTAAGTGTTCGGATAGAGATTCCAGGTATTGAAATAGAAGGCGGTCATTTCCGCAGGACCGATCAGCGTGTGATAGCGGAGACCCTCTTCCCAGTTCGCCACCGTCGCGGCCGGAACCTTCCACTGGCCGACATCGACTGCGGCCCATTGCCAAGCATCGCGCAATTGCGCTGCAAAGCCACCGGGACCGGATTGAACTTCTGCGTTCGCCGATCCGAGGTTCATGCAGTAGATAGAATTCGTTCGAGAGCGGCGCGCCGATCAAGCGGCTGTTTTGCACCGGCTGTCCGAACGGGAGGAGAATCGACGTACCCGGGACGACCGCGGTCCGTCCTGGGTAGTAGCCACCGGGACCGTTCAGATGCGCACCGAAGCGGCCGGTCGGATCGAAGCCGACGCCGGCCGGAAAGCCATTGTTCACGCTGCCGGCGTTGACGTTGCACTCGCCGTCGTAGCGATGGTCGGCGTAGTCGCAACTGTTCCACATCGGCTGCAGGCGCGGCAGCAGGATGCCTTCGAGGAAGTTCGACTGCAGCGGCCCAAACTGCGGCAGATTCCAGATCGGATGAATCATCCATTGCGGGATGCGCGATTGTTCGAGGTTGGCGAAGCCGAAGGCCCAGGTCGTATCCTGCGGATTGACGACGTCACCGACGCGGAACGCCAGCGATTGACCCCACACGACGATCTGGTTGCCGACGTAGGTGGTTAACGGACCGGTCTTGTTCTCCCACCACGCGTCGCGCACCGTGTACTGATTGTAGAATTCGTTGCGAATACTTGCCGAAACCGTTCGCGCTGTTGAAAGCGTAGGGCGGCTCGTACACGAACCATTCGCGCATGAAGAAGTTGTTGTTCTCGTTGAGCCGGTAGTTTTCGTCAACCTGTAGCCAGGTCCGCGAGACTCGCCAGATTGTTACGGCTCGTCGTGTACTCGCCGCAAGGCCGACGGATTTTGCCACATGCCGAAGGTCTGGCTCAGAAAGCCCGACACGTGGAAGCCGCTAAGCCATCCGCTTTCCGCGCTCGCGGTCGGCACCTGGCCGGCGGTGTCCGGCAATACCGACGAAGTTGCGCCGGTGACATTTAATTCCTGCGCGGGCAACGCAGATAAATCGCCGGCCCTTGATTGCCCCACGCAGAGTGCGACCAGCGCCAACGCGACTCCCAGCGCCGAGAGTCCTTGCCTGACTCCCCCAGACGCACCCCTTCGCATTTCAGTCTCCATACAAAGTCCTCCCTGCCTGACACCTGAACCTTGGAGAGAGCGATACTCCGTCCCCAGTGTGGATTTTCGAAGCCCCTGAAACCCCTGGATACTTCAAACAATCCGTTTTGTAGCCGATTCTGTCTATTTGTAATCAGACGTTAGTGGTGCGACGATGTTCTCGATGCCGCGTGGCGTTCGGATTCACCCGGCCAAGCCAGGTCGATCTCAGCCCGTAAGGCTGGTCTCATCAAATATGTCGGCTTCTTTACTAATGACGATCAGAAACTGGAAGATTCCAACAGGTGCTGATCAAACACGTACTAGCCGAACTAATCCTCGCCGCGGATACTCTACTACTTCGTTCCGCACCTCCATCCACCCATCTTACAAATGACCGCCACGCCTCATCCTTGAGTCGTACTCGCGCGGTCCGCAGACTGAAACCCGCACGCGTCACGACTGCGCCCAACCTTCAACATGACTACCGATCTCATCGGTGGGCGCAAGCGCGTGAGCCTATGTAGCAAAGATTAAATGCGAGATCAAATAGGGATCATAGTGTCGTAACGTTATTTTCTAAACGGGATTGGCCATCATGGAACGTGTTACATGGAGCACCTATAATCTATAATTTGCTATGTGAAGTTATGTGGATGAATCGACTGGTGAAGGGGTGCGCGCGAGGGCTCGATTTGTTAACTTTCGCTTGCGACCATGCGAGAGGTGGGTGTTGTGCGTATCGTTCTGATTGGCCAGGCGGCATTCGCCGAGCAAGCGCTGGAGGCGCTTCACGCGCGCGGTGAAGAGATCGTTCAGGTGTATGCGCCGCCTGACATTCCGGGCGGCCGGCCTGATCCGCTCAAGGCCAAGGCTCTCGAGCTGGGACTGCCCCTGAGCCAACCGCCATCGTTTCGAGGGGAGCGCGAATACGAGCAGTTCCGCGCGCTCGAGGCGGACCTCGCGATAATGGCGTTCGTGACGATTATCGTACCGGAGCGTATCCTGTACGCGCCCCGTTTCAAGACCATCTGCTTCCATCCGTCGTTGCTACCGCGGCATCGTGGCGCGAGTGCGATCAACTGGGCGATTATCGCAGGCGACGACGAAACCGGAGTGACGTGGTTTTGGCCCGATCGTGGAATCGATACCGGACCCATCCTGATTCAGCGGCGAGTTCCGATCGGAGCGGCGGACACTACCGGGTCGCTATATTTCAACTCGCTCTTCCCACTCGGGATTGAGACGATGATCGAGGCGGTCGATCAGATTGCAAAAGGGAGCGCGCCTGCCACGCCGCAGGATGAAAGCCTCGCGACTTATGAAGCGCCGTGCCGCGACGAGCATGGAGCGATCGATTTCCGCAAACCGGCGCGGGCGGTCTACAACCTCGTGCGCGGATGCGATCCGCAGCCGGGTGCGTTCGCTATGCTCGGGGGGCGCCGCTTGCGGCTCTATGAAGCCCAACTCGAAGCGAGTGGCGGTACCCGCGCCCCCGGGACAATTGTCACCCTTGACGACAAAGGTATGAGAGTCGCACTCGATGGCGCGACGATGCTAGTGCGAAGGGCCCGCTTCGATTCGAGTCAGAAAAAAGCGGCGCCAGCCGAATTGGCGGCAGCCAATGAAATCGCGGTCGGAGCGCGACTCGAATAGCGCGAGTGACCGGCAACTTTCCGTTGCGAGTATGCGGGGCGGTTGGTGAGTGGCGTGAGTGAACAATCTCAAAAGCGACATGCTTTCGCGCGGGGCTCGCGTGAAGCACGCGCAGCCTTGGGAGTCCGCTGATGCAACTTTGCGTCGGCACCTCGAAGGGTATCGTGATTATGGACCCGGATCGCGGCGGGCTGCCGTTGATGGCGATGGCCGACCCGCCCTCGGTCTGGTGCATGGCGCAGGACTCGGGCAATCCGAATCTGCTGTATGCCGGATCGATCAGTAACAGTCAGGCCGGCAGCGCGCGTGGCCGCGGATCGCTGGCACGCTCGCCCGACGGCGGGCGCACCTGGCACGACATCACGCCGGGTACGGTGCGCGATGAGGAGGTTTGGGCCGTCGCGACGCCGCCCAACAGTCCGGCGGAAGTCTTTATCGGCACTTCCCATGCGCGGATACTGCGGAGCCTCGACAGCGGCAATTCCTTTCGCGAATGCGCTGCGTTTCTCAAACTGCCGGGGCGCGAACGCTGGGGTTTTCCCCCGCCACCACATATCCCGCACGTACGCTCGATCGTCTTCGATCGCGCTAACCCGCTCCTTATATATGTCGGCGTGGAAGAAGGCGGCGTATTCCGCTCGCCCGACCGCGGCCGTAGTTTTGAACCGCTCGATCGCGGGGTGTACTCCGATATTCATTGCGTCGTAACCGATCCGGCTGATTCGAGGACCCTCTTTGTGACGACGGGCCGCGGCCTTTACCTTTCGCACGACGGCGGCGGCTCGTGGCATTACCTCAAGGGGCTCAGCCGGTCCTACACCGTTCCGTTGCTAGTCACGGACAGCGCAATTCATGTCGCGGCGGCCGCGGGACCGCCGCCATTGTGGGCGATGGCCGCCGGCGGCGCCGATGCACAGCTGTTCCAGAGCGACGATCGCGGCCGCAGCTTTACACCGATGGTCTGGGACGACGGCATCGCCCATCCGCTGCACGGGATGATCATGCGGCTGCTGGCGAACCCGGAAAATGGCGACGAGTTCTTCGGCGTATTGAGCGACGGATCGGCAATCCGGGTCAATCAACGGACCGGTATCATACGTACGATCACCGACCGGCTACCGCCGGCGTATGACTTCGCGATCCTTCCGTAAGGGCAGCCTCGTAACTGCGATTATCGAGTATTACGAAATATCAGCTGCAGGGCGGGCATCATGAGCTTTGCGGCTGGAGGCGCAGTTTTGCGGCCTTTTCCTGGGCGGCGGGCGTAAGGGTTAGCACCGCGCAAGGCGCCGTACGCAAGACTTCCTCAGAGACGCTGCCGAGAATCAGATGAGACAGGCCGCGGCGGCCATGAGTCTTCATGACAATCAGGTCGGCATCCACTTCGCCGGCGATTTTGACCACGGCGTGGGCCAGTCCACGCTGCGAAGCAAGGCACGTATGGATCTCGGATTTGACGCCGCTTAGATTCTGCGCTGCGATCTCGCGCAGGGTAACTTCCGCCTTGGCCTCTTCGGGCGTGTGTTTGCCCTCTTCGACATCGGGCTCGCCGAACGCCTGGAGCATCGGCACCACATGCAGCAAGTGCAGCGTCGCGCCGTGGGTGAGCGCTAATTCCTTGGCCATGCCCAACGCCACCAAGGAGGGATCATCAAACTGAATCGGAGACAGGATCGAACAATAGGGATAAGCCATGGCCGTGCTCCTTATGAACCTCAATCTATCATATTCCGAACTGCGTGATTGCGCACGGTACGCGCCGAGCGGGCGCGATAATCAGGCGAGCACCTTAACTCGCATTGCATTGATTGTCACGACGCTGCCGAGTGTTCGTGTCCCGCTTATCACCTCGACAACGACTTCGATTGTCTGTTAGCCCACCGCCGAGCGCGACGCCCTTCGTGGGGCACGCCGGACTAATCGCGGCCTCAGGCGATAGTGACGTTTCGTGCCTCAGGAAACGTGGAGTTTCGGAACCGCGACCGCTTGATCGAAAGATCCACGAGTCGGCCTCTCAGAGGACGCGGCGCCAATTCGGCCACCAGCCTTGGCTGGTCGTACGGGTAAAGGGTCCTTACTCGGGATGACTGCGCAGATTGATCCGGGGGGTCACTTGAGCGATTGCCATGCATTACAGCACCTCGGGCAAGTTGCACTGCACGCTTCTTCTCGTTTATACGTCGCTATCAGTGTCTAGTATGAATATGAGGCAATCGGGGAAAATAAAGGCGGACGTCTTGATAATTTATTTCACTTTTAATATGCTATATCTATCTTAGACTTGCTAACTGATAGTTAACGGGTGTTGACTTAGAGTCCACTGGAGCTGATGGCTAAAATAAACAAGCGAACCCTGGGACAGGTAATTCGGGAGCGGCGCCGTCAACTAAATTTGACGCAGCAAGGCGTCGCGCGGCGAATCAAAACCTCAACGCCATACATCGGCCATCTCGAAGCGGACAAGCGCCGGCCGTCGATTCTCGTAATCAGCCGGCTGGCGACAGTATTGGGTCTCGATCAACGGGACCTGTTCATGCTGGCCAATCCGAAGGCGGCTGACCTGATTGCGCCGAACGACGGTGAGCGCCGGAAATCAACGTGGAATGAGTTTCGTACAGCGGTGCAGATTCAGCGTGTGCATCAGATCACCGCCCAGGAGATGAAGCTTTTGTCGAGGGTGGCGGAGATGGGCGAAGTCAGTTCGCCGCACGACTTTATCTTTATAATAAATGCCGTCCGTTATGCGCTCTCCCGCTGACAAGTTATCTGCTCGCGAGGGCGGCCAAACTCGAACGACGAACGGACCCCACTTAATGTTCGCCATTGCGGGCAAGATTCATCAACGCTGGCCATTGATACCCGTAGTTTGATTTTTCCACTGTGAGTTGTTAATGTTCTCGACGTGACAAAATTTGCGTGTTTGTCATTAGACTCTGCTGCCTGGGCTCGGATGTCTCAAGACCTTCGCGTGGAGGCAATTTATGCAACGTCCGGTCTCAGAGAACGACGTCCTCCCGGTCAGCAGACTCGCTGAGGTTCTTGGCGGAATCCAACCTCTAGCCTCGAGCGCGAGGTCTAATTTGGACTGCCTGCTGGTTGAGATTTACAGTATTCCGAGCCTGGGCCCCACCCCAAAATTTTGTTATGAAGATCGCCACGTCGTTGCGATTCAGCGAAGAGGTACCGTAACAATTCGCGAACCGTCGCTAAAGATTCTTCATCGAGGATCCATTGGCGTACGCCCCGCGGGAATTCCGCAAAGCAGCCTGACATTCTTGAATGCGAGAGTGACCCTGGTGCTGCTCAATCCTGCCTTTGTCCGGCAGGCCTTGGGCGACGCCGTCAATGAGAATACGCTGGAAATCGCCTCGAGGGTAGGCGCCCGCGACGAACAATTGAACCATCTGGTGCGCGCAGCGGAAATCGAAGTCGAGTCGGGCCTCCCGAGCGGGCGTCTGTATCTTGAATCGCTCGGAACCGCGTTGGCGGCACATCTGTGGACGCATCACGCGACTAAAGTCGTCACGCTGAAGCAGTCTGGAAACACAATGCCGCAACATCTGCTGCGCCGAACAATCGACTTTATCAGGGAAAACCTTGGCAAGGACGTGAGTCTGGGCAAGCTTTCCGCCGATGTACGGATGAGCAAGTACCATTTCTGTCATTTGTTCAAGGCCAGCACCGGACTTTCGCCGCATCAGTATGTTAAAAGAGAGCGCCTAAAACGTGCACGACAGTTGCTCGTGGAACACCGACTCAGCCTGGTCGAGATCGCAAACGAGCTCGGCTTCAGCGACCAGAGTCATTTTTCGCGCAGCTTTCACACTGTGATGGGAATGACGCCGTCGCAATACGCCGCCCGCGCATAGAGGTCGCGAACAGGCGGTCTGCCAATGATGGTTTGGCGGGCCGGAAATCTTTCGCAAGAATGTGCAATAAAGCGCAAGCTTATTCAATATCGTGTGGCGGTGACAGAGATAGCTTAAGAGAGTCGAACACCATGTGTTGGACGGCACTAGAGCTAGTCGCGGCAGCCCCGGTCAGGACTTCGCCCAACCGGGGAGCTCGTGCGGTGCAGGGAGCGACGAAGCCGCTCGGACGTTCTCAGGAAATCCTAAGGTTACAGCTTTGGCCAGCGTAAGCCGCCGTTCGGTGTGATCATTGGGCGGGCGGCGGGCCTAAGAAAAACGCCGGGTTGACAGGACCACGCATCGGAGTCGATTTGAGCGATAGCCGGTTAGTGAAGCGCTCGTTCCAGCACCGCCGATAAGCTCTCAAGCGTTACCGGCTTGGCAACATAATCGTCCATTCCCGCCTCTAGGCAATGTTCCCGCTCTCCGTCCAGCGCGTGTGTGGTCACCGCGATAATGGTTGTGTGCCGATTCAATCCTTCGCACCTCCGAATTTCGCGGGTGGTAGCGTAACCATCCATATCCGGCATTTCACAATCCATCAAAACAACCGAGTAAGATGCGCCGGCGCCGGCCATTGCATTAAGAGCGGCTTTGCCCGATTCGACGGTATCAACGAGATAACCCAATCGCTCGGTTTGCTTTTGTGCCACTCGCCGATTTACCGGATTATCGTCTACGACGAGAATACGCCCGGGTTTGAGAGAAACGTCACTTCCGGCTGTTGCCGCAAAGGTTGACGTTCGCACTTCCCCTTGGTCTGTAATGCCTTTCTGAGGGTTCGCGGGCCGAATTTCCAGTACGGCGCGGAGCGCCAGGTAGAGTTGCGAGGGCCGAACCGGTTTGCTCAACCGGTAATCGCTCTCATCGGCGCCCACACTCGCGGATGGTAGCGACTTCGCTATCGTACCGAGCATGATCAGCGGAGTTCTCGTCGGGCCGGAGCGGTCCCTGAGCGTGCGTGCAACGGTAGGCCCGTCGATGTTGGGCATCTGCTCATCCAGTACAATCACGTCATAGGGGCTGGCATCGGCACTGTGCGCGCGCGTGGCAACCAGCGCTTCACTTCCACCAGGCGCACTGTCCGCGATCATGCCCCAGGAGCGCGTCAGATCGACGAGTGCGTTGCGACTGGTCGCGTTGTCATCGACGATCAGCACACGTCGACGCGAGAACGGCAAGGTATTGACGATCGCGGCCGTCGGGTCGCGTTTTCCGAAGACCGCGGTAAAGGTAAATTTCGACCCGGCGCCCTCGACGCTTTCGAAATAGATCCTGCCCTTCATGCCCGCGACCAATTGCGCAGAGATCTTGAGGCCGAGACCGATGCCGCCGAACTTGCGCGTAGTTGACGAGTCGGCCTGGGCGAAAGGTTTGAACAAGGCGGAATGTGAGGTTTGCAGAATACCGATTCCCGTATCTTGAATCTCAAATCGAAAAGTCGCCTCATCCGGCGATTGGTCTTGGAGGGCGACTTTGAGGGCGACCTCACCGGCGTAGGTGAATTTCAGCGCGTTTCCGATCAGGTTGTTCAGCACCTGACGGAGCCGATTGGGATCGCCGATGACGCTGGTCGGCAAGCCGCCGGCCATCGCGAGGACGAGTTCCAGGCCTTTACTGTCAGCCCTTTCAGCGAACGACTCGATGGTAGTTTCGAGCACTTCCGGCAAGTCGAATTCGAGCCGCTCGAAGACCACCTGGCCCTCGATCAACTTTGAGAAGTTCAGGATGTCGTTTACGATTGTAATCAACCGATTGCCGCAATCGGAGGCAGTACTGGCGTATTCCATTTGTTGGGCGTTCAGACCGGATTTGAGCAGCAGTTCGTTCATCCCAATGAGGCCATTGAGCGGCGTGCGGATCTCGTGGCTCATGGTGGCCATGAACGCCGACTTGATTCGCTCGCCTTCGAGCGCCGCATCGCGCGCCGCACTTAATTCCAGCTCGATGCGTTTGCGCTCTGTGATGTTCAACGAGACGCCCTCGAAATGGTCAATTTTGCCTTCGGCGTCGTAGGTTATAGTGGTGCTGAGCGAACACCAGAGGGCCTTCCCATCAACGCGGCGGAATTCGACCTCGAAGTTATCGATGAAGCCCTGGTGCTCGATGAGGGCATACAGCCGGGGCCGCTCTTCCGGATGAATCCGAATCTCGCTTAGATCGACTCTTAGGAGACTTTCCTTGTCCGGGAATCCGAGCATCGCGACGAACCACGGATTGGCGTCGGTCAACTTTCCGTCGGGACTGGTGATGAAGACGCCGACCGGCACGCTATTGAAGAGATTGCGATAGCGCGACTCCGCCCGCCGCCGTTCGCGCCGCACCTGGTACTCACCCAGCTCACGCTCGACGGCCGGCGCGAGCCGCGCCAGGTTGCCCTTCAGGATATAGTCCTGCGCACCGGCCTTCATCGCCTGCACGGCGACCTCCTCACCGATGGTCCCCGAGACCAGGATGAAGGGGAGGTCGAGTTCCTTCTCCCGCAAGAGCTTTAGTGCAGCCAGTCCGTTGAAACGCGGCAGCGAAAAGTCCGAAATGACGAGGTCCCAAGCCTCGTGCGCAAGCGCTGCCTGCATCGCAGCTGAGGTTTCCACCCGCTCACAGGTCAGATCGAAGCCGGCCCGCCGCAGCGTCCGCACGATCAGTTCGGCGTCATCCGCCGAGTCCTCGACGACTAGAAGGCGTAGAGCACTCATGAACCATCCTTCGATAGATTCGACGGTGATTCATTCAGGACCAGCCAGTACAGGCCCAACTCTCGAACGGCTTCGACAAATTGTTCGAAATCGACCGGCTTGCGCACATAGCTGTTGGCGCCCAACCCATAGCCATGCGCGATATCCTGTTCCTCCTTGGATGAGGTCAGGATAACAACCGGGAGCATCTTCGTCCGGTGATCCGCGCGCAGCTTCGCCAGCACCTCGAAACCATCCATTTTGGGTAGCTTCAGGTCCAGCAAAACGACTTCAGGTTGGACGGTACTGTCACGTCCTGCGTACGTCCCGGTGCCAAGCAGGTAATCAATTGCCTCGACCCCATCGCGTGCCACCACGATTTGGTTGGTGATGTTGTTCTTCTTCAGAGCACGCAGGGTCAGCGCTTCGTCGTCAGGATTGTCTTCGACCAACAGAATCACTTTCTTTTCATGCACCTGGAGGTCCTCCTTCATTTTCTGAGAGGGTAAACGAAAAGGTCGCTCCGTTGCCCATGGCACCTTCCGCCCAGGTCCGGCCGCCGTGGCGATTGATAATCCGTCGCACCGAGGCCAGGCCGATCCCGGTGCCGGGGAACTCCGTAGTAGTGTGCAGGCGCTGGAAGGTGCCGAACAGTTTGTCAACGTAGGCCATATCAAAACCTGGACCATCGTCGCGGACGAAATAGACTGCCGCTCCATCCTTATGCGTAACGCCCAGTTCGATCGTTGCGCGCGGTTTATACATCGTGAATTTCCAGGCGTTGCCGAGCAGATTCTCGAGCACCACCCGGAGCAGGCGCGGATCGCCGTTGACCATGACGTCCGGGGCCACGACGCATTCGACGCAGCGTTGCGGCGCGCCGTTCTGGAGCTCCGCCAGGATCGTCCGGGCCAGAGTGCTGAGGTCCACGACCTCCTGGCGCGGCTCGCTGCGCGCGACCCGCGCCAGATTCAGCAGATCGTCGATGAGCGCCGACATGTGTCGGGTCGACGCCCGGATGCGATTGAGGAAGTTCTTTGCTTCCACGCCGAGCTGGTCGGCATAGTCCTCGCTCAGCGCCTGGCTGAAGCCGTCGATGCTGCGCAGCGGTGCGCGCAGGTCGTGCGAGACCGAATAGGAAAATGCCTCCAGCTCCTTGTTGGCGGCTTCGAGTTGCACCGCGTGCCGCCGCTCGGATTCGTTCAGCAGCCGGACTTCTTCCTCGGCCCGCTTGCGCTCGGTGATATCGCGGATCGCGCTGGAAACGAGCGTGCCATCCTCCGTTTCAATCGGGCTCAGGCTTATCTCGATGGGAAATTCGCTGTTATCTTTCCGCAACCCATAGAGCTCCATCCCCGAACCCATCGCGCGCACGCGAGGCTCCGCGAAGAAACGGGTGCGGTGCTGCGGATGCTGGTCACGAAAGCGTGGTGGCACTAACGCCTCAACCGTTTTGCCGAGTAGCTCTGAACGATCGTGACCGAAGAGCTTTTCCGTTTGCACATTGACCAACACGATACGGCCGTCCTTGTCCACAATCACCATCGCATCGGGTGCTGATTCGAGCAGCGCGCGGAAACGATCGTCGGCCTTCTTGCGTTCTGCTACGCGAGCCAGCTGTTCCTGACTGACCACTAGAGCGTTCGTAGTACGCTTCAAGCGGCCGTTGATCAGGCCTGCATAGCCGCCGACCAACAACAGCCATACGAAGACGATGCTTCCGCCAAATCCCATCACCATCGCACTGCGATGCGAGCTCATGCGGGCCTTCGCAGTGACATCTTTCAACCTTATCTGTGCAGCGGCGGACACCGGGTCGAATTGCGCGCGGAGCTGATAGAAGGCGGTAACGAACTCCACGAAAATTGGCGTCTTGATGGCAGCTTCGCGACTCGCCGGCTTGGGCCCTTGAATAACTTCGCGAGCGAGCTCTGCGACCCCGCGTCCTGATAGGTCTATTTGATCGAGCCGCCTTTGCTGCGACGGACTATCCTGGGTGAGCACGCGAAGGGCGGCGTATTTGGGCTGAAGATTCGAAATATCAACCGCGATTTTCTGCAGGTTTTTTCGATCCCCACTCCGGTAGTAGGCTTGCAGGGCCGCTTCCCCATCGAAGAAATCTTGCCGCGCCTCATCCAGCGTTTCGAGTACCTGCCCGGTGTGTCTGATCCAATCGATCCAGTTGTAATTCCGCTTGACATCGTTGTACGTAGTGATTCCCACAACGACGGCTGCAACGATCGCGACCACAAAGCCGACGACAAGATACCGACCTTTGCGCTCCAGTGAAAGCTTGTTCCAACTCATCGATGGCGGTTCCAATCCTCCGGACCGCAAACCAGGCGCTTTGTGATTTGAGGGCCGCATCGGCAGAGGATTACTCAAGACCCGTGCCGAGGTGAACATATTTTTGACCGGCCACGCCGTGCAGTGACGGCTCAGATTCAGCAGATCGCCAATTGGATGGCATCGGCGGCACTAAATTGACGCTAACCGTTCGTCGCGGTGAGAGTCGCGTGAACTGTTCGTGTTCTAGCTCCGTCTCTGTCGCGCAAGGCGCGGGCCTTCCGCTCGTTGATCAACTAGCGCCGCCCGCCACCACGAATTGCCGGAACAGCGTTTGAGGAGCCGCCGCTCTTTGCTCTCTCGAACCTCGCAGGCGTTAGCGAAATTTGGCGCGGGTGTTGTATTCTCCAAGAAATTCGAATCAGCACGAGGTTTCGTGCTCGGCGAGCAATTGGTTACCGCCCGACCAGCGCGATGCACTGATGGAGGATCTATGGCGGAGAATCAATACACCAAACGCCTGCTCTCAGCGGACTCTCATGTGATGGAGCCGCGCGACCTCTGGGAAACCCGTATCGATAAGAAGTGGCGCGATAAGGCACCGCACATCGCGAAACTCGACGAGAGCGGCGACTACATCGTGATCGACGGAATGCGGCCGCGCCCGCTCGCGTTCGAAGGGCCGATGGCCGACATGAAGGCGCAAGGGATGGAGATTCCGGTGCCGAAGGGCTATCGCTACGAGCAGAATCGGCCGGGATCGTGGGACCCTAACGAGCGGCTGAAGGATCAGGACCTCGACGGTGTCTCGGGCGAAGTAATCTATCCGGGCGTCGGCCTGCATATCGTGCGCGCGCCGGACGCCGAATACATCTACGCATGCTGCCGGGCGTACAACGATTGGCTCGCCGAGTATTGCTCGGTGCATCCGCAGCGGCTCAAGGGCGCCGCGATGCTGCCGAATCGCGGGCCGATCGAAAATGCGGTCAAGGAAGCTCAGCGCGCGGCGAAACTCGGCTTCGCGACGATCATGCTGCCGGCGTGGGTGGACGATCGCGCGTACAACCTGCCCGATTGGGACGCGCTGTGGGCGCGCATTGCAGGATTTGAACCTCGTCGCGAGCTTGCATCTGAGCGGCCGCGAACCGTACGGCATCGCGCATGGGCCGGGCGCGGGCGGCATCAACGTTGGCGTGATCAAGTTCATGATGTACGACACCGTCATGCGAATTATCTGGGGCGGCGCGCCGATGCGGTTTCCGAAGCTCAAGTGGTCGATGGTCGAAGGCGGTATCGGCTGGATCGCGTCAGTGGTTGCGTTCATGGACCATTGGTGGGACGACCATCGCGGATGGATGGTGCCGAAGCTGGAGGAGACTCCGAGTTTTTATTTTCGCCGCCAATTTTTCGCCACGTTCGAGGATGACCGCGCGGGAGTGCTCACGCGCGATATGATCGGAATCGACAACCTGATGTGGGGTTCCGACTATCCTCATACGGAGGGCGTGTGGCCGTACTCGCGGCAGAAGGTCGCGCAACAATTTCGCAAACATTCCGGAAGCGGATACGCGCAAGATGGTGCACGACAACGTCGCGCGGGTGTTCGGCTTCCCGATGAGCTGAGCGGAGGCGCCTACGGAAACGCTAAAGAATAAAGTTGCGATCGTCGGCGCGGCAGATACTGAGGTCGGTATCGTGCCGCATCTGAGCGCCACCCAGCTTTACGTCAAGGCGGCGAAGCTCGCGCTCGACGACGCCGGCATCACCAAGGACGACATCGACGGGCTGATCACCTGCGTCTCTTGGCCGAGCCGATCATGTATCACGCAGAGATGATCGCGGAGTACATGCAGATCTTTCCGCGCTACTGCATGACGGCGCCCTCGGGCGGCGGCACTACGCTCGCGATGATGCATCACGCGGCGTCGGCGATCATGACCGGCATGTGCAACACCGTGCTGATCACGATGGCGGACAGCCAGGTCAGCGGGCTCTCGCGCGACAAGGCGATCGAAGCGATGGCGGGTGCCGGACATCCGCAGTTCGAGCGTCCTTACGGGCCGCCGATTCCGGCGTTCTACGCGCTGCTCGCCCGCGCCCATGAGCAGGCGTATGGCACCACGGCGGCACAGCGCGCGGCTGTCGCAGTTGCCTGCCGCAAACATGCTTCGATGAATCCGGCGGCGCAGATGCGCAAGCCGATTACGGTCGATGACGTGCTCAACTCGCGCATGATTGCAGATCCGTTGCACCTGCTGGATTGCTCGCTGGTGAGCGACGGTGGCGCGGCGATTATCATGACGTCGGCCGAGCGCGCACGCGATTTTAAGACCAGGCCGGTTTATCTGCTCGGCACCGGCGAAGGCCACTCGCACGAGCACATCAGCCAGGCGCAGAGCCTTACGACGTCAGCGGCGAAAGTTGCCGGTGAGCGCGCGTTTGCGATGGCGGGCCTTACGCCGAAGGACATCGATGTCGCGGAACTTTACGATTGCTTCACGCCGGTCGTGATCATCGAACTCGAAGACCTGGGCTTTTGTCCGAAGGGCGAAGGTGGGCGCTTCGTTGAAGGCGGGCGCATCGAGCTCGGCGGCGGACTGCCGATCAACACGCATGGCGGACTGCTTTCGCATTGCCATCCTGGACATCCCGGCTCGATGTTCTCGATCACCGAGGCGGTGAAACAGTTGCGCGGCGAATGCGGACCGCGGCAAGTGCCGAACGCGAAGATTTCGTTCGTCCATGGGCAGGGCGGGATCATGTCCACGCATTGCAGCGCGATTCTCGGAAGCGAGCAAATTTGATGGCCGAGCAGATCAGCAAACCGGTTCCGATAGCGACGCATGAGACGCGGCCGTATTGGGAAGGATGCAAGCGCCACGAATTGCGGATTCAGCAGTGCGGCGCCTGCGGCCAACATCAATTCTACCCGCGGCTCTACTGCTCGAAATGCTTCAGCGAACGGGTCGATTGGGTGAATGCGTCGGGCCGAGCGAAGGTAACGACGTTTACGATCGTGCGACGGCCAGTATCGCCCGCATTCAAGGACGACCTGCCCTACGTCGTCGCGTTGGTGACGCTCGAAGAGGGGCCCTCTATGATGACGAACATCGTGGGGTGCGCGCCGGAAAAGGTGGCAATCGGGATGCCCGTCGTGGTGACGTTCGAGGATTGGACGGAAGAGATTTCGATCGCGAAATTCCGCCCCGCCTGAAACCTGGAATAGCGGATAAAGCGAGATGGCGAAGGTTCGCATTGCGGGTGCCGACCAAGTTGGCGAGGGCCGGGTGCTGCGAGTCGATGCGATCGGCCGGCCGCTGTTGGTCGCACGCATCGGCGGGCGCTTCCATGCGATCGATGCGATTTGTTCGCACGCGGGCGGGCGCCTCGAAGACGGCGAGATCGAAAAAGGCTGCGTCGTCTGTCCGGTCCATGGGGCCGTGTTCAGTCTGACTACCGGTAAGGTTTCCGCACATACTAACTGGGCGACCGATCTTCAATCGTTTGAAGTCATCGCGGAGCGCAACGAACTTTTTGTCGATTTGCCCCTACCGCAACCGGCGGTCATCGGCGATAGAGCGACGGCCTCTAACGCCGGAACGGAAACCAGCGCCTGCCCACACTCCGGTGCCGCGAACGGCCTCGACTTCAATCCGATCGCCCCAGACCAGGTCGAATGCCCGTTCGATTTGTATCGGCGAGCGCGTAACGAGATGCCCGTCTTTTACAGCGAGCGCTTCGATTTGTGGGTGGTTACGCGTTACGAAGATATCGTACGGATTCTCAAGGACCCCGCCCTCTTCTCGTCGGCGCAGTCGCTCGCGGTCGATACTGCCGTCGCACCCGAAGTTCAGGACGTGCTGGACAGCGGCTATCCAGCCACGCCCACCATGGTCACGGCCGACCCTCCTGTGCATACGCGGTTCCGCGAGTTGGTCAGCAAGGCCTTTACCTCTCGTCGAGTAGCTCTGATGGAACCACGGATGCGGGAGATTGCGCACCAGCTGATCGACGCCTTCCAGCGCGACGGCCATGCCGATCTTGTAAGGCAATTCGCTTATCCGTTTCCCATGGAAGTGATCGCGGAAATTCTCGGCGTGCCTTCAACCGATATGAATCGGTTCAAGCGCTGGTCCGATGACATGTCGGCGCGCTTCGGGCCGTTGCCGCTTGAACGTCAAGTCGAATGCGCCAGGAGCGAAGTCGAATTTCAGCATTATTTCGCGGCGAAGCTCGAGGATCGTCGGCGTAATCCGCAGATCGACCTGTTGACTGATTTGCTCAACGCCCGCATCAAGCGCGAAGCCTCGCTCGATATGCCCGAGATGCTGAGTATCCTTAAGCAGTTACTTATCGGCGGGAACGAGACATCGACCAATCTGATCGGCAGCATGATGCTTTTGCTGCTCAACGACCGCGCTCAGTTCGAAGCGGTGTTGAAGGATCGCTCGCTCGCCTCGAATGCGGTCGAAGAGGCGCTACGGCTCGACTCGCCGGTGCAGGGGCTGTTCCGCACGGCGACGCGGGAAGTTGAAATCGGCGGTGTCAGGATTCCCCAAGGTGGGCACCTCGAAATCCTTTACGCTTCAGGAAACCGGGATCAGGCGCGGTTTCAAAATCCCGATCACTTCGATCTCCGGCGGACCGATTCGAGTAACCACATGGCCTTCGGCTTCGGTATCCATTTTTGTATCGGCGCACCGCTGGGCCGCTATGAGGGCCGTATCGCGCTCGATGTGCTGCTCGATCGGCTACCCAATCTGCGGCTCGCGACGGGACAGGGCTTCGAGCACCATCCACATTTTTTCCTGCGCGGCCTTAAACATCTCGACCTCGAGTGGGACGTCAATTAGTCTTGGCGCCATCTGCGCGGCAGTATCGAATAACTTCGAGAATCCGATCTGTACGGTCGCCCCGCCGGGGTCTGATAGCGACCTGACGTGATGACCTGGCGAACACGCGTGGCGCGCGCACTGCTGCGGATGACGCGTGGCTTGGATTCCGCCCTCAGCAGTTTCTTGCTCGGGATGCTCAGACCCGAAGACCTGAAAGGCGTGACGCTCTCGGCCTACGAACAAAGCTCCGAACACAATCAGGACCGTCTCGAAGAGACGTTGCTCGAACCGATTGCGAGGCTGACGAAGGGTCGCCGGATGCTCGACCTGTGCTGCGGCACCGGTCGTGAAGCGGAAATTTTCGCGCGCAACGGGTACCAGATCACGGGCGTCGATTTCAGCGATAAAGCGGTGGCCCTGGCGGACGAATATCTCAGCGAGAAGCACCCGGAGGCGCGCTTCATTGTCGGCGACTTTCAGGATTTTACCATCCATGAACGATTCGACGTGATCTATCTTTCGCCGTGGGCCTACACCTTCATCGCGGGACGAGCGCCTCGAATTGAGTTTCTGCGCCGGCTGGGCGCGATGCTTTCGGTAGGCGGCGTTGTGGTGATTTCCTTCGGGCTCGCAAGCAACCACGCATGGGAGAAGACCCGGTTCTGGATCGGGAAGATCGCGTCAATTCTCAGCAACGGCAATCCGGTGCTGGAGCGTCGCGACCGTCTGTCAGGAAATCTCTTTATTCATCAATTTGTCGAGGGCGAAGCGGAACAGGAGGTCACCGTTGCGGGCTTTGAAATTCTACATCGACAGTCCGACGGACCTTATTTCCGAACGTTGATTCTGCGTGAGGTGGACCACGTTTGATCAGACGACTTCGCGTGCTCGATGAGGCAGGCACAAGTGCCAACTTCGCTTGGCACCTGAAAGTAGGTCCCGATCGATAACATCTGATTATTGTGGGACTTTTTGGACTATCGTCGTTGGCAAAGCGATTGCTTTAGTCGGCGAGGTCCGTGTCGTCATGGGATTGCTGATGCTGATTGGATTCGCCGGAGCCGTAGTCCTGCTGGGATTTCTCAGTTGCCTTGCGGGCGCCTCGTCCGAACGAAAGCATATGCGCGGCCGCAACGAGATGCCGGAGCCCAAATGGCCTTCGCGCCGTTGAACGTGCGCCGCGGTCCATATTCCTCCCCGCCTGATAGGAATGCTGCGCAGAAGTTGCTAGGAATCGGGGCGGAGGCACGAATGAGATTTCTATTGCTGACTGGGTTCCTTATGCTCTCGATACTCGGGGCGGCGGTGGCGCGCGCGGAGGATTGCGCGATAAAGTTCACCGACCAACAGCGCAAAACTTTCGCGAGTCTTACGCCCGACGACCAGCAGGCCGTAGTGAAGATGAAGATGAAAAATGGAGCGCCTGCGAACTGCGACTTTCAGGCAGGGTTACTCGAGATGATCGGAAATTTTCCGCCAGAGGATCGGGCGAAGTCGTTCCATCAACTCCTCAAGGGTACCTTCGTGAAACAAGACTAGGTACGAGCAGTAGCGAACCTGTCCGCGTAAGAGCGGTCGTTGGGTCGCGATCAGGGTGCAATCGCTGGCGCTTCGCCCTTGATTGCTTTCGCCGCCTTTTTTGCCTGCTCGGCTTTTTTGCGCGCGACCATCTCTGCGACCGGCGAGTTGCTCGTATCCGGCGCCGGGCTTGGCGGTAGGCCACTTTTTTTGCGCATATCCTCACGTGCGGCGGACTTATCGTCGTACTCAGCGCCGCGTCCGAGCTTGTAAGCGGCGAAGCGCTCCGCCGATCGATCGTCCATCCAGCACAGGCGCGCGAAGTCCGGAACCGTCGGTCGCTTCCGGCGCCACGGTTGCGCATTACCGTGATGCGCGTGGCCCGCATGTGAGCGCTGCGGGCTCACCAGCGAGGATGCCGCGGAGTTGGTCGCATCGCCTTCGTTAGCTGCCCTTACGCCACCGATGGCGAAGGCGGAAACCACGCGGCGCGCTGGCCGCGCGCATCGCGGACACGGTCGTTTGCGGTTGGCTTCGCTTACCGGCGCAAGGATCTCGAAGGTAATCCCGCATGCCTCGCAGCTACATTCGTAAATCGGCATTTTTTTACAGTCATGCGGCCGGCTCCGTCGTCGGTGCGACCCCTGGAAGCCGGCGATCGCATCACTCAACCGGTTATTCGACTTTGTGTGGGTATTCCTTCCAGTCGTCAGGGTCGTGCGTGATCCACATCGTGGCGCCCTGAATATCCCGGATCGCCTTAATGCGATGGATCGACGTCATGGACTGAAATGGATCGGTATCGATCGGCATGCCCGCTTCCTGATCCACCGCTGCGCGCAGGTGAACGGTATCACCGGTGAAGAGGAACTTGCGATTGGAGGTATTGACCAGCAGCGAGCACTCCCCCGGCGTATGCCCCGGGGTGTAGAGGAACTGCAACGCACCGTCACCGAAAAGATCGATGTCCTGGCCGAATTCGAGCCATTTGTAGGCACGCGTCGGCAGAAAGTCGTTGAGTATAAATGCCCAGCGGCGATCCGGGTCGGGCCAGTAGGCATATTGCAACTCGCCCTTGCCCACGATGAAGGTCGCGTTGGGGAAGTGAGTCAGTCCGCCGGAATGATCGAGGTGTGAATGCGAGAGGATCACATACTTCACGTCCGAGGGCTTATAGCCAACGCCTTGGATCTGCTTGTCGAGCGTATCCTGCTTGTTCCACTTGAGCGGCAAGTGCTCGGCGATTTGTCCCCAATAGCCGACGGCATCGTCGATAACCTTCGGATTGCATCCAGTATCGAATAACACCAGGCCTTTGGGATGTTCGATCAAGAAGGAGGGGCACGGCAGATCCAGCATCGCGGTGGCATCACCGCCGTGCATCAGCAAGGACGCCGGTGCGGTCAGGACCGCCCCCGGCAACGCCCATAGTTTATTTACTTTGCCTTCTGCCATGGCTCTCCTCGGACGAATTGTCCGACGCTAGCGAACGTCGCGCACCAGCGGTTTGTTATTCCCTTGTGATCGAGGCCGCATTCCCCTGCAACCCGTGCCACATTCGAGCATCGCTAACTTAGATCATCGTCGCGCATTGTCAAACGGTGAACCTTTCCAATGGCGGCTTCAGGTGTCGCCCTCGAGCAGCACTTTCGCGGCACGGAGTTCCTCGATTTCCTTATCGCTGCGTCCGAGCAATTCGCGCAGAATATCGCCGTTATTCTGGCCGAGAGTCGGCGCTTCGAGTGGGAGGTCTTCGGGAAACTCGGAGAACTTGAGCGGCATCCCGGGGATCTGGAATTTGCCCGCGATGCGATCCTCGACGGTGCGCACGGTGCCGCGCGCCTTCAGATGAGGATGGCTCACGGTCTCTTCAATCGAGAGTACCGGCGCCGCAGGCACGTTGTGCTGATGCATTTTCGCAATCGCGCTGTCGCGGTCCGGAAAAGTCGCCAGCCAATCCTCGAGCAGCTTTATCACTTCGGCTCGATTTGCGAGCCGACCGGCATCGGTGCCGAGCTTTTCGTCGTTGACCAGGTCCGGCCGGTTCATCGCGGTGCAGAGATCCTTCCAATGATGGAGGAAGGCCATAATGACGACCCAGCCGCCGGTCGCCTTGAAGACGCCCGCCGGACATACGTAGTTCAGATGCGGGCCTTGCCGGCTCGGCTTCATCTGACCGTTGCTGCCGCTGTACTGATGGATACTCACTTCGTGGCAATGGTAGTAAACGTCGAGCAGGCCGATATCGAGATGCTGCCCTTTGCCGGTGCGATCGCGATATCGCAGCGCCGCCAGCACCGCCAGCGCGCCATGCACTCCGGTACTCACATCCCCGACTCCTACCAGGGGAATGTAAGGAGTGCCGCCCGCCTCACCGATCATCGAGGTCACGCCGGAATAGCCTTGCGCGATAAAGTCATAGCCAGGGAGTGACGACAGCGGACCCTTCTGCCCCAGCGCGGAGATCGAGCACAGGATGATGTCCTTGCGCATTTCGCACAGCCGTTCGTAGCCCAGTCCCATCTCGGCCAGCGTCCCAGGCTTGAAGTTTTCGACTACCACATCGACCTTGGGGACCAGCGCCGCAATTATCGCCATCCCGCGCGGATCGCGCAGATCGACACAGAGACTTTTCTTGCCGAGGTTTTGCTGCACGTAGTAGAGGCTCCGCTCGTTGCGGATTTTGGACATCCGCCGCACCATGTCACCACCCGGCGCTGATTCGACCTTGATCACCTCGGCGCCCATCTCCGCGAACATGCGGGTGCAGGTCGGTCCGGCGAGCGCACGTGTGAAATCGAGCACACGCAATCCCGTCAATACGTGTTCCATCGGTGCGGCCATTCAGGTCTCCTAAGGGTGCTGATGCGGATGGGGGAAAACGCTCGAGGCGTGGTGGTGACTAAGGCGTCCAGCGATCGCAATCGAAACTCTCGGGCAATTGCACGAACATGACTCGCGCGGGGCCGTCGATGACCCGAGTGAGATGACCCTTGCCGGTCAGGTCGTCGGCGATGAAAGCCTGTCCCGCCGTACACCGGCGCTTTTGATCGTCGGAAGTGCCGACTTCGATCGCGCCGGACAGCACCACGACGATTTGCCGCGCCGGTGCGTGATGCCAGCTTTGGTCGAGTCCGCTGGGAAGCTCGACGAACCGGATACTGGGTGACGCCCAGGCGTTGGATTGCAGAATCGTGTGCCCAAATTGATCCGGCCGCTGCTGATTGATCGGAATTTCGACTTCCTGGAAGCGCGATCCGCCATCGGCGGTAGCATGAAAACGGGTAACCTTCATCGTTCAACTCCACAAAATCGAATAGTCACTTGTTGAAAGCAAATACTCATCGACGACGCCGGGGATTACTAACTCGCGCGTAATGCCAACGCTCAGGTCACTTTAAGTTTTGCGCCGGTCGCGGCGGAGGCTGTCTTCGCCATTTTCGTGCCAGCGTCGTAGTAGCGCTTCGCCCAGATACCAGCGTACGGTTCATTCTCGGAAGGCATCCGCCAGGTCGTGACCTTCGTCTTGGCGCGATCGACACCGATCAACGCCCGCGGCTGATCCTTGGTTTCGGTGAGGTAGTAATCGGCCGAAGCCTCGTCGATGTAACGGCATGCGATCCGCCGGTAAACGTCATCCCATTTGCGGTCCTCGCCCACCGGGTAGAGAATTTCCGCTTTGCCTTCGAACAACACCTTACGATAGCGACCGGCGTCCTCGTCGATCGTGATCGCGACGCGCGGCTCGCGCTGCAAGTTGCCGAGGAACGCCGAATGCTTGCGCGGCGTGATCATCACCTTGCCGTCTTCGAAGATGAACCAGACCGGCACCACGCTCGGCGAGCCGTCGGCGCGCACGGTCGCGATTCGCGCGAGATGACCGCGCTCGGCCAAAAATTCCGTTATTTCGCGATCGGTCAGTTTCGGCATCGATTTACCTGCCGAAGGCGGCCGTTACCAGCTCGGTATCGAGGTACTCGGTGACTTCCTGGACCTTGCCGTTGGCGAAACGAAAAACGTGGCAATAGGTGTTGTCGTAGCGACGGCCGTTCTTCGACAGCGCCTTGCCGCGCGCCTGCATCGCGACGAAGTCGCCGTCGGCAATCAGATTATCCGGCGTGATCGCCATGCCGCCTTCGACCTGCGCGTTGAGCGGCGCGAGTAGTTTGTTGATCAGCTCCTGTTTGCCCTTGAAGGTGCCGGAATATTTGGTCGAGCCGATAATCGTGAAGCTAACATCGTCTGCCAGAGCGTTGAGGAAGGCGTCGCCGTTGCCCTTTGACAGTTCGGCGAACATGTTACTGATGAATTGTTTATTTTCCGCTGCGCCCATGATTTACACCTGCAATTGATTTATGGCGGGACTGATCCCACCTTCGATGGACCTTACTCTGGCCGACTGACGATCGTCAAAGTCGAACGAGAAAAGTTTACTCCGGCAGAAAACGACGGGCTGCCGGTCTTCGCGGTCTGACCGCCGTCGGCGACATAGGCGGAGCCGGTCACGAACGACGCCAGGTCGGAGGCCAGGAACAGGATCACGTTGGCCATCTCTTCGGGCCGCCCGAGCCGTCCCATCGGAATTATCTCGTTGAACTTCTTGATCATCTCGGGCTGCGCTGCTCCCGTCAGCAACGGCGTATCGATCGCGCCCGGACAGATGCAATTGACGCGAATGCCGAAACGGGCGTATTCGATTGCCGCAACCCGTGTCAGGTTGACGACGCCGGCCTTGGCCGCGTTGTAAGCGACGATGCCGTAATCGGCGTACAAGCCGGAGATCGACGCGGTGTTCACAATCGCACCGCTACCCTGCGCGCGCATTATAGGTATCGCCCGCTTCATCGCGCGGAACACCGCCGTCAAACCGACGTCGAGGGTCGCGTTCCAGATGCGATCGTCGGTGTCGGCGGTTGACGCGACCACTGAAGCGCCGGACGCCGCCGAAAAACCGAAGGCGTTGTTGTGCAGAAAATCTAGCCGGCCGAGTTCGTGAGCCGTGCGGGAAATCATCATGTCGATATCGCCGCTATGAGTGACGTCGGCGACGATCGCGATCGCTTTGCCGCCCGCCGCTTTAATTTCATCCGCGACGGTGTTTGCATTGTGCCCGTTGATGTCGGCGACCGCGACGGCGCCTCCACGCTGCGCGAATCCGATCGCAGTCGCGCGCCCGATCCCCGAACCCGCCCCCGTTACCAGACCAGCTTTGCCGTCGAATCGCATTGTCTTTCTCCTCGATAGATTTGCGGACGATTACTCGATTTCGTTCTCACACCGTCAAATCGACGATCCGAATCAGCGTCTCAGCGGGAACTGCTCGTCGATCCATTCTTCGGCATCGGCCTGCCGCGAATACTCGCCATCCTGCTTTTTACCCTGCCAGAATATTTCCCACTTCCGAGTCTCCGGATTCTGCTGGATTGAATAACCTTGATAATCGGCCATTCGTAAATGCCTCGTGGCGGTCGCGTCAGACCAGCAACCCGCCGCCGTCCACAGTCAGCGTAATGCCGTTGACGTAGCCGTTCTTCATCAGGAACAGCACCGCGTCGGCGAGTTCTTCGGGACGGCCGATACGCTTCACCGGCAGGCGCGCACCTGCCTCCGCCTTGATCGACACACGCGCTTCACCGAGCAGTTCGTCGAGCATGGGTGTATCGACATAGCCGGGCTGCAGCGTGTTGACGCGAATCGGTGCGAGGTCGATTGCGAGCGCTCGCGCAAAGGCCTCGACCGCGCCGCACGATGCGGTGGCGACGGCCGCCCCGCGCAGCGGCCGGCGCGCCGCCGTCCCCGACATGAACGTGATCGATCCGCCTTCATTCATTTTCGCTGCGCCGTACTTGGCCGCACTGAATGCGCCCCAGAAGCGGGTATCCATCGCTGGCCGCAACGACGCGCTATCCGGCGCCAATTTGGAATCGAGTGCCACGGTACCGGCCGTAATGAAGATGTGATCGACGCGGCCCAAGTCGTTAAAAAACGCGCGCGTGCCCGCTTCATCGGCTACATCAAGAGCGACCGTGCGCGCCCCGCTCCCGAGCGCGCTCTGCGCCGACTGCAGGCGATCGCGCGACCGGCCGGTAACGATCACTTGCGCGCCCTCGGCCTGTGCGCCCTTGGCCGTCGCTAATCCGATACCGGAGCTGCCGCCGAGGATTACGATCGTTTTGTGTGCTAACGATGCCATCGCTGCCTCCAAAATCCTTCTCCGCAATAGCTGGTCGAATAGCTACATACCGCTAATCAATTCGAGGATCGTGCCGTCGGGATCCTTGAAACAGACCACCCCGATCGTCGCGCCGTTGGGCCCCTCGATCTTCTTGAGCGCCGTCAGGCACTGGATCTTCTTCGCGACGAGATCCGCGTAGGTCTTGTCGATATCGTCAACGGTGAAGGCGATGCGGCAGATGCCGATGTTGTTCAGGGTCGGGTAGGGCTGCCCCTGTGGCGGCGGATCGATAAATTGCACCAGGTCGAGGACCGGCGAGTTGGGATCGTCGCCGAGGCGCATAAAAACGCCGCGCAACTTCTTCGCTTTCAGTCCGAGCGCATCACCGACACTTGGATCGTCAAGCGTGAAGTCGTTGACCTTGTTGAAGCCGAGGTCTTGGTAAAAGCGAATCGATCGCTCCATGTCGCGGACGCAAATGTTGACGTGAAACAGTTTCTTCAGCATGGCAGTGTCTCCATCGACTGTGAATTATCAGTAATAGCTCTGAAATCCGGAACTGAGTGGCGCGGTTAGTTGAGAAAACGCTCAAACCACTCCCGCGCGAGGCGCGCCGATTCCTCGAACCACTTGCCGGAATAAATCTCATAGTGCGTGATGGGCAGGACGACCAGCTTCTTCGGCTCGCGCGCCCGCTCGTAAAGCTTTTCGTAGCCTTCGATTTTACAAAGATCGTCGTCGCGAGCGCCGATCAGGAGCAGCGCGCGCGGAGCAATCCGGTCGACGATATCGATCGGCTTGTACTCGAGCGTCTTCTCCATCGTTTCCCACGAAAGGTCGCATTTCATCGCGGGAGCGGCTTTCAGAGCCGGAGCGAGAAAGCCGCGAGTCTGGTTGCTGTTGAGCGCATCGACCGGATCGATGCGATCGCCCGCCCCTTCCACCGCGCGGCGCCGGCGATCGTCGGCAACTTTGCGCAGCAGCTCGGCGCGGTCGCCGAAGCGCCGCGTATCGAGCAGAAAGCGTTCGCCGTCACCGAATCCGACCTGTCCCACGGCCGCCTTGATTCGAGTGTCCACCGCCGCGGCATACGGCGCGTGGCCGCCGCCGAAGCTGGTGCCCCACAGGCCGATCCGTTCAGCATCCACCGGCGGCAGAGTTTCGAAAAAGCTGATCGCATTGCGGATGTCATCGATTTGCTCGAGCGGAATCAGCCGCCACTTGGTTCCTTCACTACCGCCAAAACCCCGGTAGTCGAAGGTCAACGTGACAAAGCCGGCGTCGGTGAAGACCTTCGCATAATCGCCGAGGATAACCGAGCGGACGCCCGTAAAACCGTGGCAAAGCACGACGCCTGGACGACGCTCGCCGGCTTTGAGATCGGTCGGCAGAAAAAGATCGCCCTCGAGCCGGGTCCCTTCGCTGTAGAAATTAACCGTGCGTTTTTCCATGTGATTACCTCGCTTCCCTCGGTGTCGACGGAGACGGCTTTTCGACTTCTCTGAATGATTCGCATCCTTGCAAAGGCGGCCGCGAAAGTACAAGCGAACTAGTGCTGATGGCGGCAGGCGGCGCGCGGCTTGTCACCTCATGCGCAAACGATGCTAAAAAGTGACCCGAGACTCCAAAAAATGCGGCGCGGCTTCTCGAACCGCGGTCGTGCGAGGAACTGAGATGGGCAAACTCGACAATCGTATCGCGGTAATCACGGGCGGCGGATCCGGTATCGGAGCTGCCACGGCGCGGCTTTTTGCCGCGGAAGGCGCGCGCATCGTGATCGCCGATATCGACGAAGCGGCGGGAGCGAAGGTCGCTGCGGAATTTGGGCCGGCGGGCGCTTATTGCAAGACCGACGTACGCAATCCGAGCCAGGTCGAGGCGATGGTCAAGTTCACCGTCAACCACTTCGGGCGTCTTGATGTGATCCACAACAACGCTTTCTACACGACCACCGGCCCGGTCGGCGAAATGAGCATCGACGGCTGGCTCAAAACGATCTCCGTCACGCTATCCGGGGTCTTTTACGGCATGCGTTTCGCGATACCCCAGATGCTCGCGCAGGGTGGCGGTGCGATTGTGAATACCGCATCGATCTCCGGCCTGTTCGGCGATTATCGGATGGGTGCCTACAATGCGGCGAAGGCCGGAGTCGTCAATCTTACGAAGACGGCGGCAATCGAGTACGCGCACAAGAACATTCGCGTCAATGCCGTCTGCCCCGGGATGATCGAGACGCCGCCCGTCGTGAGCATGCTGCATGCGGCGCGCGATCCGCAGCGCGCCAATAAGCATGCGATCGAAAGCCATCCAATGGGACGCCTCGGCCAGCCCGAGGAGATCGCGAAGGTTGTACTCTTCCTCGCTTCCGACGATGCGTCATTCATGACCGGCAGCATCGTCGTGGCCGACGGCGGAGCGACCGCACACACCGGCCTGCCGGGCCATCCGCTATAGTCAATTGCGGCGAAGTGGCTATTCGATCGCGATAGTCAATTGCACGCACTCACCTTGATTCGCACCGGCATGTGTTTGATGCCTCCGACGAAACACGAGCGCATCCGCTGAATCGGTCCGCTCAGGGCGACCGCTTCGACCCGCTCGGCCAATTGGCGGAACATCGCCTGCAGCTCGAGCCGCGCGAGGTTCGCTCCGAGGCAAAAGTGTTCTCCGATGCCGAAAGCGATGTGTTGGTTCGGATAACGGCCGATGTCGAATTTATTGGGCGCGGCGAATACCCTTTCGTCGCGGTTGGCTGAGGGATAGAACAGTGCGACCTCGTCACCCTCGCGAATTTTCTGGCCGGCAATCTCGGTATCTTCGGTTGCTTTGCGCGTGAACTGAATCACCGGCGAGGTCCAGCGCAGGATTTCCTCGACCGCCTTCGGGACCATCGCCGGATCGCGCTTGAGGCGTTGCCATTGGTCCGGATTATCGATGAACGCATGGAGACCGCCGGTGGTTGCATTGCGCGTGGTCTCGTTGCCCGCGATGATGAGCAGCGCAAAGTAGGATAGCAACTCGAAGATAGGTAACTGCTCGCCGTTGACCGTGCCGTTGGCGAGCGCACTCGAGAGATCGTCGCGCGGGCTCTTTCTGCGGTCCTCCACCAGCCCGTTGAAGTATTGAAAGAATTCCATCCGCGCCCGTTCGACCGTTTCCGTGATCGTTGCCGCGCTCGCGTATTCCGGGTCGCTCGGCCCGATCATCTCATTACTCAGTCGAAACATCAGCGGCCAGTCGGCTCGCGGTATCCCGAACATTTCCGCGATAACTGCAAGTGGTAATTTCGCGGAAACCTCGGTGACGAAATCGCATTCGTCGCGACCGACAAGATCATCGAGAACCTCTGCCGTGATGCGCTCGATTCCCGCTGTCATTTGCTGCACGCTGCGCGGCGTGAAGCGGCGATTGACAACCCCGCGATACGCACCGTGTTCGGGCGGATTCATGTTGAGCAACTGGCGCAGGATCGCCTCGTCGGGCGGCGGCGAATTCGGCTCGTTCACCGCAACGAAGAGCCGCTGGATACTCTTGAAGAGCCCGGGCTGTCTCGAAATATTGACTATATCGGCATGCCGCGTGATCGCCCAGAAGGGATCGACATTGGGACGCTGGTAATAGTAAGTCGGGGCGTCTCGCCGGAGTAACGACCATTCCGCGTGTGGATAGCCGCGCTCTACGTATAGATCGGGATTGACTATATCGATTGACTCTAGCGTTAACTCACCCATGAATCCGATTGCTCCCTCGGTGCGTTTCGCCGCATCCGAATAAATGCCCAGGACAGGATCGCCGCGGTTCGCTTTCCACTAGTCCTCGATAACCTTGATCGCCTGCCGCGGGCACAGGCTCACCGCTAGATCGACCTTCGGGCGCACGGATCGCGGCGGCCGCTCCTCGAGCACGTAGCTGCGATCGTCGTCGCGCAACTCGAAGATTCCGCCGGCAACCTCAACGCAGCGTCCATTTCCCTCGCACAGGCTATGGTCCACAACGACTCTCATTATTTTATCCTCACGTCCGCTGCTAAGTAGGTACCGAGTAGTAAGTTGAGCTCGCCAGGGTAAATTAACTTGCTACCAAGATACACCATTGACGCCCCTTCGTCGCAACATGCAATCTTACGCCGCACTTCGCGGATTCGACCAAACCTACGACTAACAATGAGCGCATGGGATAAGTCTCAGCCACGCCCGACGAACGGCATCGCAGTCGCCATCACCGTCATGAATAGAACGTTGGCGTCGAGCGGCAGGCTCGCCATGTAAATCACGGCCCGCGCGACGTGATTCGTCGTCGAACGTCGGCTCGGCTTGGATCGTGCCGTTCGCCTGCGGCACGCCCTGACCCATCCGCGCGGTCATTTCAGCTGGCCGCGTTGCCGATATCGATCTGGCCGCAAGCGATATTGTACTTGCGACCGTCCAGCGAAGTCGCCTTCGTCAACCCCGACATCCCGTGCTTGCTCGCCGTGTAGGGTGCCGAATTAGGCCGCGGCGCGTGCGCGGAAATCGACCCATTGTTGATGATGCGTCCGCCCTGCGGCTGCTGCGCCTTCATGATGCGAAAGGCTTCCTGCGTGCATAGAAACGTGCCGTTCAGGTTGATGTCGATGACCTTCTTCCATTGTTCGAACGGCAGTTCCTCGAGGGGCAAAGGGCGCGCGCCAACCCCGGCGTTGTTGAAAAGCAAATCGAGGCGTCCGAACTTCTCGCGCGTTCCGTCGAACAGCGCCTTGACCGATGCAGGATCGCTCACGTCGGCAGGCACGATCAAAGTCGCCGATTCTTTGACTTCGGCGGCCGTCGCCTCGAGCGGCTCCTTGCGCCGTCCTGCCAATGTGACCGCATAGCCCTCGCGCGCGAGTGCTATCGCCACCTGCTTGCCAATCCCACTTCCTGCGCCGGTCACAATTGCGACTTTGCCCGCTGAGCTCATCTGCTTATCTCCCGCACGCTGCGACTGAGTATTGCGGCCCGGTACGAATCAGGAACCATCAGCGATCGATCCATTTGGGATTATTGATTGCCAACGCGTCCGCCACCGATTGTCTCAGGTGAGCGCGCAAAGCCGCATCGTCCAAAGCGATAGCGCCGGATCGGATACGCGCCGATAATTCCGCACTCAACGCTTCGAGCTCACCATCGTGACCCAGAATTGCAACGAGCCGCACCCGTTCAACTTCGGCCTGTGCCCCGCGCATTTCCAACTCGCGCCGAATCGTGTTCAGCACGTTGACCGTGACGCGGGTCTTGAAGCGATGGTAGCCGTCGAGCGACGGCAATAGCTCGTCTTCGAGATATTTCACCGCGGCGCCAAGCAGCGTCGGCGCGTCAGGAATACTATCCGGCATTGAATTCTCCTCATCACTCAATAGTCATTTAATAGTTATTTGTCGCGGCCTTCTATCAAGTTGAGAAAATCCCATAACGGCTCCTCGATACGCCGTCCGATCGCACAACGCTCGATACCTGTTTCCGCGACTCCACGCATGCCAAGCCGCAGACAATGGATTACCCACTTCACGTTGCCGAACGCCTCCCAGAAGCGCACGTGCGCGGGATTGATTGAATAGCCACTGGCGCGCTCGTACGAACTATAAAGATCCGCGCGCGAACCGAACCCTCCGACCGGCTCAGACCCGCCGAAGCGCCACGTGCGGATGCACAGCCAGCCGAGATCCTGCATCGGATCGCCGTTCTGTCCGAGTTCCCAGTCCAGTACGCACCGGATGCCATCCTCGCCAACGATCAGGTTGCCGAGGCGAAAGTCGCCGTGCACAACCGTATGCCGCGTATCCTGCGGGATGTTCTCTGCCGCCCATTTCAGCGCCATGTCCAACGCCGGCAGTTGCAGGCCGAAGCGATCGACGATCTGGCGATGCGCCTCGACATGTGCGGCCGCATCCTGGCGCATCAGAAACGGCACCCGCGCCAGCTCGATTCGATGAGTCGCCGCGAGAATCTCGCCGCATTGCTTCGCCATCACAGCGCGCGCACCCGCGAACTTCGCGTCGCGCACGATCCGTTGCCCGAGCGTCTCACCCTCGACGAATTCGGTTATGTAACCACGACCCAGGCCATCCGCTGGCTCCAGAATCGCGCGGACCTTCGGCGCGAGAACCCCGACCTCACCGCGGCGATCATCAGCTGCGCGTCCTGCTCCGGCTCCAGTTGAGGCACCAGCCCGGTCGCCCGATCCGCCCACACGCCTCCGCTCTGCATGATCAAACGATGACGCGCGCCGTTCGACTCCGCGTCGAACGAACAGGTGCTCCGGTTGGCGCCGCCGGTGAGCTCGCGCAGGTCGTGAATCGTACCCGGCGCCCCGAGATGGCGCGCGATTACCGCTTGCAGCCGACTGCCTATTTCTTCATTAGTCATCGCCGTTCGATGATTCCTGGCAAATGCTCATTCTTCCGATTTTCCGCGGCTGCCGAAGCCGAACAGAATTTGCGCCACCCGCCGCATCTGGATTTCCTCGGCGCCCTCCGTGATGCGATAGCGGCGATGATGCCGATAGATATGCTCGAACGGCTTGTGCCGCGAATAGCCCATGCCGCCGTGGACCTGCATCGCCCGGTCCGCGGCCTCGCACACCAGGCGATTCGCGCGGTAGTTGCACATCGCAACCTTGTCCGACAGCCGCCGCGCGACTTCCGGCTTCGTCATCTGATCCATCTCCCACGCTGTCTTGTGAATCAGCGCGCGGATCATCGCGGCTTCCGTTTGCAGTTCGACCAGCGGCCATTGGATCGCCTGGTTGGTCGCGAGCGCCTTGCCAAACGGTTTGCGCTCGAGCGCATATTTCACGCTCTCGTTGATGCAGAATTGCGCCGCGCCCAGCGACGAGGCGGCCTGCCTGATCCGATTTTCGTGGACGAAGTGCTGCGCCACCGCCAGTCCGTCCTCGGGGTCACCGAGAATTGCGCCAGCCGGTAAGTAGACGTTGCTCAACGAGACTCGCGGATGGTCAGTCGGCATGTTGAAGGTCCACAGGTACTCTTCGATCTTGAAACCGTCGCTTTTGGTCGGAACGATAAAGCAGGTGATCCCCTTGGCACCGCCGTCGCGTCCGCTGGTGCGCGCAAAAACGAAATCATGCGTCGCGACGTGCAGTCCGGTGTTCCAGATCTTTTCGCCGTTGATTCGCCAGCCGTCGCCCTCGCGCTCACCGCGTGTTTCCATCCAGGTCGCGTCCGATCCATGCTTCGGCTCGGTCAAGGCCGAACGCCACGCTGATCGAGCCGTCGAGGATGCCGGGAATAAAGGCGTCGCGCTGTTCCTTGGTGCCGAAGTCGCGAAACATCAGTACGGTCGGCAAATTACCGACGATCGAACTCTCGTTCTGCAAGTCGTTGTGGAGCCCGAGGCCTTTCGCCGCCAGGTGCTCCCTGATAATCGCCATCGCGAGGTTCGAGCCGTCCTTGCCGCCGTATTCTTTCGGCAGCGCGAAGCGGTAATGCCCCGCCTTGTCGGCGCGCCGCCGCATTTCGCCCAGCAGCGCTTCCCACTCGTGACGTGGCAGTCCACCGCGCTCGAAGTCGGTTCGCGCCCATTCGCGGCGATGGTCGAAAAAGCGGATATTGTCGTTCTCGCGTTCGAGCGGCTTGATTTCGCGCTCGACAAAGTCGTCCAGTTCGGCGAGATAGTTCTTGATCTCGGCGGGAATGTTGAAATCCACAGCGACACTCTCCTATGTGGACAGAAACGAACCTTGAGTGTCTAACAGAATGCGGATTTCCGCGAAATCCGGCATCAAATCCACCGTGACATCAGCCACGAATATCGCATGAGCAAACTACCGCTTTCCCGTTTCACCGTAATCGATCTGACCCGCGCGCGCTCCGGCCCGACCGCCGTGCGCCAACTCGCCGATTGGGGCGCCGAGGTCTTCAAGATCGAATCGCCGGGCGACGAATCCGATATCGGCTCACGGCACGGCTCCGACTTCCAGAACCTCCATCGCAACAAGCGCAGCCTGACGCTCAACCTCAAGGACTCCGACGGCATCGCGATTCTCAAGCGCCTCGCCGAGCGCGCCGACGTGCTCGTCGAGAATTACCGGCCCGATGTGAAACATCGGCTCGGCATCGATTACGAAACGCTGCACGCGATCAATCCGCGGCTGGTTTACGCGAGCATCTCGGGCTTCGGTCAGGACGGGCCCATACCGCGACCGGCCGGGCTTCGATCAAATCGCGCAGGGGATGGGCGGTCTGATGTCGATTACCGGACTGCCCGGACAGGGGCCGGTGCGCGCCGGGGTCGCGATAGCCGATCTCACCGCGGGAGTTTTTTGTGCGATGGGCATCCTGATCGCGCTGCTCGAGCGTGAGGAATCCGGTGAGGGGCAATGGGTTCAATCGTCACTGCTCGCCGCGCAAATCGCGATGCTTGATTTTCAGGCCGCCCGTTGGCTCATCGCGGGCGAAGTACCGGAGCAGGCCGGCAACAATCATCCGACTTCGATTCCGACCGGGGTCTTCGCGACCGCCGACGGACATATCAATATTGCAGCCTCCGGCGGCGAGATATTCGCGCGCCTATGCGGGGCGCTCGGAGCGGAGGCACTCGCGACCGATCCAGCCTTCGCAACCGGCAAGGCGCGCTCCCGCAACCGTGATCAACTCAATCGCGCGATCGAAGAAATCACCCGCACCCGACCGTCCGCCGACTGGATCGACCTGCTCAATCGGGCCGGCGTCCCCAGCGGGCCGATTAACCGCATCGACCAGGTCTTCGCCGATCCGCAGGTGCGCCAGATGGGTATCACACGCATCATCGAGTCGTCGGGGAGCAAACAATCTGCTGGCGGGTCGCCTGGGAGTAATCCCTCTGGCGCGGAAAATCCCGCCCTTCGAAAGACACTACGCAGCCGTCAGGAACTCGTCGGGCAGGCGGTCGAGTTGAGCCGTACGCCGTGGGCCTTGCGTGTTCCCACGCCGGAGAAGGGTGAGCATACCGACGCCGTCCTTTCCACCCTCGGCTACGACGCCTCGACGATCGCGAGCCTACGTGCCCGCCGGATTATTTGAGTCGTTTCGCCGATATGGCCGATTAGCTTTGCCGGGCGCGATCGTCGCGCCGGGGGATTCGCGAGGCCTCGCCGTCACACTCGCGATTAACTTTGCCGACGCGGCGCGGCTGGGCTAAAGTCGGGCGGCGCACGTGCAAGGAGCTGACGACGATGCAAACCCTGTTGCCGATGGCGGAGAAACTCGGCGCGCTCTTGAAGGACCGTCGCGAAACGATCTCGATTGCGGAATCCACCACCGGCGGATTGATCTCGGCGGCCCTGCTGAGCGTCGCCGGCGCGTCAACCTACTTCATCGGGGGTGGAGACGTTTACACGCTCAAGGCGCGAGACGTGATTCTCGGCCTCCCTAACTCCGCCTTCGAAGGCCTCAAACCGCTGACCGAACCCTTCGTGATGATCATCGCGCGCGGCGCTCGCGATCGCTTCGGCTCGACCTGGAGTATTGGCGAGCTTGGCGCGGCCGGCCCGACCGGTAGCCGCTATGGCGAGCCCGCCGGCACCAGCGTTATCGCGATCGCCGGCCCCGTCGAGCGCTCGCTCACCGTGCGCACCGGCAGCCCCGATCGGCTCGCCAATATGCGCACGTTTTCGGCCGCCGCGCTCGATCTCCTCGCGCAAGCGATCGCCGCCGCACCGCGCGCATAGCCCCGCCGATCCGCCTCGCGATTCGCTTGCCATTTCCACCAAGCGGGGTTTTAATCGCAACGCTCGCCGGCATGCTTTCGCGCCGCCAAGGAGAAGGCCATGAACGGAGTCTCGCACGTCGCCATCGGTGTCCGCGATATGGACAAATCGCTCAAGTTTTACCGCGATGTCCTCGGTCTCGAAGTCCGTTTCGACGCGTCCCAGCCGATCGGCGCGATGCCCCGCCTGTACGCCAAGCCGGAGAAAGGCACGCGCCGCGCAGTCCATTTGCACTACGGCAGCGGGGCCTCCGGCGGATTCCTCGTGCTCTCCGAGATGCCCGGCGGTTCGCCCGGCAATGCGATCAAACTCGATGAGGTCGGCATCTCCCATTTCTCCTGGTGGGTCGACGACATCCATCAATGGCACGATAAGCTCAAGGCCGCTGGTGCTAAAATCCTCGTCCCGCCGACGCCCGCCGACTCTGGCGGCTATGGCGAAAAGCCCGGCAAGAAATTCCTCACCTGCCTCTTCGAGGATCCCGACGGCATCATCCTCCAACTCGACCAACGCGCCGACTAGTCCGCCAAATCTCACTTCGAGGTATCGCATAGCGCCATGCTCACCGGATGCCGAGTGCTCGATCTCACCACCGAACGCGGCCTGCTCTGCGGCCAGATTCTCGGCGACCTCGGTGCCGACGTCATCAAAATCGAACCGCCCGGCGGTTCCGCGACGCGTTCGCTCAAGCCCTTTTTTGCCGACGAGCCGGGTCCCGAGCGCTCCGTTTATTGGTGGGCTTATAATCGCAACAAGCGCGGCGTGACGCTCGATCTGGCGCGCGACGCAGGCCGCGACCTTCTGCGCAGACTCGTCGCCAATGCCGATATTCTTATCGAGTCCGATAACCCGGGCGATCTCGCCAAGCTCAATCTCGGCTATGCCGACTTGAACGCGATTAATCCCGCGCTGGTGTACGTCTCGATTACCCCCTTCGGACAGGACGGGCCCAAGGCCAGCTACGCCGACAGCGACCTTATCGTGATGGCCGCGAGCGGCGTCCTCACCCTCTCCGGCGACGACGACCGCCCGCCCCTGCGCATGAGTGTGCCGCAAGCCTATCTCCATGCCGGCGCCGATGCCGCCGGCGCCGCGCTCATCGCCTACTTCGATCGCCTCAACACCGGCCTCGGCCAGCAGGTCGACGTCGCCGCGCAGCAAAGCGTCTCCCTCGCTGCCCAATCGACCTTGCTCGCCGCCGCACTCAGCGCCGACGAGACTCGCCGAATGTCCGGCGGCGTCAAAATGGGCCCCATCAGTGTGCCGCTCGTATGGGAAGCCAAGGACGGCCTCGTCACTTGCGTCTTTCTGTTCGGTAGCGCACTCGGCGTCTTCACTCGCAAGCTGATGAACTACATGCACGACCACGGCTTTTGCGATCAGGCAACGCGCGACAAGGATTGGATCGCCTACGGCGACATGCTGCTGAGCGGCCGCGAGCCGATCGAGGAATACGACCGTCTGAAGGGTGTCGTCGCGAATTTCCTGCGCAGCAAGACCAAGGCCGAGTCCTTCGACATCGCGCGCGAGCATGGCCTCCTGATTGCCCCCCTCGCCACCATCGACGACCTCCTTGCCAACCCGCAGTTCATCGCGCGCGAGTACTGGCAGACCATCGAGGATCGCGAACTCGGCCTTAAGTCGACCTACCCGGGTCCGTTCGCGCGGTTTGGCAAAACCCCGATCGCCTATCGTCGCCGTCCGCCGCGCATCGGCGAGCACAACCGCGAAATCTTTCTCGACGATCTGGGCTTGAGCGCTCGCGAGTTCGACGATCTCGCGCACAAGGGGGTCATCTGATGGCCGCACGATTACCACTCGCCGACGTCAAGGTCCTCGACTTCTTCTGGGTGCTCGCCGGCCCGGGCGTCACCCGCTCGATGGCCGATTATGGCGCCACCGTCGTGCGCATCGAATCGACCCAGCGCGTCGATCCCACCCGCACCGTTGGGCCGTTCAAGGACAACAACACCAACCCCGAGTACTCGGCGCTCTTCGGCAACAACAACGCCGGCAAGCTGAGTCTCTCGCTCGACCTCGCCAAGCCCGAGGCCCGCGCGATTGTGCTTGACCTCGTCCGTTGGGCCGACATTGTCACGGAGTCCTTCTCGCCCAAAGCGATGCGCGCGTGGGGCTTCGACTACGAATCGCTCCGCGCAATCAAGCCCGACCTCATAATGATCAGCAGTTGCCTGATGGGCCAGACCGGCCCGCTCGCCCGCTTCGCCGGTTTCGGCAATCTCGCCGCGGCCCTCTGCGGCTTTTACAATCTCGTCGGCTGGCCCGACCGCACCCCCTCCGGCCCCTTCAGCGCATACACCGATTACATCGCCCCACGCTTCGGCCTGGCCGCCGTGATGGCCGCGTTGATTCATCGCAAACGCACCGGCCAAGGCCAATATATCGATCAGGCGCAAGCCGAGTCGGCACTCCAGTTCCTGACCTTGCCGATTCTCGATACCGTCGGTAGCGGGCGCAAATACAGTCCGATCGGCAACGACGATTTGCTCCATGCGCCGCATGGTGTCTATCCCGCCCAAGGCCAAAGGGCGGGCGAAGCTCCGCGTCAAGACCGCTGGGTCGCGATCGCCTGCCGCACCGACGACCAATGGCGTGCATTATGCGCCGCCATTGGCCAGTCCCAACTCGCCGACGACCCCCGCTTCAATTCCTTCGCCGCCCGCTATGATTCCCGCGCTGAACTGGATCGGATCATTGGTGAGTGGACTCGTGAACGCACTCCTGATGAAACTGAGCGCGTGTTGCAAGCGAGCGGCGTGCCCGCCCACACCGTGCAAACCACCTTCGACGCCAACAGCGATCCGCAACTGCGCCATCGCGAGCATTTCGTGCGCGTGAATCATGCCGTCGCCGGCGACACCTTCGTCGAGAACTCGCGCTTCAAGTTGTCGCGCACTCCCGCCGTCGTGAATCGCTCCGGACCTGCGCTCGGCGAGCATAGCCAGTACATCTTCGAACAGATTCTCGGCTACGACGAGAGCCGCATCAGCGATCTCGTCGCGGGCGGGGTGTTGGGCTAGCCGGCGCGTCGGCGGCCGCTCCGCGCGGGGGTAGCAGTTGGCCGGCGACCTCAAGTCTCGCGTCGAACGGTTAAGGACCGAGCTCAACCGCTCGACCGCGTTCTTCAACGCCAAATCGGCCGCGCCGCATCCTCACCACGGTCGTCGTCATCGTGGTGCTCTTCGGACTCTTCGGCTTCTTCGGCCTGCCGATGATTCTGCGTCACGTCCTCACCACGCAGGTCGCCAGCTCGATCAATCGCCCGGTGACCGTCGGCAAAATTGCCTTCAACCCCTATCGCCTGCGTCTCGATCTCGACCAGTTGCATATCGCCGATCGCGATCCGCAGAAGCCCTTCGTCGATCTGGGCCACCTGCGCGTCAAGGTCTCCTGGACCTCGCTATTTCGCCTGGCTCCGGTGGTCAAGGAACTGACGATCGACCGGCCTGCGTTCCACCTCGTGCGCACCGGCGATCAGCAGTTTAACTTCTCCGATCTGCTGGTGACCAAAACTCCGGCTCCGCCGCCGTCCAAGCCCCAGCGTTTCGCGGTTTCCAATATCCGCATTCATGGCGGCGACATCCGCTTCGACGACCAGGTCCTGAATCAATCGCATGCCGTCGAGCATCTCGATCTCGAGCTGCCGTTTATCGCGAACCTGCCCGCCGACACCAAGATCTTCGTCCAGCCGCTCCTCCGGATGGTCGTTGACGGTAGCCCCTTGAAGATCGGCGGGCGCGCGCTGCCCTTCGCGGCGGAGCCCGAAACGTCGCTCGGCGTCAGCATCAACCACTTCAACCTCGCCCCTTACATGGGCTACATCCCGGCCAAATTGCCGATCAAGCTCCCCGCCGGTGCGCTCTCGGCCTTCCTCCAGGTGCACTTCGTTCAGGCGCCCGCCGGGCCAGTGGTCCGAGTAACCGGCAAGACTGCGCTCGACGACCTCGACGTCCGCGACAATGCCAATGCGCCGCTCGCCGGCTTCAAGCGCGCGACCGCGGTTCTCAACGACATCGAACCACTCGGCAACGTCTTTCATCTCGGGGCGGTCACGCTCGACACCCTCAATGTCGCTCTGGTTCGTAATCGCGACGGCACCACCAATCTGACTTCGTTGACTGCGCCGCCCCCGTCGCCTGCAGGAGCACCCGCGTCGCCTGCGGCACCCGGCGCGACCGCTCCGGTCCCAGCTCGGAATCAGGCCGCCCCGGCCCCCATTGGGGTTCCGAGTCCTACCTCCTCCGCACCAGCGCAAACTTCGCCCGCTCCGGCACCAGCGCAGAGTGCAGCCGCGCCTGCTTCGAGCTCGACCACTCCGACGGCAGCTCCAAGTCCCGCCGCCTCGAGCAGCGACGCTTCTCAACACCTCTCCTTGTCCAGGGAGAGGTCGGCGGGTTCCGCGCCGGGTGAGGGCACGCCGCGCCCCACCCCGCCCGCATCGCCTCCGACGACTCCATCGCCAACGCCTGATCTCTCGAAGGGCAACGCCGGCGCAGCGCTGCCAAATACCGCCACCTCACCCGGCACCGCCGCGTCGCCGACTCCGGTGGAGCTGTCCGCCCCCTCGATCGCCGCCTCTGCGCCGAGCGCGTTGCCACCTCCTCCTGCGTCCGCCGGTAAAGGCCCGCTCGATCTCTCGATCGATTCGGTCACGCTCACCAATAGCGTCGTGAAATTAACCGACAACAGCCTCGCCGCGCCCGCGATAGTCGCCCTGCAAAATATCAATGTCGGGCTCAAACAGTTCACGATGGGCCCAAAAGCCGGCCTGGCGGCCTACGATTTCGCCGCCGCTCTGAGCGGCGGCGGCTCGATCGCGATCAAGGGCAACCTCGACCTCCCCCAATCGCAGGTCACCAGCGACGTCACCATCACTCAGGTCGATTTGCCCGCGTTCCAGGCCTATGCACAGTCCACCCTCGCCGCCACCCTCGGCGCGGGCAAACTCAACGCGCATGCCAGTGTCCAGACCAGTTTCGCGGCGAGCAAGTTCAATCTCCACGTCGAGCCGGCCGACTTCTCCGTCGATAACCTGGAACTCAACGCGCCGGGCGGCCGCGAGAAGCCCGTCCAATGGTCCCGCTTCGGCGCAACCATCACGCAGGTCGATCTCGCGAGCCACAATGCCCTCGTTAAGGAAGTCCACGCCGATGGCATTCGCCTTTCGGTCAAGCGCGAACGCGACGGCAAACTAAGTTTGCTCTCCCTGCTGCGCTCCCAGAATGAGCCCGCATCCACTCCCGTGCCTGCCAGTCACGCACGTGGCGCGCGGCGGAATCCGAAGCCGCAAGTCACCGTATCGCGCGGCCGGCGCTCACCAACTCGGCGTGGTCACAAGGTCGCGAGAGCAACTGCGCCGGCCGCCCCCGCTCCACCGGCGGGCCCTCAATGGCAGTACAAGGTCGAATCGATCGCGATCGAAAAGGCCGAAATCGACGGCGAGGACGACTCCGCGGCAAAGCCCATCAAGGCCGCGATCGCACCCCTCAACCTCCACGTCAAGAACTTCACGAGCGATTTTCACCAGCCCTTCGACGTTGATCTCGACGGCGTGCTCAATCGTCGCGGCAACTTCCGCTTCAACGGTCCAGTCGTGCTCGCACCGCTCAAGGCGACCGTGCACGTCAACACGCGGCGCCTCGATCTCGCCTTTGCCGACGCGCTTGCGACCAAAGACCTGAACGCTACCGTCAAGTCCGCGATGCTCACGACCACTGGCGTCGCCACCGCCGCCACCGTCCGCGACAGGCTGCGTCTCGGCTATCGCGGCGACGCCACCATCGGCAACGTCCGCTTGCTCGATAAGCTGACCGGCGACGATTTCGTGCGCTGGAACTCGCTCAGCTTCAACCATATCGACTTCGCCCTCGGCGAGCGCCAGCCGCAAGTTCACGTCGGCGCGATCGCGCTTTCCGGATTTCTATGCGCGACTCATCCTGAACGCCAACGGCCGCTTGAACTTGAGCGACATCACGTCGAATCCGGCCGAAGTCCGCAAGTCGCTCACCCGTGAGCAGACCGGCGCGGCCGCGGCACCGGTCGCCCCCGTCACACCCGTTGCTACGCCGACCCCCACGCCCGCGCCACCGGCGGCCGCCGCCAATGAGACCGCAGCCCCGGCCGCCCAGCCTACGCCGGTGCCGAAACCGCTTCCTGCCGATATCCAGCTCGGCAAAATCACCGTGAACGGCGGTCACGTTGACTATTCCGACTTCTTCATCAAGCCGAATTACCGCGCGAATCTGACCAGCATCAGCGGCAAGGTCGGCGCCTTCGGCACCAGTTCGACCACGCCCGCCGACGTCCTGCTCGAGGGCCAAATCAACGGCAACGCGCCGATCAACATCAGCGGCACAATCAATCCACTGGCGCCGCTCGCCGCCGTCGATATCAAGGCCAACGCCGACCGCATCGTGCTCACCGACCTCTCGGCCTATTCGGTGAAATACACCGGCTATCCGATTATCAAGGGCAGTCTGACCGTCGATGTGCATTACCAGTTGGCCAATCAGGTTCTGACCGCCACCAATCACATCTTTCTCGACCAGCTTACCTTCGGCGATCGCGTCGAAAGCGCGACCGCGAAGAATCTGCCAATTCGCCTCGCCGTGACGATTCTCAAGGACTCCAAGGGCCAGATTAATCTCGATGTCCCAGTCTCGGGCTCGCTCAACGACCCGCAGTTCAGCCTCGGTGGCGTCATCTTTCACGCCTTCATGAACATTCTCACCAAGGCGATCACCGCGCCCTTCCGGCTGCTGACCTCGGCGATCGGCGGCCTCGCCGGCGGCAGTGGCGCGAACGAAGATTTGTCCTATGTCGAGTTTGCGCCCGGCCGTTCAACACTCAGCGCCGACAGCACCAAGCGTCTCGATTCGGTCGCCGTGGCACTTAACGCCCGCACCGCCCTGAAACTCAGCATCATCGGACGCGTCGACCCCGCCACCGACAAGGCCGGCTTGCATGAAGCCAAGGTTGACGGCCAGGTCATCGCGCGCCTCAAGGATTCCGAAGGTGAAGACGCCGCCAAGGGGCAGATTCCCCCCGATCTCTACAACAAGTACTTGAAGAAGGTTTACAAGGCCGCCAAATTCCAGAAGCCCACCAACGCAATCGGCCTGGACAAATCGCTCCCGCCCGACGAGATGAAAAAGCTGCTGGTCACCAATATGGAAGTGTCCGACGACGACCTCAAAAAGCTCGCCGATGCGCGCGCCGAGGCCGTGCGCACCTACCTCGGCGCCAAAATCGACCCGTCGCGCATTTCCATTGCCACCCCCAAGCTCGACGCCTCAGGCATCGACGACCAGGGCAAACCGTCCCGCGCCGACCTCACCCTCCAATAACACTCCCACGTCTACGATCCATTGTCCGCCGACTGCGACCCTCGATGAGGCAGTTCCGCCAACCTGCCAACCTGGCTCCCAATGTTTCTCCGCCCCTTCGATGACCTTGCGTGCCAGTCGTGCCACCTCCTGTCGCCCACCAATAACCCCTCGTAGCCACGCGCTGAACCAAGGCGATTCGTGGCCGCGATCTCTGCGTCTCAGCGTCCTTTGGTACTAGCTGCCAAAGCGGCGTAGCATCGGGACATCCGCGACTGTCCGCCATTCTTCCAACACCTCTCCTTGTCCAGGGAGAGGTCGCGGGAGCATCGCGAGCGCGGGATGAAGGGCAAAAACCGCGCCCCACCTCCCCGCCCTTTACATTCCTTTCCAATTGGCGTATTCTTCTACTTGAAGTTAAAGGTAGCAATCGCTGCCCTAATCGTCGAGCCGCCGACCAACCGATGTAAAAAACGCGGGTACATAACGAACCCAATTTTTTCGCCTCTTCTCGAGCCTGTAAATGGCCCGCTTGAACCGCTCGCCCAAGGCTCCTATCGTCATCGGTATGAAAATCTACGATTTCCCAATGGCCCCCAACCCGCGCCGGGTCCGAATCTTTCTCGCCGAAAAGAACGTCGAGATGGTCTATGTCCACGTCGATATCACCAAGGGCGAGAACCAGCACGGCCGACTTCATCGAGAAAAACCCGCTCGGCGAACTGCCGGTGCTCGAATTCGACGACGGCACCTATCTGACCGAATCGGTCGCGATCTGCCGCTACTTCGAGGGCATGTATCCGAATCCCCCGCTGATGGGTGTCGATCCGCGCGATATCGCCTTCGTCGAGATGTGGAATCGCCGCATGGAGCTCGAGATCTTCGGCCCCATGGCGAACTACGTCCAGCACACCCATCCGCTGTTCAAGGACCGCATCAAGCAGATTCCGGAGTTCGCCGAGGCGCGCCTCGACGCACGGGCTCGCAGCGGCTCGAATGGCTCGACTCGATCCTGGCGCAGCGGCCATTCGTCGCCGGCGATCGCTACACCATCGCGGATATCACCGCGCAGGTCGCCATCGACATCGGCGCTAAATCTGGGCGGCCTCAAGTTGCTCGACAGCGCGCGTCACCTGAAGCGCTGGCACGAGGCGGTCTCGAGTCGCCCCAGCGCGAAAGCCTGATGCCTGAAGTCGCCATCCGCCAAGCACCGAGTGACAAGTGCGACCGATTCCCGATGAGGGAGCGTCCATCCCGGGGCGGCCGGGTAGTCGCCTGGATGTTGCACGAGGGCCGCGCCAACACCCACATGCGCCAGTTCGGCGACGAGATGTGCCGGCGCGTGGTCGAGGCGGGAATTCCCTTGTGGCGCGCCTTCTGCGCGATTCGCACGCTGCATCCGCAGATTGCCGCCAGCGCTTACGTCTGGCGCCGTGGCGAGACCGGACGCGGAGCGCCGCACCGCGGAGCACGGAATCGAAAAGACGCCAGCCTTCGCGCAGAGTCCGCTCACCGAAGTATCGAGGACCGGTCAGACGATTCGCCGGCGTCTGGACGATCCCGAGATCGAACTGGACTACGAGGTTCTCAAAACCTTTCGCACGGAAGGCGGCACCGACTACGTCGCGATGCCGATGGTGTTCTCGAGCGGCGAAATCAACTGCATCAGTTGGCTGACCGACCGCCCGGGCGGCTTCACCGATACTGAAATAGCCGGCCTGACCGACGTCGCCGAGATGCTGACGGTAATCGTCGAGACGCAGACCCATCGGCGGATCGTGAGCGCATCCTGATGGACACCTACGTCGGCCATCGCACCGGCGTGCGAGTGCTTTCCGGCGCGGTCAAGCGCGGCGATGGCGAGACCATCCGCGCGGTCATCTGGTATTGCGACTTGCGCGGATTCACCACGCTGTCCGATGCGCTGCCCGCGCGACTTCGCTGCTCGAACTGCTCAACGAGTATTTCGAAATCATGGTCAACGCCGTCTCGGCCGAGGGCGGTGAAGTGCTCAAGTTCATCGGCGACGGGATGCTCGCGATTTTCGAACTGCGCGAGGGCGACAATGTCGTGCAGCACTGTGCGGCCGCTTTGAGAGCCGCCGCGCGCGGCGCGAGAAGCAGTGACGGTGCGCAATCCCGGAACGGACCGCGGCGGGCCTCGCCGAGATCCGCTACGGCCTCGCGCTGCATCTCGGCGAAGTCACCTACGGCAATATCGGCGCCCCCAACCGGCTCGACTTCACCGTCATCGGCCCCGCCGTCAATCATGCGTCGCGCATCGAAAAGCTCGCGGCTAAACTCGATCGTCGCGTCGTGATGTCGGCGAGCTTCGCCGCCGCCGCCGAGGCGTCGCTGAAAAGCCTCGGCACGCATTCGCTGCCGGGTGTCGTCGAACCGCAGGAGGTTTTCACACTCCCCGACTAGTCAGGAACCGTCCAATTACTCGAACCGCGATTCGCCCACGTTCCCTGGGGCTTCGCGATCTTGCATGCGTCGGCTATGGAATCAGCAGGATCTTGCCGGTCGATTGGCGCGATAGCACGAAGCGATGCGCCTCGACTGCCTCGGCGAGCGGAAAGCTTCCGCCGATCGGAACGGTCAGCTTGCCCTCGCGAATCAGCTGGAACGAATGCTCGAGTCCGCGGCGCATCACCTCGCGATTGCTGTAGATGAGCGGCAGGACGAAGGCGCTGACCGTCAGCGACTTCTCCATCAGCTTCGCGACGTTCAACGGATCGGGCAGCCCGCCGGCGCGTCCGAAGAGAATCATATGGCCGAACGGCGCGAGGCATTGCAGCCCCTTCTCGAAGGTCGGCTTGCCGACCGCGTCGAGCACCAGATCGATGCCGCGACCGTCGCTGAGTGCGCATGACCTCGGCGGCGAAATCCTGCTTCTCGTAGTCGATAACTTCATCGGCGCCGTACTGGCGCACCAGCGCGGCCTTGTCGTCGCTCGAGACCGTGCCGATGACGCGCGCGCCCGCGGCCTTGGCGATCTGCACCGCCGCGATGCCAACGCCGCCGGCCGCCGAATGGACCAGCACCGTCTGCGCCGGCGCGCGTCTGGTGAATGCGTATGCAGCATGTGCCACGCCGTGAGCATCGCGATCGGCAACGCGGCACCCTGCTCGAAGCTCATGTAGTCGGGCAGCGGAATCACGCGCGACGGCCGAATCCGCGTGTAATCGGCGTAGGAGCCCATCCCGATGTACGCGACGCGCATCCCGGGCTTGAAGTCGGTGACATCGGGCGCGACCGCATCGACGATGCCGGCGGCCTCCATCCCGGGCGTATCGGGGAAGACCGGCTTCACGATGTATTCGCCGCGGGTGAAGAAGATGTCGCCGAAGTTAATCGTGATGACGTGGTTTTTGACGATGATCGTGCCGGGGCGAAGTTCGGGCTTGGGCACCTCGCGCAGATACATCACCTCGGGACCGCCCAGTCGATCGAACTGAATCGCTTTCATCGATTTAAACCTCGTCTCGCAGCGTGCGATGCGAATAGCATCTGCGCCAGTCGTAGTAAAACTCAGTCGTAGAACAGGTCGTAGTAACTTCGGCGACGGAAGGCAACTGCGCGGCCAGCGCCCCGTTGAGGATTTGGCATGAGCGGGCGGACGTGCAAGGATTCGGCGGATTCCGAGGAGATCGAAGATGCGGCGAGATATCTTCAGCGAAGAACACGAAATGTTCCGGACCCAGGTGCGGCGGTTTGTCGAAAACGAGCTGGTGCCGAAAATCGAAAGCTGGAATCGCAACGGCATGAGCGATCGCGAAAGCTGGCGCAAGATGGGCGAAGCCGGCTTCCTCGGCGCCAACGCACCGGCCGAATACGGCGGCGCGGGCGCCGATTTCCTCTACGACGCGATCGTAGTCGAAGAACTATCGCGCGTGCGCGCCCACGGCCTGATGATGGGGCTCCATTCGGACATCATCATGCCGTATATCGCGACCTACGGGACCGACGATCAAAAGCGTCGCTATCCTGACGCCGGCGATCAGCGGCGAGACCATCCTGGCGATTGCGATGACCGAGCCGGGCACCGGTTCCGACCTCGCGGCGGTCCAGACCACCGCCCGCCGCGATGGTGACAGCTACGTCATCAACGGCTCGAAGATGTTCATCTCGAACGGCCAAATCGCAGACGCGATCGTGGTCGTGGCCAAGACCGATCCCAAGGCCGAGTCCCGCGCATAAAGGCGTCAGCCTGATCATCGTCGATGCGAAGTCACCCGGCTTCGTGCGCGGGCGCAAGCTCGACAAACTCGGTTTCAAGGGTCAGGACACCAGCGAACTGTTCTTTGAGGATTGCCGCGTCCCGGTGACCAATCTGCTCGGCCACGAAGGCGCCGGCTTCAAGATGTTGATGGAGAAGCTTCAGCAGGAGCGCCTCGTTACGGCCGTCGGCTCGCTGACCAGCGCCCGCCGCTGCCTCGACGACACTATCGAGTACACCAAGGGCCGGCATGCGTTCGGCCAGGCGATCTCGTCGTTTCAAAATACCCAGTTCAAGCTCGCGGAAATGGCGACCGAGGTGGAAATCGGCCAGGCCTTCGTCGATCGGCTGCTGGTCGCGCACGTGCGCGGCGACGATGTGGTCAGCGAAGTCAGCATGGCGAAATGGTGGACGACTGAATTGCTCAAGCGCGTCGCAAGCCAATGTCTGCAATTGCATGGCGGCTACGGTTTCATGATGGAGTACGCGGTCGCGACCGACTATGCGGACGCGGCGGTGCAATCGATTTACGCCGGCACCAACGAAATCATGAAGGTCATTATCGCGCGCCGCATGGGGCTGGATCCGCGCAATTAGGCGCTGTTGACCGAGCCTGCTCCAATGATAGCGTAAACCACAATTAGTTGACCGATACGCTGCCCGAGCAGGTTGCTCCGCAGCAGGGTTGGAGCGAACCACGGGCGATTTCGGGTCGAGGACCGCGAGCGCACTTCGAACGAGTTTGCCGTGGCATTTGACGATGGATCTCCGCGGAAAACTTGCAACCATATTCCTGGTCCTGCTGGTATTGCCGTTCGTAGCCGTGAGCGCCTTTCAGATCGATCGCACGATGCAGGTGATGGTTGACGATCTGGCCGAATCCGGGAAATTGATTGCCAACCAGGCGTTCGAGGAAATTCGCCAGGGCCTCACGCACGCGACCGGCGATCCAATTGCGGCGATACGCGCCGATGAGCCATTGCGCGCCTTGCTCGATTCGTCCCAGGCCTTTGGCAGCGGCGTGGTGTATGCGCGCGTCGAGGCCATCGATGGCACCAACCTCGTCGCCGCGCACTTCACGCCCTCGGTCGGGGCGATCGCCGCGACGCCGCCCTTCGAGGTCCTCCATCGCAAACTTATTTCGTGGTGGCCGCCTACCCGCATCGCCGCGGTATGGGGCGAGCACACTTACGAAATCAGCCGGGTGATCAACGTAAACGATCGCCCGCTGGCGATCATCAGGGTTGGGCTCTCCACTGCCTTGATCGCCACCGAGGCACGCCGATCGGTCGAAGATATTCTTGCTGCCGGGGCCGCCGGAGTGGTCTTGAGCCTGATCGGCGCAATCCTCGGGGGTAGCCTCCTGATGAAGCCGCTCGCCGCCCTCGCGACTGGAGTCGAGCAAATTGCTGAGGGCCGGGACGAAGTCAGCCTACCACTGGAATCGCGCGACGAGCTGGGCACTATCGCTGAAAAATTCAACGCCCTCTCGCGACGCATCAAAGCGAGCCGGGCGCAATGGGAAACCGAACGCGGCCAGTTCATCAATATCTTCCGCTCGATCACCGATGCCGTGCTTCTGCTCGACGGCAGCGGCTCCGTGCTGTTTGCCAATTCCGAAGCGCAGGGCCGTCTCGGATTGCCCGCCGGAGGGCTAGCGGAAGGCAAGCCCCTGTCGTTGCTGCTCGGTCGCGACAGCCCGTTAGCGCGCATGGTCGAAACCGCCTATGCAGCCGGCACCGAGGTTCGCGACGTCGCGCTCGACCTGTCAAACGGCAACGAACATAGCCGCCTAATCGTCTCGATCTTTTCACTCGGACAAGGACCTGAACCGCCGGGGTTGCTGTTGGTCGCGCGCGATCTTGAATCGATGCGCGAGCTCGAAACCGTCGTAGACTATTCGGGCCGCCTGGTGCGGCTGGGCGGGTTGATTTCAGGTGTGGCCCATCAGATTCGTAATCCGCTCAACGCGATGAATCTGCAAATCGAATTGTTAAGCCAGGACGCCGCCCGGGGCGATCCGATCGACCAACGTCTCCGCGCCGTGCGCCAGGAAATTGAGCGGCTAGCGCGCGCTGTTGACGCACTCATGCGCTTCATGCGGCCCGAACAGCTCAAGCTTGCGGAGGTTCAGGTGAACGAGCTGGTCACCGAGGTCGCGAGCCAGATCGTGCGGCCGGGGATCCGCCTCGAAACCGATTTCGATCCAGCCGTCACGCCGGTCAAAATCGATCGCGCTCTCGTAGCGGAAGCGCTGCGCAATATTATAGGCAATGGCTGCGAGGCGATGCCCAACGGCGGCACTTTGCACCTCTCGACCACGCTTAGCCATACGAGCGGATTCGTCGAGATTTCCATCGCCGACAACGGTCCCGGCATCGCGAACGAGGATTTAGAGCGCATCTTCAACCTGTATTTTACGACCAAGAAGAACGGCAACGGCCTCGGGCTGCCGCTGGCTTTGCGGGCGATCGATCTTCATGACGGCACGATGGACGTTCGGTCGGAAGTCGGCGCGGGCACGACCGTGGTGATTCGATTGCCGTTGGCGCCGGAAACGGTCGAGATGTCGCAGGCACAACCACTCTCGAGAATAGGTTAGCTTCAGCACGGACACTACTTCGCCCCAATGAAACCGTTTTCAGTCATCCCGCTCGTTATGGCTGCGTTCATTTTTCTGATCGGCGGATGTTCAGCCATTTGGCACCCTGGATCGTCGCAAGCGCAATTGCCCCAGGCATCGGCTACCCCTGCCGCTAGTCATTCGACGCCCACTGCGCACAAAAGCAAGACGAAGGTTCCTGGTAGCCGAACAGACCGATCGGGTGTCGCGTCCAAGACGCAGCCACCGGCAGGTGTGCCCGAGTCAGCAGTAACTCCGCCAGTCACAAGCGCTCCGGATGGAGTAACGCGCGCCGGAATGACGAGCGTAACGCTCCAGGATAACGATGCCGATCGCGAACGCGCGCGAACGCTGGTGCATGATGCCAACTGGCGGCTCGCTCAAATCGATCACTCAAAACTGACCGGTGAGACGTCAGCCGCATTTCGCCAGGCAAGCGATCTCGCCAGCGCGGCCAATAGGGCGATGGAACAACGCGACTACCTCGCCGCCTCCGGTCTCGCGCGTAAGGCGTCGATGCTTAGCGATCAAGTAGCGGGGCGCATTTCTTCGCAATAAAAAGGGGCGCCGCAACGGACGCCCAGATAAAGCTAACGCTCGCCGGTGAAGCGCACTCGGCCACGGTCACGTGGGGGGGTTACGTGAGTCGTTGTCGGGCGCCCACCGGCGAGCAAACTTTTGTCGGATTCAGTGCAACGACATGGGATTACTCCTCGTCACTCTTGAGGCCGTTCGAGGCGGCAGGGACTCGCTGCCAATCGGAAGTTGCGGTCTCATGCTCATGAACGGTCGTCGCGCTCGCCCGTTCTCCATCGTCCGTCACGGGTAGATTCAGCATTTCACCCGGATAAATATGATCGACGTTCCCGACTTGCGGATTCGCTTTGATGAGACGGCTGACTTCGTCATCCGAGCCGAGGTAGTTGCGCGCTATGGTACGGAGTGTGTCGCCTGATTGGACACGCACTCGCCGCGGTTCCCCACCATCCTGATCACGCGCCTGGCCTCCGCCGAGCGCGGCAGTTCGATCATCGCCCTCCGAAGTCAATTGCGATTTCGCGACGTCGGGATATTCGATAACCGCATCTCCGACCGTTCGGGCCGCGTCGATACTAACCGGCTCCTCAGGCCGCAACGCGCCCGAATTCATGAAGTAAAGCGAACCCATACCGACAATGGCCAGCATGGAAGCCGCGATTGCAGGCCCGAGCCCGTGCGTCACTGAGACCAGCGTCGGAAATTTCCGGCGAAAGAAAGCAGGTATCCGATCCACGGGCTCGTAACGGCGAGCGCTCGCGAAAAGATTGTCGATATTGCGGGTCGCAGTGCGCGCCGATTTAAGACTCACGATCGTTTCGTTCGCGTTATGCGCCTGTAGCAGCGCGTTGTGGCACAAAACATTGATGCGACGCGGATTCCCCTCGCATCGAGCGAGCAGATATTCGATAGCGTCGCGTTGAAACACCGTCTCGACGCTGCCACCGAAGGCCTTTAGGCGGTAATCGACATAACCGCGAGCCTCCCCCGCCTCTAGCGGATTCAGCAGCGCGCGCACCCCAATTCGACCGTTGACCTGACGCAATGCTGTCGTTTGCAGTCGGGTCAATAAGCTGGGCTGGCCCACAAAAACAAAATGAAGCCGTCCCTTTGATCCGACATCGCGATTCGAAAGTAGCCGCAACTCATCGAGCATCTCATCGGTGAGCGCCTGGGCTTCATCGACGATAACGACCGCGCAGTGGCCCTCGGGCAAAGCGGCAAGGTAGCCATCGACCGCATCGGACATTGCCAACCGTTCCGGAGCCGGCGAAATCCCAAATTGTCGCGCGATGTCTCGCAATAGCCCATCGAAACCGAGTTTGGGATTGCTCACATACGCTATGCGCAAATGAGCGTAACTCTCCGCGAGCACCGAAACGATTAGCGTGGTCTTACCGGTTCCGGTCTCTCCAATCAGCAAGATGAAACCGCTTGGTTCGTGCAGGAGTCCCCATTCAAGCGCCGCAAGCGTTTCCCGATGGGCCTTGCTCATGAACAGTAGCTTGGGCGAAGGTGTGAATTGGAAGGGCGCTCCAGACAGCCCGAAGTGACGATAGTACACGCTATCCAGATCGTTCAGCAGAAAATGTGCCATCGACGAGTGGATCGACGAAATTGCTTGAATTTATTATGAAATTGCCTGATTCGAGGGCGCCGGTCAGTGCAATGGTCACCGGCCCGGATGAACCTTACGCTTCCAACATTTACAATTTACAACCCCCCAGCGACCACGATGAATGGTGCGGACTAACTACTCAGTCACGCCGAGGTGACGCGCTATCTGGTACGCGAGCCATTCGACCGCGCGTTTCTCGCGCAAGCCGTCACCGAAGGTTACCCTGCGATCCCCATCGTGGGTCAGGCGGAGGCGATAGTAGGTGGTCGATCCAGTACGTGAGCCGACGATCGCTGCAACCGTATCGACCTCGCCCGCTGGTATCGTCCGTCGCGACAGCACCAGTCCCGGAATGCCGCGCGCGATCGTAATCGACGACCCGTCGATCGTAACGCGGGTGTCGCCCAGCCACAGCGACCCAACCCACAAGAGCATGAAGACGTCTAAGGCCGCCCACACCGCATCGAAGACGATGGGCGCGTCAATGTGGAGAATCATCAGGAACATCGCGTTCCAACCGGCGGTGAACAGCGTCGCGCCAATTGCCGCGGCTGGGGCGCGACACGGCGGGAAATAGAATTCCATCGCCCCGGTGGGCAGCTGCCGCGTGCGCACCGGAAAATTTGGTGGAGGCTCGAACGCTTCAGGCCGGGAATCCGCTTCGGGGGTCGAACTGGCCGAGCGCTTTTGCACCCGTGCCAGTACGACGTTGAAGACCGGAACTTCGAACGCCGCCTCGAAGGTGCGCGATGAAAAAGACGCCGTCGTCACCAGGCGCCACACGATTGCGCTTTCTGCGTGCATCGCATCCGTCGGCTGGCATTCCGGCGGTATCTGGAATTCGACGCGAATGCCGCTGAAGCTGCTACCGCGCACGGTCTGATCACTGCTCCAGACGACCTCTTCGACCTTTGAGTTTTCGCCGCTGCTTCGATTGATGCATGACAGCGTCACTTTGAACTCGCGATTCGCGCGGCTCGGGGGCATCAGCCGAACCGTCCCTGTGAGCGTTCCGCCGATTTGTCCAGGTATCGTCGCCATTTCGAGATATGATCCGCGCGATGCGACCCATCGCATCGTCGCTCGAATCGCCAATCCGATCAGCACAATTCCGGTCAGTGGAAAAATCGCCGACAGAATCGTATAGCTGCTTAGCACCGCGAACGACTCGCTCGGATTGAAATAGACGAAATAGAAAATCGGCCACGACACGGCGTTCCAGAAAGTAGCGAAGAGCCACGCCGCAAGCGCGTTTGCGCTGCCCTCGGAAAAGATGCGCCCGGTCGCCCACTCCTCGCGCCATAGCCACGGTGCGTTGGGATGTTGCTCGCGCAGCCTATCGATCGCCGCTTGCGCCCGCAGGCCATGCCGGAGAGCTAAAATGATCCCGATTCCGATTCCTGCAAAGATGAGTGCCGATAGCGCGCTGAACGCGGCTAGGCTCGTGCCCCCCGAGCGGGCCTGATAGATGGCGAACCCAAGCATCGCGACGCCGAAAAAGCAAAACGGCAGTCCCAATGCGTAGAGAAGTGCGCCCCCCGAATGTGGCTTGGTGGTTGCCACGGCTGGCGTCAATGGTGTTCTCGCCTCGTCGATTAGTCAACGGCCAATTCCGCCGGCTCCCGCCTAACTCCATTCAGCTTCCTGTTGAACGTGGAATTCACGCTAGTTGCCGGTCCACCGAAATGTAACAATCCTCGATAATCCATCGCGATGATTCATCTGCATTACTCGAATCGCCTCGAAGCCCTAATCGATCCGATTGGCCGTCTCGTGCACCAGGATCAGCTTCGCGATCCGCTCGCTCGGATCACGATTATCGTGCCGAACCGCGCGGTTGAAGAGTTCCTTAAACTTCGGCTTGCGGATCGCGACGGCGTCGCGGCCAATTTCGAATTTCCGTTTTTGCGCGGTTATCTCGCCAAACTTGGCCAACGCGCATCGAGCGGAACCGCGCAACCCCCAATCAAAGTTCTGGACGCGAATGGCCTCCAAATCGCCGTTTTCGAGTACCTCCGCGAGGCGCTCGATGCCCACGACGCTCATCTCGCCGCGGTGCAGGCCTATGTCTCCGCCGCACCCGATGATCCGCGCCAGCGCGCCGTCAGGCTCTTCCAATTGAGCGGACGCCTCGCCTGGCTGATGCGTGAGTACGCGACGTCGCGCCGCACGATGCTCGATCGTTGGGCTCACCGCACCACACTCGACGACTCCCGTCTGCTCGAGACCGAGCGCTGGCAGCGCCATATCTTCCTTTCGCTCTTCGAGAACGACGGCAGCCTCCGTTCGGCGTGGCTTTCCCGCGCGACTGACGGACTCCCAGATGGCGCACGCTGGATGCTGCTCCCGTATGCGTTCGCTGCGCTCGACGACCAGCTTATGCGCAAGCACCTTCCCGAACGCCTACACATCTTCGGTATCGGCTACGCCGGCCCTGAATTTATCCGCATCTTCGCGCGCCTCGGCACGCTCACGGACCTTCACATCTACACGCTCAACCCATGCCGCGAATTTTGGGAGGACGTGCGCAATCGGCGCGGCGGCGGACGTCCACCGCGCGTTGGTCCGTTGCTCTTCGAGCACGCCGAAGATCCCTTCGCCCTCACCGCCGCGCATGACAACCTCGGGCTCCGGTACTGGGGACGCGCCGGCCGCGAGTACATCCGGCTGCTCAACGAGCTTACCGACTGCGATTTCGATGAGCATTTTGTCGACTCCGCTTCCGTCGAAAGTCCGACGCTGCTTGCGCGGGTGCAGCAGGCGATCCTGACACGCAGTCCCGAACTGAATACAGATGGGGCGGTGCTCGAGCATTCACATACGGCCGCAGCCGGCGACTCCTCTGCGATCGAGGACGACAGTATCAGCTTCGTCCAGTGCCCGGGCGTGCACCGCGAACTCGAGATTGTCGCCAACGCGATCTGGTCGCTGATTCGCCGCGACTCGGCCGACAAAGGCGCCTCGCCGCCACTGCGCTTCCACCAGATCGCGATCGTGATTCCCGAGGGCATCCGCGATCAGTACCTGGCGCAAATCGAAAGCGTGTTCCTCGGTGCGCATGGTATTCCTCTCGATATCGTCGATCGTCGCTTCGCCTCTGACAGCCGGGTCGCCGAAGCCGTCGCTCTGCTGCTCAAGCTGCCGCTCGGGCGCTTCACGCGTAGTGAGATGGTCCGTCTGCTGACGCATCCCGCGCTGACCCCCGTTGATGCCGAACCGCACGCGCATCTATGGCCCGAGCTGTCCCGCCGACTGGGGGTTTATTTCGGCGCGGACGAGGACGCCTTCGCCGGCACCTACGTCGAACCCAGACTCTACCATTGGGATTACGCGCTGAAACGGCTCGCGCTCGGATTTTTCATGGCCGGCGAGCCCAGCGGCGAGACCCGGGTGTTTCGCGATTCGAGCGGCCGCGACTACCTGCCATTTGAGGTTGCTGAGAACGAATCGGCAAGCGTCGCGATTCTAATCCGCCAGGCGCGCGCGCTCATTCGCGACGCACAAGCGATTTCCGCCATCGAGCTCAACCTCGCCGACTGGCGCAAAGTGCTGACCCAGTTGATCGCGGACTACCTAACGCCGATCAATCGCGCCGGCGCCCGCGTGCGCGATTCAGTTATTCGCGCGATTGAATCGATCTATCCCGACGGCATTCGCAGCGAATCCGTTCCTTATGACGTCGTTTACGAGCTGGCCCGCACATGCATCGCAGAGGTCGAAGCCGAACAGGGCTTCTATGCCGAGAACGGCGTTGTGGTCGGTTCGCTCTCCACCATGCGTTCGATTCCGTTTCGCGTGACCTTCATGGTCGGCCTCGGCGAAGCGGATTTTCCTGCCCACGAGCATCACGACCCACTCGATCTGCGTCAGGCTTATCGACGGGCTGGCGACGTCTCCTCCGCCGAACGCGATCGGTATATGTTTCTCGAAACCTTGCTGGCGGCGCGCGAACGGATCTATCTGTCGTACGTCGCGCGCGATCCGCGAACCGGCGAGGCTCTTGAGCCTTCCGCCGTGATTCGCGATCTTCAATTTATCTTGCGCGGCATGGTCGGCGATGCGGCGCTCGACCGCCTGACCATCGCCCATCCCGTCAACGCGCACGATCAACGTTACTTTCCCGATCTTTCGCACCCCGGCGACGAGCGCGATCTGCGCCTCGAGACCTCCGATCGCAACGCACGGCGAGGGGCGGAGATCGCCGCCCTGCGCGAGGACCTCGAACAGCGCTGTGGCCCTTCCGCAAAGGTGGAGTCCAGTCGCGAATTGATCGATCGGCTCGGCGATGCGGCGCGCGCCGTATTGCTCCCGCGGCTGCGCATCATCGGCCCGCCCGCCGTGATTTCTCGCAATGAGGATTCCCGCGTCAGGCTCTCGATTTCGGCGCTCCGCCATTATCTCGAATGTCCCCTCCAGGGTGCCGCCCGGTACGCGCTCGGGATGCGCGAGGACGAGGACGGCGACGACGATTACCAGGACGAGGAGCCGATCGCACGGTCGGCTCTCGCGACCGCGATACTGTTGCGCGATACGCTTTGGCGCGCCGGCGGCCAGTCCGCAGATCTCTGCGATCGCTATGATCAGGGTTATCATGCTCGCATCCTCAATGGGTCGCTCCCGGTCGGTCCTTTTGCCGCGGCTCTACGAGCCACGGATCTCGTTCAACTTGATCGCGCAATCAGGCAGGCCGATGCCTTAAAAATCAAAAATCTCGATCGCTGGCAGCGCATCGCGGTTGGTGGCGTCGAGGAATTTACTGATGTCGACCAGGCGCTCGACCCGATCGTTCTCGAAGTTGACTTCCGGCGCGCTGATGGGCGCCGCATAACTTCAATCGAGCTGCGCGGTCTCGTCGGTCCGGTCTCGGCGCGACTCGACCGGTCCTTTAAGCTGGTCGCACGCGACTACGTCAAGACGGCCGATTTTCTCAAGGCCGCGCTCGAGGCGATCGTTCTCGCTGCGGCAGGTTCGAAGATGCCTTCGGAATTTGTCTCGGTGGTGCTCGGTGCCGAAGAAAAAAAGAATGTGACCTTCGAACGGACGATCACGGTGCCTGCCAAGGACGAAGCGCGCAGGTGGCTCTCTCGGTTAGCGACCGATCTGCTCAGTGCCGGCAATGATTACTTTCTCCCCATCGAAGCGGTTGACGCCGTGTGGCGAAATAAATCCCAAAGTGTCGATCTCGCGATTCGATCCGTTCGTGACAAGGAGCCGCCAGCTTGCAGATCTGATTTCGGCCCGGTGCGCAAAGAGCGCGCGCGCAATTTCCGCATGCCGATCAATGAAATCGAGCACGGTCTAATCGAACGCCGCTTCGGTCCGCTAATCGCGATCTTCGATCGCGAGCAGGAACAGCCGTGAGTTCGCCGACTCTAACCTACTTGCGCCCATCCCTGCTCGATACTCTCCCGTCGACCGGGCACGCGATTATCGAGGCCAGCGCCGGCACCGGAAAAACTTACGCCATTGAGCATCTGATCATCGAATTGCTGCGCACCGCAGCAAATTCGATCGAGGAAATTCTCGTCGTCACCTTCACCGAAAAGGCCACTGCGGAGTTGCGCGCGCGCATCCGCAACGCGATCGAAAATATTCTGCGCCGAGACGCCGGGGCGCAGCCCCCCGTGCCCGGGCATCAATTGGCAGGCGTCGATCATGCCGCGCGCTCGCGGCTGGAGCACGCGCTTGCAAACTTCGAGCGCGCTCCGATCTTCACCATTCACGCCTTTTGCAATCGCGTCCTGACTGAGTTTGCCTTCCACAGCGGTGCGCGGTTCAATCTCGAGCTGGTGGACGGCCGGCGCGCTTTTCGCACCACCTTTCGCGCGATGCTGCGCGAGCGTTTCGCCGTCGATCCGCTGATGCGTCCGGTGCTCGAACAGTGGCTCCAGGGTGGCAAGATCGACGATCTTGAGTATCTCCTCTTCGAAGCCCATCGCAGTCGCTATCATGTAACCAGTCATGCTGAGGCGATCGACCTGCTGCGGCGCGCTTTGGCCGCGAAGGAACCCATCGGCGAGCGTCTGCTCACCAATCTCTACCTGCCGCCATTGGAAGAACGCTTCGATCGCGACAAGCGTCAGCGCGGACAACTCGACTACGACGACATGCTCGCTCTGGTCTGGCGCGCGCTGGAAGCACCGGACGGCGCCGCGCTCACCGCGGTCTTGCGCAATCGTTTTCGCTTCGGACTCGTCGATGAATTTCAGGATACCGACGACCTTCAATGGCAAATTTTCCGCCGCATTTTCATCGAAGGCGGCGAAGGTCATCGGCTCTTCGTAGTCGCGGATCCCAAGCAGGCGATTTATGCCTTCCGCGGCGCCGACGTCTATTCATACCAGCGCGCGCGCAAAGAATTGATCGATGTCAATGCGGTGCCGATTCCGATTCTTCACAACTTCAGATCGACCCCGGACCTGATCGACGCCTACAATTTAATTCTCGATCAGAAGGCCGAACGGCCAATCTTCACTGGCGATATCAAGTACGACCAGCCGGTCGAATGCGGCGTCCCGGATCGCAGCGCTCGCGATCCGCTGGGACGGCCGATTGTTCCGATCACCTTAATGAGCTACACGCCGCCTGAGGAAGAAAAGGGTTCGGCTGGCGACGCGCGTGAGCAATTGGGACGTTTCATCGCTGCGACGATCAAACGGATTATCGCGGACCCGTCTAACGCGGTTACGCCCGACGCTATCCTGATCGACGAACCGGATCGAAAAAGTGGGAACGCCGCGCCGCGCCGCGTTGGCCCCCGCGAAATATTCGTTCTCACTTATACCAACGAAAATTCTCGTGAAATCGGCAAATTTCTCCGCGAGGCGGGCATCCCCTTTGCCTTTTACAAACTCGACGAATTGTTTCAAACCGGGGAAGCTAAGGATGTCCTCGATGTATTACGGGCGATCGAAGATTTGAACGATCGCTCACTTCTACGGCGCGCCTGGATGTCGCCTTTTTTCGCCCTGGAATATCGTGAGATCGCGACGATCGACGATCCACCGCCGTCGCATCCGCTCAATCAATTGCTTTACCAATGGCGCGCGCTCGCCGACGCCGAGCGTTTCGCCGAGCTCTTCAATCGCTTGATGCACGAGAGCGGTCTCGCCGCCCGCGAACTCTTTCTTCATCGCAGCGACCGCGAACTCACGAATTATTCTCATATCTTTGAAATTTTGCTCGAGCGCGCCGTCGCGGGCCGCCTGTCGTTCAGTGAGATTGTTGAACTGATAGCCGATTACATTAACCGTCACGCCGAGCCACCCGGCGGTCCCAACGGCAACTTTCAGCGTCTCGAAAGCGAACGCGATGGGGTCCAGATAATGACCATCCACATGAGCAAGGGGCTCGAAGCCGACGTCGTGTTCCTCTTTGGCGGAAGTCACCGCGTCAATCAGTCTTCGCCAGTGCGCGTCTATCACGAGGGTTTCGATCGCCGGTTCGCGATTGGCGCAACCGACCAGGAGGAAGTGAAAAAAAAATTCGAAATTGAACGCAACGAAGAGCACCAACGTTTGCTATATGTCGCGATGACTCGGACCCGCGCTAAACTTTACCTGCCCTTCTATCCGCTTGAATCTCTGAAACTTACGGGAGCGTACAAACAGCTCAACACCCGCCTTCTGGATTTGATGAAAGCAAAAGGCGCGAAGCATGCTCGCCGGACGAATCTGATCGAGGTCGTCAATGCGCATGCCACGAGTCCGACTACCTCGACCGCGGAGCACGCGGCACTTCCTATCGATCAATGGACTCCGCCGCCGGAATTGCTCGTCGATAAATCTGCGCCTGAGCAAGCCTTTGATCGAATGCGTTCCCGCCACGCTCCCTTCCACATCGATTCCTACACCTCGCTTAAAAACCACGCGGCACCGTGGGATTTGACGCCCGCGGATTTCAAAACCGATCTGCCTCCGTCGATTGAATCCGATGATCTGCCGGGCGGCAGCGACGTCGGCATCTTTTTGCACGAGGTGATCGAGCAACTCGATTTCGCGCCGCTCACCACTACGATTGATTTCGATTCGTGGCGTCGCCTCGATTCCGTCAGCGACCTGTTTCGCGCGTCGATGGAGCGCCATCAGGTGCGCGACCCGCGTTGGTTCGAACGCGGCACCACGATCGTCTTCCGCACGCTGACGTCACCGCTCGCGCTGCCCTCCGGCCGCATCATTCCCGCACTCGCCGGATGTCGCAACACGCGCGAGATGGAATTTCTCTTTCCGCTCCCCGAAGCGGCTCATCCCGCATTCGGCTCCGCGATTGCGCGAAATTGGGTCGCCGAACGCGGCTATTTGAAGGGCTTTATCGATCTCGTTTTCGAGCACGACGGCTTAACTTATTTCGCTGACTGGAAGAGCGATCTCCTTAGCGCTTACGATGGTGGAACCATTGGCGATCACGTCGCGCAGAACTATGAGCTGCAGGCGCGCATCTACTCGGTCGGCGTCATCCGTCTACTGCGGATTCGCAGCGAAGCCGAATACCGTCGTCGTTTCGGCGGCTTGCTCTATGTCTTTCTGCGCGGTGTCGGCGCCGACACCGATCCATCCCAGGGAATCTATTTCCAACGGCCCGACTGGCGCGACATCTGTCGCTATGAAGCTGCGCTGATGGAGCGCAGCGAATCGGCGTAAAATGATGGATCGCCTTTACAACAATCTCGGCCTGACCTCGGTGATTTCACGCCTTGGCCTCGCCCACCGCGCGGACTTGGAAACGGCCTTCGTACAGCGTCATCTGCGCCGCTGCGAGGCCGCGATGCCCGCCTTCAATCTCGATCCAGCGACGGCACATCTCGCAGCGGAGATTGCGGCCTTCGAGGACGATCTCCCCGCGGTTCAGCGCGTCGCGCTGATTTCGCTGATTATTGCTTCCATCGTTGCGCTCAACGAAGGCAGCACGCGGCTGCCGGTTACTGGCCCCCTGGCGGTCGATCCGATGACCCGAATTCTCGCGCCACTTTGTGGCGATCCCGACGCGGCCGCGACCGACGCTCCTGTCGAGATTTCCCGCACGCTCGGAACGATCGCGATGATGCTCGAGACTGGCGCGGCGTCCTCCGTGATTGCGCACGCGCCCGACGAATATCGGCCTCTCCTCTATCTGCCGCCCTACCTCTACCATCAGCGGATCCACGCCGCTGAAGTCCGTCTCGCAGGCGATCTTACGCCGCGATTTGTATCTCGCTCCACCCTCGCTGCCGACCGTGAAGTCGGGGTCGCGCTGGCTGATGTGCACGCTCGGCCGCAATCATTCGGCGCGGTGGAAATCGTGCTCTCCGAATCGCACCGCGAGGCAGTCCGCAGCGCCGCAACCCACCCGCTCGCGCTGATTTCGGGCGGCCCCGGCACGGGGAAAACTTCAATCGTACTGGCGATCTTGCGCGTGCTCGCGCGTCTCGGGTTCAGGCCGGCCGATATCGCGCTGGCCGCGCCCACCGGGAAGGCTGCTCATCGGCTGGGCGAAAGCCTCCGCGAGGGCCTCGCCCGGCTGCGCGATCCGGCCGTCGCCGATCGCGAACTCGTCGCCGCGCGGCTCGAACCGGTTACGATGCATCGCCTTCTCGGCTATTCGCCGCGCCGCGATATTTTTCTGCATCACCGCAACAACCCCTTGTCCGCGACTGTCGTTATCGTCGATGAAAGTTCGATGCTCGATCTGCGCCTGATGCATCGGCTCGCCGCGGCGCTGCGTCCTGACACCCGGCTCATCTTGCTGGGCGACGCCGACCAACTTCCATCCGTGGCCGCAGGCGCGGTGTTTCGCGATCTGGTCGCAGCCGGTTGCCATCTTGATCGGGACACTGACACTGCCATCTGCACGCGCCTGACGCAGAGCTATCGCATGAATCCCGACGAGCCTGCGGGTGCGGCGATCTTCGATTTTGCTCAACGCATTAACGCCGGTGCGATGGACATACGGCAGACTTCCACTTTGATCGACGAACGTTCCGATCCGGCCGCACTCCGCTTCGAAGGGGTGGAACTTCTGTCGGCCGACGGACCAGCCCTAGATGGTTTTCTCGATCGCTGGTACGCCGGTCACCTTCACGACCCTTCTATCGACGCCCTCGCAACCAAACCCTATAGGTACGGCGAGAAAGGCTTCGACGATCAGACAACGGCCGAACTGATGCGCGTGTATAGAAATCTCGCGAGGTCGCGGATTCTCTGCACGACACGCGTGTTTGCTACGGGCGCGGATCGAATCAATGACGCGATGCATCGGCGCGCCGTAACCTCTACTGATCGGTCGGTTGATCGTTCGCGCTTTCTCCCGGGGGAGCCGGTAATGGTGGTCCGCAATGACTACGACCGCGAACTCTTCAACGGCGATCAGGGTCTTATTGTGCGGGTCGCCCATCGCGAAGGCGGTGAATCGCCGATGGCGGTTTTCTTAAATGGAGATAGCTTCGAACCGTTTCACCTCGCCGCACTCGGCGATGCCCTCGAACTTTGTTATGCGACCACGATCCACAAAGCCCAGGGTTCCGAGTTCGATAATGTCGCAGTGATCATGCCTGATCGCGATCTACCTCTGCTGACCCGCGAATTGCTCTATACCGCGGTGAGCCGCGCGCGCAAATCAGTGGTGTTGGTTGGAGGATTGACGATGGTCTGCGCTGTCGCGGCCCGCAAAATCACACGCTACTCGGGCCTCGCCGAACTACTCGATTCCACGCCCACATTTGATGCGATAGCCGGGCGCCCTGCGGGGAAGAGTCGGGGATGAAAGTGCGCATCAGCGGTCGGTTCGGCGCGGCGGAGGATTTGGCGGTTTGCGGGTGAGGATGGCGAGCCGCACTTTGCTTGCGGAGGCTCCTTTGCTCACAGACAGGCCCTTGCGGGGGCGCGCTCCGGAGAGCTTCGACCGGTTGAAACCCGGCGGTATCCGGGGCCGGCGGATGACCAAACCATTGGCTTTGTTATGTACCGCACGTTTTTCGGCAACGGACTCGGAGTGCGCGTCTGAGCGAATCATAACGTAGAATAGCGCATTAGCGAGTAAGACTTTGGTCAGCGCGAACACCACAACAAAGACAATTAATGGCATCGCTTCGGCCCAGGTATTCGAGCCCGCGAGCACCACCGATACGGACATCGCGATTGCGGTGGCGGTAAAGACCACGACCAACACGAGGAGCGATCTCCACGATTCATCTTCGTAGTTTCGCGCCGCCGCGCCAAGGTAGTTTCGTGCTGCTGCGCTGCGATGATTTCGCGCGGCCGCGCCCGACGACGCGACCCCACGATTGTCGTGCGACGCTGCACCTGGTAAGGCGTCCGAGCCATTGGTTTGCGGGGCCGCAAACGGCGGCGCAGCCGTATTGTTGGATCGATTGCGGTTGAGTTGAATTACGGAGCCCATTTCCGTTTCGGTCCGGCGTCGGGGCGATCGAGGAGCCGGCTCTCCGAGATGCCGCAGCAGACGGCTTGGCAATCTTGCTCGAAACGCGGCCGCTATGCAAAGACTCGCGGATTCGGGGACGGCGCGCAACGGTGAAAGATTTCACCGCAAAATTTTTGCAAAGATGTTTCACGTGAAACATCTTTGCCGTCCGTTCGTATTGTCGTGCTCTCGAGGGCGTCCTGATAAATCAGTGAAGCCGCGGCCGGTGCGAGGCAGAGCCCCGCCGACTCATCGAATGGCGCGCCGCCGGTGACGAAGTCTGACTGTCGCAGGCGAAGCGGATATCGGCGTGGTAACGTTGGATTTTTGGGCGACGTTGTTCGGACGAATACGGCAGCGCACTTTGGGACATGGTCGAGCGAACCGAGCCGGCATCCCGGATGAGAAACTGAGCAAATGAAGACATGGCTGTCGATTTCACTTGACTCTCCTGATCGCAGGTTGCGCCCGCTTCCAACCGACTGCGCCGGCGTTGAGTTTCAGCCCGACCTCGGAGCTGCAGAGCATGACGCTCAAGGATACCTCGGTTCATTACGACCCGAGCGTGATGCGGCCGGGCGTCGCGTGCAGCGAAGTGCAGTCAACGTTCGGCGAACCGAATTCGACCGAGAGCCTCGAAACCGGGCAGAGCGAAGACGTCTACGCCTTTTATCCGGACGGAACGAAGTTTGTGAATCCGACGGTGCGCCCGCGCAATATCGCGCTGGGGGTCTTTACGGCTGGGGCGTCGGTGGCAGTCCGCCAGCTACGGCTTCATCAGGCGGAAAGCAAGCTGACGCTGTACCACGTGGTTTACGGCAGCGACGGCACGATCGCTTCGATCCGAATCGAGCCGCCCGCGAATGGGAGTGCTGGAACGCCCACCCAACCTCAGTCGCCGAGTGCAACTACCAGCAGAACGGGTGTCGGTATTGAATAATCAGTCTCGCGATCGTTTCGATGGCGGACGCGAGCGACCGCGCCCGCCATCGGAACATCGAAGGCAACCGGACACCACGCCCACTAGAGCATCGGGAGGCGGGGGGTCGCCTGCCATGATGGTCGCGCGCGGAAGGCATCGAGGTAGGCCTGGACGTGGGGGAAGTCGGCGAACGTGAAGCGCGCCTTTTCGAGCGCGTTCAGCACCGGACCGTAGGCACAATCGGCCAGTGAGAAGTCCTCGCCGAGCATCCACTTGTTTTTAGCGAGGTGGCCGTCGAGGATGCCGATGATGGGCGGCAGGGCTTTTTCACCGCGGGCGATTGCGTCTTCGTCGGGAGTAAGGCCGAGAACCTTGGCGGCGATGCGGTTGAAGGCCAGATCGGTGACCGACGGCGAAAGGTGACCGGAAAGGAAGAAGAGCCATTGAGAAGCTTCCGCCCGTCCGCCAGACGTACTCGGCCACAGCTTGCCGGTCTTGTCGCCGAGGTAGGACAGAATCGCCTGCGAGTCCGAGACGGTGACGTCGCCGTCGGCGAGAACGGGTACCCGGCCGAACGGGTTGAGCGCAAGGAACTCGGGCTTGCGCTGTTCGCCCTTGGTGAGATCCACCGGGACGAGTTCGCATTCGAGGCCCAGCTCAAGAATCGCGACATGGACCTTTTGCGGGTTGGGTGACGGGAAATGATAGAGTTTCATCGCTTCGCCTCCTCATGCGTATAGTCAGTCAATGTTTCAGAGAATTAATCGCGGTACTCGTCGTGGCGTTGGAGCCAGGCGATGGTGCTGGGCAAGCCGGCTTCGTTGCGACCCTTCGGCGTCAAGTCGAGAACTTGGTAGGCGCCGTTAAGGAGCTCGAGGCCGCGCGAGTAAGAGGAATAGGTATGGTAGATGTCGCCGTCCGCGTCCTTAAAGAAGACGCTAAGACCAGCGTGTTCCGGCGAGCTGGGGCGCCCCGTGTAGTTATGATAGGCAGCGCCTCCGACGAGGTCTTCTGGTGTATATGAGACGTCAAAATCGAAATTGAAGTGGGAACCAAACGATGAAACCCACTTGAAGTTCCAGCCCATCCGCTGTTGGTAGGCTTGGATCTTCGCCAGCGGGGCGCGCGAGATAGCGAGGAAGCTGGCATCGCGGTGCTTGAGATGGATATCGATGCCGTTGAAGTTGTCGGCCCAGAATGAGCAGGCTTTACATCCGGCGTCCCAGTCTGGCGCGAGCATGAAGTGATACACGATCAACTGAGACTTGTCGTCGAAGAGCTGGACCAGTGTGACTTTGCCCTGAGGGCCGTCGAAGGCATAGTCCTTAGTCACTGGCTCCCAGGGTAAGTCGCGAAGCTCGGCGGTCAACGCATCACGCCGGCGAGTGAGTTCCTTTTCCTTGGCAAGGAGCTCTTTGCGGGCTCGTAGCCACTCATCGTGCGAAACGATCTTGTGCTTCTGCATTTTGCGTCTCCTTAGGTGGCACTCACGGGGTAATCCTTGATGAAGGAATAAGGAAGCTGCCCTCACCGGCGTGCGCGATTGCTCACGCGACCTCTCCCTGGACAAGGAGAGGTGTACGAAGGAGAACAAGCCTGCTCTTTCTTTGATTGCACGAGATTCCCGAAAAGCTGGTCACGTCCGGCGATAACCTTAAAGCGGCTAAGTGCTGCGATAACATTGCCATGGTTGAAGCGAGATTCGGTGGTCGGCTGCCTAGGTCGTTGGCGCGAGGTGCTTCTGGTACTGCCCGAGGATACCGACCCAACCGTTGGAGTAGTTCTTGTGAGTTTCGGCCGCCTTGGGATTTTGCTCCCATCCGCGATGCTCGAGCTCAACCAGGGTGGCGTCTCCTTCGGCGATGAAGCGAATTTCGACCTGGGTGGGAAGGTCCCAGCTCGGTGCCCGCCAGCTAAAGGCGATAACCGCGGGTGGTTCGTAGGCGGTGAGGCGTCCGATCTCGTACTCGCTGCCGTCCGGGCGGCTTTCATAGAGCCGGCCGCCGACATGGGGCTCAAGCGCCATTTTCGAGCCTTCGCCGGCGAAGCCGTGGGGCCACCATTGCCCGATTTCCTCGCAGAAGACCCGAAACGAAATGTCGCGGGGCCGCTCGACCCGGATGGATTTGCGAATCGTCATGTCGCTCATGATTTCTGCTCCGCGTGACGTTTGAAGGCGGCGAGTGCGGTCTCCCAGAAGCGTCCGACCTCTTCGAGTTGCACGATTAACTCCTGAATGGCGCGGCCGCCATGCGGCGCCAATTCGTAGATTTGTTCGCGGCCGAATTTTTTGGCGCGGATCAGCCCGGCTTGTTTCAGCATCCGAGCGTGCTTGCAGATGGCGGGGCGGCTGATGGCGAAACCGCGAGCGAGATCGCCCGCGCGGCAGGGCTGGCTGGCGATGCGGCGAATGAGTTCGCGACGCGTGGGATCGGCGAGGGCGGTGATGGTGCGGTCCAACGGCATGAGAGATACGTAACCGAAAGGTGTCATATCTGTCAAGCGCGAAATGAGTGTGCGCAAACGGCTGAAAATCAACCTTTGCCGAACGGTTGTCGAGAGCTTCTTAGATCAGGGGCGGGGCGGATTATCGCTGATGATGCGAGTGGTGACGACGGCGTCGGGATGGCCAACTACGGTTAGCCGAAGAGGCTCGGAAGCAGCGGACGCCGAAGGCGGGGCCGTAGTGGGCACAGAAGGTGAAGTGGCAGTAGATGCTATAGGTGGAGTGGCGGCGGGCATCACGAGGCCGATTGTATAAGTGGGGTTGAACTGAGCTTCGATCGCCGCGACCGCATCGTCAAGGCCGTTGCTTTCGATCGAGACGATGTAGGCCCGACCGCCGGCGGCATCGGCTAGCCGATTCAGCGCCTTTACGTCGAGGTTTTTGCTGTCGTTGCCCGCAAATGCGGAGTGCAAGATGCCGTGCGGGTCAGGATCGCCGATTCCGATCACGTAGATGGGGACGCCGCGTTGCCGAGCTACCGCGGTCACCTCCTTTAAGGTCGCTTGGCTGGTGTTGTCCATCCCATCGGTGAGCACCAGCAGCGCCTTCCTGGCGTAGTGGCCGTGCTGAACCATGAGCAGACCATCCAGGATTGTATCGTACAAGGAGGTTTGGCCGAACGCATGCAGGAGTTCGAGACGACTTAGGACGAGGTAATGATTGATGGTCAGCGGCTGGAGCATAAACGGACGGGAGCTGAAGGCGAACATGAAAAACTCATCGCAGGGGCTGATGCGGGTAAGAAAGTTGGTCATGACATTCGTAACGACGGGTAGCTTTGTCTCCATACTGCCGGAGGTATCGATGAGGATGCCGAGGGTAACAGGCACCGCATTGGACTTACTGAACCAAGCGATGGGCAGCGGTCTAGCCGGCGTCGAAGCAGCAAAGTCGGCTTGAGCAACGTAGCGGCTTGCCGCCAGGAACGGTGACCGCAGCGGAGAACTCGGTGAAGCCCGGAGTGGCCGATAGCGCTGGCGGCGGTGTCGGAGCGGCCGTCGCGGGCGGATCGGCACAAAAGTTTTCGGAGCCGGATGGTTTGGCGGTCGTAGCGGGTGCCGCGGGCGAGGTAGTGGCGCAGCCCGCGAGCGAGAGCATCAGGAGCGCGACCACGGCGTGGAGATATGGTGATCTCAATCTCATCAGCTGGCGCTTACCATGGCAATCACGCATGGGGAATAGCTATCGTAGGGAATGGCGAGTCAGCGCTAAGTGCAAGCACTTACTTGAGGGCGGCGAAGTATTCTTCGATGAGGTAGCGGACGTCGGGGCGCCCGAGGACTTCGATGAAGCAGATTTTTTCGGCGGCGTTGAGATCGATGATGAGATGGCCCTCGATCGGTTGCAGCTCGACGACGTTGGCGACCTTGACCTCGGGGGCGGTCGCGAAACTCGCGCAGTTATCGTCGCCGCAATCGCAGATCGATTCGAGCCGCAGCGCGCGCACTTGCGTTTCGAGCGGCTCGGCGCCGGTGCCCTGAAGGAGGTGGACGATCTCCTCGACGAGGTCGGGGAGCACGTCGCTTAGTAGTGGAGTAGCCATCGCCTCAGCAGGGTAGTCGAAAACGGGCAACGATCAAGGGAGTTAGACGGCGCGGGCGGTCGGCGACCAGATGTGCTTGTGCATCTGGAGTTGCATGCGGACCGGCAGGCGATCGGCGAGAATCCACGCGGCGAGGTCGGCGGGTGCGAGGCGGCCGAAGACCGGGACTCATCAGGACGGCGTTGACGCGTTCGGTGCAAGCGATGAGTATGAAGCGCGTCGCGGGCCCATTCGTAGTCGCGGCGATCGGCGAGCACGAACTTCAATTCGTCGCGCGGCGTCAGCTGTTCGAGATTGGCCCATCGATTGCGCGCGGACTCGCCGCTGCCCGGGCATTTGAGATCGACGATACGGATGACGCGCGGGTCGAGCACGCTGATGTCGCGCTCGCCCGAGGTTTCGACCATCACCTGGTAGCCGCGATCGAGGAAGGCCGCGATTAACGGATGGACGCCGGCTTGCAGAAGCGGCTCGCCACCGGTGATTTCGACGAGACGGCAGCCGAAGGCGTCAACCTTGGCGGCGACCTCCGCGACGTCCATCTGATGGCCCTCATAGAAGGCGTACTCGGTGTCGCACCACGAGCAGCGCAGGTTACATCCGGTGAGGCGGACGAAGGCGCAGGGGAGTCCGGCCCAGGTCGATTCGCCCTGGATGCTGTGGAAGATTTCGTTGACGCGGACCCGCGCCATCAGGGGAGCTGGCGGCGCGCGGCGGCGAGCGCCTCCTCGATTACGAGTTTGAGCGGTGCGTCGTGCGCGAGGGCGGCGCGCTGACAGTCGTCATATTCGGGCGCGACGGTGAGTGGCGCGACGCCGTCGAGGGCCGCGGAGACCTTCACGCGGATCGCGCCGAAGCGGGTCTCGACGGCGATCGATTGGCGCTCGAGCTTGAGGCGCGAGACGGCATGGAAGCGCAGGCCGATGGTCGAGGTCTCGGCGAAGATCAATTGCGCAAGGTGGTCGCGCGCGGCGGCCTCGGCGAGGACGGTCAGGGTGACGGCCGGGCGGCCCTTTTTCATGATGGTGGGCGTGAGGGTAACGTCGCGCGCATCGGCGGCGAAGAGGCGGTCGCTCAGATGGCCGTAAATCTGCGGATTGAGGTCGTCGATATTGGCGGAGATTTCGACCAGGTCGTCGGTGGCAAAGTTGGCGCGCTCGCGACCGATCATCAGGCGCAGGAGGTTGGGGCGATCGGCGAAGTCCTTGGTGCCGGCGCCATAGCCGATGCGCTCGATTTCGAAATTCGTGATCGCGGCGGCGGGTCGCGCGAGGGCTTTGAGAATCGCGGCACCGGTCGGCGTCACCATCTCGGACGGCCCGTCGCCGAGGCGCAGCGGAAAGCCGGCAAGTAATTCGGCGGTGGCGGGCGCGGGCACCGGAATGATGCCGTGGCGCGAGCGGGCGAATCCTGCGCCCATCGGGAGCGCGGAGACCAGCAGCATGGAGATATCCAACTGGTCGAGCGCCCATGCCGCGCCGACGATATCGATGATCGAATCGACGGCGCCGACCTCATGGAAGTGGACGTGGTCGCGGGTCGTGCGATGGACCTTGGCCTCGGCGTCGGCGAGCGCCTCGAAGATAGCGATCGCATTGCGGGTGGCGCGCGCGGATAAGGCGGCGCGATCGGTCGCCGCGGCCCGATCGATCATGGCAAGGATTTCGCCCAGGTGGCGCTCGGGCTGGGCTTCGTGGACCTCGACGTCGAACTTGGTCGCGGCGATACCGCTGACATCCTTGCGACGCGTCGAGATGCGATAGCCGTGGAGGCCGAGCCCCGCCATCGCATGTTCGAGCGCGGCCGCAGGTCGGCGCCCGCGTCGACCAACGCACCCACCATCATGTCGCCGCTGAGGCCCGAAAATGCGTCGAGATATGCCGTGTTCATCGTAGTCAGCTTTACTTAAGGGTACACCACAATTATGATCGATGCTTCTATTTGGACGATCGCCGCGGTAGTAATGAGGCAAAGGGATCTGAAGTTTTTTCGCCGTCTCCTGGAAGGGCGCAAACGCGAGATTCTCGAGGAAGCCGATCGTGCGCTCGGGAGCATGAACGAGAAGCCGGGCGAGGCGTATGCAGACCCGACCGATCGCGCGACGCCTCGAATCCGATCGCGCTCTGTTACTGCGGATGCGCGACCGCGAACGCAAGCTGCTGACCAAGATTGACGAAGCATTCAGCCGTATCGAGAGCGGCGATTACGGACGCTGCGAGGAATGCGACGACGAGATCGGGATCGAGCGGCTGAAGGCGCGGCCGGTGACGACCTTATGTATCGGATGCAAGTCGGCGCAGGAAGCGCGCGAGCGTGTCGGCACCGCGCGGTGACGGTCGCGGCGCATCGCCTCGATTCACCGATGACATGACAGGTTCAAGATGAAGGTTCGCAAGGCCGTGGTGTTGGCGGCGGGAATGGGGACGCGGATGCTGCCGGCGTCGAAGGTGATCCCCAAGGAAATTCTGCCGGTGGTCGACAAGCCGGCGATCCAGATGGTGGTCGAGGAGGCGGTGGCCTCGGGGATCGAGGAGATCGTCCTGGTGCTGAGTCCGGGGCGGACGACGGTGCTGGAACATTTTCAATCGGCGCCGGAACTCGAACGGTTGCTCGAAGAGCGACTCAAGCACGATCTGCTCGAAGTGGTTCGTTATACGAATAATCTGGCGCGCTTCAGCATCGCGCATCAGCATGAACCGCTGGGCCTCGGACATGCGGTACTGCAGGCGCGCGAGGCGGTTGGCGACGAGCCATTCGCCGCGATCCTGCCCGACGATATCTTCGACGGACCGCGGCCGTGCCTGCGCCAGTTGATCGAGATCGCCGAGCAGAGGACGCTCCGGTCGTGGCGTTGACGCGCGTGCCGCGGAGCGAGCTCTCGAAGTACGGAATCGTCGAGGTCAAGGCGGTGCGTCCGCGACTGCATCAGCTGGTCGGAATGGTCGAGAAGCCGGCGGCGGAGAAAGCGCCGAGCGATCTCGCGATCATGGGACGTTACGTGTTGACGCCGGATATTTTTCCGCTGCTTGGCAGAGGGCAAGCCAGGTGCGGGCGGCGAAATCCAGCTTACCGACGGATTGCTCGCGCTCTCGGCGCGGCGCAAACTTTACGGTTATGAGTTCGAGGGCGTGCGCTACGACCTGGGCGACCGGGTCGGTTTCATCACGGCGCAGATCGGGTTCGGGTTGAAACGTCCGGAACTGGCTGATAGGTTGCGCGCCTATCTGAAGACGGTCCGTGACGTCATAGAATCATTCCGGCGGTGGGGCAGTAGCTCAGCTGGGAGAGCACTACGTTCGCAACGTAGGGGTCGAGGGTTCAAATCCCTTCTGCTCCACACCTCAGTCTCCAGGGATTCGGACAGTGCGGAGAATCGCTCATAATCCGCGCGTGTACGCGCGATTTGCGATCATGCACGGACCCGGAGAGCGCCCTAGGCGGCTCGAATCCGCCAAATCCGCCGAAACCTCTCCGGGCGCAATTTGGCCAGGTCCACGGATCATCGCCGTAAATTCGCCTGCTTATCGAACCCGGCGGACCGAGAGGAAAGGCCGACTGCAAATTGCGAGGCGCCGAAGAGCGAAGACTATAGAAGTTGCGTGACGAATCAGCTCCTTCTTTCCCTGGAAAAACGAGAATCACGACTCGTCGATTAATACGCCGACCGCACGATGTACTGTTCTCGGCGACCCGCTTGCTCGAGGCTAGGAAACCACTTGTGATTTAGGAAATAACCGAATGGAGAAGCGACACTTTTATCGAGAAGCACGGCGGGATCTCACGGGACCATTGCAGGGAATCCGTGTACTCGAAGCGACCACCAGCTGGGCAGGTCCGATGTGCGGATGCATGTTCGCGGACCTTGGGGCGGACGTCATCAAAGTCGAGGCGACGGACGGGGAGGTTGGGCGGCGAGTTGGTCCTTTCGTGACAGGCGAAGGTAGCCGCGTCAGCTTCCTGCACGCGACAGTTAATCGCAACAAACGCAGCCTGACACTGGATCTGCGCACTCCGGCCGGTCGTCAACTTTTCCTGAGACTCGCTGCGCGATCGGATATCGTCGTGCAGAACTTCCGGCCGGGTACATTCGACAAGTGGGGTATCGGTTACGAAGATTGCCGGGCGGTCAAAGCGGATATCGTTTACGTGTCGATCAGCGGTTTCGGCCAATTCGGCAAAGACCACGATCGAGCCGGTTATGATCCGGTAGCCGAGGCGGCCTCGGGCTTCATGTCGCTCAACGGGTCGCCGGACGGCGGCCCGGTGCGCTGTGCGACCTATCTGGGCGACGACCTTGCCGGTTTGCACGGCGCGCTTGCCGCACTCGCGGCCTTGCGCCATCGCGACGCGACCGGCGAAGGGCAGCATATCGATGTGTCGCTGATGGATTCGATTCTGTTTCAATCGAATGGCTACCTCACACTCGGCGCGATTGGTCATCCGATGCCACGAATTGGGAATCGATCGTTGTTCAGCGCGCCGGTCGACGCGTTCGAATGCATCGACGGGCATGTCTTCGTCGCGGTACTGCTCGAACCGCATTGGCGCGCGCTCACGAAAATAATCGGGCGGCCCGACATGCTCGATGATCCGCGCTTCGCGACGATGGCGGCGCGCCATCAGCATCGCGACCAAACTGACGCGGCGGTGGCGGCATGGATGAAGACGCAATCCGTCGGTGACGTGGAACGCGAATTCGCAAGGGCGGGCATCCCGGCGGCTGCCGTACGCACCTACGCCGAAGCGGCAGCCAATCCCCACGTGGTCGAGCGCGATATGTTGCAGCCGATTGAGCAGGAAGACGGCAAAACCATCCCTCTAACCGGCCCGGCAGCAAAATTTTCACGAACGCCGATCCGGGTCCGCACGCGCGCGGCAAGGCTGGGCGAGCATACAGAAGAGATATTGGAGGAGTTGGGGATTGGCGCGGCGGAACGGAACAGCTTGCGGGCGACGAAGATCATTTAGGAAGCTGTGGTATCAATGGCAGAAGGAAATTGTTCTGGAGAAATAGTAGCCCTCCGAGTCGCGCACCCCGTGCGGCTCGATCTCTTTCGCATTTAGGCGATATAGAACTAGCCGGTTTCAATAGATTGCGACGCACCATTAGTTCATTGCCAGCGTCTGGGCGCTGTCGTGAGACTTTGAACGCCGAGCTCGTCGCACCAGCACTCGAAACGCCCGCGCGGAACACCAGGGAATCTTAGATCCTCGAGAGAGTCCTCGAGCGGAACCGTGTCGACCAGCGTTGCCAGCTTACGGTAGAGGAAGGCGTCGTCGCGCCGCTCCATCAACGTAGCTGCGAGCTGGAGCGCGCCACGCGGCTTAACCTTCCACTGAAACGGATCCGTGGGAATCTGCTCCAGTTTTTCGTAAGCGCCTAACAGCAGTCCGGCGCTCTTCTTGCCGAAGCCCGCGAGCCCAGGAATACCGTCAGCGCGGTCTCCCGTTAGCGCCAGGAAATCTGGCATGCTGGCCGGCCCAAACCCGCGCTCGGTGCGGAACACCATCTCGCTCGTCACTTTTTTCTGCCGCCGGTCAACCTGGACCACCCGGTCGCCCAATAAACACTGGCCGAGATCCTTGTCCGGCGTGAGGATTCGCACCTGCTCGACTTGATCGCGAAACTGACGGGCACCGCTCGCGAGTCCATCGTCCGCCTCGTACTCGCGCATCGACCAGACCCTCACCCCGATCGAGCTAACAGCATGTTCCGCAGCATCGAATTGAGCCCGCAACTCGGGCGGAACACCTTCGTCACTCTTGTATGGTGGAAATAGATCGTTGCGAAACGAGTGGATCGGATTGTCGAACGCTACTGCTATGTGAGTGACTGCTTCCTGCGGATCGTGCAGCAGGGCCAACAGCGATTCGACAATCCCGACCGTCGCCTTGGCGTCCGTCCCTGAGGGTTCGCGGAAATCCGGGCGCGGCGCGTAGTGCGCCCGGTAAAGCTCGTACGTACCATCGACGAGATGCAGCCTCACGCCTCGGATAATAGCACTTGCCAGCCGCAAGCTCAGATGAAGGCCACGCAGATAGCACTCTGGTGGCGGTATCTTTTACCCGAAAGGCAGCCTGCAGAGGCGCCGATGATCTTCACTTAAGACGCGGGTAATCGCTTCCATCGTTGCGGCAACAGAGCAATGAGTGTTCATGACGGCAGGGTCACCAAGCCCTTGCCCGAGAAGGAGATCTCGCTTGAACACCGATGCCAGACCCGCGCAAGGAGAGTCGCTCACACAGAGCGGCATATCAGCAACGCCTAAGAAAAAGCAGTCCGCCCGGATAAGGCCGAAGGTGGCTCGTGCCACGAAAACCACGAAGACCCCGCAGCGACCGGCGCGGTCATCGCGCGCCGCCCCTAGCTCCGAGAGCTTGGTCTGTCGATATTGCGGCAGCGATGACCTGGCGCCGTCCTTCAGGAAACGGCGCGACGCCCGCTGCCGCACCTGCTTCAAAAAGCGCTACGGCTCGGCTGTGCGAGACCAGAAGGCCACCCGCACTCGGAAGACAAGGGCCACAAGGTAGTTTTGGTCGAAGGTCGAATCTGATCGGGGCCTGGGCTAAGAGCTCGAGCCCCGATCTCTATATCAGGTTCGGGACTCAATCGAAGGACCAACGTCTGGAAACTACTTCATATTCACGCCGAGCGCCTGGTGCTGCGCGCTCCAGCGCAACGGAAGATCGATTCGCCGGGTGAGCGCCTCCAGAGTCAGATCGGCCGGCTGGCGGCCCTCGGCGATCGCCTCGACGATTCGCGGCGCGAGAAAGCCGAGCGGAATAAGACGCCGCACCGAGCGACCGTCCATTCCTTCCCGTCTTGCCAAGCCGCTGACCGAACGCACTTTGCCTGATACCAGCTCGTCGGCCCATCTGCGGGCGCGGGCAACCGCCCTCAGTAATGGCAGGTCGACAGGGACAGGGTTGGACTCGCCTTCGAGCACGATACGCATCTCGACACCACGACGTTTCATCTGCATCGATACGAACCTCGAGAGCATCAAGCTCACCGGACCTGTGACGTCAGACGGTTCGGCGGGCGCGAGCGGAAGCTTCAGCGAGAGGTGGAGGCTTTCGCGACTAAGCTGGACTCGCTCGATGAGCTCACCCAGCGTCGCCGCGGCGTCGCTCCTTGACGCCAACCGTTCACACCATGCTTGAGCCGACTTCAGAACCGCCGGCAACCGATTCGGATCGACGCCGGACGCTTCGAGCGCGAGCGCGATCGCCGGGCGGTCGCCGAGTACTGCTTGAGCCGCGGCCGCGACTCTCTGCTCGATCTCGGGTGCGGAGATTCGCCACCCCTGTTCTGCATCCTCCGAGTTGCCCCTGACCAATGATCGGGAGACGTAATAGCGGTAGCGGCGCTGGCCCCTGGCCGCCCCCTGCACATAGAGTGGCTCGCCGCCTTCATCGAACAGCTTGCCGGCCAGCGGACTGCCCGATGCTTCGGTCTTGCGGCCCTCGCCACTACGCACCCCTCGATCGCGCAAGCTTTGCTGGACCCGTTCCCATAGCTCACGGCTGACGATCGCCTCGTGCTGCCCGGGATGGCGTTCGTGTTTGTGCCGGATCTCGCCCAGGTAGAGCGGATTGGAGAGCAGGTGGTAGAGGGCGCCGCGCGAAAATTGCTTGCCGCCCCGGGCCTTGCCGCTTCTGGTTACCCTGACGCTGGAAATAATTCCGCGCAAGCGCAGGTCGTTTGCAAGGAGCCGGACGCTGCCGAGTTCGAGGTAGCGCTCGAAGATCCCTCTCACGGTCGCGGCTTCGTCGTGGTTGACCACCAGCTTGCGCTCGCGGACGTCGTATCCCAGCGGCAGCACCCCGCCCATCCAGATGCCCTTGCGCTTGGAGGCGGCGACCTTGTCGCGGATGCGCTCGCCGATCACTTCGCGCTCGAACTGCGCGAACGAGAGCAGCACATTGAGGGTCAGCCGACCCATCGAGGTGGTGGTGTTGAACTGCTGGGTGACGGCCACGAAGGAGACGCGCCTCGGCATCGAACAGTTCGACCATCTTGGCAAAGTCGGTAAGCGACCGGGTCAGCCGATCGACCTTGTAGACCACGACTGTATCGACCAGGCCCTCGCGGATATGTGCGAGCAGCTGTTGCAGCCCCGGCCGCTCCATCCCTGCGCCGGAAAAGCCGCCATCGTCGTAGGCGGTCTTGATCAGCCGCCAACCCTCACCCGTTTGACTTCGGATGAACGCCTCGCAAGCCTCGCGCTGCGCGTGCAGCGAGTTGTAGTCCTGCTCCAGGCCTTCTTCCGAGGACTTGCGGGTGTAGATTGCACATCGTCTGCCAGCATCAGCCATTGGTGGCCTCCTTTGCGCGGCCCTTCAGACCGAAGAACAGTGGCCCCGACCAGCGCGTGCCGGTGATCGCGCGGGCGACTTCCGAGAGCGACTTGTAGCGCCGGCCTCGGTAGATAACGTCGGTTTCGAGCACGGTGACCCGATGACTGACACCACGCCACTGGCGGATCAGCACGGTCCCGGCACTTGCCCGCGATTGCGGAACAGATTGCGGTGCGGCGGACGAGCGATTATCGGCGATGCGATCGAGGACCCGCCGGGTTGCTGGTTTGAGACCGGGCGAAGCTTGCTCCTGAAGGCGGTACGCAATAGCTCTCAGCAGGAACGCCCGTCCAAAGTTGGGCGATGGTTCGTCGCCGAAGAGCGCCGCCCATCGCTGCCTCAAGGCAGGCACGTCAAGACCCGGAAGGCGCGTAATGTCCCGCGCTGATTCCTCCAAATCGCCGCCCACGGCGCGCGGCTTTCGGATTCGTTTCGATGAGACTGGCGGCTCCATGGTTACCTCCATAGGGTGTCGATGTGCGCTCAATCCGCGCCATAAAGCCAGTCGCTTCGCACGAGCCTAAGCTAGCGAAATGTTTGAAGAATTCAACGAGAATAAGGCCATTTGCTGTATCCTCGGTCCGGCGGTTGACCCGTTCCTCGCCAGGTTGGAGCAAGCGCCCCTCGGACTGGAAGACTCGGCGATGCTGCTCATGCGCGAGCCGATTACATCGATTTTCCCGACCAGAGATATTGGAGCTTTGTCCGGGCGATCTGCACTGGGACCAGAAATGACCGTACGGCACGACGCAGCGAAACTCGCGCCGGTGAAAGGGAGCCAGATCGTCGGTGAGGAAGAAATACGGGAGGGCGATCAGTACCGGTCCTAACACCAAGGCAGCCCCGGAATGGACCATTCGAAAAATCAGAAATTGCGAAATGACGTCCAGAAGAATCGCGATCGCGAGAAGGTCGCGAACGGAGGCCAGAGCCCTGCCAATGAGTACCGTGCGATCCGCAGAGCGAAACAGAAGATTCTTAAGGAATGTCGGTCTGCCGGCGCGGGCGTCCTTGATGCTGTCGCATGAGCCCAGCACTACGCGACCAAAGGTTGAAGGATGAATCGCAGCCGGCCGGTTCCATGGAGGCGCACCACGATGTCTTCAAAGAACCGGAGCGACAATATGTACAGTTCGCCGGTGTGGAGGAATTCCGAGCTGCGGTTGGTCGAGATCTTCACGAGATGGGCTTACCGAGCGAAATAGTCCCTGATCTGCGGGAACGCGACCGTCAGACCGAAGTTGATCGTTGTCTGGGGCGCGATCGGAGCGAATTGACGATAGGCCATCCACTGTCCTGTGACGAAGACGCTCATAGGTGGCAGTCCAGGACGCACGATAGTTCGGCCAAGGCCGATGCTCAGCGGCAACGTCGTGGGGTAATGACGACGCCAACCGATCACCCAGTTGGCCTCCGCGGATCGCAGGTACCACTTGTCCCAAAGATGGAGGGCGAAGACGGGTTGGAACTGAAGGGTGTTTTGCGGCAGACGATGAGGATTTGTGTACGCGAAGGAGACCGGGTTCAGGGCAACGAACCCTATCAGCAGCCCGGGAATCCCGGTGTAAATCGCGCCGAGTGCCGGTCCGGCCTGCCACGCGCCCTGTCCTGCGCTCCTGGAGGTGGCGGTGGGAAACACAAAAGCTGCCCCGGCGCCGATCAGGAGGCCGGTTTTCTGCCTGTCGGGCCAAGGCAGTACAGCGATATCGAAGATCGCCAAGTCACCGAACTCGGTCCGGGTTCCGCCTCGGGAGCTTTGTACTGTTACCAACTGAAATGTCGGGCGGATCAACTGCGAAAAAGGGAGCAAGGATTCGGGTGGTATGCGGGGAATCAGTGGCCTAATCAGGAGTTGATTGGTCTGGTAATCCCTGAGGCATATCTGTGACGTGCAGGGTCCTGGTCCATAGTTGGCCGGCGTGTAGCTATCCCGCACGAGCAGTTGTGGCAGAGTCGAAAGCGGGTCGGTGAAGTCCCGTTCCAGTTTTTCCTCCTCGGTCAGGGAAGACGGCGCCGTTTGAGTCTGGGCGTATCCAGCGACCGGCACCGTCATCATCCATAGGGCTACGAACAGCATCGAGCACAACGTTGCAGTCCGAACAGGGGATCTAGGATTCAACAACTGCCTTGACCCGTTCCTCTCGTACCGCTTTGACGAAGGCTCGGTAGTCGCGCTGATTCTGGTCGGCATACTCGACCGCGAACTCGCCGATCGCATCGTCAAACGTTTCGCTCGAACCCATGTATCCAGAAATCATGGCGGCATCGCCCGAACGAGCATGCGCACGCGCGAGAGCCCACGCACACAATCTCGTGTACGTTCGCAACATATCGAAGTCCCAATCTTCAATGATCACGCTGATCTTCACGTCGCGAAGTTGACGAACGTAAAAGTCGCGTCCGTTGAGTCCTCGCGCCCAGCCCAGAAAAATATCGCTCGCCGACTGCATCAGACGCTGACCCACCACGACTCGGTGGCCGTCATTGGGATGCAAGCGCTTGCCCACGTATGGCTGCAGCACGGATGGGTTTGCTTCCTTGATCTGAAGGAAAAGTGGGTCGTCGTCTGCGGCAAGGAACAGTCCGACGGCGCAGAAGGTGCCGACACTGCCCACGCCGACGGCCTTGATTGCCAAGTCACAAAAATGAAAGCGATCCAACAGCACGCGCACATGTTCGTGCAACGACTCGCGGTAGGCGGCGAGCCCTTCGTGGAATCCGATTTTGAGTCCCGGCGCTTGTTTTGCAGTGGGCTGGAACATCAGCGGCGGGTTATCCTTGATGCGGGGTAAGGCACCGTGATGTTCCACCATCTTCGGGTAGTCGTGCTCCGGAACGGTTCGACCGCGGGTCTTTTCGACTCGCTCTTCGGCGCGCTCGCGTGCCTTGTCGCTCGGCATTTCCTTGATGACGCGCTCGACGTCGATCCGGTCATACCAGACCTCAAGCGCCCGCATCGACGCATAGTCAGTCATGTGCTCGCGGTAGGACCGCACCGTCGCGATAGCTACGCGCGCCGATCGTTGTCGGACAGGCGGAGATAACGCCCCGCGATGACCACGCTGGCGGCTAAGCGTTTGAGGTCCCATTCCCATGGGGCAGGAAGAGTCTCGTCGAAATCATTGATATCGAAAATTATATTGCGCTCGGGCGTGGCAAAGCCACCGAAGTTCATCAGATGGGCGTCACCGCACGCCTGAACTTTCAGCCCGGAGCACGGCGTGCGAGCATGGTCGGCAGCCATCAGCGCGGCGGAACCGTGAAAAAAGCGAAGGGTGACGAAACCACCCGTCCCTGGCGAATCGGAACCAGTTCCGGGAGCCTGCCCTCGTTGGTTTCGAGTAACAGCTCAACCGGGTTGCGGCGGTCTTTGGGCGATTTCCATCCTCCCTGCGCCTCGCTCGGCACGTTCTCGCGCAATGCCTTGGCCTCGGCACGACGCTCCGACGCGGTGCGATATTGATCTTCAGCCTGAGTAGCGAGCGAATTCTTATTCGGCTTGCCTTCCGCAACCATGGTTTCTGACAGTACCTCCGACAAGACGCACATTGGGTTCGCATTCGAGCATGGCAAAGAAGGTTTCGCACATCGCTTATCGAAGCGATCGCCGACGGAACCCATTGAGGGCCAAATGCCGGCCTGCTCACAACGTTTACCGAAGGCGAACGAAGTATCCTGGCTGCCATGATCGGAATGATGGATCACGCCGCCAGGGCGGCGCTGGCCGAGGGCCATGTTGAGCGCCGGGAGGACCAGCTCGGTATGCAGAGAGGTCTCCATCGCCCAACCCACGATGCGCCGGCTGAACACATCGAGCACTACGGCGAGATAGAGAAAGCCGTTCCAGGTCGGGATGTAGCTGATGTCGGCCACCCACAAACGATTCGGTCTTGACGCGCTGAAGTTACGCTCGACCGTCGCCGCTTTCAGTGGTGGCACTCGCTGCGCTAGCAAGCCGCGCCAGCACTCGGGTCACTTCCGACAATGAGCGATAGCGCTGGTCGCGGAAGCGAACGCCGCTTTCAAGGATGACTACCCGAGGTTTGCTCCCATTCCACTCGCGGACCAGGATGGGGCCCGGTTCGAGCTTGCACATCGGTGTGAGCTTGATCGGTTTGCGTGCGCGGGCCTCGTCGGCCACGCGTTGCAGCAACCGGCGGGTGGCGGGTTTCAGTCTGCCGAGCACGAGTTCCTGCATCCGATAGGCGATGGCGTGCCGCAGCAGGTCGCGACTGAAGCGTGGTGGCGGAACGGTTTCATAGAGCTGGCGCCAACGCGCGCGCAGTTCGTTGAGGTCTAGCGCCTCGAGTTGCGCGACCTCGGCGCCGAGCTTGTCGCGGTCGATTGATGAGACGGTTCGCTGCATGACGGCCCTGCCTCCTCGCAGGCTGTCACACACATCGCTCTCTCGCGCGCCTTAATCCAGTCGTTAAGCGTGCCTCGAAACCCAATTAATGACCAATTTGCAGCACCGATTATCCACTGGCGGGCAAGTCAATTTTCTTTGCGAATTGCGTGAAAACGACTTCCCATGGCGGCGCTTCAGAGCAATGTGTGATGAGGACGGCCAGGGTCGTAAAGCCTCTGCCCGCGAAGGAGATCACCATGAAGAAGCCGCGCAAATCCGCACCGGCAGCGCACCTCAACGGCAACGGCCAAAAGAGTCTTGGCACCGCGAACCCAATTCCATCCGACGAACCCGCGCTGCTCGCGAAGCAGGAAACGGTCGTCACCGCGGGAAGGTCGTCGCCAAAACCGGAAAGGGCACACGGCGACCGCCGCGGGCGGCGTCAGGTTCAGACCCAGAGAAACTGGTTTGCCGGTACTGCGGCGGCGGCGATCTCGCGCCCTCGTTCATCAAGCGCCGCGACGCTCGCTGCCGCTCCTGTTTCAAACAGCGCTACGGTTCCGCGGCACGAAACGAGAACACAACTCAAACCCGCAATGACTAAGTAAATTTTACTACGAGGTCAGGAAGGAACTAGTGAAAGTGGCATTGACCCTCCGGGGCCAGTGCTCAATTACAGGGGCAAGTGACTATGTCGACTAGGTTAGAAGAGTGGGGCCTCAATAGTGGAAGCCCCACCCTTCATCGGCTCGATTCGGCGTGAGGGCCGGCAACTGGCAGTGAAGCATCTTTTCAACCGAGATATGCTCACCCGCCACGCCGAGTTCCTCACCCCATCGCTCGGCCCCAGCCCACCAACGCGCTTGAGCATTCGGACCAGTTCAGCGAAAAGGGAGCGAATCCATCAATGATGGCCACTTTACCGCCGAACGAGTCGTTAAACAGCTTGGAGTTTTTGCTGTTAAAGGCGCCGAGCACGGTGTCGACCACTGCTTTTATTTCTTTGGATGGCGCCTGTGACATTCGTGCCTCACTTTGACTTGTCTGCGCTGCTACGTTTCAAGTTGCTAGGCCAGGAACTCGCCTCCCGAACATTCCGGCCAGCGGCATCAGCGTCACTAATCCGATAATCGCTACTACGACGACCATCACCGTCACTCCTTGATCGGTGAAGCTCTGACTTCCGACCACGAGGGCTGCGGCGATATTGCGTTGCCCGGTTCCAAGCGCCAGCACCCGTCGCGTGTCGTCTCCAGGACCGCCGAGCAACCATCCCATCAAGCATCCGAACGCGATGAACAATAGTCCCGCGAGAATGCCACGCGTTCCGAACACCTGAAGCACCTTGTCGAAATTGACGATCGAGATGAGCAGGATCAGCAGTACGAGGCTGATGCTGGAAAGCCGATCGAGGAAGGGTTTGACACGCGCAGATAATCTCCCATGGCGTGCCTTCACAAACAGTCCGATGCCGAGAGGAAGCAGCATCAGCACGATCAGAGATTGCGCGATCTTGGCCGGGTTGACTGTGACCTCCGGAAGCAGAAGTGGAAGAACGATCGGGAGATATCCAACCGTGATGATCATCAAGAGGACCATTGCGCCGACCGCAAATGGAAGGTTGCCCCTCGATAGCTGCGCCAGTTTCGGCAGGAATGGCGCGCCTGCAGCACAGCCGAGGAGCAGCAAGCCCACGCCTAGAGGCTCATCGAGCCAAAGGACTTTCGCCAAGGTGAGCGCGCCGAGTGGCATTAACACGAAATTTGCGAGTAGCGCGACCATGATCAGGCGATGGTTGCGCAATGCCGCGACGATCTCACCGACAGTAAGGCCGGTACCCATCGCCAGCATGCTCGAGACGACAAAGCTGAACATCGCCACGGTCGTTGCCTTATGCAGGATTTCCCACATCATCTTTCAGGGCTCGACTTGATTAGCCTGCCAGCTGACGCTGAGGTTGAGTTGTCGCGTGGCGCTTGCCGCCAGACGTCCCAAGACTCCGGCATATGTGGGAAACGAAAGTGGTACCCGCGCGAGGTCGTCGACGCGCATTCCCGATGCGATCACGATTGAAGCGACCTGTGCAATTTCCACCGCGCGCTCTCCAACCACGTGGCAGCCCAGGATACCGCGTGTCTCGCGATCGACGATCAGTTTGCAGAAGCCGCTCGTCCGCCCATCGATGATCGTGCGAGTGGTGGAGTCGAAGTTTATTTTCACGACCAGAGCCTTGTGGGTTCCGCGGGCTCGCGCCTCGGTTAAGCCGACCTGCGCGTACTCGGGATCGGTGAAGCTCCCGATCGGGCTCACTGTGCGCTGACGTGTCTCTTTCGTGCCCAACACCGCGTTGGTCGCCGCGACAAATCCGTCCTGTATGGCCTCTGGCACCAGCATGAGACGACCTGTGATATCGCCGGCCGCAAAAATGTGCGGCGAAGAGGTGCGAAGATAATCATCGACCTGGACAAAGCCTCTGCTGTCGAGCGCGATGCCCGCGTTCGAGAGTCTCAGACCTGCGGCGTCGGCCACCCAGCCCACTGCCACTACCACAACCGCAGCCTCGGCGCTGTCGCGCTTGCCATTCTTGGTGAAGACCATCCTGACGCCGTTGGAGGTCTTCTCAAAACGTTCGATGGTGCCGAAGTTCTCCCGCACTACGATGCCGGCAGACCTGAAGGCCGATGCAACCGCCTCGGACACATCTTCGTCTTCGGTTCGCAGAACCCGTGGGCCGGCCTCGAACCATTGAATGCGCGAGCCGAAAGCGTTGAAGATCGATGCGACCTGCGCTCCGGTGGCTCCTCCACCTACGACCAGCATCGACTCAGGGACGGCATTCAGGCTCCATGCGTCGCTATGAGTTGCCGTAAATTCGAACCCTGGAACCGGGAGCTTACGGCTTACCCCACCCGCACATAGAAGGATTTTGTCCGCGCGAAGCTCGAAGACCACTCTCGGTTTCGATTGTGTGCGCATCGACAAAGTGCGCGCGTCCTGTCCGTTCATGAATCGCTACTCCCGCGGTTTCCAGCTGTGAGCGGAAAGCCGCATGCTTGCGAACGTCTTCAACGACTTCGCGAACGCGCTCCAGAAGACGTGGATAGTCGAGGGTAGGGGGCGCGCGATGATATTCCGTATTGGCCAAGCTGTCGGGCTTCTCTGATGAGCCTGGCGGCATGGGCTAGTGTCCTTACCGGGACCGGCCCGTCATTTGACGCCATCCCGCCGAATTCACCGCTGGTCATTAGCGTAGTACGAGCGCCCAAGTCTCCCGCGCGAAGGGCTGCAACTAATCCTGCGGGGCCGGCGCCTATGACAATGACATCCGTCATTTCTACAGTCTCCCTTTACTGTCCCAGCACGAATTCCGGAAAGATGAAGTTGAGACCAAAGCGAACCGTCCACATCGGCGTAACTGCCGGTGGATTGTTCGTAGGCCATACGTTCGCCCGAAACCCACGTGTCAATCATCTGCCCGTCAAGTTGCGATATTTTCCCCACCCCGAGACTCACGGGAATCGTGGTGGGCGTTTCGTGGCGCCAATTGATTGTCCAGACCGAGTCTGTCGATTTCACGTACCAGCCCTGACCCAGTCGGTATGAGAAGCCGGGCTGAAACAACATTGCGTTCTGCGGTGTCGCGTCGCTCCGCGTATAGGCAAATGAGATGGGATTCTGAATCAGAACTCCGACCCACAGATTCGGTACGCCCGCGAACGCAAGCGCGGCGGCCGGACCCATTTGCCATGCGCCCGCACCGTTTTTGCGATCGGTCGCGGTGGGGAAGACAAAGGTCGTGCCGATTGCCCATCGCAGGTTCCATCGATCCAGGTGAGGCCACTGCGACTGAAACAGATCGTACAACTGAATATCGGACAAGCCGGTGACTGTGTGACCGCCGGGGCCGGTAGCGGTCGTACTCAATTTGACCGTGGGTCTGATGATCTGTTCGACTGGCAGAAGAGACAGACGCGCAACCGGAATTATCGGTTGGATGAGGGCGACATTGGTTTGCGCGCTGCTTCGAAAATTCTCAGGCGTATAGAACTCGAACAAGCGAACCTGCGTGAGCATCGCAGTCGGATCGTTGACTTCTTCCGACAGCTTGTCCTCCTCGGACTCGGTTTGTGCGTCGTTCAATCGAGAAGACATTGCGGTGCAGCCCGTCCGTATGCGCGAGCCCAACGAGGAAAACGCTGACGACCAAATCCGGAAGCAACAGCGGACAATCGCAGCCGCGAAGCGTCGCCTTCTGGTGCACGGCCGAAGTGCGAAACCTGGCGCATGTCATGTGTCGAGATCTGCCAGCCATCGGAGAGCGCGCAGCCCCGGGACGAAGCAATATTCGCCTCCACGGGTAGTCACGAACCGTGACAAGCCCCTTCAGCCGACGCCGTACCGGACGGCGAGGGATGGTGAATTCCCCGGTTCCATCGTTGGCTTCCAGTAATCGGATCCTTCTCACCGGAACCGCCGATGAATGCGCTGTCGTTCACCCATTCCGATTGCACGAACTCGAACTGCCGTTTGAGGTGCGAACCCAGGAAAACGAACATGATGCCGCGATCGGCACCATCGTCTTCCAGGACGCCATCCGGAAGCGGCGGACCATATGCGGTGCCGCGCCGGATCATTCGATGCAATCTCACCGCTCCGGCGACGTCTGCGTCTCGCGGATTTGCGCGACGAATATGTGAACCGGTCGGAGTTTTCAGCCCAAGGGGATCATCTCCATACATAAAGTCGTTGTTCCGAGTCGAGTCCGTTCCGAGCGAGGGATCGTCGCGTTCCGGCGAGAGCGCGAGCGGTGCGCCGCTGCGCCAGCGCCCCATCATCTTGGCGGCGAGCAGCTCTTCTTCCTGCGGACTTGACGAGTTGGATCTAAGATATTGCCTGAACGCCGCCACTCGCTGATGCAGCTTGCGCACGACCGCATAAGTGCCGTTGCGACCCAACACTTCCGGTTGCGGCATCGGAGGAAAGCCCGCCTGTCTCATCGCGATAGCCAAGAACAAACTCTCCTGCTTTGAAAGGCTGCTCGTGCGGGTTTGACCCTGGAATTCCGCTTCCTTCGATGGCGGGATGACTGATGCCGTCCTTGAACCCGAATGGCTCTTTTTCGTTCGGTAGCGCGTAACAATCTTGCCGCCAGACCAGTTCGATTCCTGACAGCTTTTCGTACGATTGCCTCGCGCGGTCGAGTACCTCGTGGAGGCGCTGCACATCGGCCGCTAGTGCGGCAAGTACGACGTGGACGTCGGAGGTGCCGAGCGGCTTCTCCCAATTTTCCGGGCTGCTCTCTCCGGTGTCTCTCAACTCGCTCGCCCTTGCCGCCATCCCCTGCTGGAATTCAGGTGCGAAGCTATCCAGGGAATCTTGTGGCACGCCCAATGCCCGCAAGCCCTGAAAAGTCAGCGCGACCGTCGCCCAAGCGTCGCCGATCGGGCTCCTCGGATCTGCCGCCGACGCCACTACCGAACCCGCTCGGCGCATTAATTCTCTTCCCGCTTTGCGGTCGTCGATGCGAAACATCAGATACGCGGCCGCGTAGGGAGATGGCCGCGCGCGTATGATGCCGCTTTGGATGTCTTCTAGCTCGAGCCTGGCACTCGCTTCATGAGCCATCGCGCTTCTCGCTTCCGATCGGCCTCACTTCGCCATCGCGAGGTTTTTCCAGAAGCGCTCGATGCTCTCTGTGCCTCCGAACAGAGTGCTGAACGTCGTGGAGTCACAGACCAGTACTTCGCCGCCACGCTTGCCAGCCGGAGGCATCCAAACCAGCGAGTTGAACTCTCTATTTCCCGCATCGCTGAACGGATGTGGCCGCGTCAGGTCCATCGGCTGAGTAGCCAGCACGTGAACGTCTCTCGCATTGGGTGAAGTCACCGCGTAGTGCGGCAGATGCATATGAAAGGTAAAAGTCGTAACGCCAGCCAGATAACCCCGCTTGTCCAGATCTCGGCTAATTGTGAGCGGACCGATCTGGTTAGTCCCTTTGACCGTAGCCGGCCGGAGGCCGTAGCGAGCTTCTACCGGAATTCCGAGTCCCTTCATTAGGCCGCGGACGTAGATGCCAAAGCGCTGCTGACGGGGCACGAGAGCGTCGCCGTGATGATGGTACTCAACGTCTCGTACTTTCAGGTCGTCGGAAGCTCCGACGTCGTGATGGGGTCCCAGAATCAGGCAGGTTCCTTCGCGCTCGAGGAATTGCCGCACCGCATCGATTTCATCCGGGCCCGGCTCCTGGCCTGTACCCATGCTGTCGAGTCCCCAGAGCATAAGTGTGTCGGTGTCTCCGAGCACTCGTTCATCAAGCGGCAGTTGATACCCAGCCTGATCAACCCGCTGATACACCGGAATGGAGTGACCTGTGCTCTCGGTCACGACGTTCTGGAAGGGCAACCAGGCGCGGAAGAAGAGCTCGAGGGAACCGGCGATACCCTGCTGAAAGGTCAACGGGCTCGCATACTCCGGCTTCTCAAAGACGGGCCATCCGACGCGGCGGACCTCGGTCATGCTCGAGAAGCGGTTATCGAGCTGAGTCAGGTCCTTGTTGGCCTCTGCCGGGTAACTCCAGCTTATGTAGATGCTGAAGCGGCGGCGCCCGGCCGTATATTTCCGCGGCACGTGAACCTGGTTGTATATGCGTCCAAACTGAGTTGGGGTGCTCATTGCGTTGCTGCTACTGCATTTGATCGAGCATTTCCGAAAGCGCGTTCCTGACCTTTACGGCCTTCACAATCTCTACGCACGTGACATCAGGATATTCCGCGTATTCCATGAACGACGCCGCCTGATGTTCGCGGGCGAACTTGGCGAATGCAGCAGGGTTTTCTCTCCAATCTTTCGGAAATCCTTCCAGTTGTTCGAACACTGTGGTGATTCCCGACTGCTTGAACAGCATCACCGCGTCGTCGACGTATTTGTCAAAATCGGTGTCGAAAATGCCGATGTACATGAACCGGGTATCATTATCGAAAAGCACCCACCGCAAATAATGAAGGCGGAGGGCTGCGAGGACTTCGGGATTTTCGGCAACTGCCTTTTCAATCGCGTTGGCATACGCCCGAATGGTTGGGGCGCAGCCCGGTTTCACCTTCGCGATGATGGTGAATCCGTTGGCGACGGTCTTCGGTATGGGCGATCCGAACTTCCCGGGTTTCACCTCTGCACCGGGCCTCGGTAGTGCTTCTGCTCGTGGCTTCATCGCTCCCTCCGTTCGATGTTTCCGAATACGTTCTGTCGCGACGCCGCTGGTGATGCGAGCGAATGCCTGATGTTTAGGCTCGGTTCCCGCTTCGGAGGAGTTGTCGCGCATCGTCGCCGTCTTCCGTGCACACACGGCGCACAAAGCCTCAGAGTTCCTCGACCTTATCGACAGACCGACGTTGTCCGGCTTGATGCCGATCGGTCCGTGGGAAGCTCGATTTCTCATAGCAGGAAAGCAGAAGAAATCCAAACCGTGAGGATCGCATCGAGTCTTCCCTTTGTGCCTTGCCGTTCGACTGGGGTGAATCTTGTCCTATAAGCTTGCCCGCTGCGCCGGGGCGGGGAGTTGCTGAGGCTTAGCGACTCGGTTGACGGCGCCGACGATCGGAACCCACGCGAGGGTTACGCCGCCGATCGAACCGGGATGCGACGAGCGAAGCGGCTCTGATTCGCTGACGATCTGATCCTCCGAAGCCAGTGGCCTCGCCTTTCGCCAAGACGAAAGGCGAAGCATATGAAAATCGCGAGGAATTCTGGCGGCGCAAGGGCTGATGAAGCGGGATGGCCATGGTCTTTATCGTAAGGATTTTCTGGAACGTCTGGCAGCGCAAGGCTGTGCGGCAGTCACGATCCAGGAATACCGAACGATAGCCAGCAGGCTTTGAGAGGCAATCGAGAGACGCCCTCTGGGTGCCGGTGACCTCGACGGAGCGACCACCGAGCGCCTTCGCCACTCAGTACTGAGCGGGATCACAGGCAGCGCTCGCACCTATGCCAAGTTCTGCCTGGGACGGTTCATCGGTCATATGATCGAGGCCGGGACCGCCACCGCCCCGCAACCGCCGGCGAAAAAGTTAACCGCGCTGGACCGTCTGCGTGAGGAATATGAGACCTACTTGCGTCGACAGCGCGGACGTGGCCGAGTCCACGATCGACAACTGCACGCACTATAATAAGGCCGCACGGCCGTGAGTCCCAGGTGGCCCCAGACTAAACCGGCTCAGCCTTTAGAGCGGAAAAATAGAGTTTCAAGAATAACGATCAGCAGGAGGCTCAGAACCAATAGTGGCAGCGAGTGGAAGAAGAAAATCGCGCCGTTTCCCAAATGCCACGCGTAAAACAGTCGCCAATATCCAAGAGCAATCACAGCCAGCAACCACAAACCGATAGTGATCGGTAGTAAGATTCGTAGAGTTACCCTTTTACCCTTGACCAGCGCCACGACTTTACGATCGCACTTGAGGTTCTATTGAATCAAGGGAGAGCATCTCAAAATCTGGCCCCCGGCTCGTTCTCATTCACTAGCGGTGTGTGCACGTAAAGGCGACTGATGGCTCGAAAAATTGGCACCAGTGGACTGCACGCCGAGTGGGAGTAGCTGTCAAGTGTTGTGGATCGACCGGACATGATCAGGCGGCTTCCCTCGGTTGGTTGTCAGTTGACTGAGTAACGTGTTTCGCAGGATCGACCTGAAGACCATCGGCGAACTTCACCCCGCCACGAACCAGCGGCAATAGCTGCGCGCCATCGAGGTGGCGCCAGCGCAGCTGCACCATGTCGAGTAGCTTGAAGGCCATCAGCAGTCCCTTGGTTCTTGAACCGGCGCCCCTGGTCGCGCGCTCGCAAGCGCACGGTGGCGAACGGTGACTCGATAACGTTGGTGGTACGCAGATGCTTCCAATGCTCGGCGGGAAAGTCGAAGAAAGTAACCAGCCGCTCCCAATTGGCAGTAAGCGACGCGACCGCCTTGGTGTACTTGGGCTGAAACTCCGCCGCGAAACGCGCACGTGCGGTTTCGCAATCGGCGCGGCACTCGGCGTACATCATCTCGTGCAGCGCGCGCTTGGCACGCGGTTGTAGCCGAGGGGCAGCTTGTCGAGCACGTTGACGAGCTTATGGACCCAGCAGGCCTGCTCGCGCGTCGCGGGCCAGACCTCGCGCGCCGTCGCCCACCGCTACCACCGGCGCGGCCATCCCGCGCCGCTTGAGGTCGCGCAGCAGCGTCTTCCAGCTCTCGGCGCTCTCCCGGTAGCCATCCTCGACCGCGAGCAACTCCTTCGCGCCGTTGGCCCGCGCGCCGATCATGACCAGGGTGCAGAGCCGGTCATCTTCGAGCCGGATGTTAAAGTGTACCCCGTCGACCCAGACATAAACGTATTCGCGCCCGGCCAGGTCGCCCTGGCGAAAAGCCGTGTATTCTTTTTCCCAGCAGACAGTCAGTCGGCTGATGTTGGTCGGCGATAGACCGGCCGCGTCTTCGCCCAGCAAGCCTTCCAGCGCGGGGCGGAAATCGCCGGTCGAGAGCCCGCGCAGATAGAGAATCGGCAACACCTCGGCGACCTTGGGTGACCGCCTCATGTAGGGCGGCAGAATGCGGCTGCTAAAGCGCTGGCGCTGACCTTGCTCATCATGGCGGCGATCGTTGACCCGCGGCGCCTTCAGCTCCACCGTCCCCGCGCCCAAGGTCAGCTTGCGCCCCTTTGACCGACCGTTATGCACCACCAGCGCCCGCCCCTCGGCGTCGCGTTCATCACCATGGCGCTCCACGTAGTCGGCGGCTTCCATCTTAAGCGCCGCCATCAGCATCCGCCGCGCTCCTGCCAGTGCGATCTCGTCGAGCTCAAACAACTCCCGGCTGGCCCCTTTTTCCATTACCTTCAGCATCGGTGGCGTCTCCTTCCACCCGGCTCCCACCGGGGTTCGCGTGGCCTACGCGGAAGGGTACGCCGCCTCTTTCATCCCCGCACCTGATCCACAACTTTCGGTAATAGTTCGCCATCGACCGTTGACCACCACTTTGACAACAAGGGGTGAATTACTTTTCGTCAATTGTAAAAGCTAACAGCCGAGCTGAAGACCGTGCGTTTTGTTCCGCGAGGAACAAGAACGCCAGAGACGCATCACTATGACCTCGCATCGCCTCATTGATTTTGTCCGCGTGAAGGTGCAGCCACAGCACTCTTTCAGTTGGCGACTTGCCTCAGCGCACAGCAGGATTGTGGTATACTGAGGCTCCCTAACGGAATGCCAGTGCAGGAAGCTAACCCGAAGCGCCGCGCCGCCTGATCTAATTTACACACCTATTGCGGTGACCTCTATAGGGTCGGTTATCAACTCAAAGACCGATCGAATCGACCGCCCGAAACGAATCAAATTTCAGTTGCTCGGAGTGATCCTTGTTATCTTGGACCCCTCTATTCCAATACCGCCCATCAGCCCCTTCTGGTCGAAGACGAACGCATAGACATCAGCGCGCATACTTGTGGTCGTCAGTGATCTGGCCGCACCCTTGTCAACCACCACAACGCTTGGTCCTGTACCAATTGCCCAGCCTCCGCTCCGATCAACATAGGTTAACGCTGAATCGGTCATGAAAAATAAGGCATAGCCGAATGCCTTGACGCCCGCCTGGAAGCCATACGAGGCTGCACCTGTCCGATAATAGCCTACCGTCTTTTGACCACGGCGCAGCGCCCCATAGCCATATTGGGCGCCGACAATAAACGCGGCCTTCTTAATTGACGAGAAAACAAGAACTCCCTTCGCCTTGGCGCCAAGCGCCCTAGCTGCCTCGTTGTCCTGGTACAGGCGGTTCAGCGCGGTACTCACGTCACGATTGATCTCGGCTGCGGTCGGCGCCAAGTCCGCCAACGCGACGCCGGAGAACAATCCCAGCACGATTGGAATCATAAGAAGCGCAGCCGCTCGGTTTCTATTCATTTCTCTGTTCCTCCTGTGCGACTTAATTGATGAACGTTAACTTCGAATGCCGACACCGGCCTAGTTCGTCTATTAACTGAAGAAATCAGAAAGCGGAAAGACTGCTTCTAACGGGGATGCCGAGACGCGGCGTCGCGAGAATCCCAGCCTGTACCATTCGACCGTCGCACGGAGAATATCACTAGAAAAACGGAAAGACGATCACTGCAATGGTCCCAAGGAAGGCCACGGGAAGGAACCAGCGAGCCTTGAGATGCAGGGCAGCTGCAGTATCTTCTTGATCGGAACCAATGTTCGTTACGATGCCGTCTCCCGGCGAACCGCAGGGTCGTTCTTAAAACGTTCAGGTTGAGCTTTGTTGGCGAGGTCGCGCCACGGGACCGACACATACCCTTGCTATCTTCGCAGCGTAGATCGCCCCGGAGCATGCCCAACGGGACGGAACGCGCCGGCCGTTCATATCGCCCTGGATCGCTCCCGGAATGACTGCGGAATGCACCGGCCTGATTGCGAAGGAAGGTTCGTCGCGACTTGCCTTGGCCGTCGACGATGAGATGCGCTCGACCCTCTTCTGAAGCCGACCGCGGCGAGACGTAACAGCCTACAGAATGTTGGACGTCAGACTGACCGTTGCACTTGGTCAAATCACGACGCCAGCCCTCGTATTCCGGCCTGCTTTAGCGCGGCGAGTGCCCCCGGCGCGTCGGTTTCGCGCGCGAGAATGATAGCGGCTGAACTGTCTGCAAATCTGCCTCCGCCGCGTGTTCGAATAAAAACAATGTGCAGGACAACAAACGCTCGGTGAAGTTCTCGATCCGTCTCCAGCTCTGTGCCACCGTCAGCCGACGCCTCTGTCGTGATTCTCATTCCGCACCTTCAATTGCACTGTCCGGCAGAACGAAGAGAAGGTAGTGAAAGGAATCTGGTGCGCCTTTCCGAACCGTGAACCGAAGGTGCGCTATGTTGGGCGAATACAAACGGTATTCACCAAGACTAACCGCTTTTCCCGCCGGACATGAGCTAATTGTTGCAGTATAGCTGCAGCTGGAAGACCGCCGACGCTCTGGCCCTTCCGTGTAAGGCATGATCGCGAAGGTAACCCGGTCAGGCGGGTCGTTACCCTGACAGCCCTCACTACATCTACGAGATAAAACCGATGATCGTGAAGGCTATAGGAGAGCAAAAGGCGTCCACCGTTATGGACGCCCCTCAGTAATGCAAGCGGCTGCTATGGGCCATTCACGGTTTTTCGTGAGCCACGCTACTTCGTCGAGCGGCGAGGCGGTTGAGGGGCTGCCTCCTGTGCTGGCGCCGTCCGTCGCATGGTCGTCTGCGCCCTGTTCGGGCGCCCGAGCCGCCAGCAAGCGCAACGCCTGTCCGAGGTCGAGTTCGTTGTACTTCGGATTGGCGTAGAGGGTGTCGAGTTCCTCGAGCGCCTGATCCGGTGTCAAATCGGCGGTCGAAAGTTCGTGCGAGAGTTGCTTGATGATCTTTGTAGCACCGCGCCAGTGGAAGAGGTCCGCCGCGATACTCAAAGAGTCGAGCTTGCCGGCACTGACCTGCATCGCGTCGCCGTAGTCATTTATGTAGGCGGTTTTGGCCCTGTTGCTGAGTTTATTCCAAAAGACCCCATTATGGTCGAAACCTTGGGTCGCGAATCCCGCTCCACAACTCACCAAGAAACCGACCACCACACCCGCAATAAATTTTTTCATCTTGATTATGCTCCTTTCCGAGGCTGCATCTGAACTTCAAGTGATATATCGAATTTTGAGAGTGCGGTTAGATTCCGGTTTGCTTCCGGCTTAAGGTGTGCTCCGGCGAATTCTGGACAGAATGGGCGGAGCCGAGCGAATCTATCGCGACCCTCGGGCAGCAGAAGACCTGGGCGGTTGGTGCACACTAACGCCCGCTGGTGTTGGTTTGTCAACGGAAGTCCATATTGTGAAATTGTGAATTCTGATTTTAGGCTCGCACGCACACCAGGCGGAGTGGCGAAATCTCCCGCGACCATTAGTCATTGTTGAGTATCAGGACTCGAGTACGAAATTCGCACTTCCGGCAGACGAGGGGGCTCCGGATTGGCTGCACTCGAATTGCTGTTAGTTTGCGCTGCGGACTCCAGTTCAACCTGATCATCATGGGGCCAGCTCAATCAATTGGCTTCTGAGCTTCTCCGAGCGCGGTATGCCCAATACCATTTCGCGTGCGTCCTCCTCTTCGGCACGAGCGAGCGAAATGTCACGCAATTGCAGCAACGACAGACCAGAACTAATTGCTATACTCATCAGGTCGAATGCAGGCCGAAGATCAACGCTGTAACGGCTGCCGGTAGCGGAGTAGAGTTCCTCGCCAGTGCGGGTCGAAACCATTTTGACGTCAGCTCCGACCTACCAGGCAGCAATCAGAAACGCATAGTACGCTTCGTAGTGTCGGATTTCGCTATAGATTACCGCGTCCACGCCCAGCCATCTTCTAAAGTCTCGGGCGGTACAGCGTCGAGTTTCTCTTTTGTATCGATTCCATATTCCTTAAGAATTGCGTCAACCTGGATCACGTCGGCTTGAACAAATTCGCGCGAAGCGAGCTAACCGTTGAGAGCTCGACGCATACGATTGCTGTCTGTCCACGCCCAATCCGCCCGCTGCTCCTTGTTACGAAACGTCAGAGGAATCTCGTCAACCACGAAATTGGCGCTTCCGCGGTCGGAGAAGGGAAGAACCGCGATCCGTAGTGGAGCGACTTGCTCGTAGTTTGAAACCTTTCACATACAGACCATCGGCCCGAAGACGGAATGCCAGTGCAGGAAGCTAACCCGAAGCGCCGCGCCGCCTGATCTCATTTACACACCTATTGCGGTGACCTCCCGCGTCCACTTACCCAGATCAAGTGGTGGAATCCTCCCGGTGGCTTGAAAGAGAAACCGAAGCTTTCGGGCGATTCCTTGGCTGCTGCAGTGAATCCGAAACCCTGTGACCCAAGCATCAAGTCGCCGTCTCGATTTCCTAAGGTTTTGCAGACTATGAACGACAACCTCACGTAGACTTCCGAGCTGGACAAGCGTATTACGACGTAATCGATGATCCATCACCGGATAGGAGAGGAAAAATGATAATTAAGCGACGGGCACTTGTGATTTTAACAATTATAGCAATCGTTGCAGTTGGTATCGGATTGACTTCTGCCGGTTGGGCGCAATCAGGGAAGTCCGCGGACGCGTCTGCTGCGGCGAACGTCGAAGGAGTCGGTTCGGCGACTGTGGAGACCATACACGGCAAGATATGGGCTGTCGACAAGGCCGCGAAGCTGGTCACACTCGAGGGACCAGAGGGGCGGAAAGTAACCCTCACGGTTGAAAATCCCTACAACCTAGCGGCGGTAAAGGTGGGCGAGCCGTTCGTTGCGCGCTTCTATGAAGTCGCCACAATCCGAAAGAAGCAACCCGGCGAAAGCATACCGGGCGCCTCTGTAAAGGAAGGGATATCGACGGCGGTGCCGGGCGAGGTTCCGGGTGCGGTGGCGGCCGGACAGGTAAGTATTCTTGTCTCCGTCGTTGCGATCGACCAGGCCAAGGGGACGATCACCGTGAAAGGCTCTGACGAAGCGGTCGAAACGGTCAAAGCGCGTTATCCGCAGAAGCTCAAGCTGCTTAAGGTTGGCGATGAGTTGGTGGTTAGTCTTTGGCGGGGAATCGCAATTTCGCTCGAAAAGGAGTCGGGGAGCTGAGCGTCATTACCGTTTCCGGTCGGGACGGGCTGGCACAATCGTTGCCCAAAGACAAGAAGACGGCCTCGATTTTTCCGGGTCGAACTGGGCAACGAGGTGGTGCCGCACGAGACCACGATTTTGCGCTTTCGCCATGTACTGGAGTAACATGGGTTGATCAGGCGACCTTCAATTCGATCAGCGGGTTGGAAGAACGGTAACCGCTGCTGCGAGCGGGAACCATGGTGGACGCGACCATAATCGCGGTGCGGAGTTCGACCAAGAACGCCAGCGCGATCCGCGACTTAAGTTGAAGCAGACTCGCGAGGGCCGCAACTGTCAATTCGGAACGAAGTTGCACATTGGAGCGGACCAGCGTGGTATCGTTCATACGGTGAGGGCGATCGCCGCCAGCGTAGCCGCGATCACGCAGCCGCGTATCACTCTAGTGTAGTGTCCCGTAAATAACTTATTTAAATTTGGTACGCGATTTGGTATCATGACGCTCCATGGGCAGGCCCAACGTAGCGGTGGTGGTGAGTGCGGCTGAGATTGAACAGTTGGGCGCAATTGCGCGCTCGCGCAGTCTGCCGCACTCGCTGGTGCGGCGCGCGCGGATCGTACTGATGTCGGCTGAGGGCCTATCCAATCAGACTGATCGCCGCGCGGTGCGGGGTCAGCGTTCCGACCATCAGCCATTGGCGACGCTGCTGGCGCGAACGTGGACTTGCCGGGCTGCACGGGGAACTGCGTCCGGGACGGCCGCGCAGCCTATGACGATGAGCAGGTGGCGGCGCTGATGCGCAAGGTGCTCCACAGCCGGCCGGCCAACGCCACCCATTGGAGCGTGCGCAGTGTGGCGGCGCACACCGGCATCTCCAAGAGCACGGTGGCGCGCTACTTCGCGCTGTTCGGGCTCCAGCCGCATCGCACCAAGAGCTTCAAGCTCTCCACCGACCCGTTCTTCGTCGAGAAGGTGCGCGACGTGGTGGGCTTCTATCTCAATCCGCCCGACAACGCGCTGGTATTGTGCGTGGATGAAAAGTCGCAGATCCAGGCCTTGGAGCGCACCCAGCCGGTGCTGCCGATGGGACTCGGCTACGTCGAAGGGGTGACCCACGACTATTATCGGCACGGCACCACGACGCTCTTTGCGGCACTCAACGTGCTCGAACGGCGCGGTCATCACGCAGTGCAAACCGCGCCATCGACATCAGGAATTCCTGGCCTTTCTCAATCATCTCGACCACACGTGTCCCGGCCGAACTCGATTTGCACCTGATCGCCGACAACTACGCGACGCACAAGCATCCACGGGTCAAGGCCTGGCTCGCGCGCCATCCGCGCTTCCATCTCCATTACACCCCCACCTACGCGAGTTGGCTCAATCAGGTCGAGCGCTGGTTCGCGCTCATCACCCATCAAGCGATCCGCCGCGGCTCGTTCCGCAACGTGCGCGAACTGATCCACAAAATCGACAGCTACGTCACTCCTCTACAACACTCACAAACGTCCCTTCGTCTGGACCGCTACCGCCGATTCAATTCTCGCTAAACTTCAACGACTATGTAAAGTTATTTATGGGACACGACACTAGCAGCAACCGTGTTCGGAAACCGCGCCCGGAAGGGGAGAAAGGGCAATAGTGGAGGAAGTGAGCGCAGGTGTTTGCCAGTGAGTTTTGCTGTGAAGCATGGCATTGAGAATAACGAGGAACTTGCGCATACAGACGATGAGCGCGGGCTTGGCCTGTTTACCATTAGTACGCAACCGCAGATAGAAAGTTCTGATTGAGGGATTGCTGCGGACTCCAGCCACCGTTGCCATATATAAGACGCGCCGGACTTGGGCACGTCCGCCGCAGATGCAACGGCTGCCGCGCAGTGTTCCACTATCACGGTTAAATGGTGCCAGCCCGGCCAGCGCGGCGATCTGCTTTCGATTGAGCATTCCCAGTTCAGGCAATTGTGCGAGTAGAGTAATTGAGAGCACCTTGCCGACCCCGGGCACGGAGCGCAGCAACTCATCACGCTCCCGCCACAACGGAGTGTCACGAATCAACTCACCAAGTTCATCGTCGAAACCGGCAAGGCGCTTTTCCAACCATCGGATGTGCTCGTCAATGCTATGGTGCAAAATCTTTGGGGCTCTGGCCCGGCGATTCTTCTCCGCCGTCAGCATCTCGACCGACTGTCGCCACCGGGTAACCAGTGCTTCGAGCTCTTGGGCCTGTTCGTTGGCTAACGGCCGTGCCGCGGGTCGCACCGCCAGCACTTCGGCATCCAGCCGATCGGTCTTGGCCAGTCGGCCGGCGGAACGGGCAAAGTCACGCACCTGGCGTGGATTAACTATCGCCACTGCGATCCCAGCAGCTGCCAGGGCACTGGCGGCAGGCATTTCCAAGCCACCGGTCGCTTCCAGAATCACGAAGTCATCCGGCGCGAGGTGCCTGAGTAACTCCCGGATTCCGACCTCGTCATTCGTCACTGAAAAGGCTGCGCCGGCCGACCCGATGAATACATCCAGTGCCACCTTGGCGACGTCGATCCCGACAAACCGTTTCACCTCCTCCATGTTTCACCCTCCTCAGCGCGGCTTGCCCCGCCTTGCGATCCGGGATGTCCTTCCCTGACAACCGTTCGGGCTAAGCGCTAACGGTGGCGCAGCGACCCTCGCTGCTAGACGGGATTTTGCTCCCAAGGATGCACCGATCTGCCGCACCACCAGCTCTGATTCTTGTACCACCTCGTCAACATACAAGGATGCCGAAAGACGATGAGTTTTCCGCACGGCAATATATAGTGGAGCAGGAAGTGGTTGGAGGCGGAGGAGGCGGTGATGCGCGGGGTGGACCACCAGCAGAGCGGAATGTTCAGCTACATATGGGCAGGGCAGCCGCAGAAAAGCGCGTACCGCCAACGGGTCGCTGGCGCGCCAGGCCATCCCCCGTTCCGAGTCGATCCCGTCAAAGTAGCCGACTAGCAGCAACCGGAAGTACCGACCCGGCGCGAGGCTCGGCCGTCCCATCACCGGCGCGTAAAACCTGGCTCACTGGCCTTCGACAAACCGATCGAAGTTGTCGGCGTCCAGCAGCGCATTCAGTCGCGTGTAGAAGGGATGCCCCGGCGACTCGCTTCATATATTTGTCTCCTTTTGACTTCACACTTGAGCTTCTCTCGTTTTACCTATTCCGCTCAGTCGTATCCCCAGACCTTGAGCACCGCCGTCGGTGCGTCACCAACGATTTTGTACTGAACCGTCACCGCAGTGAGCCGGGCCTTTCGACCCGGCGCATCCTTCGGAGTCGTCGATCCTCCTGCTTTCAGAACTCCAATATCCGTGATCGTCTCGTCGGGGCGATTGTCCCAGCTGAGAACGGCCTTCGTGATCTCCACGTCGGCGCCCTCGACGCTGATCTTGATCTGCTTGACTTTTGTCTTCCACCGCCCCCCCTCGCTCTTCAACTCCACGCCTTGATCGACAGATTTGATCGTCTGTTCGCTGAGCACGAACCATTCGTCCGCAGCTCTGCTCGCAGCGCTCATGAGGACGAGAACTACGACAACGAGAGAGGCCATCAAAGTCAGATTCTTGTTCTTCACGGTCGTTTCCCCTCTAAACTGGAAATCGCACACTCTATTGGCAGACGGAGGTAGCAGACACGGTGTACCATTGCACTAACACCCACTCTCGCATCGTGAGTTCGGTCTGCACGCTAGTCAGTTTACCCGGGCACTTTGACACGAGCTGGGAACTCGCGGTCTCGGTCAGATTGTCGGGCGATTATTTCATGACCCACCTCTCTTCGAGGCTCCAGTGGCCAGAACGCAAAGGCCACGCCTTTGGCTCTGCGCACGGGACCTCTTACCGGGTCTTCGCTCAAGGACCCTAGTTCATGTCAATTTTAACTGCTACGTATCCACCCCTCTCGTTTGGTTATCTAAAGAACTAAATCGCACTTATATGCACCCGGCCAGCGTCTCGCTATACAGGTGGAAGCCGGAGTAAACCTGTTAGAATCGGGCCATGCCCGCTGGACGAGCGTCAGGAATTCGAAGGCTGCGGGGACTGAAGAACATTTCATGGCTCAGGTCGCGCTAGCTGAACCGACTAGCCGATGCGCTGACGGTGAGCCGGGTCGAGGAGTTGAGGCAAGCGAGACGGCCGCTTAACTGCCGTCACCAAACACCCACCGCACTCTTCGGATTAGCTTCCGGCCTCACGATTTACCGACTGCTCAACGGAATGTGGCAGGTGTGTGGGGCCCATGGTGAGATCGAGCGGAGGTCCGCCGTCGCCGAAATGTTCACCTATCACCGTACCGGCTTTACCACTTGGGACCTGGCCGACCACTACGGACCGGCAGAGGATTTCATCGTCTTTCGGCACGGTGATTCGGAAGAGGTATCGCCAGAGACCGGGACTCGGTAGCGGAGCGGAAGGAATTCGAACCGGCAGTGCCGTCTGAGTGGCGAGAAAAGCGGCTTACTGAGTGCCCACGGTATCGCCGCAGCCAACCCGCGAGCTGTCGTTTTAGGTTGTTCTTCACAAAGCCGAGCCGTCGATGCGATTCCCCCGGATCGGCAATATAGAGTCTCGAGCCTTAGAAATTCTCCGGAGAATTGATTACTATTAGGATCAAGCAGGATATAGAAGAGGACACCTGTGCAGAGTTCCAGTTAACGATCACCAATCGAGCACAATGGTAAAGTACTTCGGCGTCATCTTAGTCATCGTACAAGACGATTGGGTGACGACCACGGTGCGCGATACAAGTGTCCTGAGTCATAAGTTGGTTGAATAATCCAAAATTGATGGTGTCGCGAATGCGGGCACACCTCGCCTAGTCTCACTCAAGCCGACCCTTCACCCCTAACGAGAATTGTCCCTGACTTACCGGGACAAGGTGCGCGCCGATGAGGACAGTGGCCGAGATTCGGAAGAGGACCAGCAACGAGAACGTTCATCTGCTTAACGCCGATCTCGGGTCGCAGAAGCAGATTCGAGCGGCCGCGGCCGAATTCTTGGCCACTGGTAGGCCGCTGCATGTTTTAGTCAACAACGCCGGTCTGGGCAATACAAAGAGGATCATGACCGAGGACGGAATCGAGATGGTCTTCGCGGTCAACCATCTCGCGTACTTCCTGCTGACGATGCTGCCGCTCGACCGCATCAAGCAGAGCGCACCCGCGCGGATCGTGAACGTCGCCTCGGAAGCGCACCGGTTTGGAAAGATCAATTTCGACGATCTAGGCGGCGAGCGGCGTTACAGGACGATTGGCGCCTACGGCCAGTCGAAGCTGGCGAATATCCTATTCAGTTATGAGTTGGCGAGGCGCCTTGGAGGAACCGGCGTCAGCGTTAACTGCCTTCATCCGGGCGGTATCGCAAGCGGTCTATGGACCAACAACGGCACGCTTGCGCAGGTCATCATGAGGGCCGGAAGGCTATTTCTTAAAACCCCGGAGCAGGGCACCCAGACTACGATCTACTTAGCCTCCTCAGCCAAGGCCGAAGGCGTCACCGGAAAGTATTACGCCAGCTGCAAGGAAAAGATCTCCAACAAGGAATCGTACGACCTGAATGTTGCCGAACGGCTGTGGGAGATCAACGAACGAATGACTGCAGTTGGCGCGTAAGTGGAGAGCTCGACCAGCCGTTTCAGGGGTTGATTCAGATCTCAAGCGCTCGTATGGCGCGACGCTCTCGAGCGCCTCTGCAGTTGACGCTGTTTGGATACTAATGATCCATTCCGAACCCGTGACGCGATGGCCGGGATGGTGATGAGCAGGGTTTAGGAATCCGAGAAGCGAAGCATGCCACTCTGCGAGCCGCAGGACAGGATTCTTTTCCTGGCCAATGATCGCGCTGCGCGGTGAGCCTCCTTGACCCGCATCGCATTTTGTCTGCTTGAGATGATGAAGTGAGAATTGGGTGCGATAGATCGCGGGGATTTCGGGTCTGCAAGACCGGGCGAGGGAGTGCTTTGGGACAGGTCATCGCACCCGATAATTTCTGCCACTAGCCCGAACAGTCACCTGGGCCAACAGAGCCCGAATCGTGCAGGGACGGGTAAGATGAAAGGACGGATATGAAGCAGGCGATTTATGTGGATGTTGATGTGGGGCAAACGCCGGCAACCTGACAGGTAGGCGGCTCCGCTTTGAGACTGCCGGTTGGTGGCGGTAAAGTTCGAGCCCCACATCATCCGGCTAGCGCCGAAGCAATCCATTAGCCGGTTGAAAAACTCCCTGGCGTTGCTCTTGTGCCTGCCGAAAACCTTATCCGGGTGACGTACGGATGGGCGTATGGTAAAGAGGCGATCGATGGTCGCGTTGCTCATTCAGCTGCTGCTTGTTATCCGATCATGGTTGGCGCGGCGAGCGCGGCTTGAGGCCGAGAATCTCGTCCTGCGCCAACAGCTGATTGTGCTAACAGCCCGTGGTGAAGGCCGTAGGCCTCCGGACTTACGTCGCGGAGCCAGACCGTGGTCGCCGCGATTGGTCGCAGGAGCCTCAGGCCCAGATCCCGGTGTACGCCAATCGGCGGCAGCTTCGTGGCGCGCGCGGCCGGCGCCTGATGCGTCAACGGGGCGAGCGGATCGAACGCTCCTTCGCGCATCTCTACGAGTTTGTGCCCAGCCACGGTTGAGCCATGGGCTTGCGACTTTTTAGCGCGTCTCAAGTCAAGCCCGGGAATTTTTGCGGAGCACAGTTGCCCGTGAGCTCGCGCGCGGGCATCACTCTATCCAATCCCGCAAGCGTCGGGTTGCATGAGTCCTGAGTTGAAAGGCACCCGCGTGCCGCGGCGTCGAGCGACGCCGCGGCACGCGTGATGGTTGCTATTGGTCGACCGGCACCAACTCGACCCGGCGGTTCTCTGCCCGACCCTCGGCCGTATGGTTGGTCGCCACGAAGTGCGTCTTGCCAAAGCCCTGCGGGATTAACTGGCTCGCCGGGATACCCTTGTCCTCAAGGTATGCCGCGACCGATTCCGCACGCCGTTGCGACAGCTTCAGATTGTACGGCACCGACCCAATCGCGTCGCAGTAGCCGTTGACGTAAATCTTCACGTTCGGATTCGCCTTCAAGGTCTCCGCCGCTTCATCCAGCACCGGCTTGTCCACATTGCGGATGTAGTACTTGTCGAAGTTGAAGTGCACCCCGCGCAACACGATCTTCTCCGGCGGCGGCGGTGGTCGGCGGTGGTGGCGGCGGTGGTGGCGGCGGTGGCGGCGGTGGCGGTGGTGGCGGCGGTGGCGGACACATCAGGTAGCCAGCCAAGCCACCGATCAGGGCGCCCCCTACCACGCCCGCGGGAACCGCCCAGGCGTATTGGTCACTACGACCGTGGACTGCGACCGTCCCAGTTGCCACTAATCCCCCAACGAATGCGCCCCCACCCGCGCCGATCAGCATGCACTGCTGCCGGTCGCTCATCGACGCACAACCGGAAACCATCCCCAAGACGGCTACCCACATCAGGTATGTTCCGAGTCTTCTTCGCACCTTGAATCCTCCCTTCTCGCTAGTCACTAGAGCCCCACCCGATGCTAATGGGTTTAGTAAAGCCAAATGCAAAATTTCTATCGAAACCGGATTGAGTCAAAATCTTCCTTCTGACTTTAAAAACCGCTCGATTCTTAAACCATCGCTATGCCGGCGTCAAATGCCAGTATTCGGCGATCCACGATCTTTTAGAAACGAACGGTTGCGGTTTGGAAATAGGTAAATGTCGCGGGGCCGAGCTTGAGGCTCATATTATTGAAGACCTGTCTGACCCGCATCACGATGACGATCTGATCCAGTTGCTGCTTTGCTTTTGACAATCCGGTCTGGCCCACTTTGATACTTAGATTTGGCCCACCCCCTCGGGTTTCATGATTCTTGTTCCTGAGAGATTTTGATCGTCTGATCCTTTCGCCGGTGCGCGCTGGGAGATGTGCGCAGCACGTACCTTGCGCGATCAGCGTTACTAGCGCGCTTCACCATAATCGGCATTAGCTGCCTTTCTTCTCTGCTGCTTGCGGCGCAGCACACTCGCGCCGATTTTGCTCGATTCTCCGACGTGTCGGAAACCTTAGAGTCTGAATGGTGGGAGCGAAATGAATTCGAACCCTCCGGCGACTTAATCATTGATCAGTAAGCCATCACGAAACGTCAACCAGACGCTACCGTTCAGCCGCCACAGTTCCTAAGGTCGGGCGTTCCACCGTAGCGAACCGTCTGTCGTAATCACGAAACGACATTGCAGCCCTACGATGTTGTAGCGAGGCCCGTGAGCGGCGAGAGCATCGACCGAGATGCGGAAGGCAAGGAAATCTCTATTCTCTTCGCTCAGTGCAAAACGGCCGCACATGAATATTAGTTACGTTCCTTTAAAGCACCTGCGAGTCATGCCTTGAGTGTCCTAGAGCAACGTGCCGAGGCGGGCACGGCCCAAATGTGTGTGCGCACGCTGCGTGGCAACACGACCGCGCGCGGTTCGGGCAATGAATCCTTCCTGCAAGAGGTAGGGCTCGTAGACATCACCGATGGTGTCCGATTCCTCCCCGACCGCCGCAGCAAGGGTCTCGACGCCGACCGGGCCGCCATCGAATTTGTCGATTATCGCGGCGAGAATCGCGCGGTCCATCTTGTCAAAGCCACACGCATCGATCTCAAGCAGCTCAGACGCGCCCAAGGCCACTTCGCGTGTTGCGATCGGCAACTCATTGACCTGGGCGAAATCACGCACGCGCCGCACGTTTGATTGCCATTTACCAAGGTCTGAGCTGTGGAAAGGCGATCGTCATCCCAAAATTGACCGTCGTCTGAGGCGCGATCGGGGCAAATTGCCGATACAGCATCCATTGTCCCGTGACAAAGAAACTCATCGGCGCAGCCCTGGACGCACAAACGTACGCCCCATTCCCAGACTCAGCGGTAATGTCGTCGGCGAATGACGATGCCAACCCATCGCCCAGTTTGCTTCCGCGGAGCGCAAATACCATTTACCCCAGAGGTGAAGGGCCGGAACGGGTTGGATCTGGAAAGTGTTTTGAGGCGGCCGGTCAGGTGAGGTGTAAGCGAAGGAAATCGGGTTCTGTGCAATGACGCCTAGGAGCAACCCGGGAACACCAGTGTAGATGGCGCCGAACGCCGGACCAGCCTGCCATGCACCCGGCCGGCGCTTTTGGAGGTCGCGGTCGGAAAGACGAAAGTCGGTCCGAGAGCAATCAAGGGGCCGGTCTTCTTTCTATCGGGCCAGGGCAGAACAGCCACATCGAATAACGGCAAGTCGCCGAACTCAGTGCGGCTTCCACCCTTGGGACTGGGGACTGTCACTAATGCGAAAGTAGGCCGGATCAACTGGACGAAGGGGAATAATGAGCTGGACGGTATGCGTGGGATTATGGGTCTAATGATAGCTTGATTGGTTTGAACGTTGGTGCCGTAAGTTGCAGGTGAGTAGCTATCTCTGAAGATGATCTGAGGTAGAGTCGAAAGTGGGTCGGTGAAGTCCCGCTCAAGTTTTTCCTGCTCGAGTGCGGACGACGTTGGTGCTGTTTGAGCCTTTGCGAGTGAAGCAACCGGAACCATCATCCATCCGATCACGAGCAGCGTCAGGAACGGTACCCGAGCCATCGGCCGCGGTCGCCGGCATGCCGTCATTTCGCCCGGCCTCTCCTCAGGGTTACGGAGTACGGAGTCTGAGCGAAAACCCTTTGACTTCATTTGTCCGTTCCGTTGCTCCACTTTCGATTCCTTCGGCATTAATTAGTGGCTCTTCTTCAACTTGTGTGGACGAATTTTCGCGCTTCGAGGCTTCTCCTCGTTCACTCTTCCCGGCTCGGGTGCGGCATCCGACGGTTTCGATATTGAGGTAGATTCTCGCGTCGCCCGCTGCGATGTCCTCGCGGCCAAGGCAGCCTGTGCTCGTAGATTCGGCGCAAGGTCCAATCTGTTTTCTTCTGTTGCTGCGAGCGGCGGCAGCCGTTTCATGAATATGGCTCCGGGCCACCTTCGATAAGCGGATAGGCCGGAAACGGCTTTCCGGTTCAATGTTCCGCGGGCGCAAGTTGCCGGAGGCCTGGTCATTCAGCGGGCTGTCCATGCAGGCGCGCCTGCGCTATTCGGTCGTTGCCTCCAGGCGGCCGTCACCCACCGCCTTGCGCAGTGCCTTGTGGTCGCGCTCGGTCTGGTCTGCATAGGCCCCCGGCAAACTTTGTCACAGCCTGGTCAAAGACGTCGCTATTGCCGAGATAACCGGAAATCATCGCCGGGTCGCCGGAACGGGCGTGTGCCCGCGCCAGGATCCTGCCGCACAGTTTCCCATACGCCTTCAGTACCGCGGGTTCCCAGCCTTCGATGATCGCGCAAAGCTTCATGTCGCGAAGCTGGCGGATATAGAAATGACGGCCTAAAAACTTGCCGAAGGTCCAGCCCAGCATCATGTCGCTGGCCGCCTGCATCAAGCGCTGGCCCACCACCACGCGCTGCCCGTGATTGGAGTAAGCACTCTTGCCGGTATAGGGTTCAAGCACCGAGGAGTTGGCCTGTTTGACCTGAAGAAACAGTGGGTCGCTGTCAGAGGCCATGAACAACCCCACCAGGCAGAATGTACCGACGCTGCCGACGCCAACCACTTTTACAGCGAGATCGTAGAATTTGAATCGGTCGAACAAAACGCGAGAATGGTCGGCTAGCGACTCCCGATACAGCTTGAATGCCGCAGCGATGCTCGCGTGGACTTCCTTTAGCTCGCTCTCCGGTGGATGGAAGATTAGGGGGGCGTTGTCCTTGATGCGGGGCCGGCCGCCGTTGCGCTCGGTTAACTTGGGAAAATCCTGCTCGACCACGCTGCGCCCATGCGCCTTGGCTATCCGCGCACGGAACCGCTTCACCGCCTCCGGGGCGACTTTCGAGTTTGCCGAGATTACCTGCTCCATGTCGATGTGGTCGTACCAGACCTCCAGAGTGCGCATGTCCGCGTACCGCGCCATCCAACGCCGGTATGAGCGGACCGCGCTGGTGGCGGCAGCCAGCGCATCGCGCTCCTTGAAATCAATATAGCGGCCCGCGACCACGATACTGGCTGCCAGCCGTTTCAGGTCCCACTCCCAAGGCGCCGGCAGGGTCTCATCGAAGTCATTGATGTCCATGACCATCTGGCGCTCGGGCGTGGCAAAGGCGCCGAAGTTCATCAGATGGCAATCGCCGCACGCCTGAACGCGCAACCCGCTTACCGGGGTCCTGGAGAGGTCCGCAGCCATCACCGCGGCCGAGCCGCGCAGAAAGGCGAAGGGCGAAGTCAGCATCCGACTGTGGCGAATCGGCACCAGCTGGGGCATGCGTCCCCGGTTGGAAGCGATCAGGATATCGATTGGGTCCGGGCGTCGGGCAGACTCCTTCCACTCGGCGTGACTTTCGCGCGGCACCTTGTCGCGCAACACCCTACCAGCCGCGCGGCGCTCCTCCGGCGAGGCGAACTCGCCTAGGCCTAAGAAACCTTTTTCCAGCTTCAGCCGCGGTCTTGGCCGCGCGATCTCGCGCTGCCGCTCGGCCGGTTGGCCACCCTCGGTCTTCGCCACTTTGAGTTCCATGGTTTTGCCTCTTCTTTTTGAGCTATCCGGGGTCGCCGCCCAGCATCGCGCTCTGAACCGAGAGACGGTCACGATTATTTTACCCCGGTCTCATTTCCGCGCATCGCGGTCAGTTCAATCACGATCCCCACGTCGAAGTCACCGTGCCGGAGATTCAAATAGAGCTTGTCCAGATAAGCGATCAGGGCCGGAGCAGGCGGGCTCGAAATGTCCAGTCCACGCGCAACCTGGGCGAGGATTTTGTTGGCACACTTCCAGTGGAAAGCGCCGGCCGCGAGTCTTAAGTTATCAAGCTTGCCAAGACTCGAATTGGTCGCCGCAGCCACAGCAGCACCGAGGCTGGCGCCGACGAATACTCCCGCAGCAAATTTGTCCATGCTTCCCATAGCCACCAACCGCGACGCCGATCTTTGATCACTACGGTCTCTCACCGTGTGGGTATAGATGAGATCGGCAAAATCGCCAGCCGGGGAAAATCAGCACCGCGATCGAATTGCAGGAGGGGCGAGGTTGTCCTACCGGCGGACCTCCTCAGGCCTTGCTTGACGTGTTTTCGACTGGTCGAGCAAATAGTGGTAAGGCCAGCGGGAGGACCACCGTTACGCGGGATCAACATCGGACTCGATTCCTATATCTGGGACTATCCATCGTGATTCGATCAAAATCCACCGCTATTCGGTTGATTTGTGCTCTGCATAACCGTATTCCTGGCGAGCGGGATTGTTGACGCGTGCCACTTGGGACCTTGCGTCAGATTAGACGGAGGCCGCGCGGAGATATGGGACCCGCCGTACTATTTTTTACCCGCCCGCCTTCGTGATTCGCTATGGGGAATATAGTGCCGATTAGGATGCAATTGCTGCGGGATGGCCGACTGCTTCATGGTGAAAGTCTGTACCGGTATCCCCCTCCCGGTACTTACTCTCATCAATGCCGACGCATCCCGCCGCACTATTTCTACGCGAATTAGCACCTCATATCGCGGCGGATTCACGCCAGCGCTGCGGGCTGCTCTTTTCAAACGATTCGAAGGGCTCGAAACGAAAACGTGTCCGTTCAAGAATCTGCCCGAGGCGCGTCGCGGTCCCTGGGGCGAAGGACTGACGGCCGCAGAAACGGAGAAGTGCCGCTGGCTCAAACCGATATGAGCGTCAATGGCCTTTGGCATGAATATAGCCGTGAGCATCGGAATGTTGATTCATTTCGATGTCATCGATGCGCTCGGAGAAGGTACTGATCCCTGGACGGTCGGTGATCGGGTGGGAATCGGCTGGCATGGCGGATACTGCGGCAAATGTCAGTCTTGCCGCGGCGACTTCATAACCTGCGCGAAACTGCAAATTCCGGGCATCAGCTACGAGGTGGGTATGCAGAATTCGTGTTCGCGCCAATCGACGCGCTTTCTAGTATTCCTGGGCGATCTAGTGCCTGAGGATGCTGCGCCCCTCATGTGTGCAGGCGTCACTACTTTCAACGCCTTGCGCAACAGCGGTGCTCGGCCTTGCGACCTTGTCGCAAATCCAGGGTGTCGGCGGGCTCGGCCATTAAGGTATTCAATTCGCGAGCAAATTCGGTTTCGAGACTGTCGCGATAAGGGGGAGCAGATAAGAAGAGTCTCGCGTTGAAACTCGGCGCACGAATTTATATAGACGCCCGTTCGCAGGATGTTGCCAGGGACCTTTCCGGTTTTGGAGGCGCCCGCGTGATTCTCGCGACGGCTCCAGACGGCAAGGCTAATGGGCAGCCTGATCGATGGGCTGGGTACTGATGCAAAATTGATCATAGTTGGCGCCAGGAACAAGTGAAAGGCTTGCGGAAGTGAGCGCGAAAGCCGGCAATCTCAGTTTGTTGGATTGGCATAACCGACCAGAGTAGCGTTCGCCCCGGCGAACGGGAAAACCCACGACCTTGAAAGAGTTAGACGACGAATTCGCTCACCGAACGTCGGATTCACTAGGCGATCGTAAATGCAGCGTGCCCAAAAGCGTCGAAGACGAGGGGCAGAAGCCTTCGCGGGAAGGTCTCGAGCCATTCGTTCAGCGTCGACGCATCGAAACGTGCCAATCACGCCGCGGCATTCGGAAAGAGTTGTCTCGCCAACCTACTATGGCACTAATTCTGGCATTTCGGCCTCAATCCACCGACCGATGCAAGCGGCCCAGAGGACATTTTGCGCTGCGTTGGGATGTCCGATGCCGCCGAGATGATATTCCGATGACATTTTATCGAACTCCGGATTGTCGCAATTCACATAGCTAATCCCTTTATTCTCGAGAAATGGAACAAGACCCTTTGGCGGGCGATTCAGGAGCACAATTAGAAAGCGATTGCGCCGCGCCAGTACCAACCCATTCATCTGCTCGATCAGCGCCGTGGTAGCCGGCAGTTGCGAGCCCTGATTGCGCAGACGCAGTTCAAGATACGCATTAGCCAGTAGCGCAACCAGTTCCGAACGAGATTCGAGTGGCCAGAACGATATACTGTCGGGCTCGTAGTATTCGAGGCCATTTTTACCGAGGCGCACATGAGGCGGCACAATGTATTGAGTTCGCCTGGCAGCTAACGAGCGGACCCAGTTGGCGACAGCAACATTCCTCCTGCAAATGAAGATCGATGAATCCATAGATTACTAGCGGAATAGCGTCTGTATTGGAGCGAGAGAGATTCTGCTTCATACGGAGTAGCGACTGATAGGTTCCGTACCCTACCGTTCCGAAGTTGTGAAACACAAGATGAGGATAACGCGCGTTCAGCAGGTAGGAGAATGTGTCTTCGTCAGCGACTCCGAAGCCCTGCGTAAAGCTGCATCCGACAACAAGCACTTCGCCCCGCTGCGCGGTCTTGGCAGGCTCTATCCAGCTTCGGCGGCTCTGATCAACAAGAAAAGTCATCGAGGCTTTGCCTACCTCGGGCGAAAGATAAGTGCCGGGACGATTTACCCAGCCTAATTTAGCATAGGGCATGAATATAGATGGGCCGAGCCGCGGACTTGCGGCTCTCCTGGGAGTAAATCCGAGCACCTTCAGTCCAGCCTCGGTCAACGCGAGCACAATCGCGCTGTAAAAAACGATCACGATGATCGAGAAAAGCGCTCGCCTCGGCCATGTCCTCCGCACGCTTGTCTGTTCCACTTTCTCTAGACTCTTTATCTTGTGGGTCCTTCGCAGCGTACGTCTGCTTCATCCGATGCCTTCTCGATAACCTAACCGACGCCCGATCGGCTAACTTCCCTCGCTTTGGTCGCTGTGTCCATCTTCATTATTACAGCATACCACGGGCGTACTTGGTGCCAAAAAATGAGCATCTCATGCTCAGGCAGACGGTTGAGTCAGCCCGCAGTTGCGAAGAATCCATTGCGAATAATTTCCCTGAAAATTTTCTGTGAGCACAGCCGCCGATGATCGCGCCGGCCGATTGGGAGAGAGACCCCCGCCCCTGGATAATGGCCCAGGCTGCGAAGTGCCCTAGCGCCCCAGCTTCAAGGGCTACGCCGCGCCCCGATTCGCTGCGCGACCTAGATTCATTGTCTGAGAAGTAAGTGAAGAAATAGTCAATAACATCAGCTACTCCGAGAATTGCGCGAAAAATCGCACGTGTGCGCGATTTGCGATTGCACACGGACTCGGAGAACGTCTCCGGTACCAGACTCCACGTCCGCGGGGCCGTTATGTTGTAGCCGTTTCTCCGCCCAGACCCAATCCTTGCCTTATGGGCGGGCGCAGGAGTCGGATGGGGGGAAGCAGTATCACCTTGATTCACCAATAGAAGTCGACCGCGGCCTGTCTCGTGGTAAGACGCCAGGAGTGGCGTGTGAAGGACAACCCCATCTGCGGCGAGACGATCGAGTTGACGGCTCCAGACCAGCATGTATGACGCGCAGCTTAAGGTGTCCCGCCCGGAAGCGCGCGTTGGCCACGCCGGCACGCCCCACCCAAAGTAATATGCCACCTCATAGTCGCAGGCACCGAATAACTCGACCGTTCGCTGGGCGGTAATTTTCTGCGCCTGCTTCACGAAATCCTTGAGCGTGCGTAGTTGCGCCAATTCCGGTCGGAGAACCCCTATCCATAGGCTGACTGCCGCGACGCTCGCCAGACCAACACTCGCGGCTGCCGAAAAAGCTTGCCGTTTCCAAAGAAAAAACAGAGTTGCCACCGAGCTCGTCGAAACCATCAGCACGGTGAGGACGAAGCGCAAACGTCCTTCGGTGAGATCTCGCACTAACAATTCCGCGTATGCGGCATCCCTGGATTGCCTCGCCGACGTCACCGAACTAACCATCGTCGGCTGGCTGGCAAGGACCAAGCCGATTAGCCCGAGCGAGAGCATTGCGCACGATGCAGCCGCGCTCGCGCACTTCGCGAGTCTCGCCTCTCGTTGATTCGTGATGGCGTCGGTACGCAACTGATCCGATGCGAAGGAGCCGTCAAGAGAATCACCAATGGTGGTAGCGCCGGAAGGAGATAGTCATCTCTTTTGCTGCGGGCCACGGTGAAGACCCCCAGCACCGCCAGAAAGAGCGCCAATTGGTAGCGGATTACGCCACCGGTCTTTCGCCTAGTCAGCGCCATCACGACCGCCGCCGGAAAATACAGTATCAATGGGAGCGCCGCTCCGAGCAGACGCGTCCACAGATAATAAAAGGGACGCGCTGCCTCGCCCGTGCCACCGAGCCATGATGGAAGAAGATGCCCTGCGTTCTCCTGCACCAGCTGGACCGCAAATAAATCGCGATTCATGACGAACGCCGGCACGTACCAGCTCGAGGCGATTGCGGTCGCAACAACTGCGACGATCCATGGCCAGCTTGGTGGTGTTGAACTGCTGGATCACCGCCACGAATGACACGCTCTGATTATTGAACAGCTCGACCATCCGGGCGAAGTCGGCGAGCGCACGGGTCAGCCGGTCGACCTTGTAGACCAACCTGCCAGCGCGAGCGTTCTCTCTCGCCCTTGACGGAGCATAATTCTTTTCGTGCTCCCCAAGCCCTCGGAAGCATCACCACTGCGCACTGGAGAAAGAATTTAGCTGAAAGCGCGTCTCTCGGTTCTTTTGAGAACAATATCCGTTAACACCCTAGGATGCGTCAGAGCCATGATTGGGGTGCTCCCCCGGAGCCCAGGAGGTGACGAATTGGTCCATTTGCCTCCGTCATACGAGAGTCGCTGTCCCGTCACTTGGTTCGCCGCACGCGTCGTTCAGTACTGCGGCGACAATCCCCTGCACTTCTGTTCTCAAACGAAAAATCATCCCGGCACTTGCGGGTGCTAGTGCGGCGCGATCGAGGCGTTGCCCGCGCGGGCGAATCGCGCAACAAAACGAGCCAGGAAACGGACGCCAGGAGGCTCTATGCCAGCGAAAATCTCCGCCTGTGAATTTGGTCACGTATGGGCGACCTGGCGACTACCACTGGCGAAGTGAACGGTCGCTGAGGTGCTATCACGCGCAATATCCAGTCGTAAGGCGGCTCTTATGGCACTGCTTAGATTTTCGCCCGAGTTCGATCCAGTGAGTAATCTTCCCGCGTTGCAGAACGAATTGGAACGTTACCTGCGCAATCCTGCAATCAGGCTCGGCGTTTCGGGACCCGGGGACTTCCCATCGGTGAACATATTCGATGACGAAGACGGAATTGTCGTGATGGCTGAGATCCCCCCGGATAGATCCAGCAAACCTCAACGTCTCGGGCCAGAGTAGAGCGCACTTCGTCCTTTGGTCGAAAGAATCGAATGGCAGGAATGAGGCCCGACCCGCGCTTTCGTAATGGAGGACTTCGCTATGCGCTCGCTATACATTATGTTTGCCGCCGTGACGATCCTGATCGCAGGATGCTCCACGAATAGTGTTTCTAAATACCAGACCCGGCCTTTCTTCCTTTCGGAACAGGATCTGGCGACCCACGGACGCAAGAGCGGGTTCGACCGATTGATAGAAACCGATCCGGGTCTGACCGACTACGTGGTCGCGACCCATTATCAGGAACAGCCCCCGCGACGAATCGCGGTACTGCCCTTTGTGGATCATGGCAACGGAGAGTACCTCGTCGACAAAATACCGCTCAGCTTTCACAAGAGCGAGAAAGAACTTGACCGTTGGGCTTGGACCCATGCCAACCGGGTGCGACGCTCCGTCAGCGGCGAAATCGGCGGACGCGAGTTCGAGATCGTCCCATTGGTCGCGGTCGACGCCGTCCTGGCTGACCGGGGAATCGATAACTGGAACAAGCTCATGTCGGTGAAGCCCGAAGAGCTTGGGCGGTGGTTGGGTGCGGACGCAATCGTTTACGGGGAGGTGCTGGATTACGACGCCTATTGGGCCGCTCTGATTTCAGCCTGGCGCGTCAGTGCGCGGATCAGAATAATTTCAACCCGTGACGGCCACCAAATCTTTAGCGGCGCTAGCCATCGCTACTCTGTCGATCTGTCTCCGGCGTTCGATCCCATCGATATTGGCATCAATTCGGTGCTGACGCTGATTAGTCTGCGCGATCTCAGGCTCGCCCGCACCGAACACGAAGTGGGTCGTGAGATTGTCATGCGCCTTCCAACCGCACGGCTCAATGTTTCGGCGTTACAAAGCGCTGCCATCGAGAAAGAACGGAGTCTCGACGAGGAGAGCGAGACGCCGACTATCCCCCAACAGACCGTTCAATTAGATACGGAAGCTCGCGGCTCGCAGTAGCACCTTGCAGCGGTTCCGCTCATTTCCAGTTTACTTCTTTTTCTTCCGCTTGGCGGCGCGCTGCTTCGCCCGCACAACCGCATCGTGCTTCATTTCAGCTGATCGCGATCCAGACAGTATTCCGATGCGAGGGATGAGCTTTGTCACAGATCGTTCGAGAAATATCTTAGTTGATAGTAGTTGCCAGAACCTAGCGGAGATCGCCGGGCCGGTCGACAACAAAAGCTGGGCAGCAGGTTTCGGCGGTCCTCGGCGATGCTTTGGATGACCATGGGCGCGAGGAAAGCCAAGCGACTCATCCGACTGACGTAACGCTTACCGACACCCTCGCCCTTGCCAATCTCGACTATCGAAACCGTTCGATAGTGAGGAGACCATCATCGATTGCACCCGCAAGGCTCTGCGCCTCAGACAGCATGCCCAGCATATTGGCCGAGTGTTGAAGAATTTCATGGCGTCAAGCTCCGCCGGCCCTTCCCGAATTTCGTCCGCAGCGCCAGATCACCGTTTTGTACCGATCGAGCTTGCTCTTGCGGGTCCCGGCTCACCGTCCGTGGGTGAACTCCCAACTCCGCCGCAACGTTCTTGACGTAGACCTCTTGCCGGATCCGTTCCCGTATCATTAACCAGTCCCTCTGCCTCAGCACCGCTTACCTTCGAGCGTTCGTGATGGTCTGCTCGGAAAATAGCGCGGTTGCAGGTTAGGAGGGACATCTCGCATCGGCCTTCAACTGACTTTTATGTCGGCATTCCACCGACCTGTAGCGACGGCACTAACAGTTAACCGCCAATCCGCTAACCGCCAATCCGCCATTCATCCCCGTAGGACGGCGTCGCTAGACGACCAAATGAATTCCGTATAGCTAGGACCCAGAGTCCTTGCGGGTCAGTTACAGCCGTGGCCGTTTGCGCTTTTGTAGCAATCTTTTCCGCTAGGGCTCTGGTAAACGCCCTTCCCGTTTTTGGTCTTAGCTTCCCCACCCCTGCTCGTCTGCGTGGTAGCGACTCCATTCGAGTTTCGCTCCGACTTCCACGCGGTACCGGTATTGGCGTTGTATCCGTCGGCCTGTTCGCCATTGTTGCACACGACGCGACCACGAGCGTTAGTGTAGCAACTAGCGAAAGCACTGGCAGAAACTACCATTAGGATCAAACTTGACACTGCGATTAGCATTACGAGTTGCTCAGTCTTCAAGGAATATTTCATAAAAGAGGTCTCCGTTAGTTTCCCCAGATGGGGCCTTGGCCCAGAGTAAAATTGTTCTTCAGCATAATGGCAAGGATATCGTTTTCGAGCCGAATACATTTTGGTGCTGCGGAGAACTGTCTGTGAGATTGCCACCCACGTCGTTAGTATTTGCAGCGCACTGGCGGTCCGACCTATTCAAGCCGTATATGAAATGCGCCCACTGTGGCTCTCCCGTTTAGGCCTCGCACGCTGTTCCCGTACTCATCGGCTTGACCGTACGCCGGCAGTTTCCTCCCACTGCCCGGCAGCACAACCGTGGCACTAATTCTTCAGAAACTATGACGAGTATGAAGATCGGTACGCTTGGGGTGTATTAGCGCCACATGCTAGGCGCCGCGATTCAAGGGTGGTTGCTTCTACATTACGCGGATGCTGGCGGCCACTTGGTCACCCGGTGCTTTGCTTTGCGCAGGCACTCGAGCGAATCGCGCGACCAGGCTGCCGGGGCTTGACATTTGCCATGGGGTGGCAATATGGTTCGGACTGGATGCGAGTCCCGCTGTGATCAGCCCAACAGTGGCCCTTCCACTACCTCCGACCACGTTTCGCTCGACCAACACAAGTCGTCAACGCATGAGACTTGAGGAGGTCCATACTGACGACCTTAGTCATCACAGCATAGTGAGCTGTGAATATGGACCTAGCCAAAAGAACGCTTATCTTCTGTGGCGCGATTCTGGCGCTGGTGATCACGGCTCCAGCATTCGCACAATATACAGGACAAGAAGGCTACTACTTAAGACTCCGAGAAGCGGAATGCGGCGCGTACGACAATAATCACCGGTGGCACGACACCACATGGTGGCATCGGCACTACATCGAGTGTTTCTATGCGACCCGTCAGGAACGGGTAGTGATGGACGCGGTATGGCTAACTCCGGAGGGCGACTACAACATCGGCAGTTGGCATAACGCCTACCGGTTGCATAATAACGGCCCCAACTTCTTCTATGCCGATCGCCCGCACGGGATTTCGTGGGAACCGAATTGGCGCGACCAGGACGACGCCTACGACGCCCGGCACGACTGGCAATACGGCCAATGGTGGCACAAGCAGCCGAACTGGGTATCGATTGGGCATCCCAACTCGAGTGCGCGTCCAAATTGGGCGAATCACTTTGAGGAGCTGGACCGGGCTTTAACGCGGGCCGCGAATGATGGAAACCAGCGGACTTCCGGGCAGCCGGACTCGACTCAGCAGAATCGGGTGAATCAGCAGAATCCGACCCAGAAGGCAGCGGCGATTTGCGTCTTCCTGTTGGTATTGCGAAGCGGCTTAAGCCCGTAAAGAAGCGGCTAACTGTGGATTCTCAAACGGGCTTGGGGCCGGTCGTGATTCATCCGGAGTGCCCAGCGCGGGATGACCTCGCGCTCTCCCGTGGAACCGATGTCGGGACGGGGACGGCGGAGAGAGTTAATCATTGTGCACCCGAAGGGGGCGTGGAGCGTTGCCGTATATTCGTGATTGGGCAAACTTGCGGCACCCGCAAGCCCGTCACGCATGGGCCTATCGCGACCGTTGTGCAGCCCCGGAGAACCTTGGGCAGCAACTAATTCACCGAGTCGCGATTGAACGACAAAGGGAGAATTCAAGGTGATGGTTAAAACACTCGGTATCGATCTGGCAAAGGAGACGGAATTGGCCGATTTCAATAACCGAGGCTTTGACACTTGATACGAAACGAAACTCGGCTCGCCGTAAACCATGGCATTCGCGAACTGGCCGGTCGCAATCACCCGAGCGCGCTCGGGCTCTCTTCGGCCTGATCCTGACCGCGACCTCGATCCTAAGCTTGCGCCCGATCGCGCACGGCTCGACCGTCGCGGGCGATCCGACCTCGTTTATCAAAGGGACGATTGGTCAGGTGCTGGAGGTACTGTCGGACAAGCAGATGTCGAAGGAGTTGAGGCAGCACAAGGTGATCGAGATCGTCGCCGGACGCTTCGAGTTCACCGACATGGCGCGATCCTCGTTGGGCTACAATTCGAAGAAACTATCGACCGCCCAGCAAGCGCAATTCGTACCGCTCTTTACGGCCTTCATGGAAGACGCTTACTTGGATAAAATCGATGCGTACTCGGGGCAGAAGATTCAGTTCGTCGGCCAGAACGCGATGGTAGCCAATACGGCCGAGGTCAAGTCTGTCGTGCAGCCAGCTGATTCGAGCGATCAGCCGATTCAAATCAACTACCTGGTTACACAGACCGACGGCGATTGGAAGGTGTACGATGTCACCGTCGACGATATCAGTATCACTGCCAACTATCGTAACCAGTTCACTCGCGTGATCGACCAGCAGGGCTTCGACGGTCTCATGAGCGCGATGCGCAAAAAGCAGCAGGAGTTGCGTCAATCTCGGGCGTGGCAAGGCAGATTTTCTCAGCGTAGCGTCGTTCATTGCTCGACCGAATACGCGGTCGCCTTTCTTGACGTGCGGGACGCCCGCCGCTGCTTAGTACCACTCCGCAAACGTCCGTTCCGGAGATGCGATGAAGGGTTGCTGCTTTTCGTGAAAGACGCCACTCGCGGATCAGATGACGTCAGTTCACTCTGGCTAAGTAATGTAACTTTGCGCTGCGTTGCGCTCACGGATCCGAGCGGGCGTCTTTCTCGCGCTCGGCCAACAAGATTAAGCCAAGTAGGCGACGGTGGCCACAAATTGATCGCCCGTCTGATTAACGAACCCCCGAGAGTGGCCCTTGACAACAGAATGCTTTATGGCTCTATCAGGGGGCAGGTACAAATGTGCTGTTTTGCTTGCAGCGGTTGCAGTATGCGTCGATCGGTTCCGACATCTTCATGAACTCGAAGGTCTTTTGCACGACCACTTCGGTCAGAATGACATTGTGGTAGAGCGGCATTTCCAACAAGAACTCTCTTGCGGAATTTAGATAAGGCAGATCGATCGGTTTAGTCGGCTTATTAGTGCTCATTGCTTAATATGTCCATTGCCCGAAGCGCCTGCTCTATTTGCTCATTCTTGGCGTTCCCATTCCTAAGTACGCGTTAGTACATGCGGGAGAGGCGGCAGCACGGCGGCCTGCCGGTGACGGATAGGGAGCAAAGGGATAAGTGTCTGATAACTCGGTCGGAAAAACGCCGGTTTCAATGTGCTTAGGCCAATGCGAGGCAGAGCTGGTCCTTGCCGCGTAATGGAAATGACCTTCAGGCTCAAACTCGGGCTCGAACTTTGCGTTTTGCAAACCCCCTGGTCTCGGTGCGACTGTGAATCAGAATTGAAAATGGAAATCCCGGCTAAAGCTGCTGGTGACGCCGCGTTCTGAAGTGGCGGAAATAGAATAGCTGCGAGCACCTATCCATAGCTGGGCATCGAAGGCACAAGATGGCGTCGACAGACATCGATAATCTGGAGCACAGTCTGGCCTTTTCCCTCACCGAAGGTGGGCCAGGCTCCGCACTCATGAAGCGTCTGCATCTGCTGCACCCAAAATTGGGCTCGGGTTCGGCACGAACTGCGCTGGTCCTGATGGCGCTAACATGGTTGGCGCTGGCCATTCTGTGTCTTGTCGAGGGGCTGGCGTTCAGCGGAGTTACGGTTCCGTTTTTTTACGATCTTGCCGCATACGGCAGGCTTATGATTGCGGTGCCGGTGCTGGTCCTGGCGGATATTCCGGTAGGCGCGCGCTTGCGGCAAGTCGTGAAGCATTTTCTAGAAGCCCATCTGATCCGCGAAGAGCAGATGAAGGATTTCGGCGTTATTTTGAGCGACGCGTTACGCCTTCGTGACTCTCGCGTCGCGGAACTGACGATCTTCGTTCTGGTGTATCTTTCAACCTATAACGCACTTGCGGGTGTTCACTTTGAACACGGCAGTACATGGTTCAGGCCCTTGCCTAGTCAAGGTTTGACCGGAGTCGGCTATTGGTACGCGTCTGTGGCTTTGCCAATTTTTCAGTTCCTCTTTTTTCGCTGGATCTACAGGATGGTACTGTGGAGCAGGATTTTGTGGAAAATTTCGAAGCTTGATCTGCTGCTTACCCCAACTCATCCGGACGGTGCTGGTGGATTAGCCTTTCTCGGAAAAGGGCTCGTTCCATTCGGACTGATACTTTTTGCCCTAAGTGCGGTAGTCGCGGGTGGAATCGCGAACCGGATTCTGTACAGCGGCGAAAAACTTGGCGACTTCCAGTCGAGCTATGTCGCCTTATTCGTAATTGCGCTGGTAGTGTTCGCCGGACCGGTTCTCGTCTTCGTCCCCGAGTTGATGGCACTTAAACTACGCGGATTGATGGAATATGGGGTGCTCGGCAGTGAGTATACCCAGGCCTTTCATCAAAGGTGGATCCGGCGGAGTGACACGGCTGGCGAACCGCTGCTCGGTTCCGCCGACATCCAATCGCTGGCCGATCTCGGCAACAGCTTCGAGATCATCCGCAAGATGCGCGTGCTGCCAATCGCGGTCAGCGATTTCATCGCTATGGTCCTTCCCGGTTTGCTACCGGTTCTCCCCTTATTAACAACTGTCATGCCATTGGGCGAGATTCTGAAAAGCCTATTGAAACTGATCGCTTGACTCCAGGAGGTAAATATTCAAGCTCCCTGCGACATTCGAAGAACTTGACGCTGAGCCAAACCTTCCTGCCGAGCCAAACCTTCCTGCCGCGCGTCGCCTTCTCCGAACATTCCGACCCCCGACACGTGAGATTTGCAATCGCGCACACGCCCAAACCCCATTGCGTGCGTTATAGTTTGGCGATGTGTGTGATCGACCGTGATCGAAATCGGCCCCGCATTTCGCGCTGACGATATTTGCGCGACTCGCTAAAGGCTCAACCGCCGCGCTCGCCTTTCGACCTGTAAAATAAAGACAGCTTTCGAGGTCGTCTGATGTCGACCTGGCGTGCACCCCGATTTCCCGCCAATCATAAGTAGAGACCGTGGTTGTTTGACCTGCCCCGCAAAAGTATACCAGCCGGCGCTGGAAATTTTTGGCCTTGGATGATCGGTTTGTTGCGTAAAATCAGCTCGTTTCATGGCTCAACAGACTCAACCTGGTGGCTCTGATAAATGATGAGAATGATCGCGCCGCGACGTTTGTCATTGAGCCGCGAGTATAAGGTCCGGTCGAACCACTCGTTGGCTGCGCTCCGGCGCGATTCTGACATTGCTTCTTCGGGCTTGATCGGATCGTCGATGATGATGAGATCGCCGCCGCGCCCGGTCAGGGTGCCGCCGACCGAAGTAGAGTAACGGCCTCCGTGGTCCGAGGTGTCGAAGTCCAGTTCGGCATTCTTATCCGAACTCGTTCGTGTGCCCGGGAAAGCGCGGCGATACCAATCGGTCTGCATCACTGCGCGACAGTCGCGGGCGTGCTTGCCGGCGAGGTCGGACGAGTAACTCACGCAGACAATTCGCTTGGAGGGGTCGTGCCCGAGCACCGATGCAGGGAACGCAACGGACGCGCAAATGGATTTGAGGTAACGAGGGGGCAGGGTTATCAGCAGTCGCGTGATGCCGCCTTGCACACATTGCTGGAGATGCCACGCCATCGCCCCAATATGCCAGTTGAACCGGTAGGGCTGGGCGGGCGAGACCGTTTGAAACGTCCGGTGAATGAAGGTCGCCAGATCGGTTCGTAGTTTGAAGTTCAGGAGTCGCCGAGCCTCATTTTCAGTCATATTTCTGTACCGTCGTCCTGTCCGCCGTCGGCGCCAGAGTCGCTGCGCTTGGCATGCGCCCTTCGCTCGGCAAGCCCTTCAAGTATCTCGACTTCTTCAGCAGAGAGTGGCTCGCTCCCGACGATCTCGGTCGCGGCGAGATCAAAGACCCGGGCGAGCAGCCCGATTAGCGTGGTGGCCGCACGCGGGTCGCCTTTCAAAGTCTTCGCGAAGATAGTCTTCACCATTGCGCGCTGCTTCGTGATTCTCTTCGTGCGCTCGCCCTCCTTGAGCGTCACCTTCTCGTGCAGCTCTTCGAGCACATCGGTCTTTAGATTGTTGGTGCCCTTCGGCCGTCCGCTGCGGTTGCCGGATTGCCCCTTTCGGTACTGCGTGCTCGCCGGGGGCTTGCCGTACCCGACAACGTAATCGTCGCTGTTGAATTTGCTCATCACTTTCCTCCCATCCTCTCCTCAGAATTGCTTCGTAATGTTCAGTTTTCGGTGACTCGCCGATTTCGCATGTCCGTGAACGTCAATCCGCTTTCAGCATGAATCGCTTCTTTTCCGGTAAGTTTTTCGAACCGCCGGATCGTGACGTCCACGTACACGGGATCGAGTTCGATCAGGCGGCCGCGGCGACCAGTCTTTTCGGCTGCGATGAGCGTCGTGCCGCTCCCACCGAAACAGTCCAGTACGATCCCGTCTCGCAGCGAGCAATCGAGTAGCGCGTCAGCCACCATGGCCACGGGTTTGACCGTCGGGTGCATCGCCAACTCATCGAGACGGCCCTGTCCGAAAGAATTGACACCCGAGTAGTCCCATACGTTGGTGCGATTACGGCCGTGGCGGCCGAGCTCGATATTGTTGACGTGCGGAGCCGTGCCATTCTTGAAGACGAAAACCAGCTCGTGCTTTGAGCGGTACAAGGAGCCCATTCCGCCGTTGTCCTTGTTCCACACGCAGAGATTCTTGACCTCGGAGTAAATCGCTCGGCCGCGCTCGTCATCTCGAACAGATGACGCCAGTCCATGCAGACGTAATGAATCGATCCGTCCACGCTGTGATTCGCCAGACCTGCGAAGACCTTGGTCAGAAAGGAGATGAACTCGACCTCTGACATCTCGCCCGCCGCCATTTCGAACTCACGATGCTTGATGGAACCCGAACCGCACACGTGTCCGTCGATGCGAACGTTGTAGGGCGGATCGACGAACACCATTTGCGCCTTATCATCGCCGAGCAAGGTCTTGTATGAATCCTGCGCAGTCGCGTCTGCACACAGCAGCCGATGCTGGCCGAGCTGCCAGAGGTCGCCGATCTTGCTTACCGGCGGGAGAGGGTCGGGATCTCATCCGCCGCTGCGTCGATCTTGCCGTCACCTTGAATCAGGAGATCGATATCCACGGTCTCAAAGCCGGTGATCGTCAGGTCGAAATCCAGCTCGAGGCTATCCAGGTATTGCAGTTCGAGGGCGAGAAGCTCGCAGTCCCAACCGGCGTTTTCGGCGAGTCGATTGTCCGCGAATTATGTATGCGCGCTTCTGCGCGTCGGTCATGTGGTCCAGGCGGATGGTCGGCACGTACTCGATGCCAAGCAGCTTGGCGGCCTCGAGCCGGCCGTGACCAGCAATAACCCCACCCCCGGCATCGATCAGTAGCGGATTGGTGAAGCCAAACTCGCAAATGCTGTCCGCGATCTGCCGTTTCTGTTTCGCTGAATGTTGGCGCGGGTTACGGGCATACGGCTTGAGCGCTGCCACCGGCATCATCTCGATTTCTAGTCCGTGCGTCTGTTCAATCACTGAACCCTCTCCTGCTGAGATAATTTCGCGATCTCAGGGTTACTAACGTTGCGGCCTTCCACGGCGGTCGCGAAAAAGAGGAGGAGGCTGGCGTTCGCTGAGATCAGCCATGCGCGTCTCATCCTGAACTTCTGGGCCACCAAAATATTTTCTTTCTACAATTTTATTACCTCCCTACGGGGGTCAAGAGACCCAAAAAAACGTCACTCTGTTTTCAGCCTCTCGATGCCGGTCCGCGCTGCCAGGACCACGCCTCTCAAGTCAACGATCAGGAAGACGGTCTTGCCAATCCATGTCGAATTCGCGTCGAATCGAGTGACGTAAGTAAGAACGCCCCTGACCCCGCCGCCTGCCATGACCTCCTTGGAGTGATGGGTATAGAGCTGAACGAGAACCTTTCTGGCGGTCGGGCTCGGGTCGAGTCCAACCAGGTCGATCTTCTCTGACCTCAAGAACTTACGTAGCGCTTCCATCATGTTCGGGAGTAGCAGGCGCGAGGAAAAGTCCGCCAATTGCTTGGCGATTATCCCTTCAACGATCGCGTCGAACCGATAGCGCCGCTTGCCGTTTGGCATCAGCTCGGCCCGGATTACGCCAGACTTCGTCCAGCCGTCCGCCTCTTTCTTGGTCAGCTTAGCCACCTCGCGAAACTGCGCATACGAAAAGGCGCGCGAGCGGTCGGATGTGTTTGTTTCCTTCACCGCACAATAATATAGCACGCACACCCCCCTACGGGTGTCAAGTCTGAGAAAAAATCTATTGTAAACAAAAGGGTTTCTCTTTTGGGCTGACGGGTTGGTTTCGAAATCTTGGAGCTTTAGCTCATCCAACGGAAGAGTTTCGTCTCAAATTCAGCTCCTCCATAGACTCGCATCAGAAGTCGCCGCTTAAAGAAGTCTAGCAAATGGTCCTTCAGTACGGCTCCATTGAATGCGCACCCGAGCCGCCACCTAATATCGAACATGACGACTCGATGCGTCGCCAGAATTGATTTTGCTGGGCCATCCGCTCGCCGGAGCCATGGTCGCGTTGTGCAATAGTGCGAATTGCCTCTTCGTGCGAGTTACACATCTCGCCACCGACAACTACTCCTTGTGGCCGACCGAAAGCCTTAAGGAACCCGTGATGACCGGGGACTTACCAAAGCCCCGGAAGGGCAACTCCGAACCCATCACGATCGGCAAATCTGTTTGACTGAGCGAGTGCTGATAAAGCCAGCAAAGCGACCGAATGAGGGGCCGAGAGTGCGTCGACCAATTCCCTGATCGCTCGCCGATCAGGGAACATGATTCCCTGTTATCCATCTTAAATTCCCTGTTCCGATTTCTAGGGAATTCGATGAAAAAGCGCAGGCGGGATGAGGGATTTTCGTGCCGCGCCTGCCTGAAAAATCCCTTAAAATTGCATAATTCCCTGCAAAATTCCCTGATGATCAGGGAAAATACGAGGCGGAGAACGGTTCGCAGCAGACTGCACCATCCACACCTCAGTCGCTCGATTCGCTAACCTGCTCACCGGGCTAGGATTGACGAGGACGTCAAGCGGACGGCCTCCGGCACCACTTCCACTTTTCTCGGTGACGCTCTGGGCTCGACGATCGGTTTGGTCAGCGCGAACAACGGCCCGATCGCGACGAATTACACCTATCAACCATTCGGCGCGACGACCGTCGGCGGCTGGGCCAACGGCAATTCGTACCAGTTCACCGGCCGCGAAACGACGGGACGGAATTGTACTTCTATCGTGCTCGATACTACAGCCCGAGCTGAAGCATGCGAGGCTCGTTTTGTTTGCATCCCTTCTCCAGGTCAGTGATTTTAGGCGTGCTGGGAGCAAAGTATCGGACTAGGGGTTCCTCTGTTGAGAGCGTCCCCGCGGTGACGACACGGAATGCACATGCTCGGAGCACCAGCCGATCTCAGGTGGTCAGTTTCGGAGCACGACGCTGCGCATGCTGATCATGAGCAATTGATATTTCACCACGAGTAATTTTGCTGCCATTGCGCCGAGATCACGCCAACAGTCAAGCCCTTCCAGGTCACCGGCAGATAGGCGATCTAGATGAACACTTTTCGCAGGAAGCAATCTTAACCGCAAATGAAAGATTCACAAGACTGCGCTACGCGAGTGTTTTCTGCCAGAATCAACGATTCACCGCGGACAAGCTTCTCGCAATGCATATTCTCATGTATTGGTCGATCGGGTGACTATAACTTATAAAGCAGCTTGGGCATACGGGATCTGTGGAGTATGCAACCTGATGACGTATTGTCGGCGCCACTGACCAGGTGGCTGACAGAGAAAACTCTAGCCGGTGTCAGTGAAGCCGAAATCGTCGGAGGCTTCTGCGAACACCTCGCGCTGGAGCGCGTGCCGTTGGCTCGGGCGGTAGTGCTGGTGGACACACTACATCCGATTTACGAAGGCCGGGCCTTCCGCTGGAACCGCGGAACGGACCAGGCTGAGATGCTCGAATACGGCCGAACCAGGGAGGGTGAACCCGCCGCCGCGTGGCAGCGTACACCGCTCTATCATTTGGTTGAGACCAACCAGTCGATGCTGCGCCGGCGCCTAACGAACCCGACTTCTGCCGATGGAATGCACGATTTCGCCACTTTTGCCGAATTACGCAGCGAGCGTATGACTGACTACGTCGCGCTGGTGACGCGTTTCGCGGCGACGGGCGCGATTGGAGAGATGGATGCGATTTATTCGGTGTGGACCTCGGACGTCGCGAGCGGCTTTTCCGATGAGGACCTGGACGCACTGCAACGGCTGGTCAGTCCGTTGGCCGCTGCCCTGAAGTGCAGATCACTGGCACGTATCGCGGCTACGCTGGTCGAGACCTATCTTGGCCGCGATGCGGGACGCCGCGTCTTGAGCGGTCGTATCGAGCGCGGAATCGCTGAACGAATCAGCGCCGTTCTCTGGTTCAGCGATCTGCGTGGCTATACGAGGATCACTGACACCACGGCGCCCGATCAAGTAATCCCGCTGCTCAACGATTATGCGGAGGTTGTGATATCGGCCATCCACGCGGCAGGCGGCGACGTCCTCAAATTAATCGGTGACGGCACGCTTGCGATCTTTCACGATAACGATATTGGTGCAGCCTCTCATGCTGCGCTGCGCGCCGCGCTCGCCGTTCGTCAGGGCATCGCCGCACTCAATGCGCGACGCAGCAAATCTGAATTGCCGGTAACGGAAGTCTATCTGGGCCTGCACGTTGGCGAGGTCTTCTATGGCAACATCGGCAGTTTAGACCGGCTGGACTTTACTGTCGTTGGCCCGGCCGTGAACGAAGTGGGCCGCATCGCCGCGATGTGTCGCACGGCCGAGCGCGATGTGCTGCTCTCGGCGGCTCTCGTCGCCGTGGCGCGTCCCGAAGATCGGCGTCGGCTGGTATCCGTCGGACGTTATGCCTTGCGTGCTATCGCGAAGGCACAAGAGCTATACACGCTGGACGAAGATTGACTCGCCAGCCTAAATGACGTGCAAAGATCGGGTCATAGCGGCGACCCACCCCCAAAGAAGCAGCCATCGGAACAAAAGAACTGAGTCGGCCAGGCATGTGCTCTCAATAAAGCGATCAGTTCAGCGCGCGAGCTGCTTGTTTCGCGACAATTCGAGGGCCATTCGCCTTACTATCCGGATCGTCTCGCCGCGGTCGGCTAAGGCGAAAATAAGCAGCGAACGTCCCGCCACATCGCACGTATCATTGGTTTTGAAAAGCAACAGGTCCTCGCGGTCCGGATCATTAGTATCTATGAAACACTGCCATCGACTGCCGCCAGCAACTTGCGGGATTCTAAATTTTACGACCTCGTGATACGCGTTCATAACCAGAAGCAGCGTCGGATCCGCTGCTCGCTTGATTCCAGTGATCTGAGCGCGACCGTCAAGCAGCATGCCGAAGCATCGCATGTTGCCGTCGGTCCAATCCTTTGGCTGCATCTCGAGCCCGGTAGCATTGATCCAGGTTATCTCTTTGACTTGTAAAGCTTCATTCAGATTGGACTTAAGAAATCGTCCGCGACGTAGAATTGAAAAAGTACTTTTCAGTTTTATAAGCGTTCTAACAAAACTGATCAGCGCTTGACCCCTATCATCGATCTTCTCCCAATTCAGCCAGCTGATCTCGTTGTCCTGGCAATACGCATTGTTGTTGCCGCCCTGAGTCCGCCCGAATTCGTCTCCGGCCAAGAGCATCGGGGTTCCTTGAGCGAGAAAAAGCGTGGCGAGCATATTTCGTTTTTGCCGGTCGCGGAGCCTATTGATCTCGATGTCATCTGTCGAACCTTCCGTCCCGCAATTCCATGAGTAGTTATTCGAATTACCGTCCTGATTATTCTCCTTATTCGCCTCGTTGTGCTTTTCGTTATACGAAACAAGATCATTCAAAGTGAATCCATCGTGTGCAGTGATGAAATTGACGCTCGCCCAAGGCTTACGACCTCGTTGATCGAAGAAATCACCCGAAGCAGCGAGCCGGGTTGCCAGTTCGGGTGCCTTGCCCTCGTCGCCTTTCCAATAGCTTCGTACCGTATCGCGAAACCGATCGTTCCATTCCGCCCAACCCGGCGGAAAGCGACCTACCTGGTATCCACCCGGTCCGATATCCCAAGGTTCAGCAATCAGCTTTGTCGTAGCCAGCACCGGATCCTGCAGGCAGCTCTTTAAAAATCCACTACCTTCATCGAAGCCCTGAGGTTCCCTGCCCAGGATAGTCGCGAGGTCAAACCGGAAGCCGTCCACGTGCATCTCGAGGGCCCAATACCTGAGACTATCCGTGACCATCTGCAAAACCCGCGGATGGCTGAGATTTACGGTATTACCAGTCCCGGTATCATTGATGTAAAATCGCCGGTTATCGGGGCGAAGGCGATAGTAGGAAAGATTATCGATACCCTTGAACGAAAGCGTCGGACCGCGCTCATTGCCTTCCGCTGTATGATTGTAAACGACATCCAGAATAACCTCCAATCCAGCATCGTGCATGTGGGCAATCATCTGCTTAAACTCGGCCAGGGTGCCATTCGCGAAGTACCGAGGATCGGCAGCAAAGAATCCAATCGTGTTGTAGCCCCAGTAATTGGTCAATCCTTGCTCAAGCAAGCGACTGTCGTTGAGAAAGGCATGAATCGGTAGAAGTTCAACCGAAGTGACTCCCAGGCTTTTTATATAGTCAACGACCTCTTGGCTCGCGAGTCCGGCAAACGTGCCACGAAGATCTGGAGGAACTGCTGGATGAAGCTTAGTGAAACCTTTGACGTGCATCTCATAAAAGATCGTCTTTTCCCAGGGTATTCGCGGCGCGCGATCGCGAGACCAAGTAAAAGCCGGATCAATCACGCGACACTTCGGGACAAAGCGACTGCTATCTCGTTGGTCAAACGTCAAGTCATCGCTTCTGGGGCCAACTCTGTATCCGAAAACCTCGTTGCACCATTTCAGTTGCCCTATATGCGCTTTAGCATATGGGTCCAGTAGCAACTTGTTCGGATTGAAACGATGTCCATTTTGAGGCTCGTACGGCCCGTGAGCCCGATAACCGTAAATCGTTCCGGGCCGCGCATAAGGCAGATAGCCGTGCCAAATTTCGTCCGTATATTCAGGCAATTCGATGCGTTCAACTTCTCGCTTACCACTCGCATCGAATAGACACAGTTCCACTTTTGTCGCATGCGCTGAGAAGACCGCAAAGTTAACTCCAAGCCCGTCCCAGGTGGCGCCCAAGGGCGAAGGAAGTCCTTCAGTGATACGGGAGGAAAGACCGGAGGGCATTTCGTAACCTCGCTGCCGCGTTGTTCAGCTAAGGCGCACGCCGCAAGACGATACGCCTCACCAGTAGTAATAAGTTCCGAATTCAGAAAACCACCCCGAAGCATGGAATGTTTTCCCAACTGTCGCAATCTAACCAAGCTGAAGATCCGCCGCGCGCGCGAAAGAGCAAATCAAGCGGTTAGGAAATCTAAATTTTCTTCGGGCCAATTAACAAATCCTGTGTAAATTTCAAAAGATTGGTGAGATCGACCACGGACCGTTATCGTTTCGTCTAGCGTTTATGCCCATTTCGTCGTTAATTGCGATGTGCCAATGCCAAAGGACCACGAACGCCGGACAGACGCGCCAACATGATAAATTTGCGTTGAACCACCATTCCGCAGTAACGTCAATAGAGTTCGGATCTTGTCACAATCTTTGCCAATTGATGGAGGTCGCGATGAGCATTGAAGAAAACAAACGGGTAATCCTCGGCTTCTTCGAAAACCTGAGCGCCGGAAACGGCGACGCCGTAATGAACACCCTGAGCGACAGCGCTACCTGGTGGGTTCAGGGCAATTTTCCACTCTCCGGAACCAAGAACAAAAAAGAGTTCGGCGCGCTGGTTGGAGACCTCGGCTCGAAAATTGACGGCGGCCTGCGCCTCACTCCAAAGGGCATCACAGCCGAGGGCGATCGCGTCGCTGTCGAGGCCGAATCCTACGCCAAGATGAAGAACGGCAAAACCTATCAGAACACCTACCACTTCCTCTTCATCGTGCGCGACGGAAAGATTCAGTCGGTCAAGGAATACCTCGATACCATTCATGCGAACGCTGTGCTCTGCAGCTGAGGCGCAACCCACAGCAGGTCCATATGATGGATGCGCACGCCGAGGCGAATGCGCCTCGGCCTGCGTATCCCCTGTCGAATAACCATCGCAATCAGCAACCCTATCAGTGGCGATAACGACGGCCTGCGTAGCTTCTCGCCTCTCGCCTGTATCGTGCGAACCCTCGACGACCAGAAATATCGATAAATCCGTGCGCTCGAATGAGTTAAGTGCTGCACTGAAACCACTTCCGCCACTCGGAAATTTCGAGCCGTTCATTTTGTAGTAGGCGAACGAGCGTCCATCTACCAGGTGGCTGCGCTTCGATTCAAGCGTATTTCGGACATCGACAGACCGAACGCGAAGCGCAAGTTTACGACGTTACCTTTAGGCGATGTCGTTTGCTGGCAGCGCCCTCGATGTACTAGAACCAACCGTTGCAAGGGGGAGAGAACGAGCCGTGGCATTCGAGGCCCATGCGGTTACCCCGCCACCGTCAGGCAACCTGACATCTTGTGGCGGCGGAACATAGCTCATTTTCGCTTCTTTGTTTTTCGATACGCCGTCGTTGCAAGTGGCTAGAGTCAAGGAAGTTGAATAGCACTTAAGAGGAATCGCTGGATGTTTCTAAAGCTATTGAATGCGATACTGGTTTCAATTTTACACGTCGAGCGTCGCTTTGAACCTTTTTTTCGACCTCAGCTTGACGCGCTCTTGCGTGAACCCGCCGCTGACCTGATTCAGTTCCTGATCAATCGAAGGCGTTTCGATGAGGGTCTGAAGATCGCTGAAGAAAGACCTCTTCCAGGAGAAGACGCCGCGCTCGATTCGATCATCAATAGTATGGGCACTTACATGCGCACGCATTATCAGCCCGGCACCTATCAACGAGCGGGCAACACCAAGACCCACGGCATCGTGCGCGGTGAAGTGACCATTCGAGATGGCCTCGCGACGGACTTTAGACACGGGATTTTCGCCGAGCCACACACGTTCCCTGCGTGGGTGCGGTTTTCAGGACCCGGACCCGATAGTCCGATTGATATCAAGGACGTGGGTTTTGCCAGCATTAGCATCAAAATGATGGGCGTGCCGGGTCCGAAACTGATGGACGATGAAAAGTTCACCCAGGACCTGCTTGGTGTCTGCACGCCGACGTTCGTCACACCCGATGTCGTGGCTAATGCTCAGCTGCAAGCGTGGATCGTAAAGGGCACACCGATCTTCTACTTTTTCAATACTCGACATACACATCTATTGGACATGCTCATGCAGGCTCTCTGGAACGAGACTCAGTACAATCCACTGGAGGCACGCTATTACAGCTGCGTTCCGTACCTTTTGGGTGAGGGGCGCGCGATGCTGTACTCGGTGAAGCCCAAATTAAATTTCCACACTAGGATACCTGGGCTGCCCTTCGGACATCCGCCGGATAATTATCTCCGCGAAGCGATGATCGCCACACTTGCTCAGCGCGACGTTGAATTCGACATCCTGGTGCAGCTTCAGACGGATCCCTTTCGCATGCCGATCGAAAACGCGGCCGTTCGATGGCCTGAGAAGCTCTCTCCGTTTGTGCCAGTCGCCACCTTACGCATTCCCAAACAAAAGTTTGACTCACCCTCACAGTTAGCGTTCGCGAATAATCTTTCCTTTAACCCTTGGCACTGCATTTCTGAGCATCGTCCTTTGGGAAATCAGAGTAGGGCACGGCGAAGGATGTACTGGACGCTGTCACAACTCCGTCAGCGGGAGAACAGTACTCCTCATCTTGAGCCATCCGGCGACGAAGTCTTCGATTAATGGGGCATCCATGATGCGCCGCCGAGAATATCTGGGACGTCACTCGACGATGCTTGCGATAAAGCGCAGGGCGCGGATACCGGGCAAGAAGAAGTACGCACCGCCACGCACGGTCACGAACTGCGGCAATCCCTTGATACGACGGCGCAGGCCGTTCGCTTGAGGAACCGAGAACAGATCACTGACTGGACAGCCCGCGATTGGCGTCCGATTACCAAGCAAAGGATCGCTCTCTCCGGTAAGTCCGTCGAATTTCGTGTTCATAATCCACGCGCCCTGAACGAACTCGAATTGACGAGTGATGTTCGCGTTGAGGCAGATGAAACGAAGTCCGCTCGTAGGTGCCTCATTTCCGGGAGATTCTAGCGCCTCCTGAAGTGATAATTTTGAGCCGTACTCTCGACCTCTGCGCAATATTCGATGAAATCGGCTCGAAGCGATTAGGTCGTCACGCAAAGTGTTTCGGCCGAATCCAAACACGCGAATCAACCAGCCAATCAGCCCTTTGGTGCCGTATGGGAAATCGCCATTGCGCGGATTGGCGCGGCGGATGTGCGCTCCCAACGGACATCGAGTTCCTGCCTCATCTGACTCATAAGTAAATTGGTTCAAGCGCACAGCAGCGTCATCGGATCCGACGCCAGTGATTTTGCGTGAGCCCGCGGGCAACAGCGGCTGACCGTCCATCGTGCGACCAACCATAGCCTCACCGAGCCTGATACGTTCGGACGGATTCGATCCGGCTTGACGATCAACATATTGCCAGAAGCTTCTCACATCCTGTTCGAGATCTCGAAACACAAGATAAGCACCGTCGCGGCCGAAGTCGTGTTTGTCCGGATAGTCCTCAGCGGGAAGCAACTGATTATTCGGATCCTCCTTCGGGTCGACCAAGGGTCGGTCAGTATAGCGAGCGTACTCGTTGGGATAGCCAAGCAGAAACTCACCGATAGTAATCAAGTTGCCATAGTCAATTTCAGCGCCGCCGTCGCGACGTTGGCGATCCCAATCAAGATTCGGCTGGCTGACCCCGTCCTTAAAGCCGAAGGGTTCAACTCCTCCCATATCGGTGGTGGGCAAACATTCGATAACCTCGAAGGCCGTCTCCCAATGGGAGCCCCTTACGACCTCTGTCCAAGCTTCAAGCCCATTGCGTTTGGCATAAACCATAACCAGAACGTCAGGAACGAAGTCTTGGGCACCCCATCGCCAGCCTGACGGCGCGCTGGTTCCGACGTCACCGAGCCGTCGCGAGCGACTCTCTTCGCCCGCCATCCCTGAAATAAACTCGGCGGAAAAGCCTTCGACAATCTTAGCTGGGACTCCCAGTGCTCCTAGTCCCTGGCTGGAGATGGCTATCTGCAATGCGGTATCAGGTAACGTTGGCGTCTTGACTGCGTTACTTACTGGCGCGGCCGCGAGCCACGCGCGGGCCGCGACGCGATTCTTGACGCGGAGCAAAAAGAAACACGCGTCGGTCAGGTGCTGATAGCCGAAACGGACGAGGCCTTGAACGTCGCTGTAATCGATTGGAGAAGGTCGCATTGATTTCAAAAAAGCGCCAGCCAGTCGTGGATCTCCGCGTCACTCATAGCGACTTTTTGAATCCCGGCGCGCACGAGTTCGTTTCTCGCGAGATCGAACGTCGTCAGCCCCGGATAGGCCTTATACCAGACTTCGCTCGGTTGTTGGTGTCGCCGGTTAAAATTTTTGAACTTCTGTTCGTTATAAGTGCCATCGCACAATATCCAATCCGTGCGCGGATAGCCGACGCCGTTGCCGAAAACCAGGTTCAACCCCCATCCCAGCTTGTTGATGAAGTCGTCCATGTAGCTTTCGTCGCTGCCGTCATAGTTACTGGCGAAGAGCACCTTGGTCTTGCCGGCAAGGAAGACCCACCTGGCAAAATGAATCGTGGTAATCCGAGTTAGATGGTTGCGATTGTAGATGTGGCGCGTCGTATAGTTTACCACCCAGAGCAGGAATGTCAGCGTCCATCGCCGGAACAATCCAGGCTTGACGGTGCCGAAGGCATTGTACTGATTGGTGACGTCAAAATCCTCCAAATTGGCGAGTTGCCGCACTTGCGTTGAGTCCGGTCGTGGAGCGATTTCGGAGTCGCTCTTCTCCCGCATACGAAGCAGATAAATCACGAACGGTAAGGCGACGACAAAAGCCGGCGTTAGCAAGAGAAGAATAATCGGCACGCCGAGCCAATGAACGAAATTGTGCACCTGCCAACCGGGCGGTGTTGCTTCTGCGGGCGTTAGGGTCAAACGGCCGGAGCGAAGCTCAGTTTCGACGAATTCTACGATGCGCGAACGGATGCTTTGTAGTTCCGCGCTTGAAAACGTCGCCGCATTCGCGTCGAGGTAGCTTTCGATCGAATTGTACAGCGCATCTTCCTCGCGGACCTGCTTCACCGTTCGTCCGATCCGATTCACATACATCGTGGCGGGACGACATTCGTGCTCTCGCATCCAGTGCCAGAGATTGCTGTCCGGACCGAAACCCCGGCAATGAGAAAAGATTCTGCGCAAGCCGGGCGTCGCGCTTGCAATCAGATGTGCGAAAAATTCGCTCGCGGGTCCGTCGCAGTCACCCATGAAGACCAGCGATGTCTCCCACTTCTCGAGTGTTTGTTCATACGTTGCGAGATCCTTTGCAGTGGGATCTTCCAGGATCATGAATCGGGCAAAATGAAGACCATCGAACTGTTCGAAGGGAACGAGAGTATTACGTGGATCAGCTATCCCGGGTCGATCTATTCGATTCATCGAGCCGAGCAGTGTTCTGAGTTCCTCAAGTCGGCCAGGATCGATCGGCGCGATCACCATGAAGTTGGACTGTGGTGTCATAATAAAGGGCTTCTGCTTTTACCAGCTCGACACTAGCTGGCATCTACCATTTCAAGGTCAAATACAACTCATACTGAAAACTGCAAAGCAAAGTGAATCAGCGGCATACGGTCCCAATAAACACGGCCAAGATAGAAACCCGGACCGATCAGACGAATCTCGTCTCGGATCCAATGGGCAACCACGGAAGTTTCCGAGTAGTCCAGTACGATGCATTCCTTGTTGTCGAACCAGCTCGGCCCTTTATAAACCCTCGCGATGATTGCATTGAGACCGAAGGGAGTGATCCGATTCTTTAGTTGGCCAGCCTTTGCGTCGAAGTTCTTCCCTTGCCACGCGAAGAGATTGATCGCTTCTGCGATTTCCTTACTAAAGATGGTTCCCGGCGCGATGATAGCCGTACCGTTCGCCTCTCCATTCGGTATATCACCACTTGGACTTCCGCCGAACAGACCGTCGAGTTCAGTCTTAGACATCTTCAGAAGCTGTGGAATATCGTAGGCCATTTGTTTTGCCTCCTCGGCACCAGTGGTACCGCATAGTCGTCACTGCGCGAAGTCGGTGATCGGGAATCTCCCGAACGAACCAACAGGACAAGTTGAATCGCAGGAAGTTTCGTAGCCATCCTAATTACCGCCGTTCGAAGGATCGCCAAGAATCACATCCGCCGCCTTCTCGCCAATCATGTAGATAGCGCAGGCGATGAAGAATCCAGGAATTCGGGGGAAAACCGAGGCGTCAACCACGCGCAATCCCTGGGTGCCGTGCACCCTGAAATCGCTGCTAAGGACGCCACCCGTATCTCGTGGACCGATCGGGCAGGAGCACGACGCGTGATGACCCCATGCGTTGGCCCTGACGAAGTCCCTAAGCTCATCGATGGATTGAACCTCGCCACCCGGAATCTCCTCCTCAGCGATGAGTCCAGCCTTTCTGAGCTTGGAGGTCATACTGCGCACAAATTTAATCCCATCGACGGTTGCATCGAGATCCGCGCCGTTATCGTGGGTGCCTTCTTCAAAGTAACGGAAATTGATTGACGGCTTGTCACGTGGATCTCGGGAACGTAACATCACCTCCCCTGCCCGATTATTGGTATGCGCCTTCAGTATCGTCCAGGTCAGGTAATCATGATGTTCCGCGAAGAGCTTCGAATAGTTAGGAAAATAGCCTTTGAACGGACCTAATAGCGCGAGAAAGCAAAGGTCTGGAAGCTGAAGTTCTGGGCGCGAGCGCTTGGTCACGGCCATCGCGACTCCATTGCTCGAGTAGACGCCGCCGCGCTCATTCGCCCAACGCTGGTATAGAGAGTCGCCTTTTTCGAACCGTGCGCCATCGAGCATCCGCCAGGATCGGTCCATGCGGTTAACGACCCCTACTTCATAGCGGTCCTGCAGATTCTGTCCGACACCGCCTAGATCCACTCGGACATCGATTCCGTAACGCATCAGCACATCGGCCGGCCCGATTCCGGAGAGCATCAGCAATTGCGGAGTGTTGAACGCGCCGCCAGAGACGATGACTTCACGCGACGCGCGTATTACGCAACGCTCGCCGTTCCCATCGTTGGGATTATTGTGAGCGCGATAAAGCCGCTCACCACGCAAGTATTCCACCGCCGTCGCGCGATTTTCGTGGTCAAGGACGATACGAGTCGCGAGCGCGTTTAACTCAATTTTAAGGCGGCCAGGATACTTGGTCGCCATTTCAAGCAAATGCTCACGGGACGCGCTCCTTTCGTGGTTACGAGTCGTCAGCGGCGTGTATATCGGACCAACCGCACCGCGCTTGTGATTTACCAGCCGCCAGTCATTCGGATCAAATTGACCCTCAATCAGTTCTTCGATCCGCTCACCCGTTTCGAGAAAGGCTTTGAGCGCCGACCAGAGCATCACCTTGCGAAATCTCCCCTCATCGAGCGCCACCAGCGGATCCATTTTTTCGGTTTGGAGCCAACCGGACCATCCATGACGAGTCGGGTCGAATCCGATTTTCGAGAGCCACCGATAAATGGTGCGATGACGACAATCTTCCAGTCGTTGAAAATATCGGTGCATGTTCGGGGCTTTCCACGAGGAATCTCCCGTTAGCTCGGCTATGTGGTCCCAGTCGGCACCGTGAGGGTACATAAGGATCATCGCATTATGTGCCGTGCATCCCCCTAGCGTTCCCGCACGCGGATATAGCACTCCATCGACCGTTCTACCGTCCACCTCGCAGCGATATTTTGGATCTCTGCGCTGTAACACGTCGTCGGCATAGTGGCGGACAAAGAAGTTCCAACTCATCGCATCATTTTCAGAAGCGAACGCGTGAAAAGCGGGCACCTCATAGTCATCGGGAAGTCGATCCGCGCCAGGCACGCCATGCTCAATGGTACTGGGATTCCTGGCATCGCCGCCCGCCTCTAGTAGGAACACCGTTCGCCCTCGCTCTACCAGGCGTGCCGCCACGGTGGCGCCTCCCGCTCCCGAACCCACAACGATATAGTCGAAGACCGCGGTTTCATTACTAGACGAACTCATGATGAAACCGGCTAAAAGTTCTTGATGTACTCGATAAGCGCTCTTTTATCTTCGTCGCTCAGGCCAGGTTCTTCCGTGAACTGATCGCTGCCAAAATAATGCCCTCGATTTACAACGAAGTCGGGGCACTTACTCAGTGAGAGAAGTTTTCCCGCCAAAGGCGCGAAGACCTCCCGCGCCTGCTCGTCCGTCGCTCCCTTCGGTAAGGCCTCTAGTGCCCCTTTGATGTCAAGTACCAGTCCGGCGACCTTCAGTTGATGTTCAGCTCGAGTCGCAGGATTGGGAGCCTCCGAGACCAGCTCCAGATTCGCCAGGAGGTCCACAGGTGTACCTTTGGGTATTGGTCCGATTCTAACTCCGCCATTGCCGAAGATGGAGGGAAAGAAACGTTCCAGAGGTCCCTGAAGGTTATGGAGAAACCCAGGCAGATAGCCGGCGGCGACCCATAGGTAGCTTTGCGCCGTAGTACGATCGATGACACCTGGAATCTTATTGCCGAGAACTGGATCCTTATCGCGACGCTCGGGCCATAGCATTTGCTCAATCGAGCTTTGGAATGATTTCATGCGTGCTTCGACCGATGGGCTCGCGTTGAATTTGCCTACGCTGTTGTTTTGCAGGAAGGGCGCAGTTGACCATGCGCTGATCAAGGAGGCGGGGCGCGTGTAGCCACGGCCTCCGGCGGGCATTTGATATGGCCGCGGCGCGCCAGTGAAAGGATCGTACACTGTCACTGCGCCGACCGAGGGAAGGTCCTTGTAGGATTGCGAGGAGAAATTATCCCAAATGTTTCCGCCGATCGCATTGGTAGCCAGTGGGCTGCAAGCGTTGGTTTGCAGTAGAGTTACCGGCACTCGAAAATCCGCCGAGAGATAATTGTTATCCAGGAAATCATCCGCCAATACTATCTGGCGCATTTTCTGTTTGAAGTCGTTCGTTTTCGTCCAGTTCCAGTAGCGGTTCCAGCAAGCGAGATAGTCGGGGCCGGCACAGCCTTGCGGATCCAGTCCTGGTGCCGGAGTCGGAAGCTTGCTCGAATGACATCGCGCGCATCGCTCGGCGAATACGACTTTGCCGCGATTGAGGATTGTTGTATCGCTCGTCAGGTAGGCCGCGCCCGCTGGCGCATCCTTGAGGTGGTGTGGGGCGGTGCTCTTGAGGAAAAACAGCGCCATGTCAGGCGTCTGCGCCTCAGTTGCTTTCCAATAGCTCGAGTTCTTCTCGGCCGAAGAGATCTCGATCGGTGTTATCGGCTTTCCACCGACCAGTGGATTGAAATGGAGCAGCCATTCTTCACTGAACAAGCCGATGTTGAGATACACACGATTGAGCGCTCCGAGTGCCCCGACGGAATCCGATCCGTCCTTGAGAACATGCGGCGTCAATACGATATTCGGCTCCTGAAAGAATTGCGCCAGCGGACCCTCAGTAACATAGTCGTTGAACTGTTTGTTGTTCAGTCCTCCGCCCGTGAGTGTCTCCTTTCCCCAGCGCTTGGCAATTTCCAACCGGGAGCTCAATGCGTACACCGCATTCATCGAACGAGGGTTATTGATGTAGTCGGTCGAGACCAGTGACGTGTCGAGTGTGCCGGGACGAGAGGTGTGAAGTAACTGGTAGATGTAGTTGTCGGGGGCGGCCGGCCAGGTCCAGATCCGATCCACCCAAAAGTATTGCGCCCCAACATTCGAACTCAAATTTTTCCACTTCGGATTCTCCGGGTCGGCGGGAGGTTTCGTCGGGTTGGGACCGACATGGCAGAAAGCACATGACATGCCCACTCGATAGGGTCTTATCAGCTCCTTCGACTGATAATACGAGGGATCGCTATAGTACCTTACCGGATCCCATTTTTGCTTTGCGGCCTCGTCGAAATCGGGATTAGGAAAGAGCCGCAAACCCACGACTCCGGTCGCGGCTCCATAGTACGATCCGATCGGAAGGCCGTTGCCGCGAGCGCCGATTTTCACTCCCGGATACTTCTTCTCGTTGTCGAATGGATCGGGTGGGCAGTCGGCCCGCCGTTTGTCGAGCCAGAGCCCAAAGCGGTTCGGATCGGGACCGGTCGCCTTATCGAAGCAGGGTTCATTCACCAGTCCGAGGTAGTTCCACCGGTTGCCACGGCCGAAGTTTAGATTGGAATTGGAAGAGATGGTCTTAAGTAGGTCGAAGTTTCCAACGCTGGCAACCGTCATCTTTTCCCAGAATCGATCGTTTCCACCGGTCCACACCAGCCACATGTTGCGCCCCTTAATCTCGTCAGGTGTGAGTGCGAGGCCGCCATCCATGTCGTGAAAGTAGTCTTCGTCGGCTGCAGGAAACGACTGTGCCGCGCGGCCGGCCGCCATCGCTTCGTCCTGCACGTGACCAGGCCGGGGCGTCCGCCCACAGCCAAGCAAGGAGATCGCGGCAAGCACGATCAGCGTCGCGATAATGCCGCGTGAACCGCTTTCGGATATCCCGTTGTCTTCGTTTACTGCGCCGAACGCTGACACTATCTTTTTTCTCTCAATTTCAGGCATCGCCCGTGCATCTTCTGGCCTCGCAACGAGGATGTCTCACTGACAGTTACTATCGAGATCAGCTTCTGGTTTTTGAATTGATCCCTGCCTCGGCAAACGCGAAAGTCCGCTCATTATAAATCTTCCTTAGCGATTCACGGGGACGGAAATTCGTTCCACCGCCGAAAGATCGGAATTGCTGCTTCGCTAGACCCCCCCGGGCTGCCAGCCAATCGGCCGACTTTTGCGAAGCTAATACCATGGCGTCCGAATTCGCGCAAAGGGCCCGCCGGACGTTCCCTGTCGCGATGCGAAATGTCCGTCCGCAGTCCTTCAGAGCGTCTTTAGAAATTCGATCAGTGCACGTTTGTCGGAATCGCGAAGTTCGGTGCCGAAGTAATGACCTCGATCCTCGATCAGATCGGGACAGTTGCTGACCGATAACAAGTCCGACACGAATTGCCGTACTTTTTCATTACCGGTCGCCGCCCCGGTCAACTGCGCGAAATCCGAATCTTTATCTGCGCTCAATAGCGCCATATTCCCCGACGGCAATAGCTTCAGCAGATTTCCTAAGCTCGGGTCGACATTCGCAACCAGATTTATCGGCGTGCCTTTTGGTATCGGTCCAAGATTGAGAAAGCCATCGACGCACAAAGGTTTGAGCGCCTCGGGCAGGAACGATTGCGGGATTTTCAAAAAGCTCGGTTGTTTGGTAGTCGCGATGGAACCCTCGCTAGCCCGTTTCTCCGGCCATAGTAGTTTCTCGATCGCGTCATCGAAGGCCCGCATGCGCCCGGCGACCGAAGGATCTCCGTTAAAGATTCCGATCGAGTTATTGTGCAGAAATGGAGCAGAGGACCAAATCGAAATGAGCGACGGTGGCCGGTAATATCCGGGACCACCGGCGGGCGCCATGAAATTGAGCCGCTTCGATGGTTGCGCCGGATTGAACACCTCGATTGCGCCAGTCGAAGGCAGGCTTTTGTATGTGAGCGACGAGAAGTTGTCCCACACATGCCCGTTCGTCGCGTTGGTCGCGAGCGCCCTGCACGCGTTCGTTTTGATCAGGCTGACCGGATATCGCCGTTCGTTCGAAAGAAAGTTCCCTGCTCTGAAATCGCGCCGCATCGCCGATTCGCGATACCATCTAATTGCGGCGGGCGTGTTCGACGCGATACCTACCGGCGGCTGCTTGCTGGAATGGCAACTGGCGCAGTGCTCGCCAAAGACCTGCTCGCCCCGATCCATCGTCGCCTGATCACCAGTGATGTATGCGCGCCCCCCAGGCGCATCCGCGAGATGCATCGGTTTAATACGACCGAAGAATTTTCCAATATTGCCGGCGCGCTCCAGCGTTGCTTGCCAATAAACTGAGCTCCGGGCAGCTTGGCCTACACTGAATGGTCGCTGCCGTTTGAGGCCGAACAACAAATCGTGATCGGTAAGCCATTGCTGCGAATCGAGACCTTCGTTCACATAAACCCGCATGACCGCGCCCACCACTCCGATCGAATCGGCGCCGTCCTTTAGAATGTGCGGAACCTTGCGAATCGACCAGTCGGAAGTCTGATGCGGTATCGTTTCGTCAATTCCGCTGAGCAGGCCGACTGCGCCGCCGGCAATCTTTTCATCGACTCCTTCCGCCAGACGCGCTTCGAGGTCGAAGATCGGGTTAATCGAGCTGGGATTGTTGATGTGGTCGTTAGCGACGCGGGATGTATCCGATGTCCCGGGCGGCTGCGCATTGAGCATCTCCCAGAAAAAGCTGCCCGGATGTTCATCAAAAGCGAAAACCTTCCCCTCGCGCAAATATTGATTGCCGATCGCGGAATCAAGGTTTTGCCATCCCGGATTCTCAGGGTCCGCCGGTGGATCCAGCGGGTTGGGTGCCACATGACACAGTCCACAAGTGACGCCGACGCGATACGGGCGGATTAATGATCGATCGGTGAAATAAGCGCGATCGGTGTAATAGCGGCGAGCATCCCAATGCTGCTTCGCGCGTTCGTCGAAGTCCGGGTTCGGATAGATCCGCAGGCCGATAACGCCAGAGGATCGGCCGTAGATTTTTTCATCTGGTCCGGCTGAGGTTGGGGATGGTTGTATTCTTTGATCCAGCCACAAGCCGTATTCGTCCGGGTTCATCGCCGATCGGAATCCGGGCTCGTTGATCAGCCCCATCGTCGCGAAACGACGCGCGCGATTGCGCGAATCGAGCGTTTTCAGAAGATCGACGATGCCATAGCCTTCTCGCGCTATTCGATCCCAGAAGACCTGGTTACCCGCGGTCCAGAGGATCCAGGCGTTGCGACCCTCAATCTCATCTACGGTGAGTTTAAGGCCTCCGTCCATCGGTCTGAATAGGTCGGCTTTCACTTGCGGAAAGTCGGCGACGGTTAACCCCGCGGCCATCGCGTCGTCAGGCGGGCTCTCCACGCCACGATGACATCCCGACAGCAGGTAAAGCGCCAGCGGCAGGCAGGCAACTGCGATAATCATGCATCGATCTAACGGCGAACGTCGACGTTGATGCACTGTTCACACCGGTGTGAAGCTGACTTGAGCTGCGATTCGGCCGCGTTTCCCGGCGGTTATCGCAGTTTCGGCAGGATGTCCTCCTTGAGTCTTCTCAGATCGACGATGGTCTTCGCCGTGGGTACACCCTTAAACGGCGGCCAGAGCAGCGGCAGCGTCAAACCGGCGTCCTGATACCGCTTGAGATTGTCCGTGAGCTGCTGCGGCGTGCCGGTCATCGACGGAGTCAGTTTCCCTCTGGGAGTCTGATCCGTCTTCTCGCTCGTGATGTCGAAGAAGAGCATGCTCGCGATTTCGAGATCGTCGATCGAGCGCGGACTCCCGATCGCTTCGAGCTCCTCCTTGATCGCCGATCGCCATCTACTGATGTCTTCGGGCGTGTCCTGAATTCCGATCCAGCCGGCCAAGCCGTATTTGGCGACCCGCTTCGCCGCGATCTTCGGCACCCCGAGCCCCCCAAAAAAGATCGGCGGGTGAGGCTTCTGCACCGGCTTCACGCCGAAGCCGCACTTCGGAAACGAGGCGAACTCGCCGTGATACTCGAAGACTTCCTGCGTCCAGACGCCCTGCATGATCTCGATTGTCTCGATGACGTGTTTGTTCCGTCTTTCGTAGATGTGCGCCGCACTCGCCGCCTCGAACTCCTCCGGCATCCAGCCGGTTCCGACGCCAACGTTGATCCGGCCGCCTGCAAGATGGTCCCAGGTCGCGATCTCCGCGGCCAGCACTCCAGGGGCACGATAGGGGGTGTCGATCACGCTCACACCCACCCGGATTTTCTTGGTGATCGCCGCCAGATACGGAATCAGTGGCAGCCCGTGTAAGAAACTCGCCCCTCGAAGCGACCGGTAGGGCCAGCGGAAACTCCTTCATAAAGCCGAAGGGCTTGCGCAGCTCCTGTCGGTCGGACGCTTCCGGAACCACGATGCGGTCCAGCGTCCAAATGGAATCGAACTCGAGTTCCTCGGCGAGGTGAGCGAGATCAACGAGCTCGCTGACGGTTACCTTGTCCCTGAAGTTGGGCAGGTACAGCGCGAGTTTCATCGGGAACCGACCTCCTTTCGCGGTCGCTCGTCGAACAGAATCTGACGTCCGCGATCAGCGGCCATCGTAGCGGTACGATTTCTCGAAATCGAGCTAATGCCACCCGCGCGCCGCCCCCCACTTCGACGGCGATTTTCGACTCGAACCCGGCTGTAACAAGGCAGCCGCTGGATTACTGATTCGACTGTACTCCGCCATTGTGCTAAGATTTGCTCCTGATGGTCGGATACACGCCTTCCGGCCCGCTGTCGTGATCCTGACGTGCGTGCTGCGAGCAATGGCCCTCCTCCTCGCGAAACAAAATATACATAACGAACCCAAATTCACCTTGATTCTGTTATCTTTATCCGCAATTGGCATGCAAAAAGTAGCAATTTTCGACCTGTTTTCGACCTTACGGAGAGGCCATTTGTCATTTTACGTCGCTGTGATGCGATGTGTTCGCCTCGCGCAGGTTTCAACTGACCGAAAATGAAGAAGAGGGGCGCGCAGCGGACCGCGTCATCTACCGTTCAGTCCGTCACGTAGCGCAAAAATTAGAAAATCGCGCGAAATCGGCGCGTCTTCGCGCGACTTCCTAAAACGCCCATGGACCCGGACAGCGTCTCCGGCCACTCGAATCTGCGGAAACCACCGAATCCTATCCGGGCATGAATGCGCGGGGTCGAACGACATTGCAAACGACATCGGGACAATTTGCCCCTGCCATCTGCGTTCTCATTCGGCAGCCCGCGAAAGAATCTGATCTCCGTCTTCGAACAAATAGGGCTCCAGCGTCGACTGCGCCGGGATGCGGTGCTTGTGCCACTTGCCACCACCGTAATAGGCGAGGCTCCCCGGTGCCGCGTTGCCCTCACCGTTATAGTAGGAGATGCAATCGCGGAGCGGCGCAGTCGCTATATCGACTTCGCGGCAATGCTCGGCATACGCATCTTCCGATATCCTTGCGGACATCGACGATGCGCGCGCCGCGGTCCCGCATGGTCTGCAGCATCCACACCACGTAATCGCTGTGCGCGTCGATCGCATCGGTGAAATTGAAGCTGCCACCGCCACCCTGCGGACCCGTGACGATAAACAGGTTGGGGAATCCGTTGCTATGCAGGCCGAGGAACGTCTTGGTCCCTTCCGTCTCCCACTTCTCCTTCAAGGTGCGGCCGCCGCGGCCGGTCACCATGTTGAAGGTCGAGGTCCCCATCCATTGGAACCCGGTCGCGTAGATCAGCACGTCGAGCGGATATTCGACCCCCTCATGAACCACGCCGCGTTCGTTGATCTCGCTCACGCCGCGCGGCGCGGTATCCACCAGATGGACGTGCGGCAGGTTGAACGTCGGCAGATATTCGTCGTGGAAGGTCGGCCGCTTGCAGCCATACGGGTAGTAGGGCTTCAGCGCCGCCGCCGTCTTCGGGTCCTTGACGATCGCGTCCACCCGCGCCCGAATCTGCTCCATGATGCGGAAGTTCGCATCGAGCTGCTTCTGGATCACTTCCTCCGGGCTCAACTCACGGTCGTATTTTCTGGGCTTCTTCACCTCCTGTATCTTGCCCGCCAGGTAGTCGTCGTTGGCTTGGATCGCGGTGCGTCCGGCCGAAATCCGCGCGAAGCGTGCGCGCCTCGCCCGCGCCCATCCGGGCTCCGTGGCCCAGGTCGCCCGCTCCTCATCGGTCGTCACGCGCTGGTCGCGCACGTCGATCGAGGACGGCGTGCGTTGGAACACGTAGAGCTGCCCCACAACCTTGGCAAGCTCCGGGATCGCCTGCACAGCCGTCGCGCCGGTCCCGATGATCCCGACCCGCTTGCCGCGCAGATCGATGTTGTAGTCCCAGCGCGAGGTGTGGAACGACTCGCCCTTGAATTTCTCCATCCCGGCGATGCGTGCCAGCTTCGGCGTCGTCAGGATGCCGTTGGCCAGTATCACGATAGCGCGCTCGCATCTTGTCGCCGCGATCGGTCTCGACGATCCAGCGCCCCGAGGCCTCGTCCCAGGTCGTCGCCGCGACCGTCGTGTGGAACAGGCAGTGGTCGTAGAACCCGAACTTCTCGGCCATTTTCTGGCAGTATTCGAGGATCTCGAAGCCCGAGGCGAACTTCATCGATGGGACGTAACCCATCTCCTCGAGCAGCGGCAGGTAGCTATAGGATTCGACGTCGCAGGCAATGCCGGGATAGCGGTTCCAGTACCAGGTGCCGCCGACGTCGCCGCCCTTCTCGCAGAAACGCACGTCGGTGAAGCCGGCCTCGCTCAGCCGGTGCCACAGCAGCAGTCCGCCGAAGCCGGCGCCGACCACCAGGATCTCGCATTCATCGGTCAGCGCTTCGCGCGGGATCGGCGGCTCCGAATAGACGTCGTCCAGGTATTTCTTGAACTCGCCCTCCATCGAGATATAGTCGGCAGCGCCACGGCGGGCTTCCTTGAACGCGAGATACTTCGCTTGCTCTTCCGCGTTGAAGACGGCGCCAGGCGGCATTTCCGGCAGTTCTTTGAGCTTCTGATCGGTAAGGACGGAATAGCCTTTGCCGCCGATCTTTTCGGACGCCTTGGCGGCACGGGTGTTGAAGACTTTCAGGCCTGTCTCAGGGTCGATACGGACTGTCGCGTTCATTTGAATTCCTTGTGAGTTCCGTTCGTTTGAAGAGTGCTTTAGCGAATAATCACGTAGCCCGGATGGCTCTGTGCGTCAAGACGGGTAGCTGCATGATGCGGCACTTTCGGCTGGTTGAAGGCCTTGCCCCTTGGTAAGCGCGAGCTTCGACGGTTCAATGCCCAATGGTCGATCACCGGGTAGGAATTCTCAGCACTGACGCAAGCAGATGCGTCGTATAGTCGTATAGAGGTAGAGCACCGCACGGACGCTTCAGTTTACGAGTTCTCTCGCTGCTCAAGGGCTCACGGTGCCGCTCTGTGCTTATTCTGTTGCAGCGTGGCGCTCTGGTTCGCACCCCGTTGAATCGCAATTACTCCGCTAGCCCCCACCCCAACCCGCTAAACAGACAACCGAAGACTCAGGCCAGGTAACGATAAACGGCACTGCCCAGCAGCCTCGTGGCAAAGAGCGGTAGAACGCTCCAGAGCCTCATGACAGATTTCCGCGCGCCGACGAGGGCTTCCGCACTCACTGGTCCTGAGGCTCGAGGGAAGTAGGAATAGGGCATTGGTACAGCACTCGCGCCCAAATCTTTCTTAAATCGCATCAGACCCGTATTGCTGATATCAGTGCGTCCAAGATCTAAAGTCTGTGAGCGTGTGCAGTGGTCTTCAATCGCGTTCCAGAAGAGCAAATGATTCGCGCGCGAATCGTCCCCCGGCTGCCGGGCGCCCCATTTGTAGTAAACCCTGTTTCCTGCCCTGATCAGCAGGGCGGCCGCCAGATCTCTGCCATCTCGGTTCGCTAGCCAGATCTCGAGATCGTCCGACGGAGCAAATATCTCGCCGACCAATTTGAAAAATCGCCAAGGCTGTGCGGGCAATCCAAGCTTGCGGCGGGCCAATAGATGCAAACGGTAGAAGCGGCGAAGATAATCTTCGCTCGAGCCGCGGCTGACGCTGATGTTTTCCTGGGATGCACGGCGGAGGTTGCGACGGAAATTAGCGCTTAATCCGCGTTGCAAGATCGCAGGCCCATCCTCCATACACAGCGCCCAATTCACGAAGCGTTCGTGGCAATACCATCCCTCGACGGCTCCAATGCCTCTAACTTCCAACGTCGCATCGGATGATGGCCGATCCTTCAGCGCTTTCAAGAGTTTTCTCTTCGCCTCGTCGTCGAACGAGAGAGGTGGGCAATAATCGGAAAACGGTAGTGAGACAAAACACCTCCGGAACGGGTTCTTCGTGCGCATAAAAACGCATGTCGCAATGACACGACGGTCCTCTTCGAGAGCCGCGATAACCATTGGGAAGCCGTATGAACGATGTAGCAACTGTAGCCACGAATGCTGATGGTAAAGCGCCGCTGTTGGGCACTTCATCAGCATCTCATCCCAAATCGCGCGACCTTGCTCGAACGGAAACAAACGAAGACCTAGATCATTGTTGACGTTCTCGATCGTGGCAGGAATCAACGTGTTATCCCGCGAAGTATCTGCGAAGACAGAAGCTACGAGACTGACGAAACGCCGCGGCTCCTCACAAGCAACCCGAATGCCAGCGGGACTCAATAGAGATTGCTTGATCGATAACCACACGCATTCGCCATGCCACGTTTCCCTGGTAGATTTTACCGGGCACAGCTGCCGTCGTTTGTAACAAATTACCTGAACATGTTCGGATTGATGAATCAAAGCGTTTAGCTACTTCGCTTTTTCCGTGGCACCCCACTTGCTCGAAACTCAAAGTAAGATGCGGTTTAGTCCGCTGCACAACGGTATCGCTGATAGCCGCACACGTTGCGGAGCTCAACCTCTCTTGAAGTCTTCGCACAACTCCCCGGGCCCAGAGGAGTGCGCGATGAGGTACCAAGATCCGCCCGAAGCCACCGAGCGCCAGGTAACCGAATATGCGAACGACCACCCAAGTACACACCGATGATTTTTTGAATCTGATCGGCGCCTCGACACCACCGCCGTCAACCTGTGTCTTTGATCCAGGTTACGACGCTATCACCGTGCAAAGCCACCTCGAACAGAGCAGTCATCTTATCGCAACACTTAAAATTTCGATGGCCTGCTGGCTCATCGCAAATGAGGCAGTAGTTAGGCGCAAGGTAGCGATCGCAAATCAATGCGGGGTGATCACCACCACCGGCGGAGGCCCCTTCGAAATCGCAGTGGCGCAGATGCAACTGAACAACTACCTGGATCTTTGCGCGGACGTTGGGGTGACCAGAATCGAATGTGGCGAAGGCTTTACCGAGTTGCGTTCGGAAGCGAGCGAGATTGTCAAGGCTGCGCATCAGCGAGATCTGGAAGTTCAATTTGAGCTCGGAAAGAAGCACGGCGGCACTTTCACTTCCAAGATCGTCGATGAACTGATCGATCAGGGGCAGCGCTGGCTCGACGCTGGGGCGGTCGAATTGATCGTGGAAGCGCGCGAATCGGCCAAGGGTATCGGGTTGTTCGACGCGCAGGGAAACCTCAATAGCCGTTTGGCCGATCGCTTCGTCGAGTCTTTCGGTTTGCGTCGAGTAACCTTTGAGGCACCTGACAAAACGAGTCAGTTCGCACTACTCGATTATTTTGGTTCCGAGGTGCGTCTCTCCAATGTGCGGTTTGAAGAGTTATTGCGGGTCGAAATCTATCGCAGAGGTCTCCACTCCGATTCCTTCGGCAACCCCAAGCTCAGACCCCGCGGTTGCGCGCGACAGGCGGCCTAAATGCGCAAGATAGTCAGTATCGATTGTTTCGAATTCGACGTTGCTCGGCGCTATCACGACTGGGCGATCGTCGCTGTTGATGTGGTACGTTCCACCACGACCGCGATAAGCGCAGCGGCGATGGGTCGCCGTTCCTATGTTGTTCCCACACTTCCGATCGCTTTCGAAATGGCGAAAACGATGCACAAACCGCTGCTCGCGGGCGAACTTGCAGGCATCGTTCCATTAGAATTTGAAATCGATAATAGTCCGACCGATTTGGTCAAACGCATCGACGTCGAGCGACCGCTGATTCTCCTATCGTCATCGGGCACGCGGCTTTGTTATGAAGCATCTAAGTCAAACGTGGCTTTAACCGCCTGCCTGCGAAATTATCCCGCGGTTGCGAAATATATTGAGCGTTTCGCGCACGTCGTTCTCATGGGGGCGGCAACGAAGGGCGAATTCCGCGAAGAGGATCAATTGTGCTGCTCATTGATCGCAGAACTTTTGCTCGAAGCCGGCTACTCGCCGGCCAACGCCGCCACCATTGAGATCATCGAACGCTGGAAAAATCGACCGGTCAATTCTTGGCTTCGCGGCAAGAGTGCCGACTATCTTCGACGAAGTGGTAAGCTCGATGATCTCGAGTTCATCGCAAATAATGTCGGAGATTTGAATTCGGTTTTCGTGCTGCGCGGGGCTGAGCTCGTTCACGCCGACAGTCCGCCCTACCAATTCCTCGATGGCCACAGAGTCGCAACGAGGGCTTTCGTATGATCTCTTGCGATAGCGATACGCCGGCGGTTGTACTGGTGTGCCATCATCATGTCGGCCTCGGTATTATGCGGAGTCTCGGGCGTCTTGGCGTCGAGACTTATGCCGTCGAAGGGGATCCGTTCTCGACAGCGCTTGCGTCAAAGTATTGCCGTGGGAAATTCATCCTCGATCTGCATCGGATGTCTCCCGACCGATCGCTCGAAGCTCTAGGGCAAGTGGGCACCCGTATAGGTCGCCGCTCGCTGCTCATTCCGACTAGCGATGCTGCGGTCATGTTTGTCGCCGACAACGCGACGACGCTGGCACGATGGTTCATCTTCCCCGAACGCGATCCGGACCTGGTGCGAAGCCTCTGTGATAAGCGAGCGATGAACTACCTGGCGCGACAGCACGGTGTGCCAACGCCCGAGACGGTATTCCCAACTTCACGCGCGGAAGTAATCGATTTCTGCGAGGTGGCGCAGTTTCCGGTACTCATCAAGCCGATTTTGCATCAGGTTCCTGCGTTCCAAGCTGCAATGAAACGCTGGCGGATGATGCTGGTCGATTCGCGCGAAGAACTGCTGCGCCATTACGATGCTTTCGAAACACCCGAGTCGCCGAATGTTATGATCCAGGAGTACATTCCCGGCGGAGATGAAATGACCTGGACCTTCAATGGCTATTTTGATCGAAAAGGCGAATGCTATGCGCCGTTCACCGGGCGCAAGTTGCGCAACTTTCCAGCGTACTTCGGACAGGCTTCATTGGCGGTCTGCGCGGACAACGAAATCGTAAAGGACACGACGATCGAGTTTATGAAAGCGATCGGCTATAGTGGACCGTTGGATATCGGCTATCGCTACGACGTTCGCGACGGCCGCTACAAAGTCAACGATATCAATCCCCGCGTCGGTGCGATGTTCCGGCTGTTTGTCGCGGACAATGGCATGGACGTGGTCCGGGCGATGTACTTGGACTTAACGAATCAGCCGGTGGCGCGCGCGACGAATCCCCACGGCCGCAAGTGGATCGTTGAGGATGTCGATCTGATGTCAGCCCTACGTTATTGGCGCGACGGCCGCCTGACTGCGGCGGATTGGATCAGGTCTCTACGGGGCATCAGCGAGCGCACGCTCGTCTGCCGGGACGATCCGCGCCCACTGGTCGCTGCATGCCTGATGGACGCGAAACGCGCGCTAATGAACCGACGCGAAGAGCGCCGCTATTGGCGCGAAAACGCGCGATATAATAATTCGCCGAATGACCGTACGCCCGCACCAACCGGTGGCCCAAGCTCGGTGCCTGTCGATCCGGCTAATCCTGCCGGTCCTCGCATGCTGGCTGACGGGTCTGCCGATGTGGACGCAATTACTTAGTCGGTTTCTTCGTGAGTCGCTAATTTGCGAATTACTGGTGCCACAATTTATCTCGCAACAGTCGGCACCCTTCATCCGGTGGTGCTCGAGCTGCTAACCGATGAAGGGATTTCCGGAATTGGCGAAGCCGCGGTGGCCTACGGAGTTGGCGCGACAGCCGCCGCCGCGATGGTTAAGGATCTCACCGAACAATTCGCATTGGCGCGCGATCCGTTTCGGATCGAAGAACTCTGGTCCGAGATGTACGATCATTCGTTCTGGGCGAAGGGCGGCGGTCCGATCGTATTCTCCGCGATCAGTGCCGTCGAACAGGCGCTTTGGGATATCAAAGGCAAGGCCCTCGGCGTGCCGGTTTACGAGTTGCTCGGAGGCAAGGTGCGCGACGACGTTCGCCTGTATGCAAACGGATGGTCATATGACTGCGTTTCGCCGGAGGATTTTGCGAGAGCAGCGGAACGCCCGCTGCGCGACGGTTACACTGCACTCAAGTGCTATCCGCTGGCGGTCCCCAATGGTCGCGGCGGGATCAGACATGTATCGCGGCGTTCAGTGGACAAGGCCTTTGCCGATTGCGCGGTCGAGAAGGTGAAAGCGCTGCGGCGCGCGATCGGGCCGACAGTGGATCTGATGGTCGATCTAAGCGGTGGCCTGACCACCGACGAGACGATTCGCTTCTGTCATCGACTTGAGGAGTTGGAGATCTACTTCATTGAGGAACCGGCCGACCCGTTCGATTTGCCGGCGCTCGAGAAGATTGCTCGGCATATCGACGTCCCGATCGCATTAGGCGAAAGAATTTACACGCGTTATGGATTTCGTCCGATCCTGGAGTCGCGCAGTGTCGATATTCTTCAGCCGGACGTTGGCAATACCGGCGGCATCGGCGAGACAAAAAAAATCGGCGCGATGGCCGAGGCTTACTCGCTGCGCCTGCAGTTGCATGTGTGTGCCGGTCCGGTTGCGACGGCCGTGGCGCTACAACTCGAAGCGTGCATGACGAATATTCTTATCCACGAAATCTACCCCTATCGGGTGGCTGATCACTTCGCCCTGGTTGATCACGCACCCGAGATTGACGTTCACGAGTCGTTCATGCGGATACCCGAGCGAGCGGGCATCGGCGTTAACCTCGTGCGCGAGCGAATGCGGCCATTTATCTGGGCAGAATGTAAAATATGATTTGTTGGCGTCTGGGAGCGCGGCACTCGCGAGTCGTACCGAACGTACCGCGTAACCCGAAAGTGAAGGTTACCTTCTCCAATTAGTTTGGCTGAGAAGGGTGACCTGTTGCACACCGCAATAGATCGTCCGTCCGATAAACCGGGGGCTCACGGATCAGAATGTAGCTATTATTACGAATAAGACCAGAGAGTAAGCATATGTCAGACCTCAAGCGCGTATTGGTTGCCGAGGACCATCCTAGGACTCGTCAGGCCTGGACTGAGCTAATCACCTCGTGGGGCTTCAACGTCGAAGCGGCGGAGGACGGCAGGCGCGCGACTGAGCTAATTGACACATTCGAGCCTCACGTACTGCTGCTTGATCTCAAGATGCCTTTTAAGGATGGACTCGAGATCTTGCACGAAGTCAAGGGAAAAGGACTGCCTATAGCTACTATCGTGATCTCGGGTGAGGGAGATATTCCGGAGGCCGTGCAGGCGATCAAGCTGGGCGCTTATGACTACCTGCGCAAGCCGATCGATCCGCCGCGGCTGCGGATGATGCTTACCAATTTGTGCAGCCATCTTAGCGTCGATGAGGAAAATCGCCGTTTGCGCTTGCGCCTGATGAATGCGGGGCAATTGGGCCCGCTCATCGGAAAGTCGCAGGCGATGCGCAGTGTGATGGCGCTGGTCGAGCAAGCCGCGCCAACTACTGCGTCGTTAATCATTCTTGGCGAAAGCGGAACCGGCAAAGAGATTCTGGCTCGTACGGTCCACGAACTTTCGCCCCGCAGCAATGGACCGTATGTCGCGATAAATTGCGCGGCATTGCCCGAAACACTGCTTGAGAGTGAGCTATTCGGTCATGAGCGTGGCGCCTTTACCGGAGCCGACCAGCGGCGCGCGGGATGCTTTGAGCTGGCGCAGGGCGGAACTCTTCTGCTCGATGAAATAGGAGAAATGAAGCCCGAGCTTCAGGCTAAGCTGTTACGCGTCCTCGAAGAGCGCAAACTGCGTCGTCTCGGTGGCACTAGCGATATCGCGCTAAACGTGCGAGTGCTCGCCGCGACCAACCGCAGTCTCACCGAATTGATCCGCGATGGACGCCTGCGTGAGGACCTCTATTACCGGCTCAACGTCTTCACTATTGAACTGCCGCGCCTGTGCGAACGCATCGATGATATCCCCGTCCTGGCGGACACCTTCATCCGCGAATTCGCCCTGGCCAACGGCAAGACCCTGGCGGGCGCGGACGGTAAATGCATCGAAGCGCTCAAGTCGCGCGACTGGCCTGGGAATGTTCGTGAACTTCGTAACATCATAGAGCGCGCAGTCATCGTCAGTGCAGGTCCGCTGTTGACGGTGGCCGACCTTTGTCCTGATACCAGCAACCGACCATTTTCGGCGGCTCCCACTTCGACCAACTCTTCGGCAGCACTACCGGTCGGCAAGGCGATCAGGGAAGTTGAACGCGAGCTGATTCTGCAAACCCTTGACCAGGTTAGAGGCAACCGGCTGCGTGCTGCGGAAATCCTCGGGATTAGTCCGAAGACCTTGTATAATAAACTGGGACGGTATCAATCCGGGGGAGAGAGGCCTCAAGCGCGCTCGACCGATGTCTCCCAGCGCTGAAGGAGAAACTCGCCGTGAGACTGCGTGCGAAGCTCGCGGTCGTCTTCGTCTCCTCGCTGGCGGCCACGCTTCTCCTGGTCGGAGGCGTCGACACAAATCGCACCATGAAGTCGATGGTACGCGATTTGACGGATTCCAGTTCGATACTGCTCAAGGAAAGTACCGAGCAAGCAACGATCGCCCTGAGTGATACCTCTGGCGATCCGATCGACATCCTGCGACACGATCCGGCTCTTTCCGCTTCTCTCCGCTCTGCCGAGGTTTTTGGCAACAGCGTAAAATATATTCGCCTCGAAACGCCTGATGGTCGTCTGATCGTCGGAACGCCAATCAACGGGCTGGGTAGAAGTACACTTCCCTTCGAGGACTTGCGCCGTCTGACGCAGCCATGGCCGTTCTTTTGGCGGCTGCAAATACTATCACGACCTCACACCTACGAACTCAGCAAACCGCTACTGAAAGAGGACAGAGTCCTTTGCGTCATCAGGATGGGACTCTCTACGGCGACGATTGCATCTGCAGTCCAGCGAAAACTCATCGACTTCGGAATTCTGGCAGCGAGCGTGACGATCGTCGGAATGCTCGCGGCGATGTTTTCCGGCGCCCTCGTTTTGAGCCCGCTCGGCGACGTAATCCGCGGAATCGAGCGTCTCACGACAGGCAACATTGGGTCCTCGAATCTCGACGCAACCTCGGGTGACGAACTAAACAAACTCGCGCTGCGCTTCAATCAACTGTCCTTGCGTGTGAAATCGGATCGTGCACGGTGGGAAGACGAGCGCGGTCAGTTTATCAACGCGTTCCGATCCATCGCAGATGCCGTACTGCTGTTGGATGCCGATGAATCGATCCGCTTTTGCAATGAAGAGGCGCTTACACGGTTGGGACTGCCCGGTGGCGGCTTGGCTCAAGGCAAGACTCTTCGCGTTCTTTTGGGTGAAAATCATCCGTTGGTGACTATAGTGAGTACCGCCAAAACCTCGACGACCGAGTTCCGGGACGTTGCAGCTGAAGTCGGGCGCGGCCAGTCGAAACTCAGTTTCCTGGCTTCAATCTTTCCCCTTGGCGTCGATCCATCCGGGGCGGGACAGTTGGTGATTGTTCGCGACCTGAAGCCGGTGCGCCAACTCGACGACGTGATCGACACTTCCGGCCGCCTGGCACGATTGGGTGGTCTCATTTCGGGAGTGGCGCATCAGATTCGTAATCCGCTCAACGCGATGACGCTGGAACTCGAACTGTTGAGCCAGGATGTGCGCGATGGCAAGGAAGTTGAGGAACGCGTGCAGACCGTTCGCAACGATATGCTCCAACTCGCGAAGGCTATCGACGCGCTCGCCCGGTTCATGCGCCCTGAAACCCTCAAGCATGAACTCGTCCCGGTTAACGAACTTATTTATGAGGCCGCAAAACTTGTTGTCGATCCGTCGATCGAAGTTGCTTTCCGTCTCGATCCCTCGAATCCGGTAATACGAGTTGACCGTGCCGTACTGATGGAAGCCCTTCGGAACCTGGTTCAAAACTCGATCGAGGCGATGCCGCAGGGTGGAAAGCTCGAGCTCAACACAGAGCGCAAGGACAATTATGTCCACATCTCGGTGTCTGATAGCGGTCACGGAATTCCTCCCGAAATTCGCGATCGCGTTATGCAGCTCTACTTTACAACCAAGAAATTTGGCACAGGCTTGGGCCTCCCGATGGCTCTCAGAGCCATCGATTTGCACAATGGAACATTGGTCCCCGACTTTCGCGATGAAGTTGGCACGGAATTCAAAATTTGCCTGCCCGCAGAACGGGCAGCGTAAATTCCAGCTCTTCGCAATCGGCCGGTCGTCGCGACCGTCAGCCGTGGTCCGCTGAAGTGCGATTGCCGGCGCGCGCCTGAGGCGCTCCAGCCTTCGCATCATTACGGCAATCCGATTGGTTCTCTTGGGCGCGCAGAGCGTTAGAATCCAGCACGGCCTTGAGCAGACCAGAGTCCTCTGTTTGCAGCAGTAGGTGGATGTTCGGAATGACGCAGTGCCCGCCGATGAAGCCAGGAAAGTAGCGTGTGCGTGGCAGGAATTCGACCTCCTCAAAAAATTCGATTGCCTCTTCGTATTCCGCGCCAGTTCGCTTCGCATAGCGATTTAGTTCCTGAGCGAACGCGATGAGTACGCCAAAGTACGTGGTCTCGGCGAGTTTGGCGAGCTCGAGCGTTTCGGGCCGGCTCATCATTCGCGGCTTCATTCCGACCGCCCGAAAGTGATCGATCGCGCGCGCCGCGACCGCCTGGTCCGGCGCTGCAACGTACTTGCTGTAGTTGAGCAGCTCGTCGGTCATTCTCGCATGCTTTCCGCGCACGGGGCTGTACGCGACGGGCTGGCGCGTGCTCGTGACGATTGAACGCGTCGTGCCCGGCTGGACTGTACTGTTGATCACCGTCAAGCGCGGCTGAAAGCGCTCAATGTACTCGTTCACCGCATTCTCGAATTGGTCGCGCGACTGAAACGGTATGCAGATATGCATCACGTCGACCGGTGCCGCGTAGTCGCGGGGCTCGATATCAAGGCGCAAAACCTTCGTGCGGCGTTCAATCACCGCGGCGAGTGCCGAGCCCACCTCACCCATTCCCACTACTAAGACTCTTTCTTGCTCCTTCTGCTGCACCTCAAGTTCCTCCCATTCCTAGATTGCCTCGCGCTCCGCCTCTGTCGATCTGCTCTTGACCGGCGACGATGCAGCGATCAGCGAGTCGACCGCGCGATAGTATTCCTCCCGTTGCCTCGTCCATCCGATCCGATCGACCACGTGATGCGCCTTCCTCGCCAGCTCCAACCGCAGTGCCGGATCGAGATACAGCTCCTCGATCGCCCGGGCAAGGCTGGCCGGATCCCCGGCTTCAAAGAGCCGTGTAGCGTCACATCCGAAGTAGTGTTCGATTGTGTTCAGGCGCGCCGAGATCGTTGGTATCCCCAACGCCGCGTAGTCGAGCAGCTTCACCGGCAGCATCAGATGGGTTGCGCTGCTTGCGCGATTCGGTACCAGTCCCGCATGCGCACGCGCGAGCAGCTCCGGCAGCCGTTCGGTCGCCACCGGCTTTTCGAAGGCCACCCGGTCAACCATCCCGCGCCGCGCGACCAAGCGCTTCGCTTCGTCCAGATAGTCGCCACCACCGATCACAATTAGCCGTAGATCCGCGATTCGTTCGCTCGCGATCGCGACTGCTTCAATGGCGACGTCCAGACCGAGCCGCTGCGTAATGGTGCCGTGACAGATGAGATTGAAGCCAACCTGGCTGGTCGCCCGATGCGCGGTGAGGCGATAGGTCGCCGGATCCGGCACATTCATCACCACGCGAATCTTCTCCGCTGGTACTCCCGCGTCGACCAGCCTGCGCCGATGAAGATCATGCACCGCCAGGACGATATCCGCGCGCCCCGCGCAAAGCCGCTCCTCCATCATCAGCAGGCGCGCCCCCAGCGCGCCGCGCCGCCCGCCAAATTTGTCGCGATACAATTCCGGCATGGTGTCGTGGATATCGAGCATGATCCGCGTCCTCGCGAACCTCGTCGGCAGCGCGCACAGCACCGCTGCGTCGGGCATCGTGCACACCACCGCAACCTCGTATCGTCGCTTCAGGCTCAACCGCGCCGCCATCCACGACGCCGCGCTGAAGAAGCGCAAGTAACTGCGCACGTAACTCGATTTACTCGCACCGCGGTACCGCGGGATCTTGAGCCCGATTACATTCACGCCATTGATCAGCCCCTGGTGTTCACCGGCGAGGCTCAGCACATCCACCTCGTCTCCCCGTGCAGCCAGCGCCTCCGCATGGCGCTTGACGCGGCCGTCGAAGGCGTAGTTGGTGTAAGCGATTACTAAAATTCGTGCCATTATTCCGTCCTACGCAACCGACGGTTCTCCCGTTACCTGCCGAGCTACCGCGCGGGCTTGCGCCGAGCCGCGGATCACAGGCCGCCCCTGCTCCATCCGCAGGCGCAGCGCCGATCGTTCCCGCCACCACTGCACCACCTGTGACGGCGTCGCGCGCCAGGCCGATTTGATCTCGGCGAGCTGTTTGAGTAGTTCCTCGTAAATTCCCAGCTCCGGTTGCCAACCGCAGTAGTCCGGATGCGTCAAGGTCAGGATCATTCCACCCCGCGCCGCGATCCAGTTGGCCTTCAACACCCATAACGGCAACGGATTGCGCCGCAGCAAGTGCAACAGCGTATGGTCTTGCGGCATCGTGTACGGCAACTCAATCAGTTTCGACAGATGGAACGGAAACAAGCTGCAAGTACCGCCGGGCTGGGGCTCGTACGGATCGGTGTCGGCGAAGCTCGAATCGAAATCGAAACCCATCGCCCCGATCAGTCGCGCGTTGCGCAGCGTTGAGGGCGCCCTGAAACCGCGCAGGTCGTGCTCCAGCGCCAGTTGTTCCAGCCGCAACGACAGCTCGGCGAAATCCCGTTCGCTGCGAAAGAGGCGCCCGTCGTGACATAGGCCGTGCGCGCCGAACTCGAAGCCGCGCCGACGCATCTCTTCCACTCGTCGCCAGTCGATTTCGTACTGCGCCAGCGGCAGATTCCACGCCGATCTAAATCCCCACCGCTCCTCGATCTCCGCCATCGCCTCCATTCGTTCAAAACCCTTGCGTGTTTCGACGTCGTGCGTCAGTACAATGCAGCAACTGAACGACTGTGGCCAGAATCCTATATGCCAGCAGCCCTTGGCCCCGATCGTCTCGAGCGCTTCTTCGAGCCACTCGCGCCGTAGCTCGATCAGAGCGCTTTCGCACGGCCAGCGCGGAAATTCCGGCCGCCCTCGCGCGCGTATCGCCGCCGAGTTCAGCCGGTGGCGCAGGCCGCTCGGGATCAGGCGCTTGATCCGGTAATATGTTCTAAGCCCGCTCGGCGTGCGGCGCTCCTCGTCCACCATGTAGGCTTCGCTCAGCAACATCTCGGCCACAACTTCCGATTGTTCGATCGCGGGTGCGAGCTCTGCTCGCCATTCCTCGGGCAGCTTCCAGAAGGAAAACGCGTCGTTGCGATCGTCGCCAGCAACCAACGCGTCACGCGACGCCACCCGTCTGAAGCCTGACCCGGTAATTGGACTTAACGCCATGCCGATTCCCTCATCATAAGTCGTCGCAGTTGCTGGCGCCGCACGAACTCGATCTGCCTGGGCGACACCCGACGTGGTGATCGCTTGATCGTGCTTTCTGCGTATCCCATCAACAGCGCCGCGCCGTTTAGAATCGGTGGCCACCCGACAGCGAGCCGCATTGCCCGCGCGAGCAGAAATACCGGTGAATAGCCGATGTTGTACGCAGCCCGGCCTGCCGCCTTACGGCTGTCCCACGCCCCGCTCGCCGCGCCTTGCGGCCGATGATGATAGGCAACGATGTGGCGGAAGCTCCGCGTCGTATATCCGCTCGTGAGCGCGCGCACTTCGTCGATTGTGTCCCAGCCGAGTCCCGCCTCAAGTCCGCCGATCTGCTCGAAGCATGCGCGCGAATATATCTTCGCTGCGCCCCGCGTATGGAACGACGGCGCTACTCTTTCCCGCCATTGGCCCCCGACTGGTTCCCACAGCGTCGGACCCCCAATCCCCAGGTGAGCATCGACCTCGAACTCCGCCAGAATTGATTCGATAAATCGCGGTTCAAACGTCAGATCGGCGTCGAGCCTAAGAATCGCGTCGCAATCCCGCCACACCTCGGGGGCCAAAAAACGCATGACCACGGACTCACCGCCCGGCGCCCGCGCCGCATTGCGCGGCAGATGGTGCGCTTCGATCCACCGATTGTTCTGCGCGGCGAGGTCTATAATCTCGCCGGTCCCGTCCGCCGAGCCGTCGTCAATTACGATCCAGCGCTCCGGTCTCACCGTCTGGGCGACCATCGCGTCGATCAGTTGCGGCAGCAGTGCTTCTTCGTCGCGAGCCGGTGTAATCGCCACACACCGTTTCATCCGGACAATCGAGTTCTCGACGCCGCCTTCACGGTGAAGAAACCCCCGCTTTGCGTTCACCAGCTTTGACATAGGCCTGCTACTCGCCCTCGCTCACGGCTGCGTCGGTACGACACCGGTCGGTGCTCGACTACCGCCTCCGATTGATTTGTTGATCATCCCGATCACACTGGGACCCTCCATCCACGCGTAGGCGATCGCGGCCGACACGACCGCGGCAAACAGCATTACGCTCGCAGGGAAACCGGCCATCATCGCCAGCGTGCGTCCGACAATCGTTGCGACCACGCACACCAGCGTCAGACGCATTGCTCCCTTCGACGCCCCGAACAAATCCCGCAGGCTGATTCCGACCAGCGCGCACGCGAGCATTTGGCCAGCTATGCTGATCGCACCTTCGAGGACACTCATGCCGGCGCTCACCCCGACGAGCCCCCACTGCCGCAGGCTGAATATCGTGATCACGATCGCGGCAAGGCGCGCTCCGTGCAGATACACATCCAGTACCGGCCGATTTTTTGAGTAAAAGATCGATCCGATACCGAGTCTGAGGCCGCACATTGCCAGTCCCGGCGCTAGCAACCGCATCGGTAACGCCGCTGCCAGCCACTTGCTCCCGTAAATCGTCGTCAGGATTTCAGGCGCGGCAATCGCAGCGCACGCCGCCACCGGGACCACGATTCGCGCGACATACGCGAAGAAATCCATGTACGCTTCGGCCAGCGCGACGCGATCGTCTTGTAACCGGCAAAAGGCAGGTAGGGTCACCCGTCCGGCCACTCGATGGAGCCGGTCCGGAACAAATCGCAGCAAGTCCCACGCGATCGAATAGAATCCCAGCGCGGAACTTCCCAGTAGCCGGCCGACCAGCAGGTAGTCCATATTCGAAGACAGTACGTAGATGAACTGTCCACTCCACACCGCACTCGTGAACCGTACGAAGTCCAGCGCAGCCCGTCGCGTCGGCCATACGCGCGGAAGCCGTGGCTCCGCGATCCAGATCGATGCCGCATGCGTCGCGAGCCGCGCCGCCAGCGCGCCAGGCAGCACTAACTCGAGTTTCCCCAATTCCAGTAAAGTCAGCGCCGTTCCCAGGAAAGCTGTTTCAGCCACCACGTCGGCAATCGCCAAGACACCGAACTTGAGCTGCCGCCGCAGGCCTGCGCCGGCCGTGATCGCCGTGCCCTCCAACAAAATCGGGATGCACAACAGGCGCACGCCCGACGTCAGTCCTGGCATTGCCATCGCCGTCGCGATCAACGGCGCAGCCAAATACAGTACCGTCGCCGCAATTACCGCGATTGCCGCGTTCAACCACCATGCCGTCGCTTCGTGTGCGGCCGAGACCTGCCGGCGCTGTATCAGCGCGTCTGGAATACCGGTCTGATTGGCCAGCCCGGCGATCACGCTGACGACCAGCAGCACACGAAATAGTCCGAAGTCCGCCGGCCGCAGCGCGCGCGCCAGCACAATCATCCCGCCCACGCGCAGCGCCTGCACCGCCCCTTCCGCAGCCAGGTTGTCGCGCACGCTGATGGCAAACGCACTCCACAGCCCGTCCAGGGACGCTCCGGGTACGCCCAGTTCAGAATCGGCCGGCGCTCGCCGCCGCTTCACAGTCCGCCTCCGCGTAGCATCGTCGGCAGGGTGAGTGCGAGTATCCGCAGGTCGCAACCGAGCGTCCATTCTTGCAGATACTTAACGTCGAGCTTCACCATCTCGTCGAACGAGAGTTGATTCCGTCCACTCACCTGCCACAGCCCGGTGATTCCCGGCGCGCCTTCCAGCCGCCCCAGATGCCACGGTTGGTACGACTCGACCTCATAGGGCAGCGCTGGTCGCGGCCCGATCAAACTCATCTCGCCACGAATCACGTTGATCAATTGCGGCAACTCGTCGAGGCTGAAGCGGCGCAGAATCCGCCCGACCGGCGTGATCCGATTGTCGCGCGTTAGTTTGAACACCTTGTCCTCGCCGCCAGGTGCCGACACCGTCCTCGATCCAGTGCCTGGCGTACTCGCGATGAGTCGAATCGTCGGCCGCGACGCGCATCGTTCTGAGCTTCAGCATCTCGAACGGCGCGCCACGCACGCCCACCCGCTGCTGGCGAAATAGCACCGGGCGTCCGTCGAAAATCCGGATCGCCAGCGCTGAGATCAGCAACGCGGGCGACGCCAGCGCTAAAACCAATGAACCCACCATCACGTCGAAGCCACGCTTCAGCGCATAGTTCAGTCCTTCGATATTCGACCGCCGCGGACTGATTAACGGCACCGACCCGAACATCTCCACGCTCATCCCGCCAGCCGGCCAGCGCGAGACCCACGGCATCGAGGACCACCTGATCCCATTGCTTTCGCATATCGCGGCCACGCGTTCCTGCCGCTCGTGTCCCGCGTCCGGCATCACGATCGCCGCCTCCAGCGCCGGACCGAGCCGCGCCAGTTCCGGCAGCCGTTCAATCGGCGCGATTATCGGGCAGCCGCGATACTGGCCCTCCGTCGCGCTGTCGTCGAGGAAACACATGACCTCGTAAGGCGTCATTGCGTCCATCACTTCGTCGCACAACTGGCGCGCGAAGCGGTTGAACCCGATGATCACCAGCGGCACTGAGCTGCGGGGATTTGCATAGAGACTGCGCATCAATCCGTGCGCCGCGCAGCGCCCGATCGCGACCATCGGCGCGCTCAGCAGATAGCCGGTGACCATTGTTATCCGCGAAACATCGAGATGCGCCAGGAAGCCCGCCAGCACGGTCAACAGCGCCGCATACGAACAACCCCTCACAATCGCAATCCATTCGCGCCCTCCCACGACCCGTGCGTTGTACAACCCACACGCGCGGAAAACGGTTACCCAGATGCAAATCAACACGAACACGTCGATGCCCAACAGCACGGGGTTGTTGTGCAGTAGCCGCTCCTCCATCGCGCCGCCCGGATCGTGCAGCGCGAGCGCCAGCACGAACGCTCCGAGCAGCGCAGCGCCGTCGGTCGCCAGCAGCAGGTTCTTTTGTCTTTTGAGCTCGCCGACGAACACGCTTCACCCGCTATGCCAGGGGGGGTAGGGGCATAGTCGCAGCTCGACCGTGAACGCCGGCGAGCAGCTTCTGTTTGCCTTCGACGGCTTCCAACAGGACGTTGGCCACGCGCATGACCTCGTCACTTGTCAAATGCGGGTGCATCGGCAGCGATAGCACTGTGTCTGCGAGCACCTCGCTGACCGGCAAGTCGCCTGGCCGATAACCGAAATCGCGGCACGCCGGCTGCAGGTGCAGTGGCACCGGATAGTGAATCCCGCATTCAATCTTCTGGTTCAGTAATGCCAGGCGCAGCACGTCTCGCCTTGGCGATCGAATCACGAAAAGATGATACGACGACATCGCACCCACCGGCTCGCTCGGCAGCTGCAGGCCCGATCGCTCCAGTAATGCGCAATATTGAGCAGCGATTTCGCGCCGCCGCAGATTCCATTCCTCGAGGCGCTCGAGCTTGGGACGCAACACCGCCGCCTGGATCGTGTCGAGCCGCGCGTTGTAGTCCATACGCGCTGTGCGCGTAGTGCGACAGCCGGCCGTGATCGCGCAGCGTCCGTATCTGCGCCGCCAGCTCGTCGTCATTGGTGGCGACCGCGCCGCCCTCGCCCCATGCGCCCAGGTTCTTTGCCGGGATAAAAACTGAAACATCCCGCCGCTCCGATCGTGCCGGGTGGCGCAAAGCGCTTGCCCGTATGAATCCGAGCGCCGTGCGCCTGGCATGCATCCTCGACGATCTTCAGGTCGCACGCCTGCGCGAGATCGCGCAATTCGATCATCGCAGCCGGCAGTCCGTAGAGATGCACCGGCAGTATCGCGCGCGGACCGTTGGGCGACGTGAAGCGCGCCCGCTCCAGGTACGCGCGCGATTTCCGGAACGCTCAGATTGCCGGTGTTCGGATCGATATCGACGAAAGACGGCGTCGCTCCGGTCTGCACGATCGCCTCGGCAGTCGCGATAAACGTCATCGGCGTGGTGATAACTTCGTCGCCCGGTCCGATCCCGATCGCGAGCAGTGCCAGCCGCAGCGCGTCAGTCCCACTCGACACGCTGACGACGTGACGCGCGCCGAGGAAATTCAGCGAATTCATTTTCGAACGCCTCTACCTGCGGACCTCCCACGTACGAAGTCTTTTCGTGGATTTCCTCGAATCCGCGTTCGACTCTGCGACATGATTTCGCGGTTCTGCGCCGCGAGGTCCAAAAATTTGATTGTCATTATCGTTCGACTCCCTGGAGTTGCGCGGAGCGGCGGCTGCAATACAGACGCGCCGGTATGCCCATGACAGTCGCCCGCGCGGGAACGTCACTGGTCACCAGCGCGCCGGCCGCAACCATCGCTCCGGCGCCAATCTCGACTCCGCACATGATGATTGCGCCACTTCCAATTGATGCGCCGCGCCGCACGTAGGTGCGCTCCAATACCCAATCGTCGGGCCTCTTCGATGAGCCGTCGGCGTTGGTCGCGCGCGGATGCCGATCGTTGATGAACATCACGCCGTGGCCGATGAAAACTTCGTCTTCGATCGTGACGCCGGAACAAACGAACGAGTGACTCGAAATCTTGCAGCGCTTGCCGATGTGCGCGTCGCGCTGAATCTCGACGAACGCGCCAATTTGCGACGCGTCTCCGACGCTGCATCCGTAGAGATTTACGAACGGTCCGAACTTTACGCCTTCGCCCAAAATCACGTCGGGCGACGCGCATACGTTCGATGGTAGTTCGTGAAGTGACATCTCAATCCTCGTCGTACGGCTCAGATCCTCGAGCTTGGAATGATGGGCATCACCGCCCGTGATTTTTGAGCGAGCGGTCGGCCGCCTCCAGAACTTTTACGACTCGCAATCCGCTGAAGACCGTCGCTGTTCGGAGAAATACCGCTCCTGACGCAATCGACGAAGTGATTGCATTCCACCTTAAGCGGTTCCGATTCGTCGATACGCGGGATATTCACATCGCCGTTGCGATACGAAAGCTGAAAATCGCCGAAGGTGTCGTAGTAAGGATGCTTGGTCGACGCCCTTGTCGTAGACGCGGATCTTTTCCTGCGGCGCCGTGTCGTCGTACACCAGCATCTTGCGCGAGCCGACGATCGTCGTCCGCCGAATCTTGTTCGGATCGAGCCAGCTTACGTGCACGAAGGCGATCACGTTGTTGGCAAAGTGCAGCGTGAGACGCGCGACATCCTCGATGTGATCGTGATAGTGACTTTCGCCCTGGCAGCTCACTTCCAGCGGCATCTGGCCGAGCAACATCAGGATGATCGAGATGTCGTGAGTCGCCAGGTCCCACGCCACGTTGACGTCGCGGCGAAACAATCCCGAGATTTGCGCGCACCGAGCTGATGTTGAAAATATCGCCCAGCTCGCCGCTGTCGATCAGCTCGCGGATTTTCATCACCGGCGCGCTGTACTCGAAGGTGTGTCCCGCCATCAGCGTCAGATCGCGCTCGCGCGCCATCCGGATCAGCACCTCCGCCTGCTCGCACGATGTTGCGAGCGGCTTCTCGACCAGCGTCGACTTGCCGGCCTTCAGGCATCGGCTCGCGATCTCGAAGTGAGTGTTTACCGGCGTCGCGATTACAACCGCTTCGATGTCCGGATCCCCGATCACTTCGTCGAATCCTGCTGCTGTCTCGACCCCGGGGTACAGCATCTCGACGCGCCGGCGACGCTCTTCGTCTAGGTCGCACGCCACCACTCGGTCCGCGCACTGCAGGTGATACAGGTTCCTAACCCAGTTCGGACCCCAGTAACCGAGCCCCACGACGGCCACACCCCGCAGACGCGACTCCGGCTGCAGCGCCTGCTCGAACGCTGCCCCGTCCGCAATATTTCTTGTTAGCTGATCCATTTGCTTAAGAATCTCCGCACTGGTTTCGCAACCGGGTCGGTCGTGGCATTCAGCACCACTCCCGCCAGCGTCCGATTGGCCGCCCGTAGCGCGTCGGTGCTGGTCGCCAACTCCTTGCGCTCGGTATGTCCCTCTCTCACGACCATCAGGATCGGATCGGTCGAGCGCGCAAGCGTAAGCATCCGCGCATCGAGCCGCGCCACCCCCAGATCAACCACCACCGCCGGGTAATCGTTCAGTAGAGTTTCCACCTGGCCGAGCATCTGCCGCTGCTCCTCCTCGTCATCCGGACAACACGTCAGCAGGCCTAACCGCGGCCAGTCGGTGCTCCTGATCTGCACCGAGCCGTCTAGCACCAACTCCAGCGCGCCGCGTCGGCGCGACACCAGGAGGCGATGTAACGACGGATGCCGTAGATGCGCATCTACCAGCAGCGTGCGCAGCCCCAGCCGCTGACTCAGATCGATTGCGAGCGACGCCGCCACCGTCGACGCTCCGTCGCCCCGGCGACAGCCGCTGATCAGCACGCGCGTCGATCGCTCCAACACTGCCAGCGGCGCGAGTCGTTCGCTCAACTGATGCAGGTCGGACGCGCGCGCCATGGCTGCCGGCCCCTGCTCCAGCGCCGGCAGGGCAATCAACGAGGTCGATCGCGCAGCTTGATCCATCAGCATCGAGGTCGGCGGCACCGGCCGATCCGCTGCGCGCGTCAATTGTTTCCGCGTCATCGCGTCGTAGTATTTGCTCACGTTATTTGCCTACTCGTTTACGAAGTTTTCGGCAGCCCGACGCTCGGCATTTTCGCCGCTGTAGTTCCGATCGCGTTCGCGACCGCGACTGGCGCTTGGTTGATTGCGATCCTCCGCCGCGAACCCCTCTTCATTCGCCACGCGCGGCAAAATCGCGACGTTCCGTCCGCCGGCGCGAGTCGGCGCGCCGGGTTGTGCGAATAGCTTCTGCTCGAGCCTCGGCCTTTTCCCGTCCGACCGCAGCGCTGGAGCGATGGCCGCCGTCGTATGGCGCGCGCCAAACAAGCCAGCGACCCAATTCGGCCGTTGCATCAACACCACCGCGGCCGCCGCCAACATCGCCGCCGACGTCATCGCCAGCAGCAACGACCTCACTCCGTGCAGCGACGTACGCTTCTTCGCGACACTATTCTCGGACGGCTGGAATGAGCGGTTCTCATATTCGATGACCGCGTTACGCGCACTTGCTAGATCCACTCGTTTGCGATGCGCCCCGTACGCCGTCAGCATCGCATTGTGGCAGAGCACGTTGATCCGCCGGGGATTGCCTTGGCTATGCCCGACCAGGTGTTGAAGCGCTCCCGCCGCGAACACCTTGGGCACCCGGGCGCCCTTGGCCTGCACCTGGCACTGGATATATTCGCGCACTTCGCGCGTTCGCATCGGGCTCAACTTCGCTCGCGCGCCGATGCGTTGATTGAGCGCGTGCAACTGGGGGCGGCTCAGCCGCTCGAGCAGTTCGGGCTGACCCACAAATACGATCCGCAGGTTATGCGCCGCCGCCATCCCCTGGTGCGACAGTAGCCGCAATTCGCCGAATACTTCGTCGCTCAGCTCCTGCGCTTCATCGAAGAAGATCGCCACGCTCGACTCCCGCTCATCGAGCAGTCGCATGAATCGCTGCAGCAGTTCGAACTTGGTCGAGCTTCCTGCGGCCACGCCAAGTTGGGAGAGCGCCAGCAGAATAATCTGTTCAAAGTTTAGTCGCGGGTTGTTGATCAGCGCCGTCTCAACCGTGCCGCAGTAACGTGCGATCACCGAGCAGATCAGAGTGCTTTTGCCCACGCCGCTCTCGCCCACCAGCACCGCAAACCCCGTCGGTTCGTGCAGTACGCTCCACTCCAGGAACGCCAGCGCCTCGCGATGCTCCCGGCTCAGATAGAGCGCATCTGCGCTCGGAGTGAATTGAAATGGCGGGCCGCTCAACCCGAAGTGATGGTAATACATAACTACTGCTAGGCCTCGTTGCGCAGGATCGCGACCGTCGATAGGCCACTCACCTTTTCGATCGTGGCCGCCGAGTAAACCTTTTCGTCGCGTTCCTCCTCCCACCACGCCGCCACAATTCCCGCGATCAATGCCCAGATCAGCCCGGCAATCAGATTCAGTGAAACTTTCGGCATCGTCGGCTCCAGCGGCTCGGTTGGCGCCTGGGCGATACTCACGTTCAAAATCTTGCTCGAATTCAGCTCCTCGGCGGTGCGCGCCTCCTCGCCCTTGCGCACGTACGCCAAGTAAGCCTCTTTGTCGGTCGCTACCTGGCGTTCGCGCCGTTCGATTTCGAGCCCGTTGTTGACCATGTCCGTAAGTTGCTGATGTGCCGCGGCCAGCTGCGTCTTAAACGTATCGTGATTCGCCTCCAGTGCGGCCACGTTCGCCTCCGCCTGACCCAGGTTCGACTTGACCGTCACCCACACCGGATTGAGATCGGTCGCGACCTCTTGCACTTCGAGATGGTTCTCGTGATCGAGTATTCGATGGCCCGCGGCGAGCCGCGCGTCAATTTCCGCGATTCGCTTGCTGTCCGGCTGATAGCGCGTCAGCAATTCGGCGCGCTCCGCCTCGAGCTTCATCACCTCGGGCTTAATCTGCTGCAGTGCGTTGTTCTGGACCGACCGTTCCTCCTTGCCGATCCGCGCGGGCGTGCGCTCCAGCTGCTGCGCGAGCGTGCTGTGCTGGCGTTGCGCCGATGCCAGGTCTGACACGCTGCGGTTGTCGCGCATTTGCAGGTCGGAAATCGCATTCACCAGCGCCTGCTTCTGCTCGGGCAGGCTGGTGATGCCGGTCTGCACCTGGAATTGCCGCAGCTGTTCCTCTGAGTCGTTCAGTCGCGCATTCAGCAGCTTCGCCTGCTGATCGAAGAAATGAGCCGCCTGGGGATCGTGCGAAAGCCGCACGTGATAGTCCAGGTAGCCGTTCACCAGCCGCGTCAGAAAATCGTGCGCCCAATGCGCATCGTGGGATCGGAACCGCACTTCGATTATCTGCGACCGCTTGATCGGCCACGCCTTCAGATGATTCGCAAGCTTCACAATCCACGCGTCGTGTGCGCTCAGGGTCGGTGAGTTGTGCAGCAGGCGATAACCGAAGTCGGGCATCTGCAGTGCGAAATTGAACGCCTGTCCCACTACCTTCGTTGCGCTTGGGCCGCTGCGTTCGTGCAGGCCTTCTACCGCCTGCTGAACCAGGTAGTCGCTGGTTAGTAGCTCCACTTCCGAGTTGAGATCCTCCTCGCTCACCGGATTCGTGATGATCGCCGGGTTCTGCGTTGACTCATGCTGCAGATCGGGCGAGACCAGCAACTGCGCGCGATTGTCCTGCACCATTATCTTCGCGTTCGATTCGTACGCCGGCGGCCATAGGAATGTCGCCACCACCACTACGAGGAGCACGAGGCCCGCGGTCTCGAAAAATACCGCCCGGCGGCGAAACAGCAGCTCGACTGAGTAATTGATATCTTTTGCCTTCATGGTCGCACCTGATCGCGCCGCCGATTCACGGTATCGGCAGCGGCATGTACGGCTCCACCGGAAGTACGCCGCGGATGTAGTGCTGGACGAACAGGTCGATATCGGCGATCCGGCTGCGCGGCACCACGATCATGTCGTAGGGCATCAACGCCGCGTCCTCGCCATTTCCCGGGTTCTTCACCGCGCTCGCCAGTTCGAGCCGTTGCCCCGCTGGCCGTCCGCACGCGTCGCGGCGAATCAACACCACGCTGTCGTCGTCCGCGTCTTGCGTCAGCCCGCCCGCGTTCGCAATCGCCTGCAACGCCGTCATGCCCGACTGCAGCGGAAATGAGCCCGGCTTGTTCACCTGGCCACCCACGTAAACTTGGCGCGAAGGCATGTTTCTAACGTGAACTACGGCATCGGGCGATCGCAGCTCCGTTTGATATTTCTGATCTATCTCCTGCGCCAGTTGCGGAGGCGTAATGCCCGCCGCCGGCACCGCGCCAATCAGCCGAAGTGTGACATTCCCGTCCGGACTTACCGCCACCTGGTCGTTGAATTCAGGATTCAAATAAAAATCCACGTTCAGTTCGTCGCCCGGCTGAATGACGTAACTGTGTTCGTCGGCTCCGTTCAGTGCTGCGGCATGAATCGCGCCGCCGTTCTCGCACTGCTCCGGCGAGACCGCAGCCGCATCGTTAGTTCCGGCGCGATCGCCGCGTTCATGATTCGCCGCGCAGCCGCAGATGGTTGCAGCGATAAGCAACGCCGCCAGCACGGCGGATACTGCTGGTGGCGCATTGCCTGTGCCCGCGCTTGCCCGCGACATTCGTGCCTGCTTGGTCTTCATGCCTGCTTCACCGCGACCTTGGATTCCGTTGCATCGCCGGAGCTGCGTCACGCCCCAGCTTCCGCGCAATCGTTCTCGAGCTCTGGCTTCTCTGAGCGCTTTTCCGATCATTCTGCTCCAGCCGCATAGCCGCCGGGTCGGACCTCCTCCTGCAACCATTGAGATCAGCCGTCCGGAAGATGTTGTTCGCAAGCTCCTTGCCACGGCGGATGACCGCTCGGATGCCGCGCGGATACACACCTTTTTGGAATTTTGAATGGCAGGGCGCGAAACGGGCCGAGCAATACTTACCGAGCTAGGTAAGCATTACGCGTCCGATAACCTGTTGTTCGTCCGCGGACCGTCCAGCCAAACGCGCTTTTGCGATCGACTCGTTCGCTGCGAACAAAAATCGCCGTGAAAATTTCGAGGGTCTAGGGCCGAAATAAGCTCAACGTTGATTCAAAAAAAGAAAAAGAATCATATCCGTGATTTCATTTATATCGAGGCCATAGAAATATTCTTGATTGAAGTACACATCTACTGTACAAACTAATTAGTTATTATTAGTTGCTCGTTGCTTACTTGTGTTTGATGGGGTGTGCGACAGGATGACGCGGCAAAAGCATAAGACGACCTTCCTTCTCTCCTGATTTTCCGTTCGAAGCTTTTCCGTTTGCGACATCGGTTCTGCGCTTGTTTCCGCGTGCGGCGGTCTAACTCGCGCCCGGTCCTTTATCGTCTCTGTCGAGCCCCCGCCACAACGCGACGAGCCTTATCAGGGGCGCCAACAGCGCTCTGGTCCCCGGGGGGGGTCGAATGATAGAGCCGAAGTCGCTCAAGTGTCGTGTTTTGCTCATTTTCGCTGCTTGTCTCCTCAGTGTTTTCCCTGTTGAGCCGAACGCTCATGCTCAGGCGCTCGACCAGGCAGCCGTGAGCCTCCATCATTTTTCTTCCGCAAGGCGGCACACTCCGCCGCCGACTCCAACTCCAGCTCCCAAGCCGACGCCGTCTCCAGCTCCAACCCCGACACCAAGTCCCACGGCAAGTCCGACTACGAGTCCTACGCCGCCACTCCAACTCCAACGCCGACTCCGATTGCAACTGCCACTCCGAGTCCTACTGCGACTCCGAGTCCTACTCCGACTCCGAGTCCGACTGCGAGTCCGACTCCGACTCCGACTGCGACTCCGACTGCGACTCCGACTGCGACTCCGACTGCAACTCCCACTCCGAGTCCTACTCCCACTCCCGTCGCCCATTTTAGTACGGTCGCGCCGCACGCCGCGCTGCCGACCGGATCGCAATGTGCCCAGATGGTCGCGAAATCCAGATGGGAGCCGCGTCCCGAAAACACGCAAGCCAACAATTCGGTGCCAACCGCTGCCGAGTTGACATCGTTCCATGCGCAGCCGTTGAATTTTACCGGTGGACCGCCCGCCTCAGACTTCCAGCGCGTTGATGGCAACTACACCGGCACCACCGATATGATCATCCGTTGGGCTGCCTGCAAATGGGGGGTGGACGAGGATGTATTGCGCGCGCAGGCCTATGAGGAAAGTACCTGGAGCTCCTATACCACTGGCGATATGCGCACCACGCTTTCAGCGTGCCAGGCCGGCAACTGGGACGGGTGGCAGGCGGTGCAAGGCTATTGCTGGCAGTCGTACGGCCTCACACAGATCAAGGTCGCCTCTTTCAACGCTTGGCCGATGGCTTGGGATTCAACCGCATTCAATGCCGATTTCCGCGGCGCCTATTGGCGCGCCTGCATGAATGGTGACGTCTCGTACTACTACAGTATGGCTCCGTCGGCGGGATATCCGACTTATCCCAACGGCACCACCGATCAGATGAGTTGGGGATGTATGGGGTCGTGGTACAGCGGAGCGTGGTACGACGCCGGCGCCCTCAGCTATATCGCTGCTCTCCAAACGCAACTCGCAACCAAGCCGTGGCTGGCGATGCCCGCGACCTCGAGCACTTCGCTCAGCTTGCTCGCGCCAACGAATAATCAAACGGTCTCGGGCCTGGTTGACGTCTCGATCAAGCTCGATCAGAGCGACCCCAAAGCTTGCTACGCGTGCCTTTCGATCGATGGCGTTTTCAAGAGCTGCGTGCCCGCCGTCGGCCCCTGGACCTGGGACACCACCAGCCATGTCCTGAACGGCCATCACGCAATCCAGATCAACGCGTTCACCTGCACCGGTGGCAATCCGAACTACCATTCCTCGGTGGAGGTCAACGTCAGCAACTAGGGGACTATCGTCAGCTTTGGAGGGCCGTAACGCTCGAGGATCGGTCCGTCGGTTATGGCAAACCCGTCACGTGTTGCGCGGGCGTCATCCACCGACGACGCGCGATGTCGGCCTGAATGTTGGCGATATACTTGATTGCTCCTGAGTCGTACCACTGACCCGAATAGTGGCTTCCGACGCATCCCCAAAGGATCGTGTCGAGGTTTGCCGGGCTAGGGTCGCGCGCGTAGTCCAGGAGGTCGTCGGAGTAGGTATTATGACCTGGAAAGGCGTGGCGGCTCGCATAGTAGGGCCGCCACGCGCCGTCGAGACAAGAGCGTGTACTTGCGTATCGATATTCCGCCGCGAACGACGTCGAGTCCTTGATCATCGGCCAGGCCATCCATTCGTAGTAGACCTTGGTCTGCCACGCCGACCACGAGGTCCAACAGCAACTGGGGCACGCGACGCTTTGGCCGCTCGTCAGCGCGATCGTGGTGTCCCACAACGCGTCGAAGCTCCCTTGTACGCACTGCGATCTGCTGTTTCGGCGGTCCCCGGTGCGCGCCTGTTGCCACCAGCTTTCGTCCCACGCCTGGCCCCGCACCACGTTCTCGTCGATCCCGTACTTGCATGCCGCCCACCGCATGATCATATCGGTTGAGCCTGTGTAATCCCCAGCTATTCGCCGATACTGCGCCTTATCGATCAACGCTTCGAAGCTGTAACCGCTGGCCGCAAAGGCGTCGAGTTGCTCCGCCGTCACCGTAGTTCGATTGAACGGTACATTGGCGGGGATAGTCTCCGAAGTCGCCGGAATTTCCGCCGCGCATTGCGATCCGTTCGGCAGCGTCGCGCGCGGCGGCAGCGTGTGGAAATATGGATTAGATGATGACGATGCGGCCCAACCCGTTCCTAGCACACCGCTTTCGAAGGACATTGCCGCGACGATCAGCAGTGCAGCGAGGCCTGCGACTAACTTTAAGCGTCGCTGCCCACCATCTTTGCTCCGGAACTCTCTAAACATTGAGTCACCGATTGGCCGCGAACAACACTTGCCATCGCGACACCGGTTGCGCTTCGGCAGCCTCGCGCTCGCGACGCCGAACTATCTCGAAGCGCTCGGCCATCGCCCAGCTCATGAACAGCAGCAAACCCCGCACGTAACGCGGCTCGCTCAATCCCGACTCATCGAGCGCGAGCAAAATCGCCGGGAGTATAACCAACAACGCCAACGGCTTTAAATTCCACGGATCATCGGCGCCTCGAAACAAGGCCAACCACGGTCCGATGAACACCACCAACCAGAATATCGTCGCCGGAATACCCGTCCCGATAACGAGCGTCATATAGCCGTTATGCAGCGGAGTGCTGGCGCCGCGGTCCCAAATGTCCTCCCAGTCGCGAAAATGTCGATCGCGTAATATCTCACCCTCCGACTGATAACCGTAACCGAGCAGCGGGCTGTCGGTCGCTTTGCTCATTTCAAAGGCCCAAGCCTCCGTGCGTCCGGTCATCGACTCTACGCCGCGGTTCAGGTAGGGCGCGATCTCCGAAGCGAACATGCTGAAGCAAGCCAGCGCCAGCGCCATTACAATCGCGACGGCTGTCGCCCCTTTCCATCGATACTTCCAGACGAGGTAGCCGACGCATCCGATCGCAGCCGCTACGGTTTCCGAACGTGAATCCGCCACCGCTGCGAAGAACACTGAGGAGCCGATGCTCAACGCCAGCAACAATTTGCGCCATCGGCCGGATACCGCGTGCCAGTGCGCTACACCGGAACCGACTGTAGCCAGCATTAGGGAGCCCACGGCATTGGCCTCGTTGAAGATTCCGAGGAAACGAAAGAGACCACGCTCATCGACCATCCAGGTCGCTCTTAGCGTCGGGCCCGAACCGCCCAGCACTTCGGGCAGGAAGAAGTAGGCAAACGCCGTGACGATCTGCAGGAGACCGCAGCCGAGCACGAAACGCCCGAGAACGATCTGTACGTCCGCCGCGGTCTCGACCCGTGAAGCCGCGTAACAGATCGTAGCGAACAGCAGGAAATCGGGAATCAGTCGCCCGGCCGAGACCGTCGGATTCAACGAGTACGCGATGGTAACGGCGCCCCAGGCGAAGAACAGAAGCATGGAACCGAAGCGGCCTTCATAAAGCATCCGTGTTTTGAAGGCGGCCCAAAGCGCAGGAATCGCCAACGGAAACAGCAACGGGTAACGCAAAAACCAGCGGCTATCCGGATCCAACGGTATCACGCTGAAGTAGGGCACGGTCTCTTCGATGATAAGCGCAAAGATGAACCATGACGGATGCTGCAGCGCATAACGGATGCCATAAAAGAGCGCCAAGCTCGACAAAATCGCGACGGTGTAGACCAATAACCATCTGTTGCTCGAACTCAACAACGTAACCGCGCCCAATGCGACCAGGATCGCACAAATGGTTCGTGCATTCTGAGCGTTTAGCTTTGCGCCGGAAGCAGTTCCGTAGCGAGCCGAATTCACTTGGGATGTCCGGGTATCCCGGCTAAACACGTTGCGGTTCATCGCGAGCTCATCAGTTGCAAGAAAGGCGAAGTGTATCCTCCGGTCGAATCGGCCCCTTAACCACTCGTTTCCGCTGGCTTCTCGGCTTCGACGAAAAGTGTTTCCTCGGAGAGACGATCCAATTTGTCAAGGTCAGGAGTATCGCCCTGTCCGCGACGACAACGGCGCACCTTGCCGAAGCCCGCGCTCTCCAGTAGTCCGCGCAAAAGCACGAAGTCATATTGGTAGTGTCGTGTACTCAGTTCACTACGTGCCGCCGAAGGGTAAAAGAAATACCGCTCGATCGCTTCTTCACGTCGCCCGTCCAAATAAAGGCCGACGATGTACTCTAAATCCGGGACCGCGACTCTGAGCGTACCACCGGGCTTAAGGACCCTTCGTATATCTTGTAATAGCCATTGGGCCTGGTCTTTGTATAGATGATGCAGTACGTGCGAGGTGAAGACGAAGTCCGCGGAGTTTGCAGGCAACGGCAAACCGTATTTCAGGTTATGCGCGACGAAGGTATTGTTGCGCAGCACGTTCACGAAATCCTCGCGTTCATGAGTCGAAGCGCTCAGTAAAGGATGGAGCAGGCGCAGCAGCGAACGCGGCAACTTTGCGAGCGAGATCTTCAGGCTTCCGTCGATGTTGATCCAGCCGGGAGCGACGTAAAGCCCACTGCCGAGATTGATCCTTACGCACCCCGGCATCGGCTTAATCTGTTGCGATCGCCTGAGCCATGTCAGAAAGAATTCGAAGTAATTGATTATGCGGCGCCCGATTGGGGGCCATTCACGCGCCGGCACGGGCGCCTCAGCCGGCACAGGGCGTGAGACTGTCGTATCAATTGCTGGCATCGGAATAGCGCTCTTTCGCAGCGCCAGGTGGATAGTTTTTCACGCGCTGGTAGGGTAATTCAGACTCGGGAGCGAATTTCGTTAGCGACAACTTTGCGCTTATCGCTGCCCCGATCCGTCGCCTGAGTTTTGTCGCAGCGAAGACCAATCGATAAGCGTTCATTAGTTTGAGATGAAACTCGATTGGCCAATCGGTCGGGTCCACGCGGATTCTCTCCACGAGAAATGAGTCCTGCGTAGGGATCGCCGGAGTTAATTGCGATCCGAACGCGCGAACGTAACCGCACGAACGACAAAGCTCGATGGACCTTTCATCGTAATCGCTGAACGGAAAGCAAAACAGATTGACATCGGCGCCGCACAAACCACTCAGCCGAACGCGCGACTCAATCAATTCCCTTCGCACGTCGGCGTCAGACGCGGTCGGAAGCCGAGCATGCGTTGCGGTGTGCGAGCCTACCGTAACCAGGTCGCGAGGAAGGTTGCCCAATTCGGACTCCGACAAGAGCCGATCGTCGGAGTCGCCATGATTATCGCCGGCAAGATTATCGCCGAGCTGATGCGAGACTATGAAGAAGGTCAACGGAATCTTTCGCTGAGCCAGTTCGGGAAGAGCGTTCTCGACAAAACTGAGCCAACCATCATCGGCGGTGACCAGCACATCTCGGGACTGCGGGCTGGTGGAATCCCAATCTTCGACACGAATCGGCTTCGCCCATCGCAACAGATGGTCCATTTGCCATGCTAAGCGGCTGCGATTTTCGGCGCTCACCTGATGGTAATAGATCGCGACGCGGCGGCTCGGAGTCCGAATGCCAAGAATCCTGCCTAGAGAAATCAGTGCCTGATCCGTAACGAAGACGGGAAGAGCGGCCAACGCCCTGAGCAAGCGCTTAACCGTTCTCCGAAATTTTTTGAAATGATTGTTCCCCATACTCATTGAAAACCGTGGTGCTGCGCCATTGCGGAGAACGTATGCGCAAAACCAATGCCATCAGGTTCGCTCAAGGGATTTCCGAGATTTCTGGCCGATCTCAGCGACCGTAAGGCGGGATTTCCAAAAACGACGGTTCATTCTCGGCGAAGTTTTACCGACCAACGGCAATTGTTACAGTGCTCAAATCATCTCCTTTGCACGCGTCTTACCGGCACCGACGCGTATTGATGAGGCGGGACCTGGTATTCTGGGGTCCATACGCCAACAGCACTGAATCTGTGCGAGACGTTGGATGAAGCGCCGGCGCCTGATTCTTCGTCTCGCCGGTGTAGTCATCGACAGCGCGACACTCTTCGCCGAAGTTTTCCCGGCGTCGGGGCTGCTTGCCGCGCTTGGCTACCGTCCGAATCTCGCAGCGACCGTTTAGGTCCTTGTGGAATTGTGCCATAACCCTTCCAATATCAAGCAAATTTGCTGAGGAGATAGACGATGAGTTTCATTGACCAATTGGATCCTGAGTTGAGGACCGTGGTGGATAAGTTGCCGACTGACCGTCCTCTCGATCTCAATCAGATTCCAGTAGCGCGGGTCAAAATGAAAAAAATGGTGACTGCATTATTGGCGAACTTGCCCGCGGTCGAGGGTGTAACCAGCCAGGATCACTTTGCGCCCGGCTCACACGGCGATCCTGCCGTGCGGGTCCGTGTCTATCGGCCAAACGATCAGCCGAGCAAGCTTCCCTCTTTATACTGGATTCATGGGGGCGGATACGTGATGGGAGACATCGAGCAAGACGACCGACTCATGATGCAGCTGGTCAAACGAATCGGCTGCGTGGCGGTATCGGTCGATTACCGATTAGCGCCGGAACATCCGTTTCCAGCACCAGTCGAGGATTGCTACGCCGGGTTAAAGTGGTTGTTTGGCCATGCCAGCGAGCTTGGCGTTGAGCCGTCTCGTATCGCGATTGGCGGCGCCAGCGGTGGGGGCGGCCTGTGTGCAGGATTGGCGTTGATGGCCCGCGACCGGGGAGAAGTGAAGGTCGCCTTACAGCTTCTCATTTATCCGATGATCGATGATCGTAACGTTACCCCTGCCAGTTATGCGATTACTGATCCGCGCATGTGGAATCGTGAGAGCAACCGCTTGGGCTGGAAAGCCTACCTGGGCCGCGATGGCGGTGGGGCCGATGTATCGCCCTATGCGGCGGCGTCGCGGGCTACGGATTTGACAAATTTGCCGCCCGCCTACATTCCGGTTGGCGCACTCGATCTTTTTGTGGACGAGAATATCGAGTACGCACAGCGTCTCATTCAGGCGGGCGTGCCGACTGAGCTCCACGTCTATCCTGGGGCGTTTCACGGGTTCGATCTCTTCGCGCCGTCGGCGACGGTGTCAAAGCAATTCAAGGCTGATCGGGATAGTGCTCTCAAGCGCGCCCTTCACGCCTAATCGGCCAAAATTCGAGTCTCGATACTGAAGACGGCAATCCTTTCGTCAGACGCCGGATGCTGATTGAAAGCACCTTCGGAAATTGAGTGACGGTTAGACTCCCGCAGCGATCCGTCAGGATTGAAACCTGCGATTTCGCATAGATTACGAAAATTGAAGATGCTGTAGCGGCTGGTCATCCTTGACGGGTGCATTCTGGAATCCCTCGTTAATCGAATTGCTCAAATTCTTCAAGCAACAAAAGTGCCAGCGTTGGAGTATTCGAATTCCGTAATCGATGACTTACCTTTGTAAACCTATAGTACGGATTGATGCCGATGATATGTCTCGATTTCGGTCACGCCGGTTGTACCACCGATACTTTGCCTCCAGTTCCGGCGATTGGTTCTACGAATTCCTGATTCGTGTAATTTTTTGCCGGAAATCCAGATTCCTGCGATCGGCGTCAAACGCAACTGCGTGGGGAGCGGAGGAGAATGTGGCGAAAGGGGTTACGAGAAGTTCGAGTCGAGGTCGCGACCAGAAGAGCGGGGAACGATTGAGGGCGGCCATCACCGATGACCGCCCTCTGTTTCGTTAGTCAGTTCTGGTTAGCCAGTTCTAAGCCATCGCCCAATTTTGGGCATCCGCCCCCGGCGCATAACCGATGATGCTTTGGGAGGGATTGCGATTGACCAGCGGACGCAAGTAGAGCGGATGCTTCATGCTGCGAACTTCGTGCTCGATGGTAAACAGCACTTTGCCGTTGTCAGGATCAATAATGTCCTGGAAGCGGTACTGATGCTGATCGCTCTCTTGGCTGATCAGGCCCTTCGCCAGGAGCCGGCGATGAGGGCCCGAAAAGTCGTTGATGTAGACCTGAATATGATGCTGATCGTAGGGCTGAGTCGGACGGTCGGTTTCCCGGAAGAACAGATTCTGCCCGGTACCGGCGGTGACGCACGCGAAGCGGCCATGCGCGTCCTCGAGTGGAGCCGCCTGTGCGCCCATAATCTGTGAGTAGAAGCGAGCGATGCCGTCGGCCGCTCCAGTGGGCACATCGAACTCGACGTATGGGATTCCAACCGCCATCGGACCGAAGCGCTGGTTCGGCGCAAAGCAACGGATGCGATTGCCCCAGGGACAGACCGCCTCGATGTAGCCATCGCGCTCATGGCACTCGAAGCGCGTACTGGCGAGAGGCTCGCGGAGGCGGCCGAGCCGCTGCGGCAGCGCGTCGAAGTCGGAAACGACTACGCCGATATGGCCACGCAACACTTGCGGCTTACTGGTGGGCAGATGGAATTGTTGGCGGCCGGCATTGACCCACATGTTGGCCGGCCCGGTCATCATGTAGGGGTCGCGCGTGAGGCCAAGGCCGTTGATATAGAAGAGCGCAGCTTTCTCCTGGTCGGGGACCGTAACATTGACGTGTTCGAGCGCGACGATATTGCCGAGATCCTCGACGGCGCGATCGTAGGTTTTACCCTTGGCCATTAGCTTGGCCATGCCACCCGGTGCGTCGAGGCCGGCGTCGCCGGTCAAGCCGCGAAGTCCGCCGGACCGTGCGGGCTTCGGTGCGGCGCTCTGTCCGTTCGATGCAGCGCTGTTCCCGTTCGGCGCTGCGCTCTGCCCGTTACGAGCGTTGCACAGCTCATCCATCTGCTGGGCGAAAAGCTCCTCCGAGATGAGCCCTTTGCGATAGCCCTTGAGCAGCTGCTGTACTTCGAAGTCCTTGCTTGCCATAAATCACGCTCCTCTAAAAGCTGACGTTTTCCGATGAATGCGATGAAACCTGTAGTTCCGAATATGCACCTGATGGCATTCGATTGCCAAGCCGAATACATGCCTTAATCGGCGGCGGTGCCCGCTACAGACGCATCCGTTTTCAGGGCGGTTTGCAGAGATAGGTAGCGTTAGCGAGCGGCGAGGTCGAGACTGCCAACATACAGGCCGCGACCCATCAGGCCCTCGGAGCCGTACCGCACCACCATGCCGGTAAATTCGAACGCCCACGTCATCTCGTCGCGCGTGAACAGCCCCAACTCGATTCGCTCACTGTAATGTTCTACGCCGGCCCGGGTGGCTCGCAAGTAGTTGTGCAAGAGGACCGATAGAGCCCCTTCATGAAGGCTGTGGCTCAGGCGATACACCTTATCGGCGCCGATCTCGCCGGTCAGAATGAAGGGCCGCGCCGGACGCCATTGCTCGGGAGTGAACCAAGGCTCGATGACCAACGCACCGCCGGGTCTCACGTGGCGCGCCATGCAAGCGATCGCAGTCTCGAGCCGCGCGAAGGTCCTGACGATGCCAATCGCGCTGAACAGGCAGGTGACGACGTCGTAGGTGCGACCGAGGTCGAAGTCGAGCATGTCGGCGCGGGTAAATTTACCTGCGGGATTCTTCAGCCGCGCCGCGCGCAGATAGCGCTCGTTGATATCGATGCCGTCGACCCGATAATGGCGCTTGAGGAATTTCGCGTGCTCGCCGGTGCCGCACGCAACATCGAGGATAGTGCGCGCTCCAGGCACCGCGTTGTCGATCAGAATGCGCAGCCGTTCGGATTCACGCGCGTAATCCTTGAATTTGTAGATCGCGTCGTAGAGCTCCGAGCTCTCGATGAACAGGCTGGTAGACTGCATTCGTTGGCACCGTCATTAGTGCCAGTTGAGGTGCCCATCAGCTGGCGCGCTACTCTTGCACGTAGCAATAACCGGACTACAGTATGTACAGGGCCGAAAGCGCAAGATTCGCAATCGACAGGGGCAAAGATAATTTTACCAACCAATAGGGGAAACGGGAATGGCTGACTTCGACATTCAAATCAAGGGCGGCACGATCGTCGATGGCACGCGGGTACCTCGCTATCGCGGCGACGTGTGGATCAAGGACGGCAAGGTCGCACAAATCGGCGGGCGGGCACCGGGTTTCGCCAAGAAAGTGATCGATGCGAGCGGGCTGATCGTCGCGCCCGGATTCGTCGATCTACATACTCATTACGACGCGCAGATTCGCTGGGATCCGTACTGCACGATCTCGGGATGGCACGGCGTCACCTCGCTCGTGCTGGGCAATTGCGGTTTCGGCTTCGCGCCTTGCAAACCGGAGTTCCGCGACCGCTCGATGCTGACGATGACGCGTACCGAGGCGATTCCGTACGCGTCGATGAAGGCGGGCATGAACTGGGACTGGGAAACGATCCCGCAGTACATGGATTCGCTCGACCGTTCTCCCAAGGGCATCAACTGCATCCAGTACATGCCGACCGCGTCGCTGATGACCTACGTGATGGGCCTCGAAGCGGCCAAGACCCGTCCGGCGACGGCGGCGGAACGCGTCGAGATGGCGCGGCTGCTCGACGAGGGCATGGATGCGGGTCTGTGCGGGTTTTCGATTCAGCGGCTCGGCGTAAACTCGGCGCAGGCCGACTTCGACGGTTCGCCGATGGTCACCGACACGATGTGCGACGAGGATATTTTCAACCTCGCACGCGTCCTACGGAAGCGTGACGAAGGTTTCATGGAAATCACCCAGGGCACCGGCGACGCGCGGCACGATCTCGATTTCGTCGAGCGGTTGGCGGATGAAGCGCGCCGTCCGATCCTGTTCCAGGCCGTCGCGCCGGCGCGCAATAATCCCGAGATTCATCGTCGCACGCTACGCTGGATCGAGCGCAACCGCGAGAAAGGCCGTTCGATCTTCGGTCAAGGCGCGACGCTGCGCAGCGGTTTCGCCTTTTCGCTCGAAGACTGGAATCTTTACGACACGCTGCCGGAATGGCGTGTGTTGACGACCGGCACCAAGGAAGAAAAGCTCGCCAAAATGAAGGATCCGGAACTGCGCGCGGCGGTCATCCAGGCAAACGACAATGCCGACGCGAATTTCAAGGTCATCCAGGGCGGCGTCGGCGGCCATCCCAAGCATCTGATCGTGCAGTGGGTCGAGAATATCGAGCGGCTGGAAAAATATGTCGGCAAGTCGCTCGGCCAAATCGGACTGGAAGAGAGCAAGCATCCGATCACCGTGATGCTCGATCTCGCCGTCGAGACCGATCTGAAGGCCGAGTTCCTTGGCCCCAACCGCGGCTTCAATGCCGGAATTCATGGCTGAGATCATCAACACGTCGCAGTTCACTTTCCCCGGCGTGTCCGATGGCGGCGCCCACACCAAGTTCTTCACCGGCGGTGCTTTCACGACCGACTTCCTGCGCTGGATGGTGCGCGACGAGCAGCGGATTACGCTCGAAGAGGCGCACTACCGCATGTCGGCGCTGCCCGCACATGCGGCCGGTTTCCGCGATCGCGGCGTGCTGCGCGAAGGCGCGGCCGCAGACGTCGTGGTGTACGACCTCAACGGCCTCGGCATCGAGCCGGACTGGGTCGGCGAAATCGTGCACGATCTACCCGGTGGCGAATGGCGGCGGGTACAGCGCCCGAAGGGTTACCGCTCGATCATCGTCAACGGCGTAGAGACGTTCAACGAGGGCAATTGCACTGGCGCGACGCCGGGCAAGCTCCTACGTAACGGACACGCCTGATTTGCGGGTGATAATCCTGAGAAAGCAGCAGGGGTCTCACGGCTCCTGCTGCTTACCGGGTTCACCAAAAAATTCGCCTTAGAGGAGCGTCATGAAACAGATAGCACTGTCTTTTCTTGCGGCGGTCTTGCTGATGAGTTCGGGTTTCGGCGTTTACGCCTATTCGAAGACTGCGGATACTCCTGCATGCTGCCAAAATCACGAAACTTGCTGCCCCAGTTCATCGTGCTGCGCCGGCGGCAAGCACGCCCATTGTCCGATGATGCATCATCACGCCTGACCGCACTCCACAACGCCGACCACCCGTCTTTCATAGTGGCTGCCCGTACGTGGCTTGGTCGGACACGCGCGATTCGCAGCGGACTAAGTCTCGGGGAGCAGCATAGACCTCACGGCCTATGCTGCTTATCTTTCGACGCGCGAAGTCTTGAACAACGATATCCTGACCGCGATCCGAAGAGTGGCACCATCAGGCCGCTTGCCCGACGTTCGAGTTCGGCATCGCGGCCAGAAGCGCATCAGGTTTATAGGCGACCCCTCCGCGATATACCGTCGAAAGCCGCCGAAGTTCACGGGTATCACGCAATGGATCTCCGTCCACTATGAGGAAGTCGGCGTAACGCCCGGCCGCGATGCTGCCAATATTCTCCTGCTGGCGCAGGTAGCGCGCCGCGACCGAGGTTACCGCCTTGATCGCGGCCATCGCCCCGATCGCCTCAGCGAGCAACTCGATCTCGCGGAGCAGGGCAAACCCCGGCGGCGGATACGATAGCCCACCGCAGTCTGTCCCGCCGACCACGAGACCGCCGCTTTCATGCAGGATGCGGGTAGCGGCCTGATGCTTCTCCAACGCTTTCGCGCCGAGGCCGGGTTCATACATACCTGGATGAATGTCCCAGTCCGGGCGTTCACCCATATGCTTGAACATCGCCCGCTGACGCGCCAGCGCTTTCGGCGGAACATAGCGACGGTCGGGGTCGCGCTGCGCAGCGTCGCTCCCGAACTTGGCAATCCATAACAGATCGAGCGTGGTGCCCATGTTGACCTGCTTATCCACCATCGCGCCGAACCACGTTCGTGCGCCTTCGCCCTGCAGATCCGCCTCTTCCCAGCCCTTGGTGATCAAGGTCCAGAAATTGTGATCCATCATCGAGGCCCCGGGCCCGAAGCGCAAATTCAAGGCACAGAACTCGTTGTAGGGCGAGATCCACATGTGCTCCAAACCGTCGATGCCGAATTTGATCGCATCGAGCGAGTGCGTGTAGCCAAGGTGGGCCGTCACCGGAACGCGCTTATCGACGAATTCAATGATCGCTTTCGCGGTATCGGGAGGCATCGTGAAATATAGCTTGACCCCGTCCACCCCGGACTTCAGCAGATGACCAATCTTGTCGGGCACCGCATCCACTGACGGAATGCTGTCGAGGATCTCGCCGAACTCGCCGCCGAAACTTTCGTCCCTTCCATCGAGCAGCGGACCGAGAACAAATAAACGTGGACCAAGTTGCTTGCCGCTGTTCAGATCTGACCTTAGCTGCAGAACCTTCTCCAGCTTGCCGCCGACGTCGCGCGCGGTGGTCACCCCGGCGGCGAGAAACAACGGCAGGCATTCCTGGTCCATCAGGGTCGTGTGAACGTGAGTGTCGATCAGGCCCGGCAGGACCGTTTGCCCCTTCAAGTCGATTACAGTGGCGCCCGGCGGCTCCGGCATCGCGCCAGTCTCGACCGTCGCAATACGTTCGCCGTTGACCAGGATCGAGACGCCATTGCGCGGCTGATCGGCGATGGAGTCGATTAGCCGTGCGTTCTTAAACAGGATGCTTTGAGCCATATTCACCCCCGCGTTTGCCGCGTTTTGGATTTCGCTCGCGTGTATAAAACTGAGATTTGGATCAGCTTATCTACTTGGATCACCTAGTGGTCGATTTTGCGTGTACCGTAATATGGCAGCATCGTTTCGCCGGATTTGGCATCGGGTTGGGCGGCGCTCTTGGGCGCCTTTCCACCGCTGAAGGCGCTGTACATCGCGAGCGTGCCGGGTTCGATAACGTCGGGATCGGTCATGATGTTGACGCACGCCGGACGTCCGCTCTTGAATGCGCGAGCGAGGGCAGGCGCGATACCACCTGCGTGATCGACGAACTCGCCATGAGCGCCTAGGCCCTGCGCCGCGCGCTCGTAATGAACGACGCCCAACTCGGTGCCAATCGTGTTGCCGGCGCCCCACGCAAGCACTTGGCCGTGCTTCGACATGCCCCACTGCATGTCATTGTTGATTACCACCGTGATCGGTAGGTTGTGCCTCACGGCGGTATCGAACTCCGCGAAGTTGAGTCCGACTGAGCCATCGCCGATTACACAGACGACTTGCCGGTTGGGGTGAGCGACTTTCGCGGCGAGCGCGAATGGTAAACCGATTCCCAGGCATCCCAAGTAGCCGTGGCTGATGAAGCTGCCGGGCTGACTGGCCTTGAACGCGTTGGCGATCCACGACGCGGTTTCGCCGCCATCGGCGGCAACGATCGCGTCGGGTTCGAGCGCCTGGACTACTTCGCGCGCCATGCGAGCGGGATGAATCGGGCTCTCGGTCTTGGCGGCTTCGTCCCATTTACCGCGCTGGCCCGCGCGCATCGACGTGAGCTGCTCGATCCACGCCTCGTGACCGGCGAATTTTGTGTTGCGCGTGCCCGAGATCGCCTGGCGGAGAAATTCGCCACAGTCGGCGACGATACCGAGTTCGATGCTGCGGCCGCGTCCGATTTCTTCGGGCTCAATATCGACCTGGATCACGCGGGCGTCGGCAGGAATCAGGCTGTTGCGACCGCCGGTCGCGAGTCCTATGCGCGTGCCGAGCAGGAAGACGAGGTCGGCGCTCTTGTTGCCACGGCGGGCATGAGCGGCGGGATGAATCGCGCCGAATGCGCCGAAGCACAGTGGATGGTCCTCGGAAATTGCGCCGCGGGCTTTCGCATTGGCCATTACGGGAGTGTGGGTTAGCTCGGCAAACTCGCGCAGTTCGTTGAAGGCCTGCGCGAACCATACGCCGCCACCTGCAAGAATTGCCGGCCGCTCCGCTTCGCCAAGCCATTGGAGCGCCTGCGCAAGCGCCTCGCGGCTGGGGCCGGCGGGAGACTTCGGGCGGTAATTCTCAGGGAAGGCGACCTTCTCCTCCTCCACGCGAGCAAACAAAACATCGATGGGAAGTTCCAGGAATACGGGCCCGGGCCGTCCGGACACCGCCTGTCGAAACGCCATCGCGACGTACTCCGGGATGCGCTCGGTGTGAGTGACGGAACGCGCCCACTTGGTGATCGGCCGCATCAAGGCGACCTGATCGATGCCGCCTTGCAGTGGCAGCAGTTCGTCGTCGAGCAACGGGCTGCGACCGCCAATCAGGATCATCGGAATGGCGTCGAGATAGGCGTTGGCAACGCCGGTGACGGCGTCGGTAACGCCGGGCCCCGCCGTCACCATCGCCACCCCCGGACGGCCGGTCGTGCGCGCCCATCCATCGGCCATGTGAGCGGCGGCCTGTTCGTGGCGAGTGTCGATGACGCGTAGGTTGTGCTCGAGGCAGGCCTTGAAGATCGCGTCGAGATGACCACCGTGCAGAGTGAAGATTTCGTGTACGCCCTCACGCTCGAGCGCTCGAACCAGCATCTCCCCGCCGTTCATCCGTGACATAGGTCTCTCCAAGACAGAGTTGGTTGGCTAAACGGAATCCATAGCAACTAGATGAAACTTTGCAACCCGCCAAAGCGCACCGCGAGCGCGACGCGTTGTCGATGGACGGCTCCCGCGCTTCCCCCGCGCCTCCAAATGGCTCTATAAGGCGATAGGCAGACAACCACGTGGATGGAGGCAAGCATGTTCAAGATAGGCAAGTTGTTTCATTTGACTCACGTCGTCAGCGATCTCGCGGCGGTCGACAAATGGTACGACGACGTTTTCGGGGTTACGCGATTTTACCGGGGCTACGAAAAGTTGGCGGGCCGCGACGCTTCGCTGATTGCGATCGGGGAAGTGATCATGGAGCCGATGATGCCGGCGCGGGTGGCGAATTTGCAAAATCCGTCGGTGAAGAAATTCCACGATCGATTTGGCCAGCATTTCCATTCAATCGCATGGTACGTCGATGACGTAGCGGAGATTTCGACGCAGCTCGACCGACAGAGTCTGCGGCTTTTCAATATCAGCGGCCAAACCGTGAAGCCCGGCGAGGAGAAGTTCGCTATCTGGACCCATCCGAAGGAAACGCACGGCCAATTGGAGTTCGCCGCGATCCAAAAGTACACGATCGATCCACGGCTCCAGCCGGGCTGGTCGAATGAGTATTGGAGCTCGCGGCATCCGCTGGGAATCGAACGGGCGTCCCACGTTTGCGTGCTCGTAAGGGACCTGCCGAAAGCAAAGCGGCTTTATTGCGACGTACTAGGCGGAAAGCTGATGCACGAGGAAGAAAGCGCCGGGCTCAAATGCAGCGCGTTCGTAGCGGTGGGAGCGGATAGCGTCGTCGAGTTGACGCAGCCCTTATCCTCGACCAGTCCCGAAGCGCGCGACATGGAACAGAACGGCGAGGGCGCCTATTCGCTCATGTTCAAGACGAGAAACCTGGTGAAGGCGAGCGACTTCCTCAAATCGAAGGGATTGCGACCCGAGGTCGCGACTACGGATTCGATCGTGCTGGGCAAGGACCAGGCATTTGGCATGGTGGTGGGGTTCACGCAACGCGTGCTGCCGAATGATCCGAGATAAGCGGACGAGTGCTGCGGACCATCCGCCGAAGGCACGATGGCGACGATGACGCAGAGCGATCGCAATCCGATTGCGAAGTTCGTGCGCTGGCTCGAGGACGCGCGACGCGCGGGAATTCCGAATTACGAGGCAATGGCACTCGCGACGGCCTCGCGCGACGGAAAGACCTCCGTGCGATTCGTCCTCCTGAAGGGAGTCGACGAACGCGGCATGGTGTTTTTCACCGACACGCGGAGCCGCAAGGGACGCCAGTTGGGAGACAATCCCCAGGCGTCGATGGCTTTTTACTGGCAGCCGCGCGGCCGCCAGGTTCGCATCGAGGGAGGTGTCGAGCAGGTCTCGGCAGCGGACGCCGACAGGTACTGGTCCGGCCGGCCGCGACAGAGCCAACTCGCCGCGAGTGCCTCACATCAGAGCGCGCGGCTTGGCGCACGTACCGAACTGCTCGAGCGATGCGCGCGGCTTTCTCACATGCTCAAGGGCCGCGCAATCCCGAGGCCGTCGTACTGGACGGGATTTCGCGTCCGTCCCGATGCGATCGAGTTCTGGACTCATCGCGAACATCGGCTGCATCGCCGTGAGATTTACGTTCGACGGGTGCGAGGTTGGCGTTGTGAGCTGCTGCAGCCCTGAGACAGGGGCAACGGCGTCCTGCCGTCATCATCGAATCAATCCCCTACCAGAAGAATTTCGCGAGGGTAGTAAGCGGCGAACAGTACAGTTTTCTGTGCTGGCGGTTCACAACCCTTTACAACTTCGGCGGAGCTGGGGCAGTTTAACGCTACGGGCCGCCTCAGGCGGGATCACTCGGAACTCCCCTATCGGCCAGTGAGGATTCCAATCGATGAAGTATGATTTCATTTCGGCGGATTGTCATGTCGATCTGATCTGGCTGCCGCCTGATCTATTTACCGCGAATGCGCCCGAGGCGCTGAAGGAACGCATGCCCTACGTGGTCGAAGGGCGTAAGGGCCTGCAATGGGTTGCGAAAAACGGCGCCAAATTTGGCCTGGTGAACGGGATGGGATCGGCGGGCCGCCAATACGTCCCCGGCGAGATTCACCGTTCGGATCGGATGGCCTCGACAGGCCTCTATGATGACGGCCGCAAGGGTATTCGACGCCTCACCGATCCTGAATTGCGTCTCAAGGACCAGGAGCGCGACGGGGTTCAAGCGGAGGTGCTTTACGGGATACTAGGGGCGAGCATGCGGCTCAAGGACGACGAAGCCGCGACCGAGATGCTCCGCATTTATAATCAGTGGCTCGGGGATTTCTGCCGCGCGCAACCGGACCGCTACGCTGGCCTGGCTTCGATTCCGAGCCACGATATCGGTGCCGCAGTCGCGGAGATAAAGCGGGTCGCCAAAGATGGTGTCCTGCGCGGCCTTGATATCGCCAACCGGCCCGATATCCCACCGTTCTGGGATCCTTGCTGGAACCCGCTATGGGATATTGCCGAGGACGCTAAGCTGCCGGTGCATCTGCATACCATTGGTGGCACGCTCCCAGATCTCCGGAAGTTGGAACACAAAGTAGGCCGGGCCGCCTTCGCCACTACCATCTCGAGCTTTCAGATGTATATGTCGATACCGTTGATGGCGATCATCTTCGCCGGCGTACTCGAACATCATCCGGGACTCAGAATGGTGATCGGCGAGAGCGGCATCGGCTGGATCCCTTATACCCTCGACCACATGGACCTCGAGTGGGAAGACCAGTTCAAGGATCTCGATCTGAAGATGAAGCCGAGCGACTACTGGCGGCGGCAATGCTACGCGACCTACCAGTGCGATCGCATCGGCATCAAGCTGCTCGACGAGATCGGCGAGGACAATATCATGTGGGGTTCTGACTTCCCGCACCCTGACGGGATCTGGCCTGACTCGCAGGAGTACATTCGGCGCGAATTGGGCCATCTGCCGGCTGCGACGCGCCATAAAATCGTCTGTGGCAATGCGGCCAGGCTTTACGGATTTTCCAATTAGTTCGCCATTGTCACCACATAACGAAGTCGCCGCCGAAAGCAGATGAACGGCTAACAACAGAAGTGTCGCCCACCTGCTTTGCTCGCGATTCGCGCTGCTAGGCGACCTTGTTACTGCGCTACCGCTGATGATAAAGCGGATGCCCGTGGAAGTTGGTGTGCACCCGGCTGAAGTGGTCGCCTTCGAGGTTGGCGAAGTACAGGTCTTGTAGGCCCGGCGCACCAAAAGCGCAATTCGTCGGGAAATTCAGCTTCTGCCCTCCCGCATCGTCGATGAGCGTAGTCCACTTGCCGTTAGTATCCACCTGGATGATCTGATGGGCGGGAGACATCTTGCCGCCTTTGATGAATGCGGGCAGTGTCACAAAGAGTGTCCCATCCGTCGCGAAGGCCATTCCGTCGGGCAGCGCCGGAAAGTCTTTCGAATAAATCTCGGCGTTGCCGAAGGTGCCGTCCTTCTTGATTGCAATGCGCAAGCAGTCATTGCGGGTGGACTCGAGCACATATACCGCTTCCTCTTTCGGATCGATGGCGGTCCCGTTGGCCAGGTAGATGCCGCTCGCGACGATCTCGCTTTTGCCATCCGGCCGGATGCGGACCAGGGCTCCATTCGGTTCCGGTTTCGACATTTCGACTAATAGGGTTTTGATGTCGCGGGTGCTCGAGTTGGAAACATAGAGATTGCCCTCGGCATCGTAAGTCGCGAAGTTGGGCACGGTAAGGGCGAGAGTTCCCACCCGATCGGCAATCATCGAAACCTGACCACTTTGCGACACTCGCATCATGGCCTGCTTGCCAAGATCGCAATAAACCAGGTTTCCCTGACGATCCATCGTAATCCCGTTCGGGATCGATCCGGCGGGCAGGGTGCAGAGTTCACTCACCTTGCCATCGGGAGTGACCTTGTACATAACGCCCTTGCGGCCTCCGCCGTAAACGTTATGCTCTTTGTCAACGACTACGCCCTCTGACTTGAGAACGCCCTTGCCGAATATCTCCACCGCATCTACTGACAACGTCGCCATAGTCGGATCTCCTTCCTGGAATTCCTAAGCCCTCAGTCGCAGGTTTCGTCGATGAGATCAAGGAGACCCATCACCTCTCCAGTAAACCGACGAAGCTGAGGCTCGATCTCGATCTACCCTTCGTTCGCCTGTTCGGATCCTTTGCAACTTTCGTGGCGCTGGCGCACTTTATCCAAAGCTTGTCGACCAAGAGGATCCAAAAAAATGCGAATCTTCCGTCTCTATAGCGGTGATGATCAGCAGTCCCATCTCGAGGAACTGAAGATGTCGTTTGCGCCCGGACAATTCGCCGAGCAAACGCCCATGCAGCCGGCGACGAGCGTGATCTTCACGCGGATGGCACCGGGGGCGTTCGTCGATTGGCATAACGCTCCGCGCCGCCAGTACGTGATTACGCTCGCCGGTGGAGTCGAGATCGGACTGGGCGACGGCTCGCTCCATCGCTTCGGCCCGGGCGAAGGAATTCTGGCGGAGGACCTGACGGGCCGGGGTCACACGACCCGCGCCGTCGGCAACGAGCCGCGCGTGATGATGATTGTCCCTCTGAAAGACTGACGCGGTACCGGATACACAGATCTGCAACTCGAATCGGTGACACAGGCTCACCGATTTGTTGCAGCGTCTGCCGTGGCGTTACGTCCACTCCTTGGGTACCGCTTGTGCCCGCTGATGTGTAAGCAATTTCGAGCGCCGCGCCTGTTCCTCGGGCGTGATTGTCGCCGGGTCTTCGCGATATTCGGGGCCGGCCGCCATCGCCTTCTTCACCGCCGGCCGCTCGCCAATTTCATCCAGCCAGCGCTTGACGTTGGGAAATTCGGCAAGGTCGATCTTTCGATCCTGCAAAATTGTCGCCCACGGATAGCAAATCATATCCGCGATCGTGTACTGACCGGCGGCCAGGTAACGCTTGTTATGCAAGCCCAGGTTCATCACTCCGTAGATACGATGGACTTCGTTATCGAAACGCAGTAGCGCATAAGCCTGATCGCCGTTCTTCCCAGCCTTCGCGGTGCGCCGAAAATGCCCTTGTTCGCCCATCTTGGGCCCCTGGTTGGCCATCTGCCAGAAGACCCATTGCATCACGTCGGCTTTTTGATGCGGCTCTTGCGGCAGAAACTTTCCGCTCTTTTCGGCGAGGTAAACCATGATGGCGCCAGACTCGAAGATCACGATTGGCGCGCCACCGCCCATCGGCTCGTGATCCACCATCGCGGGCATCCGCCCGTTGGGCGAGATCTTGAGGAAGTCCGGCGTCAACTGGTCGCCGCGTCCAATATTGATCGCCTTGATGGTATACGGGATGCTCGCTTCCTCGAGCTGGATCGTAACCTTCTTTCCATTCGGAGTTGGCCAGAAGTACAAATCAATCATGTGATTTCTCCATTGTGGCTTGTGCCGTTGTTGGGTAAGCGCGGTTACTGGTCTCACCTCATCCAATTGGACTTAGCTCGACCGGCAGACCCTCGCCCCAGCCGTATTTGCGTTTCGCGATCGCCTGTACTTCGTCCCATAACTGCCGGTCCGATCGACAGTCAAGCACCTTGGCTGCTGCGTCCACTTCACGCTCGCGGATTCGAACCCTTACTTGCGGATTCCGTTTGATATTTTTAACCCAGCCTGCCGCTTTCAGCGAACAAGTAGAATTTCTCCCGGCACATAATGAACCAAATCTCGATTTCCCGTGGCCGGCCCGTCACTCGCCCAATCGTGGTGACATGAAGGACCTGCTCATCCGCGAGGCTTTCGAAAGACGCGCTCATGACAGCTTCATGAACTGGACACCATTACTCCTCACGGTTTCAGACAGAACCACGAGCAAGTGACCTCAAGCATTATGCTGCTGCTCGCGAGGGCTTTTTCAACGCGAAGAGCAGTGCCAATGCCGCCAGGTTGAGGGACGCACTCAGCACAAAGGCACTGTTGTAACTCTTCGTGGCGTCATACGTGTAGCCAGCGATGAGCGGTCCGAACGCCGCTGGAGAGCCTGCAAGCGCAAAGATGAATCCGACGATTGCGCCGATTGCCAGGCGGCCGAAAAAATCGCCGATGAGAGCCGGAAAGAGCGCCGTGACCCCGCCGTAAGAGAAGCCGAAGACGGCCGCAGCGGGATACAGGAGCGAGAGGCCGGTGCTGGCCATGAAGCCGACAAACGACAACGCCTGGAGTGATAAACACAGGCCGAGGGTCTGTACCCGGCCCAGGCGATCGGAGATGGGACCAATCGCGAGGCGCCCGGCAAATCCCGCGAAACCTATAACGCTGATCGTCATCGCGGCGAGAAAATGCGCAATTCCAAGATCGATCGCGAACGGAACGATGTGGACCATCGGCATGAACACCACCAGCCATGTCAAAGCGAAGATGGCGTTCAGGAGCCAAAAAGTTCTGGTGCGTTGAGCTTCGGCCAGGGTCCAGTTCTCACCGTATGAGTCGTCTCCAGCGGTAACCGTTGCCGACACTTCCGCCGTCGAATCTCCGTCAGGATGCAACCCCATCTTTTCGGGATCGCGCACGATGAACATCGCGCAGAAGACCAAACCAGCGACCGCCATCAGACCGAGAATCAAATATGTTCTGCGCCAGCCGTACGCTGCAATTAAGGTCGTCGCGAGCGGTGGAAAGATAAACATTCCAAAGCTCGCACCGCTTGAGGTTATGCTCAGTGCCAATCCACGTCGGCGCGTGAACCATCGCACCACCGTGGCATTGCAGGGAACATAGGCCGCACTCATACCCGCGGCCGCGACGAAACCGAGCACGAGGTAAAGCTGCCACAGGGCGCGGACCCTGCTCATGAGCATCACGCCCGTACCCAGGAGACAACCGCCAACCGTCAAAACGATTCGCGGTCCTAGTCGATCAGTCAATCGTCCGCTGACAACACCAAGCGCACTATAAACAAAGACGTACACCGAATACGGAAGAGATAAGCTGCCACGATCCCACCCTGTATCGGTGGAAATAAATGGCATGAACACGCCGAAGGTGAACTGGATGCCGTATGCGATGCACAAGATCGTGAACGCACATCCTACGACCACCCAGCCAAAGAAGAATCTGTGCTCTGCTAAAGTCGAATTTAGCGGAGCACGATCGGCCAAATCAGCGGGCAATCCAGCCGCCGTCGATCACCATCGAATGGCCCGTCACAAACGACGAGGCATCGGAGAGCAGCCACACCACGCCCTCGCCGATTTCATGCGGCTGACCAAAACGGCCGATCGGCTCGCCTGCGCGCATGTCATTCTCGTTCATGCCGCCCCCATCCATCAGCCGCGCCACCATCGGAGTCTGAATCACGCCCGGGCAAACGCAGTTTACCCGGATATTCTTTTGCGCGAATTCGAGCGCTGCGGTTTTGGTCAGACCCACGACGCCGTGCTTCGAGGCGTTGTAAGCGGGCAGACCCTCGAAGCCCACCAATCCTGCTATCGACGCAGTATTGACGATCACACCGCCGCCCTGTTTGAGCATCTGCGGGATCTCGTACTTCATGCAAAGCCAGACGCCCTTGAGATTGATCGCGATAGTGCGGTCGAAGTTATCCTCTGACGTGTCGATCGTGCCCGCCATCTTCCCTTCGATGCCGGCATTGTTGAACGCACCGTCGATCCGGCCGTACGTTTCGACGGTTTTTGCGACCATCATCTCGACCTGCTTGGTGACCGAGACGTCGGCCGCGAGGCAGTCCGCCGTGCCGCCCGACTCCTTGATCATCGCCACGGTCTTTTGAGCGCCCTCCGGTACGTAGTCGGCGATCATCACCTTGGCGCCCTGCTTTGCCAGGAGGAGCGACGTAGCTCGACCGATTCCGGATCCACCACCGGTCACTAGAATTACTTTTCCCTCAAGCGATCCAGCCATGTTGCCCTCTCAAATTGTTAGATGCCCGTCTCAAGAACCTTGGGCGCGCCTTTCCGATTTCATTTCCGAGCGCGACGAACCTACCAATTCGTGCGGTTGTCGCTATCCGAGCGTCGAACTCTTTGAGGCTTCCCCACCCGACGACTTCAGCAGCGCTCTGAAGTGCTTATGGAGCTTCGCCAGCTTCGGCGCGATGACGAATTGGCAATATGGCGCGGAGCTGTTATTGCGAAAGTACTCGCGGTGGTAGTCCTCCGCCTCGTAAAACGCGTTGAGTGGACTGACCTCGGTCACGATCGGATTCCCACGCGGATCGGAGCCGTTGAGTTCCGATATCAACCCCTCGGCCTGCCGCTTTTGCTCGTCGGTCGTGTAGAAAATCACCGAACGGTATTCGGTGCCGACGTCGGCGCCCTGGCGATTGAGACTCGTTGGATCGTGTGTGGCAAAGAACACCGTCATCAGGTCGCGATACGGCAGGCGCGCCGGATCGTACTCGATGCGCACTACTTCCGCATGCCCGGTCCTCCCCGTGCAGACCTGTCGGTAGGTCGGGTTCTGGACGGTCCCACCGGCGTAGCCCGGCATTACCGACTTCACCCCATTCAACTGCTCAAATATCGCCTCGGTGCACCAAAAACATCCACCACCGAAAACGGCAATCTCTGTACTCTCATTCATAGTAATTTCCGGTACCAGTATGCTGCTATCCGCGTCAACCCGCCCGTCGCTCTACTATTCTAATCATCAACGAGGTCGTTCGTCTAAGGCGGCCTCTTGTGATCGGTTGGCGAAGCTCGCTATACCGTGAAAGAGCAGCTTCTGAACGGCGCGCAGGGGCTGTTTTCCGCTTGAGGTGAAGCCCAATGCCCGCATGGACGACTGACATTATCCGCACGACCCCGCGGATTGCGCTGGATCACGTGGGAATGGGTCCGCTGGCGATTTTCCTCCACGGCATCGGCGGCAATCGAACTAACTGGCACGATCAGCTTGCCGAGTTCGGTGCGCATTTTCACGCCGTCGCCTGGGATGCGCGCGGCTACGGCTCGAGCGACGATTACGAAGGCGCCCTCGACTTCGGTGATTTCGCCGCTGATCTGGTGCGCGTCATCGATCATTTTGGCGCCGCGCGTGCGCACCTCGTCGGCCTCTCGATGGGTGGGGTTATCGCGATGGATTTCGCTACGCGCTTTCCCGATCGAGTCGCGACCTTGACGCTGTGCGACACAATGCCCGGCTTCGGCCATCTGAGCGACGCCCAGCGCCGCGAATTCATCAGCTTGCGCCAGGAACCGTTGCTGGCGGGCAAGGAACCGGGGGACATCGCCCCGATGGTGGCGAAGACGCTGCTCGGCAAATCGGCGCGTCCCGGATGCTTCGAACGGCTGGTTGCCAGTATGACCGCGCTGCAGAAGCAATCCTACATCAAGACGATCACCGGCTCCGTCAACTATGCGCGCCCTTTGGAACTCGAAACGATTTCGGCACCAGTACATATTGTGGTGGGCGACGAGGATACGCTAACGCCGCCGGCGACGTCGCTCGCCATGGTGAAGCGCATCGCGGGTGCACGCATGACCGTGATCGAAAACGCTGGACATCTGAGCAATATCGAACAGCCCGAAGCCTTTAATCGCGCGGTGCTGGATTTTCTGCTGGAGTTTCGCGACCGCGCCTGACGACAGCGCGGTGAGATCATTCGCCAAATGAACGCAAGATCACTTGATTGGAGGATTGTGAAATGCCTGTAATCGACAACACCTCAGTTAAGACCTTTAACCTGCCCGGCCTCAACCATCAGACCTTTGCCGGCCCCGAGCACAGCCTCAAGAACCTTGAAGTCTGGGGACAGGTGATCGAAGCCGGCGGCGGCACTCCGGTGCATCGCCACGCGTGCGAGGAAGCGATCGTGGTGCTGGAAGGCTCCGGTACGTTGACCGTCAATTGCCAGGAAAGCCGTTTCGGCCCCAATTCCACGCTGATCATCCCGGCCGATGCGGTCCATCAAATCGTCAACAGCGGTACCGCCCGAATGGTGATCGTCGCGGCGCTGAGCATGGCGCCGGTGCAGGTTCGCCACGCCGACAATCAGGCAATGCCGCTGCCGTGGCAGGCCGGTTAAGCGGCGAACGTTTTGCACCAGGCGGCAGTTGATGCGTGGGCGGAACCGCCGAACGCCGAACCTTCTGTTCGTTCACGTCGTATCGTGCTAAAGCCACTAATGCGGTCTATCGTTGCCCTCAGCAAGGGCGGCGGCTGATAACACGCAGGAGGGTCGTCATGGCCAACAAAGGATTTTCTCACGTCGGGTTGTCAACTCTCGACCTCGATAAGACCCGGGAGTTTTACGAGGGGATCCTGGGCTTCAAGCCGGTGATTGCCGACACCATCAAAATCAAGGAAGGCGGCGCCATCCGGCATATTTTCTTCGACACCGGACGCGACCAACTGCTCGCCTTCATGGAGCCGCGCGGAGTCCCAGGCGTACCAGTCGAGTACGATGCGGGCATCAATCGTGGGCTGGGCGTACCGGCGGCGTTCTATCATTTCGCGTTCGAAGCCGGCTCCGAGGCGGGCCTCGAAGCCAAGCGCGCGGAACTCGCAGCGAAGGGCGTCGAAGTGACCGAGGTGGTCGACCATAATTGGGCCAAGTCGATCTATTTCAAAGATCCCAACGGCATCTCGCTCGAGTATTGCTGCTTGGTGCGCGAGTTCGTCGCCGACGACGCCAATATGCAGGAGCGGTTCGAGATCTCGGTCCAGGCGCTCGGACTGAACAAGCGGGACGTTTGCGAGGTTACAACAGCGCAGTCTCACAGCTACAAGGAGAAGGCCTGAATCACGATCGCGTCAGCTCTTTCGATTTAACCTCGGGTCCGGGATTTGCGACGTTCTTCGTGACTCCCGGGTCCTCCTTATCCGCCGCATAATTCGGAAGTCCAGGTACTTCGAAACCAGAGTTTCTGCGCGTCGCTTAGATTTGTAGTTGGGACGATGCGGGCATCTGTATACTATATGGGCCGGTTCGAGTCGTAGTCAGCCGTAGTCGTTTCGCCGGCTGGTCCCTCGACGCCGAAGGAGAATCCTGATGCCCGGTCACCTGGGGAAACATGCCATCGTCATCGGTGGCAGTATCGCGGGCCTGATGGCCGCTCGTGTGCTCACCGACTATTTCGAACAGGTGACCGTGCTCGATCGCGACCATATCGAAGCGCAACCCGCCGTGCACAAATCGGTCCCTCAGGGAAATCATCTGCACGCCTTGATGCTGGGTGGTCAACAGGTGTTGTCGTCGCTCTTTCCGGACTTCACCGATCGGCTGCAAAAGCTCGGGGCAGTGCGCTTTCGCTTCGGCATCGAAGCCGCCTTCTTCTTTCCGGGCGGCCGCTCCTACACCCCGACCGGATCGGTGCGGGAACCGCGCGACCTCGGTATCGACGGCTATAGTCAGAGCCGCGGCCTGCTCGAATTTTGTGTGCGGCAGTGCGCTCTCGAGCTGCCCAATCTGAAGTTCACCGGCGACGCCGCAGTGCAAGGCCTGATATATGAGAACGGGCAGGTGCGCGGCGTGCGTTTCACTCGCGACGGTGCCACCGATTCGATCGCCGCCGACCTCGTGGTGGACGCCGGCGGGCGTGGTTCGCGCGCTCCGCGATGGCTCACGGAGATGGGTTTCCAAACCCCCGAAGAAACCACCATCGGTTGCGATTTCGCATACAGCAGCGCCAAGTTTCGTAAGCCGGCCAACTATGACGCGCCCGAAAAGGTCATGCTCTTCGGTGGGCCGCCACCCAAATACACCAACGGCGCCGGCATCGGCAGTATTGAGAATGACACCTGGATGGTCAGCCTGGCGGGGCGCTTCGGCGTTTATCCGCCGACCGATGAGGCCGGTTTCTTCGAGTTCGCCAAATCGCTCCCGACCAAGCGGTTTTACGAGTTGATCGAGGATGCAGAGCGCTTGACCGAGATCACCCAGCATCGTTTTCCGACCAGCGTGCAACGTCATTACGAGCGTCTGTCGGCCTTTCCGGAGCGGTTCGTGATTCTGGGCGACGCCATCAGCAGCTTCAACCCAGTCTATGGGCAAGGGATGAGCTCGGCAGCTTTGCAGGTCCGGGCGCTCCAGCAACTGCTGGGCGAACGCGCCGCGGGCACCCGGGCAAACGGACTCGATCGGTTGGGCATGGCCTTTTTCCCGAAAGCGGCGGAGGTAATCGCATCCCCGTGGTTTCTCGCGGCAGCCTCGGATTTTGCCTATCCGCAGACTAGCGGCGAGCGCCCGCCCAATATGGAGGATGGCGGACGCTATTTCGCGGCGCTCGATTCGCTGGTTGCCGAAGATCCGGCCGTCCATCGAATACTGGTCGAAGTCTTCCAGTTGGCGCGCCCGTTATGGGAGCTGACGTCCGATCCGTTGCGCAGCCGCGTCATCGCGCGCCAGGAAGCCCTCGCCGCCAAGTGACGCAGCGGGTTGCGCCTCCGAGATATGTGCAGTTGCGGCGACTTCGACCGCCACGTTCGGCTCAACCTTGAAAAACAGGATGCTTGGATCCTTGAGTCCCCACGCCACGTAAGGAATTGCAAAGCGGCAGCGGATGGTCGCGTCTTCGCCGCGCCGCTCGACAGTTGCCGTGACCGTGAATGGATGCGGTGCGCCGTGGAGCGTCATCACGCCGCGCACAACTACCGGAAATTCGCCCCGCGGCTCGCCATGACTCTCGACCTGCTGCGGCGCGAAACTCATTTCGGGAAAGCTCGCCGCCTCGAGGATGCTGTCCTTCATGCGGGCGTCGCGCACGGTGTAGCCACTGTCGCCGCTGGCCGCATCGACCACGATTTCACCGGCCATTTTTCCGGTCGTCGCGTCGACGCGGATCACGCCGCTCTTTAGCTTGAACGTGCCGTCGGTGACATGCGGCCAACCGATTAGCTTGTAGGCGATCGTCGTATGCGCTGTATCGAACGTGAGCGACGTCCACCTGCGAGCGACGGAATCCGCGGCGGTTTGACCATTAACCCGCGCGACCACTTGCACCATCAGCCCGATCGTCATGATCGATGAGAGTGCGAGTCTCGCTATCGGTCGCGTCGTTTTCACCCTGGGACGGGACTCTGAACCAGCGGCTCGGCGGCTATCAGATGCCGGATGAATCCCGCGACTGCGCCGAGCGGTGCGGACGTTATTGGTGCGCCTCCAGCATGCACGCCCAGCATGAACGTGAACAGCCGCCAACGCCGTGAGCACACGATGGCGAAGGCTGTGGCGACCGCTCACCAGCAGCATCAACTCCACCATCAATTCAGGCGGCCGGCTGATTATCCGATGCGCGCGCTCATATCCGCGGAGATTGCCGCTTGCGATCGAGTCGGCGAGCGCAACCGCGTGCTTGAAGCCCAAAGCGAGACCTTCTCCCGTCAGGGCATCCACCGCGCCGGCTGCATCACCGATTAACGCCACCCGCTTCGTTACCACTAAGCGCATCACGCTGGAACCGCATATCGCGCCCCACACGTCACTCAAAGGTACTATCTGCCGGCCGAACGCGACCGGCCCGCTATTATCACAAAACAGGTTTATTAATCCTCAGCGCAGTCAGAATGTGTCTCCTCAACGAGTGTCAGAAAGTCGGCGATTCGGGCAATTACCAAAAATATTTTTTGCATGTGGGGCGATCAGACAGATCTAGACTCGTGATTGTGCATAGATGCAATCCTTTGCAAAACCGGTCAATCTTAACTCCTTCCGCGCAACGTGCTAATTTTCCTACGTCGTGGGGTTTGAGGGGGTGGATGCGGAGGGAATGCCTGCTCCAACTATAATCGCCTTCAGTCGTCCTTCGATCAGTATCGCCGCTCGGACGGCATCCACCTCGCTCGCCCATCTGTTCGCGAAATTTGAGTGCATCGAATTTTCGCCAACGCGGAAGTTCCGTGCAGAACCTTCAACGTAAATTTAACTGGGAGCAAATTTAACTGGGGGCAAAATTCAAGGGAGATGGATCTGATCAAGCATTTCACTCAAGCCAAGGTTGAACCCGTTGCGGCGCCGGCCCCGATGCCGCCACTCAAGAGCGCAACTCCGCAACCGTTGCCACCCCACCTGATCGAGGGTAACGGCAACGAACCAAGAATCTACTCGGTGCGCAAAATGCTCGAAAATCTCCCTCCCGATTCGGGTCCGGTCGTCCAGTCGCTCGAACAGGGCGCCGCGCCAATGACCAACCCGGGCTGCGATCCTTCGTCCGAGCGTCCCGAGGGGCTGGCAGGGGCCGTGCTGTCGTACGTCGAACATGACGGCGCCGCCGATTACCAGGTGTTTCAGGCGGTTGCGAAACTGTTCGAACAGACGCAGGCCGCGCGCCAGCAGTTGAATAATCTCGGCGCGATGTACGACTCGATCGAAGGGCTCGCGCAGACCGTCGCCGCGACCTTCGTACCGCTCGACGCGTTCCGCCAGCAGCTCGAGCAACTCGCGCGCAATTTCGTCCCGATCAAGGCTTTGCAGCAGGAGATGGCGCGTATCGCACAGACCTGCGACGCGATCCGGCCGCTGCAGGATCAGTTTTCGCAACTCACTGGTGGCTTCAACGTCCATATCCTCGCGCTGATGAAGGCGCTCGAACCAGCCGAGGAAGTCCGGCTGCGAATCCTCCAACTTGCGGAAACGTTTGAACCGCTGACCACGCTGCATGAGCGGCTCGGCGACCTCAAGGGAGCGTTCGACGGTGGCGCGAATGGCGCCGTTGATCATGTGAACGGAGAAGGCTCGGCGGTCATGTTTTACGTCGCCAAGAGCGCGTGAGTCGATCGGCCGCGCGACGCTGCGTGGCACTTCGGCGCGCCTAGAGATCTACCCCTGGAACAAGTCGCGCAAAATGGATCGGAGGACCAGGTTTAATGCGCGCTGTTGGATAGTCCGCCAAATGACGAAAAGATCCCTTGTAGGGCATGGGGGAATTGCGCCCCAAGAAGCGTCAGAATCGGCAGTAGACCGAAAACGACCAGTTGCCACACAAAGCCGCTATTCCAGTTCAACTCACCGGGTGTGGTGCCCGAGAGCATGCTGACCACGCGGTCACGATTGATTTGAACGAAGATCAAAACGATCACGCCGATGACGCTTAAGAGAATTATCCAACTGAGCGACGCAACCGTATCGTGTTGCGGAAAAGGATAGCTCGAGACGGCGAGCATCAGGGCGAGCAGGCCCACGCTGGTAAAGATCATCAGGTTCATTTGCTGAGGAAATACCTGCTGCAGGAAACCGACCACGCGGCTGGCGATGAATAACTCACTATTTTTGATCAGCGACTCTTCCAGGTCGGGTGTATTCTCCCGAGCCGGTCGGGCGGAGAGGTGGGCCTCGCGATCGAGCCGCCACCACGGCTCGAAGATTTCCGTAATCACTCTCGAAAGGCGGCTAATCTCGCCTTGCAGGACAATTCTACCGTTGATCACGGAGCGCCAGACACCGGCGGCCTGGTTGGCGAGGAGCGTGTTCAAAGTGATTTGAGCCGCTTGAATCAGTTCCGCCAGCTCGACGCGCCTGGCGCTAAGGCGGGCGGCAAGCGTGCCTGACGGAAAAGCTGGGGGCGGTGCTTTAGCGGCGTCGTCTGGAGGTTCGACCTGCCGGAGCATCTCCCTCGCACGCCCCAGGCAGAATTCTACCGCGATCATATTGTCCGCGGGCGCGACCAACGGAATGTGCTGTCGATCGGCCATCGAAGGCGCCACGCTGCCAGTGCGCAACTCCTCATAAACGCCGCGTGTCGGGTGCATCGCCAGGCGGCGCAGCAGCGATCGCAATTCCCACCATACGGCGATGAAGCGTCCGAGCATCAGGAGAAACGATGTGTAGACAAAGGTCGCGATGCCGATGAAGAACAGCGTGAACACTTGACCATCGAGCGCAATCAGCTTGAATCCCGGCATGTCGAGCAGAATATAGACCACCACGGGCAGCACCAACCATAACGCCCAGAATGGAATCTCGTCAGTCGGGCATTTGAGCAAATGAACAATGGCACGCTCGTTGAGGGCAATACCAGTGAAAGAGCCGCTATGGCCGAAACCCAGGAAATCGAAGTTGAGCACGTATTCTTCGGTAAGGTTCGTTCGCCACAATTCGCTCACGCTCAACCACAATGCTGCAATCCCGATATACAGCATCGGCAATAGCGGGGAGACGCCGTTCCAAAGGTTTGCCGCGCGCACGAAGTAGAACAGTGCTGGAAGAGGATCCTGCCGCCAGATCGAGATCGCGAATATAATCGCGATTCCTACTCCGATTAAGCTCGCGATAAATCTCAGGGCCGCGGTCCACGAGGCCTTTCTCAAGAGAATCATCGAGGTGGCGCGGCGCGAAGCCTCGCCGCGAACCACTGTGGTCTGCCTGTCCTTATCCAGGATGAGCCCCACCAGACCGAGCACAATCACTACACCCCCGATCAGCGTCGGACCGAGCGCCCAGACGAGCAGTCCAAAGTTGTCGCCAACGGTGACGAACCAGCGCGACGAATTGTCCGGCGCCCACAAACTCATCGCACGTAAAGGCAGCAGCCATATAGCGCTCGCGACCAGAAAGAACGTCAGCAGAACGAGCACGAAAGATAAGAGGCTCAGTTCGCGATCCGTGCGGTTGACGGTTTTCGGATCAGTCGGATCGTCGAGGAGACGCACGAACCAACGCGGCGGTGTTGGAATAACTTGTCCAAGGGCGCGATAGAGCCCGCCCACCCCGTCGTTCGTCATCGCATGCCATTTGATCATGTAAAGGTGAGGCAGCGTGCACAGCAGGACGATCATCGCAAACGTAATATCGAATTGACGGGGGTAAATGCTCACGCCGAAATTCTTCGGGAGATATCCAGCCGTTCGGGGCGGTTGGTGACGCTTCACCACGTGAGCACCCGGCGGGCTTTGAAAAACCGTTACAGGCCACAGTGCGCCGTTGCCAACGACCGTCAACCACATGGGCGGAGCCGGCGATGCGCTCGAAAAGGGCAGGGTGTACTCCACCATCAGTTTCGTGTCGTCCACGGCGGCGAGAACGGCGTTGTACACCCCCTCAGCCTCACTGCTGGGAAACTGGAAACGGCGGTAGTCCAGACTGGAGGGCCAGGTCCACAGCTGATTTGACGCGAAAAGCGGATAGGTGGAGAAAATCAGCGTGCCGACGAGGTCCCGATTAAAGTCGGAATGCAGATAGAGCAAATCGGACGAAGCCAGAAACGGGGTCGTGTCGGGACAGTTGCTGCGGATCTCGCGAATCAGGAAGATGGCGTCCTGGATATTGGTCGCGATGATCCCGACGTAGTGGAAGTTTTCCCGATTGATGGTCGAGAGCAGGTTGGCGAGCACCATTTCATCGTCAGCGGCGGAAGCGCGCGAGAATGAAGGCACAAAGTACCGATCAAGGCCCGGATCCTCGTCGGAAATCGGCAGATCACGGTGCGAAAGGCCAAGCGGAGTCGCAGCCGGATTGGCCTGCTGGACCCGCGAACTATCGAAAGTTGTTCGCACGTTGGAAATGTGAATCGGATAGGGGAGAAACGTAACTGCCGAATGGTTGCCGGCTTTGCGCCTCTTATAGCGAACTATGCGAGAGTTCCCATCGATGGAATTCCCGTAAGCGGTATCGTCGGTGAGTATCGCGAGGCGTGGATCGCTCAGGTTTTCCTGAAAAAATCGAATCAAGCCGTCGTAGGTCTGTGCGTCTGGCAGCTCGGTTGACTGAAATTCCCCCAGTTCGGTCGGCCAGTCATCGATCGCGGTCGCGCTTCCGGACAGCAGCGAAATCGAGATGGGCGGAGTTGGCTGCTGAAGTCCGCCGAAGTACAGCCACGAACGTAGAACCTCCTTGATTGATGGAGCCGACCCGGAATAGCTGGGCCCGAGGATCTCGATCAGATTGGCACTTCGCGGGGGACCCTTGGGATCGTTCCGCGCCAGATCAACCAGATGCGCCGGCGCGGACGTCTCGCCTGCGCCACGCCATCCACGCAACCACGCGATTTGATCGAGCGCGCTGCGCAGCGCGGGCGCGTTGACTCCCGAGGTGGGAGTCTCCCCGACCACAAAGACCACCATGAGACTAACGCGCGCGGGATGGTTAGCGTCTGCGGTGTCGGCCCGCCGGAACAGCATAACGCCGGGGCGCCGTGATCTCTGCGCCGGAGTGGTGCCTTCGGCGGAAAGTTGATCCACCCACGGCAAGGTGGCCTTCGCAAGCATGTAGTTTTCGTGGCTGAGCGCTAGCTGGATCGAATCGATGTAGCGATCGAATTCGTAGCGCAGCGACGGATTCTCCGGATTGGGTAGTGTTGCGATGAGGAATGAAATTCGATCGTTACGACGCGGATCATCCGGATTCCACGCGCCGTTGGGACCCGGATAATTCGGCGCACTCTGCTGCCACGGTTTATCCCGATCGATGAACTGATCTGCGTCAGCATCGAAGAAATCCTCAAGCAGGTCGCGCGCGCTGATTTCGTCGCCCGATACCTTCGTGTCTTTCGCATTAGGCAGCGATATCGACGAGGACGGTTTCGACGACATTACCAGGGGAGCGCCGATGCCAAAGAAGGCAAGAAGTATGAAAAAAATTGTCGCCGGCGACATGCCGGCGCCTTTGCCGGAGCCTTCGGGCATTATCAATCCGTTCGCCCTGATTGCTCAGGGCGCATTACGCTGGCGGCGATAACCGCCGTTCATGATGAATTTAATGGGATTCCAACGGCACGCCGATCGCGTGCCGCGAAAGACCCTCCCCTTTTGTCTATTGAGCCGTATAGCAGTCGAGTTGCTGCAAAGCAATTTTGCACCACCATTTTGGAACGTTATAAGGCATCGATGCGCGAGCGATCGAATCGCGCGTCCCGTCAATGCGCGAGATGTGCCAGTCGGAGTGGGCGCGCTCACAAAGCGCGCGCCGTCTAAAGTGTCCCGGCGAGCCGGATTCGTTCAGGCGCGAAGAGAATCAATGCGGAGCGCGCAAGAGCTGATTGACCTGCGAGCGGACGCGCGCAACGCGCGCTGCCTGCTCCGCTTCTTCGTATTCCGGATCGAACATGCTGAGGTGCGAGAGCCGCTCCTCGGCCGGTGCGATTTCGTTTTGCGCGGCGAGGCTATCGACCGCGACAGGCGCTTGCGCTTCCAGCGCCAGCACCGTCATCACTCCGTCCTTGATTTCGGCCAAACCGCCCACCAGCAGGAACTCCTCGAATTTCGCCTCACTCAGCTTGATGGTCAGGATTCCCGGGACCAGCGACGTGATGAAATTGGTATGCAGCGGCAGTACGCCGAACTCGCCCAGCGCACCGACCGCGGTGACTTGCTCGACCGCGCCGTCAAACAACACGCCGGTGGGAGTAACCAGCTTGAACTGAAAGGTGTCAGCCATCGTGATGGGTTAGCGGGCTTCGCCGCGAGCGAGACGCTCGCCCTTGGCGCGGGCATCGTCGATGGTGCCGACCAGGTAGAAGGCCTGCTCGGGCAAATCATCGCACTTGCCGTCGAGGATCTCCTTGAAACCGCGCACGGTCTCGGCGCGTGAAACGTAGGCGCCCGGGATGCTGGTGAAAGGCTCCGCGACGAACATAGCCTGCGAGAGAAAGCGCTCGACGCGCCGGGCGCGCGCGACCGTCTGCTTGTCGTCGGCCGAAAGCTCGTCCATCCCGAGAATCGCGATAACGTCCTGCAAGTCTTTGTATTTCTGCAAGATCTGCTGGACGCGCCGCGCGACATCGTAATGCTCCTGGCCGACGATCTGCGGATCAAGGATGCGCGAAGTCGAAGCGAGCGGATCGACTGCCGGAAAAATCGCCTTCTCGAAAATCTTGCGCTCGAGCGCGGTGGTCGCGTCGAGATGTGCGAAGGTCGTCGCAGGTGCCGGGTCGGTGTAATCGTCCGCCGGGACGTAGATCGCCTGCACCGAGGTAATCGCACCCTTCTTGGTGGTCGTGATGCGCTCCTGCAGTTCACCGATGTCGGTGCCGAGGGTGGGCTGATATCCGACAGCACTGGGCATGCGTCCGAGCAGCGCCGAGACCTCGGAGTTCGCCTGCACGAAACGGAAGATGTTGTCGATGAAGAGCAGCACGTCCTTGCCCTGCTCATCGCGAAAATATTCGGCCACGGTTACGCCGGTCAGCGCGACACGCGCGCGGGCGCCGGGCGGTTCGTTCATCTGGCCGTAAACCAGCGCGGTCTTCGAGAGCACGCCCGATTCCTGCAGCTCGCGATAAAGGTCGTTCCCTTCGCGCGAACGCTCGCCGACGCCGGCGAACACCGAGACGCCGCCATGCTGCTTTGCGACGTTGTTGATCAACTCCATGATGGTGACGGTCTTGCCGACGCCGGCGCCGCCGAACAGGCCGATTTTGCCGCCGCGCGAGTAGGGGCAAACGAGATCGATAACCTTGATGCCGGTCTCGAGGATTTCCACCTCGGTGGCCTGGTCAGCGAAGATCGGGGCCTCGCGATGAATCGGCATCTTGAGGTCGGAGGTGATCGGTCCCGCCTCGTCCACTGGATCGCCGGTCACGTTCATCAGGCGGCCGAGCGTGACCTCGCCCACTGGCACCGAAATCGGTGCGCCGGTGTTGGTCACATTCATGCCGCGAACGAGTCCCTCGGTGCTGTCCATCGCGATACAGCGGACGGTGTTTTCGCCCAGGTGCTGGGCGACTTCGAGCACGAGATTGCCCACGCGATCGTCGATTGAGGGATTGGACACGCGCAGCGCCGAGAAAATCGGCGGCAGCGAGCCGTTGGAGAACTCAACGTCGATGACGTTGCCTAATACCTGGTTAATTCGGCCGGTTGCTTCTGCACTCATGGCGAGAGTCGTTTCCTGTAAGTCTTTGCGATTGGCGGGTGCCGCTAGCCGCGCAAGGCTTCGGCGCCGCCGACGATATCCATCAATTCCTTCGTGATTTGTGCCTGGCGCGCGCGATTCATTTCAAGGGTCAGGCTCGAAATCATATCAGTAGCGTTGTTGGTCGCACTGTCCATCGCGGTCATCCGCGCGCCATGCTCGCTGGCCTCACCTTCCAGCAGGGCATGGAAGATGGCGGCCTCGACGTAGCTGCGCAAGACCACCGGCATCAGTTCCGCGGCGCTCGGCTCGATCGTGTAGTCGGTCGGGAGCGTGTCGCCGCCGTCATCGGCGGGTTTCGGCGGCTCGATCGGCAGCAACTTGTCATAGGTCGGGCGCTGGGAGATGGCCGAGCGGAACGCACTGTATACGACGCCGGCTTCTACGACCGCGCCGGTGCGAAATTCGGCGATAACCTTGGCGGCCAGATCGCGCGCGAGGCCGACCGTTGCGAGCCGCGGCGTATTATTGACCCGATCGCCATCGAGGGGCGCCTTGCTGCGGCGAAAATGGTCGAGGGCCTTGCGTCCAACTGCAAAGAAGCGCGCTTCGACACCCTCTCTGGCGCAACGGCGCGCGACCTCTTCAGCCATCCGCAATAAGTTGGCGTTGTAGCCGCCGCACAGGGCGCGATCCGAGGTAATCACCAGGATGAGCGCGACGCGGCGCGCGTTCTCCGCCGGAGCCATCGCATCCGGCGCGGAGCCCAGAAGCGAGTCGGAAACGCGCTTGAGGGCTTCGTGATAGGGGCGCGCGTTAAGAAGCGCCTCCTGCGCGCGGCGCAGGCGCGCCGCGGACACGAGCTTCATCGCGCGCGTGATCTGTTGGGTAGATTTAACCGACGAAATTCGCCGGCGAATCGCCTTGAGTGTCGCCATTCGTCAGGTGTTCGCGGTAATGCCGGCGAGCCCCGTCACGCCGCGTGGGCATCGCTGGACGGAGGCGTCCGGGTGCTGGTGAAGTTATCGAGCGCAGCGGCCAAGCGCTTGCGCAAATCGTCGCTAATTTCGCGCTTGGTAGCGATTTCTTCCAGAATGTCTTTGTGACGAGCTTCGAAAAACGCGTACAAATCGTGTTCGAACGGCTTCACCTGATCGACCTCGAGCTTGTCGAAGTAACCTTCGTTGGCGGCGAATATGATCAGCACTTCCTTGTCGGTGGACAACGGATCGTACTGATTCTGCTTGAGCATCTCGGTCAGCCGCTCGCCGCGATGGAGCAGGCGCTGACTGGCCGGATCGAGATCCGAGCCGAACTGCGCAAACGCCGCCATCTCGCGATACTGCGCGAGGTCAAGCTTGAGCGTGCCGCCGACCTGTTTCATCGCCTTGATCGCGGCCGAAAAGCCGACCCGCGAGACCGACAGACCGACGTTCACCGCCGGCCGGATGCCTGAATAGAAAAGGTCGGCGTCGAGCACGATCTGCCCGTCGGTAATCGAGATGACGTTAGTCGGAATATAGGCCGAAACGTCGCCCGCCTGCGTTTCGATAATAGGCAGCGCAGTGAGCGAGCCGCCACCCATCTCAGCGGAAAGTTTCGCCGCGCGTTCGAGCAGGCGTGAATGAAGATAGAAGACGTCGCCTGGATAAGCCTCGCGCCCGGGCGGACGGCGGAGCAACAGCGAGAGCTGGCGATACGCGGTCGCGTGTTTACTCAAATCGTCGTAAACCAGCAGCGCATGACGCCCGCTGTCGCGGAAGTACTCGCCCATCGTGCAGCCCGAGTACGGCGCGATGAACTGCAGCGGGGCCGATTCGGAAGCGGTCGCGGCAACGACGGTGGTATACTCCATCGCACCGTAGCGATTGAGCTTTTCGACCACCTGCGCGACGGTCGAGCGTTTCTGCCCGATCGCGACGTAAACACAAAAGACGTTCTGACCCTTCTGGTTGATGATGGTGTCGATCGCCAGCGCCGTCTTGCCGGTCTGCCGGTCGCCGATGATCAGCTCGCGCTGCCCGCGGCCGATTTGCAACATCGAATCGATCGCCTTGATGCCGGTCTGCATCGGCTCCTTGACCGGTTGGCGCTTGATGATGCCGGGGGCCTTGATTTCGATGCGGCGCGTTTCGGTGCTCTTGATAGGACCCTTGTCGTCGATTGGCTGGCCTAGTGAATTGACGACGCGGCCGAGCAGCGCCTCGCCGACCGGAACTTCCGCGATACGGCCGGTGCGCTTCACTTCGTCGCCCTCGCCGATCGCCTGTGGATCGCCAAAGAGCGCCGCGCCGACGTTGTCCTCTTCGAGATTCAGCACCATGCCGTACACGGAATGAGGAAACTCGAGCAGCTCGCCGGAGGCGGCGTTCTGCAGGCCGTAAATGCGCGCGATACCGTCGCCGCATGACAATACGCGGCCGGTTTCGCGCACTTCGACCGAGCCCTCGAAGCCCTTGATCTCACTGCGCAGAATGTCGCTGATTTCAGATGGTCTGATTTCCGCCATAGATGTGTTTCCGCGTGCCCGCGCCTAGCCGCTCAGACGCCGTTCGGCGTCGGCCAGCCGGGTGGCAAGGCTGCCGTCGTAGATTTTTCCTTCCAGCTCGGCGACGACGCCGCCCACCAGCGACGCGTCAACCTTGGTCGTCGGGATAATTGTCTTCTGCACAATTGCCGCCAGTCCTTCCACCACACGGGCCAGATCCTCGTCGGTCGGCGGATAAGCAAACGTAAGCTTCGCGCGAGCGCGGCCCATCAGATCATCGAGCATGCGTGCATAGCTTTCGGCCATCGCGGTGACGTTGGCAACGCGGCCATGATTCGCGACTACCACCGCGAACGACCGCAGAGGGAAACTCAGATCGAGCCGCTCGGCGATTTTACCTAACGCCTCCATCCGCAATGCCTGCGTCACCGACGGCGATTCCAGTTGCGCCGCGACTTCCGGGGAATCGACGATCCGCGCCAGGCGTTCTAGCTCGGCGCCCCACGCTTCGAGCTGCGCGTGATCGGTCGAGAGACCCATCAGGGCGCGCGCATAGCGCTTGGCGACCTTTGAGCTTTTCAACGCCCAGCCTCGGTGCTCAATTTTTCGACGAAGCCTTGCACCAGCCGCCCCTGATCCGCGGCCTCGAAGTTACGCTTCACGAGGTCGGAGGCGAGCTGGCCGGCCGCGTGTGCAAGCGCCTCACGCACCCGTCGATTGGCATTCTCGGCCATCGCTACGGCGCTAGTCTCGGCGTCGCGTTTGATACGCGCGGCAGACTCCTGCGCGAGATCATAGATGCGTCCAATCTGGTACACGGTTTCGTCAGCGAGATCGGATGCAATCTGGCTCTTTTCGGCTTCGAGCTTCGCCATTCGCTCGGCCGCGCGATTCGCCAATTCCTGCGCCTCGCGAAACGCCGCGTCCGCCTTCGAAATGGTGTCGCGGATGCCGGTGGCGCGATCTTTAAGAATAGTTCTTCGCTGCGGGCACAGCGTATTTCCACAGGATACCCGCGAAGAGCAGAAAGTTTATGATGTAGAAAAGCAGCGCGCTCCAAGTGCCGCGTTCCTCGACCGCACCCTCGGCCGCGAGCGCGAGCGTCGGGGTCAGCGCCGCGCCCAACACAGTCGCCGCTATAACAATCCGTGACTTCATTCAGTTGTTCAGAGCGCTGCCGGCGTTGACCGGACGACCCAAAACGCGTTGCGCAAGTTCCACCGCCAGCGTTTGCGCCATCTGCTCGAGTTCACCCTGTGCGGCATCGATACTCTTTTCAATTCCGACCCTGACCGCATCGAGCTCGACCCGGGCCTCCGCCCGCGCCTCCTCGATCACTTTGCATTGCTTCGGCCTCTGCCTGTCGGCGCTCGGTTTCGCGCCGAGCGAGAGCATCGCGCCGAATCGCGGCCAGTTGCCGTTCGCGTTCCCTGACCGCCGTCCGCTCCTCTTCGAGCAGGCGCTCGGTCCGCTCGTTGAGGTCCTTCAGCCGATGTTCCCGATCGCCAAGTAATTTAAGAAATGGACCGAAGAAAATCCACCCGAATACCATCCAGAAGGCGAGGAAGGAAACGAGCAGGGTGGCAAAGACACCCCAGTCCGGCGGAATGTGCATGTTAGGACGTCAACTCCACCCAACAGTGGAATCATCCCCGCGCAACAATGTCAAGCTAATAATGGGTCGCCGGTAAATTTAGGCCTGCTTCTGGACACCCGCGACCGCGACCCGCTCGTCTTTGGCAAATACCGTGACCTTCGCGCCCTGCGACGCCTCGGGCTGCATCGAGCAATGGCCCTCGAAAAGAGCCCCCTCGTGCACCACCAGAACCGGTGCGGTCAGGTTGCCGATGACCTTTGCCGAAGGGCGGATTTCGATCCGCTGCGTCGCCGTGAGGTCCCCGCTGATTTTGCCTGCAACGACAATCGAAGCGGCCTTGATTTGCGCCGTCACAACCGCCGATTCACCAATCGTAAGGCTGTCCTTGCCGGTGATCTCACCATCGACCTGGCCGTCGATCCGCGTGGGTCCATCGAAGGAAAGCTTGCCGCTAATCTTCGAGCCACTGTCCAGGTAGGCGCGTTCGCTGGCGACTGGCGCAGGCGCCGGTCGCATCGGCATCGCAGGTTTCTCACTCGGGCCCGCGGTAGTGGCCACTACGGTCGGAGTTACCGGCTGCGCGGCCGGAATCGGCTGAGGTTGAACCCGCGCATTCGGATCGATTCTGACGTTCTTATCCGGCTCCTTGTTAAACAGCGCCATGATGGTTCGGCTCCTCGCGGGAAATTTGCAGCAGGTAGGCAACGGCCCTCACCCCTTCGACCGCACCCCAATTCACGCTTTCGCTATTAACTGATAGCACCTGCGGAGTCAAATTTCACGCATCTTTGTCCTCACTCCCGGAACGGTGAGGATTGCCGCTTGCATTTTGTTCGAGACCGGGTCGCCAGACAAAGTGCTGCGAGTTGCGCTTGACTCGGCAACGCGAAGGGCGAAGCTAATTGTCATTCCCGCGGCTCGAGTCCGCATCCACACAGAGGAGTACCACGATGGCGATCATTCCCGAGGCTTACCTTGACCTATTGACGGCGAAAGTTGCCTTTGCCAACCTCGCGACCGTTTTGAAAGACGGCTCGCCGCAAGTAACCCCGATCTGGTTCGACTACACCGGCGGCAAAATTCGCATCAATACCGCGCGTGGCCGGGTCAAAGCGCGCACCCTCAAACCGGACGCTCACATCGCGATGGCGATAATGGATCCCGCCAACCCCTACCGCTACGTCCAGATTCGCGGGCGCGTCCTGTCCGCCACCGAGAAAGGCGCCGACGCACACATCGATTCGCTGGCGAAAAAATACCTGGGCAAGGATAAGTACCCGTTCTCCCAACCCGGCGACGTCCGCGTGATGTACGAAATCGAGCCGACCTCAGCGCAGGCGATGGGCTGACCGCAGGACCGGCAAGTGAAGTGCGAGGCGGGACGCGATCGTGCGGGCCGCCTCGCACGTCGTGAACGCTCACTTAGGCTACATCAGCTTGCGCTGCGTCGGGTCGTCCTTCTGGATGGTGTCGCCGCAGGTCGAACCGCAATCTGGACAAAGGTACTCATATTTGTCGCCCTCGGGCAGGACCAGCAGCAGGCGCTTGCGCACCTTCACCGCCCGATTGCATTTGGGACAGGCGAGCAGACTCGCCTCGAAGCGTTCGAACGCCGGCCGTCGATTCTGCGTCATAGCGTGATGCTCTCACGATAAAGTTGCCATCAAAAGTGCTTTTCGGCAACTTCCCCAGAGCTTGAAATAATGTTCACTTTTGAAATAGGCGAGATCACCGGACTGCAATGAATTACCCTGATGGCAACAAGGTGATTTTAGGAGATAGGCTGAAGCTTTGGGACGGTTGCTGCGGCACGGTCGTTTGTTCCATCGAAGATGGCCAGTACACCGCTGAATATCCTGAGGACCAATGGTCGCACTTGCGAAGCGGGGTTTTGATCGACTCGAGCAAGGCGGGGCTTATTCATTACACCGAGCCCGAGAGTTCGTTTGAACTGATCAGGCGCAAATCAACCTGACCAGTACCGAGACTGATGGTTCTACTTCGCGTCGTGGAAAATGATGCCGAGGGTGAATCGCAGCCCGGACTTGAGCCGGCTGACGCCGTGGCGTACGTTGACGCGATAATAGCCGCGCGCGCCGCGCACCGGACGCCAGCGGGTAGCGAATATGATCGCCTCGCCTTGGTCGAGCGTGATGGCCTCGCCGCGCGATTGCGCTCGGGGCCGCTGTTCCGTCAGCAGGAATTCGCCGCCGCTGAAATCCGCCTCGCGCCGGCTCAACACGATCGTCATCTGGATTGGAAAGAAGATCTCGCCGTAGAGATCCTGATGCATGCAGTTGTAGCCGCCGGCCGCGTAACGCAGCATCAGCGGCGTCGGCCTGGTCTGCCCCGCGCGATGGCAAAGGTCCGATAAAATCGCTGAGCGCCGGCGGAAAGCCTTCGCCCAGGCGCATCGCACGCATCCAGTCTGACGCAATCGGCGCGAGCCGATCGTAAAGAGTCGTGCGCATCGCGGCGACCAGCGGTGGAAGCGGTGCGGCGAAATATTTGTATTCGCCAAGCCCGTAGCCGAAGCGTTCCATCACGATTCGATTGCGAAAGACCTCGCGACGCTCGTAGAGGGCAATCAGTTCGGCGCATTCGGCAGGCGTCAGCAGAGCCGGCGTGGTGGCATGTCCGCGATCGTCGAGCGCGGTGCGGATCGCGGCCCAGTCGAGCCGCTCGATGCGCTCATCTATATTTCCAGACATCGTTAATTCGCTTCGCTGCGCACTTATCGGTCTCTTGATCGCAGGCATTATGCTTGTGGAATCAGTTAATGCGACAGCCGCACCAAATCGATTCATGCGCAATACAACCCCGTAAACCCCTCAAACGTGAAGCGCAAGCGCGTTGTGCCGCCGCCGCCCGATAGCCTATCATTCGACGATATCCGCATGGCTGACAACGGAAATGATGCGCCGGCGCGGGTCTGGCTCGAGACCTACGGCTGCCAGATGAACGTCGCGGACTCGCAATTGATCACCGGCGTGCTGCGGCGCGCCGGGCTACGCGGCGGCGACGAAGTCTCGAAGAAGCCGACGTCATCCTGCTCAACACCTGCGCCATCCGCGAGCACGCCGAGGAGCGCGTGATCGGACGGCTGGGCGATCTTGCGCGGCTCAAGCAAGCGCGCCCGGAGGTCAAGCTCGGGCTGCTCGGATGCATGGCGCAGCATAATCGCGCGGCGCTGGTCGAAAAGGCGCCATGGCTGGATCTGGTGGCGGGTCCCGACACCTATCGGCGCCTGCCCGAATTGCTCGGCGGCAGCGGCTTCGACGCGACCGTCGATGTGCGCCTCAACCGCGCGGAGACCTACGCCGACCTCTCGCCCGATTATGCGAGCGGCGTGCGCGCCTACGTCACCGCGATGCGCGGGTGCGACAAGTTTTGCGCCTTCTGCGTGGTGCCCTACGTGCGCGGCCGCGAGCGCAGCGTGCCGCCGGCCGATATCATTCGCGAGGTCCGCGATCTCGCGGCGCGCGGCGTCAAGGAGATGGTCCTGCTGGGGCAGACCGTCAACGCGTACCGCTCCGACCAGGTAGGCTTCGGCGAGTTGCTACGGATGGTCGCGGCGGTGGACGGCGTCGAACGGATTCGCTTCACTTCGCCGCATCCAAGTGACATGTCGCAATCGGTTATCGACGCGATGGCTTCCGAGCCCAAAGTCCAGCCGTATCTGCATCTGCCACTGCAATCGGGATCCGATCGCGTTCTTGCTGCAATGGAACGCGGCTACACCGCGGCTGAATATCTTGATTTGGTGGCGCGCGGTGCGCGCGGCGATTCCGCGGATCGCGCTCTCGACCGACATCATCGTCGGGCTTTCATGGCGAGGAGGAGAGCGACTTCCGCGCGACCCTCGATCTGATGCGCGCGGTCGCTTACGACTCGGCCTTCACCTTCAAATATTCGGTGCGCGATCACACGCGCGCATATCGCCTGGGCGATACGGTCAGCGAGGCCGAGAAGCAGCGGCGGCTGAACGAAGTGATGGCGCTGCAGGAAGCAAGCTCGCTCGCCTTATATCGGGCGACCGTCGGACAGGAGTTCCCTGTATTGGTGGAAGGATCGGCGCGGCGCGGCATCGGCATGCTCGCGGGCAAAACGCCGCAATACAAGACGGCCATCTTCCCCGCGCGCATGGGCATCTCGGCCGGCGACACGGTCACGGTGCGCGTCGCGTCGGCGACCACTCACACCCTCACCTGCACATTGGCAGAGTAATCGGCGTCAGGTATTCGAACGACCTTGCGCGCCGTCAACGGGAATCGTCGCGCCGGTGATCCAACTCGCGCGCGGCGACGCCAGCATTACGACCGCGTAGGCGACCTCGTCCGGACGCCCGAGCCGTCCCGCCGGAAATTCGTGCGCGATAAAATCCTTTTCGAACTCGGGATTCTGCTTAAACAATCCGTCCCACGTTCCGCCTGGATAAATGATCGATCCCGGCGCGATCGAATTGACGCGCACCGCCTTCTTGCCGAGCTCGCGGGCCAGCCCCTTGGTGAACGAAATCATCGCAGCCTTCGAGGCGTTGTAGCTGATCGGTCCACCGGCCTCGCGGCCGTAAATCGAGCTGATATTGATAATCGAACCACCGCCGCGCTTTTCCATTTCGACCGCACACAGACGCGACAGGCGCACCGCGGAAAAGAAATTGAGCTCGAAGGCCGCCATCCAGCCCGCATCGTCGAGTTGCTGATTGGTACCGATGCGCGCGCCGCCCGCATTATTGACCAGGATATCCACGCCGCCATGAGCCTTCACGGTGTTTGCCGTCCAGCGCTCCATCGCGGCTGCATCGTTGATGTCGGCGGCCTCGGCGAACACGTGATGGCCCGCACCCTTCAGTTCCGCCACGGCCGCGTTGAGCGCCTCCGCGCCCCGCGCGCACAAGCTCAGCCGAACACCCTCGGCGGCGAGCGCGAGCGCCATCGCGCGGCCTAGTCCACGGCTCGCGCCGGTGATCATCGCGACCTTGCCGCTCAATCCCAGATCCATCGTGTTTCCTCCATGGCTTGCGAAAATCCCTGCTGGGCGATCCGTTTAGCGCTCTCATTGACGACGCACGAAGTTCGCCCTGCTGCGAACGCTTAATTACATGGTCGTGACGAATTTTCCCACTGATGCACCAGCGCGATGCAGCAGTTGACACTCGGTAGAGGCGCCCCTATTCTCATCTGTCTAGTCCGAACGTCAACGGAGGGTTATGGAAATCAGGGTCGAAGGTTCCCTCGACCAGGCGATGCGTGTGCTCAAGCGCAAGCTCGCCAAAGAGGGGGTATTCAAGGAAATGAAGAAGCGGGCTTTCTACGAGAAGCCCAGTGTGCGCCGCAAGCGCAAACGCTCCGAGGCGCAACGACGACGGCGCAAGGAGCAACGGCGGCGGCGGGCATCCGCTATCTGATTTCCCCTCGGCGCGGCAGCCGCTCCCCTTCACACATCATTAGTGAATCATGTTGCGCTGATCTCAGCGATTTAGAACACAGGTTCAATCGCGGCGCTCAGCCATCGCGAGAGCCGACCGCAACAATCTTAAGGTACACCGGCTCGACGCGCTCGCCTTTGCGGGTCGATTTACGAGCCGTTAATCTAGCGTTTTGATTGTCCGGGTGCTGCCGTAGCGGTGTTGAGCGGTCGCCAGGAAAACATCACACGCCGATTCGTCACATAGCAATCCAGATCGAAATGCGAGAGGCCAAACGCCGCGCGCATCGCGCGGAAATCTTCGATTTGACGCTGCAGGCGATCGGATACCGACGTTGATGGATGGTTCGCCGATTTGAGACGCGAGGCGCATACCGGCGACAGGTCAACGGTGAGGCATCGCGGACCTTGGTGGGCCGCGCAAGCTTCCACGCCGAACTCCAGGCAGGCGCATTCCAGACACAGCCGCGCCGTGGAAACTCGGTTCGCTCCCTCGCGCTCAAAATCTTGGAGCCCCACGGCACATTCCGCCCAAGCCTCGCGTGCACGGCTCGTCGAATAGCGGCGAATCGCCCGGGCGACCCGGCTGAGCGTCGCGGGGTCGGCATTGGCGGCCATATCGAGGATCGATTGATTGTCAGATTCGAGGGCAGGGCCGAATTGTTGAGCCAGAAAGTTGCGTAGGTTGATTGGAAGCTTACATTCAGCGTGCAAACACGATGCTTCGATTATCGGGACGGGCAGCGGGAGTTTGCCGAATACGGGAAGTTCTGAACTTCGCAGGAGACCCGCACGCCGCAGCGTTGCTGGTGCCCCCGGGACGATTCGAGAGGCATTAGCGCCTCTACGCACCAAAGGTCCGGTCCGCAAGGTGACAACCTCCTTCGGCCTCGACTGGAACTGATGCGCAGCCTCGGCGGCTGGCGCAGCTCCCGTCGCACGGGAAATTCTGATGCTACTCATCCGTGAACCTGCAATCACGATCTCCAACCAAACACGCGTGATTCCGCTCCGCACGCATCAGCCGGCTCAGCATCAGCGAGACCCGTCAATCCGCCCGCCCATGTTCCCCCGTGACGATCCCAAGCAATGGCTGGATGGCAAGACGCACCATTCTGACAATCCGTCCCTTCAGTGACGGTCGTCCCAGACGGTGCGTCGTCCCGAAGCCCTAAGGCACACTCCAAAAACTCGACTACCTCTCCCCTCTTTAGCGCGTGGCCTAACCTCGAGCAACGCACCTCTGTGAGCAGGTGACGCGGTCAAAGGCTTGACTTCGTATTGCGCTCGTGCCGCGATCCGAATTGTCGCGCATGTGACCAAACCGTCGATTATGAGCGTTTCTAATGGATTGAAACCGGCTCCGTTGTCCGATGATTTCAGGTTGCCATTGCGCGGCGTTGCGTAATGCAGGCCAGTACGGGGTTTTGGCATTTCGTGAAGCCGATGCGGAATCAAAAAACGACAGCTGCCACGGTGCGTACCCGTCGTCAAGAAATGCGCAGAGAGATTAACCGATCAAATTTAATCCACAGGCTGTTGATGACTTGGACCGTGCCGAGCCGCGAAAAAAAATATTTTCGATCGCCATCCGTGGGGAACATTTCGGGCGCTGCGAAACTTTCGTTACGGCTCCAACCGCTCCATCATGCGCGGAAAAGGCACCGCCTCGCGTACGTGATGGGTGCCGCATATCCAGGTTACCGCCCGCTCGATTCCCATCCCGAAGCCGGCGTGAGGCACCGACCCGTAGCGGCGCAGATCCAGATACCAGTTGAACGGCTCCAGCGGCAGGCCGTGTTCGACAATGCGCTGCTTAAGGGTCTCGTAATCGTCCTCGCGCTGACCGCCTCCGATAATCTCGCCGTAACCCTCGGGCGCGAGCATATCGACGCACAGGGCAAGGTCGGGGCGGTCCGGGTCGTGCTTCATGTAGAACGGTTTCGAAGCCGCCGGATACCGATGAACCAGCACCGGCGTTGAGAAATCGGCCGAGAGCGCAGTCTCCTCGTCGGCGCCGAGGTCGTCGCCCCAATTGACCGCGAAACCCTTGCCGTTCAGCCGTTCGATCGCCTCATCGTAGGTGATCCGCGGATATGGTTTGCTGGTCGCGAGCTCGAGTTTGGCCGTATCGCGCTCGATCACCTTCAGATCCTCGCGCCGCCGGTCGAGCACCCGCGCGACGATATACGCGACGAAATCCTCCGCCAGTTGCATGTCTTCCTCGAGCGTGAAGTAAGCCACTTCGGGCTCGACCATCCAGAACTCGGTCAGATGGCGACGCGTCTTGGATTTCTCGGCGCGAAAGGTCGGGCCAAAGCAATAGACCTTGCCGAAAGCGAGCGCACCCGCCTCCGCGTATAGTTGTCCGCTCTGCGTGAGATAAGCCTTGCGCTCGCCGAAGTAATCGATCTCGAAGAGGTTGGTTGTGCCTTCGCAGCTCGTCGGCGTCAGGATCGGCGAATCGAACAGTACAAAACCGCGTTCGTGGAAAAAGTCACGGCAGGCAGCCTCGACTTCACTGCGGATTCGCAGGATCGCATGCTGCCGCGCCGACCGCACCCATAGATGGCGTAAATCGAGCAGGAAAGCGGGTCCGTGTTCCTTGGGCGTGATCGGATAGTCGATCGACGGTCCGCGAACCTCCAGGCGTGTAATCGTCAGCTCGCGTCCACCGGGCGCACGCTTATCCTCGCGCACGAGGCCGGTGACTTCGAGCGAGGTTTCCTGCCCGAGATGATCGGCCGCAGCGAAGGCCTCCGCCCCGAGATCATTGATCGACGCCACGCACTGGCATAGGCCCGTGCCATCGCGAATCAGCAGGAAGTGGACCTTGCCGCTCGACCGCCGGTTGTAGAGCCATCCCCGGAGCGTGACTTCCGCACCGATATGGTCGCCCAAATTTTCGATATAGACCCACGACATGAAAAGAGTTTAGGCGCTTGCGGTCGGATTATCGAGCCTGAACGCACCCGTGTAGGATAGAAGGTACGATGATCGATGTGACGAAGATGGGATTGAACGGCCTCGACTACGCGATCCTTGCGATCGTCGGCTTCGGTGCGCTGAGCGGATTGTCGCGCGGCGCGCTGCGGATGGCGACATCGATCCTGGCGCTGGTCGTCGGGATTTATGCGGCGTCAACATACTATCTCCGAGCCGAAGCGCTTGCGCACAAGTACATCTCCACAAATCCCACCCTGAGTGCCGTGATCGGCTACGTCGCTGTCTTCCTTCTCGTCTATATAGCTATCGAGTACGTCGGTGGCCGCATTATCCGGCTTGCCCAGATAATCCACCTCAACTGGATCGACCGGCTCGTCGGGGGCGTGCTGGGCGCTTCGATCGGCGCGGTTCTCGCCGGATTGGCGGTAGTCGCGCTAACCGCCGTGTCGCCGCCGAATCCATCGCTGCTACGTGATTCGAAACTGGCGCCGCGCGTGCTCGGCTACAATCAGGTGTTGCTGGCCTACGTGCCGCCGGAGGTGAAGGCTACTTACGAACAGAAACGCGCGGAGCTGTATCACGTATGGATTCTCAGAGACGAAGGCCCCAACCCTTCACCGTCACCGGCAAAGTAGTCAGGGCCTTCGTAATTCCAGTGATTGCTTGAGCTGGCGGCTTACGCGATCGCGTTGTTGACCGCCTCGACGAGGTTCTTCTTCGGCACCGCGCCGATGATCTGCTGCTTGACCTCGCCGCCCTTGACGATCACGAGGTTCGGAATACCGCGTACGCCGAAGCGGGCCGGCACCTGCGGATTGTCGTCCACGTTGATCTTCACGACCTTGAGGCGGCCGTCATATTCCGTCGCCAGCTCATCTACCATAGGGGCGATCGCGCGGCACGGGGCGCACCACGGAGCCCAGAAATCGATCAGCACGGGAGTCGCGGACTTCATGACTTCCAGCTCGAAGCTCGCGTCCGTTACATGAATAACTTTTTCGTTGGCCATCGGAACCTCTCTTCTCTCCACGCTGCCGCTCCCCGGTGAGTGGGTCGCGTACCGAGCATCTGACACAGATTTAACTTAAGGACGCTGACCAATACAGTCAAGGCGAAATGGTGGCAGCGCGGTACCGGCGTTGCCTTGACAGCGGCGGCAGCCTCGTGTTCTACCACGGTCAGCATCGAGCGAGCGTTCGCCGAAGCAACGACAGGAAACGTGGGCGTTGACGCGACCCGCATAGGCACAGGTATCGTCGACGCTGAGGCGGAAGATTCGCCGCCACCGTGCCATTCGGCAGGCAACTCGCCGCGTGCTCGTTCAAACCGCAACTCAAGGAGTCCCGCGATGAAAGCCGCAATTTTTCATGGGCCGAACCAGCCCCTTTCGATCGAAGACGTCGAGATCGACAAGCCGCGCGAGCGCGAGGTCCTGGTGCGCACCGTCGCCAGCGGCGTCTGCCATAGCGACCTTCATTTTGTCGATGGCTTCTACCCGTTTCCGGCGCCCGCGATTCTCGGCCATGAAGCCGCCGGCATCGTCGATTCGGTCGGCAGCGAAGTCACCTACGTCAAATCGGGCGACCACGTAATCTGCTGCCTCTCGGTGTTCTGTGGCTATTGTGCGGATTGTATGTCGGGCCATCCGAATCGATGCACCAACAAAGCGGCCGTGCAGCGCGCCAAGGGCGACACACCGCGGCTCTCGCAAAAGGGCAAGATGATTCGCCAGTTCGCGGACCTCTCGACCTACGCGGAAAACATGCTCGTGCATGAGAACGCGCTGGTGAAAATCACCAACGAGATTCCGCTCGACCGCGCAGCGCTGATCGGCTGCGGCGTCACCACCGGCGTCGGTGCGGTGCTCAACACGGCGCGCATCGAACCGGGCTCGACGGTCGCGGTCTTCGGCTGCGGCGGTGTGGGCCTGTCGGCGATCCAGGGTGCGAGGATAGCGGGCGCACGGCAGATCATCGCGATCGATCAATTCGAGAACAAGCTCGCGATGGGAAGGAATCTCGGCGCCACGCATACCGTCGATGCGTCGCATTCGGATGCGGTCGAAGCGATTCGCGAACTGACCGGCGGCGGCGTCGATTACGCCTTCGAGGCGGTCGGGATGAAGAAGCTCGCCGAGCAATGCTTTGAATGCATCAAGCCGGGCGGGACCGCGACTATCATCGGCATGATTCCGGTCGGCCAGAAAGTCGAAATCGACGGTGCCAAGTTGCTCACCGAGCGTAAGATGCAGGGCAGCAACATGGGCTCGAACCGCTTCCGCGTGGACATGCCCCGCTACATCGATTTCTACCTGCAGGGACGGCTCAACCTAGACGACATGATCAGCAAGCGGGGTAAGCTCGAGGACGTTAATGACGCGTTTGTGGCGATGAAGAAAGGCGAGGTCGCGCGCACGGTGCTGATGTTCGAATAACTACTCATTCGGAAGATCGGAATACGCAGTTACGGATTGACCAATAGCCAGAACTCAAGAAACACCGGAAGCCAAGGAAGTAAGACATCATGAAGGCAGCCATTTTCCACGGACCCAAGCAGCCACTGACGATCGAACAGGTCGATATCGACGATCCGCGCGACCATGAAGTTCTCCTGCGCACCGCGGCGACCGGCGTCTGCCATAGCGACCTCCATTTCGTGGACGGCTACTATCCGTTTCCAGCCCCGGCGATTCTCGGTCATGAGGCCGCCGGCGTCGTCGAGAAAGTCGGCAAGGCCGTGAGCTACCTGCAGCCGGGCGACCACGTGATTTCGTGCCCGTCGGTGTTTTGCGGCTTCTGCGAGGAGTGCATGACCGGCAACCTCCATCGCTGTTCGAATCGTCGCGCGACCCAACGACCCAAGGGCGACACGCCGCGGCTTTCGCAGGGCGGCAAGATGGTGCGGCAATTCTCGGACCTTTCGACCTACGCCGAGAAGATGCTCGTGCATGAGAACGCGCTGGTGAAAATCACCAAGGAGATTCCGCTCGATCGCGCTGCGCTGATCGGCTGCGGGGTTACAACGGGTGTGGGCGCCGCGCTCAATACTGCCAAGGTCGAGCCGGGCTCGACGGTCGCGGTGTTCGGCTGCGGCGGCGTCGGTCTCTCGGCGATTCAGGGTGCGAAGCTGGCAGGCGCGCGGCAAATAATCGCGGTCGATCAGTTCGAGAACAAGCTCGCGATGGCGAAGCACTTTGGCGCGACGCATACGGTGGACGCGTCACATGCCGACGCGGTCGAGGCGATCAACACGATGACCGGGGGCGGCGTCGATTACTCGTTCGAGGCGGTCGGCGTGGCCAAGCTGGCCGAGCAATGCTTCGATTGCATTAAGCCGGGCGGGACCGCGACGATTATCGGAATGATCCCGGTGGGACACAAGGTCGCGCTCGACGGGCCTAAGTTCCTCACCGAGCGCAAGATCCAGGGCACGATGATGGGGGGCAATCGCTTCCGTATCGACATGCCGCGCTACATCGATTTCTACCTGCAGGGACGGCTCAATCTTGATGACATGATCAGCAAGCGCGGCAAGATCGAAGACGTCAACGAGGCCTTCGCGTCGATGAAGAAGGGCGAGGTCGCCCGCACCGTACTGATGTTCGACTAGCTCAGCTCGACTTACGACTCATAAAGACAGAACAAAAGGGCCGGTCCTCGAAAGGACCGGCCCTTATCGTTGGTCGATCACTACTTGCGGCGCATGTTCATGCGAGCGCCTGTGCGTATGGTGCCCTTTTTCACCAGCGGTTGAAGTCCGTCCGCATTGATCTCATCGATGCCATAAGCGCGGTTAGTTGATGGCGCTGTCGCGACGGCGCATTAACGCGTCAACGTCGAACTTGAAGATCCGCGCCGCGTTGAGGCCGAGGATCTTCGCGCGCTGTTCTTCGTTAAGATGGCCCATCTGACGCTCGATCGATTCCGCCGAATGCGGCCACACGCCCTCATGATGCGGGTAGTCGTTGGCCCACATGAAGTTATCGACCAGGTTGTACTTAACCGCGAGGTCGAGCCCGACGCGATCTTCCTGGAAGGTGGTCGCGCCGTTGCTGCGGAAGTATTCGCTCGGCATCTTCGGCAGTTTCGGAAAGGCCCACATGTGATGTTTGCGATACGCCTCGTCCATCGCGTCGAGCGCCCATGGCACCCAGCCGATGCCGCATTCGATGGCGGAGAAGCGAATCTTCGGATAGCGCTCGATCACGCCCGAGGCGCACAGATTGGCGATCGGCTCGATGGTCGGCGAGAGCGAATGCGAAACGTAGTTGATGACCGCGCCGCCGTCCTTGCGCGCCGCCCGCGGATCGCGGCCGGTCGAGATGTGAAAGGTGATCGGCAGGTCGTGATCCTGAATCGCCGCCCACATCGGATCGTAGATGTGCAGGTTGTAGTTGGGATGGCGGGCGTCGTAGTTGCCGAAGATCGGCTTGCACGGCAGCGTGAGTCCGCGATAGCCGAGTTTGGCGACGCGCTCGATCTCGGCGAGCGCCAGGTTGACGTCGGAGGTCATAATCGCGGCCATCGGGGACATGAAGCTGTTGTACTGGCCGAAGGTTTCCCACGCCCAGTCGTTGTAAACCTTGCATTGCGCGGCGCCGAATTCGGCATCCTGCGTCGCCCACATCAGCAGGCCCTTGTTGGGGAAGATGATCTCGGCGTCGATGCCGTCGCGCGCATGATCGCGGATGCGTTGTTGCGGATCGTAACCGGCCTTGTTGCGCTCGAGATCCTCGCCTTCGAACTTGAAGGCAAAGTCAGGCGCGCGCGACTTCTGCCAGCCTTCGGAGACCATCCACTTGACGCCATTCTCGTCGGTCTCGATGTGGGGCAGGCGCTTGCGATACTTCTCGTCCATCCGCTCGGCCCAGAGGCCGGACGGCTCGTTGCAGTGGCAATCGGTCGAGATCATCAGGTAGCGGTTTGGATCGCCGGGTCGGGCCGAGCGTTTCCAACCGTCGTGGCCGGGCGTTTCGAGGCGCCAGGAGTTATTGGGGTCAACAGTCGTATTGGTTTCCTCGATCATCGCTTCCTCCGTGAGCCGTGGTGATGCGTAGGATCCGGTTCAGGTGACAAAGCGAGAGTAATGCGCCTCCAGATTCATGTAAAGCGAGCGAAAATTGGCTTTGTTATTTCGCGATTATCGAGGCTTTCATTGGGGAAAATTGGGTTCGTTCTGTTCCCGCCGCTTCGGATCGTGTTCCGGGTTCGACTTGTGGGGCTGGGCGGCTCTCAGAAAGAAGCAAAGCGAAGTTGATATTGAATCCAGGTAGCTGTGGAAACACGATGTGCGCGCCTCGTTGCTTTGAGCGCTAACTCACAGTAGCACAAAGTTAAGGGTTCGTATTGTGGGTCGTGGAAGAGGTGGAATTGCCGGTCGAGGCACAACCAGCCAGAACGAGCAAAGCAAACACGGCGATGCGGCGGGGCTTTGTTGGCTTAGTTCCACCAGAATTATCGACGATTTGTCATGAGCGCCGAAGAGTTGGACGGCAAACATTCTCAGTAGGGATCAACCAAGAACATTGGTATAAAGAGTCCGGATGGAAATCCGGACACCGCGGCAACCATCATGATTTCGAATCGATCGCCGTGACGGTGTGCAGGCATACCGTTGACGATCGTGGTCTGCCGAGCGGGCCGGGGGGTTACATTGAGAAGATCTTGCGGACGGCGGCGGGCGCCAACCAGGCGATGCCGAGGGCTTCGCAGGCGGAGCCGCCTAACATCATCAGTTGGCTGCTCGCGGCGGACTGCGGCGCACCGAAGGCACCGAGCAGCATCACGCCGGTGCCGCCGATGGCGAAGACCCACGGCACGATCGTAAAGCGCTTCCCGGATGCGCTTTGATCGAGGTAGGCGTCAACTCGCTCCGCTGAAAGTTCGTCATGCGAGATCGGTTTTTTAAATAACATCGGCAATTCCTCTTTGGTGGTTGCTCAAATCAACAGTGGAAGCTAAACCGGGTCGGCAGCCTGACCGCTCAGGCCTTGATAAGCTCGTATCTGCGGGGGACTGTGAGCTGCAGAAATTGGCGAAACGAATCCAGGCCCGTTTTGCGAATCACTTCGCGATAGCCGGCCGGCGATCCTTTCTTGACCGTCCAAAGCTGGCGGTCGAAATCGATAACGATCAGAGAGTCCCCGACGCGCAGATTGCCACGTGAACCGAAATGATTGAGGGAGAGGCCGAATTCGCTCGCGGCCTGATCCCAATAGACCCATGAGCGACGGGTATCGAGGCGCGGTTCGCGCGTCACCCGGACGATTTCGTCCGGATGAAGCGCAAGGTCATCGGCGAGTCTCTGCGCCAGGCGGGTAGCGTTTTCAACCTCGCCGGGCGTGGCGCCCCGCTCGCAGATGACCTGGCGAAGCAAAGCTGTCTTTCTCAGAGCGGCTTCACGGTTCAATTTAGATACTCCCGATAGAATTGAGCACTTTTGCGCTAATATTTGTCTGTATGACTATGGTACGCATCTCTATGGTGATAAGAGTTGCACAGCTGAAACAAAGTGTCAAGATAACATGACACTAATTTGCGTCCAAGCAACAACTAGCGAGATGACATAGAGCTTTTACGATGTAAAAGACTAGCGTAACTAGTCAAACAGCGATATGGCACAATTGTTGCGGCAATAGGCTCGATTGGGATGCACTCAAGGCGTCTGGGCGGGGCGGACGTCGTAGGGCATCCAACTATAATAGATTGCAATTGAGAGGGTCGCACACATGGAGTTAAGCCTCGCAGGAAGCATCCGAACGCCGTTCGGAGAAGTGGAACTGATTCCGCAGGATCGACGTCTGCTACAGGCCTCGAGCCCGGAACCGCTCCGCTTCGGTGATCTGAGAATACATCTATGGGTACTGTTCGAGCAGACGGGCGGGATCTGGACGGTTTCGCAGGTGGCCGCGCCCGTGCTGCGTCTGGCGGGTCGATCGGCGCCGACGTCGCCGATGCTGGGCGAGTCGATTCGATCGGAAATTATGAAGACGGTCGCGGCACTTGCCGGCGAGTGGGCGTTCGCACATCCGGAGGCGTTCGCGTGCGCGGCAGCCGAGGCCTTCGAGTTGGACAAAGAGGGATTGCATCGTGAATTGGGAACGCTGAAAGAGTCGCTGACGAGTTCGGCGCATGCGATGGAATCGATAAGGTCGATGGCTTCCCCGGAGAGCGACGCCAGGCTGCGCGAGTATCTGCATCGGATGAGGCAGATGGCCTCGGACGTGCCCGCGATGCAGGAGATTGCACGGAAGATCGCGTATCCGGAGGAGCGATCGCGCCTGCCGAACGAACTGCTCCGGCTGACGTTCGATGCACCAACTATCAAGGGCAAATCGAAGGATCGGCGAGAGGCGAGCGCGGCGGGGGCGGTCGTGGACAGTCGATTAATCGAGGGCTCGAGCGAGGGCCGGCAGGATCAATCGAATGTGCAGGAGACGCTTGGGCAGGTTTTGAAAACCGCGCGGGAGAAAAGCGGACTCTCGCAGGATGATCTGGCAGTCAGGCTGGGAATCGCGGCGGACGACGTCGCGCAACTCGAGAGCGATCGCGGGGCGCGGCCCTCATTTCCGCTGCTCGGCCGGGTCGCGGACCTTATGAGGCTCGAAAAAGATCGGCTCTTTCAATTGGCCGAGACGCGCACGAAGTCTGCTGAGGGCGCGGGAAAAGTAATGCCCGGTGCAAAAAGCAACGGCACGGTCTGGAAGGTATTCGCGCGGGACCGCGCGCTGCTCGATCGGTACAACGTCCAGCCGCACGAACTCAGAGCGCTTGGGAAAGTCAGCCTGATGGGCAAGGTTACCAATATAGAAGCGCTGCTATTTATTCTCGAGTCGATGCGCAAGGCGGACGACGATCCGGACGATAACGGCGACGAATAGGCTCAACGTCACAGCATTTAAAAGGTGCCGGCCGCCTCATAACAAGGGGGAGGGGCGGGTGTCGTCGGACTTGAGGAACAGCGAGCCGACCATCTCGAGCGTTCGGCGCTGGCCGATGATGTGCTGGCACCAGGTCTCGGCGTCGCGCAACGCCCGATCGAAGGCGCTCTTTTTGGTGTAGATGGCGCTGCCGCCAACGGAATCGAAGAGCAAGCGGATAATCTGGCGCGACGACTGGCAGACGTTGACGTTCGAGAGCCATAGATCAGCGCGCTCCTGCTCGGTCGGTTGCTCGTTTTTGACCAGCCGCTTCCAGTGCCGCTCGATAGAAGTGAAGGAGTATGAGCGCGCGGCCCCGAGGAGCATCTCGGCTTCGGCGACTGCGGTCTGAATGCGCGCGAGATTCTTGTAAGGACGGTTGCTCGGAAACTCGATCTTGCCCTGGATGACTTCGAGGAACATATCGATGGTCGAGCGCGCGACACCGAGCGGGACGCCGGAGCCCTTGGGCAGAATCGCGTTGTTGCGCCGCCAGATGGGACCCTCGCGTTTGGCGGGCTCGAGGAAGCTGAAGGTATGGCGCTCGGGGACGAAGAGGTCGGCCACGCGGTAGTCGTTGCTGCCGGTGCCGCGCAGGCCAGTCGTGTGCCAGGTGTCCTGAATCTCGAAATTCGAGACGGGTGCGAGCGCGATGCGCCAATTCGGCGCGCCGGCTTTATTCTTGGCGGGGATGCCGTTCTCGTGCACGATACATCCGGCGGAAACGACGTCGGCGTGCGTGACACCCGACCCGAACATCCATTGGCCGGTGACGCGATAGCCACCGTCAACGCGCTCGGCGCGGCCGGCTGGCCAGACCCATCCGGCGGTAGCGAGGTCGAGGTGCTGATAGAGTTCGCGACCGGCATCGTCGTCGAGAAAGCCCGAGTAGATGCCCGAATCGCAGCCGATCATCACGCACCATCCGACGGCGGAATTGGCGCGGGAAAGCTCCTCGATGACTTCGACCTGCTCGATGGTGCTGAGTTCGGGGCCGCCCCATATATGCGGCATCGTCAGGCGGAAGAGGCCGGCCTCACGCACGCGGGCGACAACGTCGGGCGGGAGTCGGCGGGCCTCGTCGCAGGCGTTGGACTGCTCCCTGAGGTAGCCGCGCAGGGCACGGGCGTTGGCGTAGATGTCGGACACGCTGAGCGGGCGTCCGGGGAGCACTCCGGATCGATTCACGGCGGTGGCGGTCATAGAGGGGACTCCTTGGGAGAGGAAGCTGTCAAGGAACTAAGAACTTAGCTCTTTTCTGAAACCTTATGAAGGTTTCAGACTTCCCATCGGGGAAGATGTGGGCATTATCGTGAATCGCGCTCGCGATGCTCGGGAGGCGGCCAAATCCTGTGTGCCCTCACCCGCACTCGCGACGCTCACGCGACCTCTCCCTGGACAAGGAGAGGTGTAGGGCGGGGGTCGCGATGTTCGGGTGGGTGGCTATACGGCGCTGTCACCCTGAGCGGAGCGAATGGGTCCCTGATCCGGGATTCTTCGCTGCGCTCAGAATGACACCACTTACCCTTTACGAGTGCGTGAGTTCCTTAGTGGGCGGTGGTTTGCGCGGATGCCCGACGCTTGAGCAGCAGATCGATGTCGAATTTGAAAATCCGCGCGGCGTTAAGGCCGAGGATTTTCGCGCGTTGATCTTCTTTGAGCTGGCCCATCTCACGTTCGATGGCCTCGGCGGAATGCGGCCAGGTGCCCTCGGCGTGCGGATAGTCATTGGCCCACATGAAATTGTCGACGAGGTCGAAACGTTCGGCGAGTGCGAGACCGGCAGGGTCTTCCTGAAACGAGGCGGCGCCGTTGCTGCGGAAGTATTCGCTCGGCAGATGCTTGAGCTTGGGAAAGGCCCACAGGTGATGCTTGCGATACGCCTCGTCCATCGCAGTGAGCGCCCATGGCACCCATCCGATGCCGGATTCGATGGCGGCGAAGCGGAGCTTCGGGAAACGCTCGATCACGCCTGACGCGCAGAGACTCGCGACCGGCTCGATGGTCGGGGCGAGCGAATGGGCCGCATAGTTGATGACCGCACCGCCGTCGTGGCGCGCGGCGCGCGGATCGCGGCCGGTCGAGACGTGGAAGGTTGCGGGGAGGTCGCAATCCTGGATGAGCGCCCACAGCGGATCGAAGATCGGCAGATTGTAATTGGCGTGACGGGCGTCATGGGCGCCCCAGATCGGCTTGCATGGGAGCGTCAGGCCGCGAAAGCCGATTTTCGCGACGCGCTTGATTTCGGCCATCGCAAGGTCAAGATCGGCGGTGAAAATCGCGGCCATCGGCGACATGAAATCGTTGTAAGGACCGTAAACCTCCCACGCCCAATCGTTCCACACGCGGCATTGTTCGGCGCCGAACTCGGGGTCTTGCGTGGCGAACATTGCGAGGCCCTTGTTGGGAAAAACGATCTCGGCGTCGATGCCGTCGTGCATCTGGTCGCGAATACGATCGAGCGGGTCGCGGCCGGCATTGCCGCGCAGGCGATCCTCCCCGCCCTTGGGCGCATCGTCCTTGGAGACGGGCCGCACACGCGAGCGTTGGTAGCCCTCGACGACCGTCCACTTGACACCCTTGTCGTCGATTTCGATGTGCGGCAGGCGGTTGCGAAATTTCGCGTCGATGCGCTCCCACCAGAGCTTGCTCGGCTCGTTTACGTGGCAGTCCGCCGAGATCATCAGGTAGCGATTGGGATCGTCGGGATGCGCAGTGCGCTGCCAGCCGTCGTGGCCGGGGGTTTCGAGGCGCCAGCGATTTTTCTCGTCGACCTGGTGAGTGATCTCGTCGATCATTTCAATGCTCCAGAGATACCGGGGAGTTGTCGAGGAGCTCAAAACCTTTATTCTTTTCTGAAACCTCTAGAGGTTTCAGACTTCCCATTTGTAAGATGGTTACGAGAGGACTCCAGGAAGCGAGCCGCCCGACCTAGCTACTTTTATTCACTGTGGGAAGTGTGAAACCTTTCAAGGTTTCACATCTCTTTCTCCCTCTCTCCTCCCATCTTCAAATCAGGCGTAGTTCCTTCATGACGACGCGCAGCCTGTCGGCGGCCGACGGCGTCATCGGCACGAGCGGCATGCGCATCTCGTTGGTGCATTTGCCCATGAAGGCGCAGGCCTGCTTGATCGGGATGGGATTAGTCTCGACGAACAGCGCGCGCGTCAACGGGAGCAGTTTGTAATGAAGCTCGCGGGCGCGGACGAAGTCGCCGGCGAGGCCGGCCGCGACCATTTCGTGGACCTCGCGCGGCATCACGTTGGTGACGACGGAAATTACGCCCTTCGCGCCGATCGCCATCAGCGGAACCGCCAGGGGGTCGTCGCCGGAGAGCAGCGTGAGGCGGTCGCCGCAGAGCTTCAGGATGTCGGAGCATTGATCCATCGAGCCGGAGGATTCCTTGATCGCAACGATGTTCTTGACCTCGCACAGGCGCCCGAAAGTTTCGGGTGCGATGTTCGAGCCGGTGCGGCCGGGGATGTTGTAAACGATCAGCGGGAGGTCAACGGCGTTGGCGATCGCCTTGTAGTGGCGGAAGATGTCCGTCCTGCGTGGGCTTGTTGTAGTAGGGCGAGATGAGCAGGGCACCGTCGGCGCGAACCTCGCGCGCGAAGGTGGTGAGGCGAATTGCTTCAGCGGTCGAATTCGAGCCGGTGCCGGCGATTACGGGCACCCGGTGACGGGTCTGATCGACGACGAGCTTGATCACCTCTTCGTGCTCGGCGTGAGTCAGAGTGGCCGATTCGCCGGTCGAGCCGCACGGCACGATACCGTCAACACCCGACGCGATTTGCCATTCGACGAGGTCGCGAAGCGCCTTCACATCCACCGCGCCGTCACGAAACGGGGTGATAATCGCTGAAATTGCGCCGTTGAACATGCCTTTAGCCTCCCGCCTCGCCGGCCGATATCAATTCGGAATCGGCGACTTCGACTTCGCCCTTGAAGACTTCGATCGCTTCGCCCGTCATGAAAACGTGATTCGCCTCGGGTCCGCGATCGCGCCATTCGATTTCAAGGTTACCACCGCGCAACTCGACCGTCGCAATCCGACCGGCGCGGTTGGTCAGCACGGCGGCGACCTGCGCGGCGCATGCGCCGGTGCCGCACGCGAGCGTCTCGCCCGAGCCGCGCTCCCACACCCGCATCTTCAGGCGGTTGCGCGCGAGCGGCAGGATGAACTCGGTGTTGACGCGGCGCGGGAAGAACGGGTGATGCTCGAACTGGCGGCCGAGCCGGGCGAACTCGGCGTCGTCGAGAGCGAAGATGCTGTCGTCGTTCACGAAGACCACGCAGTGCGGATTGCCCATCGAAACGGCAGTGACGCGATACTCGCGGCCGGCGACTTCGAGCGGAAAATCGATCACGCGGCCCTCGCGATCGACCGGGATTTCGCGGCCCTCGAGAATCGGCTCGCCCATATCGACGGTGGCGGCGGCAACGCGGCCGGCGGCGTCGAGTTTGAGCGCGATGGTCTTGGGGCCGCAATCGGTGTCGACGACGAGCGGATTTTTGCGCGCGCCCGAGAATTCATAATGGAGGCGCGCGACGCAGCGGATGCCGTTGCCGCACATCTCGCCGCGGCTGCCGTCGGCGTTGTACATCTCCATCCGCACGTCGGCGGTCTTCGAGGGGCATAGCATGATCAGGCCGTCGCCACCGATGCCAAAACGACGGTCGGAGAGGCGTTGGGCGAGCGCCCCCGGATCGGCAGGACGCATGCGGTCGGCGACAATATAGATGTAGTCGTTGCCGCAACCGTGCATCTTGGTGAAGGGGAGCTTACGCATCGGGACCGCCCTCGAGCGTGACGATCTTTTCGTTGCGGATGATGTCCTCGAAGTTGTCGCGATCGCGAATCACGTGGGCCTCGGCGCCATTGACGAGCACTTCGGCGGCACGCGGACGACTGTTGTAGTTCGACGCCATCACGAAGCCATAGGCGCCGGCGCTCATCACGGCGATCAGATCGCCCGAATCGAACGCGGGGAGGTCGCGTTCGCGCGCAAAGAAGTCGCCGCTTTCGCATACCGGGCCGACGACGTCGGCGGTCTGGCGATCGGCGCTCGCGCGACGCGCCACCGGAACGATGTCGTGGTAGGCCTCGTAGAGCACCGGCCGAATAAGGTCATTCATCGCGCCGTCGACCACAATAAAGCGCTTGACGTCGGTCTCTTTCACATAAAGGACCTTGGTCACGAGTATGCCGGCATTGCCGACCAGCACGCGGCCCGGCTCGATGATGATCTTGAGGCCGATGTTGCGCAGCGGGCCGAGCAGCGCGGCGGAATACTGCGCGGGTGAAGGCGGCTCCTCCTGATAGGGAATGCCAAGGCCGCCGCCGAGATCGAGGTATTTTAGCGTGATGCCATCGACGCGGAGGCCCTTGACGATCTTCGCGACCTTTTCGCCCGCTTCGGCGAATGGCGCGGTCTCGGTAATCTGCGATCCGATATGCGTACTCAGGCCCGCGAGCTCGAGATTTTTGAGCGAGCGCGCCTCGGCGTAATACTCCTCAACCTGCGAGAGCGGGATGCCGAATTTGCTGTCGCGATGGCCGGTGGAGATGTGCGGATGCGTCCCCGGATCGAGATCGGGATTGACGCGCAGGCTGACCGGCGCCTGCAGGCCGATACGTTGAGCCACGGCAGACACGCGATGCAGCTCCGGGCGCGACTCGACGTTAATCATCAGGATTTTCGCCTTGAGCGCGGCCTCGATCTCCTCGTCGGTTTTGCCGACACCGGAAAAAACGATCTTGCCGGGGTCGGCATCAGCGCGCAGACAGCGCATCAGCTCGCCCACGGAAACGATATCAAAACCCGCGCCGAGGTCGCCGAAGAGTTTGAGAATGCTCAGGTTCGAGAGCGCCTTCATCGCAAAACAGATGAGGTGGTCGGTGCCCTTGAAGGCCTCGTCTCAGGACGCGATAGTGGCGGCGCAAAGTGCGCGCACTATAGATGTAGAGGGGAGTGCCGAGGCGCGCGGCGAGATCGCTGACGGCGACGTCTTCGGCGAAGAGCTGGTTATCCTTGTACGTAAAGTAGTTCATCCGTGTCCTGATGGAATGAAGCGCAGCGGATCCGGGACCGTGCGCACGCTCGTGTGGTGACCGTGGTTTTTATCACAGCCGGAGCGTGCGAAAAAACGGCCGGTTGGCATAATCGCCGGCGGAAACGGGGCGATCAGGGCGCGCCGGTCGGCAGCGGAGAGGGTGTCGGCAGCCTGAAATTTGCGGGGTTTGGCGGGGCGGGCGGCTTGATTCGCGTGAATTCGACTTCGTTGGAGGGATCGCTGTGATAGCCGGCGGCCTCCGCGGTGACGGTGTAGCGATAGCGATTACCCATGGTGGTTTCGGCATCGAGGTAGCTGAATTCGTCTTCGACCTGAAAGCGCTCCTGATCAGTCACCGGGATATTGACCAGCGCCGTCATCGGGGCGTCGCCGTCGCCGCGCTTGATCACGAAGGCGCTGAGATCGCTCATCGAATGGCCGCCGACATAATGGGTCGGGCGCGACCAGGTCAGCTTGATTCCACGGGCGTCGGCATCGGCGCGCAGATCCAGGATTCGCTCGGGCCGCGCATACTCGGGCGGTATCGGCGCGCTTTTCACGCCGCATCCGGGCAGCCCGCCTGCGATCACCCGGCCACGATGACCATTCCGATCGCGATCACTCGCGCCGGCCGCCAATTTTATCGCGTCATCTGCGCACCACGCCTCCGCATCCGCCAGGTTCCCAAGGTAACATTCATAGCACGCGGCAAATCATCCGCGACCAAGCTGCTTCAAGCGCCGCCGCACGGTCTCCGGCGCAGGACCGCCGATCAGCTTGCGCGCGCGCATCGAGCCGTCGGCCTTGAGCGCGGCGATCGCGTCGGCAGCCGAACTTCGGCGAGTAGCGGCGCAGATCGGCGAGCGTCAATTCCGCGATCGAGCGATTCGCGGCGACGGTCTCGCGCACCAACGCGCCGACTGCTTCGTGCGCCTCGCGAAACGGCACGCCGCGCGCGACCAGGTATTCGGCGAGGTCGGTCGCGAGCGCGAAGCCGCCGGCCGCCGCGCGCATCGTCGCACGGTTGAAGCGAATCCGCGGCCACAGCTTCGTCACCAGATCGAGCGCCGGCTTGATCGTGTCGATCGCATCGAAGACCCGCTCCTTGTCTTCCTGCAGATCGGAGTTGTAGGCGAGCGGCAGGCCCTTGAGAATCGTCAGCATCGCGACCAGGTCGCCGATAATGCGCCCGCTCTTGCCGCGAATCAATTCGAGCAGGTCGGGATTTTTCTTCTGCGGCATCATCGAGCTGCCAGTCGAAAATTCGTCGGGCAATTCGGCGAAACCGAACTCGGCGCTGGTCCACAGGATGATTTCTTCGGCCATCCGCGACAGATGCACCGCGATGAGCGCGGCGGCGGCGAGGAAATCGACCGCGAAGTCGCGATCGGATACGGCGTCGATGCTGTTTTCGGCGATCCGGCGAAAGCCCAGCTCACGCGCGACCATGCGCCGATCGATGGGCAGCGTCGTGCCCGCCAGCGCGCCGGCGCCGAGCGGCATCACGGCGGTGCGCTCGAGGGCCTGCTCGAGGCGCTCGCGATCGCGGCCGAGCATCTCGACGTAGGCGAGCACATGATGCGCGAGCGATACCGGTTGCGCGCGTTGCAGATGCGTATAGCCGGGCATGACGGTGTCGACGTTGGCGCGCGCGAGCCTGATTAGCGCGGCACGCAGCCCCGGTCACCAGCCCAATTATCTCGGCGATTTCGTCGCGCAGATAGAGCCGAAGGTCGAGGGCGACCTGATCGTTGCGCGATCGCGCGGTATGGAGCTTGCCACCCGCGGCGCCGATCTTCGCGCGTCAGCCGCCGCTCGATCGCGAGATGAATGTCCTCGTCGGCGACGTCGAAGCGAAAGCGCCCGGCGTCGATCTCGCGTTCGATTTCGCTAAGCCCCGCGGTGATTTCACGGGCCTCCGCCGCAGTGATCAGCCCGACCTTCGCGAGCATCTCGCGCATGCGCAATCGAGCCGCGAATATCATGACGGAAGAGCCGCCGATCGAACGGCAACGACGCGCTGAAGGCCTCGACTTCCGGCAGGCGCGGCGCCTTGAAACGTCCGCGCAGGAGATTCTTGCCAGTGGCCGTGCGGGGTCGGCTTGACCGAGGGCGTTTTCGTGCTTGCGCGCGTGTCGATTTTGCGACGCCCTCTTCATGGCGGAGGAAAATGAAGTTGTCGGAATGACGCCGACCGCGCGAGCGCCGCTTACGATGAACACGAATCCGCGGTCAGCGTATCGGCTGCGAACGGCAAGTGCATCCGCGCGCCGCGCACGCCATCACGCCGTTCGGATGGGCGATGTGGACGTCCATCTTGTGGCCGCACTTCGGGCATTCGCCGGTTCGCACACGCGGCACCAGTTTCGGCCCCGTGCGCGGCGGCTTGAATTGAATCACCTTACCCAAGGCTGGATTATCCCTCTGCGCCTCCGCCTTCTATTTGTTACGCGCTCGTTCGTCGAGCCGGGCGAGCGCACGCAATCGCAACGCGCCCAGCCGGATGAAGCCCTCGGCGTCGCCTTGATCGTAGCCGCCGGCTTCCTCGAAGCTCGCGATCGCCGGATCGTACAGCGAATTCGGCGACTTGCGCCCGGCGATCCAGACGCCGCCCTTAAACAGTTTCAGCCGCGCGACTCCGGTAACGTTCTTCTGCGTGTCGTCGATCAACGCCTGCAGCGACTCGCGCTCCGGCGCAAACCAATGTCCATTGTAAACCATCTCGGCATAACGCGGGATGAGCCCGTCGCGCAGATGCATCACTTCGCGATCGAGCGCGAGTTGTTCGACCGCACGATGACCATGCAGGAGCATAGTCACTCCGGGACTTTCGTATACGCCGCGCGACTTGATTCCGACGTAGCGATTCTCGACCAGGTCAACGCGCCCGACGCCGTGACGTCCGCCGATTTCGTTGGCCCGTTCGATGATGCGCGCGGGCGAAAGCCGCTCGCCGTTGATCGCAACCGGATCGCCGACTGAGTATTCGACTTCAACATATTCAGGCTGATCGGGTGCCTGCTCCGGCGCGACCGTCAGCCGGAACATGTCGTTGTACGGCTCGCGCCAGGGATCCTCGAGGATGCCGCCCTCGTAGCTGACGTGGACCAGGTTGCGATCCATCGAGTAGGGTTTCTCGGCGGTTACCGGCACCGGAATATTCTTGCTGCCGGCGTAGGCAATCATGTCGGCGCGGCCCTTGAACGGCCAGTCCGGATTGCGCCACGGCGCGATCACTTTCAGCTCCGGCCCGAGCCGTGCGAAGGTCAATTCGAAGCGCACCTGGTCGTTGCCCTTGCCGGTGGCGCCATGAGCCACCGCGTCCGCGCCTTCGCGCCGCGCGATTTCGACTTGCTTGCGCGCGATTACCGGCCGCGCGATCGAAGTACCGAGCAGATAGTAGCCTTCGTAGATCGCGTTCGCTCGCATCATCGGAAAGACGAACTCGCGCGCGAACTCCTCTCGCAAATCTTCGATATAAAGTTTGCTCGCGCCGGTCTTGAGCGCCTTCTGCTTCGAGTCCGTCGGTTTCGTCGCCCTGGCCGACATCGGCGCAATAGGTAATCACTTCGCAGTTGTAGTAATCCTTGATCCAGCGCAGCATCACCGACGTATCGAGTCCGCCGGAATATGCCAATACTACTTTGCGGATTTGCGCTATTACTCATTCGAATAGCTACTTGCGATTCGACCTGTATCGCTACTCTCGCTAAATCTGCGATACCGCCGGCGTCCCTTGATGCGTCAGTATTTCCGGACGCAGCAGCCAGACCATCACGGCCTTTTGCGCGTGCAAGCGGTTCTCCGCCTGCTCCAGGACGATCGATTGCGGGCCGTCGAGCAACTCGTCGGTGATCTCCTCGCCGCGATGCGCCGGCAGACAATGCATCACGACCGCACCGCTCCTGGCGTGCTTCATCAACGCGCGATTTACCTGGAAATCCTTGAATTCGCGCCGGCGTTTCGCCGCTTCGCTTTCCTGCCCCATCGAGGTCCAGGTGTCGGTGTAAACCACGTCGGCCTCCTTCACCGCATCGACCGCGCTGTGGGTCAGCAGACCGCCCTTTTCCTTGCTCAGTCGCGCGACGAATTCACTGTCGGGCTGGTAATCGGACGGACATCCGATGCGCAGTTCGAAATGGATCGCGAGCCGCGGCTTCGATCCAGCTTTGCGCCAGGTTGAAGCCGTCGCCGACGAAGGCAATCTTGAGCTTGTGCAATTCGCCGAAGCGCTCACGCAGCGTCAGCAGGTCCGCAAGCAACTGGCACGGATGGAGCAGATCGGTGAGGCCGTTGATCACCGGGACGGTCGCCTCGCGCGCCAACTCGACGCAGGTCGCATGGGCGAAGGTGCGGATCATAATGAGGTCAACCCAGCGCGAGAGGTTGCGCGCCACGTCCTTTGCCGATTCACGTTCGCCAATCCCGATATCCTGCGGCGCGAGATAGATGGCGTGGCCGCCGAGCTGGGCCATGCCGGTCTCGAAGGTGATGCGCGTACGCAGTGAAGGCTTCTGGAAGATCATCGCGAGCGTTTTGCCGCGCAAGTACGGATGTTCGAGGCCGCTCTTCAGTTCGGCCTTGAGACGCATCCCGAGCCTCAGCAGGCCGTCCAGCTCAACAGTCGTCAGCGAGCTCAAATCGAGAAAATCGCGTTTCATCGAAACCATTGGCGCCTCAGGCTGCGCCCATCTTAACGCATTTTCACGGGCGGTCATCTACTGCCGCAGCCGGTTTAACCTGCACCACGGGAGCGTCAATCATGAGGCCTTGGCGGCCGCCGCCGCGGTGCGTAGCGCACGCTCGATAATTGCGAGGCCCGCGTCCGCCTCTTCGCGCGTCAGGTTCAACGGGGGCAACAGGCGCAGTATGGTATCGGCGGTGCCGTTCACCAGCAGACGTTCCTTCAGGCACTCCTCGACGACGCTTTTCGCCGGATGGGTCAGCGCCGCGCCGATAATCATGCCCTTGCCGCGAACTTCGCGCACGTTGCCAGTGGTCTTGCCAATCTCGCGCAGACGATCGATCAGGTAGCCGCCGATCGTGCCCGCATTTTCAATCACGCCGTCCTGCTCGAGCGCGTCGATCACGGCGAGCGAAGCGGCGCAAGCAATAGGATTTCCGCCGAAGGTCGAGCCATGCGTACCGGGCGTCATCACCGACGCGATCTCGGCCTTGGCCACCATCGCGCCGATCGGAATCCCGCCGCCCAGCGCCTTGGCTAACGTGACGATGTCAGGTTTGATGCCGGCGTGCTGGTAGCCGAACATCTTGCCGCTGCGGCCCATCCCAACCTGCACCTCATCGACGATCAGCAGGATATTTGCGCGATCGCACAGATCGCGCAGCCGCGCGAGGTAGTCCGGATGCGGCATCACGACACCGCCCTCGCCTTGTATCGGTTCCACCATCACCGCGACGGTCTGCTTGTTGATGGTGCGTTCGACCGCGGCGACGTCGTCGAATTCGACCATTTTGAAGCCGGGAACGAGCGGCTGAAAGCCCTGATGGTATTTCTCCTGGCCGGTCGCGCTGAGCGTGCCGAGCGTGCGGCCGTGAAACGATCCCAGCGTCGAAATAATTTCGAAGCGTCCGCTGCCATGACCCCATCGACGCGCGAGTTTGATCGCCGCTTCGTTCGCTTCCGCTCCGGAATTGCCAAAGAACACGCGCCCGTCGCCAAAGAGGTGGCTCAGCCGCGAGGCCAACCGCGCCATCGGTTCGGTGTGGAACACATTGGAAACATGGGTGAGTTTTTCGGCCTGCTCGCGGATCGCGCGCACCACTCGCGGATGGCCATGGCCGAGACTTGTAACCGCCAAGCCGCAAAAGAAATCAAGGTAGCGATTGCCGTCGGCGTCGTAGAGATAGGCGCCAGTGCCGCGCACGAACGCCAGCGGCGTGCAGCCGTAGGTGTTGAGCAGACTCGAATGTGCAAGTTCGATAATTTCCGCGTTGTTCATCTCAACTACCTCCGCCGTCGCGCGCTGCGTCCCGCGACCATAGCAGTCTCGCCAGCGCGCGGGCCACCTCGCGCCAACCTTGTGACATCCTCGATCATATGAATTACGCCGCCACTCGCTTGCCGCGAGCGCTCGGCCCCGTCGAGCGACGTATAACTTCGGTGCCGATGCCTGCATCACTGAAAACCGCCAGCAACACCGCGTGCGCTATCCGGCCGTCGATCACGTGGGCGCGCGCGACGCCCGCCTCGAGTGCGTCGAGGCAACATTCCACTTTCGGAATCATGCCCTCGCCGATCGCCCCGCTGGCGATCATCTTTTTCGCACGCGCCGCGTCCAGCGACGGTATCAGTTTGCCCTTCTCGTCCTTCACGCCCTCGACGTCGGTCAGCAGGATCAGCTTCTCCGCCTTGAGGGCTCCAGCGACCTGGCCCGCCGCGACATCCGCATTGATGTTGTAGGTCTCGCCGGCGCGCCCGTGTCCGATCGGCGCGATTACCGGAATAAAGCCCCCCTCGCGCAGCGCTCCCAGCACCCCGGGGTTGACCTCAGCCACCTCGCCGACCAAACCCACATCGACTTCGGTTGGACGGCCCTTCTCGTCCTTGACCCGCATCTTCATTTTGCGCGCGACGATCAGATCGCTATCCTTGCCCGAAAGGCCGACCGCACGACCGCCTTGACGCGAAATATCCGCAACGATTTCCTTGCTGATCTTTTGCAGCACCATCTCGACTGCTTCCATCGTCGGCGCGTCGGTCACGCGCATCCCACGCACAAAACTCGATTTGAGCCCGAGCCGCTCGATCAACTGATTTATCTGCGGACCGCCGCCATGCACCACGACCGGGTCGATGCCGACGGCGTGCAGCAGTACGATGTCCTGCGCAAACCCTTCGCGTAGTTCAGGCGAGAGCATCGCATGGCCGCCGTACTTGACGACGAAGGTCCGGCCGCGAAAGCGTTGGATATAGGGTAGTGCCGCGATCAGACCGCGCGCCCGCTCGATCAATTCCTGCACGCCGTTACTCTCGCAAAGCCTGGCGTGATGTTGCTGGAACGCGCCGACTCAAAGGATGTAACGCGAGAGGTCTTCGTTCTGCACAATCGGATCGAGCCGCTGATGAACGTAGGCCGCATCGATCGGAATCGTCTGACCGGTAAGCTCGGGCGCATTGAACGATAGTTCGTCAACCAGCCGTTCAAGCACCGTATGCAGGCGGCGCGCACCGATATTCTCGGATCGCGCGTTAACCTGCGCCGCGATTTCCGCGAGCGCCGAAATCGCATCTTCGGTGAAGCTGATGTGGACGTTTTCGGTCTCCAGTAACGCCACATATTGCTTAGTCAGCGCGTTTTCGGGCTCCGTCAGGATGCGGATAAAGTCCGGCTTGGTCAAGGCTTGCAGCTCGACCCGAATCGGAAATCGCCCCTGGAACTCCGGGATCAGATCCGACGGCTTCGAGGTATGAAATGCGCCAGACGCGACGAACAGAATATGGTCGGTGCGCACCGCGCCGTACTTGGTGTTGACGGTCGAACCCTCGACGATCGGCAGCAGGTCACGCTGCACGCCCTCGCGCGAGACGTCGGGACCGCGCGCCGATTCGCGTCCGGCAATCTTGTCGATCTCGTCGATGAACACGATTCCCGATTGCTCGGCGCGATGGATCGCCTCACGCGCGACGTTTTCCATATCGACCAGCCGCGCGGCCTCTTCCTGCGTCAGGATTTCGAGCGCCTCGGGCACCTTGACCTTACGCTGACGGGATTTCTTCGGCATGATCTGGCTCAAGATGTCCTTCATGTTGGCGCCCATCTCCTCCATCCCCTGCGGCGTCAGCACTTCGACCATCGGCGTGGCCTGCGAGGTCATTTCGATTTCGACCTCGCGCTCGTTCAGATAGCCGTCGCGCAACAACTTGCGCAGTTTTTCGCGGGTCTCGCCATGCGAATTCTGATCGGCCAAGTGCAATCCGCCCTCGGCTGAGGCCGTCGCCGCGCGGCGCGTTTTGCCCGGCGAGGCCGGATACAGAATGTCGAGCAGGCGCTCTTCGGCGGCCTCCCGCGCCTTGATCTTGACGCGCTCGCGCTCCTCCTCGCGCACCATCTTGACGGCGATTTCGGCGAGGTCGCGGATCATCGATTCGACATCGCGCCCGACGTAGCCGACCTCGGTGTAGCGCGAGGCCTCGACCTTGACGAACGGCGCCTGGGCCAGCCGGGCCAGCCGGCGCGCGATCTCGGTCTTGCCGACGCCGGTCGGCCCGATCATCAGGATGTTCTTGGGCGCGATTTCGTCGCGCAGTTCGGGCGCGACGTTTTGCCGTCGCCAGCGATTGCGCAACGCGATCGCGACCGCGCGCTTGGCGTCGTGCTGTCCGACGATATAGCGATCAAGTTCCGAGACGATTTCGCGCGGCGTCATTACACTCGGGTATTCCATGATTTCAGTGCGGTGCTGAAGCAGCGTTGGCGATCTTGTGATACCTCGCACCCCCGTCCCGCCCATCTCTTTTCCGCCGCAACTTCAGTCCTACAACTCTTCGATATTAAATTGGTCGTTGGTGTACACGCAGATTTCGGAAGCCATCTTCATCGCGCTCTCGGCGATCTGCCGCGCGCTCAAGTCGTTGCCGTGACGCACCAGCGCACGCGCTGCCGCCAGCGCGTAGTTGCCGCCCGAACCGATCGCGATGATTCCGTCGTCCGGCTCGATAACGTCGCCCGCACCCGAAATCAGCAGCGTGCTCTCGGTGTCTGCGACGATCAGCATCGCCTCAAGGCGCCGCAGCACGCGATCGGTGCGCCAGTCCTTGGCCATCTCGACCGCGGCGCGCCGCAGGTTGCCGTTGAACTCCTGCAGCTTGCCTTCGAATTTGTCGAACAGCGTCAACGCGTCGGCCGTCGAGCCGGCGAATCCCGACAGCATCGCACCGTTGTGCAGCCGGCGCACCTTGCGCGCACCGCGCTTCATGATGGTCTGGCCGACGCTCACCTGCCCGTCGCCCGGCGATCACGACTTTGCCGTTGTGGCGCACGGTCAGGATGGTCGTCGCGCGGACCTACCGCCAACGGCGCCGGAGTCAGGCTCGCGGATGGGCACGGCGGTACACCTCTTTGAGACGATTGACGCTGACGTGAGTATAGCGCTGCGTGGTCTGCAGACTCGCATGGCCGAGCATCTCCTGGATCGAGCGCAAATCGGCGCCGGCGTTGAGCATGTGGGTCGCGAAGCAATGGCGCAGGCCGTGCGGCGTCAGCGACGTATCGAGACCCGCGTCGATCAGCCGCCGCGCGACGATATTCTGCACCGAACGCGGGGTCAGCCGTCCGCCGCGCAGATTCGTGATCACCGCGCCGTCGAGCGTCCAGGCGATCGGCATCGCGGCGCGCCACGCCTTGAGCGCGTCGATCGCCGGCTCGCCGAGCGGCACCAGCCGATCCTTGTTGCCCTTGCCCGCGCGCACCATCACCATCCCGAGCTCGTCGTCGACGTCGCGCCAGCAGAGGCCGATCAGTTCGCTGACGCGCAGGCCGGAGGAATACAGCACCTCGAGGATCGCGCGATCGCGCAACGCCGCCGGCGTATGATTGTCGCCGTCGGCTTCGACCAGCCGGGCCGCGTCCTTCTCGCCGATCACCTGCGGCAGCCGCTTCTCGACTTTGATTGAGCGCATCGTACGCACGGGATTCTCGACGTCCATCGTCGCCGTACGCCAGCGAAAGTAGGCCTTGATCGCGAACAGCCGCCGCTGCACCGTCGCGCGGCTCGCGTGCTTCATCACCTCGGCCAGATAGCCGCGCACGTGATCGGCCGTGATCTTCGCCGCCACGACGCTCTCGCCCTTTTCGTCGAGCGTCGAAGGCGCGCGCTCGCGCAGAATAGCGATCGAAATCGTGGAGGTCGTGGCGATACGCCGCGACCGTATTCTCGGCCGCGCGCGAGGCCTTACCCAATGCTGCCGCGAACGCCTCTATCTCGTCGATCACTCCGGTTCCTCGCCCCAACGGGCCTTCCGGCTATGCTAGCAGTCGCATCTTGAGGGCAATAGCCAGCCGCGGGCGCTGCGTAATAGCCGAATCATTTCGCGATGAACTGCTTTCATTGCGGTCGTGAAATCGTCTTTGAGGATCGCCTCGGCTTTCGCGAGGAATGTCCGCAATGCGATCGGCCGCTTCACGTCTGCCTCAACTGCACATTTTACGATCCCGCCTACAACAACCAGTGCCGCGAGACTCAGGCCGAGCGGGTCGTCGACAAGAATCGCGCGAACTTCTGCGAATACTTTCGTCCGCGAGCGGCCGGGGCCGCCAAACCGCTATCGCCTGCCGCTAGCGGTCGTGCAAAACTGGACGCATTATTCAAGAAGAAGCCCTAGATCGCTAAGAAACCCTGGCTTCATCGCAGCCGCGGCCGTGCGAACATCTTCGGCGCCGTAGCCCCAATGGTAAGTCTGAAACCCTGCCACTAGGCGAGCTCGCGAGCCGAGCTAACGAGTCCGCCAGGTGCGCACATTACTAATCAGGCTCAGCTTTCCGAAAACTCCGCGCTCTTCACGACCGTTCTTAGATAATCCCCTCTGATGCCACGACCGCTCGCCGCGATAATTCTCGCCGCCGGTCTGGGCACCCGGATGCGCTCCGAGCGAGCCAAGGTGCTGCACGAGATCGCTGGGGAGCCGATGATCGCGCGCGTGATGCGCGCGGTCGCGAGCCTTGAGGCCGACCCGCTGGTAGTGGTCGTCGGTCATCAGGCTGGCGAAGTTCAGGCCGCGGTCGAAGCCGCCGCACGCCGCATCGTGCCGCGAACACTCTCGCGTTTCGCGACGCAGTCCGCACAACGCGGCACCGGTGATGCGGCCCGCTGCGCGCTGGCCGAAATTCCGCCACGCGTTCGCCGGCGACGTGCTCATCGTCTATGGCGACATGCCGTGCTCAGGCCCGCGACCTTGCAGGCCTTCATCGCCGACCATCGCGCGCGCGGCGCCGAGCTCTCGTTCATCAGCGCGCACTTGACGATCCCGGCGCCTATGGACGCGTCGTGCGCGATTCGACGGGCGACGTCGCCGCGATCGTCGAGGCTCGCGATGCGACCCCGGCGCAGCTTGCGATTCGCGAAATCAACACCGGCATCTATCTCGTCGCGCGCGGCGCTGCTTGCGCACGGCGCTCGCGGAGTTGCGCAACAACAACACGCAGCACGAATTCTATCTTACCGACATTGTCGCGATCGCACGCGCGTCACGGCCGCAATGCAGTCGCATGGCGCGCGCCCGACGCGGCCGAGTTCGCCGGAATCAATTCGCGGGAGGATCTGGCTCTGATGGAAACGCAAATCCGTGACGAGGTTAATCGCCGCCTGATGGCCGCGGGCGTGACTTTGATCGATCCCGCGACCGCCTACATCGCGCCGAGCGTCGAAATCGGCCGCGATACGATCGTCGGCCCCAACGTGCAGATTCTCGGCCGCAGCCGCATCGGCGCGGGCGTCGTCATCGAGGGCACCGCGTGGCTGAGCGACGTCACCGTCGGCGACCGCTGCCATCTGAAAATTTGCGTGCGCGCCGAGGATTGCCGTCATCGGTGAGGATTCCGAAATCGGCCCCTTCGCGAATCTGCGCGCCGGCACCGAACTCGAGGGCCACAACCGCATCGGCAATTTCGTCGAGACCAAGAAAGCGCGCATCGGCGCGGCTCCAAGGCGAGCCATCTGAGTTACCTGGGCGACGCCGTCATCGGCCGCGAGACCAACGTCGGATGCGGCGTTATCACCGTGAATTACGACGGCTACGACAAGCATCAAACGCGGATCGGCGATCGCTGCATGGTCGGATGCGATACGCAGTTGATCGCGCCGGTCAAGGTCGGCGACGACGTCTATGTCGCGTCGGGCACCACCATCGTGCGCGACGTCGAGGACGGCGCGCTGGTCATGTCGCATCATCCGCAGCGCGAAAAGTCCGGATGGACCGCCGAGCTGGCACAACCGCCACGCCGAGCCACCCGAAAGCGCGCACCAATCCTCGGTAACGAGCGCCTGACGATCGAGTCGTCGGGCTTGACATGAAGCTTACGTTCGTGACATCGCTGTAAAGATTAACACACTGTATGTGCGGAATAATCGGTTACGTCGGCCCTCGCGAAGCGACTCCGATTCTGCTCGGCGGCCTCGGACGGCTGGAGTATCGCGGCTACGATTCCGCCGGCATAGCCACGCTCAACGGCTCCGGTCGATGGAAATTCGCCGCGCCGTCGGCAAGCTGGACAATTTGCGCAGCGCGATCGACGAGACGCCGCTCACCGGTCATATCGGCATCGGGCATACGCGATGGGCGACGCATGGCCGTCCGTCGGAGAGCAACGCTCATCCGCACAAGGCCGGGCCCGGTCGCGGTCATCCATAACGGCATCGTCGAGAACTACGTCGAGTTGCGCGCCGCGCTGCTCAAGCGCGGTCACAAGCTGCGCTCCGAGACCGACACCGAACTCATCTCGCACCTGATCGAAGAGCAGCTGCAAGCCGGCGCGGAGTCTGACCGAGGCGGTGCGCGCAGACGGTGCTCGAGTTGCGCGGATCGTTTTCGATCGTCGTGCTCTCCGAGACCGAGCCCGGCACACTGGTCGCCGCCAAGACCGCGACGCCGCTGGTGCTGGGACTGGGCGACGGCGAAAATTTCGTCGCCTCCGACATCCCCGCGATTCTCGAGCACACCCGCCGCACGCTCGTGATGGAGGACGGCGAACTGGCCGAGCTTACCGCGGCACGGCGTCCGCCTGATGAACTTTCGACGGCACGCTGGTGCATCGACGAGCTGCGCGGCACATCGAATGGGACGCGGTCGCGGCGACCAAGGGCGGCTATCCGCACTACCTGCGCAAGGAGATCAGCGAGCAGCCGCAGGCGTGGATCGATACGCTGTCGCGGACGCGCGGCGGCCGGCTCCAGCCGAGGTGCGCTTCGAGGGCGATCTGATGCCGGCGGCGGGACCGGAATCGATCGGTCGCATCGTGATGGTCATCGCGGGCGCGTCATGGATTTCCTCGCTCATCGGCAAGTTCATGATCGAGGAGCTGTGCGGCGTGCCGGTCGAAGTGGACTACTCGGCCGAGTTCCGCTATCGCAGTCCGGCGATCGACGACACGTACTATGTTGATCGCGGTGTCGCAGTCGGGCGAGACCGCCGACACGCTCGCCGCACTGGAAGAGGGCAAGCGCCAGCGGATGCCATCTGATCGCGCTCACTAATACCGTCGATTCCTCGATCGCGCGCAAGGCCGACGCGCAAATCTATACGCGCTGCGGTCCCGAAATCAGCGTCACCACCACCAAGTGTTTTCTCACTCAAATCGAGGCGTTCTACCTGTTCGCGATTCATCTCGCGGCGCGCCTGGGCCGCATCACCGAGCGCGATGCCGAGGAGCTGCTGCGCCCGGCGCTTCGCGATTCCGCAGCAAATCGAAGCCGTCGCTGGCACAGGAAGCGCCAGATCGAGAAGATCGCGCGCAAGTATGGCAAGGCGCGCGACTTCCTCTATCTCGGCCGCGGCATCAACTATCCAGTCGCGCTGGAGGGTGCGCTCAAGCTCAAGGAAATCTCCTACATCCACGCCGAGGGCTACTCGGCCGGCGAGATGAAGCACGGACCGATCGCGCTCATCGACGACGAGATGCCGGTGGTGGTGATCATCCCGAATCGACAACGTTTACGACAAAACGCTATCGAATCTGAAGGAAGTCGAATCGCGCAACGGCCGCATCATCGCCGTCACCGACCATCGCACCGCCGAACTCGAAGAAGTCGCGTGGGAAATTATCGACGTGCCGACGACCAATCGCTTCCTGATGCCGGTGCTGACGACGGTGCCGCTGCAACTGCTCGCGTACCATATCGCGGTCTATCGCGGCACCGACGTCGATCAGCCGCGCAACCTCGCCAAGTCGGTGACCGTCGAATAGTCAGTCGCAAGTCCGAAGTTAGTATGTCACTAGTTATTCGTTACGCAGTGCTAGGACTATATTGCGGCGGGCTATTCGTAACGTAACGCGTCGATCGGATCGAGCAGCGACGCCTTGCGCGCCGGATACCAGCCGAAGAACACACCAACCGCCGCCGCGAATGCAAATCCACCCGCGACTGAGTATGGTGAAATCAGCGTAGGCCATTGCGCGACAATCGCCAGTAACTTCGACACCGCGATGCCCAGTAGAGCCCCGGCCAGGCCGCCGATAACACTCAGTAACAAAGCCTCGACCAGGAACTGCAGCAGAATATGCAGCCGGCGTGCGCCGACTGCCATCCGAATACCGATTTCGCGCGTGCGCTCGGTCACCGACACCAGCATGATATTCATGATGCCGATGCCGCCGACCAGCAGCGAAATCGACGCCACCGACGCGAGCAGCAGCGTCATCACGCGTGTCGCGCTCTCTGACGCCTGCGCGATTTCGGCGAGACTGCGCACCGTGAAATCGTTGTCCTGCGCCGGCCGATATGATGCCGCCGATGCAGGATGTCGGTGATTTCGCCCTGCGCCGTATCGACCAAATCCGCCAGTCTTCGCCTTGACGAAGATCATATTGACGAGGCCTGAAATCTTCGGCGGGCTGCCGAACGGGCTGATGATCGCGGTGCCCGATTGATAGAGCGGACTCGACGCCGTCCAGGTCTGCACGCCCGACGTATGGATTCAGCACCGGATTGGTCGATCCTGCGGTCGTCGTGGGGACTGTAGCTGAGGCCTGCGAGGTTCCCAGGACTTTGCGCTCGGCGGTCGCGAAGGGCATCACGATGACATCGTCCTGATCCTGGCCGAAGTTCGATTGTCCCTTCACGCGCAGCACGCCAATCACGCGCATCGGAAAATTCTTGATTCGGATCGCGGCGCCGACCGGATTCTCACCCTCGCCGAAAAGATTGTTCACGACCGTTTGTCCCAGCAGGCACACCGGCGCGGCACTCCGCGTTTCCTCGTCCGTGAACAATCCGTCCCGCGAGCCACCGGCCAGTCGCGAATCGTCGAAGTAAGGCCGGCGTAGTGCCGTTGATACTGGTGCTCCAGTTGCGGCTGCCGTAGACCACCTGCGCGACCTGCCGATCGATGTAGCTGACGGCGACTCGACCGAACGCGCCTCTTTCGCAATCGCGTCGGCATCGCTCACGGTCAGCGTCGAACTGCTGCCATAGCCCGCGCGCACGCCGTTCGCGGTGGTCGCGCCCGGCAGGATGATCAATTGATTCGTGCCGAGGCTCGCGATTTGCTGCTGCACCGAGTAGCGCGCGCCGTCGCCAATCGCGACCATCGCGATCACCGCCGCCACTCCGATGAAGATGCCGAGCATCGTCAAGGCCGCGCGCAGTTTGTTGCGCTGCAGGGCGCGCGCCGCAGCCGCCAGCGCCATCGTGCCGAAGGTCCAGATCTCTTCGCCGCGTTCAGTCTTCGCGATGCGCGCGAGCTGCCATCGCGTTGTGCCGCGCCCGGCGAAGTCGCCTGGTGCGAGCTGCGGTCGGTCGCGCCGGTTGCCGCAGCTCGGCCGGCTGCGCGCTGACGGCTTTCGTTCGTCGGAGACGATCACGCCGTCGCGAAATGTGATCACCCGGTCAACATACGCGGCGACCTCGGCGTCGTGCGTGACGACGATCACCGTGATGCCGTCGTCGCGGTTGAGCCGCGGATGATCTCCATGATCTCCGCGGAATTCGTCGAATCGAGATTGCCGGTGGGTTCGTCGGCGAGCAGGATCGCCGGCTCGTTGATCAAGCGCCCGCGCGATCGCGACGCGTTGCTGCTGACCGCCCGAGAGCTGATTCGGATGGTTCTGCTCGCGCCCCTTCAGGCCAACCAGTTCGAGCAGTTTCCCGGCGCGATTCTCGCCTTCGCGGTTCCATGCCGAATAGAACAGCGGCAGCTCGACGTTCTCCAGCGCACTGGTGCGCGAAAGCAGGTTGAAGTTCTGAAAGATGAAGCCGATCTGGCGGCTGCGCACCAGTGCCAGCTCTTCCTCGGCCAGCGACGCGACATCGATGTCTTGAAGGTAGTAGCGTCCGCTGGTCGGGCGATCGAGGCAGCCAAGGATGTTCATCAGGGTCGATTTGCCGGATCCCGACGATCCCATGATCGCGACGAACTCGCCGCGCTCGATCGTGAGGCTGACGCCGTTGAGCGCGCGCACCTCGATCTCGCCCAGTTGGTAGATCTTGAACAGATCGGAAATTTCGATAACCGGTGTCACGATCTGATGCAGCGTGCGCGGCGAGATCAGAAGCGCGACATTCTGAGTGGCGAGCTGCCGCACCGGGCGCGGAGCCCGCCGTGCGTGCTTGGTCGGTCACTACCATGTCGCCCGCCTTCAGATCGCCGCTCAGGACTTCGACGTAATTACCGTCGTCGAGTCCGCTCGTGATCGTGACCGGCTTGAGCGCACCGTCCGCTCGAGCCAGACTCGCGCCTGGTTCGACGGCCGATGACCGCCCGCGCGGCGGCATCGTGCGCCATTGGCGCGAGCGTTGCGCGGCTGAGAAGCGAAGCGCCTGCACCGGTACGCGCAAGCACGTCGTCGCGTTCGGCCGTGACGATGGTCACGTTCGCGGTCATTCCCGGCTTGAGCAGCATCTCGGGATTTGCGACCTCGACCACCACATCGTAGGTCACCACGTTCTGCACCGTTATCGGCGCTTGCCGCACCTGTCCGACGTCGGCCTCGAACTCGCGACCGGGAAACGCATCGACCGTGAACTCCGCCGTTTGTCCGGCTTTCGGATATCGCCGATGTCCGACTCGCTGACGTTGGTATCGACCTGCATCTGGGTCAGGTCTTTCGCGATCAGGAACAGGGTCGGCGTCTGAAAGCTCGAGGCGACGGTCTGGCCGACATCGACGTTGCGCGAGACGATCGTGCCGTCGACCGGCGAAACAATATTGCTGTAGTTGAGGTTGACCTGCGCGTCGTGCAGGTTGGCCTGCTGTTGCTGGATATTGGCGCGATCGACAGCGACCTGCGCGCTTCGCCATCAGATAGACGCTGCGCGCGTTATCCACGACATCGCGCGATACCGCCTCGGCCTCAAACAAGCGCTCGATTGCGCTCGTAAGTGATCTGCTTGTAGGCCATGTCGGCCTGATCTTTGCCGAGCAGTCGCCTGCGCGTTGGCGAGCGCCGCGGCGCTTTCATCGACCTTGACCTGAAACGGCCGCGGATCGATCTTCGCAATCAACTGTCCGGCTTTGACCGGCGCATTAAAATCGGCGTAGATCGCGGTGATCGGTCCGGAGACGTAGAACCGATCTGAACCGTGACGACCGGATTGACGGTGCCGGTCGCAATCACCGAACGCACGACCGGCACCGCGGGTCACCGCTGTCGTAATATACTTCGGCCGCGTCCGATCCGCTGCGGGTGAAGTAGTAAAGGGGAAGCGCGACGATCAGCACGAAGGATGGCGATGCGCCAGAAGCGCTTATGCGGCCGGAATGTCATGATGGATCGATCATCGATTATAGGGAGCGAAGACCGCGCCTATACCAGTGATGAGTCTGATCGCTCACAATCATCAGACGGCACAGCGGCGCGAGGTTTCTCGCAGCATGGCGATGCGTGCGTTCTCGGCATGCGAATCCGCTAAAATGGCAAACCCTTGATCGTGACACAAAACAATCACCTGCAGGAGCGATTAATCTCAGGAGTAGTCGTCCATGTCCGAGAGTCCGCCGCTTGCCGGAATCAAAGTCGTCGACTTCACGCGCTATCTGGCAGGGCCGTTCTGCACGCAGATTCTTGGTGACTATGGCGCCGAGATTCTCAAGGTCGAACCGGTCGAAGGCGCGCGCGGTGAGATGGGCGGCGATACCGGCAAGGACACCTATTTCTTCCTGAGCACCAATCGCTCCAAGAAGAGCATCCAGGTTTCGACCAAGTCGCCGGAGGGGCGCGCCGTTCTGCAGCGGTTGATCGACGGCGCCGACGTCGTGATCGACAACTTCCGGCCCGGCGTGATGGAGGCGATCGGCTTCGGCTACGAGCAGCTTGCCGCGCGCAATCCACGCGTCATCGCGTGCAGCATCTCGGGCTTCGGCGCGAGCGGGCCGATGCGCGATACTCCGGGCTTCGATCAGATCGCGCAGGGCTTCTCCGGCCTGATGAGTGTGACCGGGACGGCGGCGAGCGGACCGACCCGCGTCGGGATTGCGATCTGCGATCTGCTCGGCGGCATCTACGCTGCGCAGGGTATCCTGCTGGCGCTCGAGGCGCGGCATCGCACCGGCCGCGGACAGCGCGTCGAGACCTCGCTGCTCGAGGCGATCGTCAGCACCTTGAGCTGGTCGGCGGGCATCTACTTCGATACCGGCAAGACGCCGGGCCCGGCCGGCAATCATCATCCGCTGTCGTCGCCGCACGGCGTCTTCACCGGATCGGATCGGCCCTTCAATATCGCGGTCGGCAACGAGGCGATGTGGCGTTCGTTCGTGAAGGTGATCGGGCGGCCCGAACTGGCCGGTGACGAACGCTTCACCAGGCTCGGGCGGCGGATCAAGAATCGCGACGCACTGACGGCCGAGATCAACTGCAGCGCTCAAGGCCCATCCGGCGCAATACTGGATCGATCTCTTCAACGAGACCGGCATTCCGTCTGGGCCGATCCTGACGATCGAGGAGATGTTCAACCATCCGCAGGCGGCGGCGCGCGAGATGCTCGTGAAGCTGGCGCATCCCGCATTGGGCGAATTCAAGACCACTGGCCTCGGCGTGAAGCTGAGCGAGACGCCCGGCCAGATCACGCGGCCGCCGCTGGTCGGGGAGCATACCGGCGACGTGCTGAGCGCGCACGGCTTCACTGGCGAAGAGATCGCTCATCTGCGAACGATCAAGGCGATCCGTTAAAGCGGCCAGGCGGTCGCTTCGCTAGATCATCTGACGCGTACAACGAGCGGCAAGGAACCAAAACACGAAGGAGAGGCGAAAATGTTTCACGTGAAACATGATCGCCTTAAATTTGCGGGGAAATAATTCACCCGGCGTCGGGGGACGAGTCGTAAGAGCGGACGCTAGATCTCGCCGAACAAGCGTTGGCGGACGTTTTCGTCGGCGGGCAACTCGGGACCGCTCATGATGTGGTCGGGGAAGCGGGTCGGATCCTCGGCGATCATCGCGAAGGCCCGGCCGCGGCCGGGGGCGGCCTGCGCGCCGGGCGTCAACAGCAACTCGGTCAGCCAATTGTCCACCCGATGGATGACTCCGTAATAGGAATCGTGCTGATGCGCGTAGCCGTTAGCGGCCTCGTTCCAATCGCCGCTCGCGAGTAATTGGTCGCGAAGCACGCGAACATCGCGCAGCGTCAGGGATAGTCCCTGGCCCCAGCTGGGGTCGCTGGAAGCTGCCGCGTCGCCCACCAGCACAACGTTATCGCGATACGGATGGTCAACCCAGGAATCGGCGCCGCTGAATGAGGCTAGCGGGCCGATCGGACGCGCACCAGAATAGTATTCGGGCGGCGCCACCGTGACCGATTCCTCGAGGAAGTGCGAGATTTGACGCTCGCTCTGCAGGCGATAAGACGCGCTGGCCGGGTATCCCAGATAAGCGCGCACACGATCGCGCTGAGGGAAAATCGCGACAATCTTCCCGGGACCTGGATCGATAAACAATTGGAACGTATTGGCAGCGACCTGCATGTTCTCCATCAGGACACCGCAAACAATATTGTGCTCGGGGTCATGCTGGACAGCGAAGCCACCCCAATGACGGACCATCGAGCGGCGCCCGTCGGCACCAACGATTAGGCGGGCTTGGAGATTTTCGGGCGGCCCATCATGAGCGACCATCGTCACGGTTGGATCGGCGCCGCCCTCGACGGCCGTGACAGTTACGCCGCGCCGCACCTCGGCGCCTTTGCCGGCGGCCCATTCGAGCAGTGTTTCCTGCATCGTAGGATGGAAGAAGGTGAGTACGGGTGTCCGCTGCGGAGTGGTCGCAAGCAAATCGCGCGGCGGCATCGATAATGGGCCGAAAGTGGCGGCGGCTTGCGTGAGTTCGTGCCCGCAGCTCGAGCGCAGCAGATCGTAGATGCCGAGCTTGCGGGCTTCGTCCACGCCCCATGGCACGATCCCTTCGCCACGGACACGGTCCTTGAAATGGGTATCGCGCTCGATGATGAGAACGCGCGAACCGCATTCGGCCATCGCACCGGCGAGCGCCGATCCAACGAGTCCGCCGCCAATCGTGATCAGGTCGTAGGTTTTGGTGATGGAATTCGAGCCTCCCTGTTGGTCAACTCAGCGAAAACTCGGACGGTCGATAGTATTTGCGTCGCCACAAATGGAAAAGCAACTCTCGGCGGAACTTTATGAAGACGAGAATGTGTGCCGAAAATTATCGAGCGGTCGGGATTTCGAGAAATCCACGCGGCATCGTCAGTGATAGCCGCTATGATGCTCAACTTCCGATTGCGGTGCGCTGCTCGCTCACGAGCGCGGTTCGTTATGAGATCGAGAGGATAGTAGGCCGAAGTGTCGGCTTCGAAAAAAGAGCGGACGCTGTGGCATCCGCTCCTTTGGGAAAAACCTTAAGGATATTGGGACTCTCGCGAGCAGCAGCCCTCAGGTTTCGCGTTCCATGAAGCCCTCGAGGTTGCGCGAGCGGCCGGTCTGCCGCAGCTTGCGCAATGCCTTGGCCTCGATTTGCCGGATGCGTTCGCGCGTGACCGCGAACTGCTTGCCGACTTCCTCGAGCGTGTAGTCGGTCTTCTGACCGATGCCGAAGCGCATCCGCAGGATTTGCTCCTCGCGCGGGGTCAGCGTCGCCAGCACCTTGCGGGTCTGCTCGCCGAGGTTGCCCTGGATGGCAGCCTCGACCGGCGAGGGCGCGAGTTCGTCCTCGACGAAGTCGCCGAGCGAGCTTTCCTCCTCGTCGCCGATCGGCGTTTCGAGCGAAATCGGCTCCTTGACGATCTTGAGGACCTTCTGGACCTTGTCGAGCGGCATCTCCATCTGTTCGGCGATCTCCTCGGGGCTGGGTTCGCGCCCGAGGCGCTGGACCAGCAAGCGAGTGACGCGCAGGAGCTTGTTGATGGTCTCGACCATGTGCACCGGAATGCGGATGGTGCGGCCCTGGTCGGCGATCGCGCGCGACATCGACTGGCGAATCCACCAGGTGGCGTAGGTCGAGAACTTGTAGCCGCGCTGGTACTCGAACTTATCCACCGCGCGCATCAGGCCGATGTTGCCTTCCTGGATGAGGTCGAGGAAGCCGAGGCCGCGATTGGTGTAGCGCTTGGCGAGGCTGACGACGAGGCGCAGGTTGGCCTCGGTCAGTTCCTTTTTGGCGCGGCGGCTCTTGTCCTGACCCGACGCGATCGTCTCGATCGAGCGCGCGAAGTCGTCGGTCGGAACCTTGACGCGCCGTTCGACCTCGCGAATGACTTTTCTGCGCTTCCTTGATGCGCGCAGCGATATCGAGCAGATTCTCGCGGGTGCCGTTGACCTTGAGGACGTGGCGGCGGTCGTCGGCGTCGGCGGCCTCACGAATCAGCTGAGCCTTGCTGCGGCCGGTGGCGTCCTCGTAGCGCTGGATGCGGCGCTGCGATTCACGCGCTTCCTTGAGCAGACGGCGCATCTCACCGATGACGGCCTCGTGGACATGGCGCGATAGGTCGAGGTCGGCCAGTTCTTCCTTGATGCCGTCCTTGAGCTTGCCCATGACTGCTTTTCGAGCTTGGCTGCGATTGGGTCCCTTGGCCCGCTCCTTGAGCTTGTCTTCGGTATCCTCGACCTTGGCGCGCAGCGACTTGAGCTTTTTGACCGCAGTGAAGAGCTTTTTGAGCTGCTTCTCGTTGGCCTCGGGACCACGCTCTTCGTCGGGTCGGCGTCGGGCTCGGGTTCGTTTTCCTCGAAAAGACCGCTTTCGCGCAGGTCGGTCTCGCCCGCCTCGATGCGATCGCCGACTTCGATGACGAAAGTCGAGCGTGACCGGGGAGCGGAGGACCTCGTTTTCGACCTCGTTCTCGCCGGCCTCGATCCGCTTGGCGATTTCGACTTCCTGCTCGCGCGAGAGCAGTTGGAAGTTGCCCATCTCCTTCAGGTAGAGGCGAACCGGATCGGACGATTCGGAGAGCGAATCGGCGACCACCGGGGTCTCGGCGGCCTCCTCGGGCTCCTCCTTGGCCTCGACCGCATCGTCATCGTCGCTGTTGGCGGTCGGCACTTCGTCGAGGACCTTGATGTCCATGTCCTCGAAGCTTTCGAGCGCCGCCCGCAAGTCGGTGGGCGAGGCGACGTCCTGAGGCAGGAAGTCGTTGACCTGGTCGAAAGTCAGGTAACCCTGCTCACGCCCGAGATCGACGAGACCCTGTAAATCTTTCCCTTCGTACTTCTGCTTCATGCTTTTACGCGTCCGTCCTGGCCGGTCTCATGCGCACCGGTCCATGCGCCGCAAAGCGCAGCGGTGACAAATAAGCCGCAGCGTAATTGAGGATATGGAATTCGCGCTGCGCGCGAGATGCGAATCCATAGCAGAAACGTCTGGAGTTGCCAAAGCGTTTGAATATACTTGGCAGTTCGGCTTCAGTCAAAGGCGGCCTCCAAGCTGATCGCTTAAGCGGGCCTCGCGGATGCCAGGCGGGGCGAGGACCAACTCTTATTATAACAACGAAATTGGCCGTGAGGTGATTCAATTTCCGCCGGGTCGCGGAAGTTCTAACCTAAAACGATTATACGCCCGAAAATACTGACGCGCGAGTATGCATTTCTGAAACGACGTTCCGTGCCAGTGGAAGCACCTGCTAGGCTGAAAGGCGTCGAGCGCCTCGGAGATTTTGAATTTGCTGATCCACCTTCTGATTCTGATCCTCAGCTTCGCGATAATCCTGGCGGGCTCCGAGATGTTCACCAACGGCGTCGAGTGGGCAGGCCATCGGCTGAAGATTTCCGAGGCGGCGGTGGGAAGCTTGCTCGCGGCCGTCGGCACGGCGTTGCCCGAGACCTTCATCCCGGCGGTCGCGCTACTGAGCGGGCCGGAAGATTACGCGTCGCATAGCGCAGTCGGCGTCGGGGCGATCATGGGTGCGCCGCTGATGCTCTCGACGCTCGCATTGTTCGTGATGGGAATTGCGGCGATCGGCTTTCGCAAACGGCGCACGCGCGTGGCAATGACGGTACCGCCAGAACATGTGCTTCGCGACCTGGGCTGGTTCATACCCATATTTCTGCTGTTAACCGGGCTTGGGCTCCTCAACCTGGGCGTCGTCGCGCGGCGGGCGGCGGCGGTCGGCCTGCTGCTGGCATACGGCGTGTACAGCGTGACGATGCTGCGGCTGAAGCGCGCCGAGGGTATCGAGTTGGAGAATGGGCTGTACTTCGAGCGCATCTTTGGGTGGGTCTTGCGCGGAAATTCGCACGCGCCGCGGCTGCGCGTGACGCTCACGCAGGTGATCGTCGGGGTCCTCGCGATTTTGATTGGCGCGGATGCGTTCGTCGATCAGATCGTGCTGTTCGCACATCACGCGAACCTGAATCCCGGCGTGCTATCATTGATACTCAGTCCGCTGGCGACCGAATTGCCTGAGAAGTACAACTCAGTGGTCTGGATTCGGCAGAGCAAGGACCATCTGGCAGTGGCTAATATCACCGGCGCGATGGTCTTTCAGTCGTGTATCCCGGTGGCGCTGGGACTGGCATTTTCGCCGTGGCATCTGACGCCGCCGGAGCTGCTCGCAGGCGCCGTCGGTCTGGTCTCGAGCACAATTCTGCTGATTAACGTGCGCGACGGCGAGCTCGGCACGCCGACCTTGATGATCGGCGGAATCGGTTACGCGATTTTCCTGGCCGGGCTTGCGCTGCTCGGCTTTTTTTGAAGCGCAGCCATCGCGATAAGCGGATGGGAAACGCGCGCTGATGAATCGATATCAGTCAATCTCGGAACAGTTTTACGGCAATCGGTTGCTCTTCGGCGATCTCGCGGATGCGGGCGTGGTCGCGGTCGAGATCGCGTCGAGCAGCGAAGTCGAAGTATTCAAACGTCGTACTGGTGACGGCCGGAAATAATTCGCGAGCGGCGGCCGCTCAAACTGTTCGTGCTGATCGCGGACCGCAACCTGATGCGGGGTTTTCGCGGGACGCACGAAATCGTCGACCTGGCGGGCGATTTCCGTTATCGCCACGCCATCATGTTCGACAACCGCGACACGCTGGAGGCCGCGCGGCGCCATCTGCGCGAGACCACCGGCCAGGCCGGCGGGACGCCCGACGCGCCGTGGTTTGCACTCGGCGATCCGGTCGAGCAGTACCTGATGCTGAGCGGGACGACGTATTTCATGGGCCTGCAATTCGGCGATTTGCGCCGGCTGCAGCTCGATATCGAGACTTACATCAGCCCGGGCTTCGAGTTCCCGACGGCAGCGCGCGAGGGCGACCGGATCGTAGCGATCGCGCTCAGCGATTCGGACGGCTTCGAGCGCGTGCTGCGCGGCGATCAGATGGACGAGCGCGCGATGCTCGAAGAGCTGGTGCGGATCGTGGGCGAGCGCGATCCCGACGTAATCGAGGGTCACAACCTGTTTCGCTTCGACCTCGAATACCTGGAGGAGCGCGCACGACGCCATCGGGTGAAGCTCGCGCTTGGCCGCGACGGCAGCGGCTTGCGCGGACGGCCGTCGCGCATGCAAATCGCCGAGCGGTCGATCGCGTTTCGGCGCTACGACATCTACGGCCGCAGCATTATCGACACGTGGATTCTCGCGCAACATTACGATATCGCGAGTCGCGAGCTCGAGAGCTTCGGGCTGAAGGATCTGGCGATCCATTTCGGCCTGGCGCGCGAGGATCGCGTTTATCTCGACGCGGGCGCGGGTGAGCGAGCATTTCGAGCAGCGGCCGGAGGAGCTGTTCGCTTACGCGCTCGATGACGTGCGCGAGACGCGCGCGCTGGCTGAGGTATTGTCGCCGAGTTACTTCGTGCAGGCGCAGATTTTTCCGTACTCGTATCAGAGCGCGGTGCTGCGCGGGAATGCGACGAAAATCAACGCGCTGCTGATGCGCGCCTACCTGGCTGCGCGCCATTCGATTCCCGCGCCGAAGGCGCCGACCGAGGTGCTCGGCGGCTACACCGAAGTGCGCCGCTGCGGCGTCGCGCGCAACGTGCTGCATTGCGACGTGACCTCGCTTTATCCGTCGCTGATGATCGAGGGCCAGCATCAGCCGGCGTCGGATCGGCTCGGCGTGTTCCTGAAAATGCTCACCGACCTGCGCAGCTTCCGCGTGCAGGCCAAGGCCGCGGCGCGCGAACTGGCTGGCGCCGAACGGCGCGACCTCGAGGCGCTGCAGCAGACTTTCAAGATTCTGATCAATTCGTTCTACGGATATCTCGGTTTTTCGCTCGGCCATTTCAACGACTTCGCGGCCGCCAACGTCGTCACGAGCCGCGGGCGCGAATTGATCACGCAGGCGATGGCGGAGCTTGAGGCGCGCGGCGCAGAGGTGATCGAGGTCGATACCGACGGCATCTATTTCGTCGCGCCGTTCGCGCTCGACGACGAGACCGCCGCGCAGGCGCTGCTCGACGAAATCGGCCGGACGATGCCGACGGGCATCCGGCTGGAAATCGACGGCCGCTATCCGGCGATGTTCAGCTACAAAATGAAGAACTACGTTCTGCTCGACGATCGCGGCGAGATGACGATTCGCGGGTCGGGGCTGCAAATCGCGCGGGCTGGAGCGGTTTCAGCGTCAATTCATGGAGGAGCTGTTTCGCCTGCTGCTCGAGGATCGACGCGGAAGAAATAGCGAAGCTTCACGCGGACTGGCAGCGGCCGGCTACAGCGGCACGAGGTCGGTATCCGGCAGTTGATGAAGACCGAGACGCTGCAGGATTCGCCCGAATTATATCGCGACAAAATTGGCGGCAACCGGCGCAATATCTCCGCAGCCTATGAACTCGCGCTGGCGGCGGCGCGGCCGTACTTGAGCGGCGACCAGACTATCGTACTATGTCGCCGGGCGCAGCACGCGAGCGAAAGTCAGTACGGCGGCGAAAATGGCGGCCGAGTACGACCCCGCGAATCCCGACGAGAACGTCGAATACTATCTGGCGAAGCTCGGCGACCTGTACGAAAAGTTTCGGCCCTTTGCCGAGCGTCCGGGCCTGTTCGCGCCGGAGTTGATCGACAATGGCGCGGACGCGGGAAGCGGTCAGCTGGAGTTATTCGCCGCCTCGGCAGCAAAGGCCGACGACTGATTCCTAAGCGCTGAAGTGGTGGAGAATCGTCCGCGTTGACGATACAACTAGCAGCCGACGATAAGACGTTAAGACGATAGTCGTCAGGTAACGGGAGTCACACACAGATGGCGCAGGAACAGAATCCAAATTCGCAAGCGGATCTCGATTGGGTCAAAGTGAAGGCATTCGCCGGCCTGATGACGAACGACCTTGGGGCCGCGATGCAGGGGGCGCTTACTTATATTGGCGACCGGCTCGGGATTTTCAAGGCACTCGCGGCGGCGGGCGCGGTGACGGTCGCGGAGCTCGCACAGCGCACGGGCCTGAACGATCGCTACCTGCGCGAATGGCTCGGCGCGATGACCGCCGCGAAGTATATCGAGTACGATGCGGCGAGTATGCGCTACACGATGACGCCCGAGCATGCGATGATTCTCGCCAATGAAGAATCGCCGTTTTTCATGGGCGGATTCATGCAGATGATCGTGCCGGAAGTCTCGATGGCGCCCAAGCTGATGGAGTCATTTCGCACTGGTAAGGGACTGCCGCAGAGTGAATATCCTCCAGAGGTGTTCGAGGCGATCGAGCGCGGCTCGGCGCCCATCTACCGCCATCAATTAGTGCGCAAGTGGCTGCCCGCGATGCCCGAGGTCGAGGCGCGGCTGAGGGCGGGTGCGTTGGCGCTGGACGTTGGTTGTGGAAGCGGACGCGGCGTGATTGCGATGGCGGCGGCCTTCCCGAACTCGCGCTTTCACGGCTACGATGCGCATCAGGGGTCAATCGATCGCGCGCGGGCCAATGCGGTCGCGGCGGGGGTCGCCGACCGGGTTGAATTCGGCGTCGTCGATTGCACCAAACTGCCGGCGGAAAAATTCGACTTCATCTCGTGCTTCGACGTGATTCACGATTCGGTCGATCCGGTGGGCTTGCTGAAATCGATTCGGGGAGCGCTCAAGCCGGACGGCGCCTACCTGATGGTCGAGATGAACGTATCTGCGCGTCCCGAGGAGAACATCAACCCGATCGGGCGCATGATGTATGCAGCGAGCACGCTCTACTGCATGACGGTATCGCTCGCGCACGGCGGCGCGGGTATCGGCGCGTTGATGGGCGAAGAGAAAGCGCGCGAACTCGCAGCCGAGGCGGGTTTCACGGGGTTCGTTCGACTGCCGGTGAAGGACGCATTTTCGGCGCTGTACGAACTACGTCGCTAGGCGCGGCCAACGCTCGCATGATCGCCTCAAACCGATCGATCCTGTCGGTTTCCGGCCGCAAACTGCGCGGGCCTATACTTAGCCGACTCGATCGCAGAGGTCAGCGTCATTTGCGCGGCGGGTCTATCGAGAAACCGCAGCTTCATGATAACAAAATGGTTCCGAATTTCGGCGGCGGTATAGGGCTAAGCCACCCTAGCTCAGTTGGTAGAGCAGCTGATTCGTAATCAGCAGGTCGTCGGTTCGAATCCGACGGGTGGCTCCAAAAAATCCAAGAAATATATGGCTTTGAAGGTTCATCTTGGTGGCCATTCCGTCGATCTGTTGCGGTCCGAGAAATGTCCGAGTTTGTCAAGGAGGGCGACGCGATCGCCTGGTTACGGACAGCGTTTCACCAGTGCGCTGCAATTCACGAAGCAACGGAGGCAGAAGAATTTGGAGGTGTGCGATCAACGGGTGGAGTTTTTCCGACTCTTCGGATTAGTCGTATGAGACTGTCGCGGTGTCGAGAGATTGGATCTAATTCCGCATGGTGAATTCAGGGTGCTTAGAATCATCGGGACTCGGGCCTGGCTTGGGGTATCGATTTCGCATCAAGCTCGAAACGGTGGGAGATGCTTCCCCAGGTTTGATCCCGATCGCGAATAGCGTCTTGAATTGCCACGCGGCGGCGCTGGAGGTAGCCGTTCCGGACCGCGTTTACGGAAAGGGACCTTCGGGGAACGATTTCCAGGCCGACGATACCAGCGCCGCAGAAAGGATCAACCGCTAGGGCCTGATCAGCACCAGACCGGATTCTGGATCAAACTGTTTCTGAAGGTGGATCGGGCTCTCTGTGAGTATGACCTCACAGGTCGGGCGGATATGTGCCTCAAGCAGATGGCCGCCGTGTGCAGTACCGTCCTTCTTGCCGATAACGGCATGCGCATGCACAACCGGCTTTCCGTCCTTCAGGGCAACGTCGCCAATGAGCGACAGAAGTTCCATCTGTTCGTCGAGCGTAACCGATGCCTCATACTTCTTGCTCTCCCAGCTAAACCACCCCAGGCGTACCGATGACAGCGCACCGACGGCTTTAAAGCTCGCGGCCGACAGCTTCTCCTGCTCCGCGAATTCAAGCAGCCCTCTCGCCAGTTCGTCGCCGGTTTTGAAGACGAGAATAAATGTTTTTGGGGACTGATCGATTTGTCTGGACTTCATTTTTCCGCCTCAATTCGCAAAGAATCGCAGTAATTCCTGCAGTACTTCTTCCGGCTGCTCTTCCGCCAGGTAGTGTCCGCTGCTCAGCGCTCGCCCTTGAACGGATGCATGCGCATGCTGTCTCCACACCTCGAGCACATCCCGGAGCTTGCCCACGGCACCTTTCTCTCCCCAGAGCGCGATCCGGCGTGATGTGTGTTCTCCAGTCTGAGGCCCAATTGGGTCATCGTGAAATGGATTCGCGGGCAAATGCTCGCGTCAGCTTGAAGGCCTCATAGCGGTATTGTCATCTCGTCGAAGGGAGCGGCGACGGTGTCTCACGACCGTGGAGACGGCGTTATTCCCCGCGAACCCTTGCATCCATTTGTCATCTGGCAGCGGCGGCGCGATCATTGCTTTACAATCCCCAGTTGCCCGGGCTCAACCAACATCAGCGGCTGGAGTTGGATAAGTGCGGCGGTAAAAGTGTCGATGAAAACGTCGACGATCGTCCGATGAGCTCGACGACCCGGTACAGCCGAATACGCTGCTGGTTGTTCCTGATCGAGCCTCGCTGCACGCCGATTAGTAGGTGAGCCAGCGCCAGGATCTTCGCGCCAGGTTTCTGGTGCTCGCGACGAGCACGATTATTTTCAGGAACGCAGATTTTGTGCCGGTGATTCAACGTCGAGTAGGGTGGCGAGAGCGGCAGCGTCAACCGATTTCGGACAGGAAGGGCAGAAATTGCCGCTCTTGGGTTGATGCACGTTTCGCGGTCCGCGGGTTTCCTCGGCTCGGAGTAGACTAAGCAATTTTTTCAATTTGAATTGCGAGAATTAGCTCGTTGAGCACGGCTGGGGTTGGAAAAATCTGGATTTCCAGCTTTAGCCGCGCAATTCTCTCGCTCTCAAAGAGATATTGCGAATCATTATTTTGGCACACCTCTCGCAGGGTTGTTTCCGGCTGCTTCCTACGAAGGAGGTGAGGAACGTGTGGAACAAACAGAGTCGGAGCAAAAGCCATTTCTCATTGGCTCAGCTTGGTCAATTGTTCGGGTGGGCAATTTTTGCCGGGTCTTTATTCGTCGCCGTGCCGGCTACGGCCTCGAATGAACACGATCGCTCAGCTTCGATCAACAAAATCGCTGTTAACACCTATTGTGCGGAGGTTCAAAGCAAATCGTCGTCACTGGCAAACGGAAGCATCTCATACAAGCATGTGCTTGATCTCGCGAGCCAACGAGCATTTTCGGAGCATCCGAACGTTTACCGCTCCCCATCTGCTTGGAAAGCGAGACTCTCTGTTTTGCTGGATCAATATGGAGACGACACCGCAATCCAGCTTTGCTCCGACAATCCTGACCCTGGTCGTGATTTTGATCTGTTTGGCCGATCTTAAACTGTTTGCGCAAAGGCGCCGCACAAAGTGTCGATTATCATCGGTACGAACCAGTTTCAGGGGCTAGACAGATCCATTCAGCAGAGGGTGGAATCGGGAGACAGTGAGAAAGCGGTAATCGGCGGAGCGAAGATGCTCGCAGATCCGTTCGGGACGCAACGGAAGCAAACGAAAACGCTCGGGACGGATCGTGATCGACCCTGACGTGGGTGAAGCACTGACACTCAAAAATACGAGCGCCGGAATTGTCTATCGCCAACGATGCAACCTTTATCTCCCCATGGAAAATCACGTCTACGCCTTCCAGGCCAGGCCCGGTGCTTTTGTCGCAGACAGCGTCAGTGCGCTATTCGGCAGTTTTTTAGAGGACCAACCGATGTGCTGCGTTTGTAAAATCCCCGTCACATAAGGGCGTGTTGAGTAAAATGGCGCGATCGTTTCTCGCGGCGATTGTCATTGCACTCTTGAGTATGTTTCTCATTGCTGATCCGGAAGCGGGCGGGTTCACCATCGCCGATCTTGACCCGTCACATCACTACAAGCTGGAGAAGATCGATCTTTCGGGAGAACACGCTTTTTCACGAGATGCGGTGGTCTCCGTGATGACGACGAAAGAGCGATCCGTGGTATCAGGTCTGGAAGCCGCTTCCTGACTTCGATACGCAGACGTTCAGAGACGATCTGGCTCATATCGAAGCGCTTTTACGAAGCGCATGGATACTACAACGCGCGCATAACCTACGATCTCACTCTCAGCAAGGACAAAGTCACACCTCATATAAGCGTTAGCGAGGGCAAGCCGATCAGGGTCGCTACGATTGACATAAAGGTCGCGAACAGCTCTCCTCCGCCGCAAGAACTGGATCGATCGTTCAAGCTTCTGTTCAATAAGGGTGACGTCTTCGACCAGGATGCGTATCAGAAAGGTGCACAGGACCTGCTTAATCTATATACGACTCATTCGTACGCCCACGCCAAGGTACATCGCCATGCGGTGGTCGAGGTCGGACCACTTCAGGCGCGCATACAATATGACGTCGAGCCGGGAGGCCGTTGCGTCTTCGGCAACACCAAAATCATTGGCAATCAAAAAAGTCGATCCGAAGCTGATCGAGGAGCAGTTGACCTACAAGTCCGGAGAGCCGTTTGACTCGCGCAAGCTGGCGGCATCACGGAGCGCTATCGTTGGACTCAACCTGTTCAGTTCGGTCGATATCGAACAGGAAGACAATCCGAGCGATCGGGCCGTCGTTCCGATTACGATTTCGGTCCATGAAGGACCGAAACATTCACTGAACGCCGGAGCCGGATACAACACCCAGACACAACTGAATGCGACTATCGGATGGACCGACTACAATTTTTTAGGCGGTGGTCGTCAGCTTTCGGTCACTGGAACTTATTCGAATGTCAACAGCACGTTCGACGTCAAGCTCCTGCAGCCACGCTTTTTTTCGCCGAAGTCCAGTCTGACTCTCGAGGCCTCTCAGCAGCAGCAAAGCTATCAGACCTATACGGGTAATATTTCAGGCTTCGACCCGCATATCGACTACAAGCTTTCGCCTTCCTTCACGGCGTTCGTTGGATGGCGACTCGAGTACCTGAAGTTCAATTCGGTTAATGCATCGACTATCGCGGCGATTGGCGGATTTCGGCGCAACGGAATCCTTTCAGGTCCATCGGCGGGAGTAACCTTCAATAACACCGAAGATCCCTTTAATCCGCAGAGTGGAGAGATCGTTTCCCTTTTGGGAAATCTCTCGGACCACAGCTTTGGTGCCGACTATCGTTATTGGCGGGTACTCGCCGAAGCAAGGAAATATCAATCAGTCGGATGGCAGACGGTGCTGGCGACGCGTCTAAAGGTCGGCCTCTCTGATACCCAGAGCACCATCGGTGATGTTCCCCTTGTCGGAACGCTTTTATTCGGGTGGCGAGGGTAGTGTTCGTGGCTATGGCCTGCGACGCATCGGCCCTTTGAGCGCCAGCAATGATCCGCTCGGCGGTCTGAGCCTGATCGAAGGATCGGTCGAATTGCGCCGTCCGTTGGTCTGGAAGCTCAACGGCGCGTTGTTCTTCGATTGCGGTCAGGTCGCGACGCAACCGTATGATCTGCGCGTCGATGCCCTTCAGTGTGGCTACGGTCCGGCAGCGGGAATGAATTCTCCGGTAGGTCCGATCAACTTCTATGTCGGATTTCCAACTCAGAAGCCGCGCGGCGACAGCAGTTGGCAGTTTTATTTCAGCATCGGACAATACTTCTGAGCGATGAACCTTTTCGTTCGATATTTCAAGCGAGTGCTTCTGATGCTCGCTCTTCTCGCCGTGATTCTCATTGTTGCGGGAGCAATCTACCTTCGCACGGACTCTTTCGGACGTCTGCTCAAACGCCAGGTAAGCAGTTTGTTGGCTACCAGCTTTCGCGGCGAGGTAACGTTTGGCGACATCGATACCTCAATTTGGGGCGCGCTCATAATTCATGAGCTGAGCATCAAGAATGAAGGCGCGACAATCGTCCGGATTCGGCAAATTCGAACCAGCTATTCATTGATACCGCTGTTCTGGCGCGAAGCACGAATCGAAATCATCGCCGTCGATCCCGCAATTAATCTCCAGCGCGAGAGTGACGGCGAATGGAATCTGATCAAGGCGCTGGCTTCGAAATCCCCAGCCACCGCGAGTTCGGGTTCGAGCGCGTTTGCCATTTATCTCGATAAGCTTGGCGTTCGCAACGCGACCATCGATCTCGCGCCGCAAGGAGCCAGCGGCCCGCATTATCGCTTTGCAAGCTGCCGATCTCGACGCTGATATCGCGATCAAACCTGCCGGCCTGGAAGCCGAGTTAACCGAGCTGCGGACTCGCGTCGCCGCGCCGGGGATGCCGCCGACGGATCTGTACGCCGCCCTTTCTTATAGCAGCGCGAATGGTCCTGCCGAAAGTAAGAATCAAAGCTCTCCGCCTGACGACTCAGGCCTCGGACGGTTTCGCTATCAGGCGTCATTCGCAACGTTCAGACGTTGGACAGCGACGTGACCATCACGATCGATAAGCTGGCCGCCTCCGATCTGTCGACTATGCTTACCCAACTATCCGCTGCGCAAGGATGTCAAGGGACGCATCAGCCTGAAGGGGACCGCCAATGCGATGCGCGCAGAGGCCGACTTAGCCGCTGGCAACGCCCGGCTCGAGGCAAATCTCCAAGGCGATCTCACTCGAAAAGCGCCAACTTTCAATGGCGACCTTTCACTCGCTCGGCTCGACTTGAAGGCGCTGGCATTGCCGCAAAAGCTGGCCGGCATGCTTGATGTATCGATCGATGCTCGAGGTGAAGGATCGGATCTTCAGGCTTTGGTTGCGAATACAAAGATCAGCATACAGACCTTGCGAGTGGGACGTACGATGTCGGGAACTTCGATTTTATTGGCGGAGCGCAGAATGGGAACGTTCAATTCAACGGAAATCTCACCAACGGACCAGGGCGTCTGAATCTCGGCGGCACCGCGTTGTCATCGGGAATCCCCAATATCACATCGTAGTCAAGACGAAACATTTCGACGCCGCGGGAGTTTCGCAGTCAGCACCGCCGACCGATCTCAACAGCCAAACGATTATTCAGGGAAGCGGCAGCGATCTGCAGAAACATCGACGCCAGGATCGACTTTCAGGCGGTCCGTTCGGTAGTCGCGCGCGTTCCTCTCGAAAGCGCGATTCGAAGCGCAGATCAAAGCCGGCGTGATCGATATTTCCCAGGCGAAAGTCCTGAGCCAAGGCACCACCGTGAGCCTCAAAGGCAGCGCCGGAATCGTGCCCGGCGCCGGAACACAACTATCCTACCAGGTGCGCGCCAATCAGATTGCTCCGTGGCTCAGAGTTGACCGGAACGACTGGCAATGGCCGCCTGATTCTCGATGGCACTGCCTCAGGGAGTATTGCGCGGCGCGAAAGGTGCAGCACTGCGCGCGCAGGGCAAGATGGATCTTCAATCGGTGCACTTATCGAATCTGAGCATAGCTAGCGTTCACGCCAACTACAATTTTGATAGAATCGGCCAGAGTGGCTGGCCACGAGGTGGCGTGGACACGCAATTTACCGCGCTCGAGGCCAACGGAAAAAAATTGCGCGCCGTTGCCGCGCATGCGGAGATGGATGGAGGACAGCCGCCTCACATCAGTATCGCAATGGTGGCACACGACGAGAATAACAATGCCAATCGTCTCGCAGCGACAGTTGTCTATCGACCCAATCAGATTGCAGGCAGTCTCGACCAGTTGATTTTGGCACTCCCTGACGGCACCTGGAATCTAGCGGAGCCGGCACAGTTTACAAAGGATGAGCAGCACATCTCAGTCGAGCATTTCGCACTCGTAAACGGTGTTCGCCGTTGACGCTCGACGCATCGATCGCCCGCGCGCGTGCCCAGAAGGTCGCCCTGCGACGCGCGCGCCATCGATCTCGCGGTCTTGCGGCCGCTGATGCCGGAGAGGCAGACAAATCGCGGGCGAGCTTTCCGCAGCGGTTGTGATAAGCGGAACGTCGACTGCGCCATTGATCGAGGCAAATCTGACCGTAGATGGCCTGATGGTGAATTCCCAAAGGCTGGGGGATCTGAATGCGGCGACCGAATTACAAACCGTCAACAGCGGCACTGGATGTCACACTCGATCAGGATCAGATCCATCAGCTTAGCCTCAACGGCGATATTCCGGTGAGCCTCAACTGGGCCCACGGCTTCGCCGCGACGATCGGCAATAATCAGAAAATGCGAGTGCATAGTGCGGGGATACGGCTCGCGCCATTCGGCGGTGTCGCACCTAAAACGCTAAGCAATGCCATCGGCCTGTTGCAGACCGATCTTGAACTGACTGGACCGCCGCTTCATCCTGCGATTAACGGGACCTTAGTTATTACCGGTGGCGGCGGAAAGGTCGTGCCGACTGGCATAACGGTTGACGATTGCGAGCTGCGCCTGCTCGCTTCGCCGACCAGTATCGCGATTGCGGAGTTGTCGGCGAAAGCCGGTGAGGGCACGCTCAGGGGCAGCGGCTCGATAGCACTTCACGACAACTACTCGCCCGGCGCGATCAATGCCTCCCTTCAGATACATCAGTGGCCCGCAATCGCTACCCAGCGGTACCACGCAAAGATTAACGGGGAAATTCACGCAAGCGGCACCTCGGACTCGCCGCAAATCCAGGGAAAAATCGGAGTCGTAGACACGACGATTCATCCGGACCTGGATTTTCTAAGCGGGTCTTCGGCACCTCCGCCGGACGACACGATCGTTGTCATTCGACCTGGGGAAAAGATTTCGCCCGTCAGCGGCTCGACTACATCTTCCACTCCGGGGCAGTCATCTGGCCAACACGCCAACAACCAAGCGCTCAAAAATCTGGCGATCAATTTGAAAGTCGATATTCAGCGAAACAACTGGATTCGTCACCGGAACGCGGAGGTGGAGCTGGATGGCACCCTGGATATCAACAAGCGCGCGGGTGGTCCGATATCAGTGGTTGGAGAGATCGATACCGTGCGAGGATGGTTGGCGTTCCAAAGCAAACGTTTTACGCTCGCAAGCGGGCAAATCCTTTTCACCGGTGGATCTGAGATCGACCCGACCCTAAATATCGACGCGCAGTATGCAGTGTCAGATTATACGGTCGACGTGATCGTGGCGGGTACCGCCTCGAAACCCGAAATCAAGCTGCAAAGCCAGCCGCAGCTTGCTCAAGCGGATATTTTATCGCTGATTCTCTTTGGTACAACGACAAGTCAGCTTGGCCAGGGACAAAAAATTACGCTCCAGCACCAGGCGCAGTCGATGGCGATGGGGGCCGCCGGCCAGGCTCTCTCTGAATCCTTGGGCCTCGCATCGCTCGGTGTAAGTGTGAGCGGCGAGTCAATCGGACTCGGCCGCTATCTCAATGAAAACACCTACGTTTCCGTCTCGCCCAATCTCAATGGGAACCCGAGCGCCACGCCTTCCCAGGTGGCGTCGATACAATACTACCTCCGGCGATGGCTGACGATCACCACGGCGACGATGTCCGACGGTTCAAGGCAGATCTTCATGAATGTCAAGAAACGATATTGAGTGCGAACTTGGAATCTCCGGTGTACTGTCGAGTTTGAAGTAGCGGCCAACTTGCGATTAAGCGCGCGCTAGTCCCATCAATGGCCGATGAACTGGCATTATGAATCCCCTTTTGACTCGAATACGACCAAGATGAGCCTGGTTCCCGCATCGGCCGATCGAGTTTGTTAGCACGCGGGCCGTTTGTCTAAATCTGCTGGTGCACTACAGGCACCGATTCAGATGATCAACCACCAAATTTGGAAAGGCAGCGAGGTCTGAATGAGACCTCGGATCGCGCGGATCGTGCGTCCATCCGACCTGCGCCCTCATGGATTTCATCTTAATTGGTTTAACAACCAAGGGTTATGGATTCTCAAAACGATGCGAAGGCGATACTCTCACCGCTCTCGCTCCACGTACCACTTCAGCCGTGGCGGTCAAACCTCGATACTGGTGAGATTAATGTACTCCACCGAATTTGGGTAAGCGCCGCGTACGCGAGCGGAACCGCTCGATGCTCCCCACCCCGACGGTCAGATCCCGGACCCGCTGGCTAAGGATCTCTCAGTCTTCGAGAGCGCCTTATCGCGAGACTCTGCGCGGTCCTCAAAATAAAGCGGCGGGCTTATCACGGCCCGCCAGCTTGTTACATTCCCCAAGACACCCGAAGATCCGCGGCGTCAATTCAGAACGGCACTACTATGTTCTGATTGAAATCGCACGTGCCCAGTGTGAACGAGACGGTCTTGCTCATCCTCTTTTTGCCGACCGTCGCACTCACCGTGATCTGATAGTCACCGGCAGTCAGCTGGATCGGATTCGTCACCCCGCCCCATTCGCGCTGGAACTGGAACGAGCCACACGGCGCAGCTTGGGTCACAGTCTGCAACTGCGCATTGATAAAGTTGTCGATCGAGATCGATTTGCGGTTCGAGTCGAGCCGATGGAGCTGGATACTGTTCACACTCTGCACCGGCAGACCGCCCGCTGTCACCAGCACACGCGCGCCTCGCGACGTGCCTTCGCCGCACAGGCTCCGCGGCACCGCGGTCGTCGCATGGGTGATCGGGTCCGTCTCGTAGGTCACGGTCACGGTACCCTGCTCAGCGCGCGTTATCAGCGTCGGCTTGAAGACATTTTTGAGGTTGCCCTCACCTAGGACGTGCCCCGCTTGCAGCGGCGTCGTGAGTGATGGTAGCCCCGCCAGTGAGTAATCAGCCCCGTTCGCCCCGTCGATCGCGACGCTCGTGATATTCACCGGACAACTGCCGTTGTTCGACACCGGGAACGGGTTCTGCGAACTGCACGCCCCCAGGTTCTTAATCACCGTCGCAGGGAAGTTGTAGCCGAACGGCGCCGCATCCGGCGGCACGTCGATTTGCACCGCCGGCGTCGTCGCCGTCAGCGTCACCGTTACCGTAGGATTGGTTGGATCATCGCTATTGATGGTCAGCGTGCAGGTCTTCGGCCCACCCGAGGTCGGCGTGAACGCGATCGTAAGCGGGAGACTGGAATCCGCGCTCAGCGTGGCCGGGAACGGATTGCCCTCTATTGTGAAGTCAGAACAGTTGATCGTCGCGCTGGTGACGTGCAGATTGCACGGCCCGGTATTGCCCACGGTGATCGTCTGCTGTGCGTTGCTCCCAGCGCAAACGTTGCCGAACGTACCTCCGCCACTCACCGTGATATGTCCGGGCGATGCTAACCCAGTGACGTTCACACTCATGTTACCGCCCGGATTATTGGTGCTATCAACCGTGACGATGCCGTTTTTCGTCCCGAAGCTCAGCGGTTCGAAGCGCACGGGCGCGGCTACCGAGGCTCCGCTATGCACCGCCAGCGGATATGCCAGCGTGCTCGGCGCCAGGAAGTCCAGGTCCGAAGAGACGATTCCGCTGACCAGCAGGTCGCACTTTCCGCTGTTGTTGATCGTCAGGTTCAGGTCCGCGAACGAACCCAAGCAGACGTTCCCGAAGTCACCGCCGTTGGCGATAACGGTGCTGCCGTTGGGCGCTCCCACCGTCGCTGTATAGGTTATCTGCTGTTTCTGGTTGAAACTGTCATTGCTGTCGATCTCGAACACCGCGCTTTCCGGGTTGGTGCTCGATGAGGTCGCCGTCAGCGTGATCGTCCAGTCTATTTCTTCGCCCGGCTTGATCGTGGTCGGAAACGCCGGTCCGTTGATCGTGAAATCGGAACTGCCCGACACCCGCTGGATATTGTTGATCGTGAGATCGGTGGCACCAACGTTGAATAGTTGCAGCAGCGTGGTTGGCGTCTGGCTCGCGCAGATGATGCCGAAATTCAGATTGGTGTTGATCGCCAGCAGCGGACCCGTCGCCGCACCCAATTCAAAACTGCTGCGGCCGTACGTGCCAATGCGCAGCAGCGATGGACTCGTGCTCGAATCCAGCGCGACCGCAGTGACGTCCACGGTCGGCAAGCCCAAGCCGAGCACCTGCCAGTTCGCGCCGTCGTCGGTGGTTTGAAACACGCCTCCGTCACCGCCAACAATTACGGTGCGGGGCGTACTGCTGGTACTCGGATCGACCGCGATCGCAGCAAGCGGTAGGTCTGGCAGACCGTTGGTACCGGTGCCACTGATGTCGCTCCAATGAGCACCTCGATCGATCGTCTTGAAGACGTGCTTGCTGGGAGACGTGCCGTTAATCCCCGGATAAACCACAAATACCGTGTCGGTGTTGAGTGGATCGATCGCAACACCGAGCGCTGCCTGGCCCGTGCCCGACGGATTTGGAAGCGCGGTCCAGGTCGAGGTAGCGCCTAGCAGTGCGTTGGTGCTGTAGACCAGGCTGCCGTTGTTCAGGCCGACCCAGACCACGTTCGGATCGATCTTCGCAGTGGCGATCGTCGAAACGGTGGCGGCCAGGTTGTTGTTTACCTCTGTATAGTTGTTGCCGTTATCCGTGCTCTGATAGAGCCCGAAAGTGGTCGCGACCACGCCGGTCGGGTCGGAAATAGTGAAGCCCGCGTAAACCGTCTTGTCGCAGGTCTGGTCGAACGCGAAAGCGTTGCCGCTCAGACTAAGACCCGCTGGAACCCCGGGCGATAAGGTCACGCTGCCGCTCCAACTGCCGCCGCTGCCCCCGGTAGTAGTCTGCGAATACCCGCCGTCGTCGGTGGTAATAGCATGCATCGGATCGCAGGGATCCACCGTCATCGGACCGCCGTCACCGTCTTGCCCGAGCTGCCAGGTGGTGCCGACATAGCCCGGCCCGAATTGCGCATTGCCGGTGTCCTGAAAGCCACCATAAGTCCACTGCCGGTTGGTATTAGAGCCGCGTCCGATATCGATCATGCGTAACAGATTGCTTGCGATCGCCCCATTATTGAAAGAGGTCGAGCCGTTGATATTGGTAAAGTTACTGCCGCCGTTGCTGGTGGTCGCAATTCCGCCGTCCTGACCGGTATAAAAGGTCTGCCCGCTCGCGTCGTGCGGGCCGAACACGAACGCGTGGTTGTCCCAATGGACCTGGTTGAGGGTAATTGCGCTGCCGCTAAAGGTGCTGCCACCGTCGGTCGATTTCCAGACCTCCTGGAAGCCGATATAGACCGTCTGGTCGGTGGTAGGATCAACCCCAATCGTCTGATCGTAGCCGCACTGGCATCCGCTACCGTTATTGCCGTCGGCGCCGCCGGCCGCGTTTGCGCCGGGCAGATTGCTCCAGGTGCTGCCGCCATCCGTGGAGACCCACATACCGAGAAATCTGCTGGGCGCCAATTTTGTCGGCGTGTTGTTGCCGACCGTCGCATAGATTGTCTGTCCCGCTCCGTGCATGCCACCGGTGGTCGACTGCGCGAAAGCAATGAAACCGACCGTTCCGCCCGTTACAGTAGTGTTTTGGAGTGGCGAGCCATTCGACGCGGTCCACGAGTTAGTGAAGGTCGGGGTGGGGTCGCCAATGTCAGTGGAAACGAAGATTCCCAGCGCGGCAATCGAGACGCGCACCGTGGTGCTTGGGTTTTGGGTATCGAGGCGAATGTCGTCGATCCCATTGCCTGGGGCCCCTGAAACGGTGAGCTGCGAGAAGTGGGCGCCGGCGTCGAGTGAGCGATAAAGCCCGCCAGTGGTGGCAACCAGCAGTACTCCAGGTGCCGGAAAGACGATCCGTCTGATCGCAACGCCCGCCGGGCTGTTCGGGAGCAACGTCCAGCTATTGCCGCCGTCGGTCGACTTGTAGATACCCACGGCACTGAAGTTACATTCGGTACAATCGCCGCCAAAGGCCGGATTGTCGGTGCCGGCATAAACGATCGATGGGTTGCCCGGATCGAGCGCCACCGCGCCCATTGAGAGCGTCAGCAACTGGTCGCTCTTCGGCGTCCATGTGGTACCGGAATCGATCGATTTCCAGATTCCACCGCTGCCCGAAGCGATATAGATTGTTTGATCACTCGTCCCGCGGGGATCGATCGCTATATCGACCACCTGGCCGGAATCTGGTCCGGCACCCTGAAAGTTCTGCTCAGAATTGATTTGCAGCGGAGCGGGGCCAATCTGCGTCCACTGCACACCACTCAGTCCCGTTGCACGGGCGCTCACGAGATATGTTCCAACCGCTGCGGCCACTAGTACAATTGCTGCGAGGATTAAAACCGGACGGCTTTGTCGGCTCACTTCTTTCCTCCCCCAAATCTGTCGAACAGTTCACTGCCCTCGAGTCCACGTGCACCACGGTCTGCACCCATTTTCACGGATAGCTTGGCTATTTGGTCGAGGTGGGCGACGCTTCGCCCAGCGGCTTGGCTCCGATGTACGGCGCTATCTTCATTTGGCGCACGTGCTCTATCCCTTTCGCGTAAGCACCGGGGCGAACTTTGCCCGAGCTATCGGAGTGTTCACGGATGTATTCTTGCTGGCGTTTGTGACGCTCCTCCTGCTCGTTCCGAAGGCCCTGGGACGACGCGGGCTGTGCCGAGGCGCCGGCGGTCGGATCGGCGCGCACCACCGCGGGCATAAGGAGCGTGAAGGCGACAAAAGCAGCCACGACGATAAATCTGATTCGGACAAGGCTAACGGCATCTTTTTGCATCTCAGAATCCCCCTATAGGCGAGATCGGACGGTTGGAACCAAGCTCCCAATCGTGCTTCGCGACGAACACTGTCCAAAACTTCGAAAGCAGTCGGCAACACTGTGCAGAAAGGACTCAAGTTTTCGAACTCAGGTCTTTCTACCCGCAAGCAGCGTCTGCTGCTCACGGCGCTCTGAATCATCAATCAGAGGACGAGAATTGACGGCGCTTACAAGTAGCTACGGATAAGGCGTCGACGGATATTATGACAGGCTCAAATGACTGAACCGGTTAGTCGCCACCCAGATGCTTAATCTCCCCTTTCCTGACCAGCTACGGGTGAAGGTATATGATTATCACCACTAAAAATCAACTAGAATATTACTAAAAAATGCTGAAAGTAATCATTTGTCCACAATGCACGCGATCGTATCCACTGCTCAACGACTATACGGAGGTTGTGATATCGGCCATCCACGCGGCGGGCGGCGACGTCCTCAAATTAATCGATGACGGCACGCTTGCGATCTTTCACGATAACGATATTGGTTCGGCCTCTAATGCTGCGCTGCGCGCCGCGCTCTTGGGCGGTGAGCACTAATGAGCCCCATGCGCCCTAACGGACGCCACGCGTGAACCCTCTCAAAGCCCCCAGTATCCGCCAGCTTCGCCGCTACGCGATCACGCGCAGCCTTTTCAAGGCCACCAGCCTGCCGCGGGCCATTGCGCGCCTGGGCTTTGTCCAGGCCGACCCGATGCGGGCGCCCGCTCGCGCCCAGGATCTGATCCTCGCGCAGCGTGTTAAGGACTATCGCGTCGGCGAGCTGGAGCGCCGCTACCCGCGCCTGGCGATCGAAGAGGCCTTCTTCGTTAACTACGGTTTCCTGCCTCGCGAGGCCCTGTCCCTGCTGCACCCGCGCGCCGCCCCGCGCGCCTGGGACGCGAGGATGGAGGCGCAGGCCCAGGAGGTGCTGGCCTTTGTGCGGCAGCATGGTCGCACCCACCCCAAGGACGTGCAGGCGTATTTCGACCATGGCCGCATCAAGCGCTGGGGTGGCGACCTGAATGCGAGCACGCATCTGCTGGAGGGCTTGCACTATCGCGGGCTGCTGCGCGTGGCGCGGCGGGAGGCCGGCACCCGGGTCTACCAGGCGACCGAGCACCCGCCGCTGGACGACAGCCCCGAGGACCGGCTCGCGCGCGCCGGCCAGTTGGTAGACATGGTGGTGCAGCTCTACGCGCCGCTGCCTGCGGCCAGCCTGGGCTATCTGTGTGGACTGCTGCGCTATGGCGTGCCGCACCTGGCCGCCGAGGCGCGGCAGGTCCAAGAGCGCGCCAAATCCCGCTATGCCCATGCCCAGGTCGATGGACTGCTGTGGTTCTGGCCGCAGGGCGAGAAGCCCGCGGCCGCCCGGCACCCGGTCGACGAAAGGCTACGCTTCCTCGCACCCTTCGACCCAGTGGTCTGGGACCGACGGCGCTTCCAGTTGTTCTGGGGCTGGGAATACAAGTTGGAGGCCTATGTGCCGGCCCACAAGCGCCGCTTCGGCCATTACGCGATGCCCATGCTATGGGGCGAGCAAATACTGGGCTGGGCCAATCTGAAGGTGGTCGATCGCCGACTGCAGCACGAGCTGGGCTTCGCCGGCCCTCAGCCTCACGGCAGCGCCTTTCAGCTGGCGCTGCACGAAGCATTGCAGCAGATGCAGGAGTTCCTGGAACTCTAGCACTCCAGCGGCCTCAATAAATGCGGAGAAGGCGAATTTGCCGCCGTGCGTGACCCGCAAACGCTCTGGTCCAAAGCGACGCCGGTCGTCTCAATCAGAACTACCGACGCTAATCGCGAACTTCCTTCTGCGTCGGCGTTCGCGCCGCTGCTTATCGAGGGCACGCAGCTGATCCAGCAGGATCAGTCCGCTCTATCTTCAGAAAAATGACCCGAATTGTTCGTGAAATTCTCTTTTGTAGGAACAACAGAACAATCGCCGGACCCTGCAACCAGAGCATCGCGGCGGGTTCGATGTTTTCTTCGGTCATCAGAGCGATCCGCCGGCGATACCGACGACGAGCCACAACGCGAGCGGCGCCCGGGAAGCCTGGAATCATGCCGGGTGCGACCATAATCACTACGTTGCGGTCGCCTTTGCGATTACGGCACGTGATGCGGGCGACTCCGGCGAGCAGAATGAAGGCGAGTTCGGGCGAATCTGCTTGTCGTTGATGAAAATCTCCGCGTTTCTCCACCTGCCTCGATAGCGGAGCGCAGCGGCAAGCCGCTTGATTTGACTTGAGGAAAGCCACGCTAGGTTCTTGAGGCCACGCAGTTGACGAATCTCGGCTGTCCGCTTTGCCTCCATCCCGCGAGCGTAACCGACGAAAGTTCAAAAAGTCGCGAGAATCAGGCAGAAACGTGCCCTAGGTAACCGAATTCTGACGAATCGGTCGTCCTTTCACCTCTCTGGAGCAGTGCTGTGCCGGTAAATCCTATCCGCCTCAACCTACATCGCTACTCCATCCGCATCCCCCCTTTCTTTCCTTTCACGCATGGCGCGCCTTCGACCACCGGATGCGCCGCCGCCGATGCCACTCTTTCAAGTAGGCCAGCCTGCAAGGGCGGCAGTTCGACAATCCTCGAATTCCATGTTTACAGACGCGAACAGAGCTTTTCATTCCGCTTTGCGAAAGAGCTTTGCGTAAGTTTTCATCAGTTGGGCACCGTTGAAATGCTATCTACAATGATTTCAACAGCGTTATCCAGAGAACAAATGAGGCCGCTGATGAGAAAAGACCAGCGTAGACCGAGCCTCGAATGATTTGGTTCCTCAGGGAACTAAACCGGACCGTCGAATCCTTGGATAAGCCCGAAAGTACTGACTACCTTTTAGATGGGGGGGACGTGAGAGACCGGGAACAGATGTATGTTGCGCCCGCCATTCGGAGCTTCTCATCGTCTTTCCTTTAAGTACGCTTCCGCGGCCGCCCGGCTGTGGCAATGGAGCAGGCGCGGGTTGCGATGTGCCAAGCGTTCGGCTTCGAGTTCAAGAGCGAAGTCGATCACTTCCGACCGACCTACATTTTCTCTATTCGCAAGGTCGCCTGGGTTGGGCTCACCGAAGAGCAAGTCCGAACCGCCGGTATCGATTACGAAGTGGGCCGATGCTCCTTCGGTACGAACGCCAAGGCCCGCATCTCCGGGTTTCCCGATGGTCTCGTCAAGCTCGTGTTCCGAGTGTCCGACAAAGTGCTGCTCGGTGTGCATATAGTTGGAGAAGTTGCCAGCGAGCTGATCCATGTTGGACAGTTCGTCATCCAGATGGACGGTACGATCGATCGGTTCATCGACGCCACCTTTGCCGTTCCGACACGCAGCGAGGCGTACAAGTACGCCGCCTACGACGGGCTGATGCACCTCGCTCGCCGCACCGCGTCGGCCACGGTGCGCTAGTCCGAGCGCTGTAACAAAGCTCCAAGATCGAGCTGGCGAAAATCCAGGAGCATACACAATACACATTGAAGCCAACTTCAGTTTCCTGAACCGGACAGTTGGCAACAAGGAGAGGCAGCGATGACGCGTGAAGAAGCCGTCGAATATGTGTCCTTTCAAATGGACGATGCGCATGATCGGCGACACGCGAAGCCGAGCGATGTTAATCTGGATGAGCGCCTGGTTGGTTTTCGCCAAGGTCTCGAGAGAGTGTTCGTCGCAGTTCGCAGCCATCTTCCAGAAGTCAAGCTAACCGATGAGGTCGCGAAAAACCTCGCTCGTGACTACTTGACGGAGATTGGCTGGTTTGGTGAGGAATCGCAGGAGGCAGACTTCGTTTTCTAGTGTCCTGGGTTAGAGGTTCGTAACGATTACTTTTTCGCAACTTCAACTCAGAACACAGCAGGGCATGATCAACCCGCAGGTAGATGCGAAATCGGCTACTCCCGGTGCGCCGCTGGAAACCATATTTAGATGAGTCATTTTCTCCGTGATTCGGAATCTCGCCAGTAGACGGAAGATATCGAGACGTGTTTCTTGAGCTAGGGCACTAAGTGCTCCGATAATGATCGACTTCTTTATATTTTCAAATATATAGAAGTATATCTAACGTGAGTCAAATATTCTGAGATCGCGACTTGGGCGACTCCCCAGCTCGCATCACCGAGGCGGGGGTTATAGCAATGTTCCTTTCTTCAGCGCCCGCTCTTTCATGATCGCGAAGAACACCGGCACCAGAATGAGGACGTGAATCGTCGAAGTGATCATGCCGCCCACGATTGGCGCGGCGATCGGTTTCATCACGTCGGAGCCGATGCCGCTCTCCCATAGAATTGGCGCAAGACTAAGCATCACGACGGCGACGGTCATCAGCTTCGGCCGAAGCCGCTGGACAGCACCCTCGATCACCGCAGACTCGACGCCTTCATGAGCTGAGTTCGCCGGCGGCGATGTGACGATTCAGAGCTTCGTGAAGATAGATCACCATGACGACGCCGGTCTCGACGGCGATTCCGAACAGTGCGATGTAGCCGACCCATACGGCAACGCTGAAGTTGAAGCCCATCATGTACTGAAGCAGCAGCCCGCCGGTCATCGCGTACACGGTCGGAAGGATCAGCACGATCGATTCGGTCACCGACTGGAAGAGCATGTAGAGCAAGACAAATATCAGAAGGAAGACGATCGGCAGGATGACCGTCAGGCGTTTGCGAGCGCGCAACTGGAATTCATACTCTCCCGACCATTTCAGCGTGTATCCTGCCGGCAGATGCAGTTGCCGATCGAGCGCGCGCTGCGCGTTGTCAACGTAACTGCCGTAGTCCGAGGTCGCGAGGTCAACATAGACGTAGCCGGTCAGCAGCCCGTCTTCGTCTCGTATCATCGACGGCCCCGGACTCAAGGTGATACGCGCGACTTCGCCGAGCGGAATCTGCGCTCCGGTTGGCGTCATGATCAGTATCCGACGAAGTGCGTCGAGGTCGTTGCGATAGTCTGCTAGATAGCGAACGTTTATCGAATAGCGCTCGCGCCCTTCGACGGTGGTCGCGATATTCTCGCCGCCCATACCCGAGCTGACCGCGCGCTGAACGTCGCCGACTGTCAGGCCATACCTCGCGGCAACGGAGCGATCGACATCGACGTTGATGTAGAATCCTTGAGACACCCGTTCGGCGAAGATTCCTCGCGTGCCTTGGACAGAGCCGAGTATCTCTTCGATCTGGGATCCGATTTGCTGAATCCGATCGACGTCGGGACCCTGAATTTTGAGTCCGACTGGAGTCTTGATTCCGGTCAGCTCCATGTCGAGCCGGTTCTCGACCGGCATCGTCCACGAGTTGGACAGACCGGGGAAATGCAGCCGGTCGTCCATCTCGGCGATGAGCTGATCGTAAGTCATGCCCTTTCGCCATTGGTCGCGCGGCTTGAGCATGATCGTCGTGTCGTACATGTCCAGCGGAGCGTTGTCGGTCGCGCTATCTGAGCGTCCGACCGAGCCGAATACGCTCTCGACCTCGGGAAACGTGCGGATGATCTGATCCTGCTTCTGCATCAGATCGACCGCCGACGAGATGGAAATTCCCGGCAGAGCAGTCGGCATGTAGAGACTTGATCCTTCATACAGCGGCGGCATGAACTGACTGCCGATCTTGAACAGCAGCGGAATCGTGAGCAGCAGAAAAATCACGTTGGCCGACAATCGTCGATCGCGCGATGACGAAGGCACCATCGGATGACCGGCAGATAAATGGCCTGGAAGAAGCGCGAGATGGGGTTGTCCTCCTCGGGCCGCAGGCGTTTGCCGCGAATGAATAGGACCATCAGCACCGGGACCACCGTGATCGCGAGAACCGAGGAGAAGGCAATCGCGAACGACTTGGTGTAGGCCAGCGGCCGGAACATTCGTCCCTCCTGCGATTCGAGCAGGAACACCGGCAGGAACGAGACGACGATAATAATCAGCGAGAAGAAGATCGGCCTGCCGACCTGCTTTGCAGCCGACAACAGAATTCGCTGCCGTTCAGGTTCGGATACCGGCTCGCCTTTCAGCGACGCCTGCATGCTGTGCGTCTGACAGATGCCGATAGCCGTTTTCGACCATCACGATCGAAGCGTCGACCAGCACTCCTATCGCCAGCGCCAAACCGCCCAGCGACATGATGTTGGAGCTGATCTGCAAGATAGTACATCGGAATGAAGGTCGCGATGACGGCGATCGGCAGTGCAAGAATCGGGATCAACGCCGAACGCAGGTGAAAGAGGAAAATGATGATCACGAGGCTGACGATGATCGCCTCTTCGAGCAGATCGCGTTTCAGCGTGTTGATGGATTCCTGAATGAGTCCCGATCGATCGTAGCCGGCGACGATTTCGACACCCTGCGGCAGGGTCTTTTGAATCTGAGCGAGCTTGTCGCTTGACGCCGTCGATGACGGTGAGGGCATTCTGCCCGTAGCGCATCACGACGATGCCGCCGACCGTCTCTCCGTCGCCGTTCCACTCCGCAGCGCCTTCGCGCAGGTCGGGTCCCAGGCTGACCACACCTAAGTCCCTTATCAGCACCGGCGTGCCGTTGTTGGTAGCGACGGAGATTTGTTCGAGGTCTGAAACCGAATGGACATAGCCGAGGCCGCGGATCATGTAGTCCGCTCCCGACATTTCGAGCACGCGCCCGCCGACTTCGCCGTTGCTGTCGCGGATTTTGTCGATCACGGTTTCGAGCGGGACCTTGAGCGCGAGCAGCCGATTCGGATCGAGCTTGACCTGGTACTGCTTTACGAAGCCGCCGATAGTGGCGACTTCCGAAACGCCCGGCACGGTTTCGAGCGCATAGCGGATGTTCCAATCCTGCAAGCTGCGGAGGTCGGCGAGACTGTGAGTGTGACTCTTGTCGACGAGAGCATATTCGTACACCCAGCCTGCGCCGGTTGCGTCCGGCCCGATCACGGGATTCACGCCGGCGGGAAGCTTGCCTGTAATCTGCTGCAGGTATTCCAGCACGCGGCTCCGCGCCCAATAGATGTCGGTGCCGTCTTCGAACACGACGAACACATATGAGTCGTTGGGCATCGTCTGCGCGCGGACCGCCTTCACATGCGGCGCCGCGAGCATCGCAGTGACGATCGGATAGGTCACCTGATCCTCGATGAGATTGGGCGGCTGACCCATCCATTCGGTGTGGATGATCACCTGAACATCGGAGATGTCCGGCAGCGCGTCGAGCGGGATTCGATCGAGCGACCAGACGCCCGCGAGTACCAGCGCCAGTACACCGAAGAACAGCAGGAAGCGATTTGCATTGCACCAATCAATTGTTTTTTCGATCATGACCTCTTCCCCTCACATCGCCATCGAGCCGCTGGCTAATACGTTCACCTGCTTGGTCGCGATCGATTGGCCGCCCTTCGACGCGGTGATCGTCAGGCTCCAGGTGCCGCCGCTGGGCAGTTCGATTTTCGCCGCGTACGTGCCGTTGCCCTGATCGACTGCGGTGCCTTGCGCATGCATCGCCGCCATTCCCATCGCCGGCATCGCCGCCATGTAGAAGGACACCGTTACTTGCGCACCCGAGATCGGCGCGCTTTTGGAATCGCGGAGCGTCACGATCACGTTGTTATGGCCTCGCACGAGAGGATTCGGGTCGCTGGTGAATTCGATGCTCGCTTGGGGAGCAGCCTCCGTTGCTGGTCCAACGGCATTCGCACCGACTCCCGGCGAAGGTGGCACGAACGCGCCGGCTGCAGCCTGAAGCTGGCTTTCCGAGTCGATCAGGAAATTGGCCGAGCTGACGATTTGCTGACCTGGCGAGAGTCCCTTGAGCACGATGAATTCATCGCCGACGTGCGAGCCCAGCTCTACTTCGGCGGGAGTGAGATAGCCGTCACCACGATCGATGAAGGCGACGTTGTGCGTGCCCGTGCGCAAAACCGCGGTGTCCGGAATCACAGTTTGGACGCCCATCGGAAGGTCGAGCGCGACGTGCGCGAACATCCCCGGAAGAAGCTGGCCTTTGGGGTTGTTGAACTCGCATCGGACCTTGGCGGTGCGAGTCATCGGATCGATTTGCGGCTGGATGAAATCGACGCGTCCATCGAAATTCGTTCCCGGATAGGCGTCGACCGTAACGGTCGCCGGATCGCCGGGACGGACCTTTCCGATCTCGTCCTGAAAAACGGCCGCGTAGATCCACACCTTCGACAGATCGGTGATCGTGAACAGGCGAGTGTCCGGCTGAACGTACATGTTGGGCAGCGCGTTGCGCTCGACGATGTAGCCGCTCATCGGCGAGTCGATCTCGACGGCGTGGCGGACAGTGCGCTCGCGTTCCAACCGTGCGATCTCGCGCGGCGAAACTCCCCAGAGCTTGAGACGTTCTGCGGCGGAATCGACCAGCGATGACGCGTCGGTGGTCACGTCGGCGACTGAGCTGTTGCTGACGCGTTTGCGGGCGTCGATCGCGAGCAGATATTCGTTCTCGGTGCTAACGAGGTCCGGGCTGTAAATCGTAAACAACGGCTGTCCGCGGCGGACGTACTGATAGGTCGAGTTCGCGAACACTTGCTCGATCCATCCGGCGAAGCGCGTCTGCACGTAGCCCTGGAGCCGTTCGTCGGCCTCGATGTTCCCGGTGGTCTCGAGACGATCGCTTACGTCCTTTCGCACCACGGTCGCGAATTTGAGTCCGATCAATTGCCGACGCTCCGGCGTGATCCGGATTGGCGCGAGCTGGGAATCAGCTCCATAGGCTATTGGCGCTGGCGAGAACACAAGGATCGAGTGCACCAGCATTGCAGAGTCGCCAACTTAGAGAGTTGTAATTCATTTTCGGTCACCGATTACTTGCTGGATTTTGGCGATCGCGATCTCGTGGTCAGCGAGGCTGCGGTAGTACTCCTGCCGCAGGTTCTGTAAATCGAGCACCGACGAAAGCAGTGTCTGGAAGTCGACCTTGCCGACTCGATAAGCGGCCATCGCCGAAGCCTGCGACGTTTCGGCCTGAGGGATCAGACCGTCTCGATAGATCGACATGATCCGTTCCGCGGTGCGCATCGCGACCAGGCTGCTTTCTGCGTCGGAAGAAACCTGGAGTTGAGTTGCCTGCGTTTGCTCGCGCGCCGACTCGGCTTCAAGCGCGGCCTGCTCGATCGCGGGCGTTTGCTTGCGCCAGAAATAGAGCGGAACCTTCGCGCCCAGACTCAGCATGTAGTAGTCGCGGAATCCGGGGCCGGTTTTTTCGTACGAGTAACCGACCGTGAAATCCGGCCAGTAGCCCTGATGCGCGAGCTTCAACGCTTCTACGCCTGCGCGCTTCCATCGCACGATCCGCTGCAAGGTCGGGTGAACCGCTGCCTGCTAGCTCGGCCAGCTGCGATGAATCGAGCTGCAGGTGCGTCGGATCGATCTCGCCGATTTCGATATTGCGCGAGTCGGGATCGCGCCCGAGGAGCTGCTTGAGTTCGAGCTGTTCCTGATCCTCCTCCTGATGGTGCATCGCGTGCTCCTTCAGGATTTCGGTGGTCTGAAGCTGCGCCTTGATCAGGTCCTGCTGCAGGCCCTGACCCACGCGATACCTCGTTTCGGCGATCTGCTGGATCTGCTGGAGCTCGTCCTGATTGCGATCGAGAATCATCAGCGTCTTCGCGTGATAGAACAGCTCGAAGTAGATCTCCTTGACCTTTTCCTCGACCTCGCGCTCCGCGGCTTCGTAGCGATGCTTGGCGAACTCGGCGTCCTTTTCCGCCTCGGACTTCTGCAGGCGGAGTTTGCCGGGACCTGGAATGTCCTGCGAGACACCGAAGCCGGTGTAATAGAAGTCGCTGCTTTCATAGCCTGAGAACGGTTGCGGACTTCCGACCGTGAAATGCTGCAGCGACATCTGCGGATCCGGCAACGTTGCCGCCTGGATCGGGACCTTCGTCTGAGCCTGCCAGTGGCTCCGCGCCGCCAGCACGACGGGGCTACGGGAAAGGGCCTCGTCGACCAGCGCTCGCAGTCGATTGGAACCGACGGCGGCTTCGACGCCAGCGCCGGACTGAGTGAGATCTGGAGAAGCCAGATCGCCACCGTCCTGCGCAGTATCCCGACGATGGAATGATGGTCAGACCTGCGACGGCAAATAGAGTCGCAATTACATTTCGCGCCTTCGTGCGGCGAATGCCTGCGGATGGTTTCACAAATTCCAACCTTCCAGCCGCGATTGATTACACGCGGCTGCGTGTCGCAGATCGAAAATCCACGTCTTGACCTGCCGATCTGATCGGCAGAAGCCTTCTGGACGGCGATGACGGACGGCAGCGCGAGCGTCAGCGACGGATGCGACGCATCCGCGCTTCAACTCACGCGCTCATGGAAGGTTCAGATCTGTCGGGAACAGAGAAGTGCTAACGAAGCGAGACGGTCAGGCGGCGAGTACCCGTGAGTTACGACGATGTTCCGCAAGTGCGAAATCGCAACTGTCACGGCCGCTATGGGCATACTCGCGATCGAATCGAAATGCTGCGCGTCTTGCGCTTGGCTAGTTGCTCTATCGGGTGCGACTGGCGCTTTGCAGCAGCTGAGCTGATTCACTGGAGCGGTGCTCGAACAATTCGGGCCGCAGCACGCCGTTGTGAAACAGGCCATCGCAGACTGCGCTGGCATGCTGAGCGGAAGCAATAAAGCGATCAGGAATATCGAGAGAAAGCGCACGGGCAAACGCTACTCCTGCACTCGAAAACAAGCAACGACCCGGGTCCTCAATCGCCCGATTCCGCAGGCCTCTGCAGTCGATAAAGCAATACTGCAGGAAACTTCGAGAATCCTAGAATCGGTCCATCGAGTTGACTGGTGCAGTCTTGCGGGCATCTTCCTGGCGAAGCCCTCGTTGGCACAGAAAGATCAGAACGGGCTGCAGTATGCGCGTCAGGAGCATAATTGCCAGGGCGCCGCCAATCACCACGATCGCGAGCGGTCGCTGGGTTTGAGCGCTGATGCGCGTTGATAAAGCCATCGGCAAGAGTCCAAATGCATCAACCAGGAAGTATTTCTTTTAGCTTGGGCGAGTTCTCGCTACAGCGACGACATCCCGGGCTGGCGAGGAAACCGAAAGATGTCAACGATAGTCGCACTATCCGTAATCCCCTTCGTTCCGGTCCCGCACAACGAAATTAGCCGTCCGAGTCGCAAACGCGATCGCGTCCGCGGATGACTTTGTCGCGATTCGGTGTTTGGTGACCGTCGGATAACATGTGCAGGCTAGTCGCCAAAGAAGGTCGTTGGTATGCCTCTAGATCTCGGAGGCGAAGCCCTCGACTCATCGGCGACCTTCGCCGCTTCAAGCGGGAACCGCGATACCGCCGACTCGAGGAGTTTCGGGTGGGTAAATTCCAACCACAAGAGGAGGAGTACTACAGCAAGCCCAAAACCAGCAGCGCTAAACCCAGGATCGTCGCCAGGCTGTAGGTCCTGAACCGAGCGACGCTGAGCACAGGCCGGCGGGATGGTCGCGATCGGTTGGAGTGCTCGCGCACCTGATCGGCTGCATCACTGGACGCTTATCGGAATCCGCAGGTCAAATTCGGAGGCGATCGCAACCCCGCTCCTCATCGCCGGGAAGAATTTCCATTGCTTAAGGGTATCGAGCAGTAATCGGTTCAGCCCCGGATTCGAGGTCGGTTTGACGAGCTCGACGTCAACCTGTCCGTCATAGCCGACTTTGAAATGCGCGACCGCGACCGCGTCGAGAGCGTCCTCTCGCAGGTCGTCGGGTATGGTTGGGGTGGGTGCATAGATCGCGCGGGCACCCGCGGTGTCGCTGCCGAGGCCCGCACCGCTGCCGGTTCCCGTAGCGCCGGGCGGGCCGGTGCCCTCCGTGTGCGTCGGGGTGCCCGACGATGGCGCTGGTGGCGCTTCGCTTTTGGCGGTGCCGGTCACCGACGGCATGACGGGTGGGGTGGTCGGTCTCAACTTCGCCCGAGGATGAACGATCGGATGGGGTCGTATTTCAGGTTTTACTATCGGCTGCGGCTTGGGTGCGGCGGCTGGAGCGGGGCCGCCCTGAATGCCTCCGACCTCGGGTGGCAATTCGATGATACGCGCCTCCAGCGGCTTGAGTTCTGGCGGTGGCGGCGCGCTCAGTTCGAGCATCCGCGAAAATCCGAACAGCAGCGCGAGCCAGATCAGCACCGCGGTCGGTAGTGTCCACACCAGCCGCCGCCCCGGTTCGTCCAGGTACGGCGAGGTCATCCGGAGGGGAAGAGGATTTGCGCGAGGGCCAGCGGTCATTGGCGGCGTACCGCAATGAGAAAATGCTCCACCCCGGCGCGCCGCGCCTGGAGCATGGCCTGCACCACGATCCCCTCGGGCGCCGCACTGTCCGCGTTGACTATCACACCCTTGTCAGGCGTCGTCAGCATCGCCTTAAGCTTGAACGCCACGTCATCAAGGGTGACCGGCGTCTTATCGAGGAAAAGATGACTGTCCTTGGTGACAGTCAGGGTGACCGGCTCCTGATGTTGCAGACTGGGCGCGTCGCCTTGCGGCAGATCCACGCGCAACGAATTGAGGCTTTGCATCGAGAGCGACGCGAGCATGAAGGTGACCAGCAGAAAGAACATGACGTCGATCATCGGGATGATCTCGATGCGACCGCGGCGATAGCTGCGCGATCTTCTGAGCTTCATCGCCCCGACCTCCGCTCTTTCGTTGCGACCGCCGTCAGCGGAGCCGCTTCGTCTTCGGCGGTTTCCTGATCCAGGCGAATATGATCGACCAGCCGCGAGCCGAGCCGCTCCATGCGGTCGAGAGCCTGCGATTGCATCCGCGCGAAGAAGTTGAAGCCGAAGAGCGCGAAAATCGCGACCAGCAACCCGAGCGCGGTGGCGATCAGCGCTTGGGCGACGCCCGAAGTCACCTGTGTGGGTGCGACCAGGCCTGAGCCGCCGATGACCTTGAACGACTGCATCATGCCGGTAATCGTACCGAGCAGTCCCATCAAGGGTGCGGCGGTGACCACGGTTTCCAGAACCCAGAGGCCGCGGTTGAGAGATTTTTCGATGCTCCCGGCTTCATCGCCGGCGCGCGACTCGACCCACCAGGCGGGCTGCTTGCGATGGGTGGCGATGACGCCGAAGAAGCGGCCGTAAACATTCACCGGAGGTAGCGCCTTGAGCTGGCGCTCGAGCTCGTGCCAGTCGAAGCCATAGGTTTCGACCAGCTCGAGCAGCGCTTGCGGCAGGCGCAGACAACGGAAGAAGGCGACGGCGCGATCGATGATGATGGCCATCGCGATGATGCCGAGGAGGAGCAGCGGATAGACCATCGGGCCGCCGAATGACAATGCCTCCCAGGCTGTGCGAAGTTCTTGCATTATAAGGTCACCTTGATCCGAGTGTTATATTATCCACGTTTGGGCGCGCCGATCGTTACTCAGTGAGTTGCGGTTCCGGTGCCGCTCAGGAACGGAATGTCCCATTTGAGGCCGCCGTAAACCGCGCGGCGCTCGCCATATTGGGCAGCCCCTACACCGATCCCAGAGCCATTGCGAATCTGGTAAGTGTGATCAAAGAGGTTAACCACCGTCAAGCGCGCTTGGAGCGGACCGACCTTCGGCGCCACGAAGCTTTTCGTGATGCCCGCATTCACAGTGAAATTCGGCAGCAAGTTGCCGGTGTTGGCGAAGCCGTCCCGCAGCCCGCTGTTGTAAAGTGAATCGACCGTGAACATGAAATCCCGCCAGTGGTAGGCCGTGCCTACTGAGCTGGTAAAGGTCTGATCGTGGTCAAGAAAGACGTAATGTTTGGCGATAAAGGCCAGTTCGTCGGGATCGAAACCGACCTGTCCCGATTGGATATTGGTGCCCTGGGCCACGGAATAAGCGAAATTGGCATATGCGTAGAGATTATCCCTGGTGTAGCTGCTGGTCGCCTCGACACCATAGACCCGCCCCTTCTCATAGTTGATCGGCGTGAAGACCAGCGCGGGACCAAACTGCCCTTCGTCGAGGAGTTGGCGGGACATCTTGTAGTATGCGTCGATGCCGAAATTAATCGATTTGCCGATTTGCTGAATGACTCCCGCATCGAAGTAGTGGTCGCGCGCCGGTGTCGGCAGGTTGTTGAAGCGGATAGCTGGCTGGCCCGTGGTGCCGATGAACTTATTGATATCCGAGGTGTTGACGACCTCGGTTTGCGGCGGCGTGAAAAATCGCGCGTAGCCGGCATGCAGGGTTGTCTTCGTCGGTAACTTATAGACGACTCCGAACCTGGGACTGAATTGATCCGCCCGCACGAAGGCGTCCGACAGATCGAAGCGGACGCCATAGTTGATCGTCAGGTGCTTGGTCACCTGCCATTCATCCTGGAGGTACACACCGTAGAGCCAGTCGGTAATCTGGGCATTATCAACGATTTTTTCAGGAACGTTGCTTGCCTGGGTGCCATCGGGGTTGGCCGGAAAGACCAGTTCATTATTGCCGATGTACGCATTTTCACCGCTGAAATAGAAGCCGCTGCGGATCGTGTGGGATTCGCCAAGATGATAACTGGCGTCACCTTGCAGGCCGTTGACGAAACTGCTGCGAAAGACATCGGAGGCGGCGCCATTGAAGACCAGATCGCCGATGTTGTCGGGACGGAAATGGATCGTCGAATAGCGGCTGAAGGCTGAAATCTGGTAATCGATGTTTTCAAATGCGCCCTGCAGAGCAAGAACATTAAAATAGTTCTGCTCGAGTTGTCCCTCTCTTACGTTGAGCGAGTTATAGATTGGCAGGCCGGTCTTCGGGTCATTAGGCACTCCCATCAGATTGAATGCCGTCGGTTGATCGACATTGCCGGGAATTTGCAGGTCGGTCACGGCTGAGCCAGTCAGAAAGGTGAGACGCAGAGTCGGAGTGAAGAAATAGGAAAAGTCACCGAAAAAACGACCTTGCTCGGTCTTGTCGTGATCGGGGCTCGGTCCCGTGGTCGGCGGCTCGATGCCGCGCGTGTCATGCAGGTAGCTGCCGGTAACGTAGTAGCTGAATTTATCCGCGGTGCCGCCGTATTCGAAGCTCGGTTCCCACGTTTCACGCTGACCGCCGTAGAAATCAATATTGCCGCCGGGCTCTATGGTTCCGCTCTTGGTGTGAATATCAACGATGCCGGCGGTGCGAAGGCCGAACTCCGCCGGTAGGGCTCCATCGAGCAGGCTGAGGCTGTTCGCGAAGCGGGTGCTGAAGGTGTTGGTTAAGCCGACTATACCTTCGGGCAGTTGCACCCCGTCGATCCGATACTGTAAGTCGGCGTGATCGCCGCGCACGTGAATCTGACCGAAGGAATCATTGGCCACGCCAGGTGCCTGAATGAGGACTTGGTTGAGCGGTGTGTTGTTCCCCTGGGGGAGTTCCTGGATCGCTCGCTGAGTGAAAGTGTACGAGCTGCCGCCGGTGGTGGGCGAGAGGCTGTTGCGCGAACGGTCGAGTCGTTGCGCAACGACGGCGAGGCTCAACGCTTCCTCGGAGGCCATCGCAAGAGTGACCGGCTTGGCGCCGTTTCTGGTTACGGTAACGATTGCCGTGGCCGACTTGAACGTCGTCTTGTGTGCCACCGTCGCATAGGTCCCCGGTGCGACCTGCTGGAATGAAAATTCACCCTGGTCGTTGCTCTTAGCCTTCGCGACGATATGACCGTCGGAGGCCTGAAGAGTGACTTCAACGCCGGGCAATGCCCGTCCGAGCGCGTCGCGCACGGTGCCATTTAATCTTTGAACCGAAGTGCCACGCGCCTGCGCACGGGCAGCCGTCGGCGTCAGTAGTTGGCCGGTCGCAATAACCAGCCCCACGAAAAGCATTACTAACCTTCGCATCCATTACTCCCCTCGTGCTCATGTGGGGTCGCAGCGCGCTACGCTCCGCGCAATCGCACGCGACCAGATCCGCGCACGCCGTGCGCCACTCGGCCCCGTTAAACGAATTTCCGAAATGTCAGTGGGAAATCGTCAGACGATTACGCCGGGTGGCGCTCGCGTGCGGCATGAGGAGAGCGGAATTGAAACGTGAAGGCTCGTGACCGAAGGGTCCACCAGCCGAATCTCGGCATAAGGACGTACGATCAGAGGAGTTACCGCTGGATTAAGCGGTGTGTGAAAGGCCAGGAGGCAGAGCGCGCACAGGCCGTCGTCGGCGACAACCTGAGGCTGCGCGTTGAATTGCCCGGTGAGGTTGGCCTGATGCGAATGGCCGAGGGCAATGAGCTGCGCGCCGAGAATGAGGATACTGACGACGCGCGTAATCGGCTTTGCGTAACTGCGAATCAATGCCCCAATACCACTTCGCCCTGAAATAATAGCCCGATCTCAATTTACCCATATCACGGCAGTGCAGCTCAAACGATACCTCCTCGCCGCTTTGTTAATAGTCGGACGGACTCTTCGGTCTTAGTCTGGAAATTCCACCGCATCGAAAAGATCCCAGAACTGCTGCGTCCCGGACAAGGCTTTTGGTTCATGGTGACGGAGGACGGACTTTGCGATGACGATGAGTTTGCTTTCCCCGATCAGCGTCGGAGCCGTCTGAGCCTTGCGCCCCGACACAATGATTTTGCGTACTCCGGACATGGCGTCGAAGTCAGTACGTCGGTCTCATATGCGCCGTTGACCACCAAAACACGCCTTTTCCCGCGCGAATCTCGTCCCACTAACGGAATTAACTTCGAGGAAAAGGGAGTGTCTGCTATCATCCAGATCGCCGATAAAGCCCGACGAATGGGCGTTGGGTGAGGAATCACGTAAAATCTCGCTACGAAAGTTTGAAGTTATCGAATCGAGGCTCCTTAACTTTCAGTGTGTGCAAGGCTCCAATGCTTTAGCCCTTTCTGAGCGACATAGTTCCAGCGGTTTGTTGAGATAGAACGGTGAAGATCATCAAACTCCCCGGCGCCATCGTGGTCGCGCTCCGGCGTCGCGTGCTAAACCATATCGAAAACAACCCACCCACAAGGATCATCAGAGCGGCATCTGAAGCGCATTATTTACAGCGCTGGGAATTGCGGAATAACAATCCGAACTTTGATATTTATCTTCATCGGTTCCTTAAGTCCGACGATACCGACGCTTTGCACGACCATCCTGCCGTCAGTCTGGCGATCCTCCTGAGTGGGAGCTACAAGGAATGGCTCGGTGCTAATCGTTACAAGGTTCGCCATCCGGGAGACGTAATTTTGCGCGCTCCAGCGACGCCACATCGTATTGAGATTGATGAAAGTGCGTCCGCTCCAGTCACGCTCTTCATTCGCGGACCAAAGCTGCGGGAATGGGGCTTTCACTGCTCGAGCGGTTGGCGGCATCACAGCGATTTTCACACCCGCGGCTGCGACTCTTGAAGAGCCAGGCTACGAGGCCATCAGACTCGTTTAAGTGCTCTCGGAATGGTTGCCGCGGCGTGTTCGTGGCGCGAATTTCTTCTAGTCATCTTACCTCTTGAAAATTTCTTCGGATTTAGGCCAAATACTCCTGAGATAGCTTCAATGAATTTATGATTGCATTCTCGCTCAAGCTGCGAGAATTAAGTGAGTTGATCTTAGATTTAAATAAATCAGAGATTGAGTTCAGAAGCCGAGCAAGATAAAAATAGGCTGGCTTAGTTAGTAATTTTGATTCATTGGGAGGGATGGCTAATGAGGGTTCTTGATCGGATTTCGCAATGGGCACTGCCCGTCTTGGCGTTGACCATGGTTGGGATTACAGGATGCGTTTCGCCGGGTTCTGTCACTGGCGGAGGGTGGATTCCATCGAAAGACGGCGTCGTCGGCGACAAGGCGAATTTCGGCTTTTCTGCTTCACAATGTGATCTCTCTCTACCTGCAACTGGAAGTTTCAACTTTCACGACAAGACTGCATCTTTTTCTGCACCCGGCAGCATCAAGATGACGGGAACGCTCACGGACGCCGGACAATGTTTGTCGCTGCCGTGTGCGACGGATAGCGATTGTACCGCGACGGTTGATGGCTCGGTGATAAACGGGACTTGCGCTCCGCTCTCGCCGCCACTCGGACCCGGCAGCATCTGTCAGTACGGATTCCAACCTATCTCCACTGGTTGCGCATTGTGCGCTACGGCGGCATCGTTGGGATTGCCTCTGCCGACGAAGACGTACGGCTTCGATGTGAATTACAAATCGAGCAATAGCTCGTATCCAGGAACCGGAACCGCCGCGGTCTGTGCGATCGACAATGGTCAAGGCCACAAGACGCATGACGTCATGATCATCAGCGTCTCGGGCGGACCTTATGATGGCTATTCGAACATCGGACCGGTACAGGGGAACATTTCCGCGCAAACCTGTCCTTAGGCTAGTGCGCTTTCATCGCGACTGAAGAAGAGCCCGGTTTCGCCTGACCGCGACCGGGCTCTTCTCTTTTGTGCGAGCGTTTGCGGGCTATCACCTGACGGATGTAATCCTCTCCGCGGGGACACCTAATCTATTGGACGATCGTGACCACGCTATATGCCGGAACAATAACGACACCGCCGGAAATTGACGTGGGTACGACCTGCACGTTGGTGGCGGTCTCATTGTCCGCGGTCATAGAGGGTGCCGACAACACGTAGGCTCTGGTCGGAGGCTTCCCGCTGGCGGGAAAGGCGATCGCGACCGTTGAATCGGTTGAACTGGCAGAAGCGATCACGGTGGTCCAGCCCGAAGTCGATAGGAACGCAGCTGCGCTCAGTCTATTGCTCGCAGTGCCCGAAATGGTGATCGGATAATAATCGCCACTGATTGCATTGTTCAGCATTTGGAGAGCTAAGCCAGTCGGCCTGAAATTGTCGGCCGCCGTGACGTCGCGCGCCATCCCCCAGAGGTACACGCTGCCGATTGACGGCGAAATCTGGTCAGAATAGCTACTCAGATCCCAGGCCAATTGTCGTTGCAATCCGAGACTCATTCCATTGATCAGCCGCTTGACCAGAGCACTTCCGGAAACCATCCCTGCATCAAGCGGGTTGCGCTGCGATGCCAATGCATCGCCGGAGGTGGTCTCGAGATTTACTTCGTACGCATCAACCTGCTTGCCCGCAGCGTAGCCCTGAATTTGTGGGATAAGCGAGTTCTCGTCGCTGTTGTTGAACATCGATGCGAGGGAGGTCGCTGTCGAATCAATCGCATTCATCGAGAGCAGGAAATACGGGGCTATATCAATCGCGTCAGCCTGAGGCACCAGGGGCACGACTGCTCGCGCGAATTGTGGATTGGCGAAGAGGCCGTTGACCACCAAATGGAGCGGTACTGACGAACCCGCTGCGGCTCGAATGAGGCCAAACGCTCGATTCGCCGCCAATGGCATCACCATAGGATCGGGTATGCTGCCACCGCGGAACATCGGATTCCAGTTTTCATTGCCGAACTCAACGGTTATCTCTTTGAACCCGAAGATACTCTGCTGAGCCGCGAGATAGTTGCCGAATTGGGTGAACTCCTCATCGTACATGGTGCTCGGCAGCACTATCCAAGGTTGTGCTCCGACTTGGTGACATAGGCTGAGAAAGTCGGGTAAGCCATAGTCGAAATTGGCCAGTATGTTATTCGGATCAGGCTGCCAGCGTTGTGGACTGCGGCCAAAAGTGCTCGCCAGCCGATTTGTCATCGTATCGCCAAGTTGGATCTGCCAATCGCGAAGGTAGCCCGGATGAAGGTCCTGCAGCGTCTGCACCATTTCGGCGCGCCATCCGTTCGAGAGGTCGCTGACGCGGCCTAGTTGCACATCGTCCAGATGCACGGTTACTCCAGCGGTGCCGGTGGCAACGAAGCTTAGTTTCAGGGGGCCGTCGCCCGAGCTATCAACCGCGTTGAAGTCGATGACAAACTTCTGCCAACCGTTGGAGGCGGTGACGCTTTGCGAGATGAAAGTGGCGGAACCTGCACGCATGAAGGTGACGGCGATGTTGGCGGTATCCGGAGTCATCGTGTGTGCCCAGAACGAAAGCTCCCACGCCCCGTTTACTGGTAGGAACTTACCTCCAGGGATGTTATTGGGGTCGGTGTCCCAGAAGTCATCCAGTTCAGTACTCTGACTTGATTGAAGTTTCATTTCGACGACCGCGTGACCTGGACTGCCCGGGCGCGCGTCGCTCATGTTGAGTGAAACATAGCCGTTCGAGGACGTCGGCCAGAACCAGTTGTAAGGTGTGCCCGAAGTTTGTGTCTGGGTCACCGAAACCACGTCTCCGGGGGCGAGTGTCACCGACCCGCTGCCAACTGTGAACCATGGTAGGCCGTCGGCACCGATCGCAATTGAACTGGAAATGGTCCCACCGATTCCGGCAGAGACACCCGTGCGCACTTCGAATGTTGCACCGTTCCAGAACCCATCGGGGCGCGCCAAGCTTGGCGAGTTGTCGGCAAACGCGTTCGCCGTGCTCTCTTGGACCACCACGATCGCCCGATCTATCAGCGGCTCAAACCCGGGATTAGCTACGACATTAGAGCTGAATTGGTTACTCCCATACGGAGACCAGGTTCCGACGTTGATGCCGATTCGTGAGATGTTCGAGACTGCCGCCTTCGGAGCGAAAGTTAATATGGCATCGGGCGTGGGCGTAGGGCTCGGCGAAGGGGTTGGACTTGGCGATGGCGTCGGCGTTGGAGTCGGCGTTGGAGTCGGGGTCCGTGTCGGCGTCGGTGAAGGCGTCGGACTAGGCGAAGGCGTCGGAGTCGGAGTGTGCGTCGGAGTTGGCGTTGGGGTCGGGGTGCGGGTCGGAGTCGGCGTAGGTGTCGGCGTGTGGGTCCGAAGTGGAGCGCCGAATCTGGAAGCATTAGCAGGGCTATGGACGACCCCCACCAGGATTGCCGCAATCAGTAGAGCGACAAATGGCTCTCCCCAACGCGATACTCTTGTTCCTTTGCCAACACCGCCGCCCATGTGACTAATCTCCTAGCGTCCCATACCGCGACCCGAGGTATGGGACGGGGCGTATGGATTCCGGAACTGTCACTAATCATTGCAAAGCGTGTACCCCCTAGATAATGCATAAATTAGATTATTATTGCATGTTATATAGAAGAATAAATTATCAAAGACAGATATAAAGAGATAAAACAAAAAATCTATAATCAAACACTTAATAAAGATGAATTAAATAGAATTATCCTAATTTTTGAGCGACAAAAGTGTAAAATCGTGTGTCAGGTAGGCAAATCGCTGAGTCGCATCGCTGCAACTAGAACGAGTTTTGGTACGCGACCGACCTGCACCCATGCCTCTGGTATCCACCTTTGCGTCCCACGCTAACGGCCACCAGCGCTGTTTGAGCCTCACGTGCGGGGGCGAAAGCGTTGGAAAGCAGAATGACGGTCAGGAGTTTTCGGGCTGTTCCAGCAGGTCCGATGGAAGAGATGGAAAGCGAACTGAAATAACGAGGCTATCCTCGAGCGCCTCCCACGAATGTGATATCCCGGGCCCAAAGACGAGATAGTCACCCGGGGCATCGAGGACAATTTGTCGCTCGGATTGATCGATAATCAGACGCGTGACGAATCTGCCACTAATCAGGATCGCTATAGTTGTAGACGTCTTATACAGCGATAGCCCACGCCGCCGCTCGCCCCTAGGGTGCTGTCCCCACTTGACCTCGACCGCGCTCTGCTGCGCCAAGCCGGCTGAGGTCGGCATGAACTGTCCGACAAACCAGCCATTCCTGCCATCTTTGAGTGCGTTTCCGCAGTAGAATCCTGGCCCGCAGGACATTCGTAAACCTCCCTTTTCATCGTTTCAGGTCAGTCTACTTTGCGTACATCGGGAGCAAGGACCACGGACCTTGCCGGATGCAGCCACCCACACTCAATCGAGCATCGAAGCCGGCGCCTTCGCGACGCCTCAACGAAACATTACCAGCGCCGAGCGATTGGCCGATATCGTCCGATGCCTAATGGAGGCTACGCGCGGATACATGCTCAAACAGCGCCAACTGAACTACCTGCGCACCGCATGAGAGTAATCACGTTGAATGTATTCGCGGAGGGCCACTCGCCAGTCGCGCATCAGATTTATATTGAGGTCCTCAAGAGCCTGATTGAACAGCATCTCCGACCGCGGCCGCGGGGCGAAAAACCGTTCGTTGAAAAAACTGGAGTCGACCGGCTTTACCTCAACGTCGTAGCCGCAGATGTCGACGATTTCCTTAGCGACGTCGAAGCGCGTGCCGGATCCCTTACAGACCATGTGATAGGTGCCGTACGCCTTTCGGTCGAGCAGGGCGAATAGATTCATAGCAAAATCGTGAGTATAGGTCGGCGTTCCGACTTTGTCGGTCACCCCATGAATCACGCGGGCCCCGGACATCAGCTGGTCCAGGATCATGAACACGAATTTGTGATCGTTACGCGGACCGCCGCCGACCATCCATCCCGGACGCAAAACGTAGTGCTTGCCGCCAACCTTCCGCACTTCAATCTCGCCGTCCAGCTTGGTGGCGCCATACACCATGATCGGATTCGGCTTGTCGGCCTCGGTGTAGTAACCCTCTTTGGTGCCATCAAAAACGCCACCCGTACTGATATACACAATTGTCGCGTCGCGCTCGGCCGCGAGTTCGGCAGCGATCTTCGCGGTCAGCGCGTTCGACACTTCGGCATCCTTCGGGCGTAGCTCGCATTCCTCAACGTCCACCAAAGCGGCCAAATGAAGCACGAGGTCCGGCTTGAATTCTTCAAACGCCCGACGCATCGCCGAAGCATCGCGGGCGTCCAGGTAGCTCAGCCAGCCGTGCTCGTCCGGCTCGATCTGGATGTCGGTTGCCATCACATTATCGCACCGTTGCTTGAAATAAGGGTAAATAGCGTTGCCAAGCATTCCACCGCTTCCGGTAATCAATACTCTCTGATAGTCCATGAATACCTAACCCTGATATGGCCTGCTGGGCCGATGCTGAATCAGCATCGGTCCAGCAGCCTGATCATTTTCTGAAGAAATCGGCGCCGTTGCCCAGGGCTTATTCCGCCACCCAGCTCTTGAACATTTCGCGGCTGTGAGCTGAAAGCGGCAATCCGATCGGCATGCGCGAACGGCCGAATTTCGCGAAGTTCAAGTAGCGTTTGACGTTCTCCAAGTCCTTTTCGTTCGCCAATACCAGATTTTCGTTGACGAAATGGATGATCGCGCCGCGCTTCACCGCGGTTTCGAGCAATTCGTTGCGTGCCTCGTCTTCCTCAGGGAGAGCGAAGATGCTGTACATGATCAGATTACACGTGAGTGATTTGATCGTGTGGTTAAGCGTTGGGACGTGGCCCATATCTTCCAGTTCAAACAGTTCGAACTCGTAGTTAAGATTATTCTGCTTGCAGTAATCGAGCAGCATGTAGCGCTGCAGGTGCACCGGGATACCAAAAGTAGAGCCGGTATTGTTGTTTATGTAGAAAAGGTTTGGTTTGCCGTTGTCATTGGACGGTCTTTGCGCTTCGGCCGCCACTGCTTCATCTTCCTCGTCGGTTTCCGGTATCAGATGGAAGTAGCCTGCCGGAATCTTCCGTGCGAGGAGATCGCCGTACTGAGCCTCCGCCACGCGGAAGTCGATGCTCACGCGGGTCTTGCCGGTCACATTGACGAAGTTTCCATGGATATTCTCCTGCGTGAAAAAGCACGCCAGACCAGCGCGCGCCTTCAACGGCCAACTCTCCTTGCCAAACACTTCGGTCATTTGATCGACGGTCAGGCGCTGGTCGATGGCCATTTGGACGAGTTCGCGGGACCGCTGGATCCCGATTATCTGCATTGACGCGGTATAGCTTTCGGGTGCCGAGACGTCTGTCAGCGGCATCCATAAG